>JAODMF010000013.1 GCA_025464095.1 Glaciihabitans sp.
CCGCGCCCTGGCGGCCCTGGCCAGCGCCGGGAGCGCCGCCGCGCCCGCCCCCCATCGCGCCAGCCACGGGCGGCCCGGCCGTAACGATCGAACCGGTATGCCCGGTCGTCACCGTTTCGAGCGTGTAGGCGAGTGGCGCGAGAAGAGCCGCGACCAGTGTCGTTGCGAGAGTGGCGACGCGGAGCATCCGGCCGCGTTCCGGCAGCAGGAGGAGCACCGCTGCCGCGACTCCGATCGCGAGCACGACGAACCCCAGCCACGGCAGCCAGTCCGTCGCTCGGGCAAGGAGGGAGTACGCCCACATCACGGTCGCGATCATGGTTGCCGCCGCGATGACGCGCGCCCAGGACTCCGATCGATGCGACCAGACGAGGCTCGCGCCGATCGCGACGGTCGCGGCGAGCGCGGGAGCCAGCGCGACCGTGTAGTAAGCGTGAAAGATGCCCGCCATGAAACTGAACGCCAGCCCCGTGACGACGAGCGTGCCCGCCATGAGCAGAAGCGTCGCGCGTTTGGGGTCGACCCGCGGCATCCGTCGCAGGATCACCGCGCCGACGACGCTCAGGATGAGCGCGGCCGGGATCAGCCACGCGATCTGGCCGCCGATCTCACCGTCGACCAGACGGGTGATTCCGGTCGCGCCCCACTGGCTGGTGGTGGCACTGCCGCCCGTGACGCTGCCAGTCTCGTTGCCTGTGAGGCGACCGAGCCCGTTGTATCCGAACGTGAGCTCGAGAAAGCTGTTGGTCTGCGATCCGCCGATATAGGGGCGCGCGGATGCCGGGACCAGCTCCACGATCGCAACCCACCACCCGGCCGAAACGACCACAGCCGCGAGTGCGCCGAGCAGATGCAACAGTCGCTTGCCGATCGTCGTGTTGGCGGCGGCAAAGTACACGGCGGCGAGCACGGGAAGGACCAGGAAGGCCTGCAACTGCTTCGTCAGGAAGGCGAATCCGATCATCACGCCCGCCCAGATCACCCAGCGCACCCTGCCCGATTCGATGCCGCGCAGCGTGAACAGGGTCGCGAGTGCGAGGAGCAGCACGAGCAGGGCGTCCGGGTTATTGAACCGGAACATCAGGGCCGCGACCGGCGTCACCGCCAGCACCCCGCCGGCGAGAAGCGCGGTGCGCGGGGAGAAGTTGCGCCGCACCGTCGCGTAAACCACCCCGACCGTGGCGACGCCCATGAGCGCCTCCGGCAACAGGATGGCGAATGAACTAAGCCCGAACAAGCGGACAGAGAGCGCCATCAGCCACAGGCTCGCGGGGGGCTTGTCCACGGTGATCGAGTTCGCGGCATCCGACGAGCCGTAGAAGAAGGCCTCCCAGTTGGTGCTGCCGGCCTGCGCGGCGGCGGAGTAAAACGAATTCGCCCACCCGCTAATCGAGAGATTCCAGAGGTAGAGCAGAGCGGTCAGCGCGAGGAGCCCGAGCAGAGCCGGGCGCTCCCAGCGGGCGGAGTCTGCGCGGCCGCGCACGATCCAGCGGGCCGCCGATGCGAGACGGCCGCCAGCGACGGATGCTGCGGGCATCCGGATGCCGGGCGCGCTCGCGGTCATCGCTTCGCTCCATTCGACGTGAGTTCGAGAGGGGTTCGAATCGGCGTCGCCGAGGGCGCCCTCGTCTGCCGTGGAAGGGTTCCTCGGTTTGACCGAGGCGCCGCGGCTGGCCAGCGCTGGCCGCGGAACACCCAGACGCGCAGCAGCACGAAGCGAAGAAGGGTCGCGACCAGGTTCGCCCCGGTGAGCACCGCCAGCTGCAGGTTCGGGCTGGCCGAGGGGTTTATCGCGTGAAGACCGGCGAGCGATCCACTCGTCACTCCCCACGCCAGGCCGAATACGACGAGGCCCTGCAACTGGTGCTTAACCATCGTCGCCGTGCCGCGCACCCGGAAGGTGAACCGGCGGTTTGCCCAGGTGTTGCCGATCGTCGTGACCAGAAGGGCCAGGAAGTTGGCGAGCTGGGCGGGCGTGACCAGCTGGAACACGAGGTACAGGAGGGCGAACGCCGCTGTCGACACGACGCCGATCGCCCCAAACCGAACGACCTGGCCGAAGAAGCTCGGCGGGGTCGCGGGGTCGTAGGGACGTCGTCCCAGCTCCGCGTAGATCTCGGCGACCGGGACCTTGCCCGACATGATCGAACGGGCGACGCGCACCATGCCGCGGAGGTCTTCGCCGGCCGTGGCAACGACATCCACGGAACTGTGCGGATCGTCGATCCAGTCAACCGGCACCTCGTGGATGCGTAGTCCCGATCGCTCGGCGATGATCAGCAGCTCGGTGTCGAAGAACCAGCCGTTGTCCTCGACGAGCGGCAGCAGTTGCTGGGCGACCTCCCTGCGCACGGCCTTGAATCCGCACTGCGCGTCGCTGAACTCGACCGACATCGCGCGGCGAAGCAGGAGGTTGTAGCCACGGGAGATGAACTCTCGCCGCGCTCCGCGCACGACGCGGGATGACCGCGCGAGGCGGGTTCCGATCGCGATGTCGGAGTGGCCGGAGAGCAGGGGCGCGACGAGCGGCGGAAGCGCACTCAGCTCGGTGGAGAGGTCGACGTCGACGTAGGCGACCACCTCGGCGGGCGAGTCGAGCCAGACGCGCTTGAGGGCGCGACCGCGACCCTTCTCGGCCAGGTGCACCGCGATCACTCCGGGGAGCTCGGTGGCGAGGCGGTCGGCGATCTGCGCCGTGGCATCCGTCGACGCGTTGTCGGCAATGGTGATGCGCCAGGTCGTGTCGATCGATTCGGTGAGGTAGCCGTGCAACTGTCGCACGCTGCGCTCGAGGCTGGCTTCCTCGTTGTAGACCGGGACGGCCACATCGAGAGCGAGAGTGTCGGGTGAGGAGTCCATGGCGACTACTTCAGGCGCGTTGGCTATGGGCTTCCAATGATCGCCCTTTGCCGAGCATATGGATGCTGCGCTGCCCGATCGCTCGGTTGCGGCGCTGGTGGCGGGAGTTAGTGGCGCTGGGGGCGGGTGCTGCCGCTCACGGCGGGAGTTACTGCCGCTGGCGGCGGGAGAAAGTGGCGCTGGCGGCAGGCGATGCCCTCGCGGCGGGAGCTACTGCCGCAGTGGCGGGAGTTACTGCCCCTCGCGGCGGGAGTTACCGCCCCCGGTGGCGGGAGAAACCCGCTCCCGGCGGGAGTTGCGGCGAGCGCGGCGGGAGTTAGGTTGTGATGGCGGGAGCCCAGGCTCCCGCCGTCAGCACTTTACTCCCGCCACCACGGGATGAAAGGGGGGCGCTACAGCCGCTCGAGCGCCTGCAGCACGTCGGCAACGAGATCGTCGACGCCCTCGATCCCCACCGAGAGCCGAACCACGTTCTCGGGCACCTCGAGCGCGGTTCCCTTCACGGATGCGTGGGTCATCTCCGACGGGTAGCCGATCAGCGACTCGACACCGCCCAGCGATTCCGCCAGCTGGAAGATCTCCGTCGACTCGGCGAACTTCCGTGCGGCCGACGGTCCGCCCTTCAGCGCGACCGAGATCATCCCGCCGAACGACTTCATCTGGCGCGCCGCGACAGCGTGGCCGGGGTGCGACTCGAGCCCGGGGTAGTAGACCGCTTCCAGCGCGAGGTGCCCGACCAGCCGCTCGGCGAGCGACTGCGCGTTTGCCGAGTGCCGGTCCATCCGCACCGCCAGCGTCTTGATCCCCCGCACGGTGAGCCAGGCATCCAGCGGGCCACTGACCGCACCCACGGCGAACTGCAGGAAGCCGACCTTCTCGGCCAGCTCCTCCGAATTGAGGATGATCGCCCCACCGAGCACGTCGGAGTGGCCGCCGAGGTACTTCGTCGTCGAGTGCACCACCACGTCCGCGCCGAGCGAGAGCGGCTGCTGCAGGTAGGGCGACGCGAAGGTGTTGTCCACGACGACAATGACTCCCGCCGCATGACCGATTTCGGCGAGCGCCGCGACGTCGCTGATCTTCATGAGCGGGTTGCTGGGCGTCTCGATCCACAGGATCTTCGTTTCCGGCCGGATGCCCGCCCGCACGGCATCCAGGTCACTCATGTCGACCGTGCTCAGGCCGACGCCCCACGGCACGAACACCCGGTTGGCGAGGCGATGCGTGCCCCCATAGACGTCGTTGCCCATGATGATGTGGTCACCGGGACTGAGCAGCGCCCGGAGCAGGGTGTCCTCGGCAGCGAGGCCGGATGCGAAGCTGTAGCCGTGCGCGCCTCCCTCGAGCGAGGCCAGGAGGGTCTCCAGGGAGCTGCGCGTCGGGTTGCCGCCGCGGGCATACTCGTAGCCGCCTCGGAACCCGCCGATGCCGTCCTGCACGAAGGTGGAGGTCAGGTAGACCGGGGGGATGATCGATCCGGTAGTCGGATCGAATTCCTGCCCGGCATGGATCGCGCGCGTGGAAAAGTCGTTGTTCTGCGACAAGGTGTTCCTGATTTCGTAAGGGTGGGGTCGCTCAGTCGCTGAGGAAGCTGAGCAGGTCGTGCCGGGTGAGCACAGCGGCCGGCTTGCCGTCGTCCACGACGAGCAGGGCGTCCGTCGTTCCGAGCGCGGTTCGCGCGGCCGTGACGGATTCGTGCACGCCGATCAAACCCAGCGGCTTGCCGACGAATTCCGCAATCGAGTCATTCATTTTCGCGGCGCCCGAGAAAACGAACTCCATCAGCGAGCGCTCGTCCACCGCGCCGATGACCTCACCGATAACAACCGGCGGCTCCGCACTGAGCACGGGCATCTGCGAAACGTCGTACTTGGTCATGATCTGGATCGTGTCACGAACGGTGTCCGATGGATGCACGTGCACGAGATCGGGCAGCTGGCCGGTCTTGTGGCTCACGACGTCGGCGACCGTCTTCTCATCCGAGACCTGGGTGAATCCGTAGGACTGCATCCACTTCTCGTTGAAAATCTTGCCGAGGTAGCCACGACCGCCGTCAGGCAGCAGCACGACGACAACATCCTCGGGACCGAGGTCGGCGGAGAGCTTGAGCGCTGCCGACACCGCCAGCCCGCTGGAACCGCCGACGAGCAGGCCCTCTTCGCGAGCGAGCCGCCGCGTGAGGTCGAAGGATTCGGCGTCGGATGATGCGATGATCCGGTCGACGACGCTCGGGTCGTACGCGGTCGGCCAGAAGTCTTCACCGACCCCCTCCACGAGGTACGGTCGGCCGGTGCCGCCCGAGTAGACGGATCCCTCCGGGTCGGCGCCGATGATCTGCACCGCGCCGTTCGACACCTCCTTGAGGTATTTGCCGACGCCGCTGATCGTGCCGCCGGTGCCCACCCCGGCGACAAAGTGGGTGACCTTGCCCTCGGTGTCGGCCCAAATCTCCGGGCCGGTCGTCTCGTAGTGGCTGAGGGGTCCGTTCGGATTCGAATACTGGTTGGGCTTGAAGGCGCCGGGAATCTCGCGGGCCAGCCGATCCGAAACGCTGTAGTACGACTCGGGGCTCTCCGGAGCGACGGCCGTCGGGGTGACGACGATCTCCGCGCCGTATGCCGTCAACACGCTGCGCTTGTCTTCACCGACCTTGTCGGGCAGCACGAACACGCAGCGGTAGCCGCGCTGCTGCGCCACGAGCGCAAGGCCGATTCCGGTGTTGCCGCTGGTCGGTTCGACGATGGTGCCGCCGGGCTTCAGGAGTCCGCGAGCCTCGGCATCGTCGATAATCCGCTGGGCGATGCGATCCTTCGACGAGCCACCCGGGTTGAGGTATTCGACCTTCGCGAGAATCGTCGGCGCGAGGCCCTGGGCGACACTCCCCAGCTTGACCAGTGGCGTATTGCCGATCAGGTCGAGCACCGTCTCCGCGTATTTCATGGTTGGGCCAATCTACCAGCGGGGTCCTCATACACGGCCCCTGTTACGGCTGGTCTGCGCGCCCCGCCCTATTCCCAGCGATCTACTGGCAGGATTTGGCCATGCCCTCAGAACCCACCGTCAAGCAGGAGCGCGAGGCCCGCCGCCAGGCCAAAGTCGCCGTTCTGAAACAGCAGCAGGCGCGAGAAAAGCGCAACCGTCGCATCGGCATCATCGTGGGCAGCGTGGCCGCCGTCGCGGTGATCGCGGTCATCATCACGTTCGTCGTCACTGGTTCGCAGCCGAAGCCGGACCCCGCAACCGTCTCGATCAAGGGCCTGAAGACGTTCCCAGGAATCACCGCGGTGCACGTGGACGGAACGCCGGTCGATTACAAGAAGGACTACGGCATGGATCCGCCGGCCGGAGGCAACCACTGGAGTGGCTGGCTCAACTGCGGCGTGTACAACCAGCCCCAGCAGAACGAGCGAGCGGTGCACGACCTTGAGCACGGTGCGCTGTGGCTCACCTATGACCCTGCCAAGGTGGATGCTTCCGCGGTCGCGACCCTGATCAAGAAGGTTCCCTCGACCTACATGACGATCTCGCCGTACCCCGGCCTGCCCGCGCCCGTCGTCATTTCCGCGTGGGGCGCGCAGGTGCAGCTGACAGGCGTCAACGACTCGCGCCTCGCGCAGTTCGTGACGAAGTACTGGCGATCCTCGGCAGCTCCGGAGCCAACTTCCCCGTGCACCGGTGGCGTCGATGGCCCAGGCAAAGTCGGCTGACCCGGGGCTTCGTACCCGGAGGTTCATCGCGGCGGCTGCCGCCGGCATCCTGTTGCTCGCCGGTGCGTTCGCTGCTGGTCGCATCACCGGCCCGCAGGTCGGTACGCCCGACACGACGAGCGCCGAGGCGGGGTTCGCACGGGACATGCAGGTGCACCACCAGCAGGCCGTCGAACTCTCGATGACTGTGCGGGACCTGACCACCGATGACGAGGTGCGTCGCCTCGCCTTCGACATCGCGCTGGGACAATCGCAGGGGGCCGGTCAGCTGTACGGCTACCTCGTCGAGTGGAAGCTCCCGCAGAATTCGCCCGAGCCATCCATGACGTGGATGGCGCGCCCCGGCCTCGACGGTGCAACACACAGCCACGGTGCGGCCGGGTCTCCCGCGCACGTGCCGGGCAGCCCCATGCCGGGCCTTGCCACGCCGGCCCAGGTGGCGAAGCTCGCGACGCTGCACGGCGTGGAGGCAGAGCGGTTCTACCTCACGCTGATGATCGCGCACCACCAGGGCGGCATCGAGATGGCGCAGGCGCTGCTCGACCGCAGCATCTACCCGAGCGTTGTCGGCTTCGCACGGGCCATGATCTCGGTTCAGACCAGCGAGATCCAGACCATGAAGGCGATGCTCGCCGCGCGAAGCTAGGCTGCGGTGCTGGCCTGCTCGGCGAACAGTCGCGAGTACTCTCCGTCGGCGCCCAGCAGCTGCTTGTGCGTTCCCGTCTCGACGATGCGGCCGCCCTGAATGACGAAAATGACGTCGGCGCCAATCACGGTGGACAGCCGGTGGGCGATCGCGATTGTGGTGCGGCCGCGTGAGGCCGCGTCGAGAGCGGACTGCACGAGGCGCTCGGAGATCGTGTCGAGCGCGCTCGTCGCCTCATCCAGGATCAGCACCGGTGGATCCTTCAGCAGGACCCGGGCGATGGCGATGCGCTGCTTCTCGCCGCCGCTGAGCCGGTAGCCGCGTTCGCCGACGATCGTGTCATACGCATCCGGGAACGAAACGACGGTGTCATGGATGTTTGCCGCCTTCGCGGCCGCTTCGAGCTCCTCCTGCGTGGCATCCGGCTTCGCGTAGCGCAGGTTCTCGGCGATCGTGGCGTGGAACAGGTAGGTCTCCTGGCTCACGATTCCGATGTTCTGGACGAGCGACTCCTGCTGCAGGTCGCGCACGTCGTCACCGGCGAAGAGCACGCGTCCACTGGTCACGTCGTGCAGGCGCGGAACGAGGTAGGAGATGGTGGTCTTGCCTGCACCCGACGGACCGACGAACGCGGCGTATTGCCCGGGCTCGATCTGGAACGAGACGCCCTTGAGCGTTGCTTCCGAGTCGCCTCCCGCATCCGGGTACCGAAAGACGACGTCGTCGAATGCGACCCGTCCGACGTCGGACGGGCGCACCGGGTGCGCTCCCGGCCGGTCGGTGATCGCGGGCACGAGGTCGAGGTACTCGAAGATCCGCGCGAAGAGCGACTGCGACGTCTGCAGGTCGAGGGCGATGCGCAACAGGCCGAGCAGCGGGAAGGTGAGCCGCGCCTGCACCGTTGTGAACGCGACGATCGTTCCGGCGGTGACCGGTACATCCTGCTGGATCAGCCAGGCCGCGACGATGTAGATCACGGCCGGGATGACGGACAGGAAGATGCTCACCATCGCAAAGAACCACTGGCCGCTCATCTGTTGGCGTACCTGCAGGCTGATCTGGTTCGCGTTCTCTGCGCCGTAGCGCCCGATCTCGGCGGGCTGCTGATTGAAGCTCTTGGCCAGCAGGATGCCGCTCACGCTCAGCGCCTCCTGCGTGATGGCGGTCATGTCGCTGAGCGACTCCTGCGTCCTGGTGGCGATGCGAGCGCGCACCTGGCCGACTCGACGCTGGGCGACCACGAGCACCGGCAGCAGGATGACCGCCACGACAGTGAGTTGCCAGCTCAGCAACAGCATGGCGACGAGAGCGGCTATCACGGTGACGGTGTTGCCGATCACGCTGGAGATCGTATTGCTGAGCACATCCGCGACGCCGCCGACGTCGTTCTGCAGGCGCGACTGGATGATGCCGGTCTTCGTCTTTGTGAAGAATGCGAGCTCCATGGCCTGCAGGTGCCCGAACAGCCGCACGCGCAGCGCACCCATCACGTTGTTGCCGACCGTCGCCGTGAGGTAGGTCTGCCCCACACCGATGCCGGCGGATGCCAGCCAGAGCAGCAGCATGAGCCCGACCAGCATGAGCAGCACGGGAAGGTTCGGCCGGCCGTCCGGAGGGAACAGGCCCACATCGAACGCCTGCTTCGTCAGCAGCGGGGGCAGTACGCCGAGCCCGGCGCTGACCAGCACGAGGATGATCGTGATCGTCAGCTTCGACCGGTGCGGCGTGAACAGCTCGCCGATCCGTCGCAGCAGGTGCGGGACCTTCGGAGCCGTCGCGTTCTGTGCCCGCTGGGATGCGGCATCCCTGCTGCTGATTCGCCCACCTCTGCGACCGCCGCCGCCGACGCCATGCATGCTCACCTGTTCACCCTAGGCGCGCCCGCGCGCCCCCTGAACACGAGTTGCCCACTTTCGTCGGTATCCGGGGTCGAATAGCGACAAGTGTGGGCAACTCGTGTAACAGCTAGCCCTTCGTCGAACCAGCGAGCAGGCCCCGCACGAAGAATCGCTGCAGCGAGAAGAAGACGATGAGCGGCACGAGGATCGAGATGAACGCACCGGCCGTGAGTAGGTTCCAGTCCTGACCGCGGCTACCTGTGATCTCAGCGAGCAGTTTCGTCATGGGAGCGACATTGCCGTCCGCGAATACCAGGGCCACCAGCAGGTCGTTCCAGACCCAGAGAAACTGGAAGATGGCGAAGGATGCGATGGCCGGCATCGTCAGCGGCAGAACGATCCGGAAGAAGATCTGCCCGTGGCCGGCGCCATCCACTCGCGCGGCCTCGATCAGTTCGCTCGGAATCTCGGAGACGAAGTTGTGCAACAGGAAGATCGCCAGGGGCAGCGCGAAGATCGAGTGCGCGATCCACACCTGCGTATACGAGCCGGAGGCGTTGAGCCCGTCAAAGAGCTGGTACCCGCCAACTCGGAGGCCACGCGAGAACAGGCTCAGCAGCGGCACCAGTGCCATCTGCAGCGGCACGATCTGCAGCGCAAACACGAAGATGAAGAGCCAGTTGCGTCCCTTGAAGTCGATCCAGGCGAAGGCGTAGGCCGCGAGACTGGCGATGACCAGCGGAAAGATGGTCGCCGGCAGCGTGATCGCGACCGAGTTGATGAACGCGCCACCGAGCGTGAGCTGGCTGTTGCCCGAATTCAGGACCTTGATGTAGTTGTCGAGGGTGAAACCCGGGTTGGCAAAGATCGTCCACCAACCGTTTTGGTTGAGGTACTGCGGCAGCCGCAGCGACGAGATGAACAGCCCGAATGTCGGTGTCGTCCATAGGATGGCGATGACCAGAGCCGCGATCGTTGCCCCGCGACTGGTCAGCCGCTTCTTGGTGCGCCTCGGGAGGGTATCGACGCGCTCACCCGCGGCGAGCTGCTTCTCGGTGCTCTTCGAGACGGGGAGCTTCGCTCCAACGGTGGCGCTCATCGGATTTCCCTCTGCTTTGCGATCTGGCGTGCGTTGTAGATGACGATGGGGAGCACGAGGACGAACAGGACTACGGCCAGCGCCGACGACCGCCCGAACTCGAAGCCCTGGAACTGCGTATACATCTCGTTCGCGATGACCGACGTCTGGTTCGCACCGGCCGTCATCGTTCGAACGATGTCGAAGACTTTCAGCGAGGCGATCGAGATCGTGGTCAGAACCACGACGAGTGAGCTCCGGATGCCCGGCAGCACGACATTGGCGAACCGCTGCCATGCATTCGTGCCGTCGAGGGATGCCGCTTCCAGTTGCTCGGTCGGCACGCCCTTGATGGCTGCCGAGAGGACGACCATCGCGAATCCGGTCTGTACCCAGATGAGTACGACGATGAGGAAGAACGTGTTCCACGGCGCAACGGCGAGGAAGTCGACCGGTTTACCGCCGAACCACACCACGATCTGGTTGAGCAGGCCGATCTGGTCCTGGTCGGCCGGACGCGGCGCGTACACGAAGCGCCAGATGATGCTCGCCCCGACGAAGGAGATGGCCATCGGCATGAAGACGAGGATCTTGAAGAACTTCTCGCCGCGTGACTTGTCGATGAACACCGCATAGGCGAGACCGAAAATGGTCGACAGCGTCGGAACCACGAGCACCCAGATGACCGTGTTCAGCACCGTCCGGATGCCGGTGTCCTGCGTGAACACCCAGGCGAAGTTCTCCAGCCCGACGAATCGGTTCTGTCGGCTGTTCATGAACGCCTGCACGAAGGTCTGGATCGACGGGTAGACCAGGCCGATCGCCAGCAGGAACAGCGCGGGGCTGAGGAACCCGATCAGCTGGAACAGGTATCCGGCGCCCTGCCGTGACCGGAAGTCGAGGATGAAGAAAACCGCCCCCAGGACCAGCGCAACGATGATGGCCCACCAGACCGACCCCAGTGCCCAGAAGATGAGCGCGGGAGCGGCGATGCAGACCACGAGTCTGGCGACGGTGAACCGGCGCCCGCTGCGTGGCGCGATCTCGAGAAAGAAGATGAGGAGCGCGACGACGAACGCAAAGGCGATCAGGACGACGGGAACCTGCGCAAGTGGCGGAAGGAGAGCGAGCCAATTGAAGAACGCGGACATTGCGGGCCTTTCGAGTACAACGGTGGACTCTGCCTGTGGGGGAACTCTATCGCCGGGGAAGCCACACCCGACAGGGGGACGTTAAGGGAAGGCGAGGGCCGACGCGGTGAGGCGTCGACCCTCGCTGTACTTCGAGGAACTAGTTAGACGGCCACGACTTGTCGATGGTCGACAACACGTCGTCCGTCGAGGTGCCGTTGATCCAGTCGACCATGCCCTTCCAGAAGGAACCGGATCCCACAACTCCGGGCATCAGGTCTGATGCGTCGAAGCGGAACGTGGTCTTCGGGTCCTGCAGGATCTTGATGGACTGCTGCAGGATGGGGCTGGATGCGCTGGCCGGGTCGAGCCCGTTGTTCGCGGAGATGACACCGCCAAGCTTCACCCGGCTGTTAGCCCACTCGGGGCTGGACAGGTACTGCTGAACCTTGATGGTGTCGGCGTCGTTCGAGAACGCGGCGACGATCTCGCCACCACCGGTGACAGCAGCACCATCGCCGGCGGCGATCGGAGGCGTCAGGAAGGCCCAGATGTTCTTGTCCGGACCAACCGTGGTGTTGCCATTCTTCGGGTCGGTGAGGAACCCGTCGAAGAACGACGCCTGGTGGGTCAGGGCGCAGTCACCCTTGCCGAGAACACGAGCGACGTCACCGAACGGGGTGGAGTTGATCGACTTGACGTCGCCCAGTCCCGCGTTGACGTAGTTCGGGTCCTTCAGGATGGTGCCGACGGTGTCGACAGCCTTCTTGATGGCCGGGTCGGTGAACGGAATCTTGTGCGAGACCCACTTGTCGTAGGTCGCGGCACCCGCCTGGCGAAGAACGAGGTCTTCTACCCAGTCGGTTCCGGGCCACCCGGTTGCGGCATCCGAACCGAATCCGGCACACCAGGGTGCTTTTCCGGTCTTCTGCTGGATGGTCTTGGTGAGCGTCATCAGTTCGTCAAAAGTCGTCGGAACGGTAACGCCCCACTCCTTGAACTTTGCCGGCGAGTACCAGATAAAGCCCTTGACGGATGCCATCAGCGGTGCGCCGTACAGCGTGCCGCCGACCGTGGCGTACTTCGCCCAGTCCTTCGACCAGTACTTCGACACGTTCGCGCTGACCGCGGCCGGAGCCGGCTGGATGAGGTCGCGAGATGCGAGGTCGGCCATCAGGCCCGGCTGCGGGAAGATCGCGAGGTCAGGTGCGTTTCCGCCCTGGGCACGAACGCTGATCTGCGCCTCGAATTCCTTGCTGGATTCGTACTTGATGTCGATCTTGTTGGCCGTCTCCCAGGCCGCCCACGACTTGTTGAGCAGGTCAGCCTCGGTGTCGGCGATCGTGCCGTAGACCGTGACGACGCCATCAGCCTTGCCGGCGTCACCGGGACCGGCGGCGGCTCCGCCACCACCTCCTGATGAACATCCCGCGAGCGCGAGGCCCGCGATGGCCAGAACGGCCATGGGGGCGGTGAACCGACGATGCAGAGTGGAACTCATACAACTCCTCCTCATTGAGGTTTTGGGCCGCGCGGGTAGGAACCAACGCGGGTGCTGATTGCAGTGCAGGTGCAGGTCTCGATGCCATGGCAGTGCGATGAGGAACCGATTCCACGTCACAAGGTAGGCCACAAGTCCGACCCAATGCAAGCGCTTGATGTGAACGGTTATCTAACGATCTATTGGTTCGACGGGCACGCGGCGCCACATCCGGCCCCGGCGTGGTCACGCTCCCACAGCAACTTTGTGGAACCGGTCCCACAAACCGCGCATTCTCGCTATGCTGTGCACCGCACGCCGCATTGACCGAAGGAGACCAACGCCGTGAGCGCTCTCGCCGACGTGGCCCGGCTCGCCGGGGTGTCGAAATCCACGGCATCTCGTGCGCTCTCCGGCGGCGGATACGTGTCGGAGGACACCCGCGAGAAGGTGTCGGCTGCGGCATCCAGTCTCGGTTACGTCGTGTCATCTGCCGCCGCCAGCCTTGTCACCGGGCGCACGCTGAACGTGGGCGTCATCATCCCGTTCATCAATCGCTGGTTCTTCGGCGAGGTTCTCGAGGGAATCGAATCGAGCCTCACCGGCGCCGGCTACGACCTGACGCTCTACCGGGTCAGCGACGATCCCGAACAGCGCCGACGGGTATTCGACTATTTCCTCGTGCGCAAACGAGTGGATGCCGTGATCGCCGTTGGAATCGAACTGACAGCCCAGGAGATCCTGCTGTTGCGATCGCTCGGCAAGCCCATCGTCGGGCTCGGCGGTCGCATCGAGGGCATCCCAACGCTCAGCATCGACGATGTCGAGGCGGCCCGCGTCGCCACGGCGCACCTGCTGAGCCTCGGCCACACCCGCATCATGCATCTCGGCGGCGACCAGCATGAGCAGATGGACTTTCGCGTGCACGCGCAGCGGCTCAGCGGTTTCGAGCAGGCGATGCAGGACGCGGGACGGGGCATCGCAGACGTCCGCGCGGTGCCGTTCTCCATTCCCGGCGGCTACGCAACCGCGCTGCGCATTCTCGCCGACCCCAGGACGCGGCCGACTGCCATCGTGGCCGGCTGCGACGAGATCGCGATCGGGGTGATCCTCGCCGCGCGCCAGCTGGGCATCCAGGTGCCCACCCAGCTGTCGGTCATCGGGATAGACGACCACTACCTCGCGGAGATGTTCGCACTGACGACTCTCAGCCAGGCACCGGAGGCACAGGGTCGGATGGCCGTCGACCTGTTGATGAATGAGCTCAGGCAACCGTCACGCCCGGAATCGGTCGAACGCATCACGGTGCCCGTACGCCTGCGGGTTCGAAGCAGCACGACCGCACCGGCCCGCCCGGTGTGAGCAGTTCATCCGAAACAGGGAACGGGCGTGTGGGTTCGCGTTGATTCGCCCACACGCCCGATCTCATCTGGGTGTGCATTGTGCTGCAATGTGAAGGAGCGGCACGCGTTCCCAGGCAAAAAATCGTTCGCGGGTGAGCTAGACAGAGGGTAAGACCGTCTAGTTCTACGGGATAAATTCGCTGGGGGGAGCGATGAACTCAATCGGGGGTACGGCGTTCCGCCTGAGGGGGGTCGAATGCGGAACGTCCTCATTATGGTGGACAAGAACTCACGATCGCAACTACCCTGTGGAAACATATTGACACTGGGAAAGTCGATGAGAACGCATAAGATATCCAAAACACCTGAGGCCCCCGAGTCTCAGGTGGATGTGCACCCGAGCACATGCGCATTCCCCGCGGAATGCCCCTGCGCCTGGGTGGTTTGCCGCCGGGCCGCCCGGTAGTTGATGCTGGAATCCGGACCTGATCCCGGAATCCAGCGACGGTGGCACAGAAGCGGGGCATGGCGAGTGGTTACGACATGCCCCGCTTCGCTTTAACTTTCAGTCCCGAACACGCAAAAGGCGCCACCCCCTGAGGGGCGGCGCCTTTTGTGGTGAAAATGAACTACTTGAGCGTGACGGTGGCGCCAGCCTCTTCGAGCTGAGCCTTCGCCTTGTCAGCGACATCCTTCGTGACACCCTCGAGCACAACGCCCGGAGCGCCATCAACGACTGCCTTCGCCTCACCGAGACCGAGGCTCGTGAGTGCGCGCACCTCCTTGATGACCTGGATCTTCTTCTCGCCAGCGGCCTCGAGAACGACGTCGAATGCCGTCTTCTCCTCGACCTCTTCGGCCGGAGCAGCAGCTCCGCCACCGGCAGCGGCAACGGCGACAGGAGCCGCAGCGGTGACCTCGAAGGTCTCCTCGAATGCCTTGACGAACTCGCTGAGCTCAATGAGCGTGAGCTCCTTGAACGCGTCCAGCAGCTGGTCAGTAGTCAGCTTTGCCATGATGTTCTCCTTTTGTTCCTGTGTTCTGTACCCGAGCCGGGGGAGCCGACCGGGAGACGTGCGTGGTCCTGGTTAGGACGCGGATTCCTGCTTCTCGCGCAGCGCGTCAACCGTGCGAACGGCCTTCGACAGCGGTGCGTTGAACAGGTAGGCAGCACCGAACAGCGACTGCTTGAAGGCGCCCGCCAGCTTGGCCAGCAGCACCTCCCGGCTTTCGAGATCGGCGAGCTTGTTGACCTCTGTCGCGGTCAGGGCGTTACCGTCGAAGTAACCACCCTTCACAACGAGCAGAGGGTTTGCCTTGGCAAAGTCACGCAAAGCCTTAGCCACGGTGACGGTGTCTCCGTGAACGAAAGCGATCGCTGAGGGTCCGGCAAGCTCGTCATCGAACGAGCTGATGCCTGCCTCATTGGCCGCAATCTTGGTGAGCGTGTTCTTCACCACGGCGTACGTCGCGTCTGCACTGATCGACTGCCGCAGCGACTTGAGCTGGGCAACAGTGAGTCCGCGGTACTCGGTCAGCACAACGGCATTCGAGGTACGGAACTTGTCCGTAAGCTCGGCAACCGACGCTTCCTTGTTCGCCATGGCACTCCTTATTAGTTGGGTAGATCTACCTAAACCGCCGGAGTGCTTGTCGTTCGATGCCACCGCGTTTCACAAACACGGGGTCTTAACAACAAAAGCTCCGGCGCAAGCGCACGGAGCTTCATCCATTTGTATGGATGCTTCTTCACACACCTGCGCGGGCCGGGGACGTCACTTTCGATCGGTTCCACCTTCGTTTGCCGCGTCCACTTTCGCGGGCACGGCAAAGACCAGCGGTCTTTGGCTCCGTACAGAGTACGTGACCGATGCCGCGTGGCGCAAACCGGACTGACGCGCCCCGCTACTGCGAGTCGCGCCAGGAGTGCTGCGGGTCGTAGCCGAGCAGCCGACGGGCCTTGTCGATCGACAGCAGTGTCTGGGTTCCCGGCACCTGGCGCTTCACTTCGACGTTCGGAAACTCCTCGGCGACCAACTCGGCGCTGGAACGCTCCATGATGGTGTCTGCCGCGGCGATGATGAAGGTATCGAAGCCGGGGAGCTTCTTCTCGAGCGCCTTCTGTACGGCCTGGGCGCCATCCCGGGTGTCGATGTAGCCCCAGAGGTTCCAGCGGCGCAGCTTGGCGTCGGACTGGTAGCCGGGAGCGCTCTTGTAGTCCTCGGTGTCGAGCACGTTCGAGAAGCGCAGCGCCGTGATGCTCAGTTCGGGATCCCAGCGCACGAGCTTCTGCGCGAGTTCCTCTTCGAGGTGCTTGACGACCGAGTACATCGACTCCGGGCGCGACGGATAGTCCTCGTCGATCGGCACATAGGGAGGGTCGATGTCGAAGGGGATGCCGAGCAGGGTCTCGCTCGACGCGTAGACGATCGTCTTGATGCCGGCTCGACGCGCCCCCTGGAAGACGTTGAAGGTCGCGCTGATGTTGTTATGGAACGTGGCCGAGTCCGGCAGGATGCCCGGCGCGGGAATCGCGGCGAGATGCACTACGGCATCCAGTTTCGAGTACCGGTCATCGAGCGAGGCAAGGACGTCGGCGGTCTGGCCGTAGTCGGTCAGGTCCACTTTGGTGAATCCGCGTTCCCGCGCGCCCACCGTGTCGAGCACTTGAACGTCGTGGCCTGCGGCCGTGAGAGTGGAGACGACTTCGCGGCCGAGCTTTCCGTTGCCGCCGGTTACTGCAATGCGCATGTGTGTTCCTTTTGTATCGAGGGTTTCCAGTCTGCCAGTACCTCTCAGTGAGCGGTAACACGCGCAGCGATTACACCGGGAATTTCAACCCGGAACACAGTGCCGTTCTCATCGCTTGTCGCCGTGACCGCTCCCCCGTGCGCGTCGACGACCGCGCGTACGATGGACAGCCCGAGGCCGGTGCTCCCGGCCATGCGCGAGCGCGAGGAGTCCCCGCGCGCGAATCGCTCGAAGAGGTCGGCCTTGAGGTTTTCCGGGATGCCGGGGCCGTTGTCGGCGACCGTTATCACCGCGGTATCCCCCGCCTCGATGCCAAGGCCGACGGTGACGATGGTGCCGGCCGGCGTGTGCACCCGCGCGTTAGTCAGCAGGTTGGCCAGCACCTGGTGGATGCGCTGCTGGTCACCGGAGACGATGACCGGCTCCTCCGGCGATTCGAGGTTCCAGTCGTGGTCCGGCCCGGCGGCGTAGGCATCGCTCACGCAGTCGACGAGCAGGGGGCCGAGGTCCACCGGCTTCATCTCGAGATCGCGACCCGCGTCCAGTCGCGCCAGCAGCAGAAGGTCTTCGACGAGCGAGGTCATGCGCACCGCCTCGGACTCGACACGTCCCATCGAGTGCACGACGTCGTCGGGCAGCTCGTGGCCGCCGCGGCGCGTGAGCTCGGCGTATCCGCGGATGGACGCGAGAGGAGTGCGCAGTTCGTGGCTCGCATCGGCCACGAACTGGCGCACACGGCTCTCGCTCGCCTGCCGCGCCTTGAGTGCCGAGTCGATGTGGCCGAGCATCCCGTTCAGCGCAGCGCCGACCTGGCCGACCTCCGTGTGCGGGTTCGTGTCGGCGTCGGGAACGCGAATCGCGAGCGATACCTCTCCCCGATCGAGCGGGAGCGACGCGACCTGCGTCGCTGTCGCGGCGACACGGCGCAGCGGGCGAAGCGCGAGACTCACGATCAGCGCCGTTGCCCCCGCCACGATCATCAGTCCGAGAAGCAGGACGCCCATCACGAGGTTGCGGAACTGCGCGACCTGGCTGTCGACCTCGGCGAGCGGCTCGCCCACGATGATGGAGACCCCGTTCTGCGCCGTCACCGATACCAGCCGGTAGTTGCCGAGGTTGCCGAGGCTCACCGTCTGTGGGCGCGCGCTCAGTGTTGCAGCCAGCATCGCCTGCTCCTGCGAGGTGGTCAGGGTTGCCGTGATCGGAGTCACACCGCTCGGTGTCGCCTGGCGGGCGCTCGAGACGACGGCGTCATCCACCAGGATCGCGGCCACGGTTCCCACGGGCGAGCCCGGCGCGCGAGCGATCCTGGCGGCCTCGTAAATCGTGAGCGGCGGCCCGTTCGGCCCTACCCTGCTGCTTGCGCTGATCAGCTGGGTGTCGAGCGCTCGCTGGAGATTGGCGTGCAGCAGCAGCACGCTGGTCACGCCGATTCCTATGCTCACCAGGCCCATCAGGGCGAGGATGCTCACCACCAGCCGAGTACGCAGCGTCAGCTGCTGATGCCGCCGTACGATCGCGGCCCCGGGGATCGTGCTCACTGTGCCGGCTTGAGCACGTAGCCGACACCGCGGACCGTGTGGATCATTTGCGGGCGGCCGGCGTCGATCTTCTTGCGGAGGTAGGAGATGTAGATCTCGACGACGGAGGACTTGCCGCCGAAGTCGTAGCTCCAGACGCGATCGAGAATCTGCATCTTGCTGAGCACGCGGCGCGGGTTGCGCATGAGGTAGCGAAGCAGCTCGAACTCGGTTGCGGTGAGTTCGATGATCTCGCCTCCGCGCCGAACCTCGTAGCTCTCTTCGTCGAGCTCGAGATCGCCGACGGCGATGTGCGAGTCGTCGGAGTCATCGATGGTCACTCCGGCACGACGGATGAGCCCACGCAGGCGAGCGACCAGCTCTTCGAGGCTGAAGGGCTTCGTCACGTAGTCGTCTCCCCCGACGGTGAGGCCGGCAATCCGGTCATCCACGGAGTCCTTGGCGGTGAGGAAAAGGATCGGCGCCTGGTTGCCGTCTGCTCGGAGCCGCTGCAGAACCTGCAGGCCGTCGATGTCGGGCAGCATCACGTCGAGAACAATGACGTCGGGGCGGAACTCGCGCACGGCAGCGAGTGCCTTCTGGCCGTTCTCGGCGAGCCGCACATCCCAGCCCTCGTAGCGCAGGGCCATCGAGAGCAGGTCGGTAAGGGCGTCTTCGTCGTCGACGACGACGGCGCGGATGGGGCTGCCGTCTGCCCTGCGCAGCTTGGGCTGGGCGACGGGCGAAGCAACGTGCTGGGAGAAAGCCGGTGTAGTGGTCACATTCCTAAGTATTAGGAGGTTCCTATGAACCGTCTGTGCACGAGCACTGATTTGGCTGAGGTGCTAGTGGTACACGTTCCGGCGCCGATTGCCGGATGCCAGCACGAGTCCAATCGATCCTCCGAGCACGAAAATGCCCGCGATCATCGTCAGCGTCACCGGGACCGCGCTCGACTGGGAGCCGCTGGCGTCATCCGACGATTGGCCACTTGGGATGCTCAGCGGAACGGTCACGGAGGTCGAAGCCGAGTGCGGGGCATCTGCCATTGCGGGGGCAGCGGCCAGAGTGGCTAGTGCGGCCGACGCTGTCAGCGTGAGAACGAGCGCGAGCGCGCGCAACTGCTTTTTCATGATCCCCCCCGACTGCCGGAGGTTCGGGTTCCGGCGCCGCACGGCGGCCAGGTCGACCCCGCGTGAAGAAGAAGGCGTCCCCAGTGATGTCCTCCTAAAGACCGACAGTAACGGACCCCGTCCGTGTCGGTCAATAGGGGGACACACTTCATTGTCTACCCCGTTCGGGGGGCACGCTCAAACGCGACGGTTGGCCGCCAATACTGCTGCCCTGGCGTTTCTGGTTCCTCTGGTCATCGGCCGGGGCGAGAATGGCAGTGTGACCATCGTGCAGCCGACCCTCGACCTCTGGGATGAGCCGGCGCCCGACCACCGCGACCGCGTGGTGGCACGGTCGAGCGACCGTGTCGCATGGCTGCGAGCGCGTAGTCGCGGCGTGACCGGGACGGATGTCGCCCGGCTGTCCAGCGCATCCGCCGTACGTACGGTTGCACAGGAGAAACTCCTCGGAACGGGCTTCGGAGGCAACGCGTACACCGACCACGGAAGGGTGCGCGAGCCGGAGATCGCCCGCTGGGTGTTGGCGAATCACCGCATCCGGCCGAGCGACGTGCTGTACCACGCACACGGCCAGCAGCTGCACCTCGCGACGCCGGACGGTCTCGGCTGGCAGGGCACCTCGCTCGTGCTCTCAGAGATCAAGACGACGAGCAAGCTGTGGCGCAGCATCCCGCGCTCGTACCTGCGCCAGGTCTGGTGGCAGCAGTACGTGCTCGGCGCCGAACGCACCCTCGTCGTCTGGGAGCAGCACGACGACTTCGTGCCGGTGGCGGCCGAGCCGAAGTGCCAGTGGGTCGACCGCGACGAGAACGAGATCCACATCCTGGTCGGCCTCGCCAACCGGATGCTCGAGCTAATCCGCCCGCGCTAGTTCCGGCTCGCGGGCGACTTCGGCGGGCTCGGACGGCTCGGCGGGCTCGACTACGGTCACCGCCGATGGCTTTGACCCGCGCACCGCGATGACGATGCCGTAGCTGGCCACCCAGAGAATCGCAATCGTCGTGGCGACCAGTTCGAGCCGGGCTCCGAGGTCGGTCAGCACGTGTGCCAGGGAGAGGATGCCGCCACCACCGGCGATCACCGCCACCGCGATGCCGGACGCCCGCGAGAAGACGGCCAGCGGTCGATGACCGCGCGCGAAGGATGCCTGCAGCATCGCCCAGCACGCCGCCGAGAAGGCCAGCACGGCACAGACGATGTGGGTCAGGTCCTGCCAGTCGAAGCTGGCGCCCCACGGGATCGGGCACCCCGGCGTGCAGGTGACCTGCGAGGCCACGAGAAAGAATCCGCTCGCGACCCAGAGCGACACGGCGGGCGTCCAGAGGGCCAGCCAGCGAACCGTTGAACGGATGTCGCGACTGGCTACTCCGACGAGCGACCCGCCGACCACGACCAGCAACAGGGCGATCTCGAACAGGCGAGCGGTAGGCGCGCCGGTCGCGCCGAGCTGGCTCACGTACACGTCGTAGCCGACGGACAGGCGGGCCAGCCAGATGATCACCAGCGCGACAACCACGCAGATCGCTCCGGCCACCGCGAGAAACGGGTCGGCTCGTCGCAGGCGGGCAGTCATTCAACGAATGCTAGCGGGTCGATAGTTTGCACCGAAGTGACACCGTCGTAACAACACCGAATCATTCGACGCGTTGACTGGTACCACAGGCGGGGAGGCCAGGAGACATGACCACAATGCGGGCCGTCATTATGGACGGCACGGGCGGGCCGGAGGTTCTCGTTCCCGCGACGATCGAGCGTCCGGCACGGGCGAACGCCGAGTTCCTCGTGAAGATCATCGCGGCCGGAGTCAATCCGATCGACGCGAAGACGAGGGGCGGGGCGGGCGTTTCGGCATCCATCAATGACTGGCCGGCGGTGCTCGGCAACGACTTCAGCGGGATTATCGTCGAATCCCCCTACGAGGCGCACCCCCTGCAGCCGGGCGACGAGGTCTACGGGATGATCATGGTTCCGCGCCTGAGCGGCAGCTATGCGGAGTACGCCAGCGTGCCGAGCCTGAGCCTGACGCGCAAGCCACGCAGCCTCTCCCACGTTGAGGCGGCGGGAGTTCCGGTCGCCGCGCTTACGGCGTGGGGAATCATCGTCGAGGTTGCCCGCGCTCACGAGGGGCAGCGCATCCTCATCCATGCTGGCACCGGGGGTGTCGGCCACTTCGCCGTGCAGTTCGCCTCCTATTTCGGCGCGCACGTCATCGCCACCTGCTCGACCGGCAATGTGCCGTGGCTGCGCGAGCTGGGCGCCAATGAGGTCATCGACTACACGGCCGCGCGGTTCGAAGACGAGGTGTCCGATGTCGACGTCGTGATCGACCTGGTCGGCAACGTCCTCGACAACACAGGAACGCGATCACTCAGCGTGCTGCGCCCGGGCGGCCTGCTGATCAACGTGCCGTCGGGCAGCTGGCCAACCCTGCACGAGGAGGCTGCAGCGGCGGGAGTGCGGTCGACCGGGTACAAGGTCGCGCCGGACGGAGCGACCCTCGCGGTCGTGTCGCGGCTGCTCGAATCCGGTGACGTGCGCGTCTTCGTCGACAAGGTGTTCGACCTCGATCACGCGGCCGACGCCCACCGCACCCTCGAGGGCGGCCACACCCGCGGCAAGATCGTGCTCACCGTCGCCGACGTCTAGGGCCTAGGCGAGAACCCGCACCTTGACGAAGTCGTCTTCCCAGCGCTGCCCGACGAGAAACTTCTTCTTGCCGACGGTGACGAACCCGACCTTTTCGTAGAATCGGTTCGCCTTCGCGTTGTGCTCGTTGACACCCAGCCAGAGCGCTTTCACGCCCCGTGCCGCGGCCGCGTCAATGGATGCTGCGACCAGGGTCTGGGCGAGACCCAGCCCGTGGTGCTCGGGCAGCACGTACACCTTGCTCAACTCGGCGACGGGGCGGGCGGTCACGACAGCCAGTACATCCGGATCGGTGGGCTCACCGAAGACGAGCATCGTGTAGCCGGCCGGCACCGAGTCCACCTCGACCAGGTAGAGCTCCCGCGCGGGATCCGCCAGGTAACCGTCAAAGCTGGTTTCGGTGAGGTGGTGGGCGATGAAGTCCTGGATCGCCTCGGGCTTCGCGTCGGGCGGGCATGCCAGCGGAAAGGTCGCGGCCGCAACCGCGGCGAGCGCTCCGGCATCCCCGGCCCCCGCCCGTCGCACCGAAAACGAAGGAGAATCGGGCGCATCCGCTCGCGGAACGGCGTTCGCGTTGGTGTCGGTCACCGAATTCCTTCGTTTTCGTCGCACGTCGGGGGCGGGGCGGTGCGAAAAAGGGGCCCGCCGAAGCGGACCCCTTCTCGCGTGTTACTAGATGGAGTTGACGTCCACCGGGATGCCAGGACCAAACGTGGTCGAGACAGTCGCCTTGGTGATGTAGCGGCCCTTGGAGCTGCTCGGCTTCAAACGAACAACCTCTTCGAGCGCTGCCTTCAGGTTCTCGTCGAGCTGGTCGGCGGTGAAACCGGCCTTGCCAACGACGAAGTGCACGTTGGAGTGCTTGTCGACGCGGAACTCGATCTTTCCGCCCTTGATGTCGGAAACGGCCTTGGCCACATCCGTCGTCACGGTGCCGGTCTTCGGGTTGGGCATGAGACCACGCGGGCCGAGCACCTTTCCGAGTCGACCGACCTGGCCCATGAGCTCCGGCGTCGAAACAGCGGAATCGAAAGCGGTGTAGCCGCCCGCGACCTTCTCGATGAGCTCGGCGCCACCGACCTCGTCGGCTCCGGCCGCAATTGCGGCCTCGGCCGCTGCACCGGTTGCGAAAACGAGAACGCGAGCGGTCTTGCCCGTACCGTGCGGCAGGATGACCGTGCCACGAACCATCTGGTCGGCCTTGCGCGGGTCGACACCGAGCTTCAACGCGACCTCAACGGTCGAGTCGAACTTCTTGGAGCCGGTCTCGCGGGCGACCGAGACGGCCTCCGTCGGCGTGTAGAACTTGCCCTCTTCGATCTTCTCGGAAGCGGCGCGGTATGCCTTTGACTTCGTAGCCATAATTACGCCTCCACCGTGATCCCCATCGAACGGGCGGTGCCCGCGATGATCTTCATTGCCGCGTCCAGGTCGTTCGCGTTCAGGTCGACCTGCTTCTGCTCGGCAATCGAGCGAACCTGGTCCTTGGTGAGGCGCGCAACCTTGACGGTGTGCGGGGTCGCCGAACCCTTGGCAACGCCGGCCGCCTTCTTGATGAGCTCCGCAGCGGGCGGGGTCTTCAGGACGAAGGTGAACGAGCGGTCTTCGTACACGGTGATTTCAACGGGGATGACGTTGCCGCGCTGGGCTTCCGTCGCCGCGTTGTACGCCTTGCAGAACTCCATGATGTTTACGCCGTGCTGACCCAGCGCAGGCCCGATGGGCGGTGCGGGGTTGGCGGCGCCGGCCTGGATCTGAAGCTTAATCAGACCCGTGACCTTCTTCTTCGGTGCCATTTTTCCTCTTTCGGTGATCGAGCCCGGTGAGATCAGGGATCCCAACCGGCTCTCCCGCGTCCCCAGCCATTCCGGGGTGCGGTGGTATGTGTGAGCGGAGCGCTACAGCTTCGTTACCTGGTCGAAGCTGAGCTCAACCGGGGTCTCCCGCTCGAACAGCGAGACCAACACAGTGAGCTTTCCGCTCTCCGGCTTGATTTCGCTGATGGATCCCGGCAGGCCCGCGAACGAACCTTCCTTGATCGTGATGGTCTCTCCGACCTCGAAGTCGACCTCGGCAGGGATAACACGCGCTGCGGTCTTTCCCTTCCCGCCGGCGGTCTTCGATGCGGGAGTTTCGACAATCTGGACGAGGCTCTTCAGCATGTTGAAGGCCTCCTCGAAACGGAGGGGGGTCGGGTTGTGGGAGTTGCCCACGAATCCGGTCACCCCGGGGGTGTGGCGAACGACCGACCAGCTGTCTTCATTGAGGTCCATGCGAACGAGCACGTAACCCGGGATGCGCACGCGGTTGACGAGCTTGCGCTGGCCGTTCTTGATTTCGACGACGTCTTCCATCGGAACCTCGACCTGAAAGATGTAGTCCTCCATGGTCATCGATACGCGGCGGTTCTCGATGTTCTGCTTCACGCGCTTCTCGAAGCCCGCGTAGGAGTGGATGACGTACCACTTGCCGAACTGGCTGCGGAGCTCCGTGCGGAACTCGTCGTACGGGTCGACCTCGGCGGCTACGACCGGCTGGCCGTTGTCGTCGAGCTCGGGGCCGTCATACGGCGTGACATCCGGAACCTCTGCGGCCTCTACCTCGGCCTCGATGTCTGCTTCGTCATCGGTGGCGGCAACGGATGCATCGGCCTCATCGATCGAGTCCACCTCGAGAGCTTCGTCGACGATGGCGTCGGCCTCGGGATCGACCGCGGCGTCGAGCGCCTCCAGGAGACCGGCGAGGTCGCCCTCCTGGTCGTCGTCGTTCACTTCGTGGATCGCCTCGTGCTCGGCGGAGTCAACCGACTCCTCCTCGGCGTTCAGCGGGCTGCCCTCCTGGGCCTCGTCTTCCTCGGACGACTGCTCAGCAGCAGTCGCCAGGTCGACATCCGGGCGGTCAGACTTAGACACGGGTGATACATCCATTCGTTTCTTATTGCGGTGCACGGGCGTGAACCCGATGAAACTTCTGTGGCCGATCGGCGGCCTGCGGCAGTACTAGTTGCCGGTGGTGCTGGCAACGTCTCCGTTGCCGAAAACCCAGGTCACTGCCCACGCGAATGCGGAGTCGAGACCATAAACCAGCGCCATCATCACGATCACGAAGACCAGAACGACGCCGGTGTAGCTGAAGAGTTCCTTGCGGGTCGGGGCGACGACCTTCCTCAACTCGATGAAGACCTGGCGAATGAACAGGGTCAGGCGCGCGATCGGTCCGCGCTTGTCATCGCGGTCCCGTCGTGCGTTGGCGACGACATCCTCGGAAGGCTCGTCGATCACTTTCCTTGCCACACTCACAACCTTTCACCGTTGGTCACCGCACACATCGTGTGCCTGCGACTCGCAGGGCGGACAGGACTCGAACCTGCAACCTGCGGTTTTGGAGACCGCTGCTCTACCAATTGAGCCACCACCCTAAACAGCAGAAATCTGTCGCGCTTCCGTGGAATAGAGTGCGCCGATTGGATTCCGGGCACGCAAAAGCTTGGCAGATTTCAACTACCTCGTTCAGTGTACGGCATGACCCGGGCCCAAAAAAGTTGGCAATCCCGCGTCATAGCGCGCAGCGATCGCCGTCTCTTCTGACAAGCGAGGTCTTACCAGCCCCGCCGGATCATCACCATAACTCCATACGCATCACCCATTGGGCGTAACGAAGCTGAAATCAGGCAGTTGTCGTTCGCCTCAATATCCCGAGTTGAGGGGTCGACCCCAACCTATTGATGCTTCCTCGTCCGCAAAAGGATTAGGAAGGTACCAGTCGTGTCTAACCAACACCTCCCGCGCACCGGGGACTCCAGTACGGTTTCCGAGCACCGGCACCACACCGTGCGACGCGTGGCCGCCATGGCCGCAGCAGTTGCACTCGGAGGCGGATTCGCGCTCGTCGCTCCGCTCGCGGCCTCGGCCGACACAACTCTTACGGCGTACGCCCAGGGCAAGTTCCTCGGCGGCACGATCCTCGGCACGAATCTCGACAGCGTGGCCCAGCTGGGCGCCGCGGTCGCGACGAACGATGGCAGCCAGCCCACCCAGGTGTCGAGCGATCCGCTTGCACTCTCCGCGGCCGGTACCCAGCTCGTCGACCAGCCCAACGGGGTGCAGGCAGACCTCGGGGCGTTCGTCGATGCGGGCGTCCTCAACCAGTATGCGAAGGCGGCGAGCAACGGCACGTCGATGGCGGCTGCCGGGGCGATCAGCAGCGACGGTGGGGTGGGAGCCGGAACGGTTGGCCCCGGAACACCCGGGTCGCTGACACTGAACCTCAGCAAACTCATCGGTGCCGGCCTCAGTGACACGCTCGCAAACGTGACGCTCGAGGTGAAGGCGGCGGCCGCACAGGCCAACGCTGCGGGTGCGACGGCCTCCGGGAGGTACACGCTGGAAGGTCTCCAGCTGAACTTCACGAGCCCAGCCATTGCCAATCTTGACAACCACATCACCAGCGCCCTGAGCCCCGTGAAGAGCGCGATCGGCGCCCTGGACGGATCGAATGGGTTGCTCGCAGGAACGGTCGCAGACGCCAGCGGTGGCGTGAGCCCCCTCCTCGGTTCGAACGTGCGCGTTACCGCGAACATCGACGCCAACCTGGACGCGGCGATCAAGCCACTGCTCACCAGCAAGTACGGCAACGGTGCTGTCTCGTTGAACCTCTCAACGGGTGCGGTCTCGGTGGACCTCGCGAAGCTGCTCGGCGGAACACTCAACGACAAGCCTGTCGGCACTGAGGTGCTGTCCGGCCCGGTGGTGAACGAGATCCTCGCGGGCATCACGGACACCGTCTCGACCCTGGGTGACCAGGTTGTTGCGCGCGTCAACACCGCCCTTCAGCACGCCGGTGTGGACGTTCACGCAACCGCGAACGTCCTGACCAGCCAGGCGCCCCTCGTATCGAGGGTGTGCACCCCGGCGACGGGGGGCGACACGGGTGGTCTCCTCGGCGGAATCGTCGGTGGCACTGTTCACCAGACCGTCGGCGGACTGCTCTGCACCACGACAAACAAGGCGCTTCCCCAGCTGAGCACGAGCCTGAACCTGAACGTCAAGGGCACCGCCGCGCAGATCGTTGACGGCACGGCGCCGCAGGCGAATGCGACCGTCAGGGTGCTGGGCGTGCCGGTGACCCTCAACCTCAACCATGTCCTCGACGGGCTCGGGGCCGACCTGACCACCAAGCTCTTCGACAACACCAGCGCCGTCAGCTCCCTCGCCGGCACGGTGAAGAGCGAGGTCGTCACGCCAGCCGTCGACGCGCTGCTGGGCAATGACACCAACTCGGTGCAGGGCATCCTGACCGACGCCGTTTCGGTCACATTGAACAACCAGGACACCTCAGGCACCGGCGTCTTCACTGAGACGGCGCTGAAGGTCGCGGTTCTGCCGGCGGCAGGGTCCGGGGCGGCCACCACGGTCGACCTGGCCGCGGCATCCGTTGGTCCGAACATCACGACGGTCGTCGACCCTGGCGCCCCTGGTGACCCCGGATGCTCGGGCAGCACCTGCACCCCCGGTGACCCGGGCCAGCCCGGCAACCCGAGTGACCCCGGCAACCCGGGCGACGCCGGAGCGAGCTCCACTCCGGCAGCATTCAACAGCCTGGCGGTCACGGGTGTCGGCATTGCCACCCTTGTCGCCGTGATCCTCGCACTATTGGCAGCGGGTGCCTATCTGGTGCGGGAAGGTTATCGGGGGAACATCACGGGCCGGTAGCGGCTACTGCCCGCCGATAACGCGGTGGCCGGATCCTGCCCCCAGGGCGAACAGGATCCGGCCACCACCTTTTAAGCTGTAGGGGTGAGTACCCCTTCTCGAATCTCCCGCCGCATCGCATCGATCGCAGAATCCGCCACTCTCAAAGTGGACTCGAAGGCGAAGGCGCTGCAGGCCCAGGGCCGTCCCGTGATCAGCTACGCGGCCGGTGAGCCAGACTTCGTTACGCCCGAGTACATCGTCGCGGCGGCATCCGATGCGGTGCTCGACCCGAAGAACTACCGCTACACGCCGGCCGCCGGGCTTCCGGAGTTGCGCGAGGCGATCGCCGAAAAGACCCTCCGCGACAGCGGCTGGAATGTCACGGCATCCCAGGTCATCGTTACCAACGGAGGCAAGCAGGCGGTCTACCAGTCATTCGCAACGCTGCTCGACCCGGGCGACGAGGTGATCCTGCCGACGCCATACTGGACGACATATCCGGAGGCGATAAAACTGGCCGGCGGCGTTCCCGTGGAGGTCTTTGCCGGAGCTGACCAGGGCTACCTCGTGACAGTGGCACAGCTTGAGGCCGCGCGCACGCCGCGCACGAAGGTGCTGCTGTTCGTGTCGCCATCGAACCCGACCGGCGCGGTGTACTCGCCGGAGGAGACCCGCGCGATCGGCGAGTGGGCACTTGAGCACGGAATCTGGGTGCTCTCCGACGAGATCTACCAGAACCTCACCTACGACGGCGTCGTCGCCACCTCGATCGTCGCGGCCGTTCCCGAGCTGGCCGAACAGACGATCCTGGTGAACGGTGTGGCCAAGACCTATGCGATGACCGGATGGCGGGTCGGCTGGATGGTCGGTCCGCTCGATGCGATCGCCGGCGCATCCAACCTGCAGTCGCACCTGTCGTCGAACGTCTCGAACATCTCGCAGCGCGCAGCGATCGCCGCTCTCACCGGGCCGCAGGATGCGGTCGCCGAGATGCGGGCCGCTTTCGATGCCCGGCGCAAGACCATCGTGGCCGAGCTCAACAAGATCGACGGAATCGTTTGCCCAACACCCACCGGCGCGTTCTACGTGTACCCGGATGTCAGCGGCCTGCTCGGGCGGACCTGGGGCGGCGTCACGCCGACGACGTCCCTCGAGCTCGCGGACCTCATCCTCGACCAGGCCGAAGTGGCCGTCGTGCCGGGCGAGGCGTTCGGGCCGTCGGGGTATGTGCGCATGTCGTACGCGCTGGGCGATGCTCCCCTGCTGGAGGGCGTGCAGCGACTGCAGCGACTGTTCGCGTAGCGGCCGCGGGCTGCCATCCGAGCGGGTCGGTGTGGTGGCTTGGTGGGGTGGCTTGGTGGAGTGGCGGGAGTTGTGGCGCGTGCGGCGGGAGTTGCGGCGGGCTGTTGCCGCGGGAGTTGCGGCTGGCGCTACGGCCGGGCGTCGCGGCGGGAGTTGCGTGCGCCGGCGGCGGGAGTTGCGTGCGCCGGCGGCGGGCGCGTGGACGCTGTGGGCGTCGCGGCGGGAGTTGCGCGCGCTCATGGCGGGAGTTACCTGCGCGCACGGCGGGAGTTACGGCGTCGTGGCGGGAGTTGTGAGCGATCCGGCGGGGGTTGCGTTGTGATGGCGGGAGCCTAGGCTCCCGCCGCCAGGCGATTACTCCCGCCACCATGCGGCCGGAGCGAACCCGGGCGCATCAGCCCGGCATACCCAAGCCCATGCCACGCCAAGCACACCCAAGCCGGCGCACACCCAATCGCACACAACACAAGCACACCTAATCGCACGCAACCCCGCCGCACACCCGCGCACCCCCGCGCACCCCCAACCACCCGAACCACCCCAACCACCCGAACCACCCCACCTCCCACCACCCGCATCAACCGAGTGACGGATGCCGCGGGTCATCCAACGCACCACTGTTGCGACGAGCGCGACGCGGCCAGCATTGAGACATGACAACATCCCAAAGCGCGGCGGTCACTGTCACGGAGCTGCGCAAGACCTACGGCGACGTCGTTGCACTCGACGGCGTGAGCTTCACCATCGCCCGCGGTGAGACCTTTGCCCTGCTCGGTCCGAATGGCGCGGGCAAGAGCACGACTATCGAGATTCTCGAGGGCTACCGCGATCGCAGCGGTGGCGGCGCGTCCGTGCTGGGCGTCGATCCCGGCAGGGGCGGCATCCCGTGGAAGGCCCGCCTCGGCATCGTCCTGCAGAGCAGCGGCGAAGCCGGCAACGTCACGGTGCGCGAACAGCTCACGCACTTCGCCGGCTACTACCCGAATCCACGCAGCGTCGACGAGGTAATCACCGCCGTCGGCCTCGAGGAGAAAGCGAAGACGCGCATCAGCAAGCTGTCCGGGGGCCAGCGCCGCCGAGTGGATGTCGCACTCGGCATCATCGGGCGCCCCGAGTTGCTCTTTCTCGACGAGCCGACCACGGGCTTCGACCCGGAGGCGCGTCGCCAGTTCTGGGAACTCATCCGCACCCTCAAATCCGAGGGCACAACGATCCTCCTCACCACCCACTACCTCGACGAGGCCGCCGAGCTCGCCGATCGCGCGGGCGTGATCGCGGGCGGCAGGCTCGTCGACATCGGCCCCATCGGCGAGATCGGCGGAGCCGAGGCCCGGATTCCCATCGTGCGGTGGCGGGATGCCGCCGGCAGCCACGAGCAGAGAACGAGCCAACCAGGGCTGGTCGTCGCCGATCTCGTCAGCACGGCCGGCGGCGAACCGGCGGGTCTCGAGATCGTGCGCCCCAGCCTCGAGGACGTCTACCTAGGCCTCGTCGGAAGCCACGCCAAGCAGAACCAGGAGATTGCCGCATGACCGCAACGACCGCAACACTTTCGACTTCACCGCTGCCCGCCGGCCGCACCCTGAGGCTCGGCCTCAGCCGCATCGGTTACGAAGTGCGCGGCTACTTTCGGGCGGGTGACTCTGTGTTCTTCACCTTCCTGTTTCCGCTGGTGATGCTCACCATCTTCTCTGTCGCCTTCAGCAACCAGAGCTTCGGACGGGATGCCGCTGGCAACGGCATCAGCGCCGCGACTTTCTACCTCCCGGCCATGCTGGCCGCCGGCGTGCTGCTGAGCGGCATCCAGAACCTGGGCGTCGACATTGCCGGCGAAAAGGGCGACGGAACCCTGAAACGTCTCGGCGGTTCCCCGCTTCCCGTCTTCAGCTACTTCATGGGAAAGATCGGACAGGTAATCGTCACCGGCATCCTGCAGGCAGCGCTTCTGATTGTCGTCGCTGCGGTCGTGTTCCAGGTTCAGCTGCCGACGGACCCCTCCAAGTGGATGACGTTCGCCTGGGTGTTCCTGCTCGGCGTGGTCACGTGCTCCATTCTCGGGATCGCGGTCAGCGCCCTCCCGCGTACGGGTAAGAGCGCAACAGCCGTCATCATCCCGATCACCCTCGTACTCCAGTTCATTTCCGGGGTGTACCTCAGCTTCACCCAACTGCCGGAGTGGCTCCAGAACGTGGCCAGTGTCTTTCCGCTGAAATGGCTCGCGCAGGGTATGCGCTCCGTCTTCCTGCCCGAGTCGTTCGCAACGCTCGAGCGCGGCGCGAGCTGGAATCTCGGTGGCGTCGCAATCGCCACGGCGATCTGGTTCGTGGTCGGCATCATCGTGTGCCGGGTGACGTTCCGGTGGATTCGCAAGGATAGTTAGTCCATGGACGAAACGCGCTGGTGGCACATCGCCAACACCGGAACGGTTGCGGTGCTCGTGGTGCTGCTGTTGCTCACCGAGGATGACCCGGCTCGCGTTGCCGGCGGGATTCTCACGCTGGTCGCGTTCCTCGCGGTGTGGTTCGTGGTCGGGCGGCGCGCGAGCCGCCTGCATCCTGTCGCGGTCGTCATCCTCGTGGTTGCCGTCGTTGCGGCGGGGGGTGTGGCCACCGGATTCTCGGCGATTCTCGCGGTGATCCAGTGCGTCGCGTATCCGCTGATCTGGACCCACGTGCGCAGCACGAGATGGGCGATTATCGGCAACGTCGCCCTGTCGCTCTCCGTCGCCGCGGGATTCCTGTTCTCGCTCGGCACCTCTCCGCAAGCGATGAGCCAGACGGCGATTACCTGCGCGGTCTCGCTGGGCTTCAGTCTCTGCCTCGGCCTGTGGTTCACGCGGGTTTACTCGCTGGTCGCCGAGCGCGACGAGGCCATCGCGAAGATGGAGTCTGCCCAGGCGCTGGTGAATGCGCTGGGTCGGGATGCCGGGGCCAGGGACGAGCGGGAACGCCTCAGCCGCGAGATCCACGACACGATCGCGCAGGACCTCACCGGCCTGGTGATGACCGCCCAGCGCGGACGCCGCGAGCTGAACGCAGGCGATACCGCGGCGGCGGATGCCCAGCTCGCGATCCTTGAAGACAACGCCCGCCATGCCCTTGCCGAGACACGAGCGCTCGTCGCGTCCGGGGCGGCCACCGGTGTCGACGCGGGACTCGCTGAGGCGTTGACTCGCCTGGGCGAACGTTTCGAGCGGGAGACCGGCATCGCCGTCACCATCGTGGCCGAAGATTCCGGGGCGATCGACCGCGACCGCGAGGTGGTACTGCTGCGGTGCGCGCAGGAGGCGCTCGCGAATGTGCGAAAGCACTCCGAGGCATCCGGTGTTCTGCTCACACTCTCGATGCTCGATGGCGTGGTCACCCTGCGGCTCGCGGACGACGGCATCGGTTTCGACACAGCCGCGCCGACAGCCGGCTTCGGGCTCGCCGGGATGCGGGAGCGGCTCGCGCTCGTGCAGGGCAGCATCCACTTCGTGAGCGAGCCCGGCCAGGGCGTCGAACTCGTAGTGGTCGTGCCGGCCCACGCGTCGTCGACGGTCGCCGCGTGATCCGCGTGCTGGTCGCCGACGACCATCCGATCGTGCGGAGCGGCATCGTCGCGCTGTTGCAGACCGCTGACGACATCACCGTCGTCGGTGAGGCGACGAATGGGCTGCAGGCCGTGGAGCTGACATCGACCACCTCTCCCGACCTCGTGCTGCTCGATCTCAGGATGCCCGGAATCGACGGCGACGAGGCGACCGCACGCATTCTTGCCCGGCATCCGCACGTGCGTGTCGTCATCCTGACCACCTATGAATCGGATGCCGGCATCCTCACCGCCATCGAGGCGGGCGCGAGCGGCTATCTCCTCAAGGCGGCTCCCCAGGAGGAGATCCTCGCGGGAATCCGGTCGGTTGCCCGTGGCGAGGTCGTGCTCGCCCCGAGCATCGCGGCGCTGCTGGTGAATCGCGCGAAGGTACCGGTCGTCACGCTCAGCCCCCGCGAAACGGAGGTGTTGCGGCTCGTGGCGGCCGGGCATAGCAACCGCGCGATCGCGACGACGCTGTTCGTGAGCGAGGCGACGGTGAAGACGCACCTGCTGCACGTCTTCGAAAAGCTGGCTGTCGGCGATCGCACCCGCGCGGTGACCCGGGCGATGGAGCTCGGCATCCTGTAGGGCTCGTTCCCCGCGCGTGCGCCCTGCCTGTTGCTCGGGTGCAGTTTTGCAAATTTCTCGGGTGCCCTTTTGCAAATTCAGGAGATCTTCTCGAAGGGGCGGCGTGTCGGGTCCGACACGCCGGGACGCCATTCGAATCTCCTGAATTTGAGAATTGCGATTCGAGATTTGGGACAACAGGACACAGAGAGAAGCTGGATGCTGCCCGCCGCGCGATCTCCTCCTCAACCGTTGTACGCGACGTCGTTCCGCGCACACGGTGGGGTCATCGCCCGCCGGTGGCTCGGGCGAAGAACGATCATCGAAGGATGCCCGACATCCTCTCGGCAATTGCTTCCCGCGGCGGGGTCGCATCCACGAAATGGCTGCTGTCGCAGGGCTTCACCGGCGCTCGGTTGGCGGGCGCCGTTCGAGGTGGGTTCATTATTCGAGCACGGCAAGGTCAATACGTGCTTCCCTCGATCGGCGATCATGCGATCCGCGCCGTGCGGGTTGGGGGCCGGCTGGCGAGCACGTCGGGCGCCGTCGCCTGGGGATTAGCGCATCCGCCCGAGCACTCCCTGCACGTGCACGTCCCACCCAATGCGGCTCGGCTGCGGGATGCCGCTGACCGCACGAAGCGGCTCGCCCGCCGAAAAGGCGATGTCGTCATCCACCATCACGCCCTGTTCTTCAACGAAAAATCCACCGCGCTGCGGGTGTCAGTTCAGGACTGCCTGCGCGAAATGGTCCTCACCGAAAGCGCTGAGGATGCTGTCGCGGCCATCGACTCGGCGAGAGCCCGGAACCGCCTCGACCTCATCGAGTTCGAGGAGCTGCGGGCATCGGTGCCGGCGAGTCGCAGGAACATCGTCGACGCCTCGCTGGATGGCGTGACGGAGTACCTCGAGACGGTCACCCGCCTGCGGCTCGCGAGGGCCGGCATCCCGACGCGCGTGCAGGTGAACGTATTGGACGAGAGGTGGATCGATCTCCTCATCGGCGACCGGCTGGCCATCGAATGCGACGGCAAGGGGAAGTACGAGCGCGGCGCGACGGTGGATTCCGACCGAAAGCGCGACGCGTTTCTTGAGGCCCTGGGCTTTCACGTGATCAGACTGAGCTACGCGATGGTCCTTTACGACTGGGATGCGACCCTCGCCATGATCCTCGCGATCATGGAGCGCGGCGATCACCTGGCCCGTTAGACCTGCTCGCGCGATCGGCTGCCCAGAGCGGTCTTCCTCCCTCGATCGGTCGCGCAGGCTCGCTCGTCCTCGCTCGCCCTTGCTCGCCCTTGCTCGCCGCCCGCGAAATTCAGGACATCCCTGCCTCGCCGCCTACGAAATTCAGGAGATCCCTGCCTCGCTCTCGTGAAACTCGGGCTCTCGCTTGCTGGCCGCCGCGAAATTCATGCTCTTCCTTGCTCGCCGCCCGCGAAATTCAGGAGATCACTGCCCCGCCGCCGCGAAACTCAGGTTCTCGCTCGCTGGCCGCCGCGAAATTCAGGAGATCGCGCGATCGTGTCGGCGTGTTGCGCCCGACACGCCGAGGATGCCCCGCGATCTCCTGAATTTGCAATCTGCAAGGCCGCCGCGGGCACCCGAGGCCGCCAGCCGCACGCCGCGGGCCGCCGCCCCAGGCGGCCAGCCCCGCCTGGGCCCCACTCACAGCGAAACGCCGACCAGAACCGGTTCCGGCTGCAACAGGATGCCGAACTCGGCCATCACGCGCGCCTGCACGTAGCGGGCCAGTTCCGCGATCTCGGCCGCCGTCGCCCCGCCGCGATTCACAATCGCGAGGGTGTGCTTGGTCGAAATCCCGGCCCGGGAGCCGGGCAGGGAGAATCCGCGACGAATGCCCGCCCGTTCGATCAGCCATGCCGCGCTGAGTTTGACCCGATAGTCGCCCGGGGTGCGGGCGGGCGGCTCCTCGCCGAGAGGCAGCACGAGGTCCGGCTCATCGGGTGCGGTCGGCCAGCTCGGAACTTCGGCCGGGAGCCCGCGCGCGAAATTCTCGGTGACGATCGGGTTCGTGAAGAAGGACCCCGCGCTGAACGAGTCGGGGTCGGCAACGTCCCAGAGCATCCCCTTGCTCGCCCGGAGTGCGAGCACGGTGGCGCGCAGGTCGTCAATCGGCACGCGCGCGCCGATGCGCACTCCGAGGGAGTCGGCGAGCTGCGCGTATCCGACCGGCTGGCTCAGCGCCTGGTGGCCATCCCGCTCCTCGGTCAGTTCGAGGTCGATCGAGAGCACGACGCCGGCGCGAGCACCATGCTTGAGCACCGAGGTGCGGTAGCCGAGGCCCAACTGCGACGCCGGAATGGTCTGCGCCTCGCCCGTCTCATAGTCGAGAAACTCGACGGACAGCAGCGAGCTTGCGAGCTCCTGCCCATACGCCCCGATGTTCTGGATCGGTGCCGCTCCCACCGACCCGGGGATGCCGGAGAGCGACTCGATCCCCGCCCATCCGTTCGCGACGGTGTGGGCGACCAACCCGTCCCACGGCTCGCCGGCCTGCACCCTCAGCCGCACCGTGCGGTCGTTCAGGTACGCCGACGGCCGAACCGCGGGCGTGGTGCGCTGCAGCCGCTGGATGCCACGCGTCACGATTCGCACGACCGTTCCGTCGAATCCGTCGTCACTGAACACGACGTTGGACCCGCCGCCGAGAACCATCCAATCGCTCCCGCGCGCCCACAACGACCGCATCACGTCGACGAGTTCGCCGGTCAGCGCCGGGGCGACCACGCTGTGCGCTTCACCACCGACGCGCAGCGTCGTCAGGTCCGCGAGCCTCATGCCCCGGCCAGCGTCACCCGAACCTGGGCTTTTCCGAGAACTGTGGCGTCGTTGAAGGTCACCGTGAGGTCGATGCGCGCGCCCTCATCGTCGACCACGCCGACCTTCGCGACAACCGTCAGGTCGGCACCGGTCTCGGGGTCGACGAGCACAGGGCGGGTGAACCGCACCTGGTAGTCGACAACCGCACCCGCGGTACCGAGCCAGTCGACTACTGGCTGCACGGCGATGCCCATCGTGAGCATGCCGTGCGCGATGACACCCTCGAGGCCGACGCTCCTTGCGACATCGTCACGGTAGTGGATCGGGTTGAAGTCACCGGATGCGCCCGCATACCGAACGAGCGAATCGCGCGTCAGGTGGTACTGCTTCTCGGCGACCACGTCGCCAACCGCGAGCTCCACTATTCGTCACCCCTCACGACGAGCGTCGAGGTGGCGGTGACCACGTGGGCTCCGGTCGCATCCACGATCGAGGATTCGGCCGTGACCATGTTGTGGCCGCCCAGTGACTTCACTGCCGCAACGGTGAGGGTTGCCGTGAGCTCGTCACCTGCCACGATGGGGCGGCTGTAGCTGAAGCGCTGGTCGCCGTGCACGACCCGGGCGAAGTCGATTCCTGCATCCGGCTCCGCAAGCAGCTGGGCGAGTGTCTGCTCCTGCACGACCACTGCGAAGGTGGGCGGGGCAACGACATCCGGGTATCCAGCAGCGCATGCCGCGGCCGGGTCGAAATGAAGCGGACTGGTCGCGAAGACGGCGCGGGCGAACTCGCGCACCTTCTCGCGGCCGACGAGGTACGGCGGGGTGGGCGCGAACACGCGGCCCTGCAGCTCGGGGTTCACTGGCACGCGACCAGTTTAGCGGCGACGGTTTGCGGCACCGCGGCGATCCCGGCAGGTATCCGGCCCCTGAGTAACCCGGCCGGGAAAGTGAGTAACCGTGACCCTGATCGGCCCACCGACCCCTCCCCTACCTTCGGGAACGCAGCATCCACGCACGTGAATCCACCCACCAACCAACGTTCCAGGAGGAACCTTTCATGACCACCATCCGTACCGCCGGCGCAGTGCTGGCAACCGCGGGCCTCGTTGCCGCGACCCTCGTCACCGGCGGGCTGTCCGCATCCGCTGCGGCACCGAGCAACGACAACTTCTCGGGCGCATTCGTCAAGTCCGGTGTCTCGTGGGGCCAGAGCTTCACCAACACCGAGGCGACGGTGCAGTCCGGTGAGAAGGTCTTCTTCGACGAGCTGCACAACACACGCTTCTTCAACACCGTGTGGGTGAAGTGGAAGGCTCCGGCGACAGGCGCGGTCACCATCACCACGAAGCTGTCGGCGCTCGACGACACCGCCCTCGCCGTCTACACCGGATCGACGATCACCAGCGCGAAGCGAATTGCCGTGAATGATGACGACGGATTCGCGAACCACTACTCGACCATTACGAGCCTTGCGGTGAAGTCGGGTACGACCTACTACATCCAGACCGGCTCGGTCGGAATCAGCGCACCCGCGTCGACTGGCACAATCTTCATTGGACTGAGCGGCAGGTTCAACTCCCCGACCGGCGACAACAAGGGCAGCGCGATCCGCAAGTCCGGGCCAGTGTGGACCTCGAACGCAACGACGGTTGGATCGACCATCGAGCCCGTCTTCGAGCCCACCGCCAACCCGGCGCACTCCTCGAACCCGCGCCTCGACTCCGTCTGGTGGAAGTGGACCGCGCCCGCTACCGGCACCGCCACCATCAATGCGAAGCCCACCGGCACCGAGGGTGTCAGCCTGTACGTCGCGCTGTTCGAGCAGGACTCCGCCAACGGTTTCCTCGCGGTGCCGGGCGCATTCTCGAATGACGCGGTCAACGGCAAGACCTCGATTGTGGGCCAGACGGTCTACGCCGGCTTCACGTACTTCATCCAGGTCGGGTCGACGAACTCGATCCAGGACAAGGTCGCGGTGGACTTCCACGCGACCTACACCGGACCGGTTATCTCGTCCGTGGCGGCATCCAGCGGCAAGCTGCAGGGCGGCAACCGCGTGACGATCACCGGAACCCGCCTGAGTGGCGTGACTTCCGTCGAGTTCGGCGGCGTCGCCGGAACCGGTCTCATCGTCACCTCGTCGAAGAAGATCTCGGTTCTCGTGCCGGCCAGCCTGACCAAGCACCGCGTGGCCGTTCGCGTTCTGGGTTCCACGTCCTCCAGCGCAGTGAACACGGCGTCGCACTACACCTACAAGTAACGCGGCACGCAAAAACCCCCGGTCGGCCGTCATGGCCGCCGGGGGTTTCTGGGTGGAACTTCTAGCGAATACGCCTAGTGGATGCTGCCTACTGGCAGCTGTCGCACTGGAGAAAGTCCATCGGGTCGACGGGTACAGCGTAGCCGCCGACGGTGTCGTTTTCGTTGTCCATATGGACCCCCTAAGTCTTGATTCACGCCTCGCGTCTGCGGGGTGAGTACTTACTATATAACCGGAATGACAGCGATGTCATTCCACAACATCTAGTGTTTTCGGCGTGTCGCGTTTCTTTTCAGAATACCCGCCACCACCGACACCCGGGGATGCTCAGAGCTCGAGCACGGGCAGGTCGTTTTTCCACTTCAGCGGCAGCGTGTTGACACCGCGATAGACGATGGCGGGGTCCCAGGAGTGGAAGATCAATCGGTCTCGTCCGTCCGGACCGGCCACCACATCCTGGCCACCGGGGCCGATATAGAGACCGTCTGTCTGCTGCGAGCTGAGGAACGGCCCGTTGTGCTTGGTGTACGGCCCGAGCAGTGACGTCGAATGCGCGTAGCCGATGGCGTAGCTGTCACCGCCATAGTCGTTCGCCGAGTAGAACAGCACGTAGTTGGCTCCGTGCTTCACCAGCGTGGGCGCCTCGATCAGGGTGCCCTCCCATGCCTCGGTCTGCTTGAACAGCTTCGTGGTGCTGCCGACCAGCGAGAGGCCATCGTCCGACAGCCGGGAGATCTGGATGTAGGTGTCGAAGCCGCAGCAGTTGCCGTCGTTCTTCCAGACCAGGTAGCGCGCGCCATCCGTGTCGACAAAGGTGCTCGGATCGATGGCGCCCCCCTCGGCGGCGTGACAGGTGATGGGTGCCGACGCATTCGACGTGAACGGACCGCTCGGGCTGGTGGATGTCGCAACCCCAATGCACTGCAGGCCGAGTTTCGTGTCGCGTGCCACGAAATACATGATGAAATGCCCCGGGGAGAGCTCCGAGACATCCGGGGCCCAGGTGTTGCCCTTCGACGCCCAGCCGGGCAGGTGCGGGAGTGCGTCGGTGGGCGAGACCTTCCACGATGCGAGGTCGACGGAGGTCGCCTGCTGCACGTTGACGCTCGCGGTGTTCGTCGCATAGGCGTAATACGTGCCGCCCGACTTCATGACGTCGGGATCCGGAAAGTCCCTGTCGATCACGAAGGTGCCGCCGGGCTTGTCGGTTGCCCGTCCGGCGGAGCTGGGTTGAGCTGAGCCACCCGAGCACCCACCGAGAGCGGTCACGACCACGAGCGCCGTGAGCGCACCCAGCACGCGCGACAGCGCGCCCGTGCGCTGCACGCGCCGCGGCGACCGCACGCTAGCCTTTGATCCCCGAGCTCGCAACGCTCTCGACAATCTGCCTCTGGGCGATCGTGAACAGGATGAGCACTGGCACCGACGCGATGACCGCGCCGGCCATCAGGATGCCGAAGTGCGTCGAGTATGCCCCCTGCAGCACCGACAGCCCCGGCTGCAGCGTCTGGTTGTCGGGTGTGAGCAGAACATAGATCGGCCACAGGAAGTCATTCCAGTTCGCGAGGAAGCTCAGCACCGCCAGGGTGGCGAGCGCCGGGCGTGACAGGGGAAGCACGATCTGCCAGAAGATCCGGAAGTCTCCGGCGCCATCCATCCGGGCGGCCTCCTCGATCTCCGCGGGCAGCCCGATGAAGAACTGGCGCAGGAAGAAGATGCCGAAGGCGCCGGCCGCCCCCGGGATCGTGATCGCCCAGATGCTGTCGAGCCATCCGAAGTTCTGCACGATGAGGTAGTTCGGGATGAGGAAGATCACCGGCGGCACGAGCAGGGTCGTGATGATCGCCCCGAACACCAGCTTCTTGCCGCGGAACTCGAGGCGTGCCAGCGCATAGGCACCCGCGGATGCGGTGACGAGGATGAGCGCCGTCTGCAGGGAAGCCGCGGCCATGCTGTTGAGGAACCAGCGGAAGATCGGTTGCTGCCCCGACGACAGCGTGTTGTACGCGTCGAGGGTGAACGGGTTCGGGAACGGGTTGATCGGCGAGTTGATCGCGTCGAAGTCGGTCTTGAACGACGTCAGGACCACCCAGACGAGCGGCAGCAGGATGATCAGCGTGATGATGCCCAAAACGACGTAGAGCAGCACCTTCGCCGAGACGCGCGAGCCCGACCGGCGGGTTGCGGTTGCATTCGTGGTCACTGGGTTCAGTTCCTCTCGCGCTGGAGGCGGAAGTTGATGATGCTGATGACCGCGAGGAAGGCGAACAGCACGTAGCTCATCGCCGACGCCGCGCCCATCTGGTTCTGCGACAATCCTTCATCGGCGATGTACTGGATGGCCGTGCGGGTCGCGTGGCCGGGTCCACCGCGGGTGATGAGGTAGGACTGCCCGAACATGTTCGCGGATGCGAGGATCGTCACCGTCGTGACGAACATCATCACGGGGCGAAGACCGGGCAGAGTCACGCTGAAGAATTTGCGCATGGTGCCCGCGCCATCCACCGACGCCGCGTCGTACAGGTCGGGGCTGATCCCCTTGAGGCCAGCGAGGATGATCACGGTATTGAAGCCGAGCGTCCACCACACGGTAACGCCGATGAGCGTGAACCAGGCCCACGGAACATCAACCGTCCACGGGATGTCGGATGGCAGGCCCAGCGCGCCCAGCACGTGATTGAGAACGCCGAGTTGCGGGTCGAGGAGGTACTTCCAGATGACTCCGATGACAGCAACCCCGAGAACGTAAGGGGCAAAGAAGATCGCGCGGAACACGCTGCCGCCCCGGATCTTGTTGTTGAGCAGCGCCGCAATGACGAGCGGGATGATCACGAGCAACGGCACGCTGCCGATCGTGAAGATGCCGGTGTTCTGCATGCTCTGCCAGAAGTCGCCAGAGGTCAGAGAGCCCGGAGTGAACAGCTGGATGTAGTTGCGCAGTCCAACGAATGGCTGGCTCGGAATCAACGGGTTCCACAGATGCAGGCTGATCCACAGTCCGAACACGGCCGGCGCTATCACGAAGATCGTGAACAAAATGAGGAACGGCGCAAGAAAGAGGTAGGCCGTTCCGGTACGGCGGCGGACGCCCGCGCCCCGGGAGCGTGAGCTCCCGGGGGCGAGCGTCGGAAGGGCGGTATTAACCACCGTATTGTGCCTTGTTCTGGTCGAGCAGCTGGTTCGCCTGCGCTACGGCGTCGTCCAGCGCCTGCTTCGGCGACTTCTTGCCGAGCACGGCCTCGTTGACCGCGGTGGTGATGGTCGCATTGGCGTTGGCGATGCCGGGGGAAACCGTCTCGTAGTGCGCGTAGTCGAGCTCACCCAGGAAGGTCTTGAGGTTCGGGTACTTGGTCAGCAGCGACGCGTCGTTACGAACCGAGTTCTGCGCCGGCAGCTCACCCGTTGAGGCCCAGTCGAGCGAGTGGTCGTTCATCCACTGCACGAAAGTTGCGCTCGCCTTGGTCTTGTTGGGATCCTGCCCCTTGTTCGCCGGGAAGACCCAGTGCGTGGAGCTTGACCACACTGCCTTCTGCGTGCCGATCTGGGGCACCGGCGCGGCCGTCCAGGACACCTTGCTGAAGGCGTCATTCGTGGTCTGCCAGACACCGTTCCAGTTGAACGCCGTCTTTCCGCCGATCAGGGCGTTGATGTTGCCGTCCTGTGCCACCTTGGCGGGGCTGTAGCCCTTCTTGACCAGGTCCGACATCCAGGTGAGCGCCTTGACTCCCGCGTCGGAGTTGAACGTCGCCTTGCTGACGTCGCTGTTGTAGAGCTGGCCGCCGAACTGCCACACGAGGGACTCAAACTCGAACGTTCCCGTGAATACGAAGCCGTCGACCCACTCACCCTGGACTCCCTTCGCCTTGAGGGCGTCGAGGGCCTTGACGTAGCTCGCCTGGTCGGTGGGAACGGCGTTCTCGTCCAGGCCGGCCTTCTTCAGCACGTCCTTGTTGATGTACAGGCCGAGCGGCGTGACGCTCCACGGGATCGCGTATTGCGAACCCTGGTAGTTGCCCGCCTTGAGAAGTCCGGTCGGGAAGTCGGCGTCGGCGTAGCCGAGGGACTTGACGATTGCGTCGCTCTTGAGCAGCAGGCCCTGTGCCGCGTAGGTCGCGATGTCGTCACCGTGCAGTACCGCAACATCCGGTCCCTTGCCCGCCTTGATCGCCAGCGGCATCTTCGCCGCGATGTTGCCCCACTCGATCGGGACATCTTTCACGACGATGTTCTTGTGCTCTTTGTTGAACTGTGCGATCAGCTTGGGAACGAGAACGGGAGCCGCGCCGCCGGTCCAGCCATTCCAGAAGCTGATGGTGACCGCGGGGCCGGTGTACTTGCCTCCGCTGACTGTGCCAGCGTTTCCGCCGGTTCCGCCGCTGCAGGCCGCCAGCAGGATGCCGACGCCGAGCGCCGCTCCTGCCAACAGTCCGCGTCGAATAGAAATGCGTCTCATCGTGCTCTCCTTTGAGTTGGTGCAGGTTTGACTTCGTGCAGGTTCAATCGGTGCGTATGTGCCTGGCGCCGTGGGGGTCGTGCTGTGGAGGCAGGCGCGGGCGCTCCCTTTCCGCAATTTACAGCGCTGTAAGCCGAGTGTCAATCGCCCCCAGGGGGTTGCATTCGGTACCAACGACTCTGGGTAGAGTTCTTCTCAGCGCACACAGCGGGGAGAACCAGGCAATGGCAGCGATTCGGCTTCAGGATGTCGCGGCGCACGCCGGCGTCTCCATGAAGACGGTCTCCAACGTGGTGCACAACTATCCACACGTCAGCGAGACGATGCGCGCCAAGGTTCAGAAGGCCATCGACGAGCTCGGCTACCGACCGAACGCTCTCGGCCGACGCCTCGCCACGGGGCACACCGGGATGCTCGCGCTCGCCTTCTCTTTTGTGACGATCCCCTACTTCGCCGAGCTCGCCCAGGTGATGACGGATGAAGCACGAAAGCGCGGCTACCGACTGCTGTTGGAACAGACCAACAACACGCTTGAGGGCGAACGTGCGATTGTCTCCACCGAGGAGGCCGGACTGGTCGACGGGCTGATCTTCCAGCCAGCGCAAATGTCGCCGGTCGAACTCGCTCGTCATCGCGGCGACGTGCCGCTGGTGCTGCTCGGGGAAGGACCGGCCCCGGTCGGCTTCGACCACGTGATGATCGACAATATTGCCGCCGCAGACGCCGTAACTTCGCATCTCATCGCGCTCGGACGCCGACGCATCGCATTCGTCGGTCACGAGGAGGGGGCCCTCGCCGAGACCTCCCGCCAGCGCCTCGCGGGATACCAACAGGCACTTCACCGGGCGGGCATTCCGCTCGACGCCCAGTTGCTGATCGCAAGTCGAACCGTCTCGTCGCACGACTCCGCGGAAGCGGTTGGGCATGCCCTCGACCGCAGGGTCTCCTTCGACGCGATCGTCTCGCGCGACGACCTCGCCGCGATCGGCGCGCTCCGCGCCCTGCAGGAGCGCGGCTTTTCGGTGCCCGGGGATGTCGCGCTCACCGGCTGGGACGCCATTCCGGTCGGAGCGTTCACGCATCCGAGTCTCACTACCGTGCAGGCCGACATGCATGCCCTCGCCGTGGTCGCGCTCGACATGCTCGAAGAGCGCATCAGCGGCTATGACGGTATCGGGCGCCATCGCCTCGTTGACTTCGAACTCGTGATTCGCGAGAGCGCGCCAGCGGTCTCCGCAGTTTCCTGAGCGCGGCGCGCGGAGCCCTCGACCCCGGTCGCGCGCCACAGCGGTTGTACAGCGCTGTAAAAATAGTGCAAACTCTTCCCATGAGCACTGAGGGCACCGACGCCACGCCACGGGTGAGCACAGCGTTTCGCGCGAGCCAGCAGGATGGCACCTACCCGCGCCCCCAGCTCATGCGGCCCGAGTGGTTCGACCTGTCCGGCAACTGGGCCTTCGCCTACGACGACGCCGACGAGGGGCTCGACGCGCGCTGGTACGACTCCCCCGCGTTCGACCGGACCATCGTCGTTCCGTTTCCTCCGGAGTCGGCGCGCTCCGGCATCCACGACTCCGGATACCACCGCGTCGTCTGGTACTCGCGCGAGCTCAGCAACGCGGACCTCGCGGCGGCGGGCGACCATGCCCGGATGCTCGTGCACTTCGGCGCCGTTGACTACCGGGCGAGCGTGTGGCTGAACGGACGGTTTCTCGGCTCGCACGAGGGCGGCCACACGCCGTTCTCCTTCGACGTCACCGCCCAGCTGGATGCGGCGCGCGATACCCAGACCCTGGTCGTGCGCGCCGAGGACGACCCGCTCGACGTCTCCCAGCCCCGCGGAAAGCAGGACTGGCTGCCCGAACCGCACGTGATCTGGTACTCCCGCACGACCGGCATCTGGCAGCCGGTGTGGCTCGAGTCGGTGCCCACCACATCCGTTCGCTCGCTGCACTGGTCGTACGACCCGCAGCGAGCCGAGGTGCGGCTCGGGCTTCTGTTGCGCGGCCGGCCGGCCGCCGGCAGCACCGTGAGCGTGACGCTGCGGTACGACGGCGCAGAACTCGGCTCGACCACCGTGCCCGTGACTTCCGATCGGCTCGACCTGGTCGTCGGGATGCCTGCCCAGCAGAACGGGCAGGGCTACGAGCAGCTGCTGTGGAGCCCGCTGCATCCGCGGCTCATCGACGCCGAGGTCGTGCTCTCGACCGGCGGCGAAACGGTGGATGCCGTTCAGTCCTATCTCGGACTCCGCACGGTTGGCACCGCCCAGCGCACCCTCCAGCTCAATGATCGCCCGGTCTACCTTCGCTCGGTGCTCAGCCAGGGCTTCTGGCCTGACTCCCACCTGGCCGCGCCGACGCCGGACGCCCTTCGCGCCGAGGTGCAGCTCATCAAGGATCTCGGGTTCAACGCCGCGCGGGTACACCAGAAGATCGAAGACCCGCGGCTCCTGTTCTGGGCCGACAGTCTCGGACTGCTGATCTGGGAGGAACTGCCGAGCGCGTTCGAGTTTGGCGAAACAGCGATGCGCAGGTCGGTCGCCGAGTGGTCGGAGGCGATCGATCGCGACTTCTCGCATCCGTGCATCGTCACCTGGGTGCCGCTGAACGAGAGCTGGGGCGTGCAACACATTGCCAGAAGCCAGCAGATGCGGGATTACGCCGATGCCCTGTACTCACTGACGAAGGCCCTCGACCCCACCCGGCTCGCGATCTCAAACGATGGCTGGGAGCACGTGCGGTCTGACATCTGGTCGGTGCATGACTATGAGTGGTCGGGGGATGTCCTGCGTGCCCGGTACGCGGACGATGCGAGCCGGGAGGCCCTCTTCGCCGGGCCAGGGCCGGCCGGCCGCCAGCTCCGCGTGACCGACGAGCCCTACGCTGACCAGCCGGTCATGCTGACAGAGTTCGGGGGCGTGCAGTTCTCCGTACATGACGACGGCGAGGATGCGTGGGGCTACTCGGTCGCGACATCGAAGGACGACTTCGCGGAACGCCTTGGCACTATCGTTTCGGCGGTTCGCTCGAGCGGGTTCCTCGCGGGCTTCTGCTACACGCAACTCACCGACACGATGCAGGAGGCGAACGGTCTCTGCGATGAGAACCGGATGCCCAAGCTTGCGATGGAGCAGACTGCAGCGATCATCCGTGGCGATCGCCATCGCGACTGAGCCCGGTTCCCCTACTTCAGCGGCTCGATCAGCTGCGGCCCGTTGTTCTTCGGGCTGTTGACGTCTTTGCTCACCTCGTAAGGCGCAAGTACGTGGGCCACCTCCGCCGAGGTCTGGTCGAGCAGTTCCGCTAGCTCCTCGGGGGCGAGCCTGTCTCCCAGCCAATCGTCGACAGCGTCGCGCGTGAGGCACGCGGGCATTCGGTCATGCACTTCGCCCGGCGCAACGTGGGCGTCGCGGGTGATGATCGCCATCGACAGCCGCCAGCGATCCGGGTCGTCGTCGGCCTTCGCCGGATCGGGCCACGCCCGAATGATCCCCGCCATGGCGAGCGCGGCATCCGGTTCGGAAATGAAGAACGGCTGCTTGCCGGTCTCTCGCTGTTGCCACTCGTAATATCCGAGGGCAGGGACCACGCAGCGGTGGCTGGTGAACGGTCCCTTGAACATGCCGTTCGAGAGCAGCGTCTCGATGCGAGCGTTGATCACCGGCTTGCCGCCGCCGAAGCTCGGCGCGCGCGGGGCGACCATGCCCCACCGCACCTGCGCTAGTTCGCGCTGGCCGTGGCGATCGCGCACCACTTCCACCTGGTCCGTCGGCGACACGTTGTAGTTGTCGGGCAGGTCGAAGTCGGAGAGCAACTCCGGCATGAGGCGCTTGACGCCCTGGTTGACTACGAACCGTCCGCACATGACTCCATTGTCTGCCGCGCCACCGTCACGACTCCAACTGTTTCTCAGCCCAGGTGGAGGTGCCCGAAAACGACGAGGCCAGCAATCGTCGTGACAGCCACGTTGAAGACGACGGTGGTCCAGAAGGCCAGGACAAAGCTCGGCTTGCTCGTCTTGTGCCGAAAAGTCTCTCGGGCGACAAGGCCGCCCGGCCAGCCGCCCATCAATCCGAGAAGGAGCAACGTCGCCTCGGAGATTCTCCAGCCCCCTGTTGTCGCGGCCCGCTTGTCAGAGCCATAGGCCAGAAAGGTGATCACGCAGACGACGAGAAGATAGCTGCCGACGCCGATGGGCATCTCCCACGAAAATTGCGCGGTTACGAACGCTGCGCTCGCAGCGGCCATCACCAGGAGCGAGCGGAGCAGCTTCACGGTCGAGCGCCACGAATTTCGCCCACGAGGGCGCGCGCGGGGCAAGCGTCGTGTGCTGGCAGACCGAGGCGTCCGCAGATCCCTTGTCACGTTGCGGGCGCGCGGTCGTCCCGCGCTGTCAACGTCCACATCGAAACTCAGCTGCTCGCCCACGGTCGGCACCAGCGTTTGATTGAGGAACCCGGTGATGTGCACGAACACATCCGCTCCGCCGCCCGACGGGTTGATGAATCCGAAGCCACGGTCGTCGTTCCAGCGAGCAAGCGTTCCCGTCAGGCGGTAACCAGACAACGACATGTGCCGATGCTATCGGCGGGCGGAACTTCAGCGGAGGGACCGGCGGTGCTGCACCGAGAGGTAGCCGACGAGTGCCACGATGAGCACCGCCAGAGCGAGGCTGACCGGTCCGGTGCCCCAGGCCAGGCCACCGCGCTGGTTCGAAACGCCCATCCAGTCGGCGAAGGATGCTCCGAGCGGGCGGGTGACGATGTAGGCGGCCCAGAACGCCGCAACCGAGGGCAGGCGCAGCCTCCACGCGACGATCACCACGGCCATCACTATGACGAAGAGCACTCCCGAGGCGAAGTAGCCCAGCCCGAATGTGACCGCGGTGAGGTCGCCGACCGCCGTGCCGAGCGCGAAGGTCACCAGCACTGTCGCCCAGTAGAAGATCTCGCGGCGTCGATTCACGATGCTGTGGATCGACAGCGTCCTCTCGGTGCGAAACCACAGGATGAAAATGACCGCAAGCGCAATTGCGAATGCGGCGGTGGACACGAGATACGGAACCCCGAGGACAATGTGCACGACGTCGGCCGCCATGGTGCCGAAGACGCTGACCATCACGACCGCGAACCAGTACAGGCCGGGAACGTATCGCGGCGATCGAAACTGCAGCACCAGGGCCACGGCGAGCACGATTCCCGCGACGATGACGGCGATCTCCGGAATGAACTGCTTCACAAAGAAGTCAGAGGTGGTCTCGCCCATGCCCGTACTCAGCACCTTGACCGCCCAGAACAGCGCGGTGATCTGCGGTACCTTGCTGGCGACAGGATGCGGCGCGATGGTCGATGGGCGCAGGTCGGTCATGGGCGCTGCCTTTCGGGTTGGCGGGTGCGGACTGAATCGGGCGCGGGCGCCTCCCGATCAGGAGAACGGACGAGTCAGCTCGTAGACCACGCTGCGGTGGATGACCGTGACGGTGTCCACTGAAAAGCCGAGCGCGGCGAGGTCGTGGCGGTCGGTTCCCGTGGTGTCGTCGGCGCTGTGCCGTTCGTCGAGCAGCCACACGGTTGTGACCCCCCGCAGTCTCTGCGGATCGGTTCTGATCGGCACCGTCTGGTCCCACAGCCCGGACGTGTCCTGGAATGGCACGCTCAGTTCGACATCCTGCAGCCCGACGTAGTACTGCGGGTACACGCGCAGCGCGATGCGCTCGGTGCGCGACGGCCGCACGCTGTTGTCGAACATCACGGCATCGCCCGGATGCGCGTGCGCGGCGATGAACGCGGAGGCCTGGCGCCAGTCGTTGCCGCCATCCTTCGCGTACTGTCCACGCTGCACCACGTAGCTCGGCACGGAGAGCAGCACGAGCAGCCCGAGCGCAGAGATCGATGCCCTGCGCCAGGGAATGGCAGCCACACCCGCTCCGATGAGCAGGGCTACGCCGGGCACGCTCAGGGACACGTACCGCGTGTCGTAGCTGGGGATGACCAGGAACGAGGCGAGCACGAGGATGAGGGTCGGCACAACCAGCCACGGAAGGGCAACGGCGACCAACCGCGAGTCGCGCCGACGCCAGGCGACGACGAGCCCGGCCACGATCGCCGCCCAGGCCGCGGCGGCCACCCACGGCACGTCGAACCATTGCGAGACAAAGACCGATTGCAGCGTCGGCGGGTGGTTCACGAGAAATGCCACCTGCTGCCGCTCCGACAGGCTGAAGTAGGCGACGGGCGCGGAGGCGACGACCGCGAGGATCGTCGCCAGGATGAGCCGCACGATCCGCTGCCGGTTGACGAGCAGTACGTAGACGCCGTGCGCGACAGCGAGCAGCACCATATAGAGGAACACGTAGATCCCTATGGTGAGAAGAATGCTGTAGGCGATCCACGCCTGACGACTGGTGGTGTGCTCTTGCACGAGCTCGATCAGGAGCACCGTCAGCCACACCGCAATGGCGGTGGCGAGCGCGGATGAGCGTGCCTCCGCTCCCATGAACGTGGTGCGCGGCATCACGGCCATCACGATGGCGGCGGCGATGGCCGTTCGCCGGCCGGCGAGGCGCTTGCCGATCAGGTAGGTGCCGGAGACAGCGGCCGCAATCGCCAGCGCGCTCGGCAGCCTCACCGACACCTCAGAGCTGCCGAACATGCCGATCCAGAAGTGCAGGAGGAGGTAATACGTGCCGTGCACCGCGTCCACGGTGGTCAGCATCCGGAACAGCGAGGGAATCGAGCGCTCGGCCGACATCACGCTCGCTGCCTCGTCGCCCCAGAATGACGGCACCCACGACGCGGCGAACGAGATCAGGAACCCGACGAACCCGAGCAGCACCGGCAGGGACCGCGGCGAGGCCAACACTCGTGCGCGCCGAAGGACCGGCCGCTCGAGCAGTTGTATCGCCATGCAACCACGGTGCGCTGCGTGCCATACAGATCGATGAGTTTTGCGGCGAGTTTCCTGAGATTAGGTTCAGCTAGCCGGACTCGGCGCGCAGCTAGCCGAGCGCGAGCACGCGTTCCCTGTGCTGCATCAGTGCGCGCGCGAACGCGGCGCGGGCGCGATCATCATCGCGATTCACGACGAGCCCGACCTGGATGCCGTAAAACGTATCGATGAGCAGTCGCGCCTCGATCTCCGCGTCCTCGTCCGTCAAGCCGAGGGCAACGAGTGCCTGCTTGCCGCGGGTTTGCAGATCCTCGTGCACGGTGCGGGTAACGCCATGGTCGTTCTCGAGCGACTCCAGCATCTGCGCTTCGAATTCGAGCCGCTGGAGAGCACGATTGCGCGGCAGGAGCGTCAGCTCGAACGTTGCCTGCAGTCCGTCGAAATAGGTGTCGATCGAGACATCCGCCGGATCGAAAGGAACTTCAAACCCCCTCTGGCGAGTCGCGATCGCCTCGATCACCTCGCGGACGAGCTCCGCTCGGGTGCCAAAGTGGTAAACGAGGGTGAAGGTGCTGACCCCGAGAGCGGTCGCCAAGGCCCGGAAGGTCATCGCCGAGAGCGACTTGTCTACCAGGTAGTCCACGATGTTCTCGAGCAGTGCCGGCTTTTTGCGTGGGTCGGGCGCGCGCGTCACAGACGAACCATAACACTCGATGGCAATAACTACTGTTTTATAAAACGTTTGTTAGGTAGAACGAGGATTCTGTGCCATGCTTGCACCCGTCGGCTGCGGATGTACGGAGGGTTCCCGCAACCGTGAACGGCTTGGCACATCCTTCGGGGGAAGGGATGCCATTCGCACGGAGGGCGCTCCATCCATCGCGTTGGACGGAGCGCCAGCCGCTGCCCTGGCAGTAGTGAGACCCGACTAGCTCTCCCAGCGCGCAAGGTGCTGAAGTTGTTGCGTCAGCTCGTGAGGCACGCGATCGCCGAACTGGGCGAAGAAGCGCTCGGTGTCCGCCGCCTCTGCTGCCCAGGCATCCCGATCCGTCGCGAACATTTCGCCCCACGCGGTTGGCGGCAACCCCATTTCCGCCAGGTTGAAGTCGGCCTCGAGCGGCAGGTGACCGATCGGAGTCGGCACCGAGCCGACCGCGCCATCCACCCGGTCCATGATCCACTCGAGAACACGAACGTTGTCTCCGAAGCCCGGCCAGAGAAAGCTCCCGTCGGCGCCCTTGCGGAACCAATTCACCCGGAAAACGCGCGGGACGCGGCCGGACGAACGCAGCGAGCGGCCCATTGCAATCCAGTGCGCCCAGTGGTCGGCCATGTTGTACCCACAGAACGGCAGCATGGCGAACGGGTCGCGCCGCAGAGCGCCCACCGTGCCTTCGGCGGCCGCGGTCTGCTCCGATGAGATCGTGGCGCCCAAAAATACGCCATGGTCCCAATCGCGTGCCTCCACCACTAGCGGCACGTTCGTTGCTCGGCGGCCGCCGAAGATTATTGCGTCGATGACGACGCCATCCGGATGCTCCCACTCGTCCGAGATCGACGGACATTGCGCGGCCGCGACCGTGAACCGCGAGTTCGGATGCGCGGCGAGCGCCCCCGAGCCCGGCGTCCAGTCGTGGCCCTGCCAGTCGATGAGGTGAGCGGGAGGTGCATCCGTCAATCCTTCCCACCACGCGTCCCCGTCATCGCGCAGGGCGACGTTGGTGAAGATGGTGTTGCCCCAGAGGGTGTCGATCGCGTTCGGGTTCGTCGCCGGGCTGGTTCCGGGGGCAACCCCGAAGAAGCCGGCCTCCGGGTTGATCGCGCGCAACCGACCGTCGCTGCCCTTCCGTAGCCAGGCAATGTCGTCGCCGATGGTTTCCACGGTCCAACCGGGAACAGACGGCGTGAGCATCGCGAAGTTGGTCTTCCCGCAGGCGCTCGGAAACGCCGCCGCGACATGGATGCTCCGCCCGGCCGGATTCGTGACCTTCATGACCAGCATGTGCTCGGCCAGCCAGCCCTCGTCCCGCGCCTGCACGGATGCGATGCGGAGCGCGAACGACTTCTTCGCGAGGATTGCGTTGCCGCCGTACGCCGAACCGAACGACCAGATCTCGCGGTCCTCCGGGAAGTGGCAGATGTACTTGGTCGAATTGCATGGCCACGCGACATCCTGCTCCCCCGCCGCCAGCGGCGCACCAACACTGTGCACGGCCGCGACCCACTCGGTGCCGGCATCGATCAGCGCGAGCACGTCGGCACCCATGCGCGTCATGATCCGGAGATTCGCGACAACATATGGGGAATCGGTCAACTGAACGCCCAGCCGGGAGAACGGCGAGCCAAGCGGACCCATCGAGAACGGCACCACGTACATCGTGCGGCCCTCCATCGCGCCCTCGAAGAGTGCGGCGAGCGTCGTGCGCATCGCGGTTGGTTCGCGCCAGTTGTTGGTCGGGCCTGCATCATCCGCGTCCACACTGCAGATGTAGGTGCACTGCTCGACGCGCGCGACGTCGCTGGGGTCGCTCCGGGCGAGAAAACTGTACGGACGCAGGTCGGGGTTGAGGCGAAGAAGCGTTCCCGCGTCGATCATCTCGTGCGTGAGCCTGTCGAACTCCGCCGCCGAACCGTCACACCAGACGACGCGGTCGGGGCGGGTGAGGTCGGCGATACCGGCGACCCAGGCCGCGAGCGACGGATGCCGCACGGACGTCTCTTCCGCTGCACGCGGGATGGTGAGTGACATGAGTGCTCCTTTGCGGTTGTTTCGATTCTTCGCCCGATATCGCGGGTTTCACCCAGAAATGACTAGAAAGATTGGCGATTCTTTCGCTAGGGTCAAATCCATGAGCGATCTCGCAACCCTCGGGCAACGGATCCGGCATTTCCGCACCCGGGCCGGACTCACGCTCGACCAACTGGGTGCCTCGGTCGGGTTGTCCAGCAGCCAGCTCTCGCTCATGGAGAACGGCAAGCGCGAGCCGCGCATCACGCTGCTCGGCCGCGTCGCGGAAGCCTGCGGCGTTGAGGTCGCCGACCTGCTCTCCGCTGACCCGCCGACCGAACGCGCGGCTCTCGAGGTGCGGCTCGACCAGCTGCAGGCCGGACCGCTGTATGGCTCCCTCGGGCTGCCGCGCGTGCGAGCGACCCGCGGACTCACGGATGACGCCCTCCGCTCAATCGTCGGCCTGCACGACGAGCTTGCCCGGCGTTCGCGGCAGGCCATCGCGACGCCCGAGGAGGCCCGTCGGGCGAACACGGAGCTGCGCCAGTTCATGCGCGGAAGGAACAATCACCTGCCCGATATCGAGACAATCGCACAGAAGCTGGTGAGCGACGTGGGCCACGTGGGGGGCGCGATCACCCACCGGTCAGTGTCGCGCCTGGCCGAAAAGCTCGGCTTCGAACTCGTTCACGTTCACGACCTGCCGCACTCCGCGCGGTCGGTCACCGACCTCGAGAACGGCCGCATCTACCTGCCGCCCGCATCCATTCCTGGCGGCCACGGCCTGCGCTCCATGGCCCTGCAGGCAATTGCCCACCGCGTCCTGGGGCACACGGAGCCAGCGAGCTACGCCGAGTTTCTGCAGCAGCGCCTCGAAATCAACTACTTCGCCGCCGCGTGCCTCATGCCGCTCAAGCAGTCCGTCGATTTTCTGACGGCGGCGAAGGCACACCGCAACATTGCGGTCGAGGATTTTCGGGATGCCTTCGGCGTCACCCACGAAGCCGCGGCGCTGCGCTTCACCAATCTCGCGACCCCGTACCTCGGAATCACGGCGCACTTCCTGCGCGTCGGCGACGACGGCGCCGTCTACAAGGCCTACGAAAACGATGGCCTGCGGCTGCCGGTCGACATCACCGGCTCGATCGAGGGCCAGCTGGTTTGCCGGCGCTGGAGCGCACGACAGGCATTCGACCGGATCAATCGCACTACCGAGTACTACCAATACACCGACACACCGGAGGGCACCTTTTGGGACTCGACGCAGATCGGCACGAGTAGTTCCGACGAGTTCTCGATCAGCGTGGGGGTGCCTTTCGCGGATGCCCGGTGGTTCCGCGGCCGCGAAACGGAGGTGCGCCGGGAATCCCGGTGCCCGGATGTTGCCTGCTGCAAGACTCCCGCAGCGGAGCTCTCGGCGCGCTGGGCCGGCAAGGCCTGGACGAGCGCGCGGCTGCACGCCCACATCCTCGCCCCGCTTCCGAGCGGCACCTTCCCCGGTGTCGATGACCAGGAGTTGTACTCGTTCCTCGAGGCGCACGCATAGGTGGCCGGTCGCGCTGCCGAGCGGGGCTACGACCTTGGCGCGCAGTCGTACAGGGTCTGACTCGCCGGCGAACCGTCGCGGAACTGCCCGCGAAGGGCGACGACGCAGGTGGACGCTACCCAGCTGTGCACGGATGCCAGAGCGGTGTTCGACGGCCCAGGAGCATCCGAGAGCAGCACGAATTTCACTGTCGAGGCACGCAATTCCGTCCGCAGCTGCGCGAGCGTCGGATGCGGCGCCTGGCGCGAGAATCCGCCCATGAGCGTCACCTGGTAGGGCGTGTACAGCAGAAAGTTGACCGCGACGTACGTGGTGTCGGTCGCGAAGAGCCACGGCCGACCACCGTTGAGCGGCGTGACGTATCGCAGGAGTCGCACCTGCTCCGCGTCGAGCCCCGGCACGACGGGCGAGCTCGGGACGGCGCGGGCGCGAGGGGCGTGGTGCATGATGAAGGCGGCGGAAACCCGGGGTCCGGCGTAGCCGTCGCTCACGCTGCCGCCCCCGCCGGGCTTCAACACGCTGGCCGACCAGATCGTGGGTCCGATGAGCGCGGCTGCGACAGCCGGGAGCAGCCAGGCTCGGCCTGTCCGACGCACGAGGAGTCCGACGGTGGCGGTCACGCCGAGCAGCAGCACAGGTAATGCAACCCAGCGAAGGGAAGCGGGTCCGATCAGCGCGATGGCCGTGGCCCAGGCCGTCTGGGCGGCCACCAGCGCAACGAGCGGAACGTGGGAGCGGGGAGTGCCCAGTCGGTAGATGCGAGTTACCTCGAGCGCACCGAGCACTGACAGCAGCGCGAGGGGAAGCGCGAGACCTGCGAAATAGGTCGCGTGCGGTACGAAGGCCAGCGAGAGCACGAGTGCTGTCACCCCGGCAGAGAGAGCGAGGGTGATGACCGTACCCGTCTCAGCCCGGTCGGCGCCTGTCCGGACGGTGCCGGTCTCGACGGTGCCGTTCTCGGTGGTGCGAGCCTCGACCGCGCGTGCCTCGTCCGTGCCGGCGCTCTCGCTCGTGTTCCCGCGCCGGAAGCGACGACGAAACAGCGGCCGGAGACCGAGTAGTACGCCGGCAAGCGCGGCCGGGTAGAGCCATCCGATCTGTGTCGTGAACTGGGGCAGCACGAGCTTCGCGGGGTTGTGCGCTGCCCAGCCGGTTGCGGTGGTGTTGCCCCTCGAAGAGGTATGCCTGACCTGCGGCACGGAGCCCGGGATCAGGCCGGGAACGATTCGGTCGACGCCGTTGTAGCCGAACACCATCGAGAATGCGTTGTTGTTGGTGCTTCCATCGACGTACGGCCGATCCTGGGGAGGGGTCGCCTGGATCACACCGATCCACGATAGGGACAGCAGGATGGCGACGACGCCGGCGATCCCGACCCGCAGCATCCGGATTCGTACTGTGCCGTGGACGGCCACGAAATAGCCGACGGCGAGCGCGGGCAGGATGAGCCAGGCCTGCAGCATCTTCGCCTGAAACCCCACTGCAACCCAGGCAGCTGCGAGGAGCAGCCACGGCCAGTGGCGGGACTGGACGGCTCGCTGCCAGGCCGCGAACGCGAAGACCATGGTCATCGTGAGCATGCTGTCTTCCGTGGGCCGACCGAACATCGCGGCGAGCATGGGCGTCAGGGCCATGATGCCGGCGGTGGCGATCCCCATTACGGGTCCCCGCCAGCGCGTTCCGACGACGTAGCTGGCGAAGACGGTAAGAATGCCCTCGATCGCTTGCGGCAGCGCGAGCACCCAGCCGTGGAATCCAAGCAGCCGGATGAACAGGGCCTGCGGCACCACAAAGCCGGAGAGCTTGTCCAGAGTGGTCGTGGCGGCTGGATCCAGCGCGCCGAATGCGAGGGCGTGCAGGTTGCGCGACATGCTCCGCGCGGCAGCGGCATAGTAGGTCGACAGGCCGCTGTGGCCGATATTCCACAGGTAGAGCAGGGCGGCGAGAGCGAGGATGCCGGCGAGTGTCGGCAGCACCCAGCGAGGCTGCCCGCGAAGGGTCGCGGGGAGAAGAAAGGTCACTCACGAAACAATGGGGTTCGCCCCCGCACGAACACCCGAGATCGGGCATCGAAAGCCTGAAAGAACCTGAAGCTGACCGATTTTGGGCGAACGCGGATGCCGACTACCGACCGTGCATGGCGTCTACGTCATGCCCGCCGACGACGGCTGACGACGGTGAGTGCCGCCGCGAGCAGCAGCAGGATGAGTGCGAGCGAGACCAGTGCGGTGATATCGGCACCCGTGGATGCAAGCTGCTGCACGGAGTCGACGGAGGTAACGACAATCGGACCAGTGCGCGATACCTGGCCGATTGTCCCATTCGCGAGCACGGAGAACCATGCCGTGGCCGTGAGCGTCGACCCATCCGGAGCCACCGCGGTGACGATGAGCTCGTGCGCGCCTGCGGGGGTGCCCGCGGGAATCGACGCTGCCTGACTGAACGATCCGCTCCCATCCGCCGTGGTGGTGAACAGGGTCACCGGGGTGGAGTGAAGCACCGCCGCGACCACGGAGTCGGGAATGAGCCCCTCTGCGGTCACGGTGAACGGTGCCCCGGCGGCGACGTCCCCCGCTCCGAAGCCGAGCGACAGCGTGATGGACGCCTTGCCGCTGACCGTTCCGGAGAATGACTGCGGGATGGAGCCGGCGGGGTTGGTCGCGGTGATGGTGAACGCGTAGGTTGTCGGCACCTTCGGAGTGCCCGTGATTGCGCCGGTTGCGGTGTTGAGGGAGACCCCGATGGGAAGGTCGCCCGCACTCACCGAATAGGTGATCAGGGCATCCCCGGTGGCCTGCACCTGGTCGGAGTAGGGCACCTGAAACTGGAATTTGGCGAGCGTGTTGTCGGTCCAGGTGGGCGCAACCGGACCCGGATCCCTGGACACGGTGATCGTGTAGTCCTTCGACGATCCGTCCTGCGCCGTGACCGTGACCGTGATGGCGGTGGACGCGCCCGCGGCGAGGTCCACCGGAGCTGAGGCGGAGGCGGAGCTGACCGTCGTTCCATCGACCGCCACAGTGGCTGCGGCATCCGTCGTCGTTGGGGTGACGGTCACCGACGACACCGGATACGGCACCGAGGCCGAGTAGGTGAGCGTCCCGGCGGCGAAGGCGGGGGCGAGGGTGCCGTCAGAGAGCGACAGCGCCGAGAGGGTAGCGACGGCGGATGCGGCGCGGGTCACGGTGGTCGTGTACGTCGTCTTGGAGGCATCCTGTGCCGTGACGACGGTCGTGATGGTGTTGGCGCCGACAGCAAGCGCGATGGCACCGGATGCCGACCCGCTGGTGACCGCGACACCATTCACCGTGACCGTCGCAGTTGAGTCGGCCACCGTCGGCGTGACCGTGAACGAGGTGGTCGCGGTCGAAACGGCGGCCGTGTAGCTGGTCGTCCCGGAAGCGAAACTCGGGCTGAGGGATCCACTCGAGAGAGTCAGGCCCGACAGCGCGGAGTTCGTTGACGCGGCAGCCCGATTCACAGTGGTCGTGTACGTCGTCTTGGAGGCATCCTGTGCCGTGACGACGGTCGTGATGGTGTTGGCGCCGACAGCAAGGGCGATGGCACCGGATGCCGACCCACTGGTGACCGCGACGCCATTCACCTTCACCGTCGCAGTCGAATCAGCGACCGTTGGAGTCACCGTCAACGAGGTGGTCGCCGTCGAAACCGCGGCCGTGTAACTGGTCGTCCCGGACGCGAAACTCGGGCTCAGGCTCCCGGTCGAGAGACTCAAGCCCGACAGCGCCGAGTTCGTTGACGCGGCAGCCCGATTCACAGTGGTCGTGTACGTCGTCTTGGAGGCATCCTGTGCCGTGACGACGGTCGTGATGGTGTTGGCGCCGACAGCAAGGGCGATGGCACCGGATGCCGATCCGCTGCTTACCGCAACGCCATTCACGGTGACCGTCGCAGTCGAATCAGCGACCGTCGGCGTGACCGTCAACGACGTGGTCGCCGTCGAAACGGCGGCCGTGTAACTGGTCGTCCCGGACGCGAAACTCGGGCTCAGGCTCCCGGCCGAGAGACTCAAGCCCGACAGCGCCGAGTTCGAGCTGACCGGATCCGCGAAGACGAAGTCGTTGAAACCCTGCCAGATATTAAGGTTGCCGCCGCTCTGGTCCGGGTAGTCGCCTCCGTCGGAGGTGATGCGCACCTCGGTCACGTTCTGGAAGTTCTGATTCAGCGCGATCGTCGCTGCCCAACCGTCGATTTGCGGCACCGTGAACGTCTGGGGCTGACCCGAAACTACGCCGTCGACGTAGGGCGTCGCCGTGTAGGTGCCGTTCTGGGCGATGTAGTCCTGAATGAGAAAGCTCGACAGTTTGAAGTGGGCGTTGTTGTCGTTTTTGATGACGAAGGAGTATTGCCGGAGGTTGTCTCCCCCGGAAATCAGAACCGTGCCGACCGATCCCAGGCCGTTATTCCACGCCTCGACCGTGCCCGTCGGTGCCCCGCTCGCGTCACCAAAGAACATGTCGTACGTGGTGCCCGCAATATCCGGCGAACTGCCTTCATTGTCGGTGAAAATTGGTCCGAAGTCGGGCGGGACGGGCGGGTTGAGAAGCTGAGGGTCGCCGGTCTGCTGGTCGAACCAGACCGTGCCGGCGACGGATGCCGCACTGGCCGAGGATGCCGATACGCCCAGCGCCCCCGCAATGCCCAAGATGGTTGCCACTGTCAGCGCGGTCGCGCGCCTGATCCCCCGGTTTTTCACAGTCACCCCCGAACGCTACTCCCTGGCGCGCCAGTGGTCCGACCACGCAGCCCCGCGATGTCACGAGGGACAGTCGGCGTCGATCTGCGCAGCTTCCGCATAAGCAAAGAGGCAGTAGCGGGAGCGGGACTTGACTCCCCAGATGAGCCGCCGCCAGACTGCCTCGCACGCTCGGTAGCCCAGCGGACTGCGCATCCGGGGCCCACGCCAGAGCGGGTTCTCGATCCGCCCTGGCACCGAATAGGAATGACGTCCGGCTTCGCGCGGACGTCATTTCGATTTGGTAGCGGGGGCGGGACTTGAACCCGCGACACCACGATTATGAGCCGTGTGCTCGAAAGGACCACTCGTGCGGTGTCTATTTCGATCTAAATAGGTTGATTTCTCACGGATTCTGTCGCTATTCGATCTTGGTTGACCACGTGACTTGCGAAGTGTGGTCAAAATGTGGTCGCGATGTCCTGATACATAACAAGCGCTCAAAACTCAGTTGCTGAGAGAGCTCACTACAGCGACTCCAGTATCTCTCAGGTTTGTCTTTATCCGGCGGGTAGCGCGAGTACAGCAGCCATCACAAAACTTGATGCTTAATCGACACCGAACCGGCGACGGGCGTTTGAATCACCGAATGGGTGTTCCTGACCGATGGACGGGAACGGATGGGTAACCTGCGTTCTCTAATAAGGTTCTCACCCGCTCCTCGTCGCCCTCTGGATTTCGGGGAGCAAGTTGCACGGACAGGATTGGAAGTTGGTAGGTGCCGCGGACGGAGTAGGTCTCGGGATCTGATTGCTCGACGGGGACAAGGAGCGCGCGCTGCGCAGGTCCATACCGTGTGGCGCGGTCGGTAGTGAAACCGTCGAATGGTGGCTTGACGACGATGAGGCGTTTCTCATGTTCCGGCTCGAAGCCCCCGTGTTTGTATGCGTAGACCAGCGCCAGGTACTGCCGGTCCAGCAAATCGAGCATGAGCGATTCATCCGTGACTCGCCCGGCGCGCGCGGAGCTGAACGCGTCTAGGGCTCCCTCAATCAAACGCCGAGTTGGATCCCAATACTGCCAGTCCCATTTAGGGTCCTTCTCTCCATACGTGACGTCTCGCCAGAAAATAGCTGGCACGTCGTCGGGTTGAAATAGATCGGGAGTGGCTTCGGTCCCCTGTAGTTTGAATTCCGCGGTCGGAGAGAACTCAATCGCGTAACCTTCATCGATCCGCGCGTAGGTCTGCCAGTGCAGCAGGCTGTCGCCATCGGCGCAGGCGCACACGACGAGTACCTCGCGGGTTGCCGCTCGGCGCGCGATGTCCGCAAGCCAAGTGTCGAGTTCCTTTGTGGGAGCGCCGTCTACTACGGTCAGCTTGACCCGGTCCCACAGCCGCGAGAGCTCTTCGATCCCGAAGAACACCTCCTCGCTATCATTCAGCCCGCCGGTCGAGCACGCCCACAACACGCCACCGTTGATAATTCCAGTCAGCCCCGTGGCGTTCGTGTAGTGCCAGGCCGAGGCGTCATAACGACCAGGGCCTTGAGTCTCCGGGGATTTCGGACGAACGAGCCAGGCGTCGGGGGTGGTGTCGCTTGGCAATCTTGCTCTCTCTTTCGGTCGAGTCGAGGCTAGCGGCCCGCTCCAGCCGGCGAACTCATTCCGTCAGCTCCGCGGCTACATTCCAGTTCGGAACGCCCAGCCCGCCCCGACTTTCGGCGCAACGCGCGGCCTACAAAGGACCAATACCTAGTATCCGGTTCATCATCGCTAACACCAGACCGCGCGCAGCGTGAAGGGCCCGGGTATCGACGGTTGCTGCGTCACTGAGCGAACTCGCGGTCTGAATCGAAATGATGTGATCCAAGACGGCATGGTGGTATTCGGCCGCGACAACACGAACCGGATCAGGCCCTAAAAGGTAGACCTTCGACTGGGCACGAGAGACTTCGTCCTCCAGCAGGTTCCCACGGTCGATGGATTGCTCGACCCCGTTGACGCGATCTTCGAGCCAGCGCGTTGTTGAAGTATCCATCCAAAGGTCGATCGCGCCCAAATAGTCCGAATACGCAGCAAGCCTCGCTTCCCTCAGCCAGCGAGCATGATCACGCCTGTTCTGAAGCCTCGGGGTTAGTAGTCCGAACAAGCCAGCGATGATTGCGCCAAGCACAACCCCGCCGATCCCTGCAACAACCGCAATCCACGAATTCACTTTGAGGAGCCCAACCTTTCCTGCGCGCCAACCGTGAGAGTCTCTACGCTCACAATCAACCTGAATGACGGCGGAGTCGCGTCCACCAATGGGTTCGCCGCCTCGGGGACATTGTCGGTGCGCGGTGGTCTTCGAGCGCGCGACGGTCGGCAGCCTGCGCCTTCGCTGCATCGACAGCGTTTAGTTGGTCGCGCCAGTCAACGGACCCTCGAGTGATGAAGTAGTGGGAGTTGCAGGGAAGTCCTGTGGAGGCGACGGAGGGCTTGAGCGATATCTCGCCGTCGTAGATGATTCGCCACCGCGCCGGGGATAGCTTGGTTATCACTTCACGTCCGCAGCCGCAGGGGCAGATATGCCCAGCAGTGGAGTAGATGGTTGAGACATAGAGCACCCCGGGCTCCATTGGCGTTGGGAATGACTCCATAAATTGTGCGGCGTAGTACTCAACCCTGGTCATGCGAGGTCTCCGTTTCGAACTTCGTTCGAGAAAAGCTTGTAGACGGTCAGGTTCCACGCTTCGTGTGTCGCGTGGAATCCGAGGTATCGCTTCCACCGGATGACAGCGAGGATCGCATTCAGCGCATTGAGCTCTGCCAACTGGATGTTGCTGCTGTAGTCGTCCTCGCCGGGTGGTATGGCCGGCGCCGTGGGCAGAGGTGCGTCATCCCCGGGGAGGTAGGCCGCGACTTTCGCCATGCCAGTGAGACCGCCCTCACCCTCCCTAAAACTCATACCAACATCGATGAAGGGCACTCCTCGATCGCGGAGGTACTGCATGATGGCGGGCCGCGCCTCAGCGTCAGCTGCCGCGAGAAATACGAACGTTGCTCCGTCGAGAAGGTGCAGGTTTTCTGCTGTAAGCGCGACGGGGTGTGGCGTAATGCCCGTGTGCATGCGCGCGTATTCTGCGGCGAAGTACTCGGCTTTATTGGGCTGGCCCTGAACAACGTCTACGGGTGCTGCCCCCGGCGCGCGATAGGCATTGTGAGTCTCGAATCGGTCACCGTCGATGAGGATGATCTGGTCAACCCAGGTCTTGGCGACTTGGTCGAGGATGTAGCTTCCTGTGCCGCCGACGCCCACGATCGCGACTGTGTGGCCGCGGAAGAGCGCGTTGAGCGTGATCAAGCCGGCGCGGGTCGTGTTGGTGTCGGGGTAAACGAGCGGCAGGTCGTCGGGGACGACCTGATACGACCCACCCGGCGTGTCAGTGACCGTCGGGTCCAACTGCAAAGCTGCGTTGCGCAGGATGTGCGCGTACTGCCGGATCTTCTCGTACACACTCGCGTACAAGTCACCCGGCGGCTTGAATGACATCATAAACTCGGCGCGTTCCCCCACGCCGAAGTCGTGCGGGTTCAGGCTTCCTAGCGCTCCGCCGTTTTCGTCGCGTGGTTCCTCGCCGGCGAACCAGATCCGATGGTCGGTCGCGTCGGTAATCACACCCCCGACGTTGTTCACCGGAAGGATCAGCCGGCCGTTTCGCCGCAGCCCGGACGTGGTCAGGTACGGGAGGCGGCGGACGACAAGGTGCCCATTTTGGAACACCATGTCGTAGCCGTCTGCGATGAGTCGAGCGATCGCGTCGTCAGGATCGATTGGCGGGTTCGACATCGAACACCATCCTGTCTTTCACAGCGACCCTCTGGCCAGTCCGCAGAGCGTGATCCGGGCCGTGTCCGCGGCTGTACTCGACTGTTGTGCCAGCCGGATCGTACGTTTGCCCCGGGAAGGCCAGTTCGACGACCTGCTCGAACGTGATCTCCTTCTCCCCCCATGGCTGCGACCTGGTGTTGATGATGATCGTCACCGTCTTAGCGGTGGCAGTGACATCAAAGATCGTCCCCTTCTTCTCGACGAGAACGACCCGACCCTCCACCAGTTCTCCTAGTTGGGGCTCCTTCGCCTTGCGGTACGTCACAGTGAAAAAGGTTTCCGCGCTCGGCTCGACCGGATAGGCGATTGACACAACCTCCGTGTAGGAGACCTCTTCGTGGGGCACGATCGCAAGCTCCCCATTGATGACGATTTCGTATTCGTCCTTCAGTTCGTTCTGTTCCATGCTGACATTCCCTTTCCACTTGCGACCGCCCGTTGCTGTCGCTCATACGTTATCACCTCTTCACCTTACAGGTGAATTCTGATAGGCTAGCAATGTAGACAGAGCATGGCACATCTAAACAATCTCGGGAATCGACTAGGGTTTTTGTGATCAGTTCAAGGGTGAAGAGCGGAATGTGTCGTGCATCTGAAGTTCGAGAACAAGGAACTGGAGCGCCTTGCTTATGAACCGGACTATCAATTGGCCCGCTGGTCGTCCGACATCATCCGCGCATATCGCCGAGTCATTAACTTGATTTCCAACGCCACGGACGAGCGTGACATCCGCGGCTTCAAGGGACTTCGTCTCGAGAAGCTCAAAGGCAACCGCAAAGGAACCTCGTCCGTGCGCATCAATGACCAATACAGACTGGTGCTCCGGTTCGAAGCAATCGAACAGAACAAATTCGCCGTCGTTGTCGAAGCAATCGATTATCACTAGAGGAGGCTGATGAGAATGGAGAAGCCACTAGCAGAGGTGTTTCCGCCAGGGGATTACCTGTCCGAGGAACTCGAACAGCGGCATTGGTCACAGTCAGAGTTTGCCGAGATCTTGGGTCGCCCCGCACAATTCGTCTCCGAGATCATTTCCGGCAAGAAGGAAATAACTAGGGAATCAGCAGCCCAGATCGGCGCCGCTTTAGATACATCTGCCGAGGTGTGGCTGAATCTTCAGAACAGCTACTTGCTGCGGCGGCAAGCGCAGAACGGCGACACGCAACTCCAGCTCGACGATGTACGTCGGCGCGCTCGGCTAAACGCTCGCGCACCGATCGGGGTGCTCAAGAAGCGCGGGCTCATACGTGGAGAGTCCTTGGACGAGCTTGAGGAAGCAGTGCGCAGTTTGCTCGAGCTGCCTAACCTAGATGAAGAACCCACTTTCAGCGCTGCGGCTCGTCGGGCAAATAATGACGTGCCACTCACGCCAACGCAACTTGCCTGGCTCGCTGCAAGTCGAAGATTAGCGCGAGCTATGAAGGTCAAGACATATGACCGAAGCGCCCTCTCAAAACTTGCCGAGAAACTATCGAGATCGCTCAGTGACCCAGCGCAATTCGAGAAGCTTCCCGCGATGTTCGCGGCTGTTGGAGTCCGAATCGTCTACTTAGAGGCATTCCCGGGTAGCAAAATGAACGGCGCAAGCTTCCTTTTAGATGACGATCCCGACAGACCGGTGATTGCCTTGTCAGGACGAGGGAAGCGACTGGACATCGTACTTTTTACTCTGCTCCACGAAATAGCGCATCTCGTGCATGGAGACGTCGAGCCTGGAAAAGTGGTCGTCGACGATGAACTTCTCACGCTTGGCGACGAAAAAGCGGCGAATCGGCTTGCCGGCAAGTGGGCAGTGCCCGGCAAGCTTGGTTCTCCCCCGAAACCGGTTCGACAGCAATGGATATCGGACGAAGCTAACCGGCTCGGGATACATCCGATTGTCATCATTGGACAGCTCCAAGACCGGAAAGAGCTGGATTGGCGGACGCAACTTGTCAAGGACGCACCAACTGTGACGGCTCAGCTCGCAACTTGGAACCACTGACGCTTAGGTCGCGGATCGGCTCGTCTCAAGTCGAGGCGGTTTGCCTCAGATCAGTATTTGTTGTGTGCGCCTGCGGGATTTACACAAAGGTCGGTCTCGCGACGAATGAGCGTGCAGATCGCGAAGAAGTGAGTCGACGCCAGACGGTTCTGAAGTGTGCTAGCGGGCACATCCACCGCGCCCAAGATTTCATCGGCCGTCTTCCACACGTGTCGCATCCATAAGGTCCACGCTCTGATGAAGCGTTGCGTTGGAGTGCGCGACGCATGAATCCCAGTCCACCGCCTGCGTACCAGGGTCACGTCCCATGTGCGTGCCAGAGGTGCCTGCTTTCGTGCGAATTCGGGCCATGATCTTCAGGCGGACAGCACGGACGGCTTCGTGCCGTCACCTATATCTGAGAGTGTTGACGCCGCACGGGATTCGCTAAAAGTCCAGGTGAAGCACGTTGTCGGCGACTCGCTGAAGGATCTCGTCGGAAAGGCCTAGCTGACATATCAACACGAGGCTCAATAGGGCGGCGGTTTGCATCTGGAGCTTGAAGATGTCATGTGTCACGCCTTCACCTGCGACATGCGCGATGCCATTTCGCACATCTCGCATCTCTTTCGCCCACTGCTCAAGATTGGGAATTATGCGAGCGACCGTGGTCGCTGGCGGAAGGGCAGCGAGTGACAAAGCACGTTCCTTGAAGCTCGGCTCGTTGTAGAGCCGAGCCTTTAGCCAGGCACGCTCTTCGAGGTCCTCGAGGGCAGCCAGAACGGTCTCCCGAAGTTGCTGAAACTTCTCCCCTGGCAGATCCGTCGTATTGCCGATCAGGGATCGATGAAGTGCCTCAAGCGATACCGACAACAGCAGGAGCCGGACCTCCGTGAATCCGGGAGTGGCGTAGCGCATCCCAAAAAATACGTTGCAGGCAGCACTAGCCTTGCGGCGCAACGCAAGCCACGCCGGCGCGACGACATCAAATGGTAGGTCCCGACACGTGAAGAGGAAGTTATGCGGCTTTACAGCCTCAGCGTCCGGTTCCGCCGTGTGAATTCGCCTACCAACGAGCTCGACCTGTCGCGGGCGCGAGATTTGATGGCCATCTCCAGCCTCGATCACTTCGTCTTCGATCTGATCGAGGAACACGCTAATGACTCCGGACGGAGATCCGCTCGCGAGCGTAACAAGATCCATGAATTCGAGAGCGAACCTGTCGAAGTTTTCGATTGCACTCGGGTCCGGCGGGTCGAAATACAACTCGGCAGTCGCGTCGCCCGAGACCCGGTGCGACTCGCGAGTCTCCGTGTAAGAGAAACCGCGCAGTGACGGGCCGGCCGAGATCGTCCAACCGTCGAAGGTCGCGGACAGCGAGTCTGCGACCTTCAGTTCGGCGCTCGCAATACCATTCTCGAATCCCCAACTCCTCGTCATGAGCGGCATGGCCAGCCAACTTGTGAGGTTCTCGATCCGAACCGTCGCGCGCTTGAAGAGCGGGTCCGTCACATCGTGCAAATGGATTCCGATAAGGGCGCGTTGCGCGTAGAGCCGCTGGAAGGCGGGTTCCCCGACGAACCATCCACCGCGAGACAGAAGACTAAAACAGTTGACCAGAGTTACAAGCGTTCCCTCGCAGATACCGTGGACTGCCGGCAGGTCTTTACTCGCCCCGCTAACGGTCGTGCTGCCGTCCGGATTGCTACTCGTGACATTGAGGTCGAAGCCACCAATCAACTCAAGCTGCAGATCACCGTCGCCTGCGACGGTTAGGACGCCAGGCTTCCGTGATCCCTCGCCTTCAGGTATCCACCACTCGCCGTAAAACTTGCGTTCTTCCATGGCTCCCATCATCCTGTCGACTGCCGACTGCCGACTACGAACTGCGCTTCACTAATAGAGGTCGATTGGCTGGCGCCGCCACGGCCACATCGCGCCGCGCCAGCGGACAACGCCTCGACGCTCCCAACGCGACACTGTGTCACTTCCTGCTGGCAGGTAGACCGGGGGATATCCGTAGGACTTTTCTTCCTCGTTCCACACAAGTAACACCCGCAGCTCAATCCCCTCCGAGTCTTCGAGCGGGCCGATCTGACCTGGGCCAACTTGACCCACGATCGGGTAGGTGTATTTCTGGATCCGAAACTTACCGCGAACTCCAGTGTCGTGCCGGCGAGCGGCGGTAAGGCTCACCCTCGACGCAGCGTGCTCACCGACATTGCGTAGCCCCCAGCTCTCGAAGGAGAGGGTGGCCGAGGGCTTGGGCGGTACCTCCTCCAAGAGCCAGCGCGCGGATTTGGGTAGTCCGGCTCGCCAGAACGCGATAGCGGCCACCACAAGGGAGCCCAGCGCGACAACGCCCGCCTTATGAGTCCAGATATAGGACCACACCGTGGCGACGATCTCGCCTGCGCCGTTGAGTAACGCATCTAGCCAGCCGATTCCAGTCACTGCAGTAACCTATCGGCCTCCGCACGTTCCGAAGGGCAAAGAGATGGGAAATCACGCCATTGAAACAGGTCCTGATGTTCAGTAGTAAGGCGGTATGGGCATTCCGTTCGCTGTCCGAAATCGAATGTCAATCGCGCGCGCCCGCTTGATTAGTTCGTTGACTTCCTTCTCCCAGAGTTGGGGCTCGAAGATGTCACGGAAAACCAAGGTGGCGGTCAGCAACCAACCCATGCAAAAACCCATCTGGTCGACGGCGGTTGCGTTGTTGAGCGGTTTCATCGCGGGTACTTCCCAATAGGCGATTGCCGACTCGTAGCTCGGGTGGCCAAGGGCCGTCTCTGCATACCACTGGGGAATGTCATCGGGAACACCGTCTACGTGAACGGACAAACGATCGTGGGAACACCAAAGACGCATCAAAGGCGAGCAGTCCCCTTTCCCGATTTCTTGATTTCGGGCCTCGACCAGAGCCGAAGCTCGAAGGCGGCGAATGACCTTGTCTTCCCGAACACAATGGGTGGATACCTCGAGACGCCGACGATGACACCCAACTCGTGGTTTGACAAAGCGCTCGAGAAGGCCGGCCTCCCCTCAATGACCATCCACGACCTGCGCCACACCGCGGCGAGCTTGGCGATCTCCGCCGGCGCGAACGTAAAAGCAGTTCAGCGGATGCTCGGACACGCTTCCGCTGCAATGACCCTCGATACATACGCTGATCTATTTGACGATGATCTGGACTCAGTAGCGATCCGTTTGAGTGAGGCCGCTCTGGCTGTAAATGTGGTCAAAATGTGGTCAGAAACGCAGATCGGCCGCTCCGATGAGCGGCCGATTGAATCGAACTTCCTTGTAAATAAAGGGAAGTAGCGGGGGCGGGACTTGAACCCGCGACACCACGATTATGAGCCGTGTGCTCTAACCACCTGAGCTACCCCGCCGCGTTGCAGAACCTGAGTAGCTGAGGCGGGATTCGAACCCGCGACCTCACGATTATGAGTCGTGCGCTCTCACCAACTGAGCTACTCAGCCCTACGGTATCCGCTCTTGCGAACATCTACCGAGCCCCCTGTGGGAATCGGACCCACTACCTCTTCCTTACCAAGGAAGTGCTCTACCAATGAGCTAAGGGGGCGTGCGCACCACGACCGCGCCGGGGCGCAGCGCCGTTTTGGCACCGTAAGAGACTAGCATCCGCGCACGGCCCGTTACGCAGCCCCCAATTGAGCGACAGGGCGCCTCATTGGATGCAGAATTCGTTACCCTCCGGGTCTTGCATCACGTAGTGCTCATCCAGGATGGGGCCCCAGTTCGCGCTGAAGTTCACCATGATCGTGGCCCCGAGCGCGACCAGCCGTTGTGCCTCAGCATCCCGCTCCTCCTTGGTCGATCGACGGCCGGGCGCGCAGTTCACGTCGATGTGCATGCGGTTCTTCGCCGTCTTGCCCTCGGGCACCCGCTGGAAGAAAAGCCGCGGCCCCTTCCCCTCCGGGTCCTCGGCCAGACCGCGCGACTCCAGGTCGTCTTCGGTCAGGCCGCCCGCCAGGAGTTCGGCCCTCAGGTCATCCGGCCACTCGGCATGCGGATAACCGAACACGTCAGCCCAGAAGTGCGAGAGTTCGCGAGGATTTGCGCAGTCAAAGGTGATGTTTCCGAGTGAGGATGCCATAACTCCATTGGACACCGCACCACCGACCCGCGCCACCCCTGTTCAGCGGAAGAACGGAATCAGCCCTCGAAGCCGATCGCCGGCAGGTCCACGCCCGGCAGCTGCCACGCCGTGAACGACGGTCCGACCCCGTACAGTCGCAGGCTTCCGTCGGGCTGGCGCTCGGCATCCGTCTCTCCGAACAGCCAGGTCAGCGGCCCCGGAGCGGCGGATGCCAGCAGCGTCACGTCGAACCCGCTGCGGGCTGCCACCACGAGGACGCACTCCTCACTACTCTCCCGTACAAAACACAGCACCTCGTCGCCGGCGTGCAGCCACCGCATGCTCCCGCCGTTCAGCGCCGGATGCGACGTGCGCAACCGGATCAGGTTCGCGTACAGGTCGATGGTCTCGCTCGCTGCATCCACCGAATCCCAGGGCATCGGCGTGCGTGAGTGCTCGCCGTCGACCGCGGTAAGGCCGAACTCGTCGCCCGCCCACACGACAGGGATGCCCGGCATCGTCATCGAGAGTCCGAGCGCGACCGGCAGCGTGCCCGGCAGCGCGTGCGTGAGAAAGCGCGGGGTGTCATGGGTGTCGAGCGCGTTCATGTTGGAGAGCCGAACCCGCCACGGAAAGCTGGCCGAGAAGGCGACGTGCGCGGCGTACACCTGCTCGGCGGAGTAGTGCGGAATCATTCCGAGCGGCATCCCGAGCCCGCCACCGGCCGGGCTGCCCGGCTGCGACAGCCAGCCCCAGACCGGGCGCGTGAAATTGGCGTAGGTCATGGCGCCGTGCCACGAGTCGCCGGTGAAGTCGCGCGCCGCATCGTTCGTCGACTCGCCGAGCAGCAGGGTGTCGGGGTTGACGGCCATCATGGTCGCGCGAATCTCGCGCCGCACCTCTTCGTTCCAGTTCTCGTCGAGGTAACGGCCGGTCATGTTCGAGACATCGATGCGCCAGCCATCGAGGCTGTACGGGGCGTCCAACCACTTCGCGACCGCCGATTCGCCACCCCGGATGAACCGTCGCCGCAGCTCCAGGGAGCGCCAGTTGAACTTCGGCAGGCTCGGCACCCCCAGCCACGACACGTAGGTCTCCTGCGAGTCGTCCTTCCAGTAGTAGAACTCGCTCTCGGGCGTTCCGGGCGAGCGATGCGATGCCCGGAACCACTCGTGCGTATCCCCCGAGTGGTTCGTGGTCAGGTCGCCGATGATCTTCAGTCCCCGGGCGTGCGCCGCGCGCACGAGCGACTCGAGAGCCTCGTTGCCGCCGAGCAGAGGATCGACCTCGTCGAAGGAGTGCGCGTCGTAGCGATGATTCGACTGCGCCGGGAAGACAGGCGTCAGGTAGAGGGTCGTGATGCCGAGCCGCTCGAGGTGGTCGAGGTGGTCCTCGATGCCCGCGAGATCGCCGCCGTAGAACTGCAGGGCGGTCTCCGGGCGGCGCTGGTCGACGGCATCCGTCCACTGCGCCGGAATCGCCCAGCCCGGCAACTCCCGCGCGTCGGCAGCGCTCGACCTTGCGAACCGGTCGGGAAAAATCTGGTACAAAACTGTGGATGCCGCCCAGGCGGGCGGCGCCGCGTAGGTGACCAGCCGAAAGTCTTCGCTATCCAGCGTCTCGATCTCGTGAACGCCGGTCGCGTTGACCCACACCGTGCCGCCGCCAACGAGCGTGACAAGAAAGCGGTAGCCGTGCACGGGGTTCTCGACCGCAACGGGCGCCTCCCACCAATCCACGCCGTCCTCGCTGGCGACGACCACAGCCTGGCTGAAGCTCGGCTCGTGGTCGGGGTTCGACCGCGTGTGCACGGACGCCACCTGGCCGAATTCCTGCGGCACTCGGAGCCGCACGCGCACAACGTCGCCGAGCGCGGGTGTGGCAGTCGAGACGTAGAGCGGTGACCCGTCGTGGTGAGGCCCTAGTGGCAGGTGAGTGTGGATCGCCATGCCGGCCACTCTCGCACGCACATATTTCGCCCCGGTTACCGCCCGGCAAAACGCTGGCCGCGGTGCTGCCGCAAGCGCTTGCAGGAAATCGCTCCTGGCACCCGATAGGGTTTTTGCATGACCCGAACGGAATGGTGGCGCAGTGCGGCCATCTACCAGATCTATCCTCGCTCATTTGCTGATTCGAACGGGGACGGGCTGGGCGATCTGCCGGGCATCACCGGTCGGCTCTCCTCCCTGAGGACGCTCGGGGTTGATGCGGTCTGGCTCTCTCCCTTCTTCACCTCGCCGCAGAAGGACGCCGGGTACGACGTCGCCGACTACTGCGACGTCGATCCACTCTTCGGAACGCTCGACGACTTCCACGAACTCCAGCTCGAGGCGCGGCGGCTGGGCCTGCGCGTCATCATCGACCTGGTGCCCAACCACACGTCGGACCAGCACGCCTGGTTCCAGGAGGCACTCGCATCCGCGCCCGGTTCGCCCGCGCGCGCGCGCTACCTGTTCCGTGACGGCAAGGGGGAGAACGGCGAAATCGCCCCGAACAACTGGAAGTCCGTGTTCGGCGGTTCGGCCTGGACGCGCATCACCGAGGCGGATGGCACGCTCGGCCAGTGGTACCTCCACCTGTTCGACACGTCCCAGCCCGATCTCGACTGGACGAACCCGTGGGTGCGGGAGCAGTTCCGTGAGATCCTGCGCTTCTGGCTGCGTCGCGGAGTCGACGGCTTCCGGGTGGATGTCGCGCACGGCCTGGTGAAGGCCGCCGGGCTTCCCGACTTCACCGCCCCGGTGCACGCGGATGTGCCCGGCGGCGCCGGATCGATGAACGAGGCCGTCGACGTGCCGTACTGGGCCCAGCCCGGCGTGCACGAAATCTACCGCGACTGGCACAACGTGCTCAACGAGTTCCCCGGGGATCAGATGATCTGCGCCGAGGCCTGGGTCGAGCCGCTCTCCAAGCTCGCGGACTGGGTGCGTCCGGACGAGATGGAACAGGCCTTCAACTTCAGCTACCTGGAGACCCCGTGGTCGGCCGAAAGCATCCGCACCGTCATCGATGACTCCCTCGAGGCATTCGGCGGGGTCGGCGCGCCCAGCACCTGGGTGCTGTCGAACCACGACGTCATCCGCCACGCGACTCGCCTGGGCATGAACCCCCCGCCGCCGCAGGGCGACGGTCTCGGCCCGAACAGTCCGTACCAGGTGCACGCCGAACTGGGCCTGGCGCGCGCTCGCGCGGCAAGCCTGCTGATGTTCGCCCTGCCGGGCAGCGCATACCTGTACCAGGGCGAGGAGCTCGGGCTTCCCGAGGTCGTCGACCTGCCGGACAGCGCTCGCCAGGATCCCACCTTCTTCCGCCACAACGGCACGAAGTACGGACGAGATGGATGCCGCGTGCCGATTCCGTGGGAATCTGCGGCGCCCGCGTACGGGTTCAGCCCCAGCGGCAAGAGCTGGCTGCCCCAACCCTTCGAGTGGGGATCGCTCGCCCGCGACCAGCAGCTCGGCGTCGAGGGATCGACCCTGGAGCTGTACCGTTCGGCGCTCGCGCTGCGCACCGAGCTGGGGCTCGGCCTCGGCTCCCTCAGCTGGATCGAAGGGTACGGCGCCGACGTGATCGCGTTCCGCACCGGCGACCTCACGGTTGTCGCGAACCTGGGCACGGCATCCGTTGAACTGCCAGCGGGCACCGTGCTGGTATCGAGTCAGCCGATCAGCGGAACGTCGCTGCCGCCCGACGCGACCGCATGGATCAGCGCGAGCTGACCGGCTAGTGCGCGGTGTGCGCGATCAGCCAGGCCCACGGATCGGTGGGCTGGGCAGTCGGGCCACCGAGGAGGATGCCGAAATGCAGGTGGGGTCCGGTGGACTCGCCGGTGCTGCCAACCAGCCCGACCACGTCGCCCTTCTTGACCTTCTCGCCGACCTTCATCGTGCTCGACCCGACCTCCATGTGCGCGTACAGGCTCGTGACATCCTGACCGTTGATGCGGTGGGTGATGTAGACCACGTTGCCGAGGCTGGGATCGGCGAGGTCGTGCTGACTGACGACGCCATCGGCGATGGTGTAGATCGGCGCACCAGCGCCCGGCTGGAAGTCGATTCCGCGGTGGAAGGTCGAGCACCAGCTGCACCCGGAGGTGCGCTTGCCGTACATGTCGCCCATCGGAACGGCGAATGGAACGGGCCAGCGGATGGGGCCGGAGTTGTTGACGGTGTAGCCCGCGGTGGTCGCGCCCATGCTCTGCACTTCGATGGGCGAGATCACGCTGAAGTTGTCGCGCCCGAGCGCATCGACCTTGGCACTGTACTGGGAGTCGACGGTGAGGTCCTGCGAGGTGGTGTGGACCGTCGACCCCGTCGGCGCGGCAACGGCCGACGAGTAGATCTTGCTGATCGGGGCGACCGACAGGAAAATGAATGCCGCGACAAACAGCAGGGCGAAGAAGGAGACGAAGCGGGATCCGCCCCTGCGCTTTGTCGGCGTTGACCTTGCCTCCCGGTTCGCGGCTGGCTTCGGCGCGGTCACGCCGATCGCGGCGGGAGTTGCGGCCGCTCGACCTTTGCGCGGAGGGCGTTGGGCAGTACGAGCCTGCCGAGAGGGCTTGTCGAGTCCGCTGCGAGCGCTCGCACGTGCATCCCGTCGCGACACCGCGGCAGTAGCCGGCTGGTCGATGATCGACGGGGCCGCGCTGGGCTGGGAAGCGATCGGCCGAGCAGCGACATACGGCGTCGCCTGCACGATGGCCTCGGAGGAGGCTGGCTCACCCTGCGCGGCGAGGGCGGCTTCACGCTCGCGACGTTCGCGCCGAGACTGCGGCTGGCCGGCCGGAGTGGCTGCTGGCGGTTCGGGAGTTCCGAGTCCGAGGAGGTCGAGGCCCGACGGCGGACGAGAGTCGTCCGCCCCCTGGGGGTTGATCACATCCTCGAATGACACGGCTTACCGGGCCTCCGTGAATGGGCGCAGACGTACGAGCATTGCGGGGTTTCTCCTCTGGTGCGCGCTCCCGCGGAGGAGTTACACGCTTCTTCGGGTTGTCACCGGAACATCACAAGCCGGTAACGAATCCAGCAAGCCTACCGGGCATTCCTGAGAGTGCGCATGACCCAGTTCAGGCGCCAAGCTCGATCAGGCGCTGCTGCAGGGCCTCGGCGACGAGAGGATGCGCGGCCAGGATGAAGTCTCGGCTCGGCGCCTGCCCGGGCCGCCCGGTCACCCTCGCTCCGGCCTCGCGCGCGATCAGCGCGCCCGCAGCGTGGTCCCACGGGCTGAGCGTTCGCTCGAAGTAGGCGTTGAGCCGTCCGTTCGCGACAAAGCAGAGGTCGAGGGATGCCGTGCCGGCCCTGCGAATATCCCGCACGCCGGGCAGCAGCCCGGCCACGATCGCGCCCTGGGTCGCCCGCATCGCGGAGTCGTACGCGAACCCTGTTCCGACCAGCGCCTGCGAGAGATCGACGGCGGGCGCTACGTGGATGGGGGTGTCCGCCTGGAAGGCGCCGCCGGCATCCGTCGCCGTGTAGATCTCGCCGATAGCCGGGTTCACGACGCACGCCGCGAGCGCGCGCCAGGTGAGCGGGTCCGGCTCGCCTTCGACCACGGCAATGCTGACGCCGTAGTGCGGGATGCCATAGAGGTAGTTGACCGTTCCGTCGATCGGGTCGACAACCCAGGTGAGCCCGCTCGAGCCCTTCTCGGCGCCGCTTTCCTCGCCGAAGAATCCGTCGTTCGGGCGGGCATCCGCCAGCAGGCCGCGGATGAGCGCCTCGGTCTCGCGATCCGCGAGGGTGACGACGTCAACCGGGGAGGACTTGTGATCAGCGACCGACACGCCCTCCGAGCGGCGGCGACTCGCGAGTTCGGCTGCCTGGAGGGTTACGGAGCGGGCGATGTCGAGCAGGTCGGCGTTGGCTGGGTTCACTCACCCAAGTCTAGAGAAGCGAGATTGGGGCTCGACTCACCGGGGCGCAGCGCAGCCCCGCTACTGGCCAGATATCTCATACCCGCTGTCGACGCCATCAGAATTGACCCATTCGACGGTCGCCGGGCCCACCCTGGACGGCAGCCGTGACAGGATGTCCGAACTGACCAGGTGGTCGGGATCGTGAACCGCTGCGATCACACCCGACCAGTCGTCATTCTTCATTATCGAAGCCATCCGGACTGCCTTGGGAAGGCCGAGCGCAGCGAGCGCCTTCTGGGCCGCCCTGTTCGCCCTCATCAGGTCTGGCAGGGACACCTCTGTCGGTACGATCGACCCCGGCAGCTCGGAAGCATCAAGGATTTTTGTCACCTCAGGCGGTATCTGGCCCTTCCAGTAAAGGGTGTACCGCCCCCGCACGACCGCAGGATCGTGGCACCCCTCACTCCGATAGGTCAGCGTGCCAAGCTGGTTTATCCGATTGGCCGCACAATAGCGGCGCAACTGACCACGTGCCCGCCTGCCCGCCTCCGTCATCGACCGCTCTGGATCAGCCGCGAAACCACGCGACACGTACGCCGGACCCGGCTCATCGAGCTGCGGAACGAACCACCGCCCTCGCCCGCGTCGGGATACAGCGAGAACATCCATCCAGCATCCGGGCGCGCAAGGGAAGACGTAGACGGAGGGAACGAATTAAGAGACATAGAAGGCCAGAGGTAGACGTCGGCAGTGGACTACTGACACAGACGTCGATCCGATTAGAGACTGAGCGAAAGCGCCAGTTCCCGGAGTTATCCCGGGTGGCCTCTAACCGTTGATTTGTTCTGAACGGGGGCGCAGGCCGTACGCCGTTCAAACCTCGAACTCGGGGTCCCTCTTACCTGATTGGGTGAGCTCTTTTTCGTTGCGTGTTCCTCAGTTATACCTGAGAACTACGCGTTGTCATTTCGTTCAAAGCAACTGCCGCGCCTTCGGGCGTCCTACGGAAGCCGAAGCCTTGCCCTCGGTCGCCCCACCGGGCTCCCGAGTTATGTTGCCTATTCAAGTAAAGGACGGCTCCTGCGGAGCCTCCTGAGCGCGGAGTTATCCACCTCGCCTCACAGATCGATACGATGCGAGTCATGTCCTCGCATCCGACGAAGTTCCAGCGCCGCCAAGCCTTGTCGCGGGTGTTCACGCCCGCGACACCTGTAAGCCGACGGGAGGCGTTCTCAGGCCGGTTCGAGCAGATCAGTGCCATCGTCACTGCCGTAATGGAGCCCGGGCGTCACGTCGTCCTCTACGGCGAGCGTGGAGTTGGAAAGACTTCGCTCGCAAACATCCTTTCGGAGCTGCTTATCGGAGAAGGAGACTCCAGAAGAAACTTTGCTCTCCGGATCACTTGCAATGCCGAGGACAACTTCAAGTCCATATGGCGCCGGGTTTTTCGACTACTAGAAATTGAAGAGCCGGAGGAGTGGCAATACGGCGATCCCAATCCGGACGATATCCGCCATCTAGTTGCAGGACTCTCGCCGTCGCGCATCATTATTCTCGATGAGTACGACCGCATGGACGACGACGTGACCTTGTCAAAAATGGCCGACACGATCAAGACCTTTGCTGATGCCGCGATCGATACGAAGCTAATCATCGTCGGCGTCGCGGACTCCATCGATGCCCTTATTGGCGAGCACGAATCAATCGGCAGGGCCTTGCAGCAAGTGCAAATGCCGCGAATGTCGACCCGCGAATTGCTCCAAGTCGTTACACGCGGTTTTAGCGCTGCTGACATGACCATCCAGGACGATGCCGTCGTTAGGATCGCAAAACTGTCCGAAGGCTTGCCCTCTTACGCGCATCTCACGGCGCTGAAGGCGGGGAGCCGTGCGATAGATGACGACCGATCGGTGGTGACCCTCGCACACGTGCAAAGCGCAATTGCTGATGTCCTGGACACTCACATCCTGCGTTCTACCTACCTCAAAGCCATCCAAAGCTCCCGTGTTGACAATTTGTACGCGCAGGTTCTGGTCTCTTGCGCATTGGCAACAAAAGATGAACTCGGATACTTCAGCGCAGGAGCGGTGCGCGAGCCTCTGAGCAGGATCATGGGACGCCGATACGAGATTCCGGCCTTTGCGCAGCATTTGAAGAACTTCATGGAGATCGACCGCGGCGAAGTCCTCCAGCGACGCGGTCCTGCTAGATCCTTTCGCTATCGCTTTCGAGATCCAATCATGCAGCCGTATGCCTTGCTCGCGGGAATCGCTGCTGGCATCATTCCCGCAGAGTTCGAGAGCGAACTCTTTGCCCCCGATCCGGAGGTTGATTGGGATGCGCTATTGCGGGGACTCTTGGACGGAGATGATCAGTAGCACGGGTCGTATTTATGATTTGTCCCGTTTCGCGAACACGTCAGCCTCCTGAGCCAACTGAATGATCGCATGAAATCGAGCTTGATTCGAGAAAACTTCGCAAACCAAAAAGCCCGGCCGATGGCCGGGCTCCTGTCAACTGTCATTCGACTCATACGAGAACCACGTCTCGACTCATCACAGTGGTGGCAAGTAAGGGATTCGAACCCCTGAAGTTGAAAACGTCTGATTTACAGTCAGATCCCTTTGGCCGCTTGGGTAACTTGCCGTACAACCTCGGGCCGGTGTTTTCACCGACCAAAGGCGCGCATCAAGAATACAAGGTGTTCGCGTTCTTCGTGACCATCGCGCGGGGCTTAGTATTTGGCTGCCGAGGGAGGTGCGGATGCCGGGAATCGATGAGGTCGCGCTTCTCGCGGGCGTCTCCACCGCCACCGTGTCCCGGGCGCTCAGCGGCAAGGGCCAGGTTTCGGTCGCCACCCGCGAGCGCGTGCTGCACGCCGCGAAATCGCTTGGCTATGTCGTGTCATCGAACGCTTCGGGTCTCGCAACCGGCCGTACCCGCAACGTCGGGGTGGTCATCCCATTCCTGCGGCGCTGGTTCTACAGTTCGGTGATCGAGGGGGCCGAGTCTTCGCTGCTCGCCAACGGGTACGACCTCACCCTCTACAACCTCAGCGGCGGCGGCGAGGAGCGGCGGAGCGTCTTCGAACACTTCCTGCTCCGCAAGAGAGTGGATGCCGTGATCGCCATCTCCCTCGAGCTGACTGCGAGCGAGACGGGCCGGCTCCTCGACCTGGGCAAGCCGATTGTGGGTGTCGGCGGCCCCATCCCGGGCGTTCGCACCCTGAGCATTGATGACGTGCTTGTCGCGCGGCTCGCCACCGAGCACCTGCTGTCGCTCGGTCACACGGTGATTGCGCACATCGGTGGCGACGCGGAGTCCGAGCGCGACTTCCACCTTCCGACCAACCGTCGCGTCGGCTTCGAGGCGGCGTTGGCGGATGCCGGGCTGCCATCCGAACCCGACCTGTTCGAGGCGGCCGACTTCACGATGGAGGGCGGCTACCGTGCCGCGAAACAACTCCTCGGTCGACCGCACCGGCGACCAACGGCGATCTTTGCGGCATCCGATGAGATGGCCATCGGTGCGATTCTTGCGGCGCGCGACCTCGGCTTGCACGTGCCTGCCGAGGTCTCGGTGATCGGCGTCGACGACCATGAGCTTGCGGAGTTCTTTGGCCTCACGACGATTGCGCAGTACCCGGCGCTGCAGGGGCAGATGGCGGTGGAAATCCTGATGGACGAGCTGCACCCCGGCGGCGAAGATCGCCACGCGCTGAACACGCCCCTCCCCTTCGATCTCGTCGTGCGGCAGACCACCACGCGACCGCCGCCCCGCTGACCCTCATCCCTGCCCCCACTTCCGCGAGTTGTCGCATATCGACCCAAAACTCGGGATTTGGGTCGATATGTGACAACTCGGGGGCTGGGGAAGGGGAAAGGGAGGGGCTGGGGAAGGGAACGGGAAGGGGGGCATGGGCGGACAGGGCGTCGCTAACATGGGGGGCATGGCAGATTCCACATTCGACATTGTGAGCAAGGTCGACAAGATGGAGGCGGATAACGCCGTCAACCAGGCGCAGAAGGAAATCGCGCAGCGCTACGACTTCAAGAATGTCGGCGCATCCGTTGAATGGAGCGGAGAGAAGCTGCTGCTGAAGGCGAGCGCCGAGGATCGCGTCAAAGCGGTCCTCGAGGTCGTCGAGCAGAAGTTCATCAAGCGCGGCATCTCGCTGCGCAGCCTCGACGCCGGCGAACCCTATGCGAGCGGCAAGGAGTACCGGATCGAGATTTCGCTGAAGAACGGCATCTCGTCCGAAGATGCGAAGAAGGTCTCCAAGATCATCCGCGATGAGGGCCCGAAGTCCGTGAAGTCACAGATCCAGGGCGACGAGCTCCGCGTTCAGTCGAAGAGCCGGGATGACCTGCAGGCGACGATGGCGCTGCTCAAGGGCAAAGAACTCGACGTCGACCTGCAGTTCGTCAACTTCCGCTAGAAGTTCGTCCCAGCCGATAACCTTTCGACCGTGAACTCTGCCACGTGGACTCTCACGTTCGGAATTGCCGTCATCGTCGGGGATATCGTCATCCGCGTACTCGCGGTGATCTTCGTTCCCCGCAACCGGCGCCCACAGACGGCAACGGCCTGGTTGCTCGCGATCTTCCTGCAGCCGTACATCGGTATCGTGCTCTTCCTCCTGTTCGGAAGCCGCTGGCTGCCCAGGGACCGACGCGAAAAACAGCAGGAGATAAACGAGCGCATCATCGACGTTACCGAGGGCCTCGACCTCGTCACGAAGGATGAGACCTCACCTCCGTGGCTCGAGCCCATCGTCGAGTTGAACCGCAAGCTCGGCGCGATGCCGCTCGTCGGCGGCAACTCCGCGAAGCTCTTCCCGAACTACGAACTCTCCCTCGCCGCAATGACGGATGCCGTTGGCAATGCCCGCAAGTACGTGCACGTCGAGTTCTACATCCTCTCTTTCGATGACACGACGAAGCCGTTCTTCGCCGCGCTCGAAGCAGCCGTCAACCGTGGCCTGCCGGTTCGCGTTCTGATGGACCACGTCGCGTCCCTGAGATCGGTTGGCTACCGCCGCACGCGGAGGGAACTCAATCGCATCGGTGTTGAGTGGCGCCTGATGCTTCCGGTGCAGCCGTTCAAGGGCAAGTGGCGCCGGCCCGACCTGCGCAACCACCGAAAGATCCTGGTGCTGGATGGCACGGTCGGCTTCACCGGATCCCAGAACTACGTCGACTCGTCGTACAACCACTGGCTGAACAAGCGGCGCGGCCTGCACTGGAAAGACCTCATGGTGCGGTTCGAGGGGCCGATCGTCGCTGGCATCAACGCGCTGTTCGTGACCGACTGGTACAGCGAGACCGACGAGTTGCTCCTGCGGGAGACCGACCTGGCCGTCTACGACGGCGAGGAGGCCCGCACTCTGGACGCGCAGGTCGTGCCGAGCGGGCCAGGGTTCGACGGCGAGAACAACCTGCGCCTGTTCAACTCGCTGCTGTACGCGGCGCAGGAGCGGATCATCCTGACCAGTCCCTACTTCGTGCCGGACGAATCGATGCTCTACGCCATCACCACAGCGGCCCAGAGCGGGCTGGATGTTCAGCTGTTCGTCTCTGAGATCGGCGACCAGTGGCTGGTTTACCACGCCCAGCGCAGCTACTACGAGGAGCTGCTGCGCGCCGGGGTGCGGATCTGGCTGTACAAGGCGCCGGTCATCCTGCACGCGAAGCACTTCACGATCGACGACCAGGTGGCCGTCATCGGCTCGAGCAACATGGACATGCGCTCGTTCAGCCTCAATCTCGAGATCTCGGTGATGGTACGCGGCAGGGCAATGGTCGCCGAACTGCGCGAACTCGAGGAGACCTACCGCCACAACTCACGCGAGCTGACGCTCGATGCCTGGCTGAGACGACCCTGGTTCAGTCGCGTGCTCGATACGATCGCTCGACTCAGCGCCGCCGTGCAGTGAGGCGCCGACCGTTGCATGGCGGCGGAACGTCGACTGGAGGCGGCTACTTGGACGCCCTGAGCCCAACCGCGGGCAGGATGACCCCGTCGATGAGGTTCACAAGGAACGCGCGGTCGACCGGCTTGCGCAGGATCAGCACCCGATAGGCGGCCATGGACGGGCTGATGAGCGACAGGCTTTCAACGTCGCAGTCGGCCGGAATCTCGCCCCGCTCGATCGCGCGCGCGAAGAGGACACGGTTCGCTGCCGCACGCGGGTCGATGATCGCCGCGTTCACGGCGTTGACCAGTTCCGGCGACCGGGAAATCATCGACATCACCCCGGTCATGATCTGCAGTTTGCGCTTGCCATCTTCGATCGAGTGCGGCTTGATCATGGCGAGCAGGTCGCCGCGGAGCGTTCCGGTGTCGGGCAGGTTGTCCGGGTCAATATCGTTGCTCTTCATGCAGGCCACCGCGTCGACCACGAGTTCGCCCTTGGATGCCCAGCGCCGGTAGAGCGTCGCCTTACCCGCGCGTGCCCGTGCCGCGACCATGTCGATCGTCATGCCGTCGTAGCCGGTTTCGGCGAGAACGTCGAGCGCCGCATCCAGTATCTCGGGGTCGCGCGTGTGGTCCCGCTTTCGCCCGAGCCTGGGCTGCTCCGCTCCGGCGTGTTCCTCGATCGTGGCGGCCGGGTGGTGTGAGGGGGAGGACTGCGTCATTGCGGTCCACTTCCTTCCTTCTCAATCCTGCTGACATTACTGTAATGTAAATTTCAGGAACTGTTCATATCCGAAACTTGTCAGTTTCGTATATAGTCTTCCTCATGACTTTTCCTTCCGCATCGCACGGTGCTCCCGTCGCCTCCTCTAGACGATGGCTGACGCTCACCACCGTCGCCCTCGCCCAGCTCATGGTCGTGCTCGACTCGACCGTGGTGAACATCGCGCTGCCCTCTGCCCAGGCCGACCTCGGCTTCTCTAATGGCGACCGCCAGTGGATCGTGACCGCGTACTCCCTCGCGTTCGGCAGCCTTCTGCTGCTGGGCGGGCGGCTCTCCGACCTGATCGGGCGCAAGCGCACCTTCATCATCGGGCTCATCGGGTTTGCCGTCGCGTCCGCGCTCGGTGGCGCCGCTGACAGCTTCGGCCTCCTGGTCGCGGCCCGCGCGCTTCAGGGTGCCTTCGGCGCACTGCTCGCGCCTACAGCCCTCGCGGTGCTCACCACGACGTTCACGATCCCCAAGGAGCGTGCCCGGGCATTCGGCGTGTTTGGCGCGATTGCCGGCGCAGGCGGTGCAATCGGTCTGCTGCTCGGCGGGTTCCTGACCCAGAACCTCGACTGGCGCTGGAACCTCTACATCAACGTCGTCATCGCCGTATTCGCCGTCATCGGCACGATCATCTTCGTCAACCCGATCAAGCGCGAGGGTCCGCGGCCGAAGCTCGACGTGCCCGGCACGGTCCTCGTATCCGGCGCGCTGTTCGGGCTCGTCTACGGCTTCTCGAACGCCGAGACGGAAGGCTGGGACTCAGCGCTGACCTGGGGGATGCTTGCGGGCGCTGTCGTGCTGCTCGTCACGTTCGTGCTGTGGCAGCGCCGCGCCACGCATCCGCTGCTGCCGTTGTCGATTGTGCTCGACCGCAACCGCGGTGCCGCCTACAGCTCGATCCTGATTGCCGGGGCCGGAATGTTCGCGATCTTCCTCTTCGTGACCTACTACCTCCAGGTCACGCTGCAGTACTCCCCCATTCAGACCGGCCTGTCATTCCTGCCCATGATCGGGATGCTCGTGCTCGCCGCCCAGCTGGGCACCAACCTCCTCGTGCCCCGGTTCGGGCCGAAGATCATGGTGCCGTTCGGCATGAGTCTCGCGACGATCGGAATGATCTACCTGACCCACCTGGGGCTCTCGAGCACCTACGCGGCGGACGTTCTTCCTCCGCTCATGATTCTGGGTGCCGCGATGGGTTCGATCATGCCTGCGGCCATGCAGACGGCGACGCTGGGTGTCGACCGCGAGTTTGCCGGCGTTGCGTCAGCGATGGTGAACACGAGCCAGCAGGTCGGTGGATCCATCGGCACGGCTCTCCTCAACACTCTCGCCGCAACCGCAGCCACCGGATACATCGCTTCGCACTCACCGCTGACCGCGGTAGTCGCTCGCGAGGCGGCCGTGCACAGCTATGCCACCGCGTACTGGTGGGGGGCCGGCTTCTTCGCCTTCGGCGCCGTGCTCGCAGCGCTGTTGTTCCGCCGCCGCTCGCAGGGACTCTCGCTGTCGCACGCGCCGGCAGCTGATGCCGCAGCAACCCCGGAGGCAGTAGCCGTCTGACCGGCGCCGCCGCGCCTTCCGCCAGCAGGCCGGCGGCTAGACTCGGCGGGTGAATCCAGCCCCCACGCGAATGCTTATCGCGCCCCTCACCGGTATCCGCGCGGTCGCCGCATTCTGGGTGTTCACGCGGCATTTCCGCACTGAACTGCTCGACGCGTTTCCCTGGCTTCACCCGCTCGGTCCGTTGATGAACTCGGGCTATCTGGGCGTGGACCTCTTCTTCGTGCTCAGCGGGCTCATCCTGACCTTCACCCACGAGGAGCGGATGAACACCGCGTACACGTGGAAGAAGACCGTGGGGTTCCTGTGGTTGCGCATCGGCCGGGTCTGGCCGTTGACCGCGTTCGTGCTGCTGCTGTTCGGCCTCGTTTTCGTCGTTGAGATCGTGTTCAGCAGCAACCCGTCGATCTACGTGGGACAACTGGACGTGTGGCGCCTCGTGCAGCACCTGCTGCTGATTCAGGCGTGGTCGACGCATCCGCTGGACTGGAACGGCCTGGACTGGTCGATCAGCGCGGAGTGGATTGCGTACCTCACCTTTGGCGTCGGCGTTGTCGCGCTCGGCCGTTTCGCCGCCGTGGCAAGTCGCCGCACGCTGATCATCGTCGCCGCGCTGCTGACCCTGCCCATGATCATCGTCGGCTTCGGCATGCAGGATGACACGATCCTGCTGTTCGATAAGGACAGCTACTCGATCCTGGCCGGAATCGTGCCGCTGCGCGTGGTGACCGAGTTCTGGATCGGCGCACTCCTTGCGCTGTTGCTGCGCGACCGGATCCGCGAGAACCGTCCGGTGTCCTTCCCCTTCCCGACTATCCTCGCGGTGCTGATCATCGCCGGCATCTACATCGCGACCGCGCTCGATCCGCACCGCTGGGTTCGCGCGGGAGTGTCCACGGCGGACCAGTTCTACAAGGGCACCGACCTGATCGCATCCACGGAGACGATCATCGTGCTGCCGCTGCTCGTCGCCCTCGTCGCGACTCTGGCGGTGTGCCGGCGGGATCCGCTGGTGCGGTTGCTGTCGACCCGGCCGCTGGTGCTCGGGGGCAAGGTCTCGTTTGCGCTGTACCTGTCGCATCCGCTCGTCATCGGCACGGTGCTCGCGGTTATGCCGCGGGTAGCCGGATCGCCGCCGCTCACGATCATCGTCGTGCTGCTCGGGATCGTCGCGGCATGGGTATTCGCGTGGGTGCTCTGGCGCTTCATCGAGGAGCCGTCGCGCAAGATCGCGCGCCGGATGCTCCCCGCCTCGATCGAGGTCTGACCCCTCAAGCGGAGGACGACACGCCGCTCACGCCGCGCGACCGGCCCCTCGCGCGGCGCGTCGTCCTCCGCAATGGGGGTTAGGCGGGAGTGTTCGAGGCGCGCACCATCTCGTCGCGCGGCACGATCTTGATCCGCGCCCGACCGTGCGGCGCACCCAGAGCCTGCTCGAAGGCGTCGAGGTTGTGCCATCCGTCCAGGTTGGTGAACTCAACACCGCGCGACTCGAGCAACTCGAGAACCGACGCCTCGTCGGGATGCGTCGGGGTCCACCAGTTGGCCTGGTCGTTCATCACGTGCTTGATGGTTTCCATCGCGTCGCTCTTCGTGTGGCCGATGAGCCCGACCGGCCCGCGCTTGATCCACCCCGTCGCGTACACGCCGTGCATGAGGGTCTCGGCCTGCCCCGGGCCCGTCGAGGGATTGAGCACCTGGCCCTCGCGATTCGGAATGACGCCCTGCTTCTCATCGAACGGGATGCCATCCAGCGGCGACCCGAAGTAGCCGACCGCCCGATACAGCGCCTGGATCGGCACCCCGCGGAACTCGCCCGTGCCGCGCACCCCGCCCTCGCCGTCCGGCTCCGTGCGCTCGTACCGGAACCCGGCGACGTTACCGTCGGCATCGGCGAGCACCTCCTGCGGCGCCGCGAAAAAGTGCAGGTGAAGCCGCCTGGATGCCCCGCCGACCTCGCGCGCACGCCACTGGGTGAACACGCGATCGATGACGAGAACCTGCTTGTTCGACTCGATCGCCGCCTTCGAGGCGGCGTCGTAGTCGAAGTCCTCCTCGTGCACGATCATGTCGACGTCGCGCAGTTCACCGAGTTCGCGCAGCTCGAGCGGCGTGAACTTCACCTGCATGGGCCCGCGACGGCCGAAGACATGCACGTCGGTGACCGGCGACTGCTTCAGCACGCGGTACACGTTGTCAGGAATCTCGGTCGGCAGCAGGTCATCCGCGTGCTTCGACAGGATGCGCGCGACATCCAGCGCCACGTTGCCGTTTCCGATCACCGCGACTTCGCGGGCGTCCAGCGGCCACTCGCGCGAAACGTCGGGGTGACCGTCGTACCAGCTGACGAATTCGGCCGCACCGTAGCTCTGCGGCAGGTCGATGCCCGGGATGGCGAGGTCGGCATCCTTGATCGCGCCGGTCGAGAAAATGACGGCGTTGTAGTGCTTCTTCAGGTCGGCGAGCGTGATGTCCTGGCCGTAGCGCACGTTGCCGAACAGGCGGATGCGGCCCGAGTCGAGCACGTCACGCAGGGCCGTGATGATGCCCTTGATGCGTGGATGGTCGGGAGCGACGCCGTAGCGCACGAGTCCGTAGGGGGCTGGCAACTGCTCGAACAGGTCGATGGACACGTCGAACCCGCGTTCCGCCTTCAGCAGGATGTCGGCCGCATAGATGCCCGCCGGGCCGGCACCGACGATGGCAAGTCTCATTTTCGTCATGGATTCCTCTCGGGGGCTGGTTTCGGTACGCGCCCTCGTTGCTCGAGCGCTACTCAACCGGCGAGTTGGTTAGTTGGAGCGGTCGACAATCGACTCGGCGAACTTCGTCAGCGCCTTTTTGACGGGGCCTTTCGGCAGCGGCGCGAGTGCCTCAACCGCTTCGCGCGCCCAGCGATGCGCCTCTTCGAGCGTCTGGCGGGTCACGTCGTGGTCGCGCAGCTCGCTGATGGCCAGGGCGAGGTCCGCGCTGTCCGACTCGGTGTAGAACGCGGCGTTCACCTCGCGCTCGATGCGGGCCAGGAGGTCCGCCGCATCCGCGTCGGTGCTCGCCTGCCGGCGCAGATACAGGAGGGGCAGGGTCGCAACGCCGGCGCGCAGGTCGGTGCCGGGCGTCTTGCCAGTGTCCTCCGGCCGAGGGGCGAGGTCGATGACGTCATCGACCAGCTGGAACGCCACGCCGACCTTCTCGCCGAATTCGACCACCGGTTCCTGGTACTCCTTCGGCGCGTTCGAGAAGATGACGCCGACCTTGGCGGCGGCCGCGATGAGCGAGCCGGTCTTGTCGGCGAGCACCTTGAGGTAGTGCTCGACGGCATCCTCACCGTCACGCGGTCCGATGGTCTCGTGCAACTGACCGAGGCAGAGCCGCTCGAAGGTGTCGGCCTGCAGCCGGATCGCCTGCTCGCCCATGCTCGCGATCAGTTTGCTCGCGCGGGCGAACAGCAGGTCGCCGGTGAGGATGGCAACTGAGTTGCCCCAGACCGCCTGCGCGCTGGGCACTCCCCTGCGCATCTGCGCCTCATCCATCACGTCGTCGTGGTACAGCGAGGCGAGGTGCGTGATCTCGATGGCCTCGGCGGCCGTGATGACGTTCGCGTTGTTGCCCTCGCCCAGCTGAGCCGTCAACAGGGTGAGCACCGGCCGCACGCGCTTGCCGCCGGCCTCCAACAGGTAGCGGCTGGTGACGTCGGCCAGGTTGTCGGCGAACGACATCTCGGCGAGCAGTCCCGCTTCGACCTGCTCGAGGCCCGTCTCGATGGCGTTCGCGAAATGCCGCTCGCTGCTCGATGCGAAGAGTTTTTCGCCGAGGCCGAGCGACGACCTCAGCGTGTTGGTGCGATGGGCGAGCGGAACGCTCGAATTCACTGGCTGACCGATCCTTTGGGAAGCTACAGCTTCGGCTTCTGCGCGGAGGAGGCCTTGCCCTTGCGCTTGGCGACGGATGCCAGAACGGCAGCATCCACCGGCTTGCGACCGCGGTGGAGGGCCACCACCCCGGCAGTGAGGTTGCGGTACGCGACACGGATGAAGCCGGAGCCGCGGATCCACTGGCTCAGCTGGCCCTGGTCGGGCCAGGCCTGGATCGACTGTGCGAGGTAGGTGTACGCCGCGGGGTTCGAGCTGGTTGCGCCAACGACGGCGGGCATCACGAAGCGCATGTACGCGGCGTATCCCATGCGGAGGAGCGCGCGCGGCGGCTTCGAGAATTCGCAGATCACGAGGCGGCCACCGGGCTTGAGCACGCGGTACATCTCGCTGAGCGCGGCCTTCGGGTCGTTGACGTTGCGCAGGCCGAAACTGATTGCCACGGCGTCGAACTCGTCGTCGCCAAACGGAAGCTTCTCGATGTCGGCCTGCACGAACTCGATGTCCTTGTGCCGACGCCTGCCCTCGGCGATCATCCCCGGCGAGAAATCGACCGCGATAACGCGCGCGCCGGTGTGGGCGAGCGCGGCGGCACTCGTGCCGGTGCCGGCCGCGAGATCGAGGATGCGCTCACCCGACTGCGGGGCGACCGCGCGAACCATCGCAACCCGCCAGAGGTAGGCGTTGCCGACCGAAAGCACGGCATTCGTGCGGTCGTAGCGCCGGGCGACGTCGTCGAACATGCCCGAAACTTCTTCGGGCTGCTTGTCGAGGTCTGCCGTGCTCACACCCTCAAGTGTAGTGAGAAAGCCTTCGGGTCTCCCGGTACTCTGGAGCCGTGAGCGACACCGCACGGCCAGTCCCGCAGCTCACGGTCGAGACCCAGGCGATCGATGACATCCGGCCGCTCGTCCCCCTCGTCGATCCGCGGCATCCGCTCGTGTTCATGCGGCGCGGGCAGGGCATCGCGGGAATTGGCGAGGCGCTTCGGCTCGAATTCAGCGGTCCCACCCGGATGAAGGATGCGGCTGCCGCGTGGAAGCGCATCGCCTCCGCTGCGACTGTCACCGACCCGATCGCGGCACCCGGCACAGGGCTGGTCGCGCTCGGCGCGTTCGCGTTCTCCGACACGTCGGCGGAGACGAGCGTGCTGATCGTCCCGTCGATCCTGATCGGTCGCAGGGGTGGCACCAGCTGGATCACGCGCGTCAACTGCGATGACGACCTGCCCGAGGCGCAGCCGTTCGGACGAGAGCCCGCGGTTGCGTTCGACTTCGGTCCGCTGGATCGCCCCGGGTACGTGCGTGCGGTCGAGGTCGCGCTCAGGCGGCTGCGATCGGGTGAGCTGAGCAAGGTGGTGCTCGCTCGGTCCATGGTTGGGCAACTGCCGAACGGCGCCGACCTGCGCGTTTTGCTCCGGAGCCTGGCAACCGCATACCCCGACACCTGGACGTTCGCGGTCGACGGCCTCATCGGCTCCAGCCCGGAGACGCTCGTCACGGCCAGCAAGGGAACCGTCACCGCGCGAGTGCTCGCCGGCAGCGCGCCACGCGGCCTGGACGAACTCGCCGACGAGGATGCCGCATCCGCGCTGGCAACGTCGACGAAAGACCTGGACGAGCACCAGTTCGCTCTCCGCAGCCTGCTCAGGTCGCTCGCGCCGCACAGCGACAACGTCACGGCGAGCGAGCAGCCGTTCACGCTCAAACTGCCGAACCTCTGGCACCTCGCCAGCGATGTCGAGGGTGACCTCACCGACGGCTCGTCGTCGCTCGACCTGATCGCGGCCCTGCATCCGACCGCGGCGGTCGCCGGAACGCCCACCGACCGCGCCCTGGCGCTCATCGACGAGCTCGAGCCGTTCGATCGTGGTCGCTACGCCGGACCGGTGGGCTGGGTCGGAGCGGATGGGGATGGCGAGTGGGCGATTGCCCTGCGCAGCGCCCAGGTCGATGACGACGGCCGCATCGCGGCGTACGCGGGGGCGGGCATCGTTGCCGACTCCGTTCCGGAGAAAGAACTCGCGGAGACCCGGATGAAATTCCGGCCGATTGTGGACGCGCTCGCCCCGTGACTAGGTCGCGGCCAGCCGCGCCTTCTCGACCTCGACGTCGTAATCCGGCTTTGGCCAGCTGAGGTTCAGGGCCTCGAGGTGCTCAAGCACGAGCTTGTGCACCGCGTACTGCGCGTACCACTTGTGGTTTGCAGGAACGACGAACCAGGGCGCGACATCCGTCGTCGTGCGGCGAATCGCGATCTCGTACGCCTGCTGGTAGTCGTCCCAGAGCCTGCGCTCGTCCACGTCGCCGGGGCTGTACTTCCACTGCTTGTCGTCGCGCTTCAGTCGGGCAGCGAGGCGGGACTTCTGTTCGTCGGAGCTGATGTGCAGCATCACCTTGATGAGAGTGGTGCCCGCCGCGGCGAGTTCCGTCTCGAACTCGGTGATGAGGCCGTAGCGCTCCTCAATCACAGCAGGGGTCGAGTAGTTGTGCACGCGATGGATGAGCACATCCTCGTAGTGGGAACGATCGAACACGCCGATATAGCCGGGCGGCGGCAGTTGCTTGCGGATCCGCCACAGAAAGTCGTGCTTCTTCTCGTCGTCAGTCGGTGCCTTGAACGCGTGCGCCCGAACACCGGCCGGGTCGACGCCGCCGAGCGCGTGCCGCACCATGCCGCCCTTGCCTGCGGTATCCATGGCCTGGAGCACGAGCAGCACGCGGCGATGGCCGCCGAATTTGCTCTCCGCGAAGAGTCTCTCCTGCAGGTCGGCCAGCTCGGGCGAGCTCTTGGCGAGTGCCTTCTCGCCGTCCTTCTTCTTGCCGGCAAACCCGGGAGTGGAGTCCGGGTCGATGTGCGCAAGGGTGACGGTAGGGCTCGCGCGCAATTCGTCTCTCATGGGTTCACGCTACTCGCGTGGTCTCATCGGCGCGCCGGTTTCAGCGTGCGAGCTGCACCTCGATGAGGGTGGGGCCGGCGGATTCCGTGAGCGCCGAATCCAGGTCTCCCCGGTTCACTACGAGCCGGTACTCCCAACCGTATGCCGAGGCGAGCGCGCCGAAGTCGACCGACTGCTCGGTGAGCATGACCCGGTCCAGCGCGTCGGCGGGACCGGCGTCGCCGACTTCGAGCGTGTCGAAAATGGTGCCGCCGCGGTCGTTGCCGACGATCAGCTGGATGCGCGGCCGCGGCTCGCCCGCGCCGAACAGCATCCCTCCGGCGTCGTGCAGCGCGGCGAGGTCACCGACCAGCGCCCGGGTCACACCAGCGTTGCCGGCGACCTGGCTCGCCAGCGCGATACCGATCGCCGTCGAAATCGTTCCGTCGATGCCGGCGAGGCCGCGATTGGAGTGCACGCGGATCTTCTTGCCGGGCACGAACCGGTCGGCCTCGCGGATCAGCCGGGATGCCGCGAGCACGAGCCGGTCGTGCGGCCAGGTCGAACGCCACACGGCTTCCACGAGCATCCGCCTGTCCACGGGCTCACGCACGATGGCGAGCTGACGCCTTCCAAAGTCGGCGTGGGACAGGTCGACGCCCGCTTGCTCTTCGACCTCCAGCAGCTGGCGCGAGGTCGTCACCCAGCGGCCGATCCAGGAGCGGGCAGAGTCGTCGGCGGGGCCGGTTACCGTGATGGCGTCCGCAAACTCGGCGACCCGATGGCCCGGGTTGAAGTCGTCGGCGCCCGGCGTCCGGACGGCGACGGTTCGCACGCCGTCGCGCTGGATGAGTGCGGGCACCTCGCGCGAGAGGGTCGGATGCCCGAACACGACCACGCGCTCGACGCGGTCCCCGAAATTGGCGGCGCCGATCAGTTCGCGATAGGCCACGACGAGGTTCGGCCCGAAATGCGCGCCGCTGGAGACCTCCGCGAACAGCGGGGCGCCGAGTGCGCGCGCGGTGGACTCGGCGATCTCGCCCGCTCCAGCGCCGGCAACGACGACAGTGCCTGGCTCCCAGGCGAGTTCGAGGGTCTCCGCCGCAGCAAGGACGGGTTGCGGGGTAGGCCGGTCGGCATCCGGCTCTGGCAGGGTCACCGTGCCGGAAAGTGGATCGGCGAGCGCCAGATTCACGTGCACCGGAGCGGGGCGCCCGGCGTGACCGGCGGTCGCCGCAGCCCAGACGTCACGAGCCAGTTGCGCTGCGGCATCCGCTTCGCCCGCGTCGCCGGTCGGCGCTGGGACCTCCCAGGCCCGGTCGATCGCGGCGCCGAAGATGCCGACCTGATCGGCGGTCTGGTTCGATCCGATACCCCGCAGCGACAGGGGTCGATCGGCCGAAACCACAATCAGGGGCACGCCGGAGTGGTGCGCCTCGAGCACCGCGGGGTGCAGGTTGGCGACCGCCGTTCCGGAGGTCGTGACGATCACGACCGGCAGCGCGGTCTCCACGGCGAGGCCGAGGGCGACGAAGCCCGCCACCCGCTCGTCGATCCGCACTCGCAACCGCACGAGTCCGCGTCGCTCATACTCGGCAGCGGCGAGGGCAAGCGCCTGCGACCGCGACCCGGGGCTCAGGACGATGTCGTGAAGACCGAGGCGAAGCAACTCATCCAGCAGGGCCACGCAGAAATCCGTGGCCGGCGACTCACTTCTTGGGGTCTTCATCATCGAGCGCTGCGAGCTCCTGTTCGAGGCGCCGGATGCGGGCCTCCTGCTGCTCGAAACGATCGACGTTGTGCAGGAACGTCGGGTCGTCATCCGGAGCCACGGTGCGCGGCTGGCCGCCCCGATCGCTGCTGTTCGACCCGTGCTGCTTGCCGATCGTGAACCACAGGATCGCCCCCAGCAGCGGGAGGAACAGGATGATAAACACCCACGCGATCTTGTTGAGGTTGCGGATGCGCCACTCGTCCGAGGTGATCACGTCGACCAGAGCATAGATATCCACGGCGAGCGCCACCAATGGAAAGATCAGACGGATCATGCGGGCAATTCTAGGTCGAGAAGGGCTCCCATGTACTGCCCCTAGAATTGCCCGGTGCAACCGTGGATCAAGTACACCCTGATTCGTGTGGGGCTGTTCGCGATAGTGCTGGCCGCGCTGCTGCTCCTGCGAGTAACTCCCTACCTCGCGGCGCCCATCGCGGCGGTCGTGAGCCTGTGCGTCTCGTACATCTTCTTCGGTCGACTTCGCAACGAGGTCGCGCTCGCGGTTGCCAATCGGCGCCGATCGGTCGCCAATGACGCGGATGCCGACGTCGAAGACGCGGCAAGCGACAAGCCGGCGGCCTAGAGGCTAGAAGTAAATCGCGATCGTGAAGCCGAGCCCGAGCGCGTAGACGATCGCGAGAAGGCTTGTCAGCTGCAGGGCGGTCACCAGTTCGCGCGGGGTCTTGGCGGTGAGCGTGATCAGCGCCGCCGGAATCGCGATGAACAGCGCGAACAGCACGAGGTAGCTGTTCGCGTAGAACACCATGAAGAAGGCAAGGATGCCGAACGGCAGCGCCAGGAACACCACGTAGACGATCCGGGCGGCGCGATCGCCGATCAGTACCGCGAGGGTACGCTTTCCGGCCAGCCTGTCCTGCGGGATGTCACGGATGTTGTTGACCGTGAGCACCGCGCAGGCGATGAAGCCGATCGCTGCGCCCGCGATCCAACTCTCCGCGTTGACGGTCTTCACCGCGACGAAGGTCGTGCCAGCCGTCGCGACGATGCCGAAGAATACGAAGACGAAAACTTCACCGAGACCGTAGTAGCCGTACGGGCGCCTGCCGCCGGTGTAGAACCAGGCGGCGAGAATCGCGACAACACCTACCGCCAGCAACCACCACTGCTGGGTGAGAACCGTGACGGCGACCCCGGCCGCGGCCGCGACGGCGAAGAAGAACAGCGCGACGACCAGCACCGTGCGCGGCTTCGCGGCGCCGGATCCGGTGAGGCGCGACGGCCCCAGCCGGTGCGCATCCGTCCCGCGGATGCCGTCGGAGTAGTCGTTCGCGTAGTTCACGCCGATCTGGAGCGCGACAGCGACGACAAGGGCGAGCAGTTCGGGCAGCCAGTGCCAGACGTTCGGACCCTCGATCACGTGCGCGGCTGCAGCCCCAAGGATGACCGGTGCGATCGACAGCGGAAGCGTGCGCAGGCGCGCCCCGCCGATCCACTCGCGGACGCCCGCCTTGCGCACCTTCGCCGACGGCGGGCGCACCTGCGTCTTCTTCTTCGCCCGCGGGGGCACCACGGGAGTCTTCGCTTCGGTGCGCGCGGCCGAGTCCTCGGCCGCCCTCTGGGAGGCCTTCAGGACCTTGTTCGGATCGATGCGCTGCTGCTTCGGATTCGCCACGGGAGGAGTCTACTGAGCGAGAGCCTTGATGAGCCTCCGGTCGGGCTTTCCGCTCGACAGCATGGGGATTTCGTCCACGACGACCACGCGGTCCGGGGCTGCGGCCGGGCCGAGTGTCTCGGCGAGCAGGGCGCGAACGTCGCCGAGTTCGAGCGGGGCCACGGTGACGACGACGGGCACCTCACCCCACCTGGGGTTGTCTGCGCTGGTGACCACGGCATCCGCCTGGCCGGGCAGGGCGCGGACCACCCGCTCGATATCGGCGAGGGAGACCTTGACGCCGCCCGAGATGATCACGTCATCGAGACGGCCGGTGACGCGCAGGATCCCGCGATCGAGCTCGCCCGCGTCCCCGGTGCGGTACCAGCGCTCGCCCGCGTCGTTCTCGAACGCTGCCGCGGTGCGTTCCTCGTCGCCGAGATAGCCCTCGGCGAGAACTGCGCCGGCGACCTGCACTTCGCCGTTCTGGATGCGCAGCCGGGTGGAACCGATCGGCTCGCCGTCGTAGACGCAGCCGCCTCCGGTCTCGCTCGATCCGTAGGTGCGCGTGACTCGCAGGCCAGCCGCGGTCGCGCGCTCCAGGAGGGGGGCGGGGGTGGACTGGCCGCCGACCAGGATGCGGTCAAAGCGGCGCAGCGCGGGCAGGGCTTCGTCTGCATCGAGCAGCCGGCCGAGCTGGGCGGGGACGATCGACGTGAACCGGAGGGCGGCATCCATTCGGTCGGCGGCCGCGGCGAACGCCAGCGGGTCGAAGCTGCCGTTGCCCATGACGACAGGTTCGGTGTCCGCCGCGATCGAGCGGACCAGCACATTCAGCCCGGCGATGTAGTGCACGGGCAGGGCGAGCAGCCACTGTCCCGCGCCGCCCAGGGAGGTTGCGGATGCGGCCGCGCTCGCCAGCAGCGCGTCGGCACTCAGCGCGACCCGCTTCGGCTGCGCGGTCGAGCCGCTCGTTTCGACGACGAGCGCGACCTTGCGCGGCACGAGCGCGGGCAGGTCGACGGCTGCGTCGCCGACCAGGACCGCGGGGCCGTCCCCGCCCAGCGCGGCCCGCAGGCCGGCGAGTACGCGCGCCGGGTCGGGCGGCAGCACCTCGAGCGGCCGAGTCACGTCACGCCCCTCCCCCTTACCCGAGTTGCCCACATGTGTCGCTTTGGGCGACGCCAAACCGGCAAATGTGGGCAATTCGGGTTCATGGCTAGTACTGCCAGGGGTAGGGCGACCAGTCCGGCTCGCGCTTCTCAAGGAACGCGTCGCGGCCCTCGACCGCCTCATCCGTGCCGTAGGCGAGGCGCGTCGCCTCGCCGGCGAACACCTGCTGGCCGACCATGCCGTCGTCCACGGCGTTGAAAGCGAACTTGAGCATTCGAATAGCGGTGGGCGACTTGGTCAGAACCTCCTGCGCCCAGTCGTACGCCACCGTCTCGAGCTCGGTATGCGGCACGACCGCGTTGATGGCTCCCGCATCGAGGGCGCGCTGTGCGTCGTACTCGCGGGCGAGGAAGAACACCTCGCGCGCGAACTTCTGGCCGACCTGGCGCGCAAAGTACGCGCTGCCGTAGCCGGCGTCGAAGGAGCCGACGTCGGCATCCGTCTGCTTGAAGCGACCGTGTTCGCGGCTCGCGATCGACAGGTCGCACACCACGTGCAACGAGTGGCCGCCGCCGGCCGCCCAGCCCGGAATGACCGCGATGACCACCTTTGGCATGAACCGGATGAGCCGCTGCACCTCGAGGATGTGCAGGCGCCCGACGCGGGTCGGGCTGGTCGAAGCCTCGCCCGTGGAATCACCGGGCTCGACCGTAGAGCTCTCTTCGTACCTGTACCCATCCCGACCGCGGATGCGCTGGTCGCCTCCGGAGCAGAACGCCCACCCGCCGTCCTTCGCACTCGGGCCGTTGCCGGTCAGGAGCACAACACCGATCTTCGGGTTCTGGCGGGCATCGTCGAGCGCCCGATACAGCTCATCAACGGTGCGAGGACGGAACGCGTTGCGCACCTCCGGCCGATTGAAGGCGACGCGCGCGACCCGGCCGTCGTGGTCGTGGTGGTAGGTCACATCCGTCAGGTTGGAGAACCCGGGGGCCTCCACCCAGACACTCTCATCGAAGAGGTCGGACACCGCAGAGGTCATACGCCCAGCCTACGGCGTGGGGCTACACGGCAGCCCAGCCAGCCCAGCCCAGCACCGCTGTCAGGACGAACGGGTTGGCGAAGAAGCCGACGAGGAGGCCGGCGATGCCGAACCAGCGGCCGCGATGCGTGATCGCCGCGAACAGGCCAACGAGCACGGCCAGAAAGGATGCGGCCGCCGCCGAGTAGCCGAGCGCCGTTCCCGTCACGAAATCGCCACCCATCGCGGTCGAAATACCCGTGATGACCAGCACCACGGCGGAAATAGCGATGACGACGGAAAAGACCCCCGCGGCCACAGTGCGGGTCGGCTGGTCTTCCTCGTCGGGGATCTGCGTCAGGCGTATCGCCTCGATTCCCCGGAACTCTTTCGCCATGTCACCCGCGCCCTTCGTCTCCTAGTCTGGCGGACGTCGGGCAAACTGGGCACATGACAGTTCCGTTGAACGAACTGCTCGCAACGATGCGGGTCGTGTCCCTTCCCCTCTCGACGCGGTTTCGGGGTGTGACCACGCGAGAGGCCGCGCTCTTCGAGGGGCCGCAGGGGTGGACCGAGTTCTCCCCCTTCCTCGAATATCCGGATGACGAGGCGAGCGCGTGGCTCTCCGCGGCGATCGACTTCGGCTGGTCACCAGCGCCGTCCCAATTCCGCTCCGAGATTCGCGTGAACGCGACGCTGCCGGCGGTGGGCGCGGACGAGGTCGAAGCCGTGCTCGCGCGCTTTCCTGGCTGCCGCACGGTCAAGGTCAAGGTTGCCGAGGCCGGGCAGCAGCTTGCGGATGATGTAGCCAGGGTCGCCCGGGTTCGCGAGCTTCTCGGTGCGGACTGCCGCATCCGGGTCGACGCTAACGGCGGCTGGAACGTGGATGAGGCGGAGCACGCCATCCACGCGCTCGCGCCGTTCGACCTCGAGTACGTGGAGCAGCCGTGTGCCATCGTGGAAGACCTCGCGGAGATCCGGCGCCGGGTGAAGTACATGGGGATCCCGATCGCCGCGGATGAGAGCGTGCGCCGGGCCGACGACCCGCTGGAGGTTTCGCGGCTGAAGGCGGCGGACATCCTGGTGATCAAGGCGCAGCCCCTGGGCGGTATCGCGCGTGCGCTGCGAATTGTGCGGGATGCAGCGCTGCCCGTCGTGATCTCCAGCGCCCTCGACACCTCGGTCGGGCTCTCGATGGGTGCGTATCTCGCTGCCGCCATCCCGGCGCTCGACTACGACTGCGGACTGGGCACGGCCGCGCTGCTCGCCGCGGACATCACAGATGAACCGCTGCTGCCGGTAAACGGGGTGATTCCGGTGCGCCGGGTGACTCCGTCACCCGCGCTGCTGGACAGGCACGCCGCGTCGCCCGACCGCGTCGCCTGGTGGGCTGAGCGCGTGACCCGCGCCCACAGCCTCATGGTCGGGTAGCGCGCGCCAGACCCCCATTGCGGAGGACGACGCGCCGTGCCGGCGCGGTTTCGCGACCGGGAGACGGCGCGTCATCCTCCGCAATGGGGGTGAGGGTTAGTCGTCGAGCCCGCCGCCGGAGCCGCTGTCGTCATCCTGCTGCTCGTCGTTGGTGCCCGTGCCGCCGTCGAGGTCGTCGGTTCCGTCGCCACCATGGAGCGAGTCGTCGCCGTCGTCGCCGTGCAGGCTGTCGTCACCGAGATCGCCGCTCTCGTCGTCGTTGCCATCGCCACCGTTGATGACATCGTCGCCGTCGTCGCCGTGCAGGCTGTCGTCACCGACGTCGCCGCTCTCGGTGTCGTTGCCGGTGCCGCCGTGGATGCTGTCGTTGCCGTCGCCGCCGCTGATCCCGTCGTCGCCGGAGCCGCCGTTGAGGCTGTCATCGCCGGCATCCCCCTCGATGACGTCGTCGCCTCCGTCACCCCTGATCGTGTCGCCGGCAGTGTCGCCCTGCAGGTGGTCGGCACCGTTGCCACCGGAGATCTTGTCCCGGCCACCGCCGCCCAGGATCGTGTCGTTGCCATCGCCGCCGCAGATGATGTCGTTGCCGCCGCCGCCGATGATCTTGTCGGCGCCACCGAGTCCAACGATGACGTCAGCGTGCGAGGTTCCGCGGATCACGTCGTGGTGTGACGTTCCGACGATCGTCGCGCGCTGGCCCAGGCAGGTGTGCGGGCTCGCCGCGTTGGCCGGCTGTGCAATGAGTACGAACGCGGCCGAAGCCACGATGACCGCAAGCAGTCGAAGTTTCATGTGGTGCCCCCAAAGTCTCAGACATGCAGAATGCGACCCCTAACGGGTCGCTGCACCGAGTATCCCGGTACGCGGCCCGCCTATGCATGAGAGGGGAATGAGAGAATTCTCACCTTTGGTCACGCGGGCACCGCGCCCGGGGGTCGACCCCGGAGGGCTACAGGCCGGAGTAGGCGTGGAATCCCTTGAAGAACAGGTTCACGATGGTGAAGTTGAACAGCACGGCACTGAAGCCGACGAGCGCGAGCCAGGCGCTGCGTGAGCCGCGCCATCCCTTCGTGGACCGAGCGTGGATGTACCCGGCGTAGATGACCCACACGATGAACGTCCACACCTCCTTCGTGTCCCAGCCCCAGTAGCGTCCCCAGGCGTGGTTTGCCCAGATCGCGCCGGCGATGAGGGTAAAGGTCCAGAAAATGAAGCCGACGATGATCAGCCGGTACGACATGTTCTCGACGCGCTCGGCTTCGGGGAACGTCGTGAGAAAACGCATCCGCCCGTAGTCGCGTCGCGACTTCAGCAGCTGCACCACCGAGAGCGCGCCACCGAGGGCGAAGAAGCCCGTGCCCAAACTTGCGACGAACACGTGGATGACCAGCCAGTACGACTGCAGCGCCGGCGGCAGCGGCACGACATCCACATAGAAGTTCACGGTCGCGATTCCGAGGAACAGCAGCACGAAACCGGAGATGAACGCGCCCAGGAAGCGCAGGTCCTGCCAGAGCTGAACCGCGAGGAATACGCCGACGACGATGGCCGTCGCGGTCAGCGAAAACTCGAACATGTTCGCCCACGGCACGCGGCCGGCGGCGATGCCGCGAACGACGGTTCCACCGACGTGCAGCACCCACGCCATAACCAGCAGGATCATGGCGAGACGAACCCAGCGCGAACGCTTCGGCTGACCGTCGACGCCCTCGACGACCGTGCGCTCGAGAACTGCGGTCGACGAGCCTCCGGACGAAACGGATGCTGCGCCCGATGCCGCAATCGTGACCGCAGCCCGAACTGGCGCGACCCGCGTCGCAAGGTCGAACGTGAACGCGATGAACGAGAGTGCATACAGCGCCATGGCCGACCAGATCGCGGTCAGGTTCCAGCCGACAAGGGTCGCGGTGTCAATGCCTGCGAGATGTGCTGTCACGATGCCATCGTAAGCCCGGCTTGCTGGGAGTGTTTGCGGGCGATCTCAGCAACAGCGGTGGCCAGCCCGGGATCCTCACCGCGAGCGAGCCCGGCGTATTCGAACCGCGTTCCCTGCTTCGTCGTTACCGCCTTCACCCACACCCGACGGCGGGGGATAAACAGGCCGGTCAGCAGTCCGGCCAGCACGAGGATCGCGAAGAGCAGTGCCCAGTACGCGGTGGGGTCGTGATGCACGTCGAAGGTTGCGTAGCGGGGCAGCTTGTCGAAGCTGACGCTGCCGAGCCCGTTGGGCAGCGCTCGCGTCTGGCCGAGCTTCAGGTCGATACCCGCGTTGGGCGAATCCCGGCCGGCGATCTTGGTGAGGTGATCGGGGTTCAGCGAGAATGCGCTGGTCGACTGGCCGTTGTCGAGGCCCAGGTTGCCGGTGTACACGCTGAGCGTCAGGGTCGGGTCGAGCGGACCCGGGTAAACGGAGGTCAGTGCCGCCCCACAGATGCTCGGCGAGCACGGTGTCGGGTAGAACAGGGCGAGCATGCCCACCTGTTGCTTGAGTCCATCGGGAACCTTGATGACTCCCGTGCTGGTGAGATTCGCATCCTGCGGAAGGAAGGCGACCGGCTGCGAGAACGCGACCTTGCCCGACGCGTCGCGCACGGTGACCCAGGGAGCGTAGCCATTCCCCAGCAGGAATACGTCCGTGTCACCGATGTGCAGCGGCTCGTTGACCTTGATGGTCTGCTTCTTCGGCTGCTGGCCCGGCTGCTGGGTGGTGACGAAGGCGGTGTAGTCGATCGCCTGCCCGTACGAGTTGAGGGCCTGCGAGTAGGTGGCGCTGAACTTGTCCAGAAGAAGCCGGTACGGCTGCAGCTGGTCCTGGCTGAAGAAGCGTCCCGGGTTGAACGAGTCGTAGGTCGTGAGCAGGTTGGTCAGCGACTGGCCCTGCACGACGAGCTTCTGGCCGGTGTAGCCGAAGCCTCCTCCGACCCCAACCGCGATCAGGATGCCGACGAGCGCCGCGTGGAAAACGAGGTTGCCGGTCTCGCGCAGGTAGCCCCGCTCGGCGCTGACGGAGAAGCCGCCGTCCGCGGCGGTGAAGTGCCGCGTGCGATAGCCGGCACGCCTGAGCAGCGTGCGGGCAGCATCCGTTGCCGCGGCGATGCTCGCCTCATCGAGATCAGCGTCCTCGGTGCGGGCAAAGCCGACGAGCCGTTCGAGTCGCGCAGGGGTCTTGGGCGGCTTGGTTCGCAGGGCGTCGATGTGGTGCCGGGTGCGCGGGATGATGCAGCCGACGAGCGAGATGAACAGCAGCAGGTAGATGGCCGAGAACCAAATGGAGGTGTACGTGTTGAAGACGCCAAACGCATCCAGGAACTTCGACAGTTCCGGGTTCGCCGCCCTGTACTGGATGACACCGTTCGGATCGGAGGTCTGCTGCGGCACCAGCGATCCCGGCACGGCCGCGAAGGCGAGCAGCAGCAGGAGGAACAGCGCGGTTCGCATGCTGGTCAGCTGGCGCCAGAAGAAGCGCGCGTAGCCGACGACGCCGAGCGTCGGCTGCACGATCGACGGGTCGGGAGTCGGCGACTCGATGTGGTCAGAGGGCCGGGACGAAGCCACTGTTCACCCCCGACATCACGCCGGAGAGGAACGCCTGCCAGACGCCGGTGACCATGAGAATTCCGACCAGCACGAGCAGGGAGCCTCCGAGGATGTTGACGAATCGGATGTGACGCTTTAGCCACGCGACGGAGCCGGTGACCCAGTTGAGACCGAGCGCGACGAGAAGGAACGGGATCCCGAGGCCAAGGCAGAAGAAGATGCCGAGGATGGCTCCCCGCCCCAGGTCGCCGCCAGCGACCGACATGGACGAGACGGTTGCGAGCGTCGGGCCGAGGCAGGGCGTCCAGCCGAGGCCGAAAACGAGGCCGAGGATGGGGGCGCCGCCGAGGCCCGTTGCGATCTTCCAGCGGGGCTTGAACGTTCGCTGCAGGAACGTGAACTGCCCAATGAACACGAGTCCAAGCACGATCACGACCGCGCCCGCGATGCGGGTGATGAGGTCGAGGTGCAGCTTGAGGAAGAAGCCACCCGTCGCGAACAGCAGGTTGAATCCAACGAAGACGATGGAGAACCCGAGGACGAAAAGCCCGACACCGGCGAGCATTCGCCCACGGCCCGGCTTGTCAGCCTCGCTGGTGTAGCCGCCGATGTAGCCCAGGTAGCCGGGAACCAGGGGAAGGATGCACGGCGACGCGAACGCGACCACGCCGGCGAGCGCGGCGATCACCAGCGCGATCACCAGGTTGCCGTTCAGGACGATCTGTTGCAGGCCGTCCACGTCACCCCTTCTCGGCGAGCGCGGCGTCGATCAGCGTGCCCAATTCGGATGCGTCGTGGATCAGGCCGGAGATACGGCCAGCCACCCGCCCGGAGCGGTCGATCACCAGGGTCGTGGGCACGGCATCCGGCTTGATCGATCCGGCGAACGCGAATTGCACAGCGGTGTCGTTGGCGTCGACGATGGACGGGTACTTCAGGCCGAACTTGTCGGTGAAGGTTTGCGCTGTGGCCGCCTGGTCCATGGTGTTCACCCCGAGGAAGTCGACCCCCTTCGCCGAGTACTTGGCGTAGGCCGCCGACAGGATGGGCGCCTCCTTGCGGCAGGGCGGGCATCCGGCGTACCAGAAGTTCACGATGAGCACCTTGTTGGCGTACGCGCTGCTCGAAATCTTCGCGCCGCTGTCGCTGGTGCCGCTGAAAGTGACGGGTGCCTGGCGGCTGCTCGGCTGGGTGAAGACGACGGTTCCATCTCCCGAGGTGTAGTTCTTCGCGGATCCGTCGGCATACTGCTTCGCAAGCGGGTCGGCGGTGCAGCCGGTGAGGAGGAGTCCGAGTACGACGGTGGATGCCGCCAGCCCCAGGATGCTCCGCACCGGTCCTCGACGCTGCACTGCCCTGCGCTCCTGCACTGCCCTGCGCACCTTCACTGCTAGACGGCTCCCCGGTCGATGGCGGACGACTGCAATGCTGCCGCAGGATCCTGATAAGACACCTCGACGAACTTGGGAAGCCCCGCCGACGCTGGCTGGCGGAGGGCCAGAGTGGTCACGCTCGAGAGATTGCAGCGGCGCCTGCGCGGGTCGTGGAAGAGCGTCTGGCCAGCGAGCTTGCGGTGCACGGTCCAGATCGGCAACTGGTGGCTTACCAGGGCGACCTCGCCACCATCGGTCGCCTGGAATGCCTCGTCGATGGCGGCCAGCATCCGCGTGGCGATCTGCTCGTACGGCTCGCCCCAGCTCGGCTTGAACGGGTTGCGCACGAGCGGCCACGCGCTCGGGTGCAGCAGCACGCTCGGGCCGAACTCGAATTGCTTGCCCTCGAAGCTGTTCCACGGCTCGATGAGGCGCTCGTCGGTGTGAATCGGCAGGTCGAAGTCCCTCGACCATGGCGCCGCGGATTCCTGCGCGCGCTGAAGCGGGCTGGCGTACAGGCGCGCGATCGGGCGGGCGGCGAACGCGTCCGCCGCGGACTGCGCCATCCGGGTCCCGAGCTCGCTCAGTCCGAAGCCGGGGATGCGACCGTACAGAACCCGGCCGGGGTTGAATACCTCGCCGTGGCGCACAAGATGAACGAGGGTGGCGGGCACGGCCCAAGTTTACGATGCCGCCAGCTTGCAGTCCGCCGAGTGCGCGACGGGCAACTAGCGACATCGGGGGCTCCCGCGCTCCCGGCGTCGCGAGAACGCCCCGCGCTCGGCATCGTGCCGCGCGCGCGTAAACTCGGGGAACGTGACTCGCACCCTGATCAAGAACCTTGCTGGCAGCCCCGACGGAGACATATCGGTCTCGGGATGGGTCGAAACGGTTCGTGACCAGAAAAAGGTGCAGTTCGTCGTTCTGCGCGACGAGTCGGGCGCGGTCCAGCTCGTGCACCCGAGGCAGTTCGCTGAAGACGGTGCGCCGCTTGAGGATGCCCTCGCCGACACCATCTCTGCCCTGAGCCAGGGCACCTTCCTCACGGCAACCGGCGAGCTGAAGCACGACGAGCGGGTCAAGCTCGGTGGCGTGGAGGTCAAGCTCGACGCTCTCGACATCTCGACCCGCGCGATTCCGGAGACCCCGATCGCCGAGGACAGCAGCGTGGACAAGCGCATGGACTGGCGCTTTCTCGACCTGCGGCAGCCGCGAAACGCGCTGGTGTTCCGCATCCAGACGACGCTGGAGCACGCCTGGCGCACCTACTGGGTCGAGCACGACTTCGTTGAGCTGCACACCCCGAAGCTGATGGCGAGTGCGAGCGAGTCGAAGGCCGAACTGTTCAAGGTCGAATACTTCGACGGCTCCGCCTACCTCTCACAGAGCCCACAGTTCTTCAAGCAGATGGCGCAGCCGGCCGGCTTCGGCAAGATCTTCGAGGTCGGGCCCGCGTTCCGTGCCGACCCGAGCTTTACCAGCCGCCACGCGACCGAGTTCACCAGCGTCGACTCCGAGATCAGCTGGATCGACAGCCACGAAGACGTTATGAAGCTGCACGAAGAACTGCTCGTCGCCGGTTTCCAGGCAGTCAAGGACAAGCACGGGGATGAAATCTCCGCGCTCTTCGGCGTCGAGGTCACCGTTCCGACCCTGCCGTTCCCGCGCATCCCGCTCGCCGAGGCGAAGTCGATCATCGCGGAACGCGGCTACGAGGTCCCCCGCGCCGACGACGACATGGACCCGGAGGGCGAACGCCAGATCGCCGCCTACGTTCAGGAGACCTTCGGCCACGAGTTCGTGTTCCTCACCGACTATGCGTCGAGCATCCGGCCGTTTTACCACATGCGCCACGCCGACGACGAGGGCCTGACGAAGAGCTACGACCTCATCTACAACGGGGTCGAGATCTCGACCGGGGCGCAGCGCGAGCATCGCATTGACATCCTCATCGAGAACGCGAAGGCGAAGGGACTCGACCCCGAGGAACTCGACTTCTACCTCGATTTCTTCCGATACGGCACGCCGCCGCACGGCGGCTTCGGAATGGGCCTGTCGCGCGTGCTGATGCTCATGCTGCACCTGCCGAACATCCGCGAGGCGACGTACCTGTTCCGGGGACCGACCCGGTTGCTGCCCTAGGGGTACAGCAACGCCCCCCTTATTGGGGACACGTCAACCGATGACAGGGGCCACAGGCGCGGCGTAGCGTCGCTTCATGCCCGAATCGACTGTTCCCCTGCTGAGCGCCGTCGAGCGCGGAATGTCATTTCTTTCGCACCACCTCGAGGAGATCGACGTCGCCTGGAATGACTACGAGGATGCCGTTGTCGCGCTGACCGCGCGGGTTCGGCCGGTAGGCATCCAGTTCGAATCCTGGACCTACGAGGCGACCGCATAGTCCCATCGTCCAGCCTGCGATCGGTAATCTGGGATCGCAGCGGATGGAGGTGCGGGCGTGACAAGGATCCTGCTTGTCGAGGATGACCTCGAAATGGGCCAGGTCACATCCGACTGGCTCACCGAGCAGGGTTACGAGATCGAGCTCGCGACGAATGGCGTGGATGCGCTGATCGCGTTCGGCGCCGGCTCCTTCGACGCGGCGGCGATCGATGTGATGCTGCCGGGAATGTCGGGATTCGAGGTCTGCCGCCACATTCGGGCATCCGGGAGCCTGATCCCGGTGATCCTGCTCACCGCGCGCGACGCCGTGGAGGACCGCATCTTCGGCCTGGACTCCGGAGCCGACGACTACCTCACCAAGCCGTTCGACCTCAGTGAGCTGAGCGCGCGGCTGCGGGCGATGTTCCGCCGGGAGAGCGCGGGGCCGCAGACACTGATTCGTTTGGGCGCTCTCGAGCTCGACTCGATGAAAACGAAGGCGACCGTTTCCGGCACGACACTGAGCATGAGCCTGCGCGAATTCGGGCTGCTCCGGATGCTCGCCGCGGCGCCCGGCACTCCCCTCAGCCGCGTGGCCATCCTCGAGGAGCTCTGGGGCTCGGCCGAGAACATCGATCCGAACATCGTCGAGCAGTACATCAGCTTCCTGCGGCGCAAGCTCGAGCCGACGCCCTCGGGGGTGCGCATCGTCACCGTGCGCGGTCGCGGCTACATGCTGGTCGAGTCGCCGTGAAGCGCATCCGTGGTCTGAGCATCCGTGCCCGCATCACCATCCAGACCCTGCTTGTTGCACTCCTCTTTTGCTCCTTCGCCGTTCTGATCTTCCGGGCGAATGTCGCCTCGGTGGTCAGTTCGACAGCCGGCCAGCTGCTCGCGAACGACGCAGCCACGTTCGAGGCGGTGATCCGTGATGCCCCGGAATCGCCCCAGCTCACCATTGGTGAAGGCCAGTTCGTGGCGATCGTCGATCCATCCGGCACGGTGCGTCGCACGACCCTGCCGGCGCGTCTGCGCGGCTCTATGCCCGCGCTCCTCGCGCTCAGCGCCCGGCCAACCGAGGTGGCGGCGGGTGGGCATACCTACCTCGTGCGGCTCGAGCACGTGCCGACCGACGCCGGCCAGTGGGCCATCGTCTCGGCGCGCGACCAGGAGCAGGGCAAGCTGCTGCTACAGCGGCTGACGACCGCGCTGATCGTCGGAGACCTGGTTCTCGTGTTCGGCTTTGGCGCTGCCGCCTGGCTTCTCACCGCCGCTGCGCTGCGACCTGTCACCACCATGCGGCGCGATGCGGAGCGTCTCAGCGCGGGCGGCTCGCTCGAGGCCCTGCCCGTCGGTGACGCCCGCGACGAACTCGCCGCGCTCGCGACGACCCTGAATGCCTTCATCGAAGGCAACCGAGCGACGATCGAGCGCGAAAAGCAGATGGTGTCGGATGCCAGCCACGAACTGCGCACGCCGCTTGCCATTCTCAGCGCCCAGCTCGAGCTCGCCGCCGCCCACGAGCGCGACCCGGCGAAGATGCGTGCCGAACTGGCCGCGGCGCGCAAGACGGCGAGCCGGCTGTCCGCGCTCGCGTCCAGCATTCTCGAACTCGCCCGGGCGGAGACGGAGCAGCCGGTGGCGCCGTCGTCGTGGACCGAACTCAGCTATGAGCTCGGCCTGAGCATCGACCGCGCGCGGGAGCTTGCCCAGCCGGCGCGAATTCTCGTTGACTTCGCCGTTCTGCCGTCATCGGAGACGGGGACGTACCGCATGTCGACCTCGGGATTCGCGAGCGTGGTCGACAACCTCGTCGCAAACGCCATCCACGCCTGTCCCGAAGGCGCATCGGTGTACGTCGAACTTGCCGATGAGGGATCCGGGCTGCGGATGACCGTGCTCGACGACGGCCCCGGCGTTCCGGAGGAGTACATCGCGTTCGCGTTCGACCGCTTCAGCCGGCCGGATGATTCCCGCTCTCGCGCCGCGGGCGGCAGCGGTCTCGGCCTCGCGATCGTCCACGCCCTGGTGACCGCCGCGGGCGGATCCGTGACGATGGAGAACGTGCACCCGGGCCTCCGCGTCCAGGTCGACCTGCCACGAAACTGAAAAGTTCTTCAGCTCTTCAGCACCTCTCACAGGCGGCAGGTCAGCTTGGCTCGCCAGCATCGGCGCATGACAACTACCACTGCCACCACTCTCGACACGAGCGCGCGCGCCATGCTCAGCAAGGTTCCGGAGGTGACCGTCGCTTTCTGGGTCGTCAAGGTTCTGGCCACGACGGTCGGCGAAACGTTTGCGGACTTCCTTGCGACCACCCTCGGGCTCGGCCTTCCGCTCACCAGCCTGATCATGGCGGCGTTACTCGCCATCGCCCTGGTGTTTCAGTTTCGGTCAGCCAGGTACATCCCCGGCCTCTACTGGCTCGCGGTCGTTCTCATCAGCGTCGTCGGTACTGTCGCGTCAGACAACCTCGTCGACAACCTGAATGTGAGCCTGTGGGTCAGCAGCGCGATCTTCAGCGTTCTGCTCGCCGCCACATTCACCGCCTGGTTTGTCAGCGAGAAGACGCTTTCGATCCACTCGATCTTCACCACCCGCCGCGAGGCCTTCTACTGGCTGACGATCCTGTTCACGTTTGCCCTCGGCACTTCGGCCGGCGACCTTCTCGCCGAACAACTCAACATCGGCTACCTTCCCTCCGCCCTGCTGTTCCTGCTCATGATCGGCGTCGTTGCGCTCGCCCGCTACGTGTTCAAGCTGGGTGCGGTCATCTCGTTCTGGATCGCATACGTCCTGACCAGGCCGCTCGGTGCATCCACGGGCGACTACCTGTCGCAGCCGGTAAAGGACGGCGGGCTGGGGCTCGGCACGACCATGACGAGCGTGATCTTCCTCTCGGTGATCCTCGTCGTCGTCATCTCGCTGTCGCTTGCGGAGCGTCGCCGTCGCGGGCAGATCGCACCCCTTCCGGCATGAGTGACGTGCTTAGTATGAATAGTTACCTCAGCGCATCACGGGGCACCGCTCCGACCGAAGCGACTCGATCAGAAGGGGCCTGACGTGACCGTGTCTTTTGCCCATGCCGCCGGGTTTTTCGACCCGCAGAGCCTCATCCAATCTGCCGGGCCGCTGGGTCTGCTGCTGGTCTGCGCCATCGTGTTCTGCGAGACCGGCCTGCTGGTCGGATTCGTGTTGCCCGGCGATACCCTGCTGTTCTTCACCGGCCTGTTGACCTTCACGGGGACGATCAACCTGCCCCTGTGGGTGGTCATTGTCGGGGTGATCGTGGCGGCCGTCCTCGGCGACCAGCTCGGCTACTTCATCGGCTATCGAGCCGGACCCGCGGTATTCGAGCGGAAGGAGTCCGGGTTCTTCAGCCGCGCGAGCGTGAAACGCACCGACGATTTCTACCGGCGCTTCGGCCCGCATGCGATCACCATCGCCCGGTTCGTTCCCGTGGTGCGCACGTTCGCCCCCGTAGCGGCGGGCGTGGCGAAAATGCGCTACCGCACGTTCCTCACCTGGAACATCATCGGCGGCGTGGTGTGGCCGGTGCTGATCATCTCGCTCGGATACCTGCTCGGTCACATTCCCGGCGTTGCAGGATTCGTCTCGAGCTACATCGACATCGTGCTGATTGGCATCGTGGTGATCTCCGTCGTGCCCATCCTGGTTCGCCTGGTCGTACGGCGGTTCAAGCAGAAGAGCGCTGCATAGTTCCCGCCTCCGGTTATGCCCCGCCGGCGGTCAGGATGGCGTCCGTCGCGAATCCGGCGACCAGTCCGGCGAGCACACCGTAACCGACGAGATCGTGGCGGCGGAACTTCCAGACCACCCCGACGAGCTGGAGGATCACGTACACGATCGACCCGGCGGCGAGCGACAGGAACAGGATGCTCAGCGGCTCGCTGACGAACGTGAAGCCGACGAGAGTGCCGACGAAGGTCGGGCCGCCGCCGATCAGCCCCAGCAGGAGCAGAAACGGCCACGAGGGCCGTCGGTCGCTGCCTGCCAGCGGCGCGACGATGCCGAAGCCCTCAGTCGCGTTGTGCAGGGCGAACCCGACGACCAGCACGACGGCAAGGCCGATCTCCCCGATCGCGGCCGACTGGCCGATCGCGAGGCCCTCGGCGAAGTTGTGAAGCCCGATACCGATGGCGATGAAAATCGCGAGCCGGCGCGGGGACGGGTCAAGGTTGTCGGATGCCCTCGCCGCACGACGAGCCAGCATGCTCTGGAACATGGTGATGGAGAGCAACCCCACCGCAAGGCCGAAAAGGAACAGCAGCGAGTAGCCGGCCAGTGCCGCCGGGTTCCGGCCGCTCGAGAGCAGGCCATCGATCGGCGCCCAGGCCGCGGACAGCACATCCCAGACCAGGAACAGCAGCACGCCGATCGCCCCGGAGGTGAGCAGCACGCGCAGCGTCTGCGCCGGACGACGCACGCGGCCGATGGGCAGTCCGAGCAGGATGGTCGCGCCAGCGATGAAGCCGAGAAGGAGCGCGGTGGTAAAGGTCACAGCTCGAAATCGATCGCAGCGCGCTCGGCCACGTTGGCCCGGACAATCGCGGCAGCCGCAACGTGGGCGGGATGCACCTGGTACGCCTCAAGATCCTCCGCCGACGCGTAGACGGCGGTGAGCGCTACGTGCCAGTTGGTGTCCGGACCGGTCGAGTTGCGGTCCACCCGCAGGCTGACAATGCCGGGAATCACGTCCGCAAGCGGCACCAGTGCGCCAGCAATGGCATCGAATGCTGCCGTCCTGTCCGCGTCATCCGTCGCTGCCAGCTTCCAGGTCACAATGTGCTGGATCATCGGGTTGCCTCCTCGAGGGCGGTTCGGAGGCGCGCGGGATCCACGCGCCAAATGGTGTGCACACGCTCGTTGATGAGCACAACCGGAATCTCGTCGACGTATCGTTCGAGCAGTTCGCCATCATCGAGGATGCTGCGCTCCACAACCTGCACCCCGGGGAAGTCGCCGACCACGACGTCGATAACCGCGCGCGCGTCGGCACACAGGTGACAGTCGGGCCGCGTCAGCAGGGTAAGGATTGCGGGTGCTGGCACACCTCGAGCGTAGTCGCCGCCCGTTTAGACTGAGGCCAGCATGTCCTTCCCCGCAGAGCCGCCGAGCACGCGACCGATCATCGCGTTCTTCGACGTGGACAACACGCTGATGCGCGGGGCGAGCATCTTCCACATCGCCAAGGCGGCGTTTCGGCAGAAATTGCTCACGGCACGGGACATTGCCCGCTTCACCTGGCAGCAGGCCGTGTTCGTAACCCGCGGCGAGAACCTCGCGCACTTCTCCGCGATCAAAGCCAAGGGCCTTGAACTCATCGCCGGTCACACCGAGAACGAACTGCGCCAGATCGCGAGTGAGGTCTTCGAACGCGACATCCAGCAGCGGCTCTGGCCAGAGACGGTCGCGCTTACTCGTGAGCACCTTCGCAAGGGGCACGAGGTGTGGCTGATCACCGCGGCTCCCCAGATCATCGCGCAGGTGATCGCTCAGCGCCTCGGTCTCACCGGCGCGCTCGGCACCGGAATGAAAGCCGAAAACGGCGTATTCACCGGCGAGTTTGATGGCGGCATGCTGCACGGCGAACAGAAGGCCGTCGCCGCCCGAGCATTTGCAGAGGCGCTGAATGCCGGCCTCGAGGATTGCTGGGCCTACTCCGATTCGGAGAATGACATCCCGCTGCTCACGCTGGTCGGCCACCGGGTTGTCGTCAACCCGGATGCCGCGCTCCGCCGCCACGCGAAGGCCCTCGGCTGGCCGTCGCTCGAACTGAAACGCGGCAGCATCCGCGAGGCGCAGAAACGGGTACGCCGCGAAGCGCGGCAGGCGGCACGGCGACCGCAAAGTTGACGGTGGCATTCGTTCACCTTCATGGGGAAGGATATGCCCATGTCCAAGAAGATTGATTCCGCACTCAAGGACCTCATCAAGGCCCTGCGCAAGCACGCATCCGTCGTCGGCGGAAGCCAGGTATCCCTCAAAAAGGCGCAGCGCGCCACCGCCCGGGTGCAGGCGGCGGCCACCGTCTACGCCGAAGTCGTGTACGCCAAGAGCGGCGTCGGCAATCCCTTCAGCGACGTCATTGACCCTGGACTCGAACCCGCGACGCTGGAATCCCTGACCGCGGAACGCGACGCGATCGCCCTCGGGCTGACCGGCCCCATCCCTACCCAGCACGCTGCGGCGCTGTAGCGGCGCCATCGCCCACTCACACAAAAAGCGCCAGGCCGTGGCCTGACGCTCATTGGTTGTAGCAACGTGGTCGCTACGAATACTTCTTGTTGCGACTACTTCTTGTTACGACGCTGATGGCGCGTCTTGCGAAGCAGCTTGCGGTGCTTCTTCTTCGCCATGCGCTTGCGGCGCTTCTTGATGACGGAACCCATAAATCACCTCGCTGATTGCTGATTGGACCACCGGTCCGATCAGAACCGCGGAAGACAATAACGACTTACTTTACCCCACCTGCGACGACGGAGTTTCGATGGCCGCCGCCACCGCAGATTCCGGGATGCGAAACGATCGCCCGAAACGCACAGCTGGCAGCTCGCCGGAGTGAACCAGACGGTAGACCGTCATGTTCGACACCCGCATCATCTCGGCTACCTCAGCGACCGTGAGAAAACGGACGTCGGAGAGATCACTCGCCATTCGTCGCCCCTTTGTTAGCCGGTCGCACCCGTCGCTGTGTTACTGGAGTGCCAGATCGCCAATATAGGGGCAGAAGTTGCTCGCCGTCTACCTCCCGCCGAGGCGGCGGAACAGCCGACCCAGCGAGTGCTGCGTCCCGCGCAGGGATTCCCTGGTCCTGTGTGACCGCTCGGCGACGGCGCGCCCGACTTTCTGGCCGACCTCGGCACCCGACCAGGCGGCGAATGCCGTCGTGCCGTCCGCGTCATCCGGATCGATGCGCGTCGGATCAAAATCGGCGCTGAGAAAGGGAATGAGCCAGTCCTCGAGCTCCTCAAGCGGACTCGCCTCCAGGCTGTAATACCGGTGCTGGCCCTCATCGCGAACGTTGACGAGCCCGTGGTCGCGCAGCACCTTGAGGTGCTTCGAGACCGTCGGCTGGCTGATGCGGAGCTGCTCGACCAGCTCGGTCACACTGAGTTCGCCACTGTCTGAGTCGCGCGAGACGTAGCGGTCGAGCAGGTGGCGCAGCAGTTCACGGCGCGTTGCGTCGGAGATTACGTCAAAGATGTCCGCCATGTCCTCAGGCTAGCCACCTCCGTCGCCACGGGAAAGCACAGCGACATCGAGCGGTTCTCGAGCGCGACAGAACGGGCTGGTTGCGTCTGGCTAGTTGTTTGACGGGCTCTGGCCGCCCGGAAGCGTCTGGCCGCCCTGGCCGCCCTGCTGGCCACCCTGCCCACCCTGACCGGGACCACGGAAACCGCCGCCGGGGCCGCCCGCGCCGCCAGTGCGAAATGACTGGCCCGAATTTCCGGCCGGGTTGATCGTCGTTCCCACGAGGATGCCGCCGCCGAACGCACCCCCGAGAAGAACTACCGCGCCGACGATAATTGCGGCGAGCGCGAGGCCGCCAATGCCCCCTGCACGCCGCGAGGGGAGAGTGGCCGCGGAAATGGGAGCCGATTGGCCCGCGGTCTCAGCCGGCGCCAGTTCGGCAGGCGCAGGTCCGCGCTTCTGCGCGGGAAAGGTGTCGGTCGGTGAGTCTGGCATGGGTGATTCCTCTCGCTCGGCAGCAGTATCGACACCTTGCCTATCAACCGCATAAGAACGACCCGGCCTGGCGCTGAGCACAAGGGGCTTCCCGACAATCGCCCACATCGCTACCGTCGTGACCGGTATCAATCGGGCAATCGAACGGAGATGCGCATGCACACTCGCGCCGCTCGACCTGCCTTTCTCGTTCCGGCCCTGGCTGTTGCGGTCGCGGTGGCCCTCTCGGGGTGCGCACCCAGCGCCTCCTCGAACCGAAGCACACTCTCGAGTGCCACCTCGGCATCCCTCGCGACAGTGCAGACGGCGGCGCTGGCCATCGCGCAACTGAAGAGCGGCACGTCGACGAACGCCGTCACCATCACGGCACTCGGCGACATGCTGAAACGGGCAACGGATTCCCGGTCGCAGGTCAGCCAGTTGGACGCCGCCAGCGCCGCGGATGATGCCCGTCGCGACCGCGTCACCGTCGGCATCGACGCGGCCATTACGGCACTGACGGACGGACGCCAGTCGATCATCGGCGCGTCCGGCGCGAAGAGCCAGGACACCGTCCTCGCCGAACTGGCGGCCGCGGCGAAGCGACTCGGCGCCCTGGACAAGCAATTGGCCAGCTCGTGAAGGTCGTTCTCGCTGTAGCCCTCGGGGTACTCACGGCCATCGGTGGCTTTCTCGATATCGGTGACCTGGTCACGAGCGCCGTTGTCGGCTCCCGGTTTGGGCTTTCCCTCGCGTGGGTGGTGATCATCGGCATCATTGGCATCTGCCTCTTCGCGCACATGTCTGGCCGCGTGGCCGCAGTCAGCGGCCGGGCGACCTTCGAGATCATTCGTGAGCGCCTCGGGGCGCGTGCGGCAACGGCAAATCTCGCGGCGTCCTTCCTGGTGAACCTCATGACGCTCACCGCGGAGGTGGGCGGCATCGCCCTGGCGCTGCAACTCGCGAGTGGCGTCGGGCCGCTGCTATGGATGCCCGTGGCCGCATTCGCCGTCTGGCTGGTCATCTGGCGTGTGAAGTTTTCCGCAATGGAGAACGTCACGGGACTCCTCGGACTCACGCTCATCGTTTTCGCGGTGGCACTCTTCCTGCTCGGCCCGAACTGGGCGGACCTGGCGCACCAGGCGTTCCAGCCGAAGGTTCCCGCGAGCGAGGGCCCGGCGACGTACTGGTACTACGCCATCGCCCTGTTCGGTGCCGCCATGACCCCCTACGAGGTGTTCTTCTTCTCCTCCGGCGCCGTGGAAGAGAAGTGGACCGCTAAGGACCTCTGGCAGTCCCGGATCAACGTGCTCATCGGGTTTCCCCTGGGGGGCATCCTGTCGCTGTCCATCGCGGCGTGTGCAGCCGTCGTCCTGCTGCCCAGGACCATCTCCGTGACCTCGCTGTCGCAGGTGGTTCTCCCCGTGGCGGAAGCCGGCGGCAAGCTGGCGGTCGCCTTCGCTATCGTCGGCTTCGTCGCGGCCACGTTCGGCGCCGCCCTGGAGACGACACTGTCGAGCGGCTACACGCTCTCGCAGTTTCTCGGCTGGTCGTGGGGAAAGTTCCGCAAGCCGAGGGACGCCGCGCGGTTCCACCTCGTCATGGTGATCTCGCTCGTGGTGGGCCTTGGCGTGCTCATGACCGGCGTCGACCCGGTGCAGGTCACGGAGTTCTCCGTCGTCTTCTCCGCGATCGCACTGCCGCTGACCTACCTGCCGATCCTCATCGTCGCGAACGACCCTGAGTACATGGGCACGTTCGTGAACGGCAAGGTGACCAACTTCTTTGCGCAGATCTTCCTGGTGATCATCCTCATTGCCTCGCTTGCGGCCATTCCACTCATGATCATTACGGGGGCGGGCGCATGACCGACGAGACCCTTCCGAAACCGAACTACACCGGCCGAGTGGTGGATGCCCAGCTCCAGCTGCTGGACCGGCAGGTGCTCGACGACACGGGCAAACCGGTGTGCGTCGTGGACGACATCGAGGTCGCCGGTATCGAGCTCGGGCAACGGATGCTTCGCGACGCGCCAGCGCCGACGATCGACGCCCTGCTCAGCGGCCCGGTATTTCTCACTCGCGTCTTCGGCGGCAGGCCACCCACGTCGCGCCTGTTCCGCATCCCGTGGGCGAAGGTCCGCAACCTGGGCACCGCTATTGAGCTCAGCGTTGGCTCCGAGAGCCTCGATGCCTCATGGACTGAGCGCTGGACGCGCGATCACGTCATCGGCCGGATTCCGGGGGCACGCCATGATCCTGAGTGACGTACTGAAGAACGACGTTTTCGATGCCGACGGAAGCCGGCTCGGCCGGGTGATCGACGTACGGTTCGAAATTGTTGGGGCCGCGAAGTCCGCGCCGGCCAAGACCATCCTTCGCGGCCTCGTAGTCAGTCCGCGCTCGGGTTCCTCATTCCTTGGCTACGAGCGCAACGAGGTGAACGCCCCGTTCCTCATCGCGTGGCTGCTCAACCGCAGGCACCGCGGTGCCTTCTTCGTCGAGTGGTCAGAGGTGAGTTCGATCGACCGGGGCACCGTTGCGCTGCGCCGCAACTTCACCAGGTACAGCGTGCTCACCTAGGTGGCTAGCTCTTTCGCCCGAGCCAGCGCGGATGCCGTTGCCCGGTCGAACAGGTGCTTGAGGTTCGCCGATTCCAGCACGCCGATCGCACGCTCGGTTGTGCCGTGTGGACTCGTCACCCGGCGACGCAGCTCCGCTGGACCGACATCACTCGCGACGAGCAGTTCGGCCGCCCCGAGGAAAGTCTGGTTCACCATCGTTGCGGCTTCGCTCGCCGAGAAGCCGAGGTCGACGGCGGTGCTCGTGAGCTGCTCGACCAGGTAGAAGACGTACGCGGGGCCGGAGCCGGAGATGGTGCTGAGGGCATCCATCTTGTTCTCCGGAACCTGCAGCACGGTGCCGACGGTCTCGAACAGCGTGCGCGCACGGGCAATATCCTCGGCACTGGCACTCGCGCCGCCGGCGAGTCCGGTGACCGCGCGGCCCAGCACGGCCGGCGTGTTGGGCATGGCACGAACGACCGCCGCCTGCGGCGCGATGGCCTCCATGCTCGCCGTTGTCACCCCCGCGGCGATACTGATGACGATGGTGCCGGGCGCGAGAGTCGGCGCGATCGAGAGCAGCAGGTCGGCGACCATGCCGGGCTTGACGCCCAGGATGACGATGCCCGCGCCATCGACCGCGCGCACGTTGCCGAGCGGGTCATCCTCGAGCGCGTAGGCGGTGACCACGTCCGATGCGAGCGGCGCCGCCTTCGCCCGGCTGCGATTGGTGACGCGAATTCCACCCTGAACCTCGATGCCGGACGCGAGGAGGCCGGAGAGGATCGCACCGCCCATCGAACCGACGCCGAGCATTGAAATCGTGGGGAGAGAGGCCATGGCCCCATCCTAGGATTGGCCTATGAGCACTGAGGGTGGAACTCGAGCGATCCTGGCCGCCGGCGGCGCAAACCTCGGTATCGCGATCGTGAAGTTCATCGCCTTCCTCATCTCGGGCTCAAGCTCGATGCTGGCGGAAAGCGTGCACTCGCTCGCCGACACCGGCAACCAGGGCCTCCTGCTGCTCGGCGGGCGGAAGTCCCGCAAGTCACCGGATGCCTCGCATCCGTTCGGCTACGGCAGGGAGCGCTACGTATACGCGTTCGTCGTGTCAATCGTGCTGTTCTCGGTCGGCGGCGTGTTCTCCGTGTACGAGGGAATCCAGAAGATCGGGCAACCGCACCCGCTCGAGGCTCCCTGGGTGCCGATCGGCGTGCTGCTTGCGGCGATCGTGCTCGAAGCCTTCTCCTTCCGCACCGCCATCCGCGAGTCGAATCGCACCCGCGGCACGGACTCGTGGGTGCAATTCATCCGCCACTCCAAGGCGCCCGAGCTGCCCGTTGTGCTGCTGGAGGACTTCGCCGCCCTCGTCGGGCTCGTGCTCGCGCTTCTCGGTGTCGGGCTGACGGTGATCACCGGCAACAGCGTTTTCGACGGGATCGGCACCCTCTGCATCGGCGTTCTGCTCATTCTGGTGGCGCTGGTGCTCGGCATGGAGACCAAGAGCCTGCTGGTGGGCGAGGGCGCGCGACCGGGCGACCTGTCGTCCATCCGGGATGCCATCAACGCCCACCCTGACGTGGAAGCGCTCATCCACATCAAGACCCTCTACCTCGGGCCGGACGAGCTGCTGGTCGGCGCCAAGGTTGCGTTCGCCCGGTCGCAGCGGCTCGCGGATGTCGCTACCGCGATCAATTCGGTTGAGGCCGCGATCCGCGAGGCGGTCCCGGAGGCCCGCCTGATCTACATCGAGCCGGATGTGTACGTGGCGCCGTCGGACGGCAGTGCGAACACCGAGTCCATAGTGATCAAGGCCTCCGACTAGCTCCCCTCCTCCTCACGCGAATTGCCCACTTTGGTCGGTATTCGCGGGTGTATAGCGACCAAAGTAGGCAACTCGGGTATGTCAGCGACGGGATTGGAAGAAGCGCTGCAGCAGCAGCGTCGACTCCTCGGCGCGCACCCCTGCGAACACCTCGACCTGGTGGTTCAGCCTGCGGTCCCGCAGGAGGTCGTACACACTGCCGACAGCGCCGGCCTTGTCGTCCCACGCTCCGAAGACCACCCGCGGAATGCGGGCGGAAAGGATGGCACCCGCGCACATCACGCACGGCTCGAGGGTGACCACAAGGGTCGCTTCCGTGAGGTGCCAGTCGCCCAGTGACGCCGCGGCGGCGCGAATCGCAACCACCTCGGCATGCGCGGTGGGATCCTGCTTCAGCTCGCGCTCGTTGCGACCGCGGCCGATCACCTCACCCGATGCGGAGAGCACAAGCGCCGCGACCGGAACATCACCGGTGGTCAGGGCGAGGCGTGCGTCAGCGAGGGCTTCGAGCATCCACTCGTCGTAGCGTTCCACTGGCGGCCCTCCGATAGATTGAGCCTATGCGAGTACACGTTGCCGACCACCCGCTCGTCACCCACAAGCTCACCGTGTTGCGCGACAAGAACACACCCTCCCCGACCTTCCGGGCGCTCGCCGAAGAGCTCATGACACTGCTCGCGTACGAGGCGACCCGCAACGTGCGCACCCACATCGTGGAGGTCGAGACGCCGGTCGCGAAGGCACAGGGACTCGCCATCAGCTCGCCGCGTCCCCTGGTCGTGCCGATCCTGCGCGCCGGGCTCGGCATGCTGGAGGGGATGGTCAAACTCATCCCGACGGCGGAGGTTGGCTTTCTCGGAATGGTGCGCGACGAGGAGACTCTGCAGCCGACGACCTACGCCGAGCGCCTGCCCGACGACCTCTCCAATCGCCAGTGCTTCGTGCTGGACCCCATGCTCGCGACCGGCGGATCCCTCATCGCCGCGATCGACTTCCTGCTTGCCCGCGGCGCGGTGGATGTCACGGCGGTCTGCCTGATCGCCGCCCCGGAGGGCCTGGCCGCGGTCGAGAAGGCGATGGAAGGCCGCGAGGTAACGATCGTGCTCGGCGCCGTGGACGAGAAACTCAACGAGGTCGGCTACATCGTCCCTGGCCTCGGGGATGCCGGCGACCGGCTCTACGGCCTGGTCTGATTCGCCACTCCCCGACGGCTTTCGCTCAGGACGAAGATCCACCCGCGGGGCGCGAACGCGTGCAGCCTCGGCGGGGCGATAATCCAGTGAATGTGCCCGCTCAGTTTGACAATTCCTGCGTCTGTGCAAGATAGTTGCTTCATGACTGTGAACGTGCACGCCCTGAGCCCCTTTGAGGCCCGTGGGACTGCCGGCATGATGATGCCGGCTGGCGCTGTCATGTGTTGTCGAATGTGTGCCTAATCCGGCCAACTCTCGCCGGGCTCGGTTACTCCTCTTCTGAATGATGAGACCAGAGCTCCCGGATGCCACCCTGCCAGAGCAGGGGTCATCCCGCACCCAACACCGCGACACCACTCTCGAAGGATCACCTCTCATTCCCGAGGACCTTCACAGCACCCAAGGAATTGACCTCATGTCACTCGCAACCCTCGACCTTCCCACCGCCCGCCCCGTTACTCCGCTCGCGCCGGTACCCGACGTCCCGGATGCCACTCCGCGCCTGCGCGCCGTGCCAGACGGCACCGAGGCCCGCGGCTTCGTTCTCTATGTCGGTATCGACGAGGCGAAGGCAGCGGACTCCGGCACCGATCTCGGCAAGATCGTCGAGCAGCTCAAGCAGCTCGCCGCCCAGCTCGCCCCCGCATCCGAAACCTATGCGGCCGTCGCGCTCGCACCGCGCGGTGCCGGCGGACGCGATGTGGATGTCGTGCGTCTCGCCCTGCAGGACCCCGCCGCGCTCGCGAAGCACCGCCAGGTTGAGGAGCCGGTCGCGAAGCCCAAGGGTGGCGTGATCATCGACATCTCGCGCAAGCGCCTCGTGCTCGACGGCGAATCGGCCGCGCTCACCTACAAGGAATTTGAGCTGCTGCAGTACCTGGTGCTGCGCGAGGGCCGCACGATCGACCGCTCCGAGCTCATCACCTCGCTGTGGGCGGCTGGCGACGAGGAGATTCCCAACGAGCGCACGATCGACGTTCACGTGCGCCGACTGCGCGCGAAGCTCGGCGCGTACGAAGACATCGTGCGGACCGTGCGGGGTGTCGGCTACCGTTTCGACCGTCACGCTGACGTGTCGATTCGCTACGCATCCACGCCTTCGCCTGACTTCTTCTAGAACCCGACTGCTGCCGGGTGGCATTGCGCCCGGCACGGGCTACACCTGCCACACGCCAGGGATGCTCGTGACGGTGCTGATGGTGATGTCGTCGAGAGTGGGAAGGACGTGGTTCAACGCGTCCCGAGCGGCGTGGGCCACCCCTTCCGCAGCGCCGAGAGTGCCGTCCTCCACCTGAATCGTTGCCGCACCCTGCAGCCGATGACCAACCCAGCGCAGCTGCAGGCGCGGCACCGAGAGCACGCCCGGAGTGTGATCCAGGGCATGTTCCGCTTTCGCCAACAGGTCGGGCTCTATCCCGTCCATCAGCCGGCGACCAATGCTGCGGACAGTTCCCCACAGCAGCACGATGATGGCGGCGGAGATCACGAGTCCAACGATCGGATCCGCGAGCGGGAAACCGAGCATGACGCCCACCGCGCCAACGACAACGGCGAGGGACGTAAGCCCGTCCGTTCGAGCGTGCACGCCATCCGCGACTAGCGCGGCGGAGCCGATTCGCCGCCCGACCCGGATGCGGTAAATCGCGACGATCTCGTTGCCGGCGAATCCGATCACACCCGCGGCGACTACCCACCACAGGTTGTGCAACGGCTGCGGGTGAATCAGTCGACCGACGGACTGCCAGGCAGCGACGATCGCCGACAGCGCGACAACGGCCACGATGAACAGTCCGGCAAGGTCTTCGGCCCGGCCATAGCCGAAGGTATATCGCCGAGATGCCGCCCGGCGTCCGAGATTGAATGCGATCCACAGCGGCACCGCGGTGAGCGCATCTGAGAAATTGTGGATCGTATCCGCGAGCAGCGCAACGGAACCGCTGATTATCACCACGGCAAACTGCAGCACCGTTGTAGCGAGCAGGACGAAGAGGCTGATCTTGAGCGCTCGAACCCCCTGCGCGCTTGCCTCCAGAGCGTCGTCAATGGAGTCGGACGCGTCGTGGCTGTGCGGCACGAAGAGGCCATACAGGAAGCCCTTTATGCCCTTCGGATGGCTGTGGTCACTTCCGTGCTCGTGGCCATGCTCATGCTCATGCTCATGGCTGTGCTCGTGGCCGTGGGCTGAGGTCGGACTCATTCGGACACCCCCGCCTGCGCGTGGTGGTGTCGCGGGGTTCCACCGAGTGAGTGCTCGGCCTGGAAGATTGCTGCGCTGACTAACTGCTGCGCATGTTCGTCCGCTAACCGGTAGAACACGCGGGTGCCGTCCTGGCGGGCGAGCACGATTCGCGCCAGTCGCAGCTTCGCCAGGTGCTGTGACACCGCGGCCGGGGACTTCCCCGTGATGTCGGCCAGGTGATTTACCGACATTTCGCCAGCCGCCGAGAGTGCCAGAATGAGCCGAACTCTCGTCGCGTCAGCCAGCATCGCAAACACCTCGACCGCCAGCTCGACATACTGGCTGTCCACCTCTCGGCCACATATCTTCGTATCTGCATTCACATGCAGATGATGTCACAGAATCGACCGCGGAAGCGAATTCCTGTGAATCGCGGCCGTAGATGTCACCGTGATCACGGCGATATATGTCCTGTTTAGTGCGTGAATCAATGCGCCTCTTGGCGGCGCATTGACGCCGATCTCTGTCATCGATCTTGGGGAGTGGTGGTCGTTCGCGCCATCGCCGATTGATCCTTCGATCTACTCGGTGGTCGTTCTGTCGCGACGGAATAGGCGCCAGACCCTTGCGCCAACGAGCAGGAAGATGGCGATGATAACGATGGGCACGACGAGCCATTCCCATCCCCCCGACCACCCGATGCCGAAGCCCTGATCATTCGAGAACGCGTTGACGGGCACGAAGACGAAGGTTGCCTCCGCCTTCATCGGTGCAGCGCTATCCACCACTGCCAGCATGCCCCCGACGAACGAGAGGAACACGACCCAGTACGTGCCGAGCGCTGCCGCCGCAGTCAACGTGCCGATTGACCAGAGCGGCCGCATCCATCCTCCCTCGCCATAGCGTTCTGCAAGTGTTCGCGGGGCGCCTAGGCCGGCAATTACCGCTTGCACCGGCCGCCCATCCGTGTCGATCTCGTCGCGCAGCGTTCTCAGAATGCGCCTACGCTCGGAGGCAGAGACGACTCCCTCGAGGTGCCAGTCCAGACGAAGCAAGTACATGGATGCGCGCATGGAGGTCGAACGTTTGGCTGGAGTGAAGTGTGACATGCTCATTCCCTTTCGAGTTCGATGGCGTCGGACACGGCCGTAGCAGTTTGCTCCCACTGATGTCGGGCGACCGCGAGTGCAATTGCGCCTGCATCCGTCAGCGCGAAGTACTTGCGAGGCGGGCCACTCGGCGACGACCTGGAGAACGTCGTGACGAGCGAGTCCCGTTCGAGCCGGTTCAGGACGGGGTATACCAGTCCCGTACTGACTTCGAGGTCGAGCGCCGTCAAGCGCTCGACCAACTCATACCCGTACGACTCTTCCTGCTGAATAAGTTGCAGAACTACCAACGGGAGCACTGCGCGCGTCAGTTGCGCATCCTGTCGAGCTTGTATACGAGACACGCTAGTAGTGAAGCACGAATAGCGAGAGCCTGGCAAGCTGATTCTCGAATACGACCGTTCATGAATCAGTCGACACCCTCGTCGCTCAGTCCGGCGAGTCGTGTCTCATGACTCGGGTCGGCGATCTATGTAAAGCAGGCGGCGTTCGCGTTACTGAGGCATGGCCACGATCGGTTACGCCCGCGTCTCGACCCGAGACCAGAATCCGGACGGCCAGACGGATGCGCTCGAAGCTGCGGGCTGCGACAAGATCTTCGTCGAACACGCATCCGGCACCCTGGCGAAAAGGCCGGCGTTGACGGAAGCCCTGGGGTATCTGCGCGAGGGTGACTCGCTCGTGGTGACGAAGCTTGACCGGCTCGGCCGGTCTGTACGGAACCTCAAACAAGTTGCGGATGAGCTGCAGCAGCGTGGGGTCGGGTTGAAGGCCCTCTCGCAGGGCATCGACACCACCACTCCGGGTGGCCGTTTGTTCTTCCACATGCTCGCCGCGATCGCGGAGTTCGAGCACGACCTCATCGTGGAGCGCACCCACGACGGCCTCGCGGCCGCCCGCGCACGCGGGCGGAAGGGTGGCCCGAAGTTCAAAATGACGCCGACGAAGATCCGGCAGGCCCGGGCGATGTATGACGAGGGCGGCCACACCGTGCAGGAGATTGCCGACACGTTCGGGGTGTCCCGGCCCACTATCTATCGGCACTTGGCCGAGCACGTCGAACGGGCCTGACGAGGGATCATGGCGCACCTCAGCGACCGGCAGAAGGCCGAGCTTGTGCGCCAGCAGCAGGACGGTGTGCCGTGGACGCGTCTTGCGGAGCACTCCGGCGTTGCGGTGCGGACTCTGCAACGCTGGGCAGCTCGGATGGCGACGGGTCAGCTCGCGAGAGCACCTCGACGCGATAAGGGATCGACGCGCACTGCCGCCGAACTGGTCACCGCAATCGAGGCGCTTGTTGTGCGCCGGCCCGCGCCGACGACCGCGTATATCCACCGTCGCATCGGTGACACTGCCCGGGATCGCGGATTGCCGGCCCCCGGATACACCACGGTCCGCGAGATCGTGCACTCGCTCGACGCCTGGCGGCTCTCGCTGACGGCGGGGACGCGGCGTACCGGGACAGGTTCGAGCTGGTCTACCGCCGCACGACCTCCGCGCCAAATGAGCAGTGGCAGATGGATCACACCCTGCTCGATGTGATGATCCTCGACGACCGGCAGCAACCCGTCCGTCCATGGCTCACGATCGTGCTCGACGACTACTCACGGGCGATCACCGGCTACGCACTCGGCGTCTCAGCACCCACGGCCGAGCATTCCGCACTGGCGTTCCATCAGGTCGTTGCTCGAAAACGAAACCCGAAGTGGGTGGTGTCGGGGCTCCCGGACATCCTCTACAGCGATCACGGGTCCGACTTCACCTCGACCAGAATCGAACAAGTCTGCCTCGACCTACACGTGCGCCTGATCCACTCCCGAGTCGGCGTTCCGCAGGGACGCGGCAAGATCGAACGGTTCTACCGAACGATCACGACCGAGCTGCTGCCGCACCTGCCCGGCTTCATCCCGCACGGCACCGGCGGGGCACCCGTCAGCGCTCCCACGATGACCTTGCATCAACTTGATGACGTGATCGAGCGATTCATCGTCGACGAGTACAACGAACGGCCGCATTCAGCGACTGGCGAGGCCCCGCACGCGCGATGGAGGAGCGACAGCTTCATCCCTCGAATGCCCGCGCACCCGGAGGACCTCGATTCGCTCCTGCTGACTGCCGCGACCACGCGACGTGTGCAACGCGACGGGATCCGCTTCGCATCGACCCGATACATTTCACCGGTCCTCGCCGCATACGTCGGCGAAGACATCACGGTACGGTATGACCCCCGCGACCTGGGCGAGGTGCGGGTGTTTCACGACAACACGTTCTTGTGCCGCGCGATCGCGCCCGAACGCTCCTCTGAAACCGTGTCTTTCACCGATCTGCAGACGGCGCGGAACACGCAACGCCGCCCCCTGAAACAGCAACTCCGCGAGCTCGCCGCTCACGCCGGCTCGCTGCCGGAAGACACCCGCCACCGACCCGAGATCTTGCGCGCACCGGAGAGCGCACCCGATTCAACGACACCGGCGCCGACACGACACGGATTGAGGACCTATGCCAACGACTGAGCCAGACGACGGCAAACCCATCTCCGTCCTCTTCGAATCAGGCGACGACGGGCGCCGGTTCCTCAGCGGCTACTTCGACGAGTTCAAAGAAGCACCGCCGCCCCACGGTGACACGCGGCTCGCGTTCGTGACCACGCGGGAGCACCGCCGGTTCACGGAGTTCGCAGACACCGTCCGCTCACACCGCTACATCGGTCTCGGCTACGGACCGCCCGGGATCGGCAAGACGCTCTCCGCCCGCCACTACGCCGGCACCGACGAATGGGAACAGTGGCACCCACTCTCACGAAGCACCGGTGCCCTGCCACCCGTGCCCGAAGCCGTTCAGAAAAGCAAAACCGCGTTCTTCACCCCAACTGTCGCGGCGACCATCAAGCAGATCGACCAAGGCCTACCCCGCGCGTGCCAGCACATCTCCTGGGCCATCGATTACGCCCAGCACGGCCACGTCGACCCCTACGTTCATGCCGAATCCCAATACAGCGGGAACACCGAACTGCTCATCATCGATGAAGCCGACCGACTCAAAACAGCCGGCCTTGAACAAGTCCGCGATTTCTACGACCGCCACCGAATGGGCGTCATCCTCATCGGAATGCCCGGCATCGAGAAACGCCTCGCCCGCTACCCCCAGCTCTACAGTCGCATCGGATTCGCCCACGAATACCGGACCCTCCGAAGCGACGAACTCACCGCAGTCGTCGCGCAACGCCTCCCCGACCCCGATCCGGATGACTCAGGTCTCGCACACACGGCAGCTCTCGCCGCGATCGTCCGCGCGACCAATGGAAACTTTCGCCTCGCCGACCGGCTCGTCACCCAGATCAACCGCATCCTCGACATCAACATGCACACCCATCTCACCCCGGAGGCCGTCGACGCAGCCCAGGAGGCGCTTCTGATCGGACGTTAAATGGCGCGGGAACCACGACACTTATCGTCGCAAGCCACACGAATTCCATCCGCTCATAGAAAATTCGCAGGAAAATAACGTTTCGATAACTAGCGCTCCGTTACCTGACCGTTATATATTTCAAGAGCAGAAGTTGTTTGCTGTGGCAGCTTCTGTGGAATGTGATTGCAGGACACTCTTGGTGCAAGGGAGAGGGTCGGTTTCTAGCCTCTGAAACCGACCCTCAATCCTGTTTAACGACCCGATCCGGTGCCCGGTAATTTCCTTTCCATTCCGTGCATAGAGTTGATATGTGTCCGACAAGACGAGCGCAGCGGTCGCCGCCTGGGAAGCGCTCTTTCGCGCGCAGGTTGCCGTGCTCCGACGGCTCAACCAGGAGTTTCCGACCGGCGAGATCTCGTTCAATGAGTACGACGTGCTGTTCAACCTGTCGCGGCAGGACGGTCGCCAGTTGCGTATCCGCGACCTTAATCGGCACCTCCTGTTGACGCAGCCCAGCGTGAGTCGCATGGTCGACCGCCTCGCCGCTCGTGGGTTCGTGCGCAAAGAGAGTGACCCCGGCGACGGTCGCGGCACGTTCGTTTGCCTGACGGATGCCGGCTACGCCCTGTTCCTGCGCGTCGCCGCCGCGCACGCGGCCGCGATCACCCACCACGTGGGTGGCGCGCTCGATCGTGACGAGCTGCGGCGACTGCGCGAACTCGCCGACAAGCTCCGCGGAAGCGTCGACGACAGCTAGGACAGCGAGCGGTTGGCGGCCGTCCACCGGCGCCGTGATCCGGCGAGCGCAGCCAGAGTGTGCGGTAGTTGGGCCAGTCGCTCGAAGCGAGCGCGGCTGGCGTCCTTCTGCGCAAGATATGAGCGCGCGAGTGCCCAGCGACGGTGGCCGGGCAATTCGAGCAAGGCGAGCGCCCAGCGAGTCTGGAGGGTGACAGAGTCCACAGCGAGTCGCATCCGCGCGTAGCCCTCGGACGGCAGCACGAGCGGTCCGGGCTGGATGTCCAGTTCATCGAGCAGGGGGTGCATCTCTTCGCTGGCGCCCATTGCCTGCACCAGGGCGCCGAGATCCTCACGCTCCGTCTGGCTAAGCAGTGCCTTGAACTGGTTGGCAAAGAAATGGAACTGGGTGCCGTTTCGCTGCCGTCTGCCATCGAGCCGATCATGGGTAGCGAAGATAGCTGTTGCGATGCGGTCGAGGCCCGGAACATTCTGGCCGCGAATTTTCACGGGCTGGCTTCGCTCCCACAGTCGGTCGAACACCTCTTCTGGATCGGCGAAGAACCCGGGAATCACCGTGAAGATGCGCAACGCGGCGATGCAGTCGTCGTGCGTGAAAATGGTGCTCATCGTCGGCAGCACCCTGAAGCGCGGCGCCCTCTTCTCGTGCCAGCCGGCGCCGCGGAGCGCGCGGATGAGGTGTGGTGCCGATGCCGGATCCACGATCAACGAGACGAGGGGCGAGACAGCGGGCGTGATGAGTCGGTTCCTGAGGAACACGGGGCCGCCGCCGATCAGGGCTCGGATGCGCAACGCAACGCAGCGCTCGGTGACGAGAAGTGCGATCGTGTCTTTGTCCTCGCGAAGTTGGTACCCGCTCGCGCCGGAGTCGTTGGGTCGCGCCACGTGAATCCTCCTCCCGCCGCCAGAGTACTAGCCGCGCGGGTTGCCCCGTGGGCGTGAAAGCGGCTGCCAGTTGGCAGCGATCAGAAGGTGGGTCGGGCGCCCATGACGGTAACCGCCCGCGCCGCCACCCGCGCGCCGGAGCGTGCCGACCGCGTCGTGCTGCCGCTCGTGATCCACGTGTCCAAAAATCCCGCGCAGAACGCGTCGCCAGCACCGGTGGGGTCCAGTACCCGTGAGGGCAGCGAAGGGATGTGCGAGGCCGGACGGTCGGTGCGCGCGACGTACACGCCGCCGATCCCCATGGTCAGCACGACCACGTCGAACGACTGCGAGAGGGCGGCGGCGATCTCTGCCGGGTCGGTGAGACCGGTGAGAACGGCACCCTCGTCGTAGTTCGGAAAGATCAGGGAAGCACCGGCCACAGCATCCAGGAAGCTGTCGACTCCGTAGTCGACGAGAAATCCTGCGGATCCGGGGTCGACGGACACCTCGACACCTTTGGCCCGTGCGCGCGAAACGAGTCGCTTGACCGGCTCTGCACCGGCGCGGCCAAACAGGGAGTAGCCGGTGAAATGCAGGAGACGCGCGCCCTCGAGCGTCTCATCGGAAACCTCATCCGGGTCGAAGGCGTCGTTGGCGCCCCGGTCGGTAAGCATGGTGCGCTGCTCGCCCTCCACGACGATCACGATCGTGCCGGTTGGCAGCTCCGGGTCCCGCGAGAGGAAGGGGCGGACGCCGGAGTCGGAGAGCAGCTGGGTGTGCCGATGCAGGTCGGGCGCCCCGACGCGACCGTAGAAGTCGACATCGCAGTCCAGCATGCCGAGCCAGGCCGCGGTGTTCGCTGCCGAACCACCCGGACGAAACCGAATCATCGACGGCGTATCGGTGTCGACGCGGATGCTGCCGTCCGGCACGGCGACCACGTCGTCGATGACATCGCCAAAGACGACGATGCGACCCTTGCGCACGCTAATCATGCAGCGCTGCCCACGCGGTGGCGATGTCGCCCGCGACGCGGACGTTGTTGCGCGCGAGGTCGAGGTTGACCTCGAGACTGCGCCCGCCGGATGCCTCGACGATGTAGAGGAGGAGAAACGGGGTAACCGCCTTGCCGGTGACTCCGGCCTCCTGCGCTGCGGCAAGCGCTTCGAGCAATACCCGGTCGTGGTCGGCGGGGTCCCACTGCTGGTCGAGCGGGATGGGGTTTGCGACGATGATGCCCTGGCCGTGGCCAAGCGCATCCTGCGATTTCATGATCGCCGCAACCTCCGCCGCAGTATCGACCGACCAGTCCAATGTGAAGGCGGACTCGCGCAGCCAGAAGCTCGGAAATACCGTCGTGCCATAGCCCACGACCGGCACACTGAGTGTTTCGAGTCGCTCGAGGGTCGCTGAGATATCCAGCACGGACTTCACGCCCGCGGAGACGACGGTGATCGGCGTGACGGCGAGTGTCGTCAGGTCGGCCGACTCGTCGAAGCTGTCGCGAGCGCCACGGTGAACTCCACCCAGGCCGCCGGTGGCGAACACCCGGATGCCGGCAAGCGCCGCAAGGTGCGAGGTCGCGGCGACCGTTGTGGCTGCGCTCGCCCCCGCTGCCGCGATGATCGGCAGGTCGCGCACGCTCGCCTTCGCGAGCTCCTCTTCGGCGATACGGCGCACGCCCTCGGCATCCAACCCGATCTGTGGCACCCCGTCGAGCACCGCGATGGTGGCAGGAGTGACTCCGGCCGAACGCAGGATGTCTTCGAATTCGACGGCTGCCTCGTGGTTGCGGGGTCGGGGCAGCCCGTGGCTGATGATCGTGGACTCGAGCGCGACAACGGGACGGTGTTCTGCGAGCGCGGCGGCGACGGATTCGGAGACGTGGAATGGCGTAGTCATGTCTTCGCTAACTTACCGGCATCCAGCATTCGTTCCGGCTGGGACGACGGCACCCGTTGCTGGGTATCCCCCGAACGGGGGCCAATTTTGCGAACCGACTTCCAGCCCGCTCCGAACCCCTAGATCAGCGGAGCCGCTGTCCCATGCCGGGCTCGCGTCGCGCCCAGGCGGCGCGGGCCCCCTTCGCTCCTAGTGCTCGTGTACGGTGCCGGGGAGGTAGCGCGAAACGTGGGACGCGAGCACCCGCTCGGACCGTTCGGCGTCGCCTGACTCGAGCGCTTCGACGATCTCGCGGTGCGATTCCGCGGCCTCGACCAGTGACATCTCGTTTGAGGCCATCGCGAGGATCGTCATGACCTCGATCCCGAGCGCGTTCCAGGAGCGCATCAGGGATTCGTTGTGGGCCAGACGAACAATGGAGCGGTGGAACTGCGTACTCGCGCTCGCATATGCCAGGCGGTCGCCGGTGCCGGCGACATCCATCATCGCGTCGAACTTCTCGCGCACTTCTGACGCGTCGCCTTCCATGCGGACGGCGGCCAGCCTGCCAGCGATCGCCTCGAGCGCCGCGCGGACCGGGACGCCGTCGACGAGGTCCTGCTCGACGATGTTGCGCACCCGAGTGCCAACGTGGATCTGGGATTCGAGCAGTCCGACGGCGGTCAATTCACGAAAGGCTTCACGCACCGGCGTCTGGCTGGTTCCCAGCTGCGCGGCGATCTCCATCTCCCGCAACGCGGTGCCGGGAGTCAATCGCCCCTGCGCGATTTCGAGAACGATGTAGTCGCGCACCTGGTCAGCAAGGCTCACCCGGGTGAGACGGGCAGGCGCGCGCTCGGTCGGTTTCACGGACATCCTCACTGGCTGGTTTGTCCGATTCTAGCCGCGAGGGGCTCCAAAAACGTGTGCACTCCGCATTATCGATAATGCTTGACTCTGCTCGCCCGGTGACCTAGCCTGACCAAATCGCCTTGCGCGCTACGCCCCGTTCCTCCTTTCACAACGAAGTGGAAAGACCCGTGCCAGCTCTTTCGATCCGCTCGCTCAGCAAGTCGTTCTTCGGCTACCCCGTGCTCAGCGATATCGACATCGACCTTGAGGTCGGCGAAGTGCACGGGCTGGTCGGCGAAAACGGCGCGGGCAAGTCGACGCTGATGAAAATTCTCGCGGGCGTTTACGCGCCCGACTCCGGCAGCATTCACCTTGGGGAAACGGACCTTCGGTTCACCCACCCCACCCAGGCGCACGCCGCCGGCATCTCCACCGTCTTCCAGGAGTTCAACCTGCTGCCGGATCGCAGCGTTGCCCAGAACATCTATCTGGGCCGCGAGCCCCGGGTCCGTGGCTTCGTCTCGTCCGCGCTGATGAACCGCAACGCGCAGGCGCTGTTCGACTCGCTGGGCGTAACAACCATCTCAGCCAGCGCCCGGGTGGGTGACCTCTCCGTCGCGCAGCAACAGATCGTCGAGATCGCGAAAGCACTGAGCTATGACGCACGCGTGATCTCCATGGACGAGCCGACCGCGGCCCTGGCCGACCACGAGGTCGCCCTGCTGTACGGGATCATCCGCACGCTCACGTCTCGCGGGGTGACGATCCTCTACGTCTCGCACCGACTGCGCGAGATATTCGACCTGTGCGACCGGATCAGCGTGCTCAAAGACGGCGTGCTCGTCACGACAAGGGCGGCCGCCGAGCTTGACGAGCAGGAGCTCGTTCGGCTGATGGTCGGGCGGCCGCTGTCGACGTTCTTCGCCACAGCTGATGCGGACGCGGTGGTTGGCGACGTGGTGCTCTCACTCCAGTCCGCCGGCAACGCCTGGGTGGATGACATCAGCCTCGAACTGCGCAGCGGCGAAATTGTCGGCATGGCGGGCCTCCAGGGCGCCGGGCGCACGGAAGTACTCGAAGGCATCGCCGGATCGGCGCCGTTCACTCGGGGAACCGTTGAGGTCGCGGGCAAGACGGTGCGCATCCGGTCGCCGCGCCGGGCGATTCAACTGGGCATCGCGCACATCACCGAAGACCGCAAGGCAACCGGGCTCGCGCTCGGCCAGAGCGTGCTCGACAACGCACTTTCGGTCGTGCGCGCGACCACCCCGCGCCGGGTCGGGGCTGCCCGCCGCCGCGCGCTCACCATGTTGCAGGATCTCGAACTGTCCGCCCGCGGCCCGGACCAGGAGGTTCGGTATCTCTCCGGGGGCAACCAGCAGAAGGTCGTTCTCGCAAAATGGCTGCTCACCGAGCCTCGGGTGCTGTTGCTCGACGAGCCCACTCGCGGCATCGACGTCGGCGCCAAGCAGGCGCTGTACGTGCTGATGCGCACGCTGGCCGCCGCCGGCCACGCCATCCTCATGGTCTCCAGTGAACTTCCCGAGCTGATCGGCATGGCGGATCGCATTCTCGTTCTGCGCGACGGCCGGCTGGTCGCGGAACTGCCGGCGGCATCCGATGAAGAGACGATCCTCGCGGCGGCCTCCGGAATCGACACGGGAGTAGCCGCATGAACGGCAGGACAGCGGCGGTACGCCGGACGCTCGGCTCGACCACAGCGACCGTGTACGCGATCTTCGTGGTCGTCGCAATCGCGGGAGCAATCCTCGCGGCCACCGCGGGGAGCGCGTTCTTCACCGAGGGCAACCTCGAGTCGCTGCTGACCGCAACCACGGTGCTGGGCCTCGTGGCGATCGGCCAGACGCTTGTCGTACTGCTGGGCAGCCTGGACCTTTCTGTTCCGTTCGTCGTGAGCCTGTCGAGCGTGCTTGCGGCGGGGGTCATGCTCGGCTCTGCGGACAACCTGGTCGCGGGCATCCTCACGGCCGTGGTCGCGAGCACGCTGATCGGCCTCGTGAACGGCCTGCTGGTTGGGTTGGTGAAGATCAACGGGTTCATCGCGACGCTCGGTATCGGTCTGATCGTCTCCGGCTACCTCTTCACCAACTACCAGGGCAGCACCGGACAGGCGTCTCCCCAGCTCGTCGCCTTCGGCGGTCTGACCCTCGGCTTCGTTCCGGTGACCACCATCCTGATGTTCGCCTGCCTCGCGATCGTGATGGTGCTGCTGACCCGCACGCGCACCGGCATGCACGTCTTCGCCGTTGGGGGCGACCCCGAAGTGGCCCGGATGTCAGGCGTGCGCAACGCGGTTCCGGTCATCGTCGCTCACGCACTGTCCGGCCTGTTCGCCGGCCTCGCGGGACTCGTCGTCGTCGCTCGACTCGGGGTCGGCAGCCCGCAGGTCGGGTCGCAGGGCGGGTACGACCTGCTCTCCATCGCCGCGGTGGTGCTCGGCGGCGCGGTGCTCGCCGGTGGCCGCGGGTCGCTGTGGGGCTCGCTCGGCGGCATCCTGATCTTCGCGACCATCGACAGCATCCTCGGAATCCTGCAGGTCAATCCGTACCTCAAGGATGTCGTGCGCGGCGTCATCATCATCGTCGCGGTGGCCGTGTATGCCCGCCGATCCGTTCCCCGCCGTCCGGCGCGTTTCGGTGGGGGTGCGCGATGACGACCACGACTCGCTTCACCACGGAACGCCGACCGCTGCTCGCACGGGTCGGGCGTGGTCTTCGTACACCCGGCGGTGCGATCTTCGTGCTGCTGGCGATCCTCCTCGTCGGGCTGTTCCTCTACAACCCGTCCCTGGGGGACCCCGGGCAGTTCATGCGGTTCCTGGGACGAACCGCCCCCATCCTGATCGTGGCGCTCGGGCAGTATTTTGTGATCGTCTCGGGCGAGATCGACCTTTCGATGGCCGCCATCATCGCCGCGCAGGTCGTTCTCGCTGGCAACCTGATCGGGCAGGACGCGAGCCGGATCCTTCCAGTCGTGCTGCTGATGGCGCTCCTGGCGCTCGTCGTCGGCCTGCTCAACGGCGTGCTCACCACCCTGTTCCGCGTGCCCAGCTTCATCGCGACCCTGGGAACAGCACTCGTCGTCTCCGGCATCACCTTCTACGCGACCGGTGGTGCGCCGAGCGGTAACCCGGTCGACTCGTTCCGCGAGATCGGACGCGGCGGCATCGACAAGGTGCCCGTGTTCGGGTTCGTGCCGTACTCGACCATCGTGCTTGCCGTGCTGGTCGTTCTCGCCCTCGTGCTGATGCGACGCCCGTTCGGCCGCATGCTGCTCGCCGTCGGCGACAACGCCCGCATGACCGCGCTCGCCGGGGCATCCGTCTGGTGGCTGCGGACTCGCGCCTTCATCCTCTCCGCCTTTGCCTCGACCATTGCTGCCATAGTGCTGGTCGGGTACGCCGGCGTCAGCCCGGTTGTCGGCCAGGGCTACCAGTTCATCGCCATCACCGCGGTCATTCTCGGCGGGGTTGTTCTCGGCGGCGGGCGTGGCTGGGTGCTCTCGGCGATCGCGGCCGCCTTCGCCCTCGAGGTGCTGTTCAGCCTCCTCGACTTCATCGGCGTGCAGTCGACCTGGCGCCCCGCCGTTCAGGGCGTGATCATTCTCGTCGCCCTCGGAGTTCCGCTGCTGCGCTTCACGCGCAGGCGCTCACAGACCCTTCGGTCAAACCGGCCGAACAAATGAAAGGGAAGTTCGTGCAGAAACCTCGCACCAAAACAATGTTGTTTGGAGTACTGGGGTCGTTGGTCCTGGTGCTCACCGCGTGTGCGCCCGGTTCCAATACCGGCACCACGCCAAACACGGGAACCGGATCCACAGCATCCGCGAACCCCTCGTTCGACCAGAAGACCTTCGACACCGAGAACGCCCAGCGCACCGCGACCTTCACCGGGGACCCCGCGACGCCGTGGCTGCAGTACCTGCCCGGAGCCATGGTGGATGCGTCGAAGACGAAGCTCGACCACCCCGGCAAGGTGTGCTTCTCGAACGCTGCACTCAGCAACACGTGGCGCCAGACGGGCTGGATCACCATGCAGCAGCAGCTCAAGGTTCTGCAGAGCCAGGGCGTCATCTCCAAGCTCGAGGCGCGCAACGCGCAAGACAGCGACGACACCCAGGTAGCCGACATCGACTACTTCATCAACGAGAACAACTGCGACGCCTACATCATCGCTCCGAACTCGCCGAAGGCGACTGCCGGTGCGGTCGAGCGGGCGTGTGCGACGGGCAAGCCGGTCATCATCTTCGACCGCGGAGCCGGCACCGACTGCGAGACCAGCTTCGTGCACTCGGTCGGCGGCTACGCGTGGGGCATCGACTCCGCTAGCTTCATCGCTGCCAACGTCAAGAAGGGCGGCCACGTGGTCGCTCTCCGTACCGCGCCGGGTGTCGACGTCTTCGAACAGCGCTGGGCCGCCGCCCAGCACATCTTCGAGAAGGCCGGCCTCAAGGTCACCGACTACCTCACCGGCGCCGACCCGGCCAAGATCAAGTCCACCCTGAGCGACGAGATCGCCAAGGGAACTGTCGATGCCGTCTGGGTCGACCTGGGCGACCAGGCCGTCCCCGCCGTCGAGGCATTCGAGGACGCCGGTAAGCCGATCCCCGTGGTCACCGGTGAGGACGTGCTGTCCTACCTGCGGGCGTGGAAGGCCAAGGGCTTCAAGGGATTCGCGCCGGTCTACTCGGCCTACCAGTGGCGCACGGCGCTGATCGCGGTCGGCGACCTCTTCCAGGGCAAGGAAATCCCGAAGGACTGGGTGCTTCCGCAGGTTCCGGTCCCGGCGGACAAGCTGGATGCCGCAATCAACGCGAACAAGGGAATGCCTGACGGTCATTACGCCTCCTTCGGCGGAGAAGACCTGCCCGGGTATCCCACCGCCTGGCAGAAGCCGTAACACCGATTGCGCCGTGGTCGGGGCCCGTTCGGCCCCGACCACCCCGCGAGCACCCTGATCCAACCGCGAACCCAAGGATTCGAAGACGATGACGTCGAACGACACCCTCTTTTCCGCCGCCGACAGCGCCGACCTCGTCGCGCTGGCGCGGGCTCTCTACCCGCACGACGGGCTGCCGGACGCCCCCTACCTGCGCACGGTCGCCAGCATCGAAAGCCGGGCATCCGTCGAACCGGCTCTCTGGCACACGCTCAACGACGGACTCGTCGAACTGCGCGGTGCAGCGGATGCCGCGCCCGCGTCGACGGACGCCGCCACGCTGCAGCAGCTTCTGCGCGATCGCGAGGGCACCCCGTTCTTTCGCGCTATCCGCCAGCTCACCGCCTGGTACCTCTACGACGACCACGAGGTGTGGGCGTTCGTCGGCTACCCCGGGCCATCCTTCAGCCTCGGCGGCTACCTGCACCGGGGCTTCAATGACCTCGCCTGGCTGCCCGAACCACGCATCGAGGAGAGCGGGCTCGACCTGCCCGAAATCGGCCCCCTCGACTCTGCAAACCCCACCGTAAAGGCAGCCTCATGACCCAGTACGCCCTCGACGACACCGATGTCGCCGTCATCATTGGCTCCGGCCCCGGCGGCGCTACGCTCGCGCTGCAGCTCGCGCTCAAGGGCTTTCGCATCGTCATGCTCGAAGCCGGGCCGTGGGTCGCCAACGAGGACTTCGTCAATGACGAGCGCGCGGCATTCGACCAGCTGAGCTGGACCGACCCTCGCCTCGCGACTGGCAGCTGGGCGCTCGCGCGGAACTTCCCGGCAAGCCCCGCCTGGATGGGCAAGGTCGTCGGTGGCACCGCCACCTTCTGGACCGGCCTCACGCCCCGGTTCAAGAACCACGAGTTCCGTACCCGCTCGGTCTATGGCGAGATCGCCGACGCATCCCTCGCCGACTGGCCGATCGGCATCGACGAGCTGGCCAGCTACTACGACCGCGCGGAGGTGGCGATGGGCACCTCCCACCGCCAGGGCCGTCCGCCGATGCCCGCCAACAACAACTACAAGGTGTTGGCCAACGGCGCGGAACGCGCCGGCTACCGCCACTACGCGACCGGGCCGTACGCGACGAATGTCGAGGAGTACGACGGGCGCCCTGGCACCCTGCAGGATGGCTTCTGCCAGCAGGGCGACAAGTCGCGGGCCAAGTGGTCGCCACTGGTCAGCGAAATTCCGAAGGCGCTCGCCACCGGGCAGCTCGAACTGCGGACGAACTCGCAGGCCGTCCAGGTGACGCTGGATGCTGGCGGCCGCGCTGACGGTGTGGTCTACGCCGACGAGCACGGAGCCCTGCACCGGCAGCGGGCCGCTCTGGTGGCTGTCGCGGGCAACGCCATCGAAACGCCGCGACTGCTCATGCTGTCGGGGACCTCCGCGCATCCGGACGGCCTCGCCAACTCGTCCGGCCAGCTGGGACGCAACTACATGCGCCACACCACCGGTGTCGTGTACGCGGAGTTCGACCAGGAGGTGCACATGTACCGCGGCGAGCCGATGGCCGGCATCATCAACGACGAGTCCCGCCACGACCCGGATCGTGGATTCGCTGGCGGGTACTACATGGAGATGATCGCGCAGGGCCTGCCCTCGTTCACCACGTTCATGGAGCCCGGCGGATGGGGGCCCGACTTCACCGCGAAGGTCGAGGCATACACGCGAACCGCCGGCATTTGGATCTGCGGGGAGGACCTGCCCCGGGCATCCAACCGGGTCACGCTGAGCGCCACCCTGAAGGATCACCTCGGACTCGCCGCGCCCGAGGTGCACTCGGACGACCACGAGAACGACCTCGCAATGCTCGAGCACGCGTACGCACAGGGCGAGCGCGTGTTCCGCGCGGCCGGGTCACGGCGCGTCACGCGGGCTCCCGCGATGCCCTCCGGCCACAACCTCGGAACGGCGCGCATGAGCGCGGCCGCCTCGGATGGCGTCGTCAACAGCTACGGGCAGACGCACGACATCCCGAACCTGTTCGTGTCGGACGGCTCGATCTTCACCACCGGCGCAGCAGCGAACCCGACGCTCACGATCATGGCGCTCGTGCTGCGCCAGGCCGAATACATCACCGCCAACCACGGCTCGATCTAAGAAAACCACCAGCAACAACAAGGAGTAACGCCATGGCCATCGCCACCATCAGCCCCACGACCGGAGAAGTCCTCGCCACCTTCGAGCCGCACACGGCGGAGCAAATCGAGGCGCACATCGCGGCCGCAGACAACGCGTTCAAACAGCTCGCCGAGACCACTTTCGCCCAGCGCGCCGCGTGGATGCGTCGGGCCGCCGAGATTTTGGAGTCCGAGGCCGACGAGGTGGCCACGCTGATCTCGACCGAAATGGGCAAGACGTTCGCGACGGCCAAGTATGAGGCGCTCAAGTCGGCAACGGGCATGCGGCACTTCGCCGAGAACGCCGAGCGGTACCTCGCACCCGAATCCCCCGTACCCGCCGACAGTGTGGGCGCGTCGAGCCTGGACGTACGGTTCGAGCCAATCGGCGTGATCCTCGCTGTCATGCCGTGGAATTACCCGCTCTGGCAGGCGGTCCGCTTCGCGGCGCCCGCCCTGATGGCTGGCAACACGGGGCTGCTCAAGCACGCCTCGAACGTGCCGCAGAGCGCGCTGTACCTGGGCGCGCTGTTCGAGCGCGGCGGCTTCCCGGCGGGGGCGTTCTCCACCCTGCTCATCGAGGGAGCGGCCGTCGCGCCGCTGCTGGACGACCGTCGCATCCGCGCCGCGACTCTGACCGGGTCGGTGGCGGCGGGAGCATCCGTCGCCGAGGCCGCGGGTCGCAACGTCAAGAAGACGGTGCTCGAACTCGGCGGCACGGACGTGTTCATCGTGATGCCGTCGGCAGACGTCGACCGGGCAGCGGAACTCGCTGTGAACGCCCGCGTGCAGAACTCGGGCCAGTCCTGCATCGCCGCCAAGCGCTACTACGTGCACGCGGACGTCTACTCACGGTTCGCGGACCGGTTCGTCGCCGGCATGGCGGCGACGGTGGCCGGCGACCCGATGGCCGAGGGCACGTCGTTCGGCCCGCTCGCGACAGAACGGGGCCGAAAGGATGTCGAGGAGCTCGTCGCCGACGCCGTAGCCAAGGGCGCGACCGTGCTCACCGGCGGCACCACGCCTGAGGGTGCGGGATGGTTCTATCCCGCGACGGTTCTCACCGACGTCACGCCCGAGATGCGCATCTACCGCGAGGAGTGCTTCGGCCCTGTCGCGTGCCTCTACTCGGTCGACTCGGTCGAGGAGGCGATCGAACGCTCGAACGACTCGGAATTCGGCCTGAGCTCGAGCGTCTGGAGCAACGACGACGAGGAGATCGCGCTGTTGGGCCGCCGCGTGGATGCCGGAGGCGTCTTCGTGAACGGTCTCACGGCATCCTTCCCGGCCGTTCCGTTCGGTGGGGTGAAGGACTCAGGCTACGGGCGTGAGCTCTCGGCCTATGGGATTCGCGAGTTCGTCAACGTGAAGACGGTGTGGCGGGCCTGACGCTGCGCGACCCTCGCTACTCGCCGATCTCCACCAGCACGCGCGGCAGTTCCGCGAGCAGCTCGCTGGCAAGGTAGCCCAGCGGCGCGATCATCACCGACAGGCGTTCTCCGGCCGCCGCATGTGCGTGCGTAGCCCAGACCGCTGCCTGCGAGGGTGACGCGCCGCGGGCGGCGAGGCCGGCGATCGCGCCCGCGAGCACGTCTCCGCTTCCCGACGTGCCGAGCCCGCTGCCGCCGGGGCCGACGCTCCACACGCTCCCTCCCGGCGCCGCGATCGAACCCCAGCAACTGACGACCGCACCGTACCTGTCGGCGATCTCGGAGACATCCCCCGCTCCGCCGTCCGAGTCCCGATCCAGCAGCCGACCGGCCTCTCCCACATTGGGAGTCAGGAGAAGTCGACCGTCGAGCGCGCTCGCGAACGCCGGAACCCGGGGGAGACAGCCGAGCGCGAATGCGTCCAACAGCACGGCGGCGTTCTCGGGAACGAGATCGAGGATGGCGCGCAGCAGCGCCTCCGCTTCGTCCGGGTCGTCGAGCCCGGGGCCAATTACGATGGCGTCGGCGTTCGCGAGTTCCGCGGATGCCGCCGCGATCCCGTCGCCGCGAATGTGCTGCCCGGCAGTTTCGGCGAGCGCGATCACTCCACACTCCGGCACCGCGGCGGCCACTGTAGCCGCGGCGGACTCCGCAATGGCGAGGGTGAGCCGCCCCGCTCCCACCCTCAGTGCCGCGAGACCCGCGAGCATTGCGGCGCCCGGCGACTTGCGGGCTCCCCCGACGACCAGCACCTGGCCGCGACTGTATTTCGAGCCATCGGTACTGGGAAGCGGCCACCGCCGGAGCAGATCGGAGGTGACCTCGATCGGCTCAGGGCTGCGGGACGACATGGGGATCTCCGGGATGCTCGGTGACGGGCACCCCACTGGCCTCGAGGTGCTCGGTCGCCGAGAAGTACTCCACCCGCCACGGTTCCACCCCCCGGTCACGGACGAGCCGGGTAATCGACGCGTTGGCCACGGTGTGCGAGCGCGCGAAGTCGAGCAGGTCGAGCTCGCTGAGCCCGAGGCAGACGTAGATGAACAACAACACAACGGCATCGTGCGCCACGACGAGCGCCGGGCCACCGTCAAACTCCGCCAGCACCGACCGCACTCGGAGCGCGACATCCGCCCACGACTCACCGCCCGGCGGCCGGTAGGCGAATTTGCCGAGCCATCGCCGCCGCGCCGCCTCCTGGGGATACCGGTCTTCGACGCCTCGCGAAGTCAGCAGGTCCAGGATGCCCAGCTCGCGGTCGCGTAGCCGCTCGTCCACGTGCACTGGCACCGTGATCCCGCCCACATCGGCAGCCAGGTGCACCGTCTGCCGGGCGCGGAGGTAGGGCGAGCACCAGATGGCGGACAGCGAGCGGTCGCTCGCGAGCCAGCGGCCCAGCGCCTGCGCCTGTTGCTCACCCGTCTCGGACAGGGGCACGTCGGCGTCCCGCCAGTCGATCTCGATCGTCAGGGCGCCACTCGTTTCGGCGGCCGAGGCGGCGACGTTGGCGAGGCTCTCCCCGTGCCGCACCAGCCACAACTCGGTAACCGCCATCGCTCGCCTCCTCCGCCTCCCCACCAACGTAGGCGGCGACCCGCGAGCGCGGGGGAGGCTTGACAGGACCGACCGGGTCTACCTCAGGAACTGGCGGGCATCCACTCCCAGCCTTCGACCCGCGGATCGTCCGTCCCGTGCTCGTAGGCATACGCACGCAGTGCAACCCGTTCATCGGCGAACTGTTTCACAACGCCCTCGAACCGGCGCTCGAGGCCCGGAACCCGACGGATGACGTCGATCGCGAGCTGGTGGCGGTCGAGATCGTTGAGCATGAGCATGTCGTGGGGCGTGGTCGTCGTGCCGGCCTCCTTGAATCCACGCACGTGGATGTTCGCGTGGTTGCGGCGGCGGTAGGTCAACTGGTGCACGAGCGCCGGATACCCGTGGAAGGCGAACACGACCGGCTTGTCGGTCGTGAAAACCGCATCAAAATCGGCGTGGGACATGCCGTGTGGATGCTCCGCCTCATCCTGCAGTCGCATCAGGTCGACCACGTTGACGAAGCGCATCTTCAGCCCGGGGACGTGCTCGCGCAGCAGTTGCACGGCGGCCAGTGCTTCGAGGGTGGGCACTTCGCCCGCGGCGGCTATGACCACGTCCGCTTCCTCCCCCGGCAGCTCAGTACCCGCCCACTCCCATCTGCTGATACCGCGAGCGCCGTGAGCGCGTGCCTGCTCGATGGTGAGGTAGGTGGGCGCAGGCTGCTTGCCCGCGACGATCACGTTGACGTGATCGCGCGTGATGAGGCAGTGCTCCATGGTGACCATGAGCGTGTTGGCATCCGGCGGCAGGTAGACCCGAACGACGCCCGGCCCCTTGTTCACCACGTGGCCGAGGAAGCCCGGATCCTGGTGAGAGAAGCCGTTGTGGTCCTGCCGCCACACGTGCGAGCTGAGCAGGTAGGTGAGCGAAGCGACGGGGAGCCGCCAGGCGACCTTCTCACTCGACTCGAGCCACTTCGCGTGCTGGTTGAACATCGAGTCGACGATGTGGATGAATGCCTCGTACGAGTTGATGAGCCCGTGGCGTCCGGTGAGCAGGTATCCCTCGAGCATCCCCTCGATGAGGTTCTCGCTGAGGATTTCGATCACCCTGCCCTCGGGCGCGAGATTTTCGTCGGTCGCGACGGTCTCGGCGAGCCACTGCTTGCCGCTCACCTCGTACATGCCATCCAGGCGATTGGATGCCGTTTCATCCGGCCCGAACAGGCGGAAGTTCTTCGGGTTGAGGCGCGCGACCTGCGCCAGCCAGTCGCCGAGCACCCGCGTGGCTTCGACCCGGCCGTGCGCGGTGCGAGCCGGGTCCACCTCATGCGGGGCGAGCGAAGGCAGGACCAGGTCGTGCAGCAGCGCTCCCCCGTTTCCGGCGGGAATTGCGCTCATTCGCCGGGCACCCACCGGGCGAATCGCGGCGAGCGCGGGGGAGATAGCCCCGGCGTCGTCGAAAAGCTCTTCCGGGCGGTAGCTGCGCATCCACTGCTCCAGCAGGGCGCGGTGATCCGCGTTGTCGCGCACCCCCGAGAGTGGAACCTGGTGCGCGCGCCACGTTCCCTCCACCGGCAGGTCGTCGACTCGCTTCGGCCCGGTCCAGCCCTTGGGAGTGCGAAGAATGATGACGGGCCAGGTGGGCCGCGCGGTATCGCCCGATGCGGCATCCTGTCGAATGCGGTCAATGTCGTCGAGGGCGCTCTCCATCGCCGCCGCGAATCGCTCGTGCACGGCGAGATGGTCTTCACCGTCGAATCCGCCCGAGACGATGCGCGGCGAGTATCCGTAGCCCTCGAACAGCGCGACAAGCTCGGTCTCGGGGATGCGCGCGAGCACGGTCGGATTGGCGATCTTGTAGCCGTTCAGATTCAGGATCGGCAGCACCACCCCATCCGTCTTCGGGTTGAGGAATTTATTGAGGTGCCAGCTCGCGGCCAGCGTGCCCGTCTCCGCCTCGCCGTCGCCGATGACGCAGGCGACCGTGAGCCCGGGGTTGTCGAGCGCTGCACCGAAGGCATGGGCCAGCGAGTAGCCGAGCTCACCGCCCTCGTTGATGGAGCCGGGAGTCTCCGGCGCGGCGTGCGAGGGGATGCCCCCCGGAAAGGAGAACTGGCGGAACAGCTCGCGCATCCCCGCGGCGCTGGTCGGCACCTTCGGATACAGCTCCGAATAGGTGCCATCGAGCCAGGCGTTGGCCACGATTGCTGGCCCGCCGTGGCCAGGGCCGGCGATGTACAGCACGTTCAGGTTCTCGCGCTTGACGATGAGGCGATTGAGGTGCGCCCACACGAAACTGAGCGCCGGCGACGTTCCCCAGTGGCCGAGGAGGCGCGGTTTGATGTGCTCCGGTGCCAGCTTCTCGGCGAGCAGCGGATTCTGCAGGAGGTAGATCTGCCCCACGGTGAGGTAGTTCGCTGCTCGCCACCAGGCGTCGACCACCTCGAGCCCGGCTGCATCGGCCACTGCGCGGTTGTCGGTCTCGGTGCTCGTTGACATGGTGGTCTTCCTCTCGAGGTCCTCCTCCCACGCTATGACTTACGCCTGTTGACCGCATCGATAACCGATCCGGATGCTCCCCGGCCGGTTGTCGCGAGGGTCGATCAGGCGACTTCGTTGAGGGTCTTCTCGATTGCACTGAGCCGCGCGTCGACCGAATTGAGCTTGCCGAGCAGCTCCGCGCTGGTCTCGTTGCTCACCCGGAGCGCTTCACGCAGGGAGGGCGATCCCTCGGCTTCGGCGATTGATCGCTTTGTGCGGAAGTACTGGCTGAAGATTGCCAGCGTGATTCCGCCGGCTACTGCGACGACCGGAACGAGGTAGGTCCATCCGTATTGCATTTATTGATCCTTAGTGTGCAGATGATGCGCTGTGGGTGACCGCATCGCTGATGGTGTCGATGGTGACGTGGATAGAGAACGGCTCGAGCGAGACGAACTTCAGTGCCGTGCCGTCCTGGGAGAGTTCGAGCGAGGTTGCCACGAAGCCTGCGGCTTCGAGTTTCGCGAGATGCATGTAGAGCAGTGCGCGCGACATTCCCACGCGGCGGGCGAGTTCGCTCAGGTGCACCCGGCCGCCTCGGAGTTCGTTCAGGATGGCCATCCGCTGCGGACTCGCCGCCGCCGAAAGAACTGCGCTCAGTTGCTCGACATTCATTCCACTCCTTTCTTGCAGGTGCAATATAAATCTTGCACCCCAAGACCTGCCTTGTCAAACGGGCCGAACGTCGCACTCGTCGCTTGTCCGGCTCTCGGACGACGCCCCGTTTTGGGGGCGATCCATGAAGCAACTTCACCCCCTTGGGGGTCAACGTTGACCCAACCTCATCCTCATACTGAAAAAATGCCCGTGCGAGGAATGTCGGCGTTCACCCTGCCGCGATGGTCTGTGCGCGCGCGCGTACTGACAGCCATCCTCCTCGTTGCCGCCTTTGGCATGGCCGGCGCCGGTGCGACGACATTCCTTCTGCAGCGCGACAGCGCCATGAACGACATTGACAGTCACCTGCTCGCGCGGGTCGCGGATGCCCGATCAATCGTTCTCAGCGGATCGAACGCGAACGCACAAACGGGCGACGCTCCGGGCCTGCGCTTCGCCACCGCCACCGATGCGCTGAATGAGATCCTGGAACGAGTTCCACCGGCGCCGAACGAAGCCGCGTTGGGAATCGTCAACGGTCGCGCTCGGCTCGCGCCCGGCATCCACGGCGATTTCTCCCTTGCAACGAACACCGCGATGATCGCCGCTGTGGTTCGCGGCTCCCAGAAGGGCATCGTGCAGATCGGAACGTTTTCGTCGGCGCAGGGCCCGCTCCGCTACGTTGCAACACCGGTAACGGTGCAGGGCAGCACGGACCAGGGCATCTACCTCACCGCCGTTCGCATCGATGGCGCGCTCGCCAACCTCACCGGCGCGTTCAAGGCGTATGGGGCTGTCGCCGCGATCGCGCTGGCCGCCATCGGCATCATCGGGTGGTTTGTCGCCGGCCGGATGCTCGGTCCGATCCGCCAGCTGCACCTGGCCGCATCCCACATCACCGCCAACGATCGCACCCAGCGCATTCCCGTTGTGGGCAGGGATGACGTCTCCCAACTGACCGAGACGATCAACGACATGCTCGACCGGCTCGACCACGCGATGACCGCGCAGCGGCAGCTGCTCGACGACGTGCGCCACGAGTTGCAGACACCGATCACCATCGTGCGCGGCCACCTCGAGATGCTCAACAGCCGCGACTCGATCGAGGTCGAGTCCACACGCGCGGTCGCGGTCAACGAGCTGGATCGCATGGCGGCGCTCGTTGACGACATCCGCCAGCTCGCCGAGTCGCAGCGCGAGCAGCCGGTGCGCCGGATGATCGACGTCGCAGATTTCACCACCGAGGTATTCACAAAGGTGTCCGTTCTCAGCGGTCATGTCTGGTCGGTCGGGAACGTCGCGCTGGCGACGGCGGCAATCGACCCCGCCCGGATCACGCAGGCCTGGCTCCAGCTGGCGGACAACGCGGCGAAGTACTCGCCGCAGGGCACCCCGATCCAAATCGGGTCGACCGCTGCCGACGGCCATGTCGAATTCTGGGTTCAGGATGCCGGACCCGGCGTTCCACCTGACGCTCGCGACCGCATCTTCGAGCGCTTCGGCCGCGCGGACACCGGTCGCGGTATCCGCGGATCCGGCCTCGGCCTTCCCATCGTGCGCGCGATTGCGCGCTCTCACAATGGTGACGTGACGCTCGTGACATCGCCCGTCGGGTCCCGGTTCGGCATTCGGCTGCCCGACACGACGCTGACGGCGCGAAAGAAAGTAGGGGCACTCCAGTGAGCAGAATCCTGATGGTGGAAGACGAGCCACTGATCTCGGGCTTCGTCGAGCGCGGCTTGAGCGCATCCGGTCACCTGTGCACCGTGGTCGGCGACGGCGAGTCCGGACTCGATCGTGCGCTGTCCGGCAGCTTCGATCTCGTGTTGCTCGATGTCGGGCTGCCCGGCCTCGACGGTTTCGAGGTGCTCCGGCGGCTGCGGATCGAGAACGCTGATCTGCCCGTTGTGATGCTCACCGCCTGGAATTCGCCCCTCGACACGGTGGCGGGCCTCAATGGCGGCGCGAACGACTACATCGCCAAACCGTTCACTTTCGACGAGTTGCTCGCGCGCATCAACCTGCGCCTGCGGGACGCGACGCACACTGCATCCTCGACCGTGGAACACGCCAACATCGTGCTCGATCTGCACTCGCGACGGGTCACCGTCGGCTCGACCGAATACGAACTGTCCGCCCGAGAATTCGCCCTTGCGGAGGAATTTCTGCGGCATCCCGACCAGGTTCTCAGCAGGGAGCGCCTGCTCGACCGGGTGTGGGGCATGACATTTGATCCGGGCACCAACGTCGTCGACGTGTACGTGCGCTACCTCCGCGCGAAGCTCGGCGCTGATCGCATCGAATCCGTTCGGGGCCTGGGCTACCGCCTGGTATGAGGAAGTGCCCGGTCCGATGAACGGACCGGGCACTTATCTCGGGAGAGGCACACACTGTGACCGGCGAACTCCCCCCGGAGCCGCCGTACCACAATCGCTCTACTCCCCGCGTACGAACCGACTCACCCGAAGAACCGGTCCGACACTGTGACCCCCGTCACAGGCTTGTCGGGCTATTACCCGTTAGTCATTACCCCCACCGCCGTGGCTGTCCCCGCTGCCGCTGCTGTCCCCACTGCCGCTGCCGCTACTGCTACCGCCCTCATCGGGAGTGCCCGGCTTCGGCTGCTTGGCTTCCTCGTCTTTTTTGGCCTTGTCCTGTTTGGCCTTGTCTTCCTTGGCCTTGATTTCCTTGGCCTTGTCTTCCGAGGAAGTACCGGCAGAGTCCGGGCTGTGTGAAGTGCCAGGCGCACCCGAGTTCGGCGAGTCGTTCGTCGCCGACGCGGTGGATGCCCCCGCATCCGCCGAGCCGACGCCTGTGGCCGCATTCGCGGTCGACGGCACGTAGTCAGACGAGCTGTCCAGGTCCTTCGCCGGGGCGAGCGACGCGGATGCCAGGCCGTTCACGGCCTCAAGCCGGCCGACGAGCGGGATGGGATGGTGCGCCAGCGTCAGGACGACGGGCGTAAGACCGCGAACTGCCTCGCTTCGATTCCCCTGGCCGCCCGCGAAAGCTACCGCCGTCGTGACAGCAACCGCGACGACGAGCACCGCGGATGATGTCGCGATGATCAGGACGGGTGGCTTCATGTGCCTATTGTGGAGGGGCCATCGGGGCCGACCCGGAAAAATGAGAGGTATCTCATGAACGCCCTCGCCACCCCACGCCCAGGGGCTGTGCAACGTCGGCCCTGCCGAGCACAATGAAGGCATGACGCGATACGCGATCGACGCCCCTGCGGCAATCCGACTCGTGCGCGAGGGCGTCGCCCTGGCCGACCAGCACACCCTCGTCGCGCCGAACCTGTTGCGGTCGCAGGTGCTTTCGCAGCTCTATCGCGCGGTGCGCGGCGGTGAGCTCAGCAAGGAGGACGCCCGCGCGATTCTCGATGGAATCACGACGATGCGCATCCGCCTCCTGGGTGATCGGGTGTCGCGCGCCGCCGCCTGGCGCATCGCGGAGGAGTTCGGGTGGGACGACACCACGAACGCCGAATACGTCGCCGTCGCCCAACTGCAGGCCGATGCCTTCGTCACCCTCGATGAGCAACTCGCGCGCGAGGTCGAGGGCATCGTCGCCACAGCACCGTTTGAGGCTCTGTTGCGAGCATGACGCCGCGCTCGACCTAACCAGATCAGTGGATGATCAGCACCGGGCAATGGGCACGCTCGGCGCAGCTCGCGCTCACGGAGCCGAGCAGCACGCCGGCCAGCCCGCCGTGACCACGGCTTCCGACGACCAGCATCTCTGCATCGCGGCTCTGTTCAATGAGTACCTGGCTCGCCGGACCAGGAAATGTGGCGGTACTGAACCAGTCGGGAACTTTCGTGCCGAACACCGACTTGACGGCGCCCGACAGTATCGACTTCGCGTCATCCTCGGGCGAGTACTCGAAGGATGCGTACGTCGAGTAGCCCGTGGGAATGCGCCAGCTCGAGATCGCCCGCACTGACGCGTTGAGGGCGTCGGCCATTTTCACCCCGCGGCGCAGCGCCGTGACGGACGATTCGGACCCGTCGACGCCGACCACAATCGTGCCGCGGCGCTTCGGCGGCGGTGCCAGCCGGTCCCGTTTCTGTGAGGCGCTCTCGTAGCGTGCGCCGTGGGTGTCGGCGACGAAGAGCGCGGGGTCCCCCGCTACATTGCTGCTCATCTTGTTCATACGGCCAGTTCACTCCGCACGGCCGGTCAACAATAGGGTCTTAAGTCACAAGCGATTGTCGCGGGTCTCCAGGTGCAGCACGGCTGCCTGCGTTCGGCGCTGGAGCCCGAGTTTGGCCAGCAAGCCCGATACGTAGTTCTTCACCGTCTTCTCGGCCAGAGACAACCTCAAACCGATCTCGCGGTTGGTCAGCCCGTCGGCGATGAGGGTCATGATCTGCTTCTCTCGCACGCTCAGGCTCTCGAGGCGGGAATCACGGGACCCGCCGCCGCGCATCCGCTCGATCACCTTCGCCGTCAGTGATGGGTCGAGGAGCGAGCGACCGGCGGCGACGCTGCGCACCGAGTCGACCAGGCCGGATCCGCGGATGTCCTTCAGGACATAGCCGGCGGCACCGGCGATCACCGCGGCGTAGATCGCCTCATCGTCGTCGTATGCGGTGAGGATGAGGCAGTGGATGTCGGGATTCAGCGAGCGGATGTCCCGGCAGACGTCGATGCCGTTGCCGTCGGGCAGGCGCACGTCCAGCACGGCGACGTCCGGCTGGGTGGCGAGGATTCGTGCGCGCGCCTGGGCCGCGGTACTCGCCTCACCGACAATCTCGATGTCGGGCTCGGCGTCGAGCAGTCCGGCGATGCCACGGCGAACCAGTTCATGGTCGTCGACGAGGAAGACCCGAATGCTCTTCCGCGTTTGGTCGTTCACGCTGGCACCGTCTCGTACGGCACGTGCCACCTCAGGCGCGTTCCCGCGGGACTGGTTTCGAGCTCGCATCCGCCGCCCCGGGAGGTGGCGCGGTGCTCGAGATTTGCTACGCCGCTGCGGCGATCGCCGACGACGAAGCCGTGCCCGTCATCGGTCACCTCGACGACGACCTCGCCCTCGCGAACGGCGACGAGGACCCAGGTGTGAGCTGCACCCGCGTGTTTCACCACATTCGTCAGCGCCTCCCGGGCCACAGCGAGCACGTCGGCGGCGAGATCGCCCGTGACAACAAGATCGACCGGACCGGCGAAACTCACCGACGGGGTTGCATCCAGCGCCGGCGCGAGTTCGTTGGCGAGGTCGATGATCCAGTGCCTCACGGTGCTGCGCGCCTCATCCGTGTGCGCGGACAGCGCGAAGATGATGGTTCGAATTTGCGAGATGCTGGCATCCAGGTTGCCTACCGACTGGATCAGCCGGTCGGATGCCGGGCCCATCGGCAGGCTGCCCGCAATGCTCTGCAGCTCCAGCCCGGTGCCGAACAGTTGCTGGATGACGTGATCATGAAGGTCGCGCGCGATCCTTCCGCGATCCTCGAGCACCACCATTCTCTGCCGGTCGGCCCGCGCGGCCTCCAATTCCATTGCCACGCTCGCCTGCCCCGCGAACCCGATGGCCATTTCGAGGTCGGCTGCGGTGAACCCCGGGCGACCGGGCGTCCGCGCAACCAGCAGGATGCCCTCTGCGAGTCCCGCGGTCATGAGCGGCATTGTCATCGTCGGACCGAGGAGACGGCCATCGAGCAGCGTGAAGCCGAGCTCGGCTCCATCGCGCATGGGCACGGCCTCGCTGCTCTCCAGCACGCCCCTTACGGCGGAGTCGGCAACGGAGAGCGACCTGCCCACCAGTTCGGACTCATCGAGCCCCCGCGCGCTGTCGATGACGAGCTCGTCCGCATCCGCCCCCGGCAGCAGGACCCAGACCACGTCGGCGTCGGAAAGCTCACGGATCCGACCGGCGAGGATGCTGATCGCGTCGCCGTTTTCGGGCGCGAGCAGATTCGCGGTGAACTCCGCAGACGCGGTCGACCAGGCCTGCCGCCGCTGGGTCTCCGCAAAGAGCCGCGCGTTTTCGATCGCGATGCCCGCGGTTGCCGCCAGCGCAATGACGAGCTGCTCGTCTTCGGCACTGAACTCGGTCGTGTCTTCGTTGGTGAGGTACAGGTTGCCGTACACCTCGTCGCGCACCCGCACCGGAACGCCCAGAAATGCGCCCATCGGCGGATGATGCGCGGGAAAGCCAGCGGAGCGGTCGTCGTCCGACAGTTGGGTGAGTCGGATCGGACGCGGATCCTGGATGAGCGCCCCGAGCAGGCCGTGTCCCTCCGGCAGGTGACCGATGATTTCGATCTCGTGGGGCGACATCCCGACGTTAATGAATTGCTCGAGCGTTCCGTCCGGGGCGACGACCCCGAGCGCGCCGTATTTGGCGCCGACCAGCTCGACGGCGGCCGCAACGATGCGTTCCAGCACGACGGCCAGGTCAAGGTGCTCGATGATCGCCTGGTTCGCTTTCAGGAGCGAGCGCAGCCTGCCCTGGATCTTCAACACGTCGCGAGCTCGCGCGACGAGGTTGTCCAGTGCGATGTCCAGTTCCCCGCGCGGCTCGTCGGGGAAGGTGAAGGAATGGCCCTCGCTCATTGGCATACCTCGCCTCCACAGAAACCCAAGAGCTTCATCCCATCGAGGGTCTCCGTTTTCGGAGCTTAGCCCCGTTGCCCGAGGATCGCTGGGGGTGGTGTGCGCAAAAAGGCCCCACCGGTCGGCGGGGCCTTCAGTGCCTGCTGTCATGGCGATCAGATAAGCCAGCGGTGATTCTGCACGACGGGCAACTTCTTCCACGCCGTGCCGAGTCCCCAGGCGTCTCCCGCCGAGACCACCGCGACGACGATCAGGGCCAGCGCGAAGATGATGTGATAGTCGACGAGCGGGTTCGTGGATGCCGCGTTCGCGCCGAAGGTCCACTCGGCCAGGTACATGAACACCAGGATGATCGAGCCGGCGATCGCGCTCACCCGCAGCCCGATACCGAGCACGACCGCGACACCGATCCCGAGCATGCCGAGCATGAACAGCACGTCACTCGCGGGACTCGCGATCGCCGCGAAGAATGGCTTGAACGGGCCGACCACGGCGGGGCTGTTCAGAAACCCCTGGCTGGGCGTGCCGCCGTTGATCCACGCACGGGCGACGGGCGTCGCGTATCCGAGTCCGAAGGTCTTGTCGAGAAACGCCCAGAGAAAGATGAAGCCGGTGGCGATGCGGAGCACGGCGAGTGCCCGACGACCGGCCACCGAGGTGACGATCGCGTTCTCGCTGGTTGCGTGCCGTGCCTCTTCGATTGTCCGGCGACGGCCAGTGGTCGGGGCGGTGGTTGCCTGTGTCATGTCGATCCTCGATCTGTTCGTGGTCGGCTGCGTGCGTCGGCCGGTGTGAGTGTGTACCTCAAGGCTGTCGGGACTTCGGCACGGTTCTCAGGGCCAAAGGTCCCGACTTCGGCGGCTCACGCGGTGACGTATTCCTTCGTTGCCGCGAGGATGTCGACCAGTCCCTGCTTGGCGTCGGCGAACAGCATCCCTGTCGACGGGTTGGTGAACAGCGGGTTCGGAATCCCGGCGTACCCGGGGCTCATCGAGCGCTTGAGCACGACGACCGAGCGAGCCCGATCGACGTCGAGGATGGGCATCCCCGACACTGCATTGCCACTCTCACGGGCCGACGGGTTGCAGACGTCGTTGGCCCCGACAACGAGCGCAACGTCGCAGTTGTCGAACGCGGCGTTCGCCTCGTCGAGCTGGAGCATCTGCTCGTAGGGCACGTTTGCTTCGGCGAGCAGCACGTTCATATGGCCCGGCATGCGCCCGGCAACCGGATGAATCGCGTACTTAACGTCGACGCGGTGGTCGAGCAGCAGCTTGGCCAGCTCGGCGACCTCGTGCTGTGCCTGGGCGGACGCCAGCCCGAACCCGGGAACGATGAGAACGTGTCGTGCGTAGGCGAGCTGCAGCCCCACGTCGTCGGCGGTCACCTGCCGAACGCCGGTGAGGTCCTGGCTTGAGACGGCGACCAACCCGGAATCGGAGGTACCGAATCCGCCGAGGAGGATGTTGCCGACCGAGCGATTCATGGCGGCGGCCATCTGCAGGGTCAGGATGGTACCCGCGGCACCCACGAGCGCACCCGCGATGATGAGTGCCTGGTTGTTGATCGCGAATCCCGCCATCGCAACGGCAAGCCCGGTGAAAGCGTTCAGGAGGGAAACGATGACCGGGGCATCCGCACCGCCGATCGGCAGCACCATCAGCACCCCGATGAGCAGCGCTGCACCCAACGTGACGAGCAGCAGCACCACGCTGTGGCCGATCACCACGGAGGCGACGGCCGCGACGAGACAGGCGAGAACGACCACCGCATTGACCACGCGGGATCCACGGAAGGTGAGGGGTCGGCCAGGGATGACCCCCTGCAGCTTGCCCGCCGCTATCAGCGACCCGGAGAACGTGACCGAACCGATCACCACGTCCAACACGAGTGGTATGGATTCCGACAGGGCGAACCCGGTGCTGCTGCGGACGAGGAAGTCCGAGAGCGCCACGACCGCGGCCGCGCCACCACCGACCGCGTTGAAGACGCTGACGAGTTGCGGGATGTCGGTCATCTTGACCGTCCGCGCCCGAACGACGCCGTAGACGGCACCCACCGCGGATCCGAGGAGGAGCGCCGCCCACCCGAGCGGAGTGGCAACGCCGGTCGTCGCGGCCAGGATGACCGTGCCGACGAGTGCGATCGCCATCCCGACCGCCGAGGTCAGGTTGCCCCGCCGCGCCGTCGAGGGCGCACGCATCTGGTGCAGGCCGAGCACGAAGAGCGTCGCGGAGAGCAGGTAGCTCACCCCGATCACGAAAGCCAGCGTTGTCATGAGGCGTCCTTATCCGGGGCGGCCGATCGTCGAGGGCGGCCGAACATTTTCAGCATGCGGTCAGTGACGACGAAGCCACCCGTGACGTTCGCGGCAGCGAGTGCGGCCGCGAGAAAGCTCAGAACGTAGTCGACCGGGTTGTTGGCGAGCGCCGCGGTGACGATTGCGCCGGCAAGGACCACCCCGTGGATCGCATTCGCCCCCGACATCATCGGCGTGTGCAGCGTGGTTGGAATCTTGCTGATCACCTCGAACCCGACCAGAAGGCCGAGCACGAAGACGCCGAGGTTGCTGAACAGTTGTTCCGTCATGACGTGGGTACCTTCTTCTGGGTTGCAGCGGATGCTGCGGGCGGCAGTTTCATGGCCGCCCGCACGGCGTCGCTGAGGACGTCGCCGCCGAGCGTCACGACGATTGCGCGGTGCACGTCATCCTTCGGATCGAACGCAAGGATGCCGTGCGGAAACAACGAGGCGACGACGGCAACGACGTTCCTGCCGTACATCTGCGACGCCGATGACGGAAGGTCGGTCGCCAGTTCGCCGGCCCCGATAACCGTCACTCCGTTCGGCGTCATCGTGCTGGTGTCGGGTACGGATCCCTCGACGTTTCCGCCGCGCGCGCTCGAGCCGAGGTCCACACACACGGAGCCGGCGCGCATGCGCCCCAGCGTCGCTGCCGAGATGAGCACCGGGGGCTTGTGCCCCGGCACTTTTGCGGTCGTGATGACGATGTCGAACTCGACGATCGCCCGCTCGAGCTCCGCCTGCTGGGTGGCGCGCTCATCCGGGGTCAGTTCGACCGCGTAACCGCCGGCGTCCAGTGTCTGGGAGACCGATGAGGTCAGAAAGATCGCGCCGAGCGACTCCACCTCCCGTCGCGAGGCCTCGCGCACGTCGTAACCGGTCACGACGGCGCCGAGTCGCCGGGCCGTTGCGATCGCCTGCAAGCCGGCGACTCCTGTGCCGATCACCAGGACTTTCGCTGGAGTCGCCGTGCCCGATGCCGTGATCATCATCGGCAGGTACCTGCCGAACGCCGACGCGGCGACGACCGCAGCCCGGTAGCCCGCCGCGCTCGCCTGGGAGCTGAGGGCATCCATCGACTGGGCGCGACTGAGGGTGCGTGGAAGCAGTTCGAACGCGACGGCCGTGACTCCTCGCCCGGCGAGATCCGCCACCGTCTCGGGCTCGTTCAGCGGGTCGAGCAGGCCGATGACGGTCTGGCCAGATCGCAGCTGGGTGGCCAGAGACGCGACAGGCGCGCGCACGACAGCGAGCACATCCGATTGCTCGATGACTTCTGTTCGCGATCCGAGGCGAGCACCGAACGTCACGTACTGTGCGTCGGGAAAGCTCGCCGCAGCTCCTGCTCCCCTCTCGACCAGCACAGGATGACCGCGTTTCACCAGGGCGGCAACCGCGGCAGGATCGAGTGCGACCCGCCGCTCGCCCGGCGCTGTCTCGCGCACGACCCCGATGCTGACTGGGCTGGGGATGGCTTGCGTCATTCCGAGTCTCCTTCTCAATCGCAGATGCGATACATCCAAGCCTCTGCGAGGCAGGATGTCTGCCCCCAGAGTCGAAAGTCCCGAGTGCGCCGCCGACACAAGGGGACTTTCGACCCTTCTCTCCGCGCCCGGCCGGGATCAGAGTGGATACGACGAGAGGATTCACTCATGACAGGCAACAGCAGTTTCGATGGCTGGTCCCCGCAGGGGCCCGTCGAGGAGTTGTCCGATGCGGCCTGCTGGGCGCTGCTCTCGAGCAGTTCCATGGGCAGGCTCGCGTTGTCGGTCGACAACCAGCCGCACATCTTCCCTGTCGACTACTTCTGCGACGACGACAGCATCATTTTTCGCACCGCGGCAGGAACCAAGCTCGATGACATCGCACACAACAGCATCGTCGCGTTCGAGGTTGACGGAAGGTCGACGACGGCGAACTGGAGCGTCGTGGCCAATGGAATCGCTGTTGTCGTCAGGGACGAAGCCGAGATCGCGGCCGCCGACCGCGGGGCACTCCCCGCCTGGATACCCACGGCGCCCTACGTATACGTAAGGATCCAGCCGACCTACGTGCGCGGTCGCAGGTTCACGCACTCGCTGTTCTCCAGCTCAGCCCACTCATGATCGAGGCGCTGGACCAGATTCTCGTTCGGGCGCCACTGAAGCTCGCCTCGATCGTGATGTTCGTCACCGACCTTGACCGCTCGGTGGACTTCTACTCCACGCTTCTCAACCTCGAGCCGACGCTGCGTGACGACACCGTTGCGCTGCTGGTGGCACCCGGCGGGTATCAGCTCTACCTTCGAGCCCTCGGTCCCCGCGCGTCGCATCCGCTGGGCGGAATCGGCGCGCAATATGCACTGTGGAGCGCCGCCAGCGAGGCCGACCTGGACCGCTGTGAAGCGGCCATGCGGCAAGAGTCAACCAGGGTCGTCGTCACCCAGCACGATGGCTTTCGGATGGTTGAGGGCCGCGACCCCGACGACGTGCCTGTGATCGTGTCTTACCCGGGACCCGACCTCGTGGCGAGGCGCGAAATCGTTCCGAGGATTTACGGGTGGTGACTGGTTCTCGACATCTCCGCAGGCATATACATCGAGTAGGCGCGAAGGTAACATTTCGTAACATACGACCACAAGCGCGGGAGACTCACATGGACATAAGCGCAATGAAGATGGACACTCCGATGATGGAGCGCATGGACATGACTGCCATGCAGAATTTGGTGGAGGCATGCTCGGCCTGCGAGCAGGCGTGCACGATGTGTGCGACCAGTTCGATGGGCGTTGCCGCGATGGAGAAGTGCGCTGCAATGTGCATGAACTGCGCCGACATGAGCAACACCATGATGCGGATGACGCTGCGGCCGGCGGCGATGGACGTGGACGGCATGATGACCATGCTGCAGGCGTGCATGATGACGGCGAACGCCTGTGCTGCCGAGTGCACGATGCATCAGGACACGAACGAACAGTGTCGGATGTGCGCCAAGGCCTGTCAGGAACTGGCGATGGCGTGCGAGGCCATGATGGCTTCGCTGAAAGCCATGAAGTAGCCGCTAACCAGCGTGAATTGCTCGCCGCACGTTGTGCTGTGAGTTGCCCACGGCGAGTACGTCGTACACCGAGTGGACCCCCACCGGATCGCCAACGGAGACCGACCCGGTGAGGTCGGAGTGATTCCACAAGCTGAGCGTGCTGTCGTCCGATAGCACGACGACGTCGATCCGGCCGCTCGCCGAGACGGCGATAACCAGCGCATCAACCCACTTGCTCGGCGTCGCAGAGGCGACGCGTTCCTGAATCTGCGGCAGCCCATGACCCGGCGCCGTGGAAGCGCAGTCATCGCGGCACGGCTCGTGCGTGCCCCGAAGACTCGAGTGAAGCGGCTGGTTCATGCGTATCAGGTTAAGAAATGCGCGGGATGCCCGCCACTGCGACAGTAATACGACGCAACATTCGGCGTCAGATCGAGAGGCCTGCCGCTGACCGTGCCTCGTCACCCGAACTGGGTGTATCAATCGCCTGGTACAGCGATCTATGGTCTGTACTAAGCGTTTGATACAGGGGAGTCAAGATGATGTATTGGGTTGCGCTGCTGGTTCCGCTGTTGACCGTGGTCGCCGCGATGGTGTTTGCCGCCGCGCGACGGCAGCCACTCGTGACGCTCGCCGGGGACGCGGACGTCGCTGCTTCGGCAACAGCGGCGAGCCAACGATCAGCCCTTCGGCTCAGGTTGGCGTTGCTGCTCACGCCAACGATTGTGGGCGTGTTGGCTGCGGCCGTGATCGCTACGTTCGGCCAGGCTGACGCTGTCGGCGGTCCGTTGGGGCGAACGACCTTCCTGCTCATCACCCCCGCCGTGGCTGCGAGTGTGGCTGCAGTTCTTCTCGGTTACGTTCCCACCTTCGGTGAATCACCAAGCGCCCGAGTAGCGGAGCTCGCCAGGCGGAATATCGGCTCGTTCGCGGGACGCGGCCCACTCATCCGGTTCGCGGTGCTTGAGGCCCTGCTTGTTGTTGCGGTTCTCGCCTTTGGCTTCCTGGCCGCACCGCACTCCACTTCGCTCTTCTATTTCTACGAAGGCGGCATGGCCGGTGGCGGCGGAACCTTCCCAGGATTCGGGTACGGGATACCCGTACTCATTGGAGTGCTGGTGACAGGGTCGGTCTCCGCGCTCGCCCTCGCGAAGATTGCGGGAGCTCCCCGTCCGACGAACCTCGAGCTTCGCGCGGCCGATGATGCGCTTCGGCGACTCACCAGCGCCACGGTGTTGGCCATCGCTTCGTTCGCTGTTGCCGTGTCGCTGGCGGTGATTCTGCTGATGGCAGGATTCTCGTTCTGGGACGTGGCAGCGGTGAGACTCGACTTCAGCGGACATCCGGTGCCGGTCAACGCCACAGCCCAGTTCCTGGCTGCCCTGAGCCACGCGGGTGTTGGCGCGGGTGTTGGCTTCGTTGTGCTCGCGATCTACTTCCTGGTGCGGGCGGTCTCGTCGGCCACGCGGCGTCCGTTCAAGGTCGATGGATCGGGCAGCGCGTCGTGATGGTGCGTGTCGACTCGGCTGACCCCACGCCGCCGTATGAGCAGATCCGACGTCAGCTGGCGGACGAAATCGGAAGCGGCAACCTGGTCGCAGGCGACAGGCTGCCGTCGGTTCGTCAGCTCGCGGGCGATTTATCCCTCGCCCCTGGCACGGTGGCTCGGGCGTATGCGGAGCTGGAAAGCGCTGGACTGGTCGAGTCAAACAGAACGGGAACTCGGGTGAAGCGAACGGCGCAATTGCCGGACGGGTTGCGTGCCGCGGCGAAAGATTATGTGCGCGCGGCGAGGAACATGACTCTTGAGGACGCGGTCCGGGCGGTCAGGGCCGAGTGGGAAGGTCGCGGTACGGTCAGGGGGGATTAGCCGTAGCTCCCCCACGCGAGGTCTGTTGCGGCGCATTGCGCGCGTGACAGCCGAGAGCTGCACTTTCTCAGGGCATCCGGATGAGGTTCGGATTCTCGTTATGTACCGTCTGTTGTGTTCGTTCGAGTGGCTGTCAGACCAGGAATCGGTGGGTGTTGTGCGCAGAGCCGTGGCAGTGCTGGTTCTGGTCCTTATGATCGGGGCCGCGATCGTTGGAGCCGCATTCTTCCTGCCGACCCTTTTCTCGGCCGTCCAGCCGGTCTTGCCGAAGCTCGCAGCCAGCTGTCCGCGCGTTTCGGCCGTGAAGGTCGGGACGATCAGCGTTCCTGCTGGGCCGATTGCCGGATACTGCCAGGACCAGCTTGTAAACGCCGCCCACATCATCAACGCTGCCCGGGGCCTTGGGATCGGCACGCATACCCAGGCGATCGGTGTGATGACGGCGATCGGCGAATCCGGTTTGCGCAACCTCGCCTACGGAGACGTTGCGGGAGCCGACAGTCGGGGACTTTTCCAGCAGCGGGACAACGGTGCATGGGGAACGCTCGCTGACCGAATGGATCCGTTCACGGCCGCGACGAACTTCTTTGACAAACTCACGAGCTTGCCGGGATGGAAAAATCTGAGTCCAACCGAGGCTGCCCATGCGGTGCAGGTGAACGCCGATCCCAACTATTACACGGCCTATTGGGCGGACGCCCAGGTCATCGTTGCCGCCTTGTCGGGCACATAGCCACGGGCGCACTGGCGAACTGCGAGCACCTGATCGGTGCAACTGATGACCAGCACATTCGCTTCCGCCGGGGCGCTCAGTGAACGTCGGTTGGGAAGCTGTAGACCGTTTGCACGGCTCCTTCGTCTGTCGCGTGCGACTCGACCAGAAGCGCTTTCACTGGTCCGGGCAGAGGTCCGAATAGGGGGATCCCGGCGCCCAAAAGTACAGGTACGCGAGTCACCGTGAGGTCAGAGAGTAAGCGGGCGGCCAGGAAGGCCTGCACGGTCCGACCGCCGTCGACGTAGACCCGTCTGGTGCCCGCGTCGCCAAGTGCTACTTGCAGCGACGGGATGTCCGGGTGAACCGTCACGGTCGAACCCCCCATATCCGGGCGTCGTGTCGGCGGCAGCGTCGTCGAAAGGACATGTATCGGCTTGCGCCGGTAAAAGTCCGGAGCCAACTCTTGCATCACGTCATAGGTCGCGCGTCCCATCGCCAGAGCGTCGATGGAGCTAAAGAACTCCTCGAAGCCGGTGCTCTCAAAGGCGGTCAACCAATCCAACTCGCCATTCGGCCCCGCGATAAACCCGTCGAGGCTGCAGCCCAGGAATGCATGGAACGTGGCCATCCCATGACCATAAGCTCATCCGCCGACATCCCACATCGGCTGTCTGGCGCGGGAGAGCACCTCCGGCCCGTCAGGTCTTCTTCAGCTCTTGGGCGAGCATCACGAGGATGAGCATCACGAGGATGCCGCTCGGCCCGCGGACGTACGCGAGCCTGTAGACGCCCACATCTCGATTATGGCGAGGGCTCGTCGGACGACTCGCTTTTGTCGCCGGGCAGCGAGCTACGGAGTTCTGCGCTCTCCAACAACAGAAGCTCGTCAAGCCACGCCGCGAACTTCTGTTGGACTCTCTTCGGGAACAGTCCGGGGGGATCGGGCATCAGAATCCACGGAAGCAAACTTCCCCATTGCCACGACACCAGAAAGTCCGCCACGTCATATCTGGAAAGGGCGCCGCGATGAACATCGGCACTCATTGACTTCAGGAGTGAATATCTCCAAAACCTTTCAACCCAGGCTTCCCGCCCATCTGTCGTGTCGTGCCAGTACAAGACGTCGGATGCCTTGCGGGTATCCCATAGCTTGTCAAAATCCCACTTGCCTGCGACCCTTGCGATCTCCATCGCATCTTCAGCCGTGAGAAGCATCAACCTGTAGCCGAACGCAACGGTGTCCAGATCCATTAGCTCCACGTCGAGACTTGAAATCAACCACTTTCGATCAATTGACGCGAAGGGGATTGCAAGCTTCAATCGCTCCAGCTCGACATCCATCAGACCGCCCTCTCTCTGGCTATGACAACATTTGTGGCCGCTGGAACAGAGATTCTCCATCCCACCTGCAGGTATCTCTGACGCGATCCGAACGCTCGCTCGTAGATCGCGGGCCTGCGAATCGGCTCAGGCTTTCCCACTTGTGAACCGAACGACACTTCGCCCGATTTTTATCTTTCTCGGGAAAACGGCGTCGGCCCCGGCTTCCGAAATGGCCATCATCCTGCGGCAGAGTTCGATTGTCTCCTCAACGGTGATCGCGTCCGGCAACTCGGAATCAGTCTCCCAGCCGCGGTTGACTTGAATAGCAAGCCAGCACTCGACACGCGAAAGGTAGAGGCCGATCTCGCACCATGGACTCGCCCGGCGAAGAATAAGCGCAGGAAAATTGGCGAGCCCGAAAGCGGTCCCTATCTCGAGCGTTGCTTCCCACCCCGCCGCATCCGAAACAACGTGCGCGCCCACCAACTCCTCGAGAAAGGATGCCGGGTCCATCGTCGAAAGTCTCATTGGCCCGTCCAGAAGTTGAGGTGGAGACCTCCCGGCCGTCCGGTCCCGATTCGGAAGATGTTGGTGCCCACCTTATTGCCGCAAACTCGGTGGCGTACTGCAGCCAGTCGGCCGCCCCGCCTTTGAGCGGACGCCTTCGGAAAGGTTCGAATTCAACTCTTGCCTCTTGGTCTCCCGTCGGCAACCATTCAACCTCCCACTACAGGCTCGTGAGATGAAGGAGACAACTGTCGATCGTTGTCCTGACTCAGTCCGGCCTACCACAGGCAATGTGCGGCGTCACGTAGATAATCGAAACTCGAGGACGGTCGCTGCCACCAACGCAAGGATTGCCATCACCCCAAGGACGAGAGCCTTCCTTCGTCGAGCGGAGTGACGCTGGTAACTCACTCGGTCGCCTGCCAACCGCGCTTGTCGGGCGTCCCGCCGTGCAGCTAACGCTTTCCCGAAGTAGGCGCTGGCAGCGACGAGCAGGTCAATGACCCACATTCTTGCCCGCCTTCTGAAGAGACACGTCTACCGCGATCATTGTAAGTGGCGCCAGAGCCAAGCAATCGGGACGCAGAAGATACTTGGCCCTCGCGTTTAGTTAGCTTCATGGCGACAGTCAATAGTTCTGTGTGGAGACAAGAGCGACAAGCGCAACCGTCACGACTTGGCCGCCGTCCGCGCCCTCAGATGAATTCGCTCTCCTTGCTTGCCGAACATGCTGAGCACCTCAACCGGTCCAGATCCATTCGATCCGAACCAGTGCGGATTCTTAGTGTCGAATTCCGCGGCCTCTCCCGCCGCCATGACAATGTCGTGTTCTCCCAGAACCAGCCTGAGCCGGCCCGAGAGGACGTAGATCCACTCATAGCCTTCGTGTATCCGGAGCCTGGGTATTTGATCTTGAACCGAAATCGTCATCTTGTACGCCTGCGGCTCGCCGCTGTGGTTGGAGAGGGGAGTCAGAGTGCGCCCGTCTGCGCGCGAAGACTTCTGGGGGACGCGCGGGTCCTCGATCCTGGGTGAGGTGACGATGTCATCGAGCGGCAATGCGAGCGCTGCGACGATAGGAAGCAAGAGCTCGAGGCTTGGCTTTCGTTGGCCAGATTCCAACCGCGAGAGCGTGCTCTTAGAGATACCGGTGATGTTCGCGAGTTCGTCGAGCGTGAGATCTTTCTTCTGGCGGGCCTGCCGCAATCTCAGCGGAATCTGGCTGAGTTCTGTCGCTACCCGTTGCGATGTGCTCATGGGCCGATGAAATCAGTCCGTCCCACTTTCAGCAACAGAAATCCCAGCTTTGATACTTCGATGCCAGATTTCACCCATGACCAGAACAGAAATCGTCGACGTAGCAATCGTCGGCGCAGGGGCAGCGGGGCTCAGTGCCGGTCTCGTACTCACCCGGGCGCAAGCACGCGTCGCCATGATCGATGGCGGCGCCCCCCGGAACGCCCCGGCCGCCGAAATCCACGGATTCATCTCGCGCGACGGCGTCGCACCTCAAGATTTCCTACGCATCGGCTGTCAAGAAGTGGTTGGTTACGGCGGCTCGCTCGTCTCCGATTCAGTGCGCGAAGTCTTCCGCCGTGCAGACGGAGCGTTCGACCTGCGGCTCGGAAACGGTATGACGGTTGCCGCGCGCGCGGTACTCATCGCCACGGGCCTCACCGATCAGCTGCCCTCGGTGCCTGGCCTTCAGGACCGCTGGGGAATCCTTGTGCACCATTGTCCCTACTGCCACGGCTACGAAGTGCGCGACCAGAACATCGCCGTGATAGCCGGCGGCGCAAAGGACGTGTCAATGAGGCAGGCCGGACTGCTGCGTCGCTACACCGATCGAGTTTCGCTCCTGACAAATGACCTCGAGCTGACCCGCGCGGAGCGTCAGCGCCTGGAGGCTTTTGGGATCGTCATCGTCGACGGCGCAGTCTCGCATCTCCTTGGCGCACCCGGAACGCTCGACGGTGTCGAAATGACCGATGGCACGACAGTGACCTGCGAGGCCGCATTCGTCGCACCGCGTCCCCAACCCAACGATCGACTACTGCGCGCCCTCGGATGCGAAGTTGATGCCACCAGCGGCCTCGTCATCGCAGACGCCTTCGGGCAGACGAGCGTCGCGGGCGTGTGGGCCGCCGGCAACGTTGTCACGCCGGTCGCCCAAGTCATCACCGCCGCAGGTGCAGGGAGCGCCAGCGCCATGGCCATCAACGGATGGCTCTTGCAACTAGACCTCGATGCCGCAACCGCGACTCGACGATAAGAAGGAGTTCCACATGTCACAGCCCACCAGTTCAATCCCCCGAAGCGACGCACCCACGCCGCCGTCCGTCCACGCGAGAGCGCTGATCACGTGGATCGCAATCTTCCCGCTCGTGACCCTCGGATTCTTCGCGATCGCACCCTTCGCCGCCAATTGGAGCCCTGTCCTGCGCGCGCTCGTGCTCTCGGTAGTCATAGTTCCACTCGCGGTCTACGTCGTGGTCCCCCAGCTCATGAGGGTCTACGGAAAGATCCGCGTTGCGCGTCGCTAGCGACCAGGGTCCGGTCTCGGATACGAGGTCGGGTCCTGTGCCGCCGCTCCTAGTATGAGCACATGGCGATGCGGGTCCTGGCGACGAAGCTCTTCGTCCCTCCGCCGCGCGTCCAGGCGATTGCGCGCCCGCGGCTGATCAGGAAGCTGGACGACGGCGCAACGGCCGGTCGTAAGCTCACTCTGATTTCCGCTCCGGCAGGTTTTGGCAAGACGACAGTCCTCAGCGAATGGATCGCGGCGTCCCGAATCACCGATCCCGACCTCCGGGTTGGCTGGCTCTCGTTAGAGGACAGCGACAACGACCCCGCGCGATTCCTCACCTACCTCGTAGCGGCAATGGATGCGTCCACCGCGCTCTCCAGCGATCCGACCCTGTCCATCGATTCCACGATGACCTCATTGATAAACGAGGTCGCTCAACGATCCGGTCGAATGCTCATGGTGTTGGACGACTTCCAGCTGATCGAGAATGCGGCAGTTCGTGACGCGGTGACGTTCCTGCTCGACCACACTCCGGCGAATCTGCACCTCGCAATCGCCAGTCGATCCGATCCATTGCTGCCCGTCGCCCGGCTGCGTGCGAGGGGTGAGCTGACCGAGTTGCGCGCAGCGGACCTGCGCTTCACAACACAGGAGGCTGCCGAATTCCTCACGGCCGCCACCGGCCTGGCGCTCACACCGGGGGACGTTGCCGCCCTTGAGGCGCGAACCGAAGGGTGGATTGCCGGGCTCCAACTCGCAGCCCTCTCCCTGCGCGAGCGGACCGACGCCTCGGAGTTCATCGCCGCCTTCACTGGCAGCAACCGTTTCGTCATCGATTACCTCATCGAGGAAGTCCTCGATCAAGCCACACTTGAGGTCCGCGACTTCCTTTGCCAGACCGCGATCCTGGACCGCCTTTCGGGTCCCCTGTGCGACGCCGTCACCGGAGGGTCGGGCTCCACCGAGATGCTGGCCGCGCTCGAGCGGGCCAACCTGTTCGTCGTTCCCTTGGACGATCAAAGGCAGTGGTACCGGTACCACCACCTCTTTGCCGACGTCCTGCAAGTCAGGCTGCTCGCCCACGGCATCGACCACGCCAACGAACTTCACAGCCGAGCCAGCGAATGGTTCGAACACAACGGCGCCCCCGAAGAAGCCGTGCGTCACGCCCTCGCCGGCTCCGACTTCGCGCGTGCAGCCAGGGTGATCGAGTCCACTGTTCCGGCCGTCCGGAAGAGCCGGCAAGACACCACCCTTCTCAGGTGGCTCGCCCTCCTGCCCCAGACCATCATCGATCGACGGCCTGTGCTTCGAGTGTTCTCGGCATGGTCATCGCTAGTCGCCGGAGACATCGCCGCCGTCGAGCCGCAGCTCGCCTCCGCCGAGCAACAGTTGGTCTCCGAGGCGGACGGTCCCGATCATGAATCGGAAGCCGGTGAGGAGCTCGACTCGCTTCCTGTGACCATCGCCATGTACCGTGCGGCGATAGCGATGGCCTCGGGTGACATCCTCGCGATCAGAACCCATGCCCAACGCGCATTGGATCTGGCGGCACCCGACGACTACCTCGGCCGAGGAGGGTCCGCAGGCATGTTGGGGTTAGCCGCGTGGTCAGGCGGGGACCTCGAAGGTGGCGCACATGCCTTCCGCGAATCCTCCAGCTACCTACGCAAAGCCGGCAATCTCTTGGATGCGCTCAGCACGACGATGGTGGTCGGCGACATGCTGCTCGGCCTGGGACGACTCAGCGAGGCTCAGTTGGGCTACGAACGGGCACTCCTCGAAGCGGACGGGCATCCACCCACGGCGGACCTCCACGCGGCGGTCAGCGAAATATTCCTTCAGCGCGGACAGCTGGAGGCAGCCGCCGACCACCTCAACGCGGCGGAGGCACTTGGCGCAAGCGCGTTCTCTCACGAGCACCGGTACCGGTGGTCTTCGGGAATGGCGCGCCTCCGAAAAAGCGAAGGGGACTTGGACGCTGCACTTGCGCATCTCATTGAGGCGCAGATGCAGTACCGGCGAGGCTTCTTCCCCGATGCCCGCCCCCTCGAAGCTATGAAGGCAAGGATCTGGATCACGCAGGGACGACTCTCCGATGCCGGGACATGGATTGCTGAACAGGGCTTAAAGAGTACGGATGAACTCACCTACCTGACCGAGTTCGGCCACCTCACTCTGGCGCGATGGCTGCTCGCGCAGAAGACACCCGAGAGTCTCGATGAAGCCCTGGCGCTGCTCGCTCGACTCGCCCAGGCCGCCGACCTGGCCGGCCGCGACGGCAGCCTCATCGAGATCTTCGTGCTTCAGTCTCTGGCACTGCAATCACAACAGGTCTCCGCCCTCGCACCGCTCGAGCGCGCACTCGCACTCGCAGAGCCCGAGGGCATCACCCAGATCTTCCTGGACGAGGGCGAACCCATGCTGCAACTGTTGCGCGATGCCGCGGGCGCCGGCATACGGCCGGAATTCGTACGGACCCTCAGCCGAGCGCTGAGAGCGACCGACGAGTCTGGCCCAGCAAGCCCGATGGCCGACTCGCTCAGCGATCGCGAGTTGCATGTCCTGCGCCTTCTCGCGACAGGTCTGTCAGGACCCGAGATCGCGCATGCCCTCCACGTCTCCCTCAACACGATGCGCACGCACACCAAACACATCTTTCTCAAGCTCGAGGTGAACGACCGCGCCACTGCGGTGCGCCGAGCGGAATCCCTCGGGCTCATCTAGCAAAGATCACCACCCCTCAGGCTCACATGGTGATGCCTCGTCACCACATTGCTTCGTACCTTCAGGACATCCCAAGCGACCAGCCCGGGCATCCCAAGCATCGGAGAACCTCATGAGCATCACCCCGACCATCCTCACCCGAGCGGCTGCCGTGGCGGCCACTCTCGCCGGCGCCGCCTACATCGTCATCCAGTTCATCCACCCCGCAGACGTCATCGCGTCGCTCTCCACGCAGGCATGGGTGAACGTGCATATCCTCAGCTTCGCCGAAGCCCTCCTGGCGGTGATCGGCCTCACCGGTCTGTACCTGCACCAGGCTCGAAAAGTTGGGATCATCGGACTCATCGGCTACGCCCTCTTCGGGTTCTTCTTCTTGCTGCAGTCGGCGTTCAACTTCGCCGAAGCCTTCATCGCCCCCCTAATCGCGAACAAGGCGCCCCAACTCGCCGACGACTTCGTCGGACTCTTCGGGCGTTACAAGGCCGTCGGCGACCTGGGAGCGCTCGCGGCGCTGCCCACCATCGGAGCCGTCCTCTACGTCGTCGGCGCGATCCTGTTCGGCATCGCGATCATCCGGGCTCGCATGCTATCCCGCGGCGCCGGCATCCTCCTGATCGCCACGGCAGTCATCACCCCCATCGCCGGCCTAGTGCTTCCGCACACCCTGGAACGCGGTGCCGCCCTGCCCATGGGAGCCGCACTGATCTGGCTCGGATACTCCCTCTGGAAGAACACTCGCACGCAGCCCCGGCCGCTGACCCTCCCGACGAACTCAGACCGGGTCGCTGCGAGCTGATCCCACCGCACCTCGACGGAGCCACGGCGATGACCCACCCACCAGCCCACGGAGGCGCCGAACCCGGCCGGTACGAGATTCGCCTACACGGGCAGCTTGACCAGCGCTGGAGCGACTGGTTCGAGGGATTCACGCTCACCAACGAGAGCGATGGAACGACAACCCTCGCGGGTCCGGAGATTGATCAAGCTGCCCTGCACGGCCTACTCAGACGCGTAGGAGACCTCGGCCTGACCCTGATCTCGCTCAACGTCACCAACCCAAGGAAAGAAGAATCACATGACGAACCCACACCGTAACGAGCGGATCCCGGCCAGCACGGTCGGAAGGATCGCCGCTGTACTGCTTCTCGGAGTCGTAGCCTTCCAGCTCGCTCTCGCCGCTGGCGCGCCCTGGGGCGCGGCGACCCAAGGAGGTACCAATACCGGAGTGCTCCCGGATGCGCTCCGAATCGGCAGCGCTCAGTGACGACTGTCACCACCGGGGTCGCTCCGACCAGGTCCCGGGGCCAGTGGTTGGCGCCCGCAGGTCTCATGCTTCTGGCCCTTGTCCCGATTCTGGCGGGTGGGATGCGGCTCACGGAGCTGACCGGCAACCCGATTCCGACCCCCGCAAACTCGCGGTTCCTGGACTCGCCCATTCCGGTTGTCACCCACATCGTCAGCGCGACCGTCTTCAGCCTCCTGGGCGCGATCCAGTTCGTCCCCGCCTTGCGCCGAGGCAAAGCTCGGTGGCATCGCACGGCGGGTCGCATCCTGATCCCCGCCGGCCTGCTCACTGCACTATCGGGAATGTGGATGGCCGCGTTCTACCCGCACCCTGCCGGGGACGGCACGGTGCTGTTGATACTGCGCCTGGTCTTCGGCTCGGCGATGATCGCCTGCATTGTCATTGGAGTCCGCGCGATCGCTCAGCGAAACTTCGTGTCCCACAGCGCATGGATGACTCGGGCGTACGCGATCGGAATCGGCGCTGGCACCCAAGCCATCGTGCTTATCCCTGGGTCGATCGTCTTCGGGTCCACGCACGAGATCTCGCGCACCGTGCTGATGGGCGCGGCGTGGGTCATTAACCTCACCGTGGCCGAACTTGTCATCCGTCGTCGAGTGCGCCTTCGGCGCTCCTCGCCCCTCATCGAACGACCAAACGAAAGGTTGTCCCTCCCATGACCACAACAACTACCCGCGCGCTTGATGCGGTTCGCCTCACCGGTGAGCTGGATCCCCGGCTCTCTCGATGGCTCTGGCTGTTCAAGATGTTGCTTTCGATTCCCCACTTCGTGATCCTCGCGGCGTTGTGGGTCCCCTTCATCCTCACGACCCTGTTCGCCGGAATCGCAATTCTCCTAACCGGCCGCTACCCGCAGAAGCTGTTCGACTTCAACGTCGGCATCCTGCGTTGGAACTGGCGCGTGGGTTTCTACGTATATGCCGCCCTGGGCACCGATAAGTACCCGCCGTTCAGCCTCGCCGAGCGGGCGGACTATCCGGCGCACTTCGACGTCGACTACGACGAACATCCTTCGCGCGGGCGCGTGCCGCTGAGGTGGTTCATGGCGATCCCCCATCTTGTGATCGTGGCGCTCATCATGGGGGACCTGCTGTCGCTGAACCAGTCGACGGATGCGGCGGCGGGAGCCTTCTCCATCCTCAACCTGCTCGTGGTCATCGCCGGGGTCTTCCTTCTGGTGACCTCGCGCTATCCCCGCCCGCTCTTCGATCTTCTCCTCGGCATCAACCGATGGGTCTACCGAGTCGCGGCATACGTCGCCTTCATGCGCGACGAATACCCGCCCTTCCGACTCGACACTGCGACGGCCGATGCTCGCCAGCGTTGAAGTCGCCGGGCTGAGCAAGCGGTACCGCGACGTCATCGCCGTGGACGACGTATCCTTCACGGTTGCGCAGGGGAGCGTGTTCGCACTTCTTGGCACCAACGGTGCTGGGAAGTCCACCACGATCGCGTGCCTCACAACAGCGGCCCGCCCAGACTCGGGCCGGCTCGCGGTCGCCGGTTACGAGGTCGGCTCCGAAGACAATGCGATTCGACGGGCCATAGGAGTTGTCTTCCAAGACTCGATCCTCGATGACGCACTAACCGTGCGCGAGAATCTCACGGTGCGCGGGACGCCGTACTTCGGCAATCGGCGGGCCATCCGTCACCGGATCGCCGAGCTCACTGAGGTGGTCCAGCTCGGCGAGATTCTCGACAGAAAATACGGGAAGCTGTCCGGTGGACAGCGACGCCGTGCCGACATCGCCCGAGCGCTCATCCACGACCCGAGGGTACTGTTCCTCGACGAACCTACCGCCGGGCTGGACCCAGCTGCTCGGCAGATCGTGTGGCGCACTGTCAGCGAGTTACGCGAGCGCACTGGCCTGACGGTTTTTCTCACCACGCACTACATGGAGGAGACGGAGGAAGCCGATCGCGTGGCAATCGTCGATCACGGTCATGTGATCGCGGAAGGCACTCCCGCAGAGCTTCGTGCTCGACACAGCTCAAGCATCCTCACTCTCACCACCAGCCGCGGCATCGAGCAGATAGAGGTAGTCGACTCGGCGCAAGCGCGTCGGATCCTTGTCGATCGCAGCGAGGGGCTAGTTGACTTTGAGTTTCGCCACGGTCGGATGGACGACGTGTTCCTCGCCGTCACCGGGCGCCGGGCCGTGGCATCCTGATGCGCGTCGTGGTCGGCCTCACCGGGCGCAACCTGCTCCTCTTCGCGCGGGATCCGCTGGGCATCCTTCTTTCGCTGCTCAGCGCGTTTATCGTCTTCCTCCTCTACACGTTCTTTCTCGGCAACCTGCAGTTCGCCTCGATCATCGAACGGGCACCAACTGCCCACCCGGGTCAAGTGCACGGATTCGTCGACGCCTGGATGTTCGGCGGCATCGTCGCTCTGTCCACGATGACGGCGCCGCTGGGCGCGCTCTCCGTGTTCCTGGAGGATGCCGCGTCCAACCGCTTCCGCGACTTCCTGGTCTCACCCATCAAGCGCGGCCAACTCGTGCTGGGATACCTCGTCGCGGCCTTCGTGACCGGTGTGCTCATCACGTTGGTCGTGCTGGTTACGGGGCTGCTCTACCTGGCCACAGTCAGCGGAGTCACGCTGGGCGTCGCGGAAGTGGTTCGTTCGGTCGGGTGGATCATTCTCTCGACAGCTGGTTTCACGGCGCTGTGGGCTTTCATTGTGTCCTTCCTCCGCACCAGCGCTTCCTTCTCGGCGGTTTCAACGATCGTCGGCACCGGGGTCGGCTTCCTCGCCGGCGCGTACATCGCCGTGGGGCTGTTGCCCGAATCCATTCGCTCCCTCGTGAGCGCGCTCCCGTTCGCACAGTCCGCCATGCTTCTGCGCTCCGAGTTCACTGAAGCTGCTGCGTCCAGTCTCGCCGGCGACGCACCCACCGCGATCAACGAGCTGAACGATTTCTACGGCATCACGCTCAGCGTGGGCAGCTGGGGAGTCCCGTCGTGGTGCGCCATCGGTTTTCTCGCCCTGCTGGCGGTCGTCTGCACGCTGCTAGCTACCGCTCGAATCCGCGGGCGCATCGGGTAGGCACGGTCTCGAAACTGGTCGCAGCCTGCTACTTCGGAGTCATTGACGTTCCGGATGACCTGGAGGAGTATTCGACTGCGCCCGCCCGTTCCGCCAAGCGGTCGCTGCCCTCGGACGGGCACCGAGATTACGCGCCCCACTCAACGTCAAGGAGGTGCGATGTCGGAATCCCCGGACTCGTCGCGGCCCCGGACTACAGAAACTGCAGCTGCCCCGCTCGAGCTACCTCTGCCCGCGGCCAGCAGGCGCTTTGTGCTGCTCTACACGCTGGCGTTTCTGAGCACCACGCTTCTGTTTCTTGCTCCTCTCCTTGGGACGCTCGCGCTGAAGATCAACGCGCTGGTTGGCCTTCAGCTGGCCCCGAGCAGTCTGGCGCTCGTAGCTGGCGTTGGGGCGTTCCTCGCGATGTTCGCGAATCCGTTCTTCGGGATGCTGAGCGACCGAACCTCCCTGCGCCTCGGCAGAAGGCGCACCTGGATGCTTATCGGCCTGGTCGGCGGAAGCTCAGGGGTGCTGGTGGTGGCGCTCGCCCCAACCATTCCGGCGGTGCTCCTGGGCTGGTGCATCGCTCAGGTCGGCTTCAACGCGTTACTAGCAGCCATGGCCGCCGTCCTTCCCGACCAGGTACCCCCGTCGCAACGCGGCATGGTCGCCGGGATCCTCGGCGTCTGCGTCCCCGTGGCCTCTGTGGCGGCAGCCGGGCTGGTCAACCTCTTTGGCGGCAACCAGTTCGCGATGTTCATGGCCCCTTGCGGAATCGCGGGCGTCTTCATCATCCTCTTTGCTCTGACGATAAAAGACTCGCGGCCAGCTGCGTCGGAGCGGTGGTCCATCAGTGGCGTGGCCCGCGGGTTTTACGTGAACCCCCGGACGCACCCCGACTTCGGCTGGGTGTTCGTCAGCCGCTTCCTGCTAGTGCTCGCGTACTCCTTCCTCACCACGTTCCTCGCGTACTACCTCATTGCTCAGTTGCGATCTGCCGAGCGGGATGTCCCAGGGCAAATACTTCTTGGGACGCTCGTCCAATCTGCTGTGGTTGTCGTGGCATCCGTGTCAGGGGGAAAACTTTCCGATCGGACCAGACGGCGCAAGGTGTTCGTCGTTACTGCCTCCGTGCTGTACGGCATAGGCATGTTCGCTCTCGCCCTCGCCGGGGACGTCACCGCCTACCTGATCGCGATGGGCATTGCTGGCCTTGGTTTCGGCCTCTATTTGGCCGTCGACCTCGCTCTAGTTGTGGACGTACTACCGAAGAACGATCGAGCAGCGACGCATCTCGGGATACTCAACATGGCCAGCGCGCTGCCGACTTCGATCGCACCAGCCATAGCTCCCGCCATCCTGCTGCTGACGGGGGGAAGCTACGCCGCGCTGTACACGACCGCCGGAGCGTGCGCGCTGCTGGGGGCAATCGCCGTCCTACCTATCCGCGGCGCCCGGTAGACGTGCGCCCGGCGGGACTTTTTGGCAGCGTGATCCAGCGAGGCTAGCGCCGCTCGCGCCTCCCCGAGCACGCGGGAACGAGTGCTCCGCGCATGTTCCCTCCCGAGACGAATGTGCCCGGGCGCCCGGGCACATTCGTCCCGAACGGGAACAAAAGCGCACGGATCCTGAGGCGACCTGTCCTCCGCGTATCGGAAATCGAATACGCCCGGGGAACGCCGAGCAGTCTTCACTGTGAGAATGACCCCGAACCGCCCTGCCCCCGGCGCCCTCACGTGATTCCTCTTCGCCTCACCGAGATCGCCACGGTCGTGGGCGGATCCATCGCCGGCGACGATGGGGTGATAGTAACTGGCAACGCAGTATTCGACAGTCGGGACATCCAGCCTGGTGGGCTGTTCGTCGCATTCGCAGGCATGAAGGTCGACGGTCACGACTTCGCTGAGCGGGCGGGCCGGGCGGGCGCCGTCGCGGTGCTCGGGTCTCGACCCACCGCACTCCCGACCGTTGTCGTCGCGGATCCGGAGATCGCGTTGCAGACCCTCGCCCAGCATGTCATCGGCCGGGTCCGAAGTGGGCTGACGGTCGCGGCAGTCACGGGCTCTCAGGGCAAGACGAGCACGAAAGACTTGCTGACTGCCATCCTGAGCGACGTCGGACCGACCATCGGCACGCTCGGCAACTTCAACAACGGGCTCGGAGCGCCCGTGACTTTGTTGCGCGTCGACGACGATACGAAATACCTCGTCGTGGAGATGGGCGCTCGCCACCTGGGTGATATCGCCCGCCTCACTGGGCTGGTCGCTCCTGACGTTGCGATCGTGCTCAATGTGGGCAAGGCACACATCGGTGAGTTCGGTTCACAGGACGCTATCGCGACGGGGAAGAGCGAGTTGGTACGCGGGCTGGCCCCAGGTGGGACGGCGGTGCTCAATGCCGACGACCCCCGCGTGCTTGCAATGGCGTCGCTCACCGATGGCCCCGTTGTGACCTTCGGTGAGAGTGAGAGGGCCGACGTGCGCGTTGTCGGCCTCACCCTTGACCGCCTCGGCCGGCCGTCGTTCACACTGCAAACGGCTATTGACTCCGTGCCGGTGACACTCGGTCTCGTAGGTGCTCACCAGGCGCTGAACGCCGCGGCGGCAGCGGCGGGAGCACTCGCGACCGGCGTCGCGTTGGATGCCATCGCAACATCCCTTGGCGCTGCCTCACTGTCAAAGTGGCGCATGGAAGTACGCGAACTCGCCGACGGTGCGGTCGTGCTCAACGACTCCTACAACTCCAGCCCCGGCTCGGCCCGATCGTCGCTCGACGCTCTCGCGACAGTCGAGGCCACGCGGCGAATCGCGGTGCTGGGCGAGATCCTCGAACTCGGCGACGCGAGCGAGGCCGAGCATCGCTCGGTCGGGGAGTACGCCGCTTCCCGCGCGGATATCGTTCTCGCGGTCGGCGACAACGTCCGCGCTTTGGCGGCCGGCGCCGGGCGCCGGGGAGTTGCGGTGCCCGACAACGCCGTCGCCGTCGAATGGCTGCGCGCAAATCTGGTCGCGGGCGATGTGGTGCTCATCAAGGCGTCGCGCGGTGCGCACATCGACCAAGTCGCCGACGCGCTCACGTAGGGCGACGGATGGCTGGCACATGTCGTCGGCGTATCGAAAACTCCAGACGCCCCCGCGACATCCGAATGCCTTGACTGAGCATATGGACTCCTCCCCGACCCATGCCATTCCCATGGCTCTCGCCATCTATGGATGCGAACTCGATGAGTCTCTGGTGTTCCGCGAGAAGGCCCCTTCCTTCGGCATTACGCCCGTCATCACTGCCGCCCCGGTCTCCGCGTCGACGATCCACCTAGCCGCCGGGCACCGCTGCATCAGCGTGGGCCACAAGACCCCGATCTCGAACTCCGACCTTCTGGCGCTGAGTGATGCGGGCGTGGAATACATCTCCACGCGAAGCATCGGCTTCAACCACATTGACGTGGCATATGCGCGGAGCGTGGGCATCTCGGTCGAGAACGTCGCCTACTCGGCCGACAGCGTGGCCGACTACACATTGATGTTGACGCTCATGGCGGTGCGGCACGCGAAGTACACGGTGAGGCAGGTCGACATCCACGACTACCGGCTTCAGGGTGTGCGCGGAAGGGAGTTGCGCGATCTCACGGTAGGAGTAGTGGGAACCGGGCGCATCGGGGCGGCCGTGATCGACAGGCTTCGAGGTTTCGGCTGCCGCGTCATCGCCTGCGACGACCGCGAAACCGTCGCGGTCGACTACGTCTCGCTCGATGAGCTCTTGGAGCGCAGCGACATCGTGACGCTTCATGTCCCGCTTGATCAGAGCACCCACCATCTGCTCGACGGCCGCCGCATCGGGCAGATGAAGGACGGCGCGTACCTCGTCAACACCGGTCGAGGTTCGCTCGTCGACACCGAGGCCCTCCTCACGGCCCTCGAGAACGGCAAATTGGGTGGCGCTGGCCTGGACGTTGTTGAGGGGGAGGATGGCGTCTTCTACTCCGACCGCGGGGCGATCCCCATCGAGGACCCCGTTCTCTTGCGTCTGCACAAGCTGCCGAACGCTCTCATTACTCCGCACATCGCCTACTACACCGATCACGCCCTGATCGACACGGTGGTCAATAGTTTGATCAATTGTCTGAGGTTCGAGAAGGGTCTGAAGCATGGCTAAGTTGAAGGTCGGGATCATCTTCGGGGGGCGTTCGGAAGAGCACCCCATCTCGCTCAAGTCTGCGCTGGAAGTGGCCCGCCACATCGACGCCGAGCAGTACGAGCCCTACTGGATCGGCATCACCCGCGGCGGAGAGTGGAAGCTCTGTGAGCGGCCGGACGTCGACCTCGAGAACGACAGCCTCCGAGCGGTCGTCCTGTCTCCCGACCCACGCACACGTGGTCTGCTTGTGATCCAGGGTGGCGATGTCGAGACGATCGCTCTCGACGTCGTGTTCCCGGTCCTGCACGGGCGATGGGGCGAAGATGGAGCGATTCAGGGACTCTTTGAACTCGCGGACATCCCGTATGTGGGGTGTGACATCGCGAGTTCGGCGCTCGCGATGGACAAGTCGCTTGCTTATGTCGTGGTTGCAGCCGCAGGCATCGCGACGCCGGCCTTCTGGACCGTTGCCAGCGGCGAGTCCCCCGATCCGACCCGCTTTGAGTACCCCGTCTTCGTGAAGCCGGCGCGCTCGGGGTCGTCCTTCGGCGTGTCCAAGGTCGACAGCGGCGATGAGTTGGCGGGCGCCATCGAGGCGGCACGCAAATACGACTCGAAGGTGTTGATCGAAAGCGCGGTGGTCGGCAGTGAGATCGGGTGCGCCATCCTCGGCAATGACTCCGATCTGTTTGCAGGAGAGGTGGATCGCGTCGCGCTGACTCACGGCTTCTTCCGCATTCACCAAGAGAGCACCCCCGAGACCGGGTCCGAGAACTCGACGTTTATTGTGCCGGCCGACATCCCTGCCGCCGTGCGGACGCGAGTGCAAGAAGCCGGCAAAGCCATCTACCGGGCGCTGGGATGCCGCGGGCTTGCGCGGGTCGACATGTTCTTACTCGAGGATGGCACAGTGATGTTGAACGAGGTGAATACCCTCCCAGGCATGACCACCTACAGCCGATACCCGCGGATGATGGCCGCAGCCGGGTTGTCGCTCTCCGATGTCATCGACCGCCTAATCGCACTGGCCATAGCCGCGCGCAGCCGATGAACGACAACTTCGTCTTCGTCGATGAACGCGTGCGCGGCGTGCGCTGGGATGCGAAGTACGCCACCTGGGACAACTTCACCGGGAAGCCGGTCGACGGCTATCACATCAATCGCGTCGTCGGTACTCATGCGCTGTGCGATGCGCTCGAGAGGGCACGAGATGTCGCTGCCGACCGAGGTTTCGGTCTTCTGCTCTGGGACGGCTACCGTCCTCAGCGCGCGACCGAGTGTTTCCAGCGATGGGCCACCATGCCCGAAGACGGGGAGACCAAGCAACGGCACTACCCCCGCATTGACAAGTCCGAGATCTTCGCGAAGGGGTACATCCACGCGCACTCCGGACACAGCCGGGGCAGTGCAGTCGACCTAACGCTATTCCATCTCGACACGCAGGAATTGGCGCCCATGGGCGGGGGCCACGACGTGATGGACTCGATCTCGCACCACGCGGCGACCCAGATTTCGCATCATGAGAAAGCGAACCGCCAGCACCTGCGCACGATCATGGAGGCGAGTGGCTTCCGTGCATACGAGTGGGAATGGTGGCACTACTGGCTAAAGAGCGAGCCGTTTCCCCACACCTACTTCGACTTTCCAGTGGCCAATGAGTGAGGCGATGAGAGTTGGATCGCGCTGCCGCGATCGCGCTGGACGTGGCGTCATTCCCGCAACTGCAGCCGCCGCGGGCTGGCGGAATCGGAACGCTCAGTCTGGAAGCGGCAGCAGAACGCTGACGCTCAGGCCGCCGGATTCAAGCGGCGTGAGTTCGAGCGCTCCGTCGTGGGCGTCGACGATGCTCTTGACGATCGCGAGTCCAAGGCCGACGCCGGTCTCGTGCGTACGCACCCGGGCGGCCCCCCGCTGAAATGGTTCGGTGAGCGTCGAGACCATGTGTTGAGTGAGCCTGTCCCCGGTGTTCTCGACCAACAGGACCGCTGTGCCGTCCGCGCTCGTCGTGGCGATCGTCACCATGCCACCCTCTGCGCGGTTGTGCACGATGGCGTTGTGCACCAGGTTCGTCGTCATCTGCAGCAGCAGAGCCCGCGAACCGAATGTGGTAGCGGGGTCGCCCGACGTCTCGATGACGACGCCCCGCTTCTCTGCAAGCGGCAGCAAGGTCTCGGTCGCCTCCTCAGCAAGCAGGGAGAGGTCCACTCCCTCCCGCGCGAAGGTGCCGCGATCGGCGCGGCTCAGCAGGAGCAGGGCTTCGGTGAGCTCGATGGCGCGGGAATTGACCGAATACAGTCGCTTGATGAGCTCGCCGGTATCCCTGTCCGGATCATTGCGGGCGACTTCGAGCAGGGTCTGAGTGATCGCGAGCGGCGTGCGCAGTTCGTGGGAGGCGTTCGCCGCGAACCGTTGCTGCTCAGCATCGTGGCGCTCGAGACGGGCGAGCATCGCGTCGAAGCTGTCGGCAAGCTCGCGGAACTCGTCGGTGCGACCCTCCAGGTCGATGCGGTGGGAGAGCGAACCGCTCGCGACGCGGCGCGTAGCATTCGTGATCCGCGTAAGCGGAGCGAGCATCACGCCGGCCAGGACCCACCCTCCGACGAGTCCGAGGACGAGGAGAAAGACCAGTGCCCACGCCGCTGGCGGAGCGAAAGCACGAAGCAGGTCGTATCGGTCGGGGCCGAACTGGGGACTGGATCCGCCTCGGTCGCCGTTGGTCGCTGGAACGTAGCGCAGCAGGAACACCCACACGACGGCGAGCAACAGCGCTCCCGCCACCATGAGGAACGCCGCGTAACTGATGGCGAGCTTGAGTCGCACGCTCACCCCGCGTGCCCTAGCCATCAGCCGGCTTTTCTTCAATCCGGTAACCCACACCCGGCACGGTCGCTATGGCCCATGGTTCACCGAGTCGCTTGCGCAGCGCCGATACCGTGATGCGAACGGCATTCGTGAACGGATCGGCGTTCTCGTCCCACGCACGCTCGAGCAGATCTTCGGCACTCACGACGCCACCCTCGGCGTCCATCAGGACCTCAAGCACGGCGAACTGTTTGCGCGTTAACGCCACGTACTTGCCCTCGCGGTACACCTCGCGACGAAACGGATCGAGCCGCAGACCGGCCATCTCGTACACAGGCGGTCGGCTGTGCCCGCGCCGCCGGTCTAGCGCTCTCAGCCGCAGCACGAGTTCTTGCAGTTCGAACGGCTTCGTCAGATAGTCGTCTGCGCCCAACTCGAACCCGGACGCCTTGTCGCCCAACCGATCCGCGGCGGTCAACATGAGGATCGGCATGCCGCTGCCTGAGGCCACGATGCGCGCGGCCACCTCGTCGCCCGACGGTCCGGGGATGTCGCGATCGAGAACCGCGATGTCGTAGCTGTTGATGCTGAGCAATTCGAGTGCAGTCTCACCATCATTAGCGATGTCGCCAGCGATCGCCTCGAGGCGTAACCCATCGCGGATCGCCTCGGCCAGATAGAGCTCGTCTTCGACGATCAGAACACGCACCCCTAAATCGTACGAGCCAGAGTGTTTCGGCAGCGTATGGAGCCGAAAACGCGCGACGAAGCTGACACCCACTGAAAGCCGCCGCGGCATCGATCATCATTCAGATCCCTTATCTATCAAAGGCTGCGGCGCCGACTGACGTTCGGAGAAATGATTGTCAGCCTGCGAACGGCCACCGTATGGCCAGCAGTTCTGTAGCTCAAAGTCGATATCGCGGGACCATCAAGTTGCCCGCTCAAGATTGAGCGCGTTTTTTGCGCCCGTAGAGCCTCAATTTTGCCTCGTGGCCGAGAACGGGGTCTTCCTCTACCGCTTCTACCGCGGCCCGCGCCGCAGGGTTTTTTGAACGGACGAGCGGAGCGATAAACAGACCACGGTTGCGTCCGTTGCTTGGGTCCTTGAAAAGTCTAATTAGGTCTTCGACGTGCTCTTCGGTTGCGGCGGCCCTTAGCGCAACGGCAAACGCCTGCTTCTCGGATGTATCTTCCGCCAGCTTGAAATACTGCTCAAGCTGGAACCAATATGGAGCGGACTCAGGACCAGCTAGTGCCCTGGCTATGCCTGAACGGATCCGGGTTGGATAGTCCCGCGTCAGGTGCTCGATGAGGATTGGGATCGCGCGCGGAAAGGAGTACTTGGCGTTCACCAAATCCCATAGCGAATCAACTTGAAATCCGGCTTCGCGGAGGTCGCGCACCAAGGGCGCTTCGGCCTTGCGCGTTTCTTCCGCGATAATCTCCATCTCTTTTTCCCTCTGCGCGGACGGTGAAGGAATCTCAGAGCCGTCTGACCCAGTGCCTTTCGCGGAGTGCGGCTCATTCAACTTCTCGACTCAAATCCCTCCGGGCGCACTAACTTGCTCGAGGTATGCGACGCCCCTTTGCTCCAGCCCTCAGGGGCGCGGAAGCTGTACCCGGTGCCCGTGATCAGCTCGCCAGTCGCGGGTGCGACAGAGCTTGCGGGCGGCGTGGATCCGCCGGTCGGAACTGCACTGTGCGCCGGGCCGGGAACCGCTTTGTGTCCCGCGTTGGGCGTGCGCGTCGACGGCGACGTGCAGCCACTGAGGACCAAGGCCAGCGCCACGACAAGTCCCACTGCGGCGATAGAAACCCGACCGGACATTTTCCGCGCGTAAGGCAACCCTGAGCGCGCGACCCCATCCAAACGTTCGCGCATGCTGATCGACGACATCACAACACCCTTTTTGGTTCCGGCCGCATCATTTCTGCTTGTACCCGCTCCCGCCGACACATCACTGAGCGCGCGTCACGGAACTCGGCCGTCGGCAAAGCAACCGTAGTGCGAAACCCGCCCGGCTGCCGTGACCAGCTCACTTCTGGGGGACGTAAACGCCCGGGTGACCGGTCGCTTTGTGATTTTTGATACCAAACTGGCCGAACCACAGGTTGAACGGCTTCCTCGCGCCCGACGCGGTGTATCCATCCTCGGAGGCCGGTGCGACCCCTAACGCGTAGTGCCCGACAGTATCCGGGTGCGCAGTATCGATCGAGAAGTCGACGAAGGACAGCTCGAAATCCTTCCCAGCCACGGTCACTTTGTAGTTGCCGAGCAAATCCTCGGTCTCCTGGAAATTTACGATATCTCCCCTCCCCCCGGTGCCCTGCGACTCCCACGTCAGTTTGCCGGGGGGGAAAACGGACAGAAAGTAGTCCAATCCGCTATCCAGATCGGTGGCATTCTCGCGCGCGCGCTGCGAAAACAGCTTCTTCAATGCAGACGCATCGTGATGCTTCACAGCATTCGCGATGTGCTGCATCTGAACAGCCGCCACCTTTTCGGAATCGTCGTGGGAAGGCGAAGTGAGAGCCGGCGAAAGCGAACACGCAGAAAGTAGCCCCACACACCCCAGCGCCACCAGGGCGCCCAGAACTCGTCGCATCACCATGCTCACCTCCTCTACCAGCTTATTTTCGCGGTATTCATACCTGCATCCCCGACATATGAACTCCAACCCACCCTCGCAGAAGACTCGCTCTTACGGAACGCGTTATACATGCAAATAGTATTGGTGACCAGCACTTATTTCGTGCGCTTGGAGGGATTTGACTCCCCTACTGAGCCGCTTCCATAATCGAAATCAACTTGTCGCAGGGCGGTGCAACGACTTCGTGCGCTGGTCGAAGAGGCATGCGCCCGTGCCGTCGCTCATGAGGATGCGACGAGAGTTACCTTCGTGTTGGGAAGGCTGACGAAACAGAAAGGGCAGGACGATAGTGTCACCTCGTGAGCAATCGAGAATCTCAGCACCGATGTAACGAGCGACGCGCAAGCTTTCCCGCGACTAGCCAGAGAGTTAGCCGAGTTGGGTCGGGCGCATTGTGACGGACATTCTGCCGCGCCAGCGGCGACCAATCCGAACCGCAGCGTGGGTGACACTCGCTCTTAGTGTGCTCGTCGCCGCAATCGAGCTATGGGTCAATTCTCCCGCGAGTGCGAGCATCGACTTCTTCGGCATAGCGAATACTCCTGAAGGCATTGTCACTTTAGTAATTGGTACCTATGCCCTCTGGCTTCTTGCTGGAGTGATCGACGTGGTGTTCTTCATTGTCTTGAGGGGCTGGCGAAATCGCGTAATCGTGCTTGGCGGTATTGTCGCGGTGCTAGTGCCGCTCGCATACATATTTTGGAGGCTGAACTTTTGATTCTCTCAGTCCCCTGCGCTCCTCACGGCAACCCCGGCCCAGGCGATTCTTGCCGGGCTCGTCTGCGACCGCTAACAATGCCTTATCAACGAGGCATCATGTCGCACAAAGCCTTGGGCTCTCGGCAATTCGCTAGGTGATGCGTCAGAGCCACTATTTGAGTGCGCCCGGAGGGATTTGACTCCCCTACTGAGCCGCCTCCCGATCGCGCGGTCACACGCAGGTGCAAGTAGCCCGCACTGCGCGATCCGGCGGACTGCTCAGCGGGGGCCCACTCATGTTCACAGCGACGCCCGTCGGACTCGAAAAGCCGGGACGTCGGTTAAACGAAAGAGGGACGCCACCGCATGGTGACGTCCCCGGATAACGCGGATCTTCGCGCCGATGCCAGTGTTTACGTCGCAGATGTATCCCTATGCGTCACGTGAACGCCCTACCCATCTTGGTCATTTGTAGGTTTCTGTCGGGTTCGGATGGCCGATCGACGAATCGTTCGCCGGAGAGAGACCCCGCGACAGCTGCACAGCCGCGACGCGGTTCGCTCAGCCGCTTGGGGCCAGTCAGTCAATATTCAGCACCATCTCGTGAGGCAGATGAATAGCCCGCTAGCCAAAATGAGCGTCCAGCTCATTACGAAGGTAACGGCAGTTCCGCAAAGAGCGATGGCGCAACGATTTCCATGGATCGGGCCGCTCTTGATTGGCCGACGAGAATCGGCAAGCGCCAGCGCGCAATCAAACTGGCGAGACCCAACATCATGAGCGCCGGACCGGTATAGAGGAGCACAACGAGATACGGACGCGGGTCGGCTTGCGGGTCGTACTCCGGTTCATGCGGCTTCAGTTGGTAGACAATCCTCGCAATCGTAACGAGGACGCCCAATCCGAAGATTACCCCCGGCGGCTACCAGCAGCCCGGTCCGCCACTTCTGAAAGTTCGTCATGCACCCGCGGAGCGGTGGTCGGCACGTCGCTCAACGGCGTCGGCAGCAAACTGGCCCATGAGAAAAATTCGCGGTCGCCTTGTAAGCGAGGCGTTTTGTCATATCCGCGACCTGGCCACTGGCAAGCGGCGCACCGCAACTGTTGTGGACGAGCATGCGGCTGGTCCCGCCTGGTGCAACCGCCGCCCGGCTACACATTCACCGGAGCTAGCTGCGCTGGAACGCTCGCAAGATCCGCTCATGGCCGGAATTTTGAAGCGCAACCTCGATGTGCCCCCACACGTCGTCGCGATACCTTTCGATCGCTAACCGAAGGTCTCGAACTGAATCTGTTGGCTGGAGTTCTTCGTCGATGTCGTCCTGAAAAGTTAGGAAGGCATCGAACGCGGCACGAGGCAGCCTCAGCGCTGGTTCTTCTAATCCGACCCGCAGTCGCCACCGGTTGTGTTCAATCAGGGACGCAAGCGATGCGTCCATCTCAAGAGATGCAAGCAGTGCGACTCTTCGCCAATCGCTTGTTGTCATCGAGGGCAACCCCAGTTCGGCGATATAACCGTCAACCCATTGCATGATCTCTTCGTGGACCGCCTCCGAACCGTGTTCAACGAGAGCGAAAAGATTGGCCGAGAATGGCCCCAACGTCAGTAGCTCTAGGGTGGCCGCTCCTATGATCGCGCTTTCGTCCATCTCGATGGAAACGAGTGCCACGTCGATAAGCCATCTTCGGAAAGCATCTTCAAATACTTTTGTTGACACTATGTCCCCCGTTCCGACTCCTGTTTCGTCAATCAATTTTGAACTTTCCTTCAACCTTTGCTCCAGTGAGCACATTCTCGTACCAGTGCACCTGACCCTTAATTCCCGCGACCACGCCGGATACTAGGGTGCGCCCCTCGTCCGCCGCCATTTTGGTCCAATTTTCGACCTTTCCCCCGTACTGAGCGGCCAAACGTGCTGAATGACCTTGACGGAACAGCGGACGAACGTGCCGCGCAACTCGCACTCGTTTTGCCCAACGCCTCGGCCGATTGGCTTCATAAACAAGTGGCTTTGGCGCTGGGTGCTTGGGGCGACGATGAGACCAACCATCGCGATCCATCGCCAGGCACACCAAGATTTCTGAGGACGCGCGTGCGGTGGTCCCAGCTTCGCAGGAGGTCGAGTTCAATCCCTGCTCGGGCTTGGCTGACACCGCAGGGCAAGCTCGCCGACGATGACTCGGCACCCTCTCTCAATAAGGCTGGTCCGGCGAGAGCGAGCACAACCGTTGTAACGAGATACCTAAGGTCTCTCAATTGCCGTTCTCAAAAGTACTGCAATTGAGAGTCGAGTTTTGCGAGTGTGAGCAATATGTGGGCAAAGAAAAACCGGCCAAACCGGCACTAACAAAAGTGCTGGTCAGACCTGCTATTCTGTGCGCCCGGAGGGATTTGACTCCCCTACTGAGCCGCCTCCAGATCGCCCGGTCACACGCAGGTGCAAGTAGCCGGCACTGCGCGATCCGGCGGACTGCTCAGCGGGGGCCCATTCAGGTTCACAGCGACGCCCGTCGGACTGGACAAGCCCGGACATCGGTTAAACGAAAGAGGGACGCCACCGCATGGTGACGTCCCGACTTCTCGAGTGCGCCCGGAGGGATTTGAACCCCCGGCCTATTGATCCGTAGTCAATTGCTCTATCCGCTGAGCTACGGGCGCATTGTTCGGGCTTGAAAACCCAACCTGACGACTATACCAGCGCCTGCGACCAACATCAGCCGCCTGCGCGGATGAGGTTCCTCGCCAGGACACCACGCGCGTGCGTGGTGTCCTGGCGATGGGGTTGCTAGGTTCCCCGGCTTAACAGGTGCGGTGCAGTCTGGTGAGGCAGGCGTCGTTGGCTAGTGCCTACGCCTGGTCGAGATTTGCGGCCTTCCACGACTGCAGGAAGCGCAGGAAGGCCGTGGCCCCCGGGTCCTGCAGTCCGATGCTGCGCTCCTGCAACCAGGATGCGCGTCCACGCCGTGACTGCATCGACGTCGTCTCGACGACAGCCTTCTCTGCTGCCGCGATCGCCCGGTCGAGTGCCTCGGCTACGTCGGATGAGGTCGCGAGCGCCTCACCCGCCGGCACCAGGGCATCAAGGATGGTCTTGTCGCCAACGGCCGCCTTGCCTCGCTTGCCGATGCTCTCTCCGGCAGCCCGCGCGAATGCACTCGCATCCTCGGTGGTCAGCTCGGATGTCGTCGCCCACAGGCGCGACCCCGACAGCAGCGCACCCGCAACGAGTGCCGCCATCGTCGACGGATTTGCGTTAGCAAACGCCTTCGCGCACGAGCGGATGATCTCCTCGGCCGAGACGTCATCCCCCGTCGCGTCGAGCGCCTCGATGATGGCGTCGGCTCCCAGTGAGACGGTAATGCCGAGGTCCCCGTCACCGAGTGCGGTGTCCAGGTCACGCAGCTCGTCGGCGTACTGCTTAATCTCGACCATCGAATTGCGAATGGCCCGGTTCAGTCCTGCTACATCCATGCGTGTCATGCCTCCACAAAGAACGGTGATTCGGCGGGCGCGTTGAGGAGCTCGAGTCGCTCATCGTTCAGCTTGAGGAAGGACAGCGACGCTCCAGCCATCTCGAGGCTTGTTGCGTACTCCCCGATGTAGCTCTTCTCGATCGTCACGCCGAGCAGTTCGGCCTGCTTGTGCACGTGGCGGTACATAACGTACAGCTCTTCCAACGGTGTCGCGCCCATGCCGTTGACCAGCACGGCGATGCGATCGCCCTGCGCCAGCTCGAGGTCGGCGACGAGCGGCTGCATCAACCGCTCCACGATCTGGTCTGCAGTTTCGAGGGGACCGCGGTGGATGCCCGACTCCCCGTGGATGCCGATTCCGATCTCCATCTCGCCGTCTGGCAGCTCGAAGCTCGGCTTGCCGGTCGTCGGGAGGATGGTCGGGCTGAGCCCGATGCCCATCGTCGCGGTGTTCTCGATGATGTCCTCGGCGACGGCAGCAACCGCGTCGAGGTCGTCGCCACGCTCGGCAGCCGCACCCGCGCCCTTGAAGGCGAACAGGATGCCCGCCACACCGCGCCGGTCGAGCTTGCGCTCCTTCGGCTGGCTCGCGACATCGTCACGCCCGAGAACGGTGCGCGTCTCGATTCCCTCGAGTTCTGCGAGGTCGGTTGCGAGGTCGAAGTTGAAGACGTCGCCGCCGTAGTTGCCGTACAGGTAGACCACGCCGGCCCCGCCATCCACCGCTTTGGCAGCCTCAAAGCACTGCTGCGCAGAAGGAGACGAGAAGACGTTGCCGATCGCGACACCGGAGCACAGCCCCTTGCCGACGTAACCCTTGAACAACGGGAGGTGACCCGAGCCGCCGCCCGTGACGATACCGACGCGACCGGTGGGCGCATCCGCACGCACGAGGATGCGCTTGTCGTCGCCAGGCGTCTTCAGCTTGTCCGGGTGGGCGAGCAGGATTCCGTCGATGAGTTCATCGACAAAATTGCTCGGATCATTAATGATTTTTCTCATGGTTGTCCTTGATCGGTGGTGCAGGTGCGATTATCCGAGGGTGCCGCTGGGGTAGCGCTTGTTGAACTCCCAGTCGTGCCCGGGGACGATGATGTCGGCCTCCTGGTGAAGGCGGTCGTAACCGCTCATCAGGTCCTGGAGGGACCAGAACGAACCCGTGGGCCAGTTGAGTTCGAGATTCTTGTAGTTGTACATGATGTCGCCGGCGAGAGCGACGCGACCGGCGTCGGTGTCAACCACGACGACCATCGTGCCGGGCGTGTGGCCGCCGATCTTGATCAGCCGTACGCCGGGTTCGATCTGATAATCGCCCTCGAGGATCTGGATGCGGTCGCGCACGTTGGCGATGTTGTACGAGTACTCGGGGTAGGAGTACTGGCAGTATGCCGGTGGCGTCAGACCCTGCGCGATCTCCGACCGCTGAACGAGGAACTTCGCGTTCGGGAACAGGTGGTTGTTTCCGATGTGGTCGAAGTGCAGGTGGGAGAGCACGACGATGTCGATCTCCTCCGGGGTCACACCGTGGCGGGCGAGGCCGGCCGTGAGGTCCTGCTCCGGTGACTTTGTCGTCCAGGTGGGAACGCCGTGGCGCGCCATCATCTCCATGATCTCGTCCACGTCGCCGATGCCCGTGTCGATCAGGATCTTCTTCTCGGTGCCCTCAAGCAGCCACACCGGAACCGGCACCATTCCGCCAGCCGCCGGCACGCCATAGTGCGACACGTGGTCGGCGGTGAACCCGCCGGGCATCACCTGCTCCTCGGTGTGGTCGGGGTGGATGCCCGCGTTCAGCAGGTGGCCGACCAGCATGTTCTCCAGCTCACCCGTGACGATGTTGTGGATCTTGATTCCCATGTTCTCTCCTTCGATTGGGGATGTGGCAGCGCTAGCTGCGGGCGTACCGACGTGCGATGGTCGCGAGCGCAACCGCGAACACCAGGATTCCGCCCTTGAAGACGAACTGGAAGAACGTGGGCGTTCCGACGAGGCCGAGACCGTTGAAGCCAATGTTGACGATGAGCACACCGATCAGCGTGCCGAGGATGTGGAATTTACCGTCACGCAGGGTGGCCGAGCCGAGGAACACGGCTGCCAGCGCATCGAGCAGGTACCCGTCACCGGAACTGACCATGCCGCTGCCGAGTTGCGACGAGAGCAGGATGCCCGCGATGGCAGCGCAGACGCCGGCGATGACGAAGGCGGCGATCTTCGCTCGGTCCGTGCGCACTCCGGCGAGCGCAGCCGCGTGGCGGTTGGCGCCGGTCGCCTGGATGCGGAAGCCCAGCGGCGTGCGGTTGAGCAGCACCCACAGGATCACGAGCACGATCACCATGAGCCAGATGAGGTTCGGAACCCCGAGGACGCTGCGGCCGAGCGCGATGGCGGTAAAGGCTGCGGGCAGCGACACGATCGGCTGGCCGGAGCTGTAGCCGAAGCTGACGCCGACGACCGCGGTGCCGACGCCGAGCGTCGCGACGACCGCGTTCACCCCCGCTTTCGCGACGAGCAGGCCGTTGACCAGGCCGATCACGGAACCGGCGACCACGGTGATCAGGATGGCAAGGGGGATCGGAACACCCTGGTTACTCATCAATCCGGTGACCAGCACGCCGGCAAGGCTCGCGGTGTAGCCGATGCTCAGGTCGAACTCGCCGGCAACCAACACCAGAGTCACTCCGCAGGCGATGATCGCCGTCAGGGCTGACTGGCTGAGAATCGCCAGCAGGTTAAGCGGCTGCAGGAACGATCCCCCTGGCGAGGCAATCGCGAAGATGACGATGAGGATCACCATCGCGATCAGGGTTCCGTACTTGGAGATGATCAGCAGCGCGGTGCGTTGGCGCCGCGCGGCGGGTGCGCCATCCACTTCGGTAGGGCTGGCTGACTCGGTGAGACTCATGCTGCATCTCCTCTTTCATGGTGGTTCTCGAAACTCAAATGGGTGAGGTGGTCGACGGTGATTTCGGGTCCGGCGAGGCGTCCGGAGACGCGGCCCTCCACCATCACGTACACGGTGTCGCAGAGCGCAACGAGTTCTTCGTTGTCGGAAGAAACGACGAGCACCGCGGCACCGCGCTCGGCAAGCGCACGAATGACGTCGTGCACCTCGGCGCGAGCGCCGACGTCAACACCGCGGGACGGCTCGTCCAAAATCAGCACGCGCGGCGGATCGATCAGCCAGCGCGCGATAGCGACCTTCTGCTGGTTGCCGCCGGAAAGGGTGCCGGCCAGAGCGGAGACGCTCCGGGCCTTCACGGTCACCTGATTGGCGACGGCCTGTGCGCGTGAGCGGCCGCGGCTCAGGCGCAGGAAGGGAAGGAGTCGCGAAACCACGAGCGAGTCGAGGCGCGCGAGGTTGATGTTGAAGGCGATGGATTCGTCGAGGAACAACCCCTCGGCCCGTCGCTCTTCGGGTACGAGCCCGAATCCGGCGGCAACAGCTTCCGAGGGGTGACGGAAGGCGACGTTCTTGCCGTCGAAGGAGACGGAGCCGGTGGTGAACCGGGATGCCCCGTAGACGGCTTTGATGAGTTCGCTTCGTCCGGAACCGACGAGGCCGCCGATGCCGACCACCTCACCCGCGTTCACGACGAGGGAGGCGTCTTTCACCATCCTGCCGTCGCCGACGCTCGAGATCCGCAGTACCTCGTCACCGCGGTCGATGACGTCACGGCCGTGGTCGGGGATCTCGAGATCCTTGCCGACGATCGCGGACACGAGCTCCGCCTTGCGAAGACGCTCGCCCACGACCCGGCGGGTCACGGTGCCATCGCGGAACACGGTGATGTCGTCGCAGAGGTCGGTCACCTCATCCAGCCGGTGAGAGACGAAGACCACGGTGGCGCCACTCGCGACCAGGTCGCGGATGATCGCGTGCAGCCGCTCCGCCTCGCGTGCCGACAGCGATGCGGTCGGCTCGTCCATGGCGATCAGGCGAGCGTCGGCCATGAGAGCGCGGCCGATGAGAACAAGCCACTGGTCCGCCGTGCTCAGGTCATCGACCTGGCGCGAGAGCGGAAAACTGAATCCCAGGCGCTCGGCGACGGCAAGCGCCTTGGTGCGCATCGGCCGCCAGTCGATCAGGCCGCCCGCTGTGACCAGCGGCATGCCGAGCGACATGTTGCGCAGCACGTCCCAGCCGGGGATGAGGCTCATCTCCTGGTGGATGAACGCCAGGCCGAGTTCGCCCGCCGCCTGGGGGTTCGGGATGTCGACAAGCTCGCCATCGATTTCGATGGATCCGCTGTCTGGCGGGTTGACCCCGGCCAGACAGCGGATCAGCGTCGACTTACCGGCACCGTTGGCTCCGACGAGACCATGCACCGTGCCGGGACGGATCTCGAATGAGATGTCGCGCAGCGCCTGAGCGCCACCGAACGACTTGCTCACATCCGTGAAGCGGATGAGAGGAACCGCCTGGTTCGCGCTCGTGCTGGTGTCGGTCATCGCTGTGCTTTCGTCGAAGGGCTGGTGCGTCGGTCAGATCACTTGAATTCGGGGTGCGCGGCCAGGAAGGCAGCGACCTCGGGCTTCTTGATGATCTGACCGGTCATGTTGAGCGTCTCAGGCTTCCACTTGTCCCCGGCGGCGATCGCCTTCTCGAGGCTGGTGAAGAGCACCTTGCCCTCGTTGTAGCCATCTTCGAAGGCCGTCGCGGTCAGGCTGCCATCAGCGACCGCAGCGATCGAGGTCTTCGAGCCCTGGATGCCGTAGGTGAGTACGTCCGTGCGGTTCTGCTGCTTCAGCGAGGAGATTGCGCCGAGCGTGGGGTCATCCCAGCAGCCCCAGATCGCGAGCGGGCCGGATCCGGCGGGGTGGCTTGCCAGCCAGGTGTTTGCGTACTTGGCGCCATCCTGCAGGAAGCCCGGAATCGTGACCTCTTCCTTGGTTACCTTGATGGCGGGGTAAGCGGTGAGGACCTTGTCGAGGGCGGTCTCGCGGTCGATGCAGAGCTGGCCGCCGTGGTAGGTGAGCGCGAGGATGCTGCCCTTGCCTCCGAGGTCAGCAACCATGGTGTCCGTGCTCGGCTTGCCGAGCGGCGTCACGGTGTCGACGACGACGCCAGCACCCTTTCCACCGCCCCACGAGGCAACCGGAACCTTTGCGGCCTGGGCGGCTGCGAGTCCGCTGCCGAGCGCGGTGGCCGGGAAGACGTGGGTGATGATCGCGTCTGCGCCCTTGTTGACGAAGTTGGTGATTGCGGCGTTGGCCTTCGAGGCGTCGCCCTGGGCGTCGACAACTTCGACCGTCCAGCCAGCGGCCTTGGCCGCGTCAATCGAACCCTTGGTGGCGTTGTCGTTCATGTCGATGCCTGACGCGATCGAAACGATGCCGAGCAGCTTCGGGCCGTTGCTGGACGTGCCGGCGGATGCGCTGCATCCCGCTGTCGCCAGGGCGACGGAGATGACCACTCCGGCAGCCAACAAAATTCTCTTGGTGCGCATTACTTACTCCTTTGTATGAATGTCAGCCGCAAACGCCGGGTCGGGTTACTGACTGCCTCGCTGGTCGAACACCCCGCCGTTGCCTGCTAACGACATCGGTGAAGTAAAGGCGGTGCCGGAGCCGATCGGACGCCTCCCGCATCACTGCGCGAGTTCGATCAATCGGGCTGAAGACCCTGTTCTGCAATGCGGACTGGGGGCTGCTGCGCGGTACCTGCAGAGAACCTAACAACAGCGTGCGCGATTGTCAACATAGATGCGCGCGTTTGTGAGCATGACGTGCATTGCTGCTCATTATCGCGCAAGATTGGACTGCTAAGTTGGTCAATGATCAGAGAAAGTGAGCCAATGACGAGACACTCGGACATCATCGAGCAGCTGCAGCACCTCGGTTTCCAGTCCGTACCTGACCTGGCAGAGCGGTTCGGCGTGAGTACGGCGACGATTCGGCGCGATCTCGAGAAACTCGAACAGCTTGAAATGGTGCAGCGCACGCACGGTGGCGCCCTGCCGCTCCGACAGGCCGATGCGCCGTCTTTTCTCAAGGAATCGCTGCATCATCGCGAGAAGGTGGCGATCGGCAAGGCCATGGCCGAGCGCGTGCTTGCGGGCCAAACGGTGCTCCTCGCCGGTGGCTCCACGACGCTCGAGGTGGCGCGACACCTGGTTGATGACGGCCTGACGGTCGTCACCAATGACCTGCGCATCGGCAACGAGATCGCGAAGAACCGCAATGCTCACCTCGTGATGATCGGCGGCGAACTGCTGCCCAGTGCGTTTTCGCTCTGGGGACCCTCGTCCGTGCAACAAATCGAGCACCTGCGCGTCGACGTTGCGATCTTCGGCGCAGACACCGTCAACGAAGACGGCATCTTCAGCAACAGCAGCTACGAGTTGGAACTCCGACGCAAGATGCGCTCGATCGCCAACTCGGCGTTCTTCGTCGCCGACAGCTCCAAGTTCGGCCGGGAGGCGCTTTTCCGCGTTCTCGACATGGATGGCTTCACGGCGGGAATCACGGACGACCTGCTCGACCCGATCCGGGCAGCCAAGTTTCCCGTGCCGATCATCTCGGTCAACCCCGGAAGGTAGGGGCGCGCCCTCCGCGCGGTTGAAACGTTCTAATAGAATGGCTGCCGAAACCCCCGCGCGCGAAGGAGCCTTCCCATGGAATACCGCCAGCTTGGAAATTCAGGCCTCAAGGTCCCCGTTCTCTCGTTCGGCACCGCCACTTTCGCCGGCGGCGCCCACGACGGCTCATGGGGAAACACTGACGTGGACGAGGCCTCGCGCCTGGTCGACATCGCCCTCGAGGCCGGGGTCAACTTCTTCGACACCGCGGACATCTACTCCGCCGGCCGAGCTGAAGAGGTACTCGGCAAGGTCATCGCGAAGCGCCGCGACGACCTCATCATCGGCACCAAGGCAACCTTCCGCAGCGGCGGCGGGCTCAACGACGTCGGATCATCGCGCTTCCACCTGGTTCGCGCACTCGAGGGCAGCCTGAAGCGGCTGGGCACCGATCACGTCGACGTCTACTACCTGCACGGGTTCGACGGGGCGACACCACTCGAAGAGACCCTCAGCACGCTCGACGAGTTCGTGCGAAGTGGCAAGGTTCGCTACATCGGCTGCTCGAACTTCTCCGGCTGGCAGCTCATGAAGGCGCTGTCGATCTCCGAACGCTACGGCTGGGCAAAGCACGTCGCGCACCAAGCCCACTACTCACTGGCCGCCCGCGAGTTCGAGTGGGAGCTCATGCCGCTCGGCGTCGACCAGAACGTGGGAACGGTCGTCTGGAGCCCGCTGTCGCAGGGGCGGCTCACCGGCAAGATCCGTCGCGGACAGCCAGTGCCATCCGACAGCCGCCTGACCGCGGGGTCGGAGGTACAGCAGTCCGGCAGTGAGGAGACGCTCTACACGATCGTCGAGGCGCTGGATGCGGTGGCCGAGGAGACCGGCAAGTCGCTGTCGCAGGTATCCCTCAACTGGCTGCTGCAGCGCCCAACCGTCTCGTCGATCATCTTCGGCGCGCGCAACGAGGCGCAGCTGCGCGAGAACTTCGGCGCGGTCGGCTGGAACCTCAGCGCCGACCAGGTTGCCCGACTCGATGCCGCGAGCAAGACGACCCCGACCTACCCGTACTGGCACCAGCGGAATTTCGAGCGCGCCGCGTTCGCCACCCAGGTCTAAGCGGAGTTCTCGCCCGAGTCCGATCCGGCATCCTCGGTGGAGCGGCCACGGCTGGTGCGCAGTTGCCTGCCCATCCGCACATCCTTGTCATGCTGCTTTGCCTTCTTGTCGCTCGTGCGCGTATCTCGTGGCGGCAGCTGCAGTGTCTCCTCGGCCTCGATTCCGGCCTGCAGTTCGCGCCCGCGCTCGACCTCGGCATCCAGTTCGGCGCCGAACAGCAGGGCGATGTTCGAGATCCAGACCCACAGCAGGAAGACGATCACCCCGCCGATCGACCCGTAGGTCGCGTCGTACTTGGAGAAGTTGGCCGCGTAGAACGCGAATCCGACCGAAGCGAGAGCCCACACGACGAGTGCGACCAGCGAGCCGACGCTCATCCACCGGAACTTGGGCTGCTTTACGTTCGGGGTCACGTAGTACAGCACCGCAACGAGAAGAACAGCCAGAAAGAGCAGCAGCGGCCACTTCAGGATGCTCCAGACGACAAGCACGCCACTGCCCAGACCCAGCGCTGTGCCCACCTGCTCGGCCAGCGGTCCACTGAGCACCAGCAGCAGGGCCGCAATGACGGCGGCAACAATCGCCAAAACCGTTACCAGCAGGGTCACGGGCCGCAGCTTCCAGAACGGTCGACCCTCCTGGATTCCGTAGATGCGGTTCATCGCGCGAGCGAATGCACGCACGTAGCCGGATGCCGACCACACCGCACCCACGATGCCGACGACGAGCGCGAATCCCGCGGCCGGCGACTTCGCGAGGTTCGCGATGGGCTCCCGCACCGCGGAGAGCGTGGATGGGGGCACGACCCCCTGCAGAAATTTCAGCAGCGAATCCGTCGTCGCCTGCGGGTCACCGAATAATCCGAGTATCGAGACGAACGCCAGTAGCGCCGGGAACACCGCGAGCGTTCCGTAGTAGGTCAGGGCCGCGGCCAGATCGGTGCACTGGTCGGTGGAGAACTCGCGCGCGGTCTTGCGGAGCACGTACATCCACGACGGCTTCGTGATGTCGCCGGGCGAGTCCGGCTTGCGCGGGTCATCCGGTGCCGGTGCCGTCGCCGCGCGGGTGCTGGCGTTCTGGCCCTCTTCTTCAGCCACGAGCCCTCCGCTTGTTTCCCTTCACAACTGCAATGTCTGCCTTGACGCTGTCGATCGACTCGCTGGGAACCGGCGGCAGGGATTTCCTCAGGCGAGATATGCCCAACAGCAACAGCACGACGGTGCCGATGATGAGGACAACCCCGACCAATAGCGCCGCGAGCCAGGGTGGAAGCGCCGTGCTGAGGCCCAGGATCGCCGTCGCGAGAATGACACCAATAGCGAACAGCCCAATGACCACTCCCGCGACGGTGAGACCGATGCCGACAGCCGACTCTTTGAGCTTGGCGGTGAGTTCCGCGCGGGCCGCGCTGATCTCATCCCGGATCAACCGGGAAATGAGCGTGGGGATCTGCCGGATCAGGGTGATCAATCCGGGGCGTTCCTGCGTCGACGAGCTTCGATCAAACATGATCACTGCCTCCCTGAGGTCGTGGCTAGCTTTCGACGCTAACCCCCGAATGGGGGGCATCGCTCAGGGGTTGAATTCCGAACCGGATTGTGGTGCGCGGCTACCAGGCGCTTGCTGGGGCCTTGACGCGGGGAACGGGCACGGACGACCAGTGCGTGCCATTCGCGTAGTGGCTCGACGACCACGGCGATGCCCAGATCGCGTGCTCGAGATTGGCGGTCGGTCCATTCGCGGCGAGCGCCTGGAGGATCGCGGAGTAGCCGGGGTTGGAGTGCAGCGCATCCGCGGCCTCGCGCGCAGCGACCATCAGGCTCGGGTAGCTGCCGGTTCCTGAGTTGCCGCCGGAGCCCCATCCATTGTTCAGGGGATTATCGCGGTTCCACCAGTTGTTGGGGCCGTTCTCCTGGCGCATCCAGCGGGTGAGGACGGTGACGTTATTGTTGCTCATTGGCCAGTTGCCGATGAGCAGCACGAGCTTCGCCCAGTCGTAGTTGGTGCCCGAATCGGCCAGGGTCTGGTACCCGGCGCTCGCCGTGTAGGTGTCGCGGCTGATCTCGCTCACGGGTGCGAGCTTCGACACGGTGAGCGTCTGCGCGTGCGTCGCGTTGTAGGCGGCGAGGAGGTCGGCCTGGCTCGCCGGAGGCGGAGGGGCGAGCGCGACGAGCGCGGTCAGCGAGAACGCCACGGCTGTTGAACCGACGGCGCGACCTGCGGATTTCAGACGAGTATTCGAAGTCATAGAAGAGAAACGCGGTATGAAGTCTGGGTACGTTCCGATTTTCAGGGTAGCAGCCGAGTTCGGGGCCGCGCCTGGCAGTTTCCCGATCGTCGGCGGCTGCGGGTAGCGTGCGTGCATGAAACGACGAGCGGCGAGCGGATGCGGCATCCAGCTTCCGGACGGCGACACCTGCTCCGAGGCCGTCGAGGCAGACGCGCCCCTCAACCTCTGTACGCGGCACCTGCTGGTTGCTCACGACTGGGTCGCGCGCGACGTGGGCGCGACCGATACTCTTCCCTCGCCGTGCCAGGCGTGTGGCTCCCGGCTGGGTGTGCGGTATCCGTCGGGGTGGCTCTGCGCGATCTGTGAGTGGAAGCTCGGCGACCTGCCCGATGGCGATGGCGTGCCACGGGTGGATGTCGTGTACTACATCCGACTTGGCAACCGCATCAAGATCGGCACCTCTGCGAACCCGCGTGCGCGTATTGCGCGCCTGCCCTGGGACGAGGTGCTCGCGTTCGAGCGAGGCAATCGCCAGGTCGAGCAGCGGCGGCACGCGCAGTTCGCCGACCATCGAATCCGCGGCAGTGAATGGTTCGAATCGCACGCGGCGCTCACACGGCACATCGCCGACCTCAGCGACGGGGTGGATGACCCGTGGTCCCGGTACAAGCTCTGGGTCAGCCAGGAGTTGGCGCTGCACGGCTGACGGATTGCTGCGGCAGGTTGGCGGCATCCCGCGCGCATCGTCCCTCGCGGCAGCGCAGGGATGGCGCACGGCGCGCGACACGGGCAGAGTGAGAGCGCAGCACCGAACAGAGGTCGTGACTAATGCCGCAGGCGATCAGCACCGATGTCGTGATCGTCGGTGCCGGCCCGACCGGGCTCATGTTGGCCAGCTGCCTGTCGAAGCTGGGGGTCGGAGCGGTCATCGTCGACGGCAAATCGGGGCCGACACGGGAGTCCCGCGCGCTCGTGCTTCAAGCCCGAACAATGGAAATCTATGACCAGCTCGGTCTTGTCGATCGTGTGCTCGCCCAGGCCGAGATCGCAAGCTCGATCGTGCCCGGTTTCGGGAAGAAGAGCTTCGCGCCCGTCAATCTTCGGCGACTCGCCACTGGAGTGACGCCCTACCCCCACCTTTACGTTCTCGAGCAGAGCAAGAACGAGCGTCTCCTCGTCGACCATCTGCGCGAACAGGGGCGCGACGTGCGGTGGAACTGCGAGCTCGAGTCGATCGAGGAGGTCGCGGGCAACGGAGTCCGTGTCGCGTGTCGCACGAGCGACGGCGAAGCCCTCACCATCACGGCGCGGTACTGCGTTGGCGCCGACGGCAGCTCCTCGGCGGTGCGCCGGCTCACCGGGGTGGAGTTCGAGGGAAAGACGAACGAGCACACGTTTTACGTGCTCGACGCGACGGGAGTGCGCGGCCTCCAGCACGGCTCGATCAACCTGCGGTTCGGGGAGCGCGACTTCCTGCTCACCTTCCCGATGGACTCCACCGACCACGAGCGACTGCTGGGAGTCGTGCGCACCACCGACCGCACGAAGGTGGACGAGGCGGTGGCCCGTGACACCCTCGCCCGCGCGTTCGGCATCACCTACGGGACATCCGTGTGGTTCTCGACGTACCGAGTGCACCACCGCGTCGCGCGGCAGTTCCGTTCCGGACCTGTCTTTCTCGCCGGGGATGCCGCCCACGTGCACTCCCCGGTCGGTGCCCAGGGAATGAATACGGGACTGCAGGATGCCCACAACCTGGCCGCGAAGATCGCCGACGTCGTCTTCGGCCGAGCCGCCGACGCCTATCTGGATCGCTACGAGGCGGAGCGCCGCCCGGTCGCCCGGCGCCTCGTGTCCACAACCGACACGATGTTTGGTGTCGTCACCTCGGACCGATTGCTGGCCCGGATGATCCGGCGATCGTTCATTCCCGTGTTTGCTCCGCTCGCCGCATCCATCGCACCTCGGCTCCCTGGCCCATCCAGGATTTTCGAGTACCTGTCGCAAACCCGCATCCATTACTGGATGAGCGACGAGGCCAGACAGAACGCGCGCGGACGGCGCGGAAGCGTGGTCGGCCGACGGCTGCCCTGGAACGGTGACAACTTCGACAGTCTCCGAAGCATGGCCTGGCAGGTTCACGCCTACGGTGACGTACCAGCGGAGTCGGTGCGCGAACTGCAGCTGGCACTCGCGCTGCCCATCCTCACGTTCGCGACCACTCGCAACCGCAAGCTGGCCTCGGGGATGCTCTACCTGGTTCGCCCGGACGGTTTCGTAGCTGCGGCCGCCACGCCCGACGACGCACCTGCAACGTTCGCGGGCGCGTTGGCCGACCCGCTTCGGGCCGGGTAGAGCCACCGCAGGAGTACTCGCAGCGCTCGCATAGACTGGTATCTATGCGTTTTGCCGAGGTCGAGCCCGATAAGCCCGGGCACCTCGAGCGTGCTGTCGCGGAACAAATCGCTCGGAACCTGCGAGCAATGGCTGACCCGACCAGGGTGCAAATTCTCAGCCTGATCGTGGAGGCCGCCAGCGGTCGGCGACCCGTTACCGAGCTCGCGGACGAGCTTGGGTTGACGCAGCCCACCGTGAGCCACCATCTACGGATCATGACGGAAGAGGGGCTGCTCGAGCGCACCCAGGAGGGGCGGCAAGCCTGGTACTCGGTCGTGCCCGCGCGGGTAAGCGATGTGCTCGATTCTGTTCGCGCTGATCCGGTCGCCTCGGTGGTTGCCCCGCCCGTGCTCGATCGGATTGCCGCCGATCTGGCCATCCGCTTTGCTGGAGTTTTCTCCCCCGAAACTATCGCCGAGTATGTTCGCGGCAGCTACCTGCTGCTCGCCGAGCGCGCACGGATCACCCGGTACCTTCCGTCGCTCACGGCACGCTTCGCGTCTGACCGGCTTCGCGCTCTTGCTCAAGCCGACGGCCTCAGCGACGATGCGATTCCGGAGGTGCTCTTCGTGTGCGTTCGCAACGCCGGACGGTCGCAGCTCGCCTCCGCGATCCTGCGCTCCCTCGCCGGTGACCGGGTTCGCGTGCTGACCGCCGGCTCCGAGCCGGCGGGACCGATCAGTCCGAAGATCGTCGCCGCTCTGGACGAGATAGGCGTCTCGATCGGAGGCGAGTACCCGAAGCCCCTCACCGACGAGGTCGTGCGGGCGGCCGACTACGTGGTCACGATGGGCTGCGGCGACGCCTGCCCAATCTATCCGGGCCGACGGTATCTCGACTGGGAGCTTGCCGATCCGGCCGACCTGCCGATGGATGCCGTGCGGGCAATTCGCGACGACATCGACGGTCGTGTGCGCGCCCTGCTGGCCGAGATCGACTCGGTGAACGTTCGGTGAAGGTCGGGCGCCGGCACTCCGCTACACATAGATGTTCGTCTATGCTTTGAATATGACTGACAAGCCGACTGTCCTTTTTGTCTGCATCCACAATGCCGGCCGCTCGCAGATGGCCGCCGGCTATATGAAGGCCCTCTCCGGCGGAGCTGTCGAGGTACGCTCCGGCGGGTCTGAACCCGGCGACCAGATCAATCCGATCGCCATCGAGGCCATGGCGGAGGAGGGTATCGACATCTCCCAGGGCGTGCCCCAGCTGATGACCACAGAACAGGTGCGCGACTCCGACGTCGTCATCACGATGGGCTGCGGCGACGTCTGCCCGATCTTCCCCGGCAAACGCTACGAAGACTGGGAACTCGTCGACCCCAGGGGCAAGTCGATCGACGAGGTTCGCCCGATCCGCGACGACATCAAACAGCGCGTCCAGGCACTGCTCGCCGAACTCCTCCCCGCCGCCTAGGCGATGGATGCCACCGGCCGCCGCGGCGGTCCGACGCCGGCCTAGGACTCCTTGGGTGGCGTCGGCTCGCCGAGCGACAGCATCAGCCGGTTGGCCCAGTTGAAGAAGGCTGCCCCGTGGATGGCGTCAATGATCGCGAGATCATCGAGACCGGCCTCGCGCAACTCACGCACGTTCGCCGCACCGAACTCACGCGGGGTTCTGGTGAGCGCGACAGAAGCGTCAATGACTGCGCGCCACTGCGGGTCCTCCTGCGGTGCAGAGGTGCCGTCGTCCAGCAGTCGCTGGACATCGTCGTGCCGCTTCGAGTGGTGGGAAGCGAAGCGCGAGTGCACGGAGGCGCAGAAGATGCAGCCGTTTGTGCGCGAGGCGGCCGCCGCGGAGAGCTCCCGCTGAGCCCTGGGCAGGCCGCCCTTCTCGTTGTAGAAGATGTCGTTGTCCGTGCGGGTGCGAGCCCCGAGGATGTCGGGATCGCGAACGAGTAGCCGGAAGTAGGGGCTGTTCGCGCGACCCTTGTCGACGAGACCGGCGTAGTGCCGCTCGGTGAGTTCGTCCAGGGGCAGCGGTTCCAGCCATGCCTCCCAGCCCAGCTCGGCCTGGGTGAAGGCGTTGGGAGCCTCGAATGTGTGCCGGATGACGTGTTCGGACATCACAGCTCTCCTTTCAGAACGGTGAGCCCTGCGACCACGCGCAGCTGGAAACTGAGGAACGCCACGAGTTGCGAGAGCGTGACGATGCCGGTGGTGGACCATCCGGCGTCGAGCAGTGCCTGGAGCGCGTCGGGCGAGGAATCGCGGGGACGGTAGACGAGCAGGTGGGTGTGGGCGAGGGCCGCTGCGAGTCGTGGACCGACCGAGGTCGTCAGGCTCGCATCCGGCTCCCAGTGGAGGCCGGGCGCGTTCTCGGTGGTCAGCGGCCCCTCCGGGTAGTCGCCGTACGGACCGGTGGTGACGGCGTCCGGGAGGGCGGTCTCCAAGGCGGCGGCGACGGCCTCGTCCTCTGCGGCCAGGAGGTCACGGTAGAAGGGCGTCACGGGCGACTGCGAGAGGGCGATCGTCCAATACGCGATGGCGAGCCGCTCCAACTGGCTCGCGTGCTCGAGCTCGTCGGAGTTCAGGAGCGCATCGAAGCTCGCCTGGGCGTTCGCCCGGGCGTTCGGCCGTTGATTGCGGAGCGTGTCTAGAGCATCACCGGGGGCGATGCCGACGAGCTGGTCAATGACGTCGGTGGTCATGGTTTCCCTTCTGAAACGTGCGCTGATCAGTGCTGCGGCACCCAGCCGAGTGCTGGGGCGATGTCTTTGGCGATGAGTTCAAGCGAGCGCAGAACCACCTCGTGCGGCGGGTCGACGGGGTGTGCCTGGAAGACGATGTCGCTCGCACCGGGCAGGATCGGGTCCTCCGCCAGCGAGGCCAGCACCTGCTCAGTCGTGCCCACGTGCAGGTCCAGATAGGCGGCCAACTCGGCTGCGTCGACACCCTCGGGGACCTCAACGCCCTGTGCCGCGAGCAGCTCCAGCGACCGCGAGATGCCCTGGTCGCGCCAGCGGCGGCCGTCCTCCTCGGTATCCACAACCAGCACCGAGCGGGAGGCCATCACCCGCGGCGCCACGCCAGCGGGCAGTGCCGCCCTGTAGCCCTCGACAATCTCCACCTGGTCGACGGCGGAGCCCAGACCGGTGTACGTCTTACGCGGCTGGGTGCGAGAGAGCATCAATCCGTGGCCCTCGCGGCCGATCCGTTCAGCACCGCTGGCCGAGAACGTCGCCTCCCAGATGGTGTCGGCAAGTCGGGGGGCGGGCGGGTAGAGCGCTCCTCCATCCGTGGTGAGCACCTCACCGCGCAGGGCGCGCAGCAGGGTGTCCTTGTGGGCCGCGTAGATGGCCGGCCGGTCTTCGACCTTGTGGCCGAAGGGCGGAAACGAGGTCGCCGTTCCACCGGAACCGATACCGAGCTCGAGACGACCGTCCGCGAGCAGCCACAGCACGGCGGCATCCTCGGCGACCCGCAGCGGGGCCTCGAGCGGGAGGGTGATGATGCCCGTGGCGAGCTGGATACGCGAGGTCTTCGCCGCCGCCTGTGCAAGCAACACGAAGGGAGCGGGAAGACCGCCCTCGTCTTTGTGGAAGTGGTGCTGGGCTACCCAGGCCGTGTCGAATCCGAGTTCCTCGGCGCGCACGAACTGTGCGAGAGCGTTGCGGTAGCGCTCTACCGGAGTCGCGTCGTCGAGTAGTCGGGTGAAGTAGCCGAGCCGGGGGGAGGTCATGCTTGTGTTGCCTTTCCGAGGTAAGCCTCTTGGATCTGTGGATTGTGGAGAAGTTCGTTGGACGTGCCCTTGAGGACGATTTCCCCAGTGGCGAGCACGTAGCCCCGGGAGGCGATGGAGAGAGCGAGTTCGGCCTGCTGCTCGACGAACAGCACAGCGACTCCAAGCTCCTTGTTGATGCGCACGATCTCGTCGAGCACCTGGTCGACCAGCTTGGGAGCGAGCCCCATGGTCGGCTCATCCATGCAGATGAGTTTGGGACGGCTCATCAGCGCACGCGCAAAGGCGAGCATCTGCTGTTCGCCGCCGGACAGCGTTCCCGCCTCCTGGCGGCGCCGCTCCGCGAGCCGCGGGAAGCGATCGCGCATGCGCTCGAGGTCCTCCGCGATGCCGGCCCTGTCGCTGCGCGTGTAGGCGCCGGCCATGAGATTCTCGTCCACGGTCATCTGGGGGAAGACTCGCCGAGCCTCGGGAACAGAGGCGATTCCCGCCTTGACTCGATGCCTCGTGGAGGCGTGCGTCACATCCTCGCCGGCAAAATGGACGGTGCCCGACTTCACCTTGATGAGGCCGAGGATGGTCTTCATCGTCGTCGACTTGCCGCTGGCGTTGCCGCCAAGGAGCGACACGATCTCGCCCTCACCCACGGTGAGAGTGTTGCCACGCAGGGCGTGGAATGGTCCGTAGTAGACGTTCACGTCGTCGAGTGCGAGCAGGTCGGTCATGCGAGGTCCACTCCTCCGAGTCCGCGGCGGCGGCCGAGGTACGCCTCGATCACCGCGGGGTCGCGCCGCACTTCCTCGGGCCGTCCCTCAGAGATGATGCGGCCGCCGTCCATCACGATGATGCGGTCGGAGACCGTCATCACGAGGTCCAGCTTGTGCTCTACCAGCAGGATGGCCTGCCCCTCGGCCTTGATCTCGAGCAATTGCTCGAGCACCTCCGCCGTCTCGGACTGGTTCATCCCGGCAGTGGGCTCGTCGAGGACGAGCAGCTTGGGTTTCAGGGCAAGAGCGCGGGCGATCTCGGTGCGACGCCGGTTGGCATAGCTGAGCGAGTATGCCGGCTCGTCGCGGCGAGGTCCCAAACGGGTCTCGAATCGACGGATCTCGGTCTCGACCGCCTCGTCGATCTGCGCGCGCTCCCGACGCGAGGCCGGCGTGCCGATGATCGCAATGAACAGCTCCCCAAGCAGGGGGATCCAGCGCAGCAGGAAAAGATGCGACAGCCTGCGGAAGGGCCGGTGCGCCCGCAAGGTCGAATGCATCCCCACTTCGATGTTGTCCGCCACCGACAGGGTCGCGAAAACGCGACCGTTCTGGAACGTGCGAGCGATGCCGTGCTCGGCGATGTGCGCGCTATCCGCACGGTCGATTCGTGCCCCGTCAAGGAGAATGGAGCCCCCGTGGGCCCGGAGGGTACCGGTCACCAGGTTGAGGGTCGTGGTCTTGCCCGATCCGTTGGGACCGATGATCGACACCACTTCACCGGGCGCGACAGTGAACGAGATTCCGTCCACGGCCTTGAGTCCCTCGAAATGGCGCTCCAGGTCCGTGACCTCCAGCAGTACGTCGCTCACGAGTTCCTCACCAAGATCCCGCCCGGACGGAACCTCACCACGAGGATCAGCACCAGGCCGTACGCGATGATCCGGAGCTCCGGGGTAAACCTCAGCAGTTCCATGGCGCCAATGAGGATGATCGACCCGACCACGGCGCCGTAGGGCAGGCTGACCCCGCCCATGATGACGATGGTGACCACGAGCAAGGACATCAGCATCGTGAACATCGTCGGATCGATGTAGGTGTACTGGTGTGCAAGCAATGAGCCTCCGACGCCGGCGAAGAAGGCGGAGATCGCGAACGCGAGGGCCTTATAGTTGCGCCCGCGCACACCTGAGGCCAGGGCCGCGACCTCGTCGGAACCGACCGCGGAGATCACCCTGCCCAGGTGCGAACGACGGATGCGCCACATCACCAGCAGCGTGATGACCAGCACCCCGAAGTCGATGAGGTAGTACGCGATCGGCGTCGACAGCACCGTGCCAAACCACTGCGGCACGGGGATGTTGTAGATGCCCTGTGGCTCCAGCAATTGGATGATGGCCACGATCGCGACGCCGAGCCCGAGGGTCGCGATGGAGATGTAGTGCCCTTTCACGCCCCAGATGGGCGAGGCCAGGACCGAGGCGATGATTGCGGCGGAGAGTCCCGCGACGGGCAGTGCTGCCCAGAACGAGAAGTGCAGGTTCATGGTGACCAGCGCGGACGTGTAGGCGCCGATGGCGATCGGTCCGGCCTGGCCCAGCGCGAGCACGCCCGACTGCCCCGCGGTGACGGTGAAGCCCGCGGCGATGATCGCGTAGATGAGCACCTGGGTGCCGGTGGTGAGCACGTAGTCGCTCGCAACCAACGGGATGACGACTCCGCCGACGACGAAGGCGGCCGGCCAGACCCAGCGGGGCATCCGGAGCGGGCGCCCTTTGCCCAGGAAGGTGCCGGTCAGCGGTTCTGTGGAAATCAGCGGTACTTTGCCCATCAGGCCACCAGGGCGAACGATCAGGACGACGATCAGGATGACGAAGACGATGATCTCGCGGGACGTATCGCCGAAGAAGTAGATACCGAACGCCTCCAGAATGCCCAGGACGAATCCGCCGATGACTCCGCCGACGAGTGATCCGAGGCCACCCAGCGTTGCCGCAACGAAGGCGGTCAATCCGATATCCAGTCCCGAGGTCGGGTTCGCGACGCCGATGTAGAGGGCGATGAATACCCCGGCGAGTCCGCCGAGGGATGAGGCGATCACGAAGGACACGTGTTGGACCAGCCCGACCGGGATGCCCATTTGGAGTGCGGCCTCCTGATCCTGGGCGGTCGCCCGAATGGCCTTGCCGATCTTGCCGTACTTGAGAAAGAGCGACATCACGACCATCACGACCGCGGTGATGGACAACATGACTACGTCCGAGGTGCCAAAGCGCATGTTGCCGATGTGGAAGTTCGACGTGGGCAGCACCTGGGGGAACACGCGGAACTGTGCGCCAAACGAGATCTGCGAGACGTTGTCGAGGATCTGCGAGACCGCGTAGGTCGAGAGCATGGCCGCCAGCGGCAGGAACTTCGCCAGCGGACGGACCACGGAGATGTTGATGACCAGACCCAGCGCCCCACAGATGACGAGGACGAGGGGCAGGGCCAACCAAAACGGCAGGCCCTCTTGCGCGACGAAGAACCACGCCAGCATGGCGCCCAGGCCGAAGAACGAGAACTGGGCGAAGTTGACGACGTTCATGACGCCGAAGACGAGGGAGATCCCGACCGCTCCGAGGGCGTATACGTTCCCCCGGAGCAGGCCGTCGATCAAGGTATTAAGCATTGTGAGCTTGTGTAGCGGTGCGGATCATCAGTTGGACGCGACCCATTTGCCACCCGTGAGGATCGTGGGTGTGAGCGCGGGTGAGAGGACCCGACGTGTCGACTGGTCGAACGTGATGCTGCCGTAGACGACGCTCGGGACGTTCTTGAGCTCCGTGAAGCCCTTGAGGATCCCCGCGCGGGTCGTGCCACCGAGCTTGGCGGCCGCCACCGCGACGTTGAGCGCGTCGTATGCACCGGCTTCGAAGCTGGTCACGCTGGTCTCTTTGGGGTACTTCTTCTTGAACGCCTTCACGAAGGCCTGCACTGCGGGGTCCTTGCTGGTCTCGATGAAGCCAGCACCGATGATTGAGCCCTTGGCGTCGGCCGTGCCGTCGAACGACTGCTCATCCTGGCCGCCGTAGAAGGTGCCCTGGTAGCCGATGGAACGCAACTGCGTGACGATCTTCGCCGCATCCGGCCCGTAGCCGATGTGGACGAAGGCATCAGGATTGCCCGCCACGGCCTTGGTCAGCGAGGGCCGGTAGTCATCCGAGGTGTCCAGGACGGCCTCGGCGTTGGTGATCGTCAGGCCGATCTTGGCGGCCTCGGCCTTGAAGGCGTTGTAGGCGGGGATGCCCCAGTCCGCAGTGTTGAGGTAGGTCACACCAACCGAGTTGACTCCGTGGTCCTTGATGTAGTCAGCGGTCCACTTGTAGCTGTCGTTGGTGGTGATGGAGGTGGACCACTGGTACTCGGAGCCTTTGGCCGTGAAGTCCGGGTTCGAGTTGTTGAATCCGTACTGCAGCAGTTTGCCAGCCGTGTAGATCGGTGAGGAAGGGATGGAGGCCGCCGACGAGTAGTCGCCGAAGACCAGGCTGATGCTGCTGTCGCCGACGAACTTCTGCGCGACCGCCACCGACTGCTTGGGGTCGGACTGCGAGTCCTCGTACTTGAGGGCGACGGGGTGGCCGTTGATGCCACCCTTGGCATTCACCTGGTCGAGGGCGAGGTCGAAGCCCTCCTTGAACTGTTCGCCGTACTGCGCGTATTGGCCGGTGACTGCGGCTGATACGCCGAAGTAGATCGTGCCGTCCGCGGAGCCGGCGGCGGCCGCGCCATTGCCGGCGCAGCCAGCGAGGCTCACGACCGCGAGGGCAGCGACGGAGGCCACAGCTGCGCGTCGAATGAAGCTCTTCATTGTGGATCCTTGTCTTCCTGCGTTGGTTTTTGGGGGGCAACGATCAGGCTAAGCGGGTCCGCAACTCTCTCGCCGCCGGTTACGTCACAGTCGGTAGTGATACGTAACACGAGGCGTAAACCTGCCGAGGGCTGAGCCGAATCCGGACATGGACAGTAACTTTTCGAAGCAAAACGTCACATTTTGGCCTGGATTTCGCGTGAGTCGACATTGGCGCTAGGCCAGTGCGCCGACCCGCTTTGGATTACGCACTGGCCGGCGGCGGCCTGAGTTCGGCTGCGACCTCGACGGCGATTTCGATGGCCCGGCGGGCGAGCGGGGAGTGGGTGCGTCCGGCCCGCCAGTGCAGGTAGATCTCCCGTGGCGGCACCGGCGGCTGTAGTTCGTGCACGCGGAGTCGGTCGTCGGAAGGGACGTCGGCACCGCGGATGGCGAGCCAGGGGAGCGCCGCTGATCCCAGGCCGGCTCGCACCATCGAGAGCAGGGTGTCGTTGACCGCGGTGCGGAACACGACCTGCGGATGGGCGCCGCCCCGGGCGAGCGCCTGCTCCATGTCAGGCTGGTCGCACGTGAGCGGCCAGGCCACCATCGGTTCGTTGTCGAGCCGCTGCAGCGAGACCGGACCCTCGGGAAAGGTGCCGGCCGCGGCCACTAGCAGGTACGGATCGTCGAGCAGCTTGATGTGTTCGACCTCGCCGTCGATGGGGCCGTCGTAGAACAGCAGGTCAAGATCGCCGATTTGCGGCAAGTCCGGCTCTTCTTCGGACAACCTGATGTCGCATCCGGGGTGCTCGTCGCGCAGCCGGCGTACGACCGACGGCAGGATCACGCTGGACACGCTCTGGAACGTGCCGATGTCGATCCGGCCGTCTCCGGCCTTGAAGCGGTCCACGGCGTCGGCCAATGCCTCCGCCTTCGCCAGCACGGCGCGACCCTGGCCCAGAACCACGGCGCCTAGTGGGGTGATCCGTACTGGCCTGGGGCCACCCGGACGGTCGAACACGGAACCGCCAACGGCCCTCTCCAGGGCGGCGATCTGTTGGCTTACGGTCGACTGGGTATACCCAAGACGGGCGGCAGCACGCCCGAACGAACCCTCCTCGGCAATGGCGGCCATCGCTGCCAGATGGCGTAGCTCGAGGTCGGTCATGCGAGCCAGCTTAACGGAGGCCATTGTCGTTGCCGATTGAATCAATCGAAAACTATCGCTTTTCACGATGATGAAACGCGTTCTAACGTGCTGGACATGACCTCTTATCAAGCTCACGACGAGCAGTTGCTCCAGATCAACGGTATCGAGCTCTGCACCCAGTCCTTCGGGGACCCGGCCGCACCAGCCCTGCTGCTCATCGGCGGCGCCGAGGCATCGATGGACTGGTGGGACGACGAGTTCTGCGAGCGCCTCGCCGGCGGCGGGCGGCGCGTCATCCGCTACGACACCCGGGACACCGGCCGGTCCACAACTTTCCCTCCGGGCAAGCCGCCGTATGGAGGCGATGCACTGCTCGCGGACGCCGTCGGCCTGCTCGACGAGCTCGGCATCGCGGCCGCCCACATCGTCGGCGTCTCGATGGGCGGCGCCATCGCACAGCACCTGGCTGTCTACCATCCCGACCGGGTCGCCTCCCTGACGCTCATCGCCACTGGCCCGGACGGGCCCTCCGGCCCGAGCCGCCCCGACCTGCCGCCGATGAGCCAGGAGCTGGCGGAGAAATTCGCCCGTGGCGGCGACGATGCGCCCGACTGGTCGGACCGCGAGGCGGTCATCGCGTACTACAGCGACGGCGAGCGCACCTTCGCGGGAACCATTCCCGTCGACGAGGATCGGGTGCGCCGCGTCGTCGGCCGCGCCTGGGACCGCAGCCCGGCGATGGCGTCGGCGCAGAACCACTGGCAACTCGAAGGCGGCAAGCCGGTCCGCGACCGCCTCGGCGAGATCACGGCACCCACGCTGGTGCTGCACGGCACCGCAGACCCGCTGTTCCCGTACGGGCACGGCGAGGCGCTGGCCCGGGAGATCCGGGGAGCACGGCTCGTCCCGCTCGAGGGGATGGGGCATCAGATGCCGCCGCGCGACCTTTGGGACACCACGATTGCAGAGATCCTTTCCGTCTCCGGAGGAGGCCGCCCGTGAAGCGGCTGTGGTCGGCACTATGGCTGCCGCTCTTCGATGACCTCGCCGACCCGCGGGTGGTCGCGCGCCTGGCCGCCGACGCGGAGGAAGCCGGGTGGAATGGCTGCTTCATGTGGGATCACTTGTTCTGGCGGGCGCCGGTCCGACGGGTCGCCGACCCGTGGATCGCGCTGGCGGCGATCGCGACCGCGACCGCGCGGCTGCGGCTCGGCCCGATGGTGACCCCACTTGCACGACGTCGGCCAGCCAAAGTCGCGCGGGAGACAGCGACGCTGGACAGACTCAGCGACGGCCGTCTCACCCTCGGCGTCGGCCTAGGCAGCGACCGGTTCGGCAGCGAGCTGTGCAAGACCGGCGAGCAACTCGACGACCGGAAGCGCGGGCAGATGCTCGACGAGTCGCTGGACATCCTGTCCGCCGCATGGTCCGGTGAGCCGGTGCACCATCGCGGTGAGAGCTACACCGTCGACCGCGTCGCGTTCCTCCCACGGCCGGTGCAGCGCCCTGGCGTGCCGGTCTGGGCGGCCGGATTTCCCGGCAACGCGAAGGCCGGCGCGACGTGGTGGCTGCCGGGATTCGAACCGGGCGTACGGATCGATACCGTGCGCGGCGTGCTGCGCGACGGCCCGGCGGCCTGAGCAAGATGAATACCGGCCGCCGCCACGCTTACCCCGGTCATCACACCGCAGGCAGCAGAAGGTGAACGCGCGAGCATCCGGGTTTCACCCGGACCGATCAGCCTCGGGCAGTCGCCGCCATCCGAGGCCTTGACGCGGCACTTGTTTTTTGCAAGTGTAGGTCCAGTCCCTATTCAGAAGCCACGAAAGGAAACCACCATGATCGCGATGTTCGTCAACCTGCCGGTGACCGACCTGGAGCGCGCGAAGGCGTTCTACACGGCGATCGGATTCACCATCAACCCGCTCTTCACGGATCACAACGCGGCCTGCGTCATCGTCGAGGAGGACCACAGCTACTTCATGATCGTCGTGCGCGAGTACTTCCAGAGCTTCACCGACCTTCCGATCGGCGACCCGGCCGTGAACCCGTCGGTGTCGACCGCCATCTTCCTTGACAGCCGAGACGCGGTCGACAAATCCGTCGCCGCCGGTATCGCCGCGGGCGGCTCGGAGACGCATCCTGCCTCGGACTACGGATTCATGTACCAGCGCCAGGTCTCCGACCCCGACGGCAACATCCTCGAGTTCGGTTACATGGACCCGGTTGCCGCCGAGCAGGGTCCCGAGGCCTTCGCGAACCAGCAGGGCTGAGGCCGATGGCCGCACGCGACTACGGGCAGTACTCCGGGGTGACTCGGGCGCTCGAGCTCGTGGGAGAGCGCTGGGCCATGCTCATCGTCCGCGACCTGCTCGTCGGGCCGCGCCGCTATGGAGAGCTCGCCGCGGGGCTTCCGCGAATCCCGAGCAACATCCTGGCGGCGCGCCTGAAGGAGCTGCAGGCGGCCGGCGTCCTCCGCCGGGTGCCGCACTCGCGCGTCATCGTCTACGAGCTGACGTCCTACGGCCGCGAGCTCGAGCCCGTCGTGCTCGCGCTCGGTGCGTGGGGCTTCAAGGCGATGGGCGATCCGCGGGACGAGCAGATCATCACTCCGGACTCGATGACCATGGACCTGCGCACCGCCTTCCGGCCGCTGGTTGCGGCGGGGCTGCCGACGACCGCCTACGCCGCGAGCTTCGGTCCCGCTGAGCTGCTCATCCGAGTGGACGGCTCCACTCTCGATGTGACGCGCGGGAACGGGCCGGCCGACCTCGCCTTCGCCGCCGGTCCGGGCATCCGCCGCCTCATCTCCGGCGAGCTCGCCCCGGACCGCGCGATCGCGACCGGAGTGGTCGAGGTGTTGCACGGGCGCGGCGACCTGCTCGACCGCTTCGCGAACACGTTCCACCTGGCCGCCTGACCTTGTGGCGGCAAGAGCGTTGAGCGCCGCCGGCGGATCGGCAGGTCTGCCCCTCGGCATCGCGGCATCTCGCGCGATTGTGGCTACAGACCTCGAATAGCACTCACGGTCGCGATGACGCTGAGGGCCACACCGCCGAGAATGAACCCAACTCCTCCCGCGCGGGGTGTTCGAACGCTCGGCAACAACGCGACCAATCGTGTACCGAAGAGCGCTATTCTCAGCCGATCAATATTGTCGAGCAGATAGTCCGCAAATCGAATCATGCAGACTCCGACTGCAACCATCACAATCCCACCGATGACTCCAAAAAACTCAATTTCGCTCAACGGTTTCCTCTGCTTGCGGTAGTTGCGCGACCACCACCATGAGTCGGACGTGTAGGACTCCCCGACGCTGCAGCCAACGCCCGCTCCAAACGATAGAGGCCTCCACCCCGCCCGGACGGATGTCGCGATCACGCCCGCCACCTCTCCACCCACCGACGGCGAGCACAGAATCTACTTCGCTGATGGATCACTCAGCGGAGTCGAGCACTACTCCGGCGGCGAAAAGAGCGGCGCGTGCGCGTACTGGTACAAGAACGGCCTGAAGAAGGCCGAGGGGCAGTTCGAGGCCGGAACATTCACCGGCGCTTGGACGTGGTGGCGCGAAAATGGCCAGCTGCTCCAGAAGGGCTCCTTCGTCAATGGTGAGCAGGATGGGTTCTGGCAGCGCTGGCACGACAACGGCGCCCTGATGGATGAGGGACGCTGGGTCGCAGGCAAGAGGTCGGGCGAGTGGAGTCACTACGACAAATCCGGCCACGTTCGTAAGGTCGAAAAGCACCCCGACCGCTGATCAGCGCACGCCGAATGACGAGAACACGCTAGCTGGTCGGCGGCAGCGCGGTATCAGCGTTCGAGCCCCCATCGCCGCGATCAGTGAGGATCGTTGTTGCAGATCTGCCACGGCGAAGAAACGGTGCCCACCAGGTCAGAAACACTCCGGCGATTGCCCCCACTCCGGTGAGCGCCTGCGCGGATCCCAGATCGTAGAACACCTTGGCCCTGTGAGATCCAAAATCCGCGTCTTCCGCATACGTGCAGGTGAGTCCGAACGGAATTAGTGACAATGAGCTATCGATCGATAACCCATCTGCTCTGAGCGAGTAGGGGGTTCGGTCCGCGCAGGTCTCCGTGGCGTTGCTGCTTCCTCGAGCGGCCAACAAGTTCAGTCCGACGGTGCCGAAAGCGATCAGCGCTATAGCTAACAGGACGATGGTGACGGCGATCCGGACTGCTCCGCCGTAGGTCATCCGCGATTCGTTTGATTCCGACATCTAAACCATTTCCCCCGGTCTTTCATGAGCGCCACCAGAGTGCCATGATTCACACTCTGCGGAGCCGCTACTTGGGCACCGCCGGTCTCGCCGTCCAATGGTGGCTCGAGAGCGCAATCCGCGCTTCCTACTTGAGGATGAGATTCCGAATCGTTTCGTGCGGTTCGTCTGTCCCCCGGACGTCCACCTTTCTGCCGACTTCTTGATAGTTGATCGAATCCCCCAAGCTGTGCGCACCTGATCTTTTGGGTTGTGTCGCGCTTATCTCAAGGACAGTCGACGCGCGGGATGACCACAAGGTTCGACAAGAAAGTGACTTTAGCGCGAGCGCTAAAGCTGTGGAGTTCTTGCTTGAGCTAGAAGCGAACCCGTCGGTTCGAGACGGCCAGGGACGCACGCCTTTGGATGAATATCTGAAAGATTATGAGTCGCTGTTGAGGATTTACCGCAATGCCCAAATGAGGACGACCGAATTGCGCGAGGACCTCATCCGGTTCACCCATCTTCTTGGGCGTTGACAAGTAAGAGGTCGCCTGGGCCGCACATCAATCACCGGATGCGTGGGGTAAGCGGTTCATCTGTGCGGAGACGGTGGGATTTCACTCGCCTACTGAGCCGCATCCACGCCGCAGTTACCTCACGAATTCTCCGTTGCGACGCGGCTGACTGCCCATGAGGTGAAACGCAACATCGTCTCCGCACAGTGAAAAACCCGCGCGTTAAATGGAAAAACCGCCTGATTGGGCGGTTTTTTTCACTTGCGGAGACGGAGGGATTTGAAGTCTATCGGCCGCGTGTTACCTCCCGCGACGGGGTCAGACTCCAAAACCGTCCAAGTGCCGCAACGTATTGACGAGCGCCCATCTCGATAGTGGCAATGGTGCCTTGGTGCTCATAAAGTTTTCGGTTCTGTCCGACCCAGGCGTTGTCGGCATCGCCGGGTGAGTTGTCGGCGACAGTGTTGTCTGCGGCCTTCGTTCCGAGGTCGTGAGTGCTCGACATGGGCTGCCCGAAGGGGTCGTAGCAAGCGCGGGCACCGACGCGCGTGCCGGAGGAGTTTGCCGGGACTATGGAGTCGCCGTGCAGGTTCGGATAGGACCAGGATGCGGTTCCGGTTGAGGGAATCGACACGCTCGCGCTACCCGGTAGGGACAGGTCTTTTGCTACGAGTCCGCCGGTGTCATTCAGTACGCCCCATTGGCTGTCGCCTGCGAATGTGTAGCGGGTCTTTATCTGGTCTCCGCTCTCGGTGACGGCGTCCCGTTCAACAATGCGGCCCGTCACATCGCGCTTATAAGTGACCTGTGACGGATAGTCATCGACGTTTTCCAGGCCGGGGCTGGTGGACAAGTGCGCATCTGTGCCGTCGTAGGTCATTGTCTGGTCTGCCAGCTTGGTGGTGTTTCCATGCGCGTCGTAGACGATGTCCGACCCGGTCAAGCTCACACCGGCGACCGGGTTCGCGTTGCTTGGCGCGGATGCGACCGTCGTCGAGGTGAGACGGTCGGCTTTGTCGTAGCAATAATTCACCGTCGTTGGGGTTCCGCCATCTTTGGCATCGGAATAGGAGGTGCGGTTGCCATCACGCCCAGCGGTGGGATTGGCCCCGCACGCACCTGAGCCGGCGAATGCGTAGGCCAGGTCATGGTGTGGGATTTGAGCCCGGATCAGGCGACCTGCCGCGTCGTAGCTGTAGTCGGAAGTCTGAGTGACGGTGCCGTCTTGCACCGTGTTTTGCATGATTCGGCCCGATTGTAATCGAACGACCGCATGTGCGTCCCTCGCTTGAAGAGAGTGCTCCAAGTGTTAGGGAGTCATAACCCCCAGCAGCTATTCGCTGATCGTAAGTATCGTCGAATTGACTACGCCGACGGGCCAAGAGATCCGACAGGTGTAGAGCGCAGTCCTCAGTAGCCATACTGTGTCCGCCTCAACAATTGGGCCCGAACGCCTAGTTGAAAAATGCGATTGGACCGTCTCCACCCTTCGTCCCGTCATTGCTCACCCACACCGCTGCATAGCGAACGCTTATCGCCGAACCTTTCGGATGGTCAGCTTTGTAGACGCACACGGCGCTATAGAAGCCATCGTCGTCCGGCATTCCACGACCGAGGTGATCGACGACGCCGCGCTGGCCCGCGAAGCCTTTCACTCTTTTCACCGTGGAGTCGTATGCTGCCAGCAATTTAGGACCGTTAGGTAGAACTGCCGCGCACTCCGACACGGCTTTGGCATCAAGGCGCGCGTCGGATATCGCTTCCAAGAGTTCCTTTGGTCCGCCTGGCGATGCTGATGGGTGCGCGCCGCAGCCTTGAAGCACCAAGGCCAGCAGGAGGACCGCCAACAGACGGAGGACCACCTTGGCCAGGCCAGGAAAGATTTTCACAAAAGCCATTAGTAGGTAAAACCTCTCTGAAACGAATGGCGCTCTGACCAGGCATTTACTGGGAGTAGTCGCCTGGTGCTGGCTTCATTGTGTCCCCAGTGTGTACCGCCGGAGGACACAGAGAGGACTCAAAATGCCCTTTGTTCGTCGGGAACGGACCACACGCGAGGAACAAGAATCATGTCCTTGACCAGCACTTTAGGAGCGGAGACGGAGGGATTTGAACCCTCGGAGGAGTTTAAACCCCTCTCCACCTTAGCAGGGTGGTGCACTAGGCCGAACTATGCGACGTCTCCAGACGTACGTCAGCAATCATAGCCAGACCGTCCCCCGCGACCGAATTGACCCCCGTCGCAAAGCGGCTCAGCTGTCGACTTGTCCCCCGAATGGTGGACATGTAAAGTTCCTACCAAGCGCTTGAGTTTTCCCTTACCCGAGGGGCAAACTGACGGCCCCCCAGCCCGCGCCCGCTACCCCCGAGGCGGACACGACCCATGTCTTTCCCCCGTTGCATACGGCTATCCCGTCGCCGTGCGGTGCCTCCCGCATGAAATTGTCTGGCTGGTTCCTGCCGCCTGCGCGGAGCCAGTCAGCGCCAACTCTCACACAGCAGACAGTTCGGGTCGTAGCTGAGTGAGACGGTGGGTCTCTTCCCCGCACTGGGTACGTGGTGAGGGGGCCCACCACCCTTGTGGCGAACCCCCTCGTGGCACAGCAGCTGCGCTCTGACTACGTGCCGAACGCCTTCGAGCAGGTGTAATCGGATGCCGGCTGGCCGGGCAGCCCATTGATGGTGACGGAGCTGCCCTTTTTCGTCGGCGTCGGCGCCGGCGCATCCGTCGGGGACGGTGAGGTTGTCGGCGACGCACTCGGTGTGGCTGCCGTGCTGGGCTTCGGCTTCTGGCCCTTCACGGAACCGATGGAGGTGGTCGTTCCGAGCTTGATCTGCTTGTCAGCCCGGATCGCCGCAAACAGCTGGTTGCCGAGCGTGAGGTTCGGCTGCACCTTGCCCGTGAAGATTCCCGTCCCGGCCGTGGTCCCGGGATACTGCACGAAGTTGATGTTCTTCACCGGGATGTCTTTGAGCGCCTGGGCGATGGCGATCATCGTTGGCACATTCGCGAAGTTCTTCGACAGGGTCATGTTGCGGGCCGCCGCATTGGCCAGGTTATAGAGGGTGGAGAAGTTGGAGAGCGTGTTCTCGCTCTTGAGCTTGCGCACTAGCGACGACAGGTAGACCTGCTGGGAGTTGATGCGGCCGAGGTCGCTACCGTCACCGACACCGTGGCGCGAACGCAGGAACGCAAGCGCCTGGAAGCCCTTCAGCGTCACGTAACCGGCGTGCTTGATCGACAGTCCCGTATCCGGGTCGTGGATCGCCTGATTCACGCAGACCTGCACGCCACCAATCGCGTTGGCCATGGCGACGACACCGGTGAAAGTAATGAGTCCCGCGAACTGGATCTTCACCCCGGTGAAGTTCTGCACGACATCCACCACGCAGGTGAGGCCGCCGTAGCTCAGCGCGTTGTTGATGGGGAGCCCGATATCCCGCCCGCCGTTGGGGCAGACCGGGTAGGGAACGACCATGTCGCGCGGAAAGCTGACGCCGATGGCATTCGTGTGATCCTGAGAAACGTGAATCAGCATGGTCACGTCATTCAGCACACCAGCATCGCTGCCACCGATGCCGCGCTGGCCCTTGCGGGTGTCGCTCCCGACAATCAGGATGTTGAAGCCACCCTTGAGCGCGCCGATGTCGGGCGGGTTAACGTCCTCCGGAATCGTGACCGTCGGGGGCGCTTGCGCCACGATCTGGCCGGCCACGATGGCCCCAACGGATACGACACTCACGACGGCGGTGCCGAAGATCGTTGCGACCACCAGGGCGATCGCGCCCCAAGGCCCGGTCTTACGGAGCTTGCCGTGGCGGATGACGGTGCGCCCTTTGGCGCTGCGAACTCCAGGCGATGGTTGGCTCATGCTCGGTCAATCTCCTTGGTTCGCGATCAGGATCAGGTGCCGAACGCCTTCGAGCAAGTGTAGGTCGCAGCTGACTGCCCGGTGAGGCCATCGAGCTTCGTTGCTTTGCCCGCGGACGGGGCCGGCGTGGAGGTTGGCGCTGGGGTACCCGTCGACGGGGCCGCTGTGGGCTGCTTCTTGGCGGTCATCGAGCCGCGCGACACCGTCACCCCGAGCTTGATGGGCGTATCCGACTTGATGAGGGCAAACAACCGGCCGCCGAGAGCCATGTCGGGTTGCACCTTGCCGGTGTACACACCACTTCCACCGGTCGATCCCGGGTACTGCACGAAGTTGATGTTTGCCAGCGGGATGTCCTTCAACGCCTGCGCGATCGCAATCATCGTCGGAATGCTCTGGAAATTCTGCGAGAGCGTCATGTGGCGCGTTGCCGCCTCGGCCAGGTTGTACAGCGTCGGAATGTTGGAGAGCGTGCCCTGGCTCTTCAGCTTGCGAACAAGCGACGAGAGATACACCTGCTGCGAACTGATTCGACCGAGGTCGCTTCCGTCACCGACACCGTGGCGTGAGCGCAGGAAGGCGAGCGCCTGGAAGCCCTTCAGGGTGACGTTTCCAGCCTTCTTGATGTTCAGCCCGGTGTCCACGTCGTGGATCGGCTTGTTTACACAGACGGTGACGCCACCGACGGCGTTCGCCATCGCGATAACGCCCGTGAAGGTGATGAGCCCGGCGTATTGGATCTTCAGCCCGGTGAGCGCCTGAACGGTCAAGACCGTGCACGGGAGCCCACCGTAGGAAAGCGTGTTGTTGATCGGCAGGGCGGCTGCCGGTCCGCCCTTGGAGCAGGCGGGCATCGGCACCACCATGTCGCGGGGAAAGCTGACCGCGATCGCGTTGGTGTGATCTTGCGAGACGTGCAGCAGCAGGGTGACGTCGTTCAGCACGCCGCCGTCCGTTCCACCGATGCCGTTCTGGCCCACGCGGGTATCGCTGCCCACGATCAGGATGTTGAAGCCGCCCTTGAGCGCCCCGATATCCGGCGGGGTTCCGCTGTCGCCCGCGATCGTCACGGAGTGGACCTGGCTCTTCAGCTGCAGTCCGACGATGCCCGCCACGGCCGCCGTGCTGGCAACCGCAACGACGGCGATAATCGCGATGATCGACAGGATGGCCGCCACCGGACCCGACTTGCGGAGTCGCCCGTGCCGCGCAATGCCTGGAATGGTGCGTGACCCATTGGAGCGAGGACGCAGTTCACTCATTTCAGACGCCTTTCATCCGTTCGGGTGAGCGGAGGGCGTGGGATTCGAACCCACGAGACATTGCTGCCCACCAGTTTTCAAGACTGGCTCCATCGGCCGCTCGGACAGCCCTCCCGATACCAAGCCCTGATCATAACGGATGCCCTGAGCACGAAGCTGAAAGCCAGCACCTCGTTGTTAGAAGGCTTCCAACAGGCGGGCCACGCCATCCTCGACATCTGTTCCCGTGATTTCGCTCGCCGCCCGCTTCACCTCGGGGGGCGCCTGGCCCATCGCCACCGCTCGGCCAGCGACGGATGCCCACTCCATCATGTCGATGTCGTTGCGTCCGTCCCCAACGACCATCACTCGCTCCGGGGGCACATCGAGAAGGTCGCGTACCCGCTCGAGCGCGGTCGCCTTGTTCACGCCATCAGGTGCGATGTCGAGCCAGGCGGTCCAGCCGACGTTGTAACTGACCTTGTGGAGCCCCATCTTCTCGACCACGCTGAGGAAGTCCTCGATCGCGTGCTCGGGCGAAATCACGACGACGCGGGTGGCACGCTGGTGCAGCAGGTCGTGGAATTCCACCTTCTCGCTGCCCGCCCCGAGCGCGCCATCCGGAAAAAAGCCGGTGTAGCGGTAGATGCCGTGCTCGTCTTCGACGGCGTAGTTGGCCGAGGCGAGGCTCTCACTAATGGTTGATAACACCTCGGTGGGATCGAACGTCTCCACGTGGAACCGGGAGTAGCCGAGGGGCGCGTCGACATCCCGCTTGAGCGTGATCGCGCCGTTGGAGCACACGACGTACGTCGGGGTGATGCCGAGGCGGTCGAGCACGGGAAGCGTCATCGTCACGGAGCGACCAGTTGCCAGCGTCACCTCATGCCCCAGGTCGCGTACGCGTGCGACCTCGCGCAACACGTCGTCGGCCATGTTGCCGTCTTCCCGCAGCACCGTTCCGTCGATGTCGAGGGCGATCAGCCAGTCGGTCCGCGCAGTCACGCGATCGGCTCGAAACGCTCGAGTCCACCGAGGTAGGGCCGAAGCGCCTGGGGCACCGTTACGGAGCCGTCGGCGTTCTGGTGGGTCTCCAGAATGGCCACGATCCAGCGAGTTGTTGCCAGCGTGCCATTCAGGGTGGCAACCGGCGCCGTCTTGCCCGACTCCGTGCGGTAACGGATGTCGAGCCGCCGCGCCTGGTAGGTGGTGCAGTTGCTCGTCGACGTGAGCTCGCGGTAAGTCCCCTGCGTCGGAACCCATGCCTCGATGTCGTACTTGCGGGCGGCGCTCGAACCCAAATCCCCGGCAGCAACGTCGATCACCCGGTACGCGAGTCCGCAGGCCTGCAGCATTGCCTCCTGGTAGCTCACCAGCCGAAGGTGCTCGGCTTCGGCATCCTCCGGCAGAACGTAACTGAACATCTCCAGCTTGTTGAACTGGTGCACGCGCAGGATGCCGCGGTTGTCTCGTCCGGCCGAGCCCGCCTCCCTGCGATAACACGTCGACCACCCGGCGTAGCGCAGCGAGCCGCCCGCTGCTGCCAGGTCGATGATCTCGTCGCTGTGGAAGCCGGCGAGCGCGACCTCAGACGTGCCGGTGAGGTAGAGGTCGTCAGCGGGCAGGTAGTAGATCTCGTCGGCGTGCTCCCCGAGAAAACCGGTGCCGGCCATGATTTCGGGGCGCACCAGTGTCGGAGTAATAAGAGGTACGAAATTCTCGGCGAGCGCGCGGTCGAGCGCCATGTTCATGAGCGCGATCTCGAGGCGTGCCCCCACTCCCTTGAGAAAGTAGAAGCGGCTGCCACTCACCTTGACGCCTCGGGCGATGTCGATCGCTCCGAGCAGCTCGCCGAGGTCGGCGTGGTCGCGGGGCTCGAAGTCGAACTCGCGCTTCTGGCCCACCTCGCGCAGGGTCACGAAATTGTCTTCACCGCCGGAGGGAACGCCATCGATGATGGGGTTGGCAATCGCGCCCACGAGTTTGGTGAACTCGCCGTCGGCATCCGCTGCCACCTGCTGGGCCGCCTTGACGCGGGCGGCGAGCTCCTGCGCTTTCGCAACGAGAGCCTGCTTCTCGTCCTTGGGCGCAGAGGCGACCGTCTTGCCGAACGCGTTCTGTTCTGCGCGGAGGGCCTCGAACGCTCCGATGGTGCTGCGGCGACGAGCATCCGCTTCGATGGCCTGGTCGACCAGGCTGACGGAGTCGCCCCGAGCATCTTGTGATCGCCGAACGAGGTCTGGGCTGTCGCGCAAAAGTTGTGGGTCGATCACCGAGCCAGTCTACTTTCACGCCGTCTGGCGCTCGCGGCCCATGCCGTACGGTTGGGTTCATGGCTGCCCCCGTCCAGCGCGCAACGAAGACAGCCGCAGTTGTTTACAACCCGATCAAGGTCCAACTGGGTGCGCTGAGGGCCGCGGCCGCGGCCGCGGAGCAGCGGGCCGGATGGGGTCCAACCGCCTGGTTCGCCACCACGGTCGAAGACCCGGGCGGCGGAATGGCGAAGGAAGCCCTCGCGGGCGGCGCGGATGTGGTGATCGCGGCAGGCGGGGACGGAACCGCGCGGGCAGTGGCCGAGGTGCTGCGCGGATCGGGCGTTCCCATCGGTCTCCTCCCGTCCGGCACCGGAAACCTGCTCGCACGCAACATGTCGCTGACGCTGGATGACCTGCCCGGCTCGGTGGAAGTGGCGTTTACGGGCGCGGACCGCGCCGTCGACATGGGCGTCGTCGAAGCGGAACGCGCGGACGGCTCGCGGGAGACACGCGCCTTTCTCGTCATGGCCGGACTGGGACTCGACGCTCAGATGGCGTCAAAGACCAATCTCGAGCTGAAGAAGCGGGCCGGCTGGATCGCGTACATCGATCCGATCCTGCGCGGCATCCGTGACAACAACAGCGTTCGGGTGCGCTATTCGGTGGATGGCGCAGCGCAGAAATCCGCGACGGTGAACACGATCATCCTCGGCAATTGCGGAACCCTGCCGGGAAACCTGCTGTTGCTGCCCGAAGCCGCGGTTGACGACGGCGTATTCGACATCGTCGTGTTCCGTCCGAAGGGGTTCATCGGGTGGGTGCAGATCTGGGTCAAGATCACCTGGGAGAACGGCGTTCTGCGGCGCAGTAGCGTTGGCCGCCGCATCGCGAGCGCCCAGAAGCAGATTCGAGCCCTGCGCTACCTGAAGGGCAAGGAGTTCGTTCTTCGACTGGACCATCCCGAAGAGTTCGAGCTCGACGGCGACTCGTACGGCGAGGCCATCGCGCTGAAGGCGCACGTTGACCCGCTGTCGCTTCTCGTGCGCGTGCCCCGCACGGAAGGCTGAGCCGGGCGGCTGGTGCGGCATCCACCGGATGCGCTCGCGATTAGCCGAGCAGGTCGTCGAGCCAGGCGCGGGCGTCCCGGAACGCGGTGTTGTCGTAGCGCGGCGTGACCGTGATCTCGAGCTTGTCAGCGCGTGGGTAGCTGCCGAGAAAGATCACATTCGGGCTGAATCGCTTGAGGCCGAGTAGCGCATCCGCGACGCGTTCGTCGCGCACGTGGCCATCCAGGTCGATCACGAAGCGATACCGCCCGAGCGCGTCGCCGATCGGTCGCGACGCGAGCAGGCTCATGTTGACGCCGCGGGTTGCGAATTGCTCGAGCATTTCGAGCAGGCGGCCGGCCGAGTCATCCGGAAGCTCGGCGATGATGCTCGTCTTGTCGGAGCCGGTTGGCGCGGGCAGCTCGGTGGTGCGACTGACGAGGACAAAGCGAGTGACGGCATTCGGGTTATCGCCGATGTTCTCGGCCAGCACGTCGAGCTGGTAGTGCCGGGTGATGGTCGGCGGCGCGATCGCGGCATCCGCGGATCCCGGGCCGGGCGGCTGGTGGAGAAGGGATGCCGCTGCCGCGACGTTCGAGGTCGATGGCAGATGGCCGTGGTCGGGCAGGTTCTTCTCCACCCACGCCCGCGTCTGCCCGTAGGCAACCGGATGGGCGTTGATGATCTTGACGTCGGCGAGCGTCGTGCCCGGCCGCGCCACGAGGACGAAGTTCACGGGCACGAGGTACTCGCCAATGATCCGAAGGTTCGGGATGGTGGCAAGCGCGTCCTGCGAAGCACTCACGCCGCCCTCGACCGTGTTTTCGATCGCGATCATTGCCGCGGCACTGCGCCCGCTGACGACGTCGTCGAGCGCCTGGCCCACATTGTTTACCGGGTGCCAGGTCTGACCGACCGCCTGAGGGACCTGGGCGAGCGCCGCCTCGGTGAAAGTGCCAGCGGGACCGAGGTAGGAGTACGTCTCAGTGGCGGCTGTTTCAGGCATGCAGCGAGCCTAGCGGCTGCCCCTTGCGCGCCATCGGCCGACCCGCGACTCCCGCCGCCGCCCCCCTTTCACCCGAGTTGCCCACATGTGTCGCTATCCGGCACGACATAGCGACACATGTGGGCAATTCGTGTAAGGGGGAAGTTGGATGGGGGCGGTGCCAGACTGGGAGGATGACCTCTCGCGCAGGGAACACCGCCCAGCCATCCGATCTCGTCGACATTTCCGAACTGCTGGATGCGTACTACCGGCTGACGCCAGACGTAACGAACCCCGACCAGAAGGTCGTGTTCGGCACCAGCGGCCATCGGGGCTCCAGCCTCGACGCCGCATTCAACGAGACGCACATCGCCGCGATCACCCAGGCGATCGTGGAGTACCGCGCCGGGCAGGGCATCACCGGTCCGCTGTTTATGGGGCGCGACACGCACGCGCTCAGCCGCCCCGCGGAGACGACGGCACTGGAGGTGCTCGTCGCCAACGGTGTGCGCGTTCTCGTCGACGAGTTCGAGGATTACGTGCCCACCCCCGCGCTCAGCCACGCGATCATCGCGTACAACCGCGACTCGGCGGGGGAACAGGCCGACGGCATAGTCATCACCCCCAGCCACAATCCTCCCCGCGACGGCGGATTCAAGTACAACCCCCCGCACGGCGGCCCCGCAGACAGCGACGCCACCGGCTGGATCGCGAATCGCGCGAACGAGCTCATCGCCAACGGCAACCGCGAGGTCCTGCGCGCGGAGCCGAGCGGTGTCGAGACCTATGACTTCCGGGGCAACTACGTGAACGACCTCGAGAACATCATCGACATCGAGGCCATCCGGAAGGCGGGCGTGCACATCGGCGCCGATCCGCTCGGGGGTGCGAGCGTGCACTACTGGCAGCTCATCGCGGAGCGATACGACCTCGACCTCACCGTGGTCAACGCCGCCGTCGATCCGCAGTGGGCGTTCATGACGCTCGACTGGGACGAAAAAATCCGCATGGACCCGTCGAGCCCGTCGGTCATGGCATCCGTCGTCGCCCACCAGCACGAGTACGACATCGTGACCGGCAACGACGCGGATGCCGACCGGCACGGTATCGTCACGCCCGATGGCGGCCTTATGAACCCGAACCACTACCTGGCGGTCGCGATTCAGTACCTGTACACGCACCGCCCTCAGTGGAGCAGTGACGCGGCGATCGGCAAGACCCTGGTTTCGTCGTCGATGATCGACCGCGTCGCCGAGTCGCTCGGTCGCCGCCTGGAGGAGGTGCCGGTCGGGTTCAAGTGGTTCGTCCCCGGGCTGATCGACGGATCCGTCGCATTCGGTGGTGAAGAGAGCGCCGGGGCCAGCTTCCTGCGCAAGGACGGCACGGTGTGGACGACCGACAAAGACGGCATCCTGCTGGCGCTCCTGGCCAGCGAGATTCTCGCGGTCACCGGCAAGTCGCCGTCCCAGCTCTACGCGGAACTGACCGAGCAGTTCGGTGCCCCCGTCTACCAGCGGGTGGATGCCGTGGCCACCAAGGACCAGAAGGCCCGGCTGGCGAAGCTGAACGGCTCCGCCATCACCGCATCCACCCTCGCGGGTGACACGATCACGGCGCGCCTCAGCGAGGCGCCCGGCAACGGGGCGGCCGTCGGCGGCGTGAAGGTCGTCACCGACAGGGCATGGTTCGCTGCCCGGCCGAGTGGCACCGAAGACGTCTACAAGATTTACGCGGAGTCATTCGTCGGCCCGGAGCACCTCGCTCGCGTGCAGGCGGAGGCGAAGGAGATCGTCGACGCTGCCCTCGGCTAAGGCGCGCTAACGGTATGACGGTGCTGGCTGGTAGCCGAAGAACTCCTCGAGCGTGAGGATGTTCTTCGCGTGCATCTGGGCCGCCAGGCTCTTACCGATGTAGCGGAAGTGCCACGGCTCGTACCTGAAGCCGGTGACCTTCTCTTTGGAGCTGGGGTAGCGCAGCAGGAACCCGTACTTCCAGGCCTTTGCCTTCAACCACTTACCCTGCCTGGTTGTCCCGAAGCAGGCGGCGAGGGAACACTTCGCTGGAACGCTGGAAATGTCGACCGCGAGCCCCGTCTGGTGTTCGCTGTATCCCGGCCGAGCGCTCTGGCGGTCGGCCGCCTTCTTGCCCAGTGACTTCACCCACCCGTTGTAGACGCTGACCTGGGTGCTGTACGAGCGGTACGCGCTCTGCACCTGCATTGCCCCGCCGCCGTGCTTCCTGGCCGCAGCGAACAGTTTCACGAGTGCGGCGCCCGCCTGCGCGCGCATCCGTGGCGGGTTCGCGTGCGCGACCTTGACCGTGACGAGATCCGACGGCGCCCAGTTCCGGGGGCTCATCGGGTGGCGCTTGTTGACGATGACCCACGGGCTCGATGGCCGCGTCTTCGAGTGCGTCGACCGGTCGAACCCCGCGGTCGTGGACTTCGGCGGTGCGCTGGCGGACGCGGAAACCGGATGCGGCACGCCGCCGACCATGACTCCCGCCACGACAATGAGGGCGATCGCCCCCGCGGTCATCCGCCTGGTCCGTTGTCTCATGCGACCGAGTGTAGGCGCCGATCGACCGTTAGCTCAGGAGGTGCCAGTAGTAGGCGGCCGCCTTGGATGAGTGCATGGACAGGTTGCGGTCGACCGACAGGTACTCGTATCCGGTCGACGAGTGCGCCGCGAACTCAATCGTGGCGGTGTCGCCGGTTCCGACAATTCGGGTGATCACACCGGTGTGGTCGCGGTCGCCACTGGCGTCGTAGTCGAACTGAACGACATCCCCGACGGCCAGCTGGCCGCGGTGAGCATCATCCACCGCAGTCGCCAGCTCCGGATGCGCCGCCAGGTACTTCATGAAGGCGGTGGAACTGATCCACGCCTTCGAGTAGGCATTACGGCCGCGGGTGAGCGTGTGGCCCCAGTCCCTGGTCATCGCCCAGCCCCGAGCGATCAATGCCTGGCTGGTGAAATTGACGCAATCAGTGCCGCCGAGGCTCCCGTACTTCGCGACGTTCCTGGTCTTCCAGTAGGTGTCGATGTACGCGAGCTCGGCCGTCACGTTCGCCGGCTGATTCGTCTCGAGCGTTGCGGGCGGCACGTACGTCGGCGAGCAACCGGTGAGGGCGACGACTACCGCGGCGACCACTCCTGCGGCAAGGATCGCCCCGCGCGTGCGCATCAGTTCTTGTAGTCCGGTGCGGCGGGAAGGCCGAAGAATTCTTCGAGGGTGGTGATGCCCTCTTTGTGCATCTCGGTGGAGAGCGCGACTCCGATGTACCGGAAGTGCCACGGTTCGTACTGGAACCCGGTGACCTTCTCCTTGTTAGACGGATACCGCAGAAGGTAGCCGAATTTCCAGGCGTTGGCCTTGAGCCACTTGCCCTGCACGGTCGTGCCGAAGCAGGTGGCGAGGCTGCACGTCGCGGGCACGGACGAGATGTCGACAGCGAGGCCGGTCTGGTGCTCGCTGAAGCCCGGCCGGGCGCTCTGCCGGTCGGCCTGCTTCTTTCCAAGCGAGTTGACCCATCCGTTGTAGACGGAAACCTGCACCGAGTACGCACGCCAGGCGCTCTGGATCTGCATCGCGCCGCCGCCGCTGTTCTTCGCCGCGGCGAACATCGTGACGAGAGCGGCGCTTGCGGCTTTGCGCAACCGCGGGGGGTTCGCGTGGGCGACCGGAACGGTCACGATGTCGGGCGGCGTGTAATCGATCGGCCTCAGTGGGCGCAGCTTGTCGCTCACCACCCAGATGCTGTTCGGATTGTCTATGGAGTGTGCCGTCTTGTCGAACCCCTTCACCTTCGGCGTTCGGTCGGGGAGCGCGGTCGACGTCGGCGTGGGCGTGGGCGTCTGTTTCTGCGTCTGCGTGGGAGTGCTGCTCTGCTGCGGGCCGGGAAGCGTGGATGCGACGTACGGGCTGCGGGCCGGCGCGCATCCGGCGAGCGCGATGACGGCGAGCGCGACCGCGGAGATGGCGACCATACGACTCAGTTTCGACACGCGATCGAGTGTACTTCGCCCATTCTGGGAGACCGGCATCGTCATCGCGGGGAAGCGAGTTGGGCTCGCCGGTAGACGGGACGTTGCTTTTAGTGTAAATTTGCAGTTCACGCACTTTTTGCCACCGGTGGACGCGTTTCCCCGGTGGCGTTGTTGCTTAACACTCCACAAATCACACCACTCAAGACTGAGGTTTCATGTCACGCGTCGACGCGCAAGCGAGAATCACCGCCGTCAAGGAATCGGGCGGGATCATGACCCACCGCCAGATCCTTTTCGTCATCTACGGACTCATGGCAGGCATGTTCCTGTCGGCCCTCGACCAGACGGTCGTCGGTACCTCCATCCGAACCATCGCGGACGACCTGCACGGTCTGCAGGACCAGGCCTGGGTCACCACCGCCTACCTCATCGTGTCGACCATCGCCACGCCGATCTACGGCAAGCTTTCTGACATCTTCGGCCGCCGGCCGCTGTTCATCTTCGCGATCTCGATCTTCCTCGTCGGCTCGGTCGCATCAGGTTTCTCTGACTCCATCGTGATGCTGGCCGTGTTCCGCGCGATCCAGGGCCTCGGTGCCGGTGGCCTCATGGCGCTGCCGCTCGCGATCATGGGCGACATGCTCGCCCCGCGCGAGCGAGCCAAGTACCAGGGCTACTTCCTCGCCGTCTTCGGCATCTCGAGCGTTATCGGCCCGCTGATCGGTGGCCTGTTCGCGGGCGCCGATTCGATCCTCTTCATCACCGGATGGCGCTGGGTCTTCCTGATCAACATCCCGATCGGCCTCGTCGCCCTCGCCATGGTGCTCAAGTTCCTTCACCTGCCGAAGCGCAGCGCAAACCGCGGCGTGCGCATCGACTGGTGGGGGGCAACCACCGTCATCATCGCCGTCGCGCCGTTGCTGCTCGTCGCGGAAAAGGGCCGCGAGTGGGGCTGGGGCACGGCAGGCTCGATCGCCTGCTACATCGCCGGCGGCATTGGCATCATCGCCTTCATCCTCGTGGAGCGGGCGCTGGGTGATGACGCGCTCATCCCGCTGAAGCTGTTCAAGAGCGCGACCTTCTCGATGGCCACGCTCCTCGGCATCCTGGTTGGTTTCGGGATGTTCGGAGCGCTGTCGACCATTCCGCTCTACCTGCAGATCGTGAAGGGCTCAAACCCGACCGAGAGCGGATTCCAGTTGCTCCCGATGATCCTCGGACTGATGATCTCCTCGATCGTCAGTGGCCAGCTCATCTCGCGTACGGGTCGGTATCGCATCTTCCCGATCCTGGGCACCGGCTTCATGACCGTCGGGTTCCTCATCCTGACGACCCTGACGGCCGACACCAACTACTGGCTGCTTGCGGTCGCAATGCTGCTCGTTGGCCTCGGCCTTGGGCAGCTCATGCAGACACTCACGATCGCCAGCCAGAACGCGGTCGGCCCGCGCGATATCGGGGTGGCGACCTCGTCATCCACCTTCTTCCGCCAGGTCGGTGGAACGCTGGGTGTCGCCGTGATCTTCTCGGTCGTGTTCGGACTCGTCGGTGACGCCATCAAGAACGCGTTCGGAAACCAGTCGGTGCTGCGTGCGGCTCTCGACAGCGCGCTGAACCCGGCAGTTGCGAACGCTTCGAACAACAAGGCGATCATGTCGACCGTCTACAACGCGATCGTCGATCCCATCAAGCAGCAGCTCCCGGCCTCGATCGACCTGTCGAACGCGACCGCGCGCCACCAGGTCGTCGACTCGATCATCTCGAAGATGCAGCCCGGAAGCGGCGTCGGCAGCAGCGGCAGCGCGACCTCGAGCTTCAGCACGGACTCATCGTTCCTCACGACGGCGAGCAGCGCCCTGTCCGCGCCGTTCAAGCAGGGGTTCTCCGAGGCCATGGTGACCGGCTTCTGGGTTTCTGTGATCGTCGTCGGAATCGCATTCGTGTTGAGCTTCTTCCTCAAGGCGACACCGCTTCGGCAGAAGTCGGCCATCCAGGAAGTGGCGGATGCCGACGCCGCGATCCTGGCGCAGGCCGCCGCGAACCAGACCGCAACCCTAATCGAGCCCGGCCTCGCGGCATCCAACGCGGGAAACTCCGACACGGCGGCTTCGAACACAGTGGGGTCGAACGGAGCGGCTTCGAACACCGCGGGACCCGGCGCAGAGGTTCCCGAAAAGTAGTCCTGAAGGTTCCCGGGAGGCGACTCCCGAGTCCGCCGAAGAGCGGCACGGTCGGCGTTTGCCCCGTGCCGCTTTTCTGTTCCCCGAGCCGGGGAGCGCTCTCGTGGTGTCAGCCAGCCCGTGGCTGACTAATAGCTGGCCGATTGGCGCCGGTCCTAGACTGAGCCGCGGCGACGATTGCCGACGGTCGGCGAGGAGGCACGTGACCACCGAAACAGCGACGAGTCACCGGGCGCCGACGCTCGAGATGGTCGCGGCGCTGGCGGGGGTGTCGCGATCAACGGTATCGCGTGTCGTCAATGACTCTCCGCGGGTAACCGAGGACGTCATCCGGTCGGTCAATGCCGCAATCGAGCAGCTCGGCTACGTTCCGAACCGCGCCGCCCGCAGCCTCGCCAGTCGGCGCACGCACACGATCGCGCTGGTGATCCCAGAGAACACGGCCAAGTTCTTCGCGGACCCGTACTTCGCATCCGTCATCCAGGGTGCCGCCATGTTCCTCGCGTCGACCGACTACACGCTGACGCTGTTGATCGCGTCGGAGGCGAACCCTGAGAAGACTCGGCGCTACCTTCTCGGTGGCAACGTCGACGGCGCCCTCGTGCTCTCCCACCACAGCGACGACCGCTCCTACGCACAGCTCGCGAGGAACCTGCCGGTCGTCTTCGGCGGCAGGCCGATGATCGAGACGGGTTCGGACCACTACATCGTCGACGTTGACAACGTGTGCGCGGCCCAGAGTGCGACGCGCTACCTGATCGACCATGGGCGCACGCGCATCGCGACCATCGCCGGGCCGCAAGACATGTCCGCGGGCCTCGATCGCTCGGAAGGCTGGCGCAGGGCGCTGCTAGCCGCGGGCCTGTCCACCGACCTGCACGAGGTCGGCGACTTCACGCCCCCCGGCGGCGAGCAGGCGATGCGGCGGCTGCTGGACCGCGGTGAGCCGATCGATGCCGTGTTCGTCGCATCCGCGCAGATGGCATCCGGTGCGCTCACGGTGCTGCGCGCGCGCGGCATCTCCGTGCCCGGGCAGGTTGCCATAACGACGATGGATAACGACTACTACGCGCAGAATTCCACCCCGCAGCTCACGACGATCGACCAGCCGATGGGAACCCAGGGCGCGCTCATCGCCGAGGTCCTCGTGCGCCTCATCAACGGCGAGCAGGTCGACAAGCTGACGATCATCCCCACGTCCCTCATCGAGCGCGATTCCGTTTGACCACGTAGCGTCGAGAGCATGAACGTTGTGAACGAAACGGATGCCGAACGCTACACGGTCTGGGATGGCGACGACCTGCAGGGCTTCGCGGTCTACGACTTTCTCGGCAACACCATCCGCATCCTGCATGTCGAGGTTCCCGAGACGAAGCGCGGCCAGGGCCTCGGCGGACTAGTGACCCGTTCCGTGCTCGACACGATTCGCGAGGACACCGAGTTTCGTGTGCAGCCGGTGTGCAGCTTCGCCGTCCGGTGGATGCGGGAGCACCCCGAATACGCCGACCTCGCCCAGCGCTGAGTTGCGGCCGCGCCATGGCAAACCGGGTCGTCAACAATTCTCAGGAGTCACGCTACGAGCTATTCGTGGATGACCGGCTCGCCGGGTTCGCCGCGTACCGCATCACCGGCACGGATACGGATACCGGTCCCGGCGCACACACGAACATTGTGTTCACGCACACCGAGGTGGACACCGACACCTTCGGCCACGGCCTCGGCGGCCCACTGGTCGAGGCCGCGCTGAACGACGTGCGTGACAACACCGACTACCGCGTGGTCGCCCGCTGCCCATTCGTGCGCAAGTGGATCAGCGAGCATCGTGAGTACGAGGAGCTGCGCCAGCGGTAGGGCCGGGGATCGGAAGCGTTTCGCCCGGGATCCTGGCCGTGCTGACAGCTCAGTCCGCAGAAAGGCACACGCCCGGCCCGCTGCCATCCGGCAGGTCCAACCCGATGCCTCGCAGGTGTGCGGCATAGTCGGCCTCACCCGGCAACATGGCCTGCGATCCAGCGCAGGCTCCGAGGTGAAAGCGGTGCTGGACCGGCCCACCATCTTCGACGGTATAGAACGAGAAGCCCGGTATGACGCCAGCCTCAACAAAGAGACGTGCCGCGATGTCGGCGTGAGCCAGGCTGGAGCCGTCGTTGGGACCGACGAAACCCAGGCTCAATGCGCTCGAATTGCGGGGCGCCCAGACGAGCGGCACAACGCGAGTTGACGGCGGAAGGGCACGGGGATCCGCCGGCGCCAGCCCAAGCTTCGCCACTATCCCACTCAGCTCGGTGAGCACGGATGTCGGGGGCAATTCGTTCATCGACTGGAGTCCAGGCAGGTCCCACGACATGCCGGGCCGCGAGACGGCGGGCAGCGCCGTCGAATAGCTGGCGATCAGGCGCGCGAGCTCCGTCTGGGACGCGCCTGGTGCGGTAATTGTCACACCCAGTGGGCCGTTGAACGACACCCGTCCGACCGACTCTCGGACAGGTGGCCCCACTAGCCGGAGCGCGGACCACACGCCGACCTTGGTGGCCAGCGTGCTCGCCGGCATCCCGAAATGGTTCTGTGTGAAGCGTGAGCCGTTCGGGGCATCGATGGTGAGCGTGCTCGGGTATGCATTGACGTCGTGCGCGATGACTCCCTGCACGAGCGTAACGACCTCGCGGTCGTCTTCAGCCGTCGCGGTGCTGCGAGTTGAGACCCTGATGCCGATCGTCGGCGCGGGCATTGCGAACAGGGCGAAGTCAACGGTCACGGAGGAGACGCCGTGAACCGTTCGCAGCCTCGCGGCGAGCGAGTTCACGGCGGAGTTGGCCGAGGCATTGGCCGATGCCTGGCCGAACACGTTTGCAAAGTTGCCACTGAAGGTGTCGTAGCCGACGATCACGAGCACGCCGGCGACGAACGCGGCGACGATGGCGATAACGGTTCGTTTGCCCACGAGCTCACCCTAGGCGGCGCTGTTCCGGCAGGATGTCCCCAGTAGTGGGGCCCGGGCGTGTCGCCTATGCGGGCGGTTGGGACAGAAATACACCACGAGACATCGTCCGCGCGCACGCGGAGCGAGAACGGTTCGGCTGAGGTGGCCGTGGAGGGAAAGCTACGGAACGCGCTGCAGCCATTCCTCGGTGCTGAACTTCTCGGCGACCAGGCGGTTCGCCTGTTCGAGCTCCTCCGGTGTGACATCGCCGGGCGTCGAGCCGTACAGCTTCGTAAAGGTCTCGACCATCCGGTCGATGATTTCTGCGCGGGTGAGGCCGGTCTGGCTGCGTAGCGGGTCGACACGCTTGGCGGCGCTCTTGGTTCCCTTGTCGCTCATCTTCTCGCGGCCGATGCGCAGCACCTCGACCATCTTTTCGCCGTCCATGTCGTAGCTCATGGTCGCGTGGTGGAGCACGGCGCCCGCGCCGAGCCGCTTCTGGGCAGCACCGCCGATCTTTCCCTTTGCACTCGTGATGTCGTTGAGCGGCTGGTAGAAGGCATCGATGCCGAGCGAGCGGAGGGCGACGATCACCCACTCGTCGAGAAACGCGTACGAGTCGGCGAAGCTCATCCCCTGCACCAGGTCGGACGGCGCGTAGATCGAGTAGGTGATGACGGCACCGGCATCCATGAACATTGCGCCCCCGCCGCTGATTCGACGCACCACCTCGAAGCCGTACTTCGTCGCGTTCTCCGGGTCGACCTCGTTTTTCACCGACTGGAAGCTGCCGATCACTACGGCCGGGCTGTTCCACTCCCAGATTCGCAGCGTCGGCTTGCGGCGCCCCGCCCCGACCTCTTCGGCGAGCACCTGGTCGAGCGCCATCTGCACGACCGGCGGGTACGCGGCGCCATGCACGATCTCCCACTCGTAATCGGTGAAGCTCGTCGCCTGGGCGAGCGCCCGGCGGGTCGTCGTCGCGACGGACTCCGCGGTGAAGCCGAGCAGCACGGCGTCGGAAGGCAAAGCAGCGGTGATCGCAGCGGTGATGGTGCGGGCATCCGAATTGGCGGGAAGACCATTCACCGCCGCGTTGATCGATTCGAGCGCGGAATCCGGTTCGAGAAAGAAGTCGCCCGCCAGCTGGAAATCGGCGATCACGCCGTCCCTGACCTCGAGATCGACGACGACGAGCTTGCCGCCAGGAACCTTGAATTCACCGTGCACGTGCGCCTCCTGAGCTGAGATCCAAGCCTAACGATTCGCGCGAGTCAGCTGACGTGCACCTCGGGACGCCGGTCCCGGTTCGGCTCCGCCCGCCGCATGACCTCGCGGGTGACCGGGGCCACCTCGCCACCACCCGTAACGAGAAAACGGAACATGTTCGAGATCGGGTTGCCCTCGGTCCATTCGAAATAGATTCCGGGGACGATGCCGGTGAGATCCCGAATCTCCAGCAGCACTGTTGCGAGCGTGTTCGGGATGTTGCCGCTGTTGACCTTGAGCACGCGGAACCCGTGCACCGTCTCCCCGCGCACCAGCAGGTCTTCCTCGAAGTTCGAGGAGTCGGCCGGATGCACCTCGACGAAGATCACCGGCAGGCGCTGCGGGATGCCGCTGTCGCGTCGCTCGTCCGTCACCTTCTGCTTGTACTCGAGCAGCGATCCGTCGTCCGGCTCGTTGGCGATGATGCGGATCGAGCCGAACTCCTCGGCGTCGGACAGCACGAAGGACTGCGCGGCGTCATCCAGGATGACCGAAGTAGCGCGCAACTGGAACGAGCGCTGGATGCGGGAGACCACCGAAACCAGCACGATGCCGACGATGAAGAGCGCGGCAATGCGCACGCCATCCGGTCGTTCCGCCACATTCAGCACGGTCGTGTAGGCGAACACCGCGGAGATGACCCCGAAGGCGATGCCCCAGCCGGCCTGCTTCCTGCGCCAGGCCGAGATCGTGACGGCAACGGATGCCGAGGTGATGAGCACGAGGACGCCGGTGGCGTACGCGCCACCCTGGTCATTCACGTTGGCCTTGAACACGATCGTGACCAGGAACGCAATGGCGGTGAACACCAGCACCAGCGGCCGAACGGCGCGCACCCAGTTCGGCGCCATCCCGTAACGCGGCAGGTACCTGGGGACGAGATTCAACAGCCCGGCCATGGCGGATGCGCCGGCGAACCACAGGATGCAGATCGTGCTGATGTCGTAGACGGTCCCAAACCCGTCGCCGAGAAACTGGTGCGCGAGAAAGGCCAGTGCACGACCATCCGCGGAACCGCCGGGTTGGAATTCCTTCTGCGGAATCAGCAGCGTGGTCACGAAACTCGACGTGATGAGGAACGCGCTCATGATGATCGCCGAGGTCATCAGCAGCCGCCGGGTGCCGCGGATGCGCCCGGCCGGGTTGGCATCCGTGTCGCCTGCGTCGCCGCGCACCTGCGGCATGACGGCGACGCCGGTCTCGAATCCGGACAGGCCGAGCGCCAGCTTCGGGAAGACGATGAGCGCGAAGCCGATCACCAGCAGTGGGTTGCCGTGGTTTTGCTGGCTGAGGGCGGTCCACCAGTCGCTCACCAGCTGCGCGTGGCCCGCCACGTGTGCGAGTGCGACCGCGATCACGACCGCGTTGAGCACAAGGTAGGCGGCCACCAGCACGACCGCGATGTTGATCGCCTCCGTGAACCCGCGCAGAAACACGATCGCGAGAACGGCAATGATCGCGAGGGTGATGGGCACCTCGTTGCCGTGCAGCCACTGCGGTGCGAACGGGTTCTCGACGACGTGCGCCGTCGCATCCGCCGCCGAAAGGGTGATGGTGATCATGAAGTCGGTCGCGGCAAATCCGAGCAGCACCAGCACGAACAACTTGCCACCCCACCAGGGCAGCAGCTTCTCGAGCATGGCGATCGAGCCCTCACCGCGGTGGCTCTCCCGGGCGACCCGGCGGTAGACGGGCAGCGCGCCCAACAGCGTCAGCAGCACGAGCACGATTGTCGCGAACGGCGAGATCAGGCCCGCTGCCACCGCTGCGATTGCTGGCTGGTAGCCGAGCGTCGAGAAGTAGTCGACGCCGGTGAGGCACATGACGCGCCACCAGGAATTGGTTTTCTCGACCTCCTCGACGTGCGGGCCCGGATGCGCACCCGACTGGTCCTTGAGCCCATCCAGCAGCCAGACCGAGAGTGCCGATCTCCTACGCAGACGCTTCGGTCGAGTGGGGGCCGGGGCGACATCGGAGGTCATGCTCCTAATTCTGCCCCGTCTCGCGGGCGCGGATTACGCGAGGTGCAGGCGCTCGTTCAGCCATCCGATGAGATCGGCGATGACGTCGTCGCGGTTCAGCTCGTTGAACACCTCGTGGCGCGCGCCCTGGTAGATGATGACCTCGACATCGGAGAGCTTCGACCGCCGCAGGTAGGCGTTGGCGAGATTCGTGACGCTCTTCTCGCCACCCAGCGGGTCCTCGCTGCCGATCATGATGAGCAGCGGGAGGTCTCTGGCGATCTTCTTCGTCGGAACGCCGAACAGGCGCAGGCCATCGACGATGCCGAAGAGTTTCAGGACGTCCGCGTAGAAGGTGAGCGGGTCATCCAGAAAGCCCTGGGAGACGGCGGGGTCGCGGCTCAGCCACTCGTATCCGGTCGTGCCCAGGTGCTTGTGCTGTGCGTTGAGCTGGCCGCTGTTCATGCTGCCGAGCCTGCGGTGCGCTGTTCCGGTCAGGATCGCCGCGTCGTAGTCGTCGGCGGCGTGGTTGAGGATGTCCTGCAGCATGAGCGAGCCCCAGCTGTGGCCGAGGGCGGCAAGGGGCAGCGTGGGATTCTCGGCCGCGATGATCGAGGTGAACTGGCGGACTGCCGCGATCGTCGCACGGAGGCCGCCGGGGCCGAGCCGGCCCATCTTGGATGCGTCCCCGCCGTATTGCGCGACACCGGTGGCGCCATGGCCGCGGTGGTCATCCGCGTACACGGTGAATCCCGCAGCGACCAGGTTCTGGGCCAGGTATTCGTACCGAAGTGCGTGCTCGCCCAGGCCGTGCGCGATCTGCACGACCGCTTTCGGCTGCGGAGCAGACCAGACGTAGTAGTGGATGCTGACGCCCTCCGCGTCGACAAACTCGCGGTGCACGCGGGTCACCATGCTCCCAGTCATGTCAGCCTCCTCGCTGCTGCCATCGTAGGCCCCCCATTGCGGAGGATGACACGCCGCGCGGCGGGGCCGAACGCGCGCGAGTGCGGCGTGTCATCCTCCGCAATGGGGGTGGAGCGATCGTTAGCAACGCTAATTTGCTATGCTAAGTAAAATGCAGAACGACGACCAGGAGATCCGCCTCGCGATCCAGCGACTCGCGCGCCGCATCCGATCCATGCAGAGCGACGACAGCGTCACCGAGGGCCAGCGGGCCGTGCTCTTCGCACTCAGCAACAACGGCGCCCAGACACTCGGTTCGCTCAGCGAGCACGAGCGGGTCACGCCCCCGAGCATGAACCGCACCATCAACGCGCTCGTCGAGGCCGGGCTCGTGACCCGCGTCACCGCGGGGGACGACGCCCGCAAGGTGAGCATCGACCTGTCGGATGCCGGGCGCACCTTCATAACGGAGACTCGCCGCCGCCGGGACGCCTGGTTCTCCACGCGGCTCGACGCACTCCCGCCCGAGCAGCGCGCCATAGTCGAACAGGCCGCCCCCATCCTCAGAGAGCTCGCCGACTCGTGAGCACGATGTTCCAGTCACTGGGCATCGTGAACTACCGCGTATGGTTCGTCGGTGCGTTCGTCTCCAACGTCGGCACCTGGATGCAGCGCACGGCACAGGACTGGATCGTTCTGACCGAGCTCACCGACCACGATGCCGTGGCCGTCGGAATAACCATGGCGCTGCAGTTCGGGCCGCAGCTACTGTTCATGCCGTTCTCCGGGCTCATCGCCGATCGCTTCGACCGTCGCAGACTGCTGATCTTCACGCAGGCGGCCATGGGCATCCTGACCCTCGGCCTCGGGCTGCTCGTTCTGACCGGCTCGGCCCAGCTCTGGATCGTTTACGCGTTCGCGTTCGCCACAGGATGCGTCGCCGCGATCGACGCGCCCGCCCGGCAGACGTTCGTGTCTGAGCTCGTCTCCGACACATCCATCCCCAACGCGGTCGCCCTCAACTCGGCCTCGTTCAACGGCGCGCGCCTGATCGGGCCCGCGGTCGCGGGCGTGCTGATCGCCGTGATCGGTTCCGGGTGGGTGTTCCTGATCAACGCATTCACCTTCGGCGCCATGCTTCTCGCGCTCCGGATGCTCAAGACAGACCTTTTGCGCAAACAGCCGCTGGTCTCCCGCGAGCGCGGCCAGATCCGTGCCGGCTGGAAGTATGTGCTCTCCCGCCCCGACATCGTCGTCGTGCTCGTGATGGTGTTCCTGGTGGGCACGTTCGGCTTCAACTTTCCGATCTTCACCTCCACGATGGCCAGCGTCGAATTCCAGCAGGGAGCGAGTGCGTTCGGCCTCCTCTCGTCGATCATGGCGGTCGGTTCCGTCACCGGGGCGCTGCTGGCAGCTCGCCGGGACAAGCCGCGAATCTTCATCGTCACGCTCGCGGCCTTCGGGTTCGGATTCGCGACGCTCACCGCCGCGCTCATGCCGACCTACTGGTCGTTCGCGCTCGTGCTCGTCGTTGTGGGTGCCAGCTCGCTCACGATGATGACGAGCGCCAACGCGTACGTGCAGACGACAACCGATCCACGGATGCGCGGACGCGTGATGGCCCTGTACATGGCGATCTTCGCGGGAGGCACTCCCCTCGGTGCCCCCTTCGTCGGGTGGGTGGCCAACCAGTTCGGTCCGCGGTGGGCGATCGGCGTGGCATCCGCTGCCGGGATCGCGGCCGGAGTCGTCGCCGTCGCGTGGATGATCGTCGCACGCAACCTGCGCATCCACTACGACCCGACGACGCGGACCCACCTGCGCATCTCGCACGACGGCGCGCGCCCCCGACCCGAGGCCGAAGAATTGCGGACCCAGGAGATCACGATCCAGCGCAGCTGATCCCTCGCAATCCCCAGTGTTTCAGGGTGGAATGGGTCTACCCGCATCGTCTATCAAAGGAGATAGCAATGACGAAAAGCACGTACCCCGACGTCGAGGTGCCGAATCTCAGCGTCTACGACTTCCTGTTCGGGCAGTTGGATGCGGCAGCGCGCGAACGCGTCGCGCTCATCGACGGCGGGTCGGGAGCGGAGACGACCTACGGTGCACTGGTCGCCCAGATCGACGCGGTCGCCGGGGCGCTGGCCGCCCGGGGCGTGAAAATCGGCGACGTGCTTGGCCTGCTCTGCCCGAACTCCCCGGCGTTCGCGACCGTGTTTCACGGCATCCTGCGCGCGGGAGCGACGGTGACGACGATCAACTCGCTGTACACGTCCGAGGCGATCACCGAACAGTTGACGGATGCCGGGGCGACCTGGCTTTTCACCGTCACGCCCCTGCTGGCCGGCGCCGCCGAGGCTGCCGAGAGGATGGGCATCGACGCAGACCACCTCGTCGTTCTCGACGGCGCGGACGGGCATCCGTCTCTTCGCGATTTGCTCGCGCAGCAGGCCGCCCCGCCGGAAGTCAGCTTCGACCCGGCGACGCACATCGCGGTGCTGCCCTACTCCTCGGGCACAACCGGGCGGCCGAAGGGCGTCATGCTCAGCCACAGCAACCTGGTCGCGAATGTGGTGCAGAGCGCCGCCATCATCGGGCTGGGGGAGGACGACCGCGTGCTCGCCGTGTTGCCGTTCTTCCACATTTACGGTCTCACGGTTCTGCTCAACTACGCGCTCGCCTGCCGTTCGAGCCTCGTCACGATGCCGAAGTTCGAGCTGCCCGAGTTCCTGCGGATCATCAGCGAGTACAGGTGCACCTGGGTCTTCATTGCGCCTCCGATCGCGGTCGCGCTGGCGAAGCATCCGCTCGTCGACGAGTTCGACCTCTCGAGCGTGGAAGTCGTATTCTCCGGGGCGGCCCCGCTGGATGCCGAGCTCGCGGGCGCGGTGGCGCGGCGCCTGAACACCAGGGTTCGCCAGGGATACGGCATGACCGAGCTCAGCCCGGTATCGCACGCGATTCCCGTGACGCGTGACGACATCTCACTCAACACCATCGGATTCGCGCTGCCGAACGTGGAGTGCCGGCTGGTCAACCCGGAGACGGGGGCGGAGATCCCGGTGCCGGAGTCGGGCGTGAGCGAGGCGGGGGAACTGCTCTGCCGCGGCCCCAATGTCATGCTCGGCTACCTCGGCAACGAGGAGGCGACGCGGAGCACCCTCACCGACGACGGTTGGCTGCACACCGGAGACATCGCGACGGTCAACGCTGAAGGGATCTACTCGATCGTCGACCGCCTCAAGGAGCTGATCAAGTACAAGGGCCACCAGGTCGCACCGGCCGTGCTCGAGGCACTGCTGCTCACGCATCCGCTCATCGCCGACGCGGCTGTGATCGGGGTGCGGGATGAGGATGGGCAGGAGATTCCGAAGGCCTTCGTCGTCGTGCAGGCGGGCGCCGCGCTGAGCGAACAGGAGGTGATGGACCACGTTGCGGAGCGAGTGGCGCCACACGAGAAGGTTCGCCGGGTGGAGTTCATCGAGGCTGTGCCGAAGACGACCTCGGGCAAGATCCTGCGCAAGGACCTGCGGGCTCGCGAGGGGGTTGGGGCGTAGGGGAGGGTGTGGGTGCTGTGGGGTGTGGGGGTGCTCGGGCCTGGGTGATGGGCCTGCGTGATGGCGGGGGCGGCGTGATGGGCTTGGTGTGTGATCGCAGTGCGTGACGGCCCTGCGGCGTGACGGCGATCGCGGCGTGATGGCACTGCCGCGATCGCCTTGCGGCGTGAAGGCCTTGCAACGTGATGGCCCTGCGTGATGGCGGGAGAAAAAGTGTGTTGGCGGGAGCCTAGGCTCCCGCCAACTCACAACTACTCCCGCCGGATCCGCAACAACTCCCGCCGCGAGTCATCTTCTCCCGCCACCACGGGCCAGTACTCCCGCCACCACACCTGATTGCTCCCGCCACCACACCCGGGGAGCCATCAAGCACAACTTCTCCCGCCACCACGCGCCAGTACTCCCGCCATCACGCACAACTACTCCCGCCGCCACCACGGAGCCGCAGCGCCCAAAGCGCACCAACCGCCACCTAAGCCTCCCGCGTGATCTCCACGGTGACAAACAGGTTGGATGCGTACGGCCCGGCATACACGCCCCGCAGCGGAGCAACGTCGTTGTAGTCGCGCCCGTGGCCGACCTTCACGTGGCGATCACCGATGTCGATCAGGTTGGTCGGATCGAATCCGCTCCACGACCCGCAGAACCACTCGACCCAGGCGTGCGATTCCCCGGCCACGGTCTGGCCGATCTCGGCATCCGGGAGCGGGTGCAGGTAGCCGGAGACGTAGCGCGCCGGGATCCCGACCGCACGCAGCGCGCCGATTGCCAGGTGCGTGATGTCCTGGCAGACGCCCTTGCGCACGGCCCATGCCTCGGCCGCCGTCGTCTGCACACCGGTCACGCCCTGCATGTACTCGACCGCGATGCCGATCGCCGTGCAGATTTTCAGCGCGGCATCGCAGGGGCTCTCCGAGGTCGCGAGAATCTCCCGGGCGATCTGGATGACATCCTGCGGCGGCGCCGTGCGTCGCGTCTGGCTGAGCTGCTCGACGTACTGCGTCTCGCTCGCCGCGGCATCCGCCAGCAGGTCCCAGGGCAGACGGTGCTGGGGATGCGCCCGGTCGCGCACCTCCACGAGGCTGGTCGTCGTCAGCGACAGTTCGCGGTGCGGCGTCAGAATCTCGAACGACGAGACCCGCGTTCCCCAGTAGTCGACGTAGGAGTGCTGGCTCGAGATCGGCAGGATGTCCAGGTTGGAGAACAGCACCAGCTGGCCCTCCGTGCTCGCCGGAAGCATTCGCGCCTCGTTGTAGGAGGCCGTCACCTCGCCCGCGTAGTGGAACCCGGTCGTGTGCTTGATGCGCAGTCGGTTCACGAATTCTCCCGCACCCAGTTCGGTGCCGCGTTCGTTGGGAAGTACCGCTGGCGAATCGCCTCGGATGCCGCGCTCGTTGCGAGCTGGACGCTGTCCATGTGGCGGGGGAGGTCCTCGAGAATCTCGGCAATCGGCCGGTATTCCAGCTCGCTGCGGATCTGGCCAAGCAGGCGAAGGGCGTTGTCGCTGACGCCCACGCGGTCGGTGCGGGGCTCGATGTCACGCATGCACGACTCCGCACGCGTGACCGAAAACAGGATGCTGCGCGGGAAGAGCCGGTCGAGCAGCAGGAACTCCGCGGCGTTCCGCGCGCTGGGCATGCCGCGGTACGTGCGCAGGTAGGCCTCGTACGCGCCGACGCTGCGCAGGATTGTCGTCCACGATGGGCCGCTCGCCTCGGTGAGCGAGCGGGTGGCGAGCAGGCGCGCGGTCATGTCGGCGCGCTCGATGCTGCGGCCGAGGGTGAAGAAGCTCCACGCCTCATCCCTGCTGGTCGCCGACTCGATGATTCCGACGGCGAGGGCGCTGCGCTCGCGAACCCAGCCGAAGAATTCGTGCACCTTGTCGCTGGAAACCTTGCGCGGCATCCGTGCCCTCGTGGTGTTGAGCACCTCCCAGAGCTCGGTGCTGATCACCTCGCGGGCGCGGCGGGCGTTCTCTCGCGCGGCATTGAGGGAGTAGGCGATGGATGCCGGCTGCGCGCGGTCGACGGCGAGGATGGTGAGCACGTCGGCCCGGCTCAGGATCTCCTCGCCGGGCGCCTCCGCCCCCATGACGCTCAGCAGGGAGCGGCACGCGACGTCTTCCTCGATCCACGGGTCTTCGAGCAGCAGCTGAAGGTGAACGTCGAGGATGCGCGCGGTTCCGTCGGACCGTTCGATGTAGCGGCCGATCCAGAACAGACTCTCGGCGATGCGGCTCAGCATTGCGGCCCACCCTCCGCCGAGGTGGACTGTTGCTGCTGCTGCTCCTGGTCGTTGCGCGGTCCGTCGAGCGGTGAGTGGTCCTGCGTGTGGTCGCCGACGAGCACGGTCGGCATCATGTGCGTCACCGCGGCCTGGTCGGCGACGAGTCCCTGAATGCTGTGTTCCCGGGTCTGCAGCGGATCCTGCCCGACCACCCAGGTGTCTTTCGACCCGCCGCCCTGGGAACTGTTGACGACGAGTTCGCCCTCCGGAAGCGCGACGCGGGTCAGTCCGCCAGGCAGAACCCAGACATCCTTGCCGTCGTTGACCGCGAAGGGGCGGAGGTCGGCATGGCGAGCGCGCATCCCGTCGTCCACGAGCGTCGGTATCGTCGAGAGCTGCACAACGGGCTGGGCGATCCACCCTCGCGGGTCGGCGAGGAGCCGCTTGCGCAAATCTTCGAGCTCCTTCTTGGATGCCGCCGGCCCCACCACGAGTCCTTTGCCGCCGGAGCCGTCCACCGGTTTCACGACGAGCTCGTGCAGCCGGTCGAGCACCTCGGTGAGCGCTTCGGGGTCTTCCAGGCGCCAGGTCTGAACGTTCGGCAGCTTCGCGTCCTCCCCCAGGTAGTAGCGGATGAGATCGGGCAGGTACGTGTACACGAGCTTGTCATCGGCGACACCGTTGCCGACCGCGTTGGCGATGGTGACGTTGCCAAGCCTGGCCGCGAGAAGCAGGCCCGGGCTCCCGAGCATGGAATCCGCGCGGAACTGCAGCGGGTCCAGAAACTCGTCGTCGACCCGGCGGTAGATGACGTCGACGCGCGTCGGGCCAGCTGTCGTACGCATCCAGACTCGACCGCCGGAGCAGAACAGGTCACGGCCCTCGACAAGTTCGACGCCCATCAGCCGGGCGAGCAGCGTGTGCTCGAAGTAGGCGGAGTTGAATACGCCGGGCGTGAGGACGACAACCGTCGGGTCATCAACCCCGTCCGGTGCGCTCGCCCGCAGTGCCTGCAACAACTTGTTCGGGTAATCGCCGACCGGCCGCACGCGCATGCTCACGAACAGTTCGGGCAGCGTCTGCGCCATCACCCGGCGGTTGGAGATCACGTAGCTGACCCCGCTCGGCACGCGAACGTTGTCTTCGAGAACGCGCCAGGTGCCCGCTTCGTCACGGATGAGGTCGATGCCGCTGACCTGGATCCGCACGCCGTTCGCACTGACGATGCCGGCGGCCTCACGGTGAAAATGACTGGATGACGTGATCAGTCCGGCAGGAATTACCCCGTCGATGACGGCGCGCTGCGGCCCGTAGATGTCCGCGAGAAACGCCTCCAGGGCGCGCACGCGCTGCTTGATTCCGGCCTCTACTTGCACCCACTCCGCCTGGTCGATCACCCGGGGAACGGCATCCAGCGGAAACGGGCGCTCCTCGCCGGCGAAGTCGAAGGTGACGCCCTGCGCGAGGTAGCTGGATGCGAGCGCATCGGTTCGTCCGCGCAGCTCGTCCTGCGTCATCCGGGCGAGTGTCGCGTGGATTTCCTTGTACGAGGCGCGGGCCGCACCGGGATTTGCGAACATCTCATCGAAGGCAACCGGGCTTCCGGCCGGTGAGGTGCGCGTCGCAGTGGCGCCGTAGCCATCGAACAGGTCGCCCATGTTTGCGAGCCTAGTCCGACGTTATTGCAGCGATGTTTCGAGCCCGAGACGGATCGCGGCGACGGTCACTGCATGCCGATCGCGTTGGAGTATGCAACGACCGCGGCGATGACGGCGGCGATCGAGACGGCCAGCCCGATGAGCGCGACCCACCACCCACGACGGCGGAGAACCAGCAAGACAATCGTCACGACCAGCGCTATGAAAAAGAGAACGGCCGCGACGCCGTAGATGCCGAAAACGGCGCTGAGCCCGAGCTCGGCGTTGCAGGTCGCCGGGGGACAGTTGTCGGTGAAGGCGGCCAGGAAGACGCTGAGCACACCGCCGATTCCGAATGTCACGAGGCCGAGCACCAGGAAGATGATCGAGATGACGATGTCCCATACCTGGCGGGTGCGGGTGGGGGGCACGGGCGGCACTGGCGGCACTGAGGTCGAGTCGGTCATGCACCCAGTGTTCCATGACTGCCAACTTGACGGTCGCGGCCGCGCGGTCGTAGAGTGCCTGTCGCGCGGCGTTAAAACGATTCAATCGAGGATGCTCGCGCTCATACACTGCGCGGAGCCGCGTGCGTCTCCGCCCGAACTAGGATCGAGAACCCATGCAGCGAGTGTGCATCCAACTCCAGGTGCGGCCGGAACGGCTCGACGAGTACCGCGCGCGGCACGCCGCAGTCTGGCCGGAGATGCTGCGCGAAATCGCGGCATCCGGCCGACGCAACTATTCGTTGTTCCTGCGCGACGACGGCCTGCTCACCGGCTACTTCGAAACGGACGACCTCGAGGCCAGCGCCGCCTACCTCGCGACCTCCGAGGTCGCCGCCCGCTGGGAAGCGCAAATGGCGGAGTTCTTCGGGCTGGACGACGGCCGTCCCGACCAGAACTTCGTGCAGCTTCCTGAGGTCTTCAATCTCGAAGACCAGCTGGCGGCAGCGGGCGACTGACCCCGGCCGGTTTCGGCGTCAGACGATGTGCGATTCGCCGGGAACCAGGACGACCGGAACAGCATCCGTTCCGGCGGACACGTTGGTCGCGAAAACGTCGGCATCCTGTTCGATCATCGGGAACGTGTTGAAGTGGCACGGGATGGCGACGACCGGATGCAGCAGGCCGACGGCGAGGACCGCATCGCTCGGGTCCATCGTGTAGTGGCCGCCGATCGGAACGATAGCGACGTCCAGGCCCTCGGTGCCGATGAGCGCCATATCACCGAACAGCGCCGTGTCGCCCGCGAGATAGACGGTCTTGCCGGCGAGACGCACGACGAGGCCTGCGGCTGCTCCCGGCGCGACGAACTCCGTTCCATCGTCGAAGGCGGACGTGTGCACGGCAGCGACGAACTTGACCGTGCCGCCCTCGAACGCGACGGTGCCGCCGATGTTGGCGCCGACGGCATCCGCGCCCTGCTTGCCGAGGTACACGCCCAGCTCGTTCGTCGCGATGATCTTTGCGCCCGTGCGCTTGCTGATCGCGAGCGCATCGCCCACGTGGTCGTTGTGCGCGTGCGTGATCAGGATGACCGTGGGATCGACTTCTTCGGCCGTAACGGTAGCCGTGGGGTTGCCGGTGAGGAACGGATCGACGAGCACTCTCGTGTCTCCCGCTTCGAGCAGAAAAGCCGCGTGGCCAAGCCAGGTAATCGTGACGCCGGCGGTGTCAGCCATGTCATCTCCTTCATGATTCGGGCGGATTTCGCCCGCACCCAGTCTGCTACGTTCGCCGACCGACCGTGCTCTCCCGCGGCAGCAGGTCGGGCTTCAGGATCGTCGTCGCCGACGTGGCTGACGCCCGCGCTTCCCTGTGGTCGGCGACCGTATCGGTGACCGTATTCACGACCGGCCGGTGCTCTGTCGCACGACCAGTTCGGGCTGGAAAACCACCTGGCGTGGCGCCAGCATCGGATTACGTGCTTCCTCGAGGAGGATCTCCACCGCCGTACGACCGATCAGCCCGCTCGGCTGGCGAATCGATGAGAGGGGTACAACGGCCGTGCTCGCGAAGTCGATGTCGTCGTAACCGACCAGCGCGATCTGCTCCGGCACACGCACGTCGCCCTGCATGACCAGCGCCTGGAGCACGCCGACCGCGATCAGGTCGTTGGCGGCAAAGAGGCCGTCCGGACGCTCGTCCGGGCGGCGGCGCACAATGCCCTCACCGGCGGCTCGGCCCGCGAGCACGGTCAGCCCGTCGATTTCGATCACCTCGAGCGTGACACCGGGATGCGCATTCACGGCCTCACGCGCTCCCTGCAGGCGGTCGGTGACCTGGCGAAACTCGAAGGACGCGCCCAGGTAGGCAATGCGCCTGCTCCCCCGGGCGATGAGGTGCTCGACCGCAAGGCGACCTCCGGCGACGTCGTCGACCGACACCGAGCTGAAACCGGAATCGTCGCCGCTTCGGTCGACGAGCACGGCCGGGATGCCCCGGCGGCGGAGTCCCGCCAGGCGATGTGCAACGTCGCTCAGCGGAGAGATGAGTACCCCGTGCACGCGCTGCTCCTCGAACAGGTCAAGGTAGGCGGTCTCGCGCACTGTCGAGCGGCTGCTGTCTCCCAGCAGGATGGAGAGCCCGGAACTTCCCGCGCTTTCTTCGGCGCCCCGCGCGATGTCGGTGAAGAAGGGGTTGCGTACGTCCAGCACGATGAGCCCGATGGTCTTGCTGTGGCCGGCGCGCAGTTGCCGAGCCGCGTCATTGCGGATGAATCCGAGAGAACCGATGGATGCCTGCACCTTGGCCACGGTGTCGGGCAGCACCTTCTCGGGGTGGTTCAGCACATTCGACACCGTGCCGACGGAAACACCGGCGTGCACTGCCACGTCGCGAACGCTCGCTGCTGCCATCGGCGCGCCACCTCCCCTTCCGGCTCAGCCAGAGGGGCTGATTGAACCGTTCAATGATGCCATGCGGGTGAGACGCGGCTGTTACGCCACGTTCTTCCCGCGGTCAGCCCTTCACGGAGCCCGAAGCGAGACCCGCGACTATCTGCCGGTTGAAGAACAGGAACATCACAAGCGGGGGGATCGTAATGAGGAGGATGTCGGTGAACAGCAGGTTCCACGAGGTGTTGAACTCGCTCTGGAAGTTGAAGAGCGTGAGTTGAACCGTCGCGTTCGCGTCACCGGGCAAGAAGTAGAGCGGGTTCGTGAAGTCGTTGAAGATGACCACCGACTGCACCACGATCACCGTGATGACGACGGAGCGCAGCAACGGGAAAATCACCTGGAAGAACAGGCGAAGCGTGCCGGCGCCATCGATGATGGCCGCCTCATCCACTTCGCGCGGGATCGTCGCGAGGAACGCGCGGAACAGCAGCACGCAGAACGACATGCCGAAGGCGACCTCGATCAGGATCAAACCCGGCAGCGTTCCGAACAGCTGGAGGCCCTGGAGCACGGTAATGGTTGGCACTACCGCCGGGGGGATGATCAGCCCCGACAGCACGAGGAAGTTGATGAGCCCGTTCCAGCGGCTCGGGCGACGCTGCAGCACGAAGGCCACCATCGACGCGAGTATCACCAGCAACGTGACCGAGGCGACCGTGAGCACCGTGCTGTTGATGAATGCGACGAGCGCCTGCCCGTCGCGCGCCTGCACGACCCCAACGATGTTGTCCCACAGCTCGATCTTCTTGGGCCAGGTGAAGCCGAGGTCGGCCGCATCCAGCTTGCCCTTCATCGCGGTGAGGATGATGAACGCGAAGGGCACGAGGAACACCGGGATGGAGACGAGAATGGCGACAATGCCAACCCACGACTTCTTCAGCGTGCGCATCAGTAGACCTCCTTGCGGTTGAGGAACCATGACAGCGGCATGACGATCACGGTGACCAGCAGGAAGAGGATGACGTTGCCCGCCGTCGACAGCCCGTAGAAACCGGCCTGGTACTGCTTGTAAATGACCGATGCGATGACGTCGGAGGTGAACCCCGGACCACCACGGGTCATGGCCCAGATGAGGTCGAACGATCGGAGGCCGCCGATGAGCGAGAGGATGATGACCGTCACGGTCGCGGGGCGCGCCAGCGGCAGGATGATCTGGGTGAAGTTCTTGAAGGGGCCGGCGCCATCCATCTTCGCGGCCTCGAAATACTCGACGGGGATCGAGACGATGCCGGCGATGTAGATGACTGTTGCGAGGCCGACGCCTTTCCATACGTCGACGAAGGCGACCGACAGAAGCGCCCAGGCCGGATCTGTCAGCCATGCCGGCCCCTGGATGCCCACGAGCGCGAGGCTCTTGTTGATGAGGCCGGAGGTCGGGTTCATCAGAACGGCGAAGGTGATGCCGACGCCGATCGTCGACACGAGAACGGGGAAGAACACGACAGAGCGCAGGTAGCCGCGCGCGATGATCTGCGAGGTCAGCACAACGCCGATGAGCATCCCGAGCACCACTTTGAGGCCGGAGGTCACCACCGCGTAGATGCCCGTGTTGATGAGTCCCTGGGTGAGGTTCTGCTCCTGGAAGAACTCGACGAAGTTGCCGAATCCGATGAACTGGGCGGTGAAGAGGTTCCAGCGGGTGAGGCTGTAGAAGAACGACGCGAAGGTCGGCGCGATGAACAGGACCACGTAGATGATGGCCGGGATGAGGTAGAACCACATGCTGTAGGGGCTCTTGATGCCCTTGCGCTTCTTCGGCGGCCGGTCCGCGCTCGTGGCCCGCTTCGGCGCCAGCGCGGTTGCTGGGATGGTGGCCATCAGTGTCTCCTTTGACAGTGCAAGAGCCCGGTCCCGTCCCTCGACGGAACCGGGCTCTCTCGTTGTTACCTATCTAACTGCCGGGCACTACCAGCCGGAAATACCGAGCTGCTGCGCCTGCTTCTTCACATCGTTGTCATACTGGGCGGCACCCTTGGCTGCCGGAGTGATTCCCGATCCAACCGCGACCGTGATCTGCTCCAGCGACGGTCCCTTGATGGGGCTCACGAACTCGAGGGCGGGCGAGGTTCCACCCGCGGCCTGGAAGTAGGGGAGCATGTCGGCGACGTAGGTCGGGACATCCGCCGGCAGGTCGCAACCCTTGACGAGGTACGGGCCGGTGATACCGCTCGACTTGGTCTGCGAGTCACAGCCCTTGGTGCTGGCGATGAAGTTGACGAAGCCCTCGGCCGCGGCCAGGTGCTTGGTCGTCTTCGGGATGTAGACGGCCGCCGGCTCCCACGTCGTCAGGATGTTCTTCGACGCGTCGGTTCCGGGGATCGCGAACACGCCGATGTCCTTTGCGTTGTCCGGGTAGTTCGCGATGATCGTCGACACCGCGAAGGTCAGCATCGGGTACTGGACACCCTGGCCGGTTGCCAGCATCTTCAGGCCCTGGTCGAAGGTCGCGGACCCGAAGTCCTTGTTGAGGAGGCCGAGCGAGTGCACCTGCTCCAGGTGGTTGAAGCCGGCAGCCGCGATCGGGTCAGTGGCGTACTTGGCCTTGTTGGCCGTGTAGTCCTTCGCCCAGTTCGGTTCGGCAGCGGTCACGTTTGCGAAGTCGCCCAGAACGAAGAGCTGGCTGGTCCAGGTGTCTTTGTAGGTCTGGATGATCGGGATCTTGCCCGCAGCCTTGATCTTCTGGCTGTTCGCGATGAAGTCGTCCCACGTCTTCGGTACGGTCAGGCCGAGGTCGGCGTAGACCTTCTTGTTGTAGAGGATCGCGCCGCCCATGGCGGTTCCGGCGGGAGCGCCGTAGACCTTGTTGTTGGAGGTGACGACGGTCTTGAAGCCCGGGTCGGTGTTCGCGACGAACGGCTGGTTCGTGAGGTCGACGAGGTTCTTCTCCGGGGCGAGAGCCTGGAACAGCGATCCCGAGTTGTAGAAGAAGACGTCGTTCATCGTGCCGGTGGACAGTCGCGTCTTGATGAGGTTGTCACCATCGGAGCCGGCGGGGCGGGTCTCCAGCTTGACGGTCACCTTGGGGGCGATCTTCGCGTAGTCCGCGATCAGGCCCTTGGCGAGTTTCACGTTGGCATCGCTGTTGTCGATGAGGAAGCTAATGGTCTGCTTGGATGTCGCGCTCGCACCGGTGCCGGTGCCGCCGCCCGAACTGCAGCCCGTGAGGGCCAGTGCCACGGCGCTCACTCCTGCGGCAACCGCAAGAATGGAACGCTTGGTCTTGAGAGAAAGCATTTCTTTACCTCCATGTAAAGAGGGCCCTGACTTCGGTGTCAAAGTCCCACATTGAAACGGTTCAACGTACGCACAAGCTACGTCGACTTTTCGGGGCTGTCAAACGCCGCTGGTAACAATCGCGTAACGGCGGGTCCGTTCCGCGCATCTGCGCGACCGGCTGGCGCTCGACCAATTGAAACGCTTCATCCCTCCAACGGTTGGGGTATATGGTGAGCGCGCAATGACGCCAACACCGAAGGACAAGGCAATGACCGCCACCCCGCCCATCACCTCCGCCACCAGTTCAGCGACAGTCTTCTCGCTTCGGACGCAGTACCCGGAGGGCCTGATCGGAGTGCCGGCGGCGCCGGTCCGCCTGACCTGGCGGGTTCGCTCCGAGATGCCGTCTGACGCGCAGACCGCCTACGAAATTCAGGCAGCCGAGACGCCGGACTTTGCTCCCGTGCTCGCCTCGAGCGGCGTAGTGCCGAGCTCGTCCGCGCTCGCCGTTCCCGCACCCGCAACGCCAACGGGCAGCCGGCAGGTGCGCTACTACCGGGTGCGCATCGCCACCGACGACGGCTGGACCGCGTGGAGCCCGACGACCGTCATCGAGATCGGGTTCACGGCCGCATCCGACTGGACAGCTGTCGCTGTCGGCATCCCCTCGGAGGTTGGTGGTGCGTCCCCACTCGTGCGAACCGAGTTCGACATCGCGTCACCGGTGAAACGCGCACGGCTGTACACGACATCCCTGGGACTCGGCGATTTCGCGCTGAACGGCGCTCCGGTCTCGCGCGACCTGCTGGCCCCCGGATGGACCTCGTACGACGATCGGCTGCTGGTGACGACCACCGACGTGACCGACGCACTCGTCGTCGGAACGAACGTACTCGGCGCGGAGCTTGCCGACGGCTGGTATCGCGGCCGCCTCGGCTGGGAGGGGCGCGATGCCATTTACGGCGCCAACCTCGCGGCGCTGGCGCAACTGGAGATCGAACTGGATGACGGAAGCACGCAGGTGGTCGCCAGCAACCGCGACTGGCGGGGTTCGTTTGGAGCGGTCACGGCATCCGGAATCTACGACGGCACGGACATCGACCAGACGAGGGCGCAGGACGGATGGTCGACGGCCGGGTTCGACGCTTCGGCCTGGTCGGGCATGGAGGAGTTCGCGCTCGACCGCGGGATCCTCGACCTGCCCCTGACCACGGGCGTGCGTGAGGTGGCGACCTTCCCGATGGAAAAAGTCGGCCCAGTCTTCGACGCCGGCCAGAACGTCGCGGGCTGGGTGCGACTCGTGGTCACCGGCAAACGCGGCGACGTCGTGACCGTGCGGCACGCCGAAGTACTCGAACCGGATGGCTCGCTGCACACGAAGTCACTCCGCACGGCGCGCGCGTCGGACGTCTACACGCTGGCGGCAGACGGGGAGACGACCCTGGAACCCCGGTTCACGTTCCACGGGTTCCGCTACGCAGACGTCGTGTCGACGGCATCCGTCGTCTCAGCGACGGCCGTCGCGATCAGCAGCGCCACCTCGCCGCGCGGATCGTTCGAGAGCTCCGATGCCGTGCTCAATCGCCTGCACCGAAACGTGCAGTGGTCGCAGCGCGACAACTTCGTCTCCGTGCCGACCGACTGCCCGCAGCGTGACGAACGGCTCGGCTGGACCGGAGATGCGCAGGCCTTCGCCATGACGGCGAGCACGCTCTTCGACACCGAGTCGTTCTGGCGATCGTGGCTCAAAGACCTCGAACTGGACCAGGCGACCGACGGCGGCGTCGCATCCGTCGTTCCCAACATGCTCGGCGAGGCCGCGTTCGAGATCGAAGGACAGCCGCAGGAGATCATGGGTCGCGCCGGCTGGGCCGACGCGGCGACCATCGTGCCGTGGTCGGTGTACGAGTCGACCGGAAGCACCGAGGTGCTCAGCCAGCAGCTCGGCAGCATGCGTCGCTGGATCGGGTACCTCGAAGCCCGGCGAGTGGATGGCGGGCTGCTGCCGACGGACGAATTCCAGTACGGCGACTGGCTCGACCCGGATGCGCCCGGCGCCCGCCCGTGGGAGGCAAAGGTGTCTTCCCACTTCGTTTCCAACGCGTTCTTCGCGCACAGCGCGCGAATCCTGTCGAGAGCCGAGCGGCTCGTCGGGGACGCCGCGAATGCGACGCGCTACGCCGACCTTGGCAACGAGATTGCCGCCCTCACCTGGACCGCATATGGCGAGCAGGCGCGCACCACGCAGTCCGGATGCGCCATCGCCCTCGAATTCGAGATCGCTCCTGGCGACCAGCGAGCAGCGCTCGGCGAGGAGCTCGCCGCTCTCGTGCGACGTTCCAGCGGCCGCATCGAAACCGGGTTTCTCGGGACCCCGCTCGTCCTGCACGCCCTGTCGAAGTCGGGGCACCTGGCCGAGGCGTACCAGATGCTGCTCTGTCGCGACGTGCCATCCTGGCTCTACCAGGTCGAAATGGGCGCGACCACGGTGTGGGAGCGCTGGGACGCACTGCGCCCCGACGGCTCGATCCACCCCGGCGACATGGACACCGGCGCGGGCATGCTGTCGTTCAACCACTACGCCTACGGTGCCGTGATCGACTGGGTGTACCGCACGCTCGCCGGGATCGCCCCGACGGTGGATGCGCCCGGGTACGAGCGCGCGGTCGTTGCGCCGCGGCCGGTAGCCGGTGTCGAATTCGCGCGGGCATCCATCGAGACCGGGTTCGGTCGCCTGTCGATCGACTGGAAGATCGCGGATGGCGACTTCGTCGCCGAGCTGGTGGTGCCGTTTGGCGTGACCGCACACGTGTCGCTGCCGGTGACCGATGCGTCCGTGGTTTCGGTTGGAGGATCCGGTGATGGGTCTGGGGTGTCGGGCGACCTGACTGCGGTTCGCGGCGACGCGTCCGCCGTGACGGGTGATGCATCCGCGGTGCCCGGTGACCTGACGCTCACCCACGGCACGTACGCGCTGCGGGTGACCCACCCGCTGGTGGTGGCTCACTCCAGCTGAATTCTTCGGCCGCCTCACGTCTTGATTGACGCGGGGCGGCCGAGAATCTACTATCGTTGCAACCGCTTGAAACGATTCATTCGCATCCGGACCGCCACTGCGGTGATCCGGCGCAGCGCCAGATCCAACCAGAAGGAACCGCACCGTGAGCATCGACGCCACAACCCTCAAGGCTCTCGAGAGCCAGGCCATCGAACTTCCGTCGTGGGCGTTCGGCAATTCAGGAACGCGATTCAAGGTGTTCTCCACGCCCGGTACGCCGCGCACACCGCAGGAGAAGATCGCCGATGCCGCCCAGGTGCACAAGTTCACGGGCCTCGCCCCGACCGTCGCGCTGCACATCCCGTGGGACAAGGTTGACGACTACGCCGCCCTCCGCGCCTATGCGCAGGACCACGGCGTCGACCTGGGAACGATCAACTCGAACACGTTCCAGGATGACGCCTACAAGTTCGGCAGCCTGGCGTCCTCCAGCGCGGCCGCCCGACGCAAGGCGATCGACCACCACCTCGAGTGCATCGAGATCATGAACCAGACCGGTTCGAAGGACCTCAAGATCTGGCTCGCCGACGGCACGAACTACCCGGGGCAGGATGACATCCGTCGCCGCCAGGACCACCTCGCCGACTCGCTCGCCGAGATCTACGCCGCCATCGGCGACGACCAGCGGCTCGTGCTCGAATACAAGTTCTTCGAGCCGGCTTTCTACCACACGGATGTTCCGGACTGGGGAACCTCATACGCGCAGGTCACGGCCCTCGGCGAGAAGGCGTTCGTCTGCCTCGACACCGGCCACCACGCCCCCGGCACGAACATCGAGTTCATTGTCGCGCAGCTGCTGCGCCTCGGGAAGCTCGGCTCCTTCGACTTCAACTCGCGCTTCTACGCGGACGACGACCTGATCGTCGGGGCGGCGGACCCGTTCCAGCTGTTCCGCATCCTGTATGAAGTGATCCGCGGCGGCGGCTACGGCCCGGACTCGACAGTCGCGTTCATGCTCGACCAGTGCCACAACATTGAAGACAAGATTCCCGGTCAGATCCGCTCCGTGCTCAACGTGCAGGAGATGACCGCACGCGCGCTCAGCGTGGACACTGTCGCCCTTGAGGCTGCGCAACTCGGGAACGACGTGCTCGAGGCCAACGGCATCCTCATGGATGCCTTCTACTCCGACCCGCGCCAGGCGCTGGCTGACTGGCGCGAGACCCGTGGACTTCCCGGTGACCCGATGAAGGCCTACAAGGCCAGCGGCTACCAGAAGAAGATCGCGGACGATCGCGTCGGCGGCACCCAGGCCGGCTGGGGCGCGTAGCCCGTCGCGGCGGGAGTTGCGGCGGGTCCTGTGAGCTGGTGGCGGGAGTTGCGGGATGTCCTGTGAGCTGGTGGCGGGAGTTACGGCGAGATGGCGGGAGTTACGGAATGTCCTTTGACGTGGCGGCGGGAGTTAAAGCGAGGTGGCGGGAGCGCAGGCTCCCGCCATCACAGAACTACTCCCGCCGCATCCGCCAGAACCCCCGCCGCCAGCACCTTTCTCCCGCCACCGGATGCAACAACCCCCGCCATCGCGAACAGCCCCGCCAGCACGAACAGCACAGTCGCCAACAACCGCACCGCGAACAACAGCACCGCGAACTACAACACCACCGCGACCACCACCGCCAACACCCCCACCCCCACCAACCCACGACCGCAGAGAGCCTGAGATGACGAACACGACCGCCGCCGAACTGATTGCGCGGAGCAATCGTCTCGGCTCCGACCCCAGGGTGACCAACTACGCCGGCGGCAACACGTCGGCGAAGGGCACCGAGACCGATCCGGTGACGGGCGAGCCGGTCGAACTGCTCTGGGTCAAGGGATCGGGCGGAGACCTCGGCACGCTCACCGAGTCGGGCCTCGCCGTGCTGCGCCTCGACGCGATGCGCGCCCTCGCAAAGGTCTACCCCGGCGTCGACCGCGAGGATGAGATGGTCGCCGCCTTCGACTACACCCTGTTCGGAAAGGGCGGCGCCGCCCCCTCGATCGACACCGCCATGCACGGGCTCGTGGATGCGGCGCACGTCGACCACCTGCATCCGGATGCCGGAATCGCCTTTGCGACGGCGGCCGACGGCGAGGCGCTCACCGCGAAGGCCTTCGGCGGCAAAGTCGCGTGGGTGGACTGGCGCCGGCCAGGATTCCAGCTCGGGCTCGACATCGCCGCGATCAAGGCGGCGAACCCCGAGGCTGTCGGCGTGGTGCTCGGGGGCCACGGCATCACGGCCTGGGGCGATACCTCGGACGAGGCCGAGCGGAACAGCCTCTGGATCATCGAAACCGCGCAGAACTTCATCGACACCGAGGGCCGTGCCGATCCGTTCGGCAGCCCGCTGGCGGGGTACGAGGCGCTCCCCGCCGAGGAACGCCGCGCGAAGGCCGCAGCCCTCGCCGCGCACCTGCGCTCGGTTGCGTCGACCGACAAGCCCCAGGTCGGGTCATTCACGGATGCCGCGGTCGTTCTCGATTTCCTCGCCAGCTCCGAGCACGCCCGGCTTGCCGCGCTGGGCACGAGCTGCCCCGACCACTTCCTGCGCACCAAGGTGAAGCCGCTGGTGCTCGACCTGCCGGCATCCGCCTCGATCGAGGAGTCGGTCGCCCGCCTCGACGAACTGCACGAGCAGTACCGGGGGGATTACGCGGCCTACTACGACAAGCACGCGACGGCGGACTCGCCGGCGATGCGCGGCGCCGACCCCGCGATCATCCTTGTCCCCGGCGTGGGCATGTTCAGCTACGGCGCGAACAAGCAGACCGCCCGCGTCGCCGGCGAGTTCTACATCAATGCAATCAATGTGATGCGCGGTGCCGAGGCGATCTCGACTTACGCGCCCATCGACGAGGCGGAGAAATTCCGAATCGAGTACTGGGCGCTGGAAGAGGCCAAGCTCCAGCGCATGCCGAAGCCGAAGCCGCTCGCCGGGCGCATCGCGCTCGTGACGGGCGCGGCATCCGGAATCGGCAAGGCCATCGCCACCCGGCTGGCTGCGGAGGGCGCCTGCGTCGTCATCGCCGACCTCGACCTGACGAAGGCACAGGATGCCGCGGCCGAGCTCGGCGGAACGGATGTCGCCATCGGCGTCCAGGCGAATGTCACCAGCGAAGAAGAGGTACAGGCGTCGATCGATGCTGCACTGCTCGCCTTTGGCGGCCTCGACCTCGTCGTGAACAATGCGGGCCTCTCGCTCTCGAAGTCGCTGCTGGAGACCACGGTCGCCGACTGGGACCTGCAGCACAATGTGATGGCCAAGGGCTCCTTCCTCGTGTCACGGGCAGCGGCCAAAGTGCTCATCGATCAGAAGCTGGGCGGAGACATCATCTACATCTCGTCCAAGAACTCGGTCTTCGCTGGGCCCAACAACATCGCCTACTCGGCCACGAAGGCGGACCAGGCCCACCAGGTGCGACTGCTCGCAGCGGAGCTGGGCGAGTACGGGGTGAAGGTGAACGGCATCAACCCGGACGGCGTCGTGCGCGGCTCCGGAATCTTTGCCGGTGGCTGGGGCGCCAAGCGCGCCGCCGTGTACGGCGTCCCGGAGGAGGATCTCGGCAAGTACTACGCGCAGCGCACGCTGCTCAAGCGCGAGGTGCTGCCGGAGAACGTCGCCAACGCGGTGTTCGTGCTCTGCACCTCCGACTTGAGCCACACGACCGGGCTGCACATTCCCGTGGATGCCGGCGTAGCCGCCGCCTTCCTGAGGTAACCATGGTCGATGCGGTAGCCGCGGTCGATCTCGGCGCAACCAGCGGACGCGTCATGCTCGGGTATGTCGGTCACAACGAGCTGAGCCTGCGGCCGGTCGCGCGCTTCGCGAACGGTCCGGTCGCGGCCGGGGCCGAGTTGCACTGGGACATCACGCGCCTGTACGGCAGCGTGCTCGACGGTCTCGCCGCCGCGCTGCGCGAGGAGCAGGAGGTCCGCAGCATCGGAGTCGACTCCTGGGCCGTGGACTACGCGCTGCTCCGCGGCGGCGGCCGCCTCGGCGAGGTGTTCCACTACCGCGACGATCGCAACGAGGGCGGTGCGACCCGAGTGCACGGCATCGTGGGTCCCGATGAGCTCTATGCGCGCAACGGCCTGCAGTACCTGTCGTTCAACACCCTCTACCAGTTCGCCGCGGAGAAGAACCTGGCCGCGGCCGACTCGTTCCTGCTGGTGCCCGACCTGTTCTCGTTCTGGCTCACCGGCAGGAAGGTCGCCGAGCGAAGCAATGCCTCGACGACCGGCCTACTCAATGTCTCCACCCGCGAGTGGGATGACGAGCTGATCTCCCGCCTCGGCTTTTCGCGCACCATCTTTCCCGAGTTGGTGGATGCCGGCCGGATTATCGGACCTGTCGACGCGCGCGTTGCCCGCGAGATCGGCGCCCGCGCACCGATCTCGGTGACGGCCGTGGGGTCGCACGACACCGCATCCGCCGTGGTCGCCATCCCTTCGACTCGCGACGATTTCGCCTACATCTCCTGTGGCACCTGGGGCCTCGTCGGCGTCGAGCTCGACCGGCCGGTGCTGAGCGAAGCATCCCGGCTGGCCAATTTCACCAACGAGGGCGGCGTTGACGGCCGCGTGCGGTACTTGCACAACGTGATGGGGCTGTGGCTGCTGAGCGAATCGGTGCGCGACTGGGAAGCGGATGGCACGGCCATCGACCTTCCGCACCTCGTCGCGCAGGCGAGTGCGGTGACCACCCCCGTGCCGGTGTTCGACGCGAACGACCCGGAGTTCCTCGCACCCGGCAACATGACCGGCCGCATCTCCGCGTGGTTCGAGCGCCGCGGGATCCGCGCGCCGCAGGGCCGGCCCGAGTTCGCGCGGAGCATCATCGAGTCGCTCGCCGCGGCGTTCGCGGATGCGGTGGCCGCCGCGAGCGCGCTGTCCGGAAAGCAGGTCTCCGTCATCCACCTCGTCGGCGGCGGATCCCAGAACGCCCTGCTCTGCCAGCTCACCGCGGATCGCAGCGGCCTGCCGGTGAAGGCGGGGCCGGTTGAGGCAACAGCGATCGGCAACATCCTGGTCCAGGCCCGTGCGATCGGCAGCGTCTCGGGCGACCTCGAGGCGCTGCGTGCGCTCGTCGTCGCCGCCTTCGAGCCGCTGCACTACTCACCCCGCGCAGGGAGCGCCCAATGAAGCACCACGACGACGCGATCGCCCGGTATGTGGAACGGGTGTCCACACAGGCGAGCGTCCTCGCGGTGGTCATCACCGGTTCGATTGTGCGTGGAACCGAACGGCCCGACTCCGACATCGACCTGTACCTTGTCGTCACCGAGGAGGCCTGGGACACCGCATGGTTGCACCATCGCCTGATGTACACCGAGACCGAAGGCATCGGATACGAGGGCGGATATTTCGACGTAAAGCTCGCCACGCTCAGCTACCTGGACGACGCGGCCGAGCGGGGCGACGATCCGGTTCGCGACTCTTTCGCCCACTCGAGCATCGCTTTCAGTCGAGTCGACGATCTCGCGGACCGGCTCGAGCGCGCCGCCCGGGTGCCAGACGAGCAGTGGATGTCGCGCGCGGCATCCTTTCTCGCCCAGGTGCGCCTGCACGGCGGCTACTTTCTCGACAACGCCTACCGCGCCAGCGACAACCTGCTGCTGCAGCACGCCGCGGTTCACGCCGTCGTCGCTGCCGACCGGGCCCTGCTCGCCCTCAATCACGTCACGTTCCAGGGACAGAAGTACCTGACCAAGACAACCGCCGTGCTCGAGCGAAAGCCGCACGGCTGGCAGCAGCTGGTGGACGATCTCCTCTCGGCCCCCAGCCCCACAACCAGCGGCGCCCTCACGGCCGCGCTCGAAGAGTTCTACGACTGGCCGCTGCCCAGGGAGCAGACCCTTTCCAGGTTCATCGTCGATAACGAACTCGCCTGGCGGTACCGCACGCCGAATCCCGAGTACTCATGACGACTCTCGATGCCCGCATCGCAGCTCTCATCGCGCGATTGACGCTCGACGAGAAAGTCAGCCTGCTGACCGGCCGGGACTTCTGGACCACGGTCCCGCTCGAATCGATCGGCCTGCGATCGATGGTGCTTTCCGATGGGCCTTCGGGGGTGCGCGGCGAGGTATGGGATGAGCGCAGCCCCTCGCTCAACCTTCCGTCGGCGACCACGCTGTCGTCGTCATGGGACGTCGCGATCGCGCGAATGTACGGGGTCGTCTCCGCACAGGAGGCACGGCGCAAAGGCGTGGACATCGTGCTCGGACCAACGATCAACCTGCACCGCTCGCCGTTGGGCGGCCGCCACTTCGAAGCGTTCAGCGAGGACCCCCGCCTGACCGCTGACCTCGCCGCTGCCTACGTCACTGGCGTGCAGGCCCAGGGCGTTGCCGCAACACCGAAGCACTACGTCGCGAACGACTTCGAAACCGATCGCTTCACGGTTGACGTGCGCGTGGCAGACCGCCCACTGCGCGAGCTCTACCTGCTCGCGTTCGAGAAAGCGGTCGTCGAGGCGAAGGCCTGGGTGGTCATGAGTGCCTACAACTCCATCAATGGTGCGACGGCAACCGAGAACGACCTGCTCGAAGATCCGCTGAACACGAGTTGGGGATTCGACGGTGTCGTCGTGAGCGACTGGACCGCCGTGCGCAGCCTCGAGTCAGCACGGCACGCGCAAGACCTGGTGATGCCGGGACCTGGTGGCGCCTGGGGCGACGCGCTCGCGGCCGCCGTGCGCGCTGGCGAGATCGACGAGGGGACGCTGGATCGAAAGGTGGGGCGGCTGCTGGTCCTGGCATCCCGGGTCGGAGCCCTCGACGGATTCGACCGCGTCGAGGCCCAGGATGCGCCGGTTGACGGTGAGGCATTTGCCCGCCACGCCGCGATTCAGGGGTCCGTGCTGCTGCGCAACGAGGGCGAACTTCCGTGGACCGCCAGCGCGCTGTCGAGTGTGGCCGTTCTCGGGCACAACGCCCGGTTCGCCCGCAGCCAGGGCGGAGGCAGTGCGACAGTGCTGCCCGAGCACGTCGTCTCCCCGCTCGACGGCATCACCGCCGCCCTGCCCGAGGCGTCGATCACGTTCTCGCTGGGCGCTGTCGTGCAGCAGGGCGTCGCCGAACTGCCACTGAACCGGATGACGAACCCGGCGACCGGGCAACCCGGCCTGCTCGTGCGGTTTCTCGACGATCGCGGCGAAGAGATCTTCCGTGAAGACCGCCGCTCAAGCGCGCTCGTCTGGTTCGGTGGCGATGCGCCGTTGCAGCAGGCGCACACCGTGGAACTGACCACGGGGTACCTGCCCGAGCTCACCGGTGAGTTGCTGCTGGGCTTCGCCGCCGTCGGCACCGGCCGGGTCTACGCCGACGACGAACTCGTTCTCGACGAGTCGGTCGAGGCGGAGGGCACCGACCTCGGAGCGGCGCTGCTGGCGCCCCCATCCATCTCCGCCGCCGCATCCGTCACGGCCGGACTGCCGGTTCGCCTGCGCCTCGAATTCGACATACCCCGTGGCGAGACCAGCATTCCCGGTGCGCTCGGCCTCACGTTCGGCATCGAACCCCACAACTCGCGGCCGGACGAGCTGATCGCCCAGGCCGTCACGGCCGCGCGGGCCGCGGATGTCGCCCTCGTCGTCGTCGGAACCAATTCGGCTGTCGAGTCCGAGGGCTTCGATCGCACCAGCCTCGCGCTGCCCGGGCGCCAGGACGACCTCGTGCGCGCGGTGGCGGCGGCCAACCCGCGCACCGTTGTCGTTGTGAACTCGGGGTCCCCTGTACTGCTGCCATGGCGCGAGGAGGTGGCCGCGATCGTCGTCGGGTACTTCGGTGGGCAGGAATTCGGCGGGGCCATCGCGGACATCCTGCTGGGCCTCGCCGAACCCGGCGGCCGGCTGCCGACCACCTGGCCGGCCCGCGAAAGTGATGTTCCCGTCTTCGCCATCGAGCCCGTCGACGGCGTTGTCGAATACTCCGAGGGCATCCACATTGGCTACCGCGCCTGGCTGAAGTCGGGAGCGACGCCGGCCTACGAGTTCGGCTTCGGTCTCGGCTACACGAGCTGGCTGCTCGAGTCCGTAGCTGCGACGCCTGCCGTGCGCAGCGACGACGACGTCACCGTGACCGTGCGGTTGACGAACACCGGCGCACGCGAAGGCAAGCAGGTCGTACAGGTCTACGCCGAACGCGGCGTCAGCGCGATCGAGCGCCCGGAGCGCTGGCTGGTCGGATTCGCCGTCGTGCGGGCGGATGCCGGAGAAGCAGCAACCGCATCCATCACCGTTCCCGCCCGCGCGTTCGCCCACTGGGACGACGGCTGGAAACAGGAACCAGGAACCTTTTCACTTCGGGTCGGCACCAGCGCGCTCGACCTGCCGCTGGAAGCCAGCGTCCGACTCGAGCCGTAAGACGTACCAACCACAATTCAAGGGAGAATTAAATGAGTACCGCCCGCTCCGTCCGCGTCACATCTGTTCGCGCGGAACTGCGCACCGACAGCACCGACGTCGCGACGCCAACCCCCCGGCTCAGCTGGAAATCCGCCTCGACAACGCCGGACTGGATCCAGGCCAGCGCCGAAGTGCAGCTCGATGGGGCCGAGAGCGTGACCCTTGCGAGCCGCGATTCTGTTCTGGTCACCTGGCCCTTCGCGCCGCTGGAGTCCCGCTCACAGCACGAGGTGCGGGTTCGTGTAACCGGCCAGGACGGTGTCGGCTCCGAGTGGAGCGAACCCGTCGGAATCGTGGCCGCGTTCCTGCCCGACGGTGCCTGGACCGGCGCCATGATCGGACTCGCCGATCCCGCGGCCATCGCCCAGCCCGCGCTGCTGCGCACCGAATTCACGGCTCGCGGCCCGATTGCGCGCGCAACCCTGTACGCCACCGCCCACGGCGCCTACCAGGCCGAGGTCAACGGAACCCACGTGGACGACCAGATCCTCAAGCCCGGCTGGACCAGCTACCAGTACCACCTCGTGCACGAATCGACGGATGTCACCTCACTCGTACGTGAGGGGGCAAACGCCCTCGCCGTTACCCTGGCCGGCGCCTGGTACACGGAGAACTACGGCTTCCGCGAGAACGCCGTGCGCTTCTACGGCGAGCAGCCGGCATTCGCCGGCCAGCTCGTGCTCGACTACGCCGACGGAACGAGCGAGGTCGTCGCGTCTGACGCCACCTGGCGTGCAACCGGAGACGGGCCCATCACGGCGAGCGGCATCTACTTCGGCGAGAACTACGACGCGACGAAGCAGCTCGAAGGCTGGTCCTCCGCCGGCTTCGATGACTCGTCCTGGTCGCCGGTTCGGGTCGACCCGGCCGACTTCCCCACGCCGATCGCGCGCACCTCGCCCGCGGTTCGCGAGATCGAAGAGGTCGCCGTGCGTGAGGTCCTGACCTCGCCGAGCGGCCGTACGATCCTCGACTTCGGGCAGAACCTCGTCGGTCGGCTGCGCATCAGCGTCACCGGGGAGCGGGGTCGCAAGCTCACTCTTCGGCACGCCGAGGTGCTCGAGAACGGCGAGCTGGGCATCCGGCCGCTGCGAAATGCCCGCGCCGAAGACGAGTACACGCTCCGCGGCGGGGCCGAGGAGACCTGGGAGCCGCGATTCACGTTCCACGGGTTCCGATACGCCGAGGTCGACAACTGGCCCGGCGAACTGGACCCGGCGCGGGTGACGGCAGTCGTCATCCACAGCGACATGCAGCGAACCGGATGGTTCGACAGCTCGCACGAGCTCGTCAACCAGCTGCACGAGAACGTCGTGTGGGGCATGCGCGGCAACTTTCTCTACCTGCCGACCGACTGCCCCCAGCGGGACGAGCGCCTCGGCTGGACCGGTGACATCCAGGTCTTCGCACCGACCGCGAGTTTCCTCTTCGATGCCGACGCGTTCCTCTCCACCTGGCTGGTCGACCTCGCACTCGAGCAGAAAGCCCACGGCGGAACCGTTCCCTTCATCATCCCGAGCGTGCTCGAAGACCGTCCCGCTGCGGCGGCAGCCTGGGGCGACGCCGCGACCGTCGTGCCGTGGGTGCTGCACGAGCGATTCGGGGACGTGGGCGTGCTGCGCGAGCAGTTCGAGAGCATGAAGGCGTGGAGTGACAAGCTGCTGGAGATCAGCGGCGAGCGCTTCCTCTGGGAGGACCGCTTCCAGTTCGGGGACTGGCTCGACCCGGATGCTCCGCCGGACTTCCCGGCGGACGCGAAGACCGACCCCGACATCGTCGCGAGCGCGTATCTCTACCGATCCGTCGACCTGACCGCGCGCGCTGCCGGCGTACTCGGGCTGGCCGCAGAGCAGGAGCGGTACGCGGCGCTGGCGACCAGGGTGCGCGACGCGTTCCTGCGTGAGTATGTGAGCGATTCCGGTCGCATGATGTCGGATGCGCAGACCGGCTACGCGACCGCGATCATGTTCGACATCGTTCAGGATGACGCTCAGCGGCAGGCCATGGGCGACAGGCTCGCCGACCTTGTGCGCGCCGCGGGCTACCGCATCGGGACCGGCTTCGTCGGCACCCCTCTTATTACGGACGCACTGACGCGCACGGGTCATCTGGATGTCGCGACCCGCCTGCTCACCCAGACCGAGAACCCGTCCTGGCTGTATCCGGTCACGATGGGCGCGACCACCATCTGGGAGCGCTGGGACAGCATGCTGGAAGACGGCTCCATCAATCCCGGCGAGATGACCTCGTTCAACCACTACGCGCTGGGTGCGGTGGCCGACTGGCTGCATCGCTCCGTGGCGGGCCTGGCTCCCGCCGAAGCGGGTTACCGGGTGCTCTCGATCGAACCGCAGGTGCTTCCGGGCTTCGATTTTGCGAACGCAAAGCACGAAACGCCATACGGCCCGGCGAGCGCCGGCTGGAGCCGCGACGGTGACTCCGTCACGGTGGAGGCGACCGTGCCTGCGAACACCACGGCAGTGGTGGTGCTGCCGGGATCGACCGAGGCGATCGAAGTCGGTTCGGGCATCCACACCTGGACCGTCACGGTGCCCGCGGACGAGAAGCGCCCGGCGAAGGTGTCTGACGATACCCCGCTCGCGGAACTCATCGACGACCCCGCAGCCTACGAAGCGGTGTGGACAACCATCGCAGCGACCAATGCGCACGCAGCACAGGTCTTTCGTCGGCACACCAGGTGGACGGCCGGACGAACACTCGGGGAGGCATTCCAGCAGTTCTCGCCGGCATTGCACTCCAACATCCAGGCGTCGCTCGACGAGCTGAACGCCGCACGACTCGGAACGAAGGGCTGATCATGCAGCAGAGGCAAATTGGCGACGCCAGCGTTGGCGCAATAGGACTCGGGGGCGCCTCCCTGTCGTTCGCCGACGACCGGGATGACGAGCGCTCGGTCGAGACCATCCTGGCGGCCATCGACACCGGCATGACCTATCTCGACACCGCCGCCGTGTACACGACGGCCGACGAACTGGGGCACAACGAACGCCTCATTGCGCGGGCGGTGGCACGGGCGGGACGCGACGACCTGCTCGTCGGCACCAAGGGCGGGCACTACCGGATCGGTGCGGACTGGCCGATCGACGGTCGACCTGAGTCGATCCGTCGCGACTGCGAGGGCAGCCTCGCTGCCCTCGGCGTGGATGTGCTCGACCTGTACTACCTGCACTGGCCCGACCCCGAGGTGCCCTTCGCCGACAGCGTTGGAACGCTCGAGGAGCTTCGACGCGAAGGTAAGGTGCGACGGACGGGCGTCTCGAACGTGAACGCCGAGCAGTTGGCGGTCGCGCTCGGAGCCAGTGCGATCAGCGCCGTGCAGAACACCTTCTCGCCATTCCAGACGCGGGACCGTGACCTCATCGCCGAGTGCGCTCGCCACGGTGTCGCGTATACGTCGTACTCGCCGCTCGGCGGCGGCCGTCAGACACACCGCCGCGCGGACCTTCCCCTCGCCGCGGCCCGCGCCGATGAGCTCGGCGTGAGCCTCGAGCGCGTGATCCTCGCCTGGGAACTCGCCCTCTCGCCGAACCTGATTGTCATCTCGGGATCGACCCGGCTCGCGACGGTCCGTGATTCCGCGGCCGCGGCCGACCTCGCGCTGGACCGGGAAACGGTCGCCGCTGTCGAGAGCGACGTCGCGAGCCTCCAGGAGCGTGCCGCATGAGCGCAACGTTCCCGGGCATCCGCTGGTCTGGTCAGTGGATCGGGCCGGAGGCTCCACCGCTGCCGCCCTCGCCGATCACGTTCGGCGGCGAGATTCCGCCGCACGAATTCTGCCGCGTGCTCTACCGGCGCAGCTTCGAGGTTGGTGCGATTCCGAGCGAGGCCCCCGTGCGCCTCACCGCGGACTCGCGCTATGTGCTCACGGTCAACGGTCGTGAGGTCGGCCGGGGGCCGATCCGCTCGCAGCCCAGACGGCTCCGCTACGACGAGTACGACCTCGCGCCATTTCTCGTCGAGGGCACGAACACGCTCGCGGTACTCGTGACCTACTACGGCCAGGCGAACGCGTTCTGGCAGCCGGCCCCCGCCAACGGCGGACTGGGAACGGATGCCCTGCTCGTGCTCGAGGCGCGCATCGGCGACGACCTGCTGGTCACCGACGATCGCTGGAAGGTGCAGCGCTCAACTGCCTGGAGCACGTTCGGCCGGGAGTCAGTCGACGGCGTGCCGGTCGAAAGCCTCGACGCGCGTCAATTGCCCGCCGACTGGCAGGCCACCGGTTTCGATGACAGCGGATGGGATGCCGCGACCGTCGTCTCGACCAGCCACATCGGCGGGCTCGCGCAGAGCCGTCCGCCGACAGACCCGTACGGCGCCATGCTCGAACGCGGCATCGGTGCGCTGGGTGGCGAGGTGGTGCACGCGATCGGGCTTGTGGACTCGTCTCGCCGGGCGGCGCCCGCGTGGTCGACCGATCATCCGGCTGCCCGCGTCGGGCAGGTCCTGGATGCTGGCAGCACGGGCACGGCAGTCGCCGACCTGCCCGTGACGGCGTCGATCCCGACCGGCAGCGTTCACCATGTCGCCGTTGACTTTGGCCGCATCGTCGCTGGCTTCGTCGAGGTCGAGCTGGATGCGCCGGCGGGAGTCGTCGTCGAACTCCACTACCGGGAGATCTCGTTCGACAGCGGGGCAATCCTCTCTGCGCCGAACACCGGTGCCCGCTACATCACTCGCGGCCACGACGACACCTACTCGTCGCTCGAGGTCAACGGGCTGCGCTACCTCCACGCCGTTGTGCACGCCGCCGCGGATGTCGAGGTGACCATTCGAGCGATTCGGGTGCGCGAGTACCTCTATCCGCGCCAGGGTGAGGCGTTCTTCAGGAGCAACGATGACGAGATCAACGCGCTGTACACGGCGGGCATCCGTACTGTCGGCCTGAACTCCTTCGATTCCTTCACCGACTGCCCGACGCGGGAGCAGCGCGCCTGGACGGGCGATGGCGTCGTGCACCAGCTCGTGCACCTCACTACGAGCACCGACTGGCGGCTCGCTCGCAACTACATCGCACTCGGCGATTCGCCGCGGGCCGACCACATGCTGCCGATGAGCGTGGTCGGTGAGATCGAACTGCACGGCGGAACCACGATCCCGGACTGGGCGCTGCACTGGGTGCACGGGGTGCACAACCTGTTCCGCTACGACAGTGTCGGCCCGCAGCTGCTGGCCGTTCTGCCCACGGTAGAAAAAGTGCTGCGCTGGTATGAGCCGTATGTCGACGAATTCGGCACGATCAGCGACGTCCCGGAGTGGAACCTGGTCGACTGGTCCAGCGTCTTCACGGGCGGGCGCAGCTCCCTGCTCACCGCTCTCTGGGCCCGCGCCCTCCGCGAATACGCCGAGATCAGCGAGTTCGTCGGCAACGCGGGGTCGGCTCGATGGGCGCGCGGACGTTACGCGGAAGCGGCCCGCGGCTTCGACGACTTCTGGGATGAAGCGCGCGGTACGTATGTCGACCACTTCGTTGACGGCATCCGCCAGCCGGCCGCGTCGCAGGCCGCGGGCGCCACCGCCATCGTGTCTGGTCTCGCTCCCCGCGAGCGCTGGTCACGTGTGATCGACGCCATTACGGATCCGGATGCACTCATCGTTCGTTCCTGGATCGGCGGCAACGATGGCGGGTACGACATCCAGAAGATGGTCGACCAGGGCAACGGCGTACAGACGATCGACTGGGATGCCGAGACCCAGGTCGTTCTCGCCGAGCCGTTCTTCAGCTACGTCGTGCACGACGCGGTCGCCGCGGCGGGCAGGGCCGGAGAGCTGGTCACGCTGATGCGTCGCTGGTCACAGTTTCTGGAGAACGGGTACGACACCTTCGGCGAGTGCTGGGGCTGGGGCACGCCAGTGCACGGCTGGAGCAGCACCCCGACGAAGGACCTCGTCTCGTATGTTCTCGGCGTGACCCCGGATGCTCCGGAATACGCGCACGCACGGATTGCACCGGCCCTCGGAGAGCTC
>JAODMF010000019.1 GCA_025464095.1 Glaciihabitans sp.
ACATCGCCGACGGAATCCTGCTCTGCAAATACCACCACCTCCTCCTCCACCGAGACGGCTGGGAACTCACCCACACCAAAACCACCTACCACCTCATCCCACCCAAAAACATCGACCCACACCAAACACCCATCCCCCTGGAATCCAAAAGCCGCGCCTGGAAAGAATTCATCACCACACACCCAGACGGATAACCGGCGACCCACCCGGGATCAGCCCCAGCCCGACGACCCGCACCGGACCGGACCGACGACCCGTACCCGACCGGCACCGGCCTCACCATCAGCCGGCCCGGACGAATAGTGCCTAGCCGCTGAACGGCGACCGGCCGGTGGCCGAACCCTCTCGGCATCCGGCAGCCCGACCATCCGCACCCCGGGCGCTGAACGGCGACCGGCCGGTCATCGGGGGGCACGGTCGGGAACGGCACCAAGCCCGATAATCGGCACCCCGGTCAATGGTGCCGGGGCGCTGAACGGCGACCGGCCGGTCATCGGCAACCGGTCGGGAACGTCACCGAGCCCAGCCATCGGCACCAAGCCCGATCATCAGTACCGGCCCGACCAGCGGAGCCAGCACAACGGTTAGACCGACACAACGGTTAGACCGGGCCAGCACCAGCCGTGATAGCAACCGGGGTAACAGGACTGATGTCAGCGAACGGAAGGGTCATACTGAATCGAGTTCCGACACCTTCCTCACTCGCGACACTCATCTCGCCCTGGTGAGCTGTGACAATCGCCTTGGTGATCGTCAGGCCCAGGCCAACGCCGGGCACAGCATTCCTGGTCGCAGTCGACGCCCGGAAGAAGCGGGAGAACAGCTGGTCCAGCTCGGAAGCCGCGATTCCCATACCGGTGTCCTGAACCGCAATCACGGCGCGACCATCCACAGCATCCAGCGAAACAGTCACGGTACCGCCACGGGGCGTGAACTTGATGGCATTCGAAATCAGGTTGTCACACGCCTGGCCCAGCCGAAGCGGGTCACCATTGACCGACAACGGCTGCGGGTCGATCTGCTCCACCAGCGTAATTCCAGCGGACGCAGCAACAGGCCGCGCAGACTCGACCGACGAGCGAACGATGCCATCCAGGGTGAGGATGCGCGCATCGAGGGGGAACTTGCTGGACTCCACCTGGGCGGTGAACAGCAGGTCGCCAACGAGGCGCAGCAGCCGATGGGCGTTACGCTCCGCGACACTGAGGTACTGCAACTGCTCATCCGAGAGCGGGTGGTCCTCGTCATCCTTCATCAGTTCGAGGTAACCGAGAATCGAGCTGAGAGGCGTACGAAGCTCGTGCGAAATCAGACCGACAAACTCGTCCTTCAACTTTGCGACCTCGCGATTCCGGGTCTCATCCGTCGCAACAAAGAGGTAGCCGCTGATCGCACCGTCCTCATCGACGCGCTTGGTCACCGACAGCTCAACCGGAACCTGCGACCCGTCCGCGCGAACGTACGTCCACTCGCGGCTCTCCGCGCTCCCGGTTCGCGCAGACTCGACCAGAGCCGAGAATCCGGGATTCAGCACGGTCGCACCCGGCGGGTAGTTCAGTTCACGCGCGCGGGCATCCAATTCGTCTCCACGGTGGAACTCGAAGACGTAGCGCTTGTCCTCCGCCTCGAGCGCACTGATGCCGAGAATTTTCTCCGCACCCGGATTCCACGCATCGATGAGACCCGTGACATCCGTACCGATGACCGACTGCTCGGTGACCGCGGCCCACACTCCACGAAACATCCGCTGGTAGTCGCGGTACTTCGCCTCGCTCTGCTTGATCTGCAGCGCGTACTGGACCGCCCTCTCGAGAATCTGCTCGTTCTGCTCCGAGATCTCCCGGATAGCGGCCAGCTGCACCCGGGACTGGCGGGCGAGCTCGTTGATGATGGCGGCCGCAATCCCGAAGACGAGCGGGGTGAACGTGCCCCGGAAGACGTCGCTGATGCTGGTCGGATGCCCCACACCGGAAAGGAATGGCGTCAGAAGTGCCACCGACGTGCCCAGCGTGGCGATGAGGATGTGGATACGACCACGTTCCGAGGCGATCCACACGACGGGAAGAATGATCATCGCGCTGAACAGCGACGCCGCCGCACCCGTCCCGGTGCGGAATGCTCCGATCGCGAACAGGTCGATGACCGGGATGATGATCGCCCACCGGTGCAGGTGGTCCAGCCGCGAGACGAAAGCCGAGAAGGCGGTAGCGAGAACCATGCCACCGATACCCGCGTAGGCGAACGTCGCGTTGGTGACATCCACGCCGGGGATGGAAAGAACTGTGATGACGCTAATCAAGAAGACAACTGCGGTTGGCAGCTGCTTCAGGCCCGCCGATGGATGGTCTACCGAGAGGTAGCCCACCACACGCGAGAAAAGCGATTTCACGCCCGCTCCTCCAACCGCGACAGCTGAGCTGCCAGGTCGCGAGGGCTGAACGGCTTGAACAGGTAGTGGTCGGCCCCGGCTGCCATGCCCGCCGCGAGCGAACCCTCATCCACGGCTGCTGACAGCACGAGGACCCTGGTGGTGTACAGCGAGGCGTGCGCCTTAATCAGCCGGCACACCTCGAGACCTGTCTTGCCCGGCATCGAAACGTCGAGGATGACGACGTCAGGCTCAAGCGCCTGGACGAGCTCCCACGCGTCATCACCGTCCACACCCTGGCCGATGACCTCCATGCCTGCTTTTTGCGCTGCTATTGCGACGAGAGCTCGGATATCCGAGTCGTCATCGGCGAGAACCACTGTGCGGCTCATGCCTCACTCCACTTCGTTACACACTCCGAGAGCACAGAACGAATCTGCGCCCCCGTAAAAGGTTTTGGCAAAATTGCTGCGGCATCCGGAAACGCCGAGGTATGCAGCACGGAAGTTATTACGATCTTGCAGCCGGGGAGGTCGGTTCGGATGCGCTCCGCGAGCACCCATCCGCTCATCCCCGGTAGAACCAAATCGATCACGGCAAGGTCAGGCACCGAATCCGTGTATGCAGAGATCGCGGCCTCAGCGGTCGCAACCGCTGTGACCCGGCAACCCGCGCGCTCGAAATTCGTGCGCAGCAGGTCGAGCTGGTCGGGACTGTCTTCAACGACTAGCACTCCAACTCGTTCGTCGAGCGCAGCAGCGTTCATTCAGTCACCCCCCGATCCCTGCACCAACTCTACGTCCGGGGGCTCGCCGGAGACAGCCGATTGGCCCCCCGCTTTCCGGTGACGCTCGCTCGGGGGGTGCGCGCTGCGGGTAGAACGATGAGGTTTTATCGACCGGGCCGGCGAGCGCTATCGAGGCGTCACAGCGAACCTGCGAAGGGCGAGCGCCGGGTTCGTCGCACGAACCTCAGCCACACGCGCGGCCGAGATGGGGGCGGATGCAGCACCCGTCTCGCTCTCGATTGTGACGAGTTCGACCCCCGCCGGGTCGAGAATCATGCTGTTGCCGACACCAACCGGCGGTGCGTGGTCGGCGGCGGCGACATAGGCGAGGTTCTCGATCGCCCGGGCCGTGAGCAGGGTGCGCCAGTGGTGCACCTTGCCCGGGCCGGCGACCCACTCGGAGGGCACCAGAACCAGGGTCGTTCCGGCATCAACGAGCCGGCGGGTGACCTCGGGAAAGCGCAGGTCGTAACAGGTTTGCAGTCCAACAGTGAACTCGCCGAACGAAAACGTCTCCGGCGGCTCGATCTCGCCCGCACGCACCCAGTTGGATTCTGTGTCACCGAAAGCGTCGTAGAGGTGCAGCTTGCGGTACTTCGCAACGAGCGTTCCGTCCGGCGCTATCGCGACGAGCGTGTTCGCGAAGTGGTCCGCGTCCGTTTCCAACCGCTCGACGAGACCGGCGACGAGGTGAATGCCGAGCTCGCGAGCGACATCGGCCATACCGGAGACGAACGGTCCGTTGATGGGCTGGGCGGCATCCACGTAGTCGCGGCCCAACCTCGCGGCGAAGTACGAGGAGTATTCCGGGAATACCACCAGCGATGCGCCCTGACTGACCGCCTCCTCCGCGAGCGCGCGGATGCTGGCCAGGTTCTCTTGCCAGTCGGTTCCCGGCGCGAACTGGCAGACAGCGATCACGGGGTTGGAGCTCATGCTGCCAGCCTATTGCGGCTCTTCCCCGCTGGCCGGGGCGCCAGTGAGGTCGCCACACGATCGAGCGGCAGGATGACCGGACTCTGCAGGGTCGACTGGCAGGGTCGACCGGCAGGTCTCTTGAGGATCGACCGGCGATGCGGCGAACGCGGACGCTAGCGCTTTGCGGCCGCCACCACGGCGACGAGCCGCGCGTACAGCGGATGGTGCGGCGCCACTCCGGTCACTTCGGCCACAAACTCCTCCGGCGTCGACTTGCCCAGGAGAGCGCGCAACTCCGCGCACTGCGGATCGTCCGGTGAGTCGAAGGTCAGCGCCACGGCGATCGTGCGAAGCAGCGCCTCAGCGGAAAGTCCGCGCTCGGCAAGCTCGGCGGCCGGGCCGACGAACCGCTCGTGGCGGCTGAGTTTGCGCAGCGGCTGGCGTCCGACGCGGGCAACAGTGTCGGGCAGCTGCGGGTTCGCAAACCGCACGAGATTCTTTTCCAGGTACTCGCGCTGCATCGCCGGAGCGAACTGGTGCTTCGCGATCAGCAGCGCGCTGGTCTCCTCGAGGACCGCACGTACCTCCGCCGCGACGGCCGGAATTGCCATGGCCTCCGCGATCGTGGTCGCACCGGCAGCGAAGCCGTTGTAGGCGACGGCAGCGTGACCGGTGTTGACGGTGAACAGCTTTCGCTCGATGTATGGGGCCAGGTCGTCGACGAAGTGCGCCTCCGGGATGACGGGAGGGGTGCCTCCAAACGGCGGCGATTCGATCGCCCACTCGAAGAATGCCTCGACGGTGACGTCGAGCCCCGCGGCCGGATCCTGGCCGGGAACGATGCGGTCGACGGCGGTGTTCGCGAAGACGGCGCGCTGCGACAGTGCGGTTCCGGCCAGTGTCGTTCCCTCGAGTGCCGTGAACACCTCAGCGGACAGGATGTCGGTCGCGTTGATCGCGTTCTCGCAGGCCATGACGGCCAGTCGCGGCAGATCGGTCGATCGGGCTTCGATGCCCCTGGCGATCAGCGGTGCGACGAAACGGAGAATATTGGGGCCGACCGCCGTGGTTACGATGTCGGCGGTAGCAATCTCGGCCACCACATCCGCCTCATTTGTGGCGCTGTTGAGCGCCCGGTAGTGGTCCACGGTCGAGGTGGATGCGCCCTCCCCCACCTCGTGCACGAGGTAGGTGGGCGTGGCCGCGAGAGCGTCGATGAGTTCGGCATTCACGTCCGCGAAGACGACCTCATACCCCGCGTTGTGCAGGATCAGGCCGACAAAGCCGCGCCCGATGTTGCCGGCGCCGAAGTGCACGGCCTTCTTGCCCTGAGTCCCGGTTCGGGCGGATGAGTCGCTCATCCGTTGACGTCGCCGAGCAGCTCGAGAACTTCTTCGGGCGTTTTCGCCGCGAGGAGGGCGGCCACCTGGTCATCTTCGCTGAAGATGAGAGCGATGCTCGAGAGCACCTCCATGTGACCGCCGTCCTTGCCTGCGATCCCGACGACGAAGCGAACGGGGTTGCCGTTCCAGTCGATCGGGTTGTCGTACCGCACGAACGAGAGCGCGGACGCGAGGATCGTGTCCTTGCCCTCGTTCGTGCCATGAGGGATGGCGAGGAAGTTACCCATGTACGTAGACACGGTCGCCTCCCGGTCATGCATGTAGCGGACGTACTCCGAAGATACCGCTCCCGCCGCGATCAGGATCTTCGCAGCTTCCTCGATTGCCTCCGCAGGCGTCGTTGCCGAGCCATGGAGCTCGATCTGGCTGAGCTCAAGCACGTTGCCGCTCATGCGACCCCTCGTTTCTCTGTGTAGTGCGGGTTGCTTCGGTTTACTTCAGTGGAGCGATCAGTGGGCGTGCTGCGCCACGACCTGGTCAACGACCTGGTCGTAGGCGGGGCTGTTCATGAAGTTGTCCACCGAAACGTGCTGCGCGTTCGGTGCCTTCTGGCGGGCCCGCTCGGTCAGCTCGTTCTGTGTGATGACGAGGTCTTCGTTCCCGGTCAGGTTCGCGATCGCCGCGTTCGTGACCGTGACATCCGCCACGCCAGCCTTCTTGATCTTGTTGCGCAGCACCGTCGCACCCATCGCGGAGGAGCCCATGCCAGCATCGCACGCGAAGACGATGTTCTTCACGATTGTGCCCGTTGCGGTGCCTGTTGCAGCGCCTGTTCCGAGCAGGTCGCCAACGCGGCTCTCCCTGCCCTTGTTCGCGGCATTCCGAGCGACCGCGTCCGACAGGGCGTCGGCACCGGCAGCTTCGGCAGCGAGGTCACGCTTGCGACTTGCCCGGAGGATGACCGATGCGATGAGGAACGACACCGTGGCAGACAGCACGACCGACAGGATTACGCCCAGGTAACTGTCTTTTGAGGTGGCAATCATGACCGCGATTATCGAACCAGGTGACGCAGGCGCCACGAGCCCGGACTGGAAGGCGACGTTGGTCGCGACGCCAGTCGCGCCACCACCGATGACGGCCAGCAACAGCATGGGCTTGGACAGCACGAACGGAAAGTAGATCTCGTGAATTCCACCGAGGAACTGGATGATGATCGCGCCGGGAGCGCTGGCTCGAGCGATACCCACGCCGAAGAAGGCGAAGGCGAGAAGGAGACCGACGCCGGGGCCGGGGTTGGCCTCGAGCAGGAAGAGGATCGACTTTCCGCTGTCCTTGACCTGCTGGGCGCCGAGCTGGTCGAGCACGCCGTGGTTGATCGCGTTGTTCAGGAAGACGACCTTGGCCGGCTCGATGAAGATGCTCGCGAGCGGCAGCAGGTGGGCGGTGACAAGCGCCTTGACGCCGGCGCCCAACACGTCGCTGATCCACGAGAAGAACGGCGACAGCCAGAAGAAGCCGGCCATGGCGAGACCGAACCCGAGAATTCCGGCGGAGAAGTTATTCACGAGCATCTCGAAGCCGGCGCGGATTTTGTTCTCCCACAGGCGGTCGAGCTGCTTGATCAGGTACGCGCCGAGCGGTCCGCACACCATGGCGCCGAGGATCATGGTGGTTCCGAGCGATCCGACGATGACACCCATGGCCATCGTGGTACCGACAACGGCACCGCGGAGTCCGTAGATCATCCGGCCGCCCTGGGCGGCGATCAGCAGCGGAATCAGGTAGGTGATCATCGGCCCGACGAGCCCAGCGGGAACGGTCCACTGTGTGCCCGGCTGTGTCGGGTCGACGCCCGACAGGCTGTTTGCATTGAACCCGCCGAGGATGCCGTTCGGCGCCCATCCGGTCGGAATGAAGAGGGCCGTGATGAGGCCCCACGCGATGAAGGCGGGAATGTTCGGCATGACCATTCCGCTGAGGAATGTGCCGAACTTCTGCACTCTTACGCGGGCACCGCTACGCGCTGGCGCTGACGTCGTTGTCATTCGGATTTCTCCAATTTCTGTGAGGTGGTGATGGGGGTTGCCGCAGCGAGGACCGCGACGCGGGCCTCCACTGCGCTATTTGCCGAAAGTGCGAGTTCGGCGAATTCTTTGGCCTGGTCGAGCGTGAACCGGGCGAGCTCCGCGCGCACGTCTTTCAACGCGGCGGGAGACATGGACAGGGACGTTGCGCCCAGGCCGACGAGCACGACGGCGAGCAACGGATCGGCGGCGGCCTCGCCGCAGATGCCGACAGGCTTGCCGAGCGCTGCACCGGCCTTGCCCACCTCGCCCACGAGGCGGAGAACGGCCGGATGCCACGGGTCCTGGAACGACGCGACCGAGCCGAGCAGGCGGTCGGCAGCGAGCGTGTACTGGGTGAGGTCGTTGGTTCCAATGCTGGCGAAGTCGGCGTCGGCAAGGATGCGGTCCGCGAGCAGCGCAGAGGCCGGTACCTCGACCATAACTCCCGCCGTCTTCAGCCCCAGTTCGCGAGCGAGGGTGGTGAAGTACCGCGTCTCCTCGACCGTCGACACCATCGGCGCCATCACCCACACCTCGGCGTTGGTCGCCCTGTCGGCATTCGCGAGCGCGGTCAGCTGGTCCCGCAGGATCGGCTCGTTCGCACGGAGTGCGCGCAGTCCGCGGAGACCGAGCGCCGGGTTCTCTTCCGGCTCATCGTTGAGAAAGTGGAGCGGCTTGTCGGCTCCGGCATCCAGGGCACGAACGACGACCTTCTTGCCCTCGAATGCCGTGAGCAGTGCGGTGTACTTCACCTGCTGCTCTTCGACGGTCGGCGCCTTCTCGGCGTCGAGAAAGAGAAACTCCGTGCGGAACAGTCCGACGCCCTCGGCGCCGAGTTCCAGGGCGTTCGCCGCGCCATCCGCCGAACCGAGGTTGGCGAGCAGGGGGATCTTCGTTCCGTCCGCCAGTGCTCCGGGACCAACCGCGACCTCCGGCGCCGCAGCGCGGTCGGCGAGCGTCTGCTCCACGGCGGCCATCTGGTCGGCCGTCGGTGCAACGGTGACGACTCCGGTGGAGGCATCCACGATCACCGTTTCGCCGTCGGAGAGAGCCAGCGCACCCCTCGCGCCGACAACGGCGACGATGGATTTCTCGCGGGCGAGAATCGCGGTGTGCGAGGTAGGCCCGCCATCGCTCGTGATGAGGGCGAGCACCCTGTCGAGGTCGAGAAGAGCCGTGTCTGCCGGAGCGAGGTCGCGGGCGACCAGCACGAATGGATAATCGGGCGTGGGAACGCCCGGAGCGGCGACGGACTGCAGGTGCGCGACGACGCGCTGGGAGACGTCGTCCAGGTCGGTCGCGCGCTCCCCCATGTAGCCGCCCATGCTCACGAGCAGGTCGCGGAACGCGGCGAAGGCCTCGAAGACCGCACGCTCGGCGGTCTTGCCGGTCTCGATGCGGGCGTCGACATCCGACTTCAGGGTCGGGTCTTCAGCCATGAACGCCTGGGCGTCGAGCACGTCTTTGGCGGAGCCGCCGGCCCTGTCGCCACGCAACCGGATGTCCGCAGCAGCGGCAGCGAGGGCGCCGGCCGCGCGCACCTTCTCGGCATCCGCGGTAAGGGAACTCGTGACATCCGCCGGCTCTGGGAGCGGGTCGGGCATGCGCAGGATCGTGCCGACCGCGAGGCCGCGTCCGATCCCCACGCCCTGCAGCGTGGTGCTTGTTCCGGTCGAGGTGTCGGTCATGAGGCGTCGAAGTCCGTCGTCAGGAGGCCGCTCAGTTCGTCGAGCACCGCGTCTGCATTGTCGCCCTCGGTCTTGAGGGTCACCTCGTCGCCGTGCTCGATTCCGAGCGAGATGACCCCGAGGATGCTTGCCGCGTTCAGCGTCTTCTCACCCTTGGTCAGTTGCACCGACAGTCCCGACTTCGTGACGGCCTGCACGAACAGTGACGCGGGTCGTGCGTGCAGCCCATGGGTGGAGGCGATGGTGACGGTGCGTTCTGGCATGGAGGGCATCCTTCGGTTCGGCGGCGTTATCGATGAGGCGTGTTGGATGAGGCGTGGGGACTGGTTCAGGCCGCGCCCGGTCGCGGCGGGGCGAGGCTGGCGGCGAGCGCGAGGGCATCCTCCGCACCGGTAGGGCCGAAAGCGTTCTCCGGCAGCAGGGCCGCGGCAACACCGTGCTCTGCGGCGATCTCGCGGATGGATGCGAACGACGCGGCCAGGTGGGGACCGACGAGCAGTACGTCGACCCCCACGAGCCGGGAAGGAATTTCGCCGTCATTGGCGGCACGCACGGTGAGCGTGTGCCCGCGGGAAGCTGAGAGCGAGCGCATGCGGCTCGCAAGAAATGTGCTGGATGCGCCGGCACCACAAACGATCAGGATGTTTTCCACGACCGCCTCCTTGCGTCATGTGGTGGTGCACGCTCCGCGCACGCCTGGATGGACGTGACCTCCCCGTAATCATCGAACCCGGAGGGCGGCGTTCTCCAGTAGTTCTGCTTCCGCACCTGCGGAAAGCGCGAACACCGAGCGCCCTTCCGGCGCGGACCTCACCCGGCGTCGTCGTCAAGGTGGTTAAGTTGCCTCAAGATGAGCGACAAATATGAGCGCCTCCTCGACCTGCTTTCCCAGAATGAGGGCTGGGTCACGGCGGCAGAACTGGCCGACCAACTGGGTGTGACGACGCGCAGCGTGCGCAGCTATGTCACGGCGGCGAAGGCGGCCGCGCATCCGCTCGCCATCATCTCCTCGTCGACGACCGGGTACCGGCTGAACCGCGAAGCGTTCGCGTCCTTTTCGTCCGGCATCGGCGAACGCGACAGCACCGACACCCCGCGCGACCGCGTGCACCACCTGGTGCGTCGTCTGACGGATGCGCCCGACGGCCTCGACATCCACGACCTCGCCGACAACCTGTACGTGAGCGAGTCGACCATCGAAACCGACCTGCGCAAGGTTCGGGTGCTCGGCGAGGAGGCCGGACTGAGCCTGAGTCGCCGCGGCAGCACTGTCGCGCTCGTCGGCACGGAGGGCGAGCGGCGGCGGCTGCTCGGCAAGCTGTTCCGCAGTGAGAGCGCGGCGGGCTTTCTCGAGCTCGAGAATGTGCAGCGAGAATTCGCCTCCGGCGACCTCGGTCCGTTCAAGACCGACCTGATCTCGATGCTCGACTCGCAGGGCTACTTCGTGAACGAGTACGGCATCAACAGCGTGCTGCTGCACGTTGCGATCGCGGTCGACCGCGTCAAGAGCAACCAGCACCTGCTGCGCAAGGCGGATGCCCCCGCCCGCGACGAGCAGGACGTACCGATCGCGACCGCCCTCGACACCCTCATCCGCCAGCACTTCGAGGTCGAGCTGGATGACACCGACCTGGAATACCTGGCCAAGTTGTTGACCACGCGCGTGCTCACCGAGGGCAAGAACCAGCCCCTGCAGCAGGTCGTCGCGAATGTGGTTGTTCCGGGAGACCTCGAGGTCATCAAGCGCATCGTGGGCCAGGTCGGGGAGGAGTACCTGCTCGACCTCGACGATGAGAGTTTCATGGTTCGGCTCGCGCTGCACCTCGGGAACCTGGTTGCTCGCGCCCAGGACAATTCGTACTCCCGCAACCCGCTCATCCGGTCGATCAAGACCTCGTACCCCATGATCTACGACGTCGCAGTGTTCATCGCGAGCCAGATCCAGCGCGAGAAATCGATCACGATCAACGACGACGAGATCTCGTACATCGCCCTGCACCTCGGTTCGTTTCTCGAACGCGAGTCGCGCCGCGAGGAGCGCATCACCTGCGCGATCGTCAGCCCGGGCTACTACGACATGCACACGATCCTCCGCGAGCGGATCGTGTCCACCCTCGGCGAGGAACTCTCCGTCGAGGTCGTGGTGACCCGAACGGATGTGGACTGGGCCGACTTCTCGAGCGACCTGGTTCTCACCACCATTGCCGGGCGGGCCATGCCGGAAAACGTGGTCGTCATCCAGCCGTTCCTGACGGACGCCGACATCGACAACATCCGGCGTGCGATCTCGCGCGTTCGCCGGCACCGTCGCCGGGCTCGGATCAAGGATGACCTGCTGCTCTACTTCGAGGAAGACCTGTTTCTGCGCAACGTGCACGCGGAGAGCGAAGTCGCCATGATTCGCACCCTCGGTGACCTGATGGTCGAGCGCGGAATCATCGACGAGAGCTACGTGACCGGCGCAATCGAACGCGAGCTGCTGTCATCCACGGCATTCACCGACACGATTGCGGTTCCCCACGCCATGGTGATGAGTGCGACCCGCACCTCGATTGCCATCGCCGTCAACGAGGCACCGATGCCGTGGGGCGACAACCGGGTGAACGTGATCGCGCTGATCGCGTTCTCATCGAGTGGGCGAAGTTCATTCCAGACCGTGTTCGACCAGTTCGTCGAGGTGTTCTCCGACCGGACCGAAGTGCTCGAGTTGATCAAGCGTTCTACCGACTTCGGCGCTTTCATCGAAGAGCTCGTGCACGTGATCGACCGATGACGAGGGTGCCGTATTGAGACCGGACGAGGTGCGCGAATTCGCGCTTAATCTGCCCAACGCGACGGAGAGTTTCCCCTTCCGGCCAGACCTGCCCGTCTTCAAGGTGTCCGGGAAGGTGTTCGGCATCCTCACCGCCCCGGGCCAGCCCGACCCGTCGATCACCGTCAAGTCCGACCCGGAGGACGCTCGCGCCCTGTGCGCGCAGTTCGGCGGGATCTCGCCGGGCTACCACATGAGCAAGAAGCACTGGGTCACGGTCGTGCTCGACGCGGATGTGCCGAGCGAGGTGATCGAAGAACTGGTCACCGCGAGCTTCGACCTGGTGCGCCCCAGGCGACCGCGGGCCCCGCAGGCCGTCTAGCCACGCCGCGACCACGCGGCCAGCGCGATCTGCGTGCTCTGCGTCCTTGCCCCGCGGGTTGGTTGCGCGCCGCCTCGACTATCAGTACATTTATACTGATTGTTAGGAGCAGGCATGCAGGCGACAGAGGATGGGCGGCGCGCACGCGGAGCCGCACGGCGGAGCCTCGTGCTCGACGCCGCCATCCGGGTGGTCGCGGAAAACGGATCCGGCGCACTGACCCATCGTGCCGTCGCGGCGGAAGCGCAGGTCTCCATCGCATCCGTGAGCTACCACTTTCCCTCCGCGGAAGAACTTCGCCGGGCGACGCTTGAGTATGCGGGATCGAGCATTGGACTGGAACTGGCCGGCCTCGTCCTGGATGCTTCCGCGAGCGTCGAGGACACACCGGAAATCTGTGCGGCATTCGCCACGCATCTGCTCACGGACCGCCGCGTCGAAACGGCGGCGGTCTTCGAGCTGATCGTCGCCGCCGGACATGACGAGAACCTGCGGCCCATTGTCGCCGCGTTCAACGACCACCTCGCAGACCTGCTCACGCCCTACGAGGGCGATCGGAGTCTCGCCCTCGCGGCCGGTGCAGCCGTCCAGGGGCTCCTGCTCGTGTACCTCGCAAGTTCTCCTGCGACCGGACCATCGGGGCTGGGCGCGTCGGTCGCCGACGTTATACGCCGCTATCGCTCCTCCGAGCCAGCCACAACAGGCCGGGACCTCCCCGGCTCGCATCACAACTAGAGAACCGGAAGGCCTCATGTCACTCTTTCTCACCATCGTCAGCGGTCTCGCGTGGACCATCGTCTACATCGAGTCGATTCGCATTGGATTCCGATACAAGACCTACGCGATGCCGGTCGCCGCGCTCGCGTTGAACATCGGTTGGGAGTCGATCTACTCGGTCCACGGCCTCGCGACGGACATCTCTGCGCAGACCATCATCAACGCCGTCTGGGCTGCGGCCGACGTCGTAATCGTCTACACCTTCTTCCGCTTCGGCCGAGCGGAACTGCCGAAGTTCGTCACTCGCCCGCTCTTCATTGGCTGGGGCGTCGTCGTGTTCGGCGCGGCATTCACGGTGCAAGCGCTGTTTGTCAGCGAGTTCGGGTGGGTCGGCGGGGCGCGCTACTCGGCATTCCTGCAGAACGTGCTGATGTCCGGCCTGTTCATCGCCATGCTGGTGGCACGCCGCGGAGCACGCGGCCAGTCGATGGTGATCGCCGTCGCGAAGTGGATCGGCACCCTGGCACCGACGATCCTGATCGGCGTGATGGCGAACCTGCCGTTCATCATCGGGCTGGGCATCCTGTGCAGCGTCTTCGACCTGATTTACATCGGGTTGCTTTGGGATGCAAAGAGGAACCCGGGCAAGTTTGCAGCATCGCGGGACAACGAGCCGCAGCTGCTCGCGCAGGGCTAGCGAGCCGGTCAGCTCGACACGGAGACGGCTATCAGGTCGCGCCACTCAGGTGCGACGCGGCGTGAGGCGGTGCGGGAAGGGAGGTCGACCAACATCATCGGACTGTTGGTCGACTCGCCCTCGTCTCACGCAGGCTCTTGACGCGCAACAAGACAATCCCGGGTACCCCCAGGCCGAGCCCACCGTAGACGAGCCACGTTGCTGCGGTATCCACGAGGTAGGTTTCGGAGCGGCTTCCATCTCTCATGTCCCAGTAGCAAATCGCCGCGACCGGAATGGGCGTCATTGAGACTGTATTTCGAAGACGGCTGTGCTTGAAGTTTTATCTCAAGCCGAAGTCGACGTGAGACGACATGGTGGTCGTCAGATTAAGCAGATATGCCGATCTGTATGAGTTAGCTCGTCGAGCCGAACTGACCGAGCGCTCCATGTTTTGCGACGAGCATGGCCACACCGTAAATAGTCGTGATAGTTGCCGTTGCAAAGCCAACAATCTCCCAAACCATGAGGTAGCTTTCGCGATCCAGTCCGATTGCTACAAGCCCGCCAATAGCAAAGAGGATCGTAGTAGTTCCAAGCCAGATATCAAGACGTCGTTGAAAAAGTTGAGCTATAGGAAAAGAGTGAAGCCCTACCACGAGGGCGACTGCCGGTGCGATGAACTGATATTGGCTGGTGATTGCTAGAGCGGCGCAGACCACGCAGGCGACCCCGGCCTCTAAACCAAAAATGACGTTAAAGCGTTTACCTATTGCCCTACTCGCCACGATTTCCGCGTCACTCGTTGCTTTACGGAACTTGCGCAGTGATGCAAATAAGTGAATGGCATTGGCCGCAAAAAAGAGTGCGACAGCAGTAAAAATGATGCACAGTATGGGTGCCAATGGGTCTTCTGCCGACGAAAGTGCCCAATTCGCCCACATCGCGGTGAACACCGCCATCAGAATCAATCCCACAGCAATTCCCTGTGCGGCTGGACGCGAAAGGCGTATCGCGCTTGTCGTTGTATACATTTTCGTTTTGCCTCTCGCTAGTCAATCTTGTCTGCTCTTGCACTGCCGTCGATGAAGTGCCCAATTGTCCTCACTATGAACGCGTGGGCATTGAGGGAGTAGGCGAGCCGATCAATACCACTTGACACCGCTTGGGGCCTCTCCCGGCAACAGCCCTGCTATCCTTCCGCGGCAGTGAAAGCCGCTCCCTCAGCCCCGCCATTTAGACCGTTCAGAACAACGAAACGGAAAATCCACGTGGCGAAAGAAAACAGTGGTTCAACGCCTGCACCGATACCCACCCACCGTGCTCGCCGGGCGCTCGCCGGTCTGGCTCTGTGGCGAGCGTCGCCGGCTCAGCCGATGTGTGGCTTCTTTGAACGGCTGCCTAACCGTGCGGCGCCGAGTAGGGCCAACCCCGCGGCCAGCAGGAGCCCGGCCAGTCCCGCCGGCAGCGCCTCGTCCGAACCGGTCGCGGCCAACGACGTATTCGCCGGTGAGGCCACCGGGTTCACCAGCGTCGCTACCGGGGTGACGGCGTTGGATGCCCGAGAGGGGGCGCCGGTACCGATGGCGTTCGTCGCGGTCACCGTGAACGTGTAGGTGTCCCCGTTGGTGAGGCCGGTCACGGTGAGTGGAGAACCTGTGCCGGTCGCGGTCTGTCCACCGTTGCCCGGTGTGGTCACGTCGGTGGCGGTGACCGTGTAGCCGGTGATCGCCGAGCCGCCATCACTGGCCGGAGGAGAGAACGCGACGGACGCCTGCCCGTTACCAGCCGTAGCCGAAACTCCCGTCGGTGCAGCAGGTGTCGTTGCCGTCATCGGGGTGATTACCGACACCGTGTTGCCGTTGAAGTTGGCCACGTACACGGTGTTCGTGGTCGCATTCACCGCCACCCCATACGGGCCCTTGCCGACGGGCACGGTGGCGGTCGCCGTGTTGCTGGCCCCATCGACCAGCCACACGGTTTGTTCACTCTGGTCGGTCACGTACACGATGTTCGTGGTCGCATTCACCGCCACCCCATACGGGCTGCCACCGACGGGCACCGTGGCGGTCACCGTGTTGGTGACCCCATCGATCACGGACACCGTACCGGCGGCGTAGTTGGTCACGTACACGGTGTTCGTGATCGCATTCACCGCCACCGCGTATGAGGTGCCGTTGACGGGCACCGTGGCGGTCACCGTATTGGTGACCCCATCGATCACCGATACCGTCTCGGAAAGGTTGATCACGTACACCTTGTTCGTGATCGCATTCACCGCCACCTCATTTGGGGCGACGCCGACGGGCACGGTGGCGGTCACCATGTTGCTGGCCCCGTTGATCACCGAGACTGTGTTGTCGCTCTGGTTGGTCACGTACACGGTGTTCGTGATCGCATTCACCGCCACCCCCGTCGGGGTGTTGCCGACGGGCACGGTGGCCGTCACCGTATTGGTCGCCCCGTTGATCACCGAGACTGTGTTGTCGCCAGAGTTGGGCACGTACACGGTGTTCGCGGTGGCACTCACCGCCACCTCATTCGGGGTGACGCCGACGGGCACGGTGGCGATCACCGTATTGGTCGCCCCGTTGATCACCGAGACTGTGTTGTCGCCAGAGTTGGGCACGTACACGGTGTTCGTGGTCGCATTCACCGCCGCCCCGGATGGGAGGCCGCCGACGGGCACGGTGGCAGTCACTACATAGCTGGTGGCGGCCGAGGCGGCCACCGCCCCACCGAGCACAGCCAACGGGGCCGCCAGAGCGACCGCGCCGACCAGAGCCGCCAACCGTACCCGCCACACCGGGTGGTCCAACCCGCGGGTTCGCTGCCGGCCAACCGGCCGAGCCTGGATACTCCCACCCGTACCGTGCAGTGCGCTCATTACGTGACCTTCCTCATCGCCAGCACACCGGAATCATCCTGGACCGGCGGGATTCGCCCAAACGGGAAATCGCCCGATCCCCTACCCCAAGTGCTAGTGAGGGCCACCATGTGCCCCTAAAACATAGCGCAGACCGCCCTCTCTCCGAGGCGCCGGGGTGGCAACAGAGCAGGCGCACCGTCGCACGCCCCGATAGCGGGACGGCGATCGGAGTCGGCCCACGCTGGTCATTAGCGTCTCGTGGCACGCAGAGTTAGACCGGAGTCTGGAACGGAACTGAGTGGCAGCCAGTAAAAGACAAAGGCCCCCTGACCAAGAGAATCTCTGGTCAGAGGGCCTTTATTTGTTGCGGGGACAGGATTTGAACCTGCGACCTCTGGGTTATGAGCCCAGCGAGCTACCGAACTGCTCCACCCCGCGGCACAAGGGTTAACGCTACCACGGTTGATTCGCGGGCGCCGCCACCAGCGATCGAGCGGCGCCCACGGATGATCGAAAAGACTCCTGCGGCGACCCGGTCAGGGGGTCGTGTTGCTCGCCAGGAGCGCCGCCGTGATGGCCGCCTGCAGGCGCTTGTCTGCCTGAGCCGCCGCAACGAGATCGTTCTTGGCGTAGGCGGCCTCGCGGTCCTTGAGAGCCGTAGCGGCATCCTGGAGCGCCTTGGTCAGGGCTGGATTGTTCGAGGTTGAGGGCGGCGTCGTCGGACCCGGCGTCGGCGTACCCGTCGGAGTGCCGGTTCCGGTCGGCGTCGGAGTGGGAACACTTCCGTCGCCCGCACTCGCACCCGAGTTGCCCCCGAAGAGCGAGTCGAGCGCGGCATCCAGGGTGTTCTCGAAGGCAATCTTGGTGCCGAAGGCCACGAGTACCTTCTGGAGCAGCGGGTAGCTGGTTTCACCCGTCGACTCGACGTAGACCGGCTGCACGTACAGCAGACCGCCACCGACGGGCAGCGTCAGCAGATTGCCGTTGACCACCTGCGTCTTGCCCTGCCGCAGCAGGTTGAGCGCCTGCGAGACGGTCGGATCGGTATCGAACTGGTTTTCCACCTGGCCGGGCCCGGGTATCTCCTTGGGCAGCGTCAGGAGGCTGAGCTTGCCGTAGTTGGGACCGACATCCGAATCCACGGAGAGATATCCCGTGAGCGCGTTGTTCGTCGCACTTGCGGTTCCCTTAGGGATGAAGGTCGAGTACAGCGTGAAGGCGGGCTTGGATGTGCCCGGAACCTGCATCGTCAGGTAGTACGGCGGCTGGGTCGTCGGCGCGGTCTTCGACGAGGTGGGGTCGTTCGGCGTGATCCACTGGTCGTCGCTGGAGTAGAACGAGCCGGGCGTCGTGACGTGGTAGGAACCGAGGATCGCGCGCTGCACCTTGAACAGGTCGGCCGGGTATCGCACGTGGGCGAGCAGCTGGGTGCTCATGTCGGACTGCGGCTTCACCGTCGACGGGAAGATCTTTTCCCAGGTCTTCAGCACCGGGTCGGTGTTATCCCACGCATACAGCGTGACCTTGCCCGAGTACGCGTCCACCGTGGCCTTCACCGAGTTGCGGATGTAGTTCAGGTTGTCGACCGCAAGTCGCGGCTGCGGCGTGTAGCTATCCGCGATCGTGTTGCTCAGCTGCTCGGTACGGGAATACGGGTAGCTGTCGCTCGTCGTGTAGCCGTCGACGATCCAGACGATGCGGCCGTTCACGATCGCCGGGTAGGAGTCCGAGTCGAGCGTGAGGTACGGCGCGACCTTCGACACGCGCGTGCGCGGGTCACGGTCATACAGGATCTGGGACTGGTTGTTGACCGAGTCCGAGAGCACGACCTGCTCCGACTGGAACTTGATCGCATAGACGAGACGGGTGAAGAGATTGTCGAGCTTCGGGCCGCCGTTCCCGCTGAACGTCGTCGTCGTGTTCGCGGCATCCTGGGCGGAGCTCGACGGGTAGTCGAGCTCGGTGGCTTTCGCACCCTTCGGCGCTCCGACGATGGAGAAGTTCGGCGAGTTCTCACCGAAGTACACCCGCGGCTCGAACGTTCCGAGCGAGCCGGCTACCGGGATGCCCGACTCGAGGAACACGGGCTGGCCGTCTGACGAGCGCTGGTTTCCATACGCGGCCACAACACCGTAGCCGTGCGTGTACACAAAGGTGTCGTTGAAGGCGGTGCTCGAGTCGCCGAGACCCTGCTGGTTCAACTCGCGCACCGAGATGACCGTGTCCTGCGTCTTGCCATCAATCGTGTAGCGGTCGACGTCGAGGTGCTGGGGAAAGCTGTAGTACTGCTTGATCCGCTGCAACTGCTGGTACGACTTGGTGACGAGCGCCGGGTCGAGGATGCGGATATTCGCGGTCGTCTCCGCATCCGACCGGAGCGCGTTCTCGAGCGCATCCGTCTTGGCGGCGTAGGGCTGCTCCACGACACCGGCGACGCCGTAGGCATCCCGCGTGGCCGTGATGTTGCGCTGGATGTAGGCGGACTCGAGCGTCTTCTCGCTCGGCTTCACCTGGAAGCGCTGCACGATCGCCGGATACACGGCACCGATGACGATTGCGCTCACCACGAGCAGTGCCGTGCCGATGATGGGCAGGCGCCAGCGACCGATGACGGCGGTGACGAAGAACAGGATCGCGACGAGCACCGCGATACCTGCGAGGATCGCGCGGCTCGGAATCGTGGCGTGTACCTCGGTGTAGCCCGCGCCCGTCGACAGGAAGCCGGAGCTTGCCGACGTCAGCGTCGTGTACTGGTCGAACCATATGCTGACCGCCTGCAGGGCGATGTACACGCCCACGGTGGTGGCGATCTGGATGCGCGCCGTGCGCGAGATGCGCACCTCGCGGCCGTTGAAGCGCACGGCGCCGTAGAGGTAACTGGTTGCCAGTGCCGCGAGCGCCGAGACGATCACGACGGCGGAGGCGAAGCCGATGATCCCCCGCCAGAACGGCAGGTCGTAGAAGAAGAAGGAGATATCGAGGTGGAACTGCGGGTCAGTTTTACCGAACGAGGTGCGGTTGAAGTACTGCAGCACTACGGGCCACGATGATGCGGCCGAAACCCCGGCGAAGATGCCGAGGAGTGCCGGGATGCCGTACATGGCCAGTCGGCGGAGTGGCTCGACGACCTGCTGGTAGCGATCCAGTTGCGAGTTGAGCTTCGCGTACACCGGACGGAAGCGGAACGCGACCTCGATGCTGATGAAGACGGGCACCGCCATCGCCACGAACCCGATCACGAACATGACCGCGCCGGCGATCCACTGGGTCGTCAGCACGTTCAGGAAACCGAGCTGCGAGAACCACAGGAAGTCGGCGTAGAAGCCGGAGAAGACGAAGAACAGGATGGCGAGAACAGCCAGCACGACCGCTGTGATCGTGACGGTTACCCGCGTTCGACTCGCCGGGCGGGGCTGGGCTGCGCGATTGGAAGCGTTGGTCACGGAACAACTCCTGGCGATGAAAGCGGATGTGAATGCATCTTAACGGGCAACGGTGCGAGAAGGCCCGGACGGGCATCCGAAGATCAGGGGGCCGTGCAGACCGGCAGGGCGCTGCGGCCCTTGCCGGTGCTGATCGCTTTCAATGCCGTGAGCGATTGCTTGAGTGTGCCGGTCGAGTACACGGTGAGCCCGCTGGGCACGTGCCCGACGACCTCGTCACAGTTGTCTTTGGGCGCGAGGAACCAGCTGGCACCGGCCGCGCGTGCGCCGTACATCTTCTGGCGGATGCCGCCGATCGGCCCCACGACGCCGGAGGCATCGATCGTGCCGGTGCCGGCCACCTTCTGGCCGCCGTTCAGCGCGCCGGGGGTCAGTTTGTCGATGATCCCAAGAGCGAACATCATCCCGGCGGACGGACCTCCCACGTTCTCCAGCTGGATCTTCACGTCGAACGGAAAGTTGTACTCGTTGCCGACGATGATGCCGAGCACGGGAACGCGCGCGGCACCAGAGCCGGTGTCCGCGCTCAGCACGGGCGTGATCTGCACGGTTTGCTCCTTGCCACCACGTTTGATGACCATGATGGCGGGCTTGGAGGTGCCATTCTTGGCGATCGCGGCGCGGAGAGCGTTCACATCCTTGAAGGTCTCCCCATTGAGGGAAACGATCGTGTCATTGGCCTTCAGGACACCCGCCGCGGGGTACCCCTTCGACGTGTCGGAGACAATCAGCGTCGTGTCGAACCGGTAGCCGAGATCCGTCAGCGCCGCGGCAACGGCCTGGCGCTGCGAATTGACCATGTCCTGGGCGCCCTGCTTGTTCGAGTCCTGCACGGATTCGCCCAGCGGGTAAATGGCATCGATTGGCTCAACCGCCTTCGACGGGTCGAGCCATGCGCCCGCGACCTCGGCCCAGCTCAGCTGGTCCTGACGGTTGCCCTGGATCGTGACGGTCAGCATGTCGAGCGAACCCGAGGTCGGATACGTCTTCTGCGAGGGGATGTCGATCATCGGAACCGACTTGCCCTGGAACTGCACGTCGCTGAGGGTGTCGAACACCGGCCCGGGCTGCTCGATCACATAGGGAGCGGGGACCAGAGCGACCACTCCGATGCCAAGAATGGCCACAAGGAGAATGCTCCAGCCGACCAATCCGCCGCGCCGACGGCGTGGCTGATCTGGCTCGATATCGGTGAAAAGGGACACCGGTTGTCCTTCAAGTTCGTAGGCGGCATCGCACTGCCGCGAGGGTTGTTCGCCACGGGCGCACACCCGAAGCATTCAGCCTAGGTCAAAAATCGGGTCCACCCGCTGGCAAGCGGCTAGCGTAGTTTGCATGGCTGATGATTCGCGGGAAGAGCCGGACGACGAGTTCCGTGACATGCTGCGCGAGTTCCTCGCCGGCAACACCAACATCGACCCGGCGAAGCTCGCGAGCGCGGCGGGACTGCCCAATGACCCGGAGATGGTCGCCCAGCTGATCTCCCAGCTGCAGAGCGCGCTGGAGTCCAGTGGCGAGGGCGTCAACTGGGGCCTCGCGCTCGACCAGGCCAAGGGCATCGCGTCCCGCACGAGCGTGGTCTCGCTGCCCGCGGAGCGTTCGCAGCTGGAGCAGGCCTTTCACGTGGCATCCCTGTGGCTGGACGAAGCCACTTATGTGTCCGAGCTCACCGCGACACCGCGCCTGATGAGTCGTTCGGAGTGGGTGATCGCGACCATGTCGGTCTGGAGCCAGCTCGCGGAGCCGGTGGCGACATCCATCGCCAATTCGCTCACCGACGTGCTTCGGGACCAGGCCCCGGAAGAGATGAGCGGCGTACTCGAGGGCGCCAGCCAGCTGATGCGGAACGTCGGCGGCACACTTTTCGCGATGCAGCTCGGCCAGGTGGTGGGGCAGCTCTCGAGCGAGGTCGTGTCCGGTGGCGACATCGGAATCCCGCTGCTCGACGAGCAGCAGGCGGCGCTGGTTCCGCAGAACGTGGCCGAGTTCGGTCGCGACCTCGACATCCCGGTCGACCAGGTGCAGCTCTACCTCGCCGTGCGGGAGCTCGCCCACGCGAGACTCTTCCGGCACGCGAAGTGGCTTCGGCTGCAGCTGCTTTCGTCGATCACGGACTTCGCGCGCGGCATCCGAATCGACACCGACCGCCTTGAGGAGCTGGCCGAGGACTTCGACCCGGCCAACCCCGAGGAGCTGCGTGATGCGATGACGAGCGGAGCACTGATCCCGCCGAAGACGCAGGACCAGCTCGAGGCGCTCGCCCGCCTCGAAACAATGCTCGCGCTGATCGAGGGCTGGGTGGACGTGGTCACCAGCGAGGCAACGCATCGACTGCCGAAGGGCGACGCGATCGCCGAGACGGTCAAGCGTCGCCGGGCATCCGGCGGACCCGCCGAGTCCGCGTTCTCGACCCTGGTCGGCCTTGAGCTCAGACCACGTCGCCTGCGCGAAGCCGCACAGATGTGGAAGTCGGTGACGGATGCCGTCGGCCCCGAGCTGCGTGACTCACTCTGGTCGCAGCCCGACCTGATCCCGACCAGCGACGACATCGACAACCCCGCCGCGCTCATCGCCCGGCTCAGCGGCGGTGCGCCCGAACCCGACGACATCGACCAGGCGATTGAAGACCTGCTCAACGACGACACCACCGATCGGCCGCACGAAGAGGGCTAGCTTCGCCGGTTGCTACGCGGGTGCCCTGTGGGCAATTCGCTCGTGCGGGCGGAGAACTGCGTCATCCTCGTTCGATGGTCCTCAAGCTCGACCCAGCTGTCACGATTGTCTGGCGCTCACCCGAGAGCATGCAGTTCGGCCTCGAGCCCTCACGCGTGGTTCTCGACGGCGTGACGAACGCGCAGGAGCGAATGATCGCCGCCCTCAGCGCGGGCATCAGTCCGTCGGGCCTGCTGATGGTCGCGCGGTCGGCGGGTGCCGCCGACGATGAGCGGGAATCGCTGCTGCAGGCACTCCAGCCGGTGCTGGTCGCCGAAGACGACCCGGCGCCCCGAGCCCACCCGAAGGTCGCTGTGGTCGGCTCCGGCCCAACGGTCGAGGCGATCGCCGATTTTCTCGCGCAGAACTCACTCCGCCCGCTGGTGAGCCGTACCCCTCCGGACGATGTCGTCGACTTTGCGGTACCGGTGGGGCACTGGGTGCTCGACCCCGCGCTGTACGGCTTCTGGCTGCGGCGCGACATCCCGCACCTGCCCGTGGTCTACGGCGAGCACGGCGTGACGGTCGGCCCACTCGTCGAGCCCGGGCGCACGGCCTGCCTGTACTGCGTGGAACGACACCGGCATGAGGCAGACGCCGCATGGCCGGCCATCGCGTCGCAGCTGTGGGGACGCACGGCGCCCACCGAGACCGCTCTCGTCGCCATGGAGGTGGCGGTGCGGGTCACCCGAACCGTCGCGGGCCGGCTCGCCGATGGCGCGGCGGCGGGCGCGGCATCCGTGTACCTCACCGCAGACACCGGGCGGGTCGTGCAGCGTGACTGGCTGCCGCATCCGGAGTGCGGCTGCGGGAGTGTCGCCGCGGTCAGCGAATCTCAGCCAGGAAGCGGCTCGGCTGGCGGGTCTGCCCGCGGTGCGCGCCCTCCGCGCCCCAGGAGAGTTCGAGCCGTCGTCGCGCCCGCGTGATGCCCACGTAGAACAGCCGGCGTTCCTCGTCGATCGCTTCGAGCCCCTTCGCATAGGTGATCGGCAGCAGTCCCTCGGACAGTCCGGCGATGTACACGGAGTCCCACTCGAGGCCCTTCGCGCTGTGCAGTGTCGCGAGCGTCACGGCGGCGCGGGTGGGCTCGTGCTGGCCGTTCTGGCGCTCGATGAGTTCTTCGACGAACTGCCTGAGAGTGGTGCCGGTCGGGCTTTCCTCGGCGAGCCCCATGATCGCGTTCAACGATTCCCAGCGGTCACGAACCGCTCCGCGAGTCTCGGGTGCCTCCTGCGTCCAGCCGAGCGAGCGAAGCACGTCGCTCACCGTTTTGAACAGGGGCTCCCCCACGATCGAGATGGATGCTCCCTTCAGCATCATGATCGCTTCTTTGATCTCCCGGAGGTCGAAAAATCGCGTTGCTCCGCGCAGCAGGTAGGGCACATCCGCCTCGTTCAGGGCGGTCTCCAGCGCCGCCGCCTGCACATTGATGCGGTACAGGATCGCGATGTCAGCCGGGTTGGTTCCGCCCGCGATCTCCGCCGCGATGGATGCCGCGATCGACCGGGCCTCCGCGGTGTCGGTCGCGGCCGCCGTGACCGACGGCACGGGACCCGCGGGCGCGTCCGGAGCCGCATGGAGGTCGAGTGCGCCTGGTCTGCCCTTCATGAGCCGGTTGGCCGAGTCGATGATCGCCGGGGTCGAGCGGTAGTTCTGTTCCAGTCGCACCACGGTGGCATCCTCGTGGCGCGAAGCGAAGCCGAGCAGGTAGTCGGGCGTCGCACCCGCGAAGGAGTAGATCGTCTGGCTGGCGTCGCCGACTACGCACAGATCGTCGCGATCGCCGAGCCACAGCGTGAGCAACTCCTGCTGCAGCGGCGAGACGTCCTGGTATTCGTCGACCACGAAGAAGCGGTACTGCTCTCGCACCTGCTGGGCGACGCGGGGCTCCTGCTCGATCATGCCGGCGGCGGCCAGCAGGACATCCTCGAAATCGAGCTGGCGCCGCTCATCCTTCACCGTCTCGTATGCGCGCTGCAGGTCGACGGCTTTCTCAACGGTCAGCGATGGCGGCAGCGTGCGGGTGCGGGCCGCCCGCTCGTACTGGTCGATGCTCAGCCGGGAGACCTTTCGCCACTCGATCTCCGCGGCGGTGTCGCGCAGTGTTGCCGTGTCGAGCTTCAGGCGGAGCGCCTCGGCAGCGTGACCGAGAATTCGTCCCTTGCTCTCGAGCAGGCGCGGCATCGTGCCCCCGATCACCTGCGGCCAGAAGAAGTTCAACTGCGACAGGGCGGACGCGTGGAAGGTACGCGCAGACACCCCACCGGCGCCCAGGGCACGAAGTCGCGACCGCAGCTCGCCCGCCGCACGCGCGGTGAAGGTGAGCGCCATCACCCGCCCTGGCGAGTACACGCCGGTCGCGACGCCGTAGGCGATTCGGTGGGTGATTGCCCGCGTCTTGCCCGTGCCCGCACCGGCGAGCAGGCAAACCGGACCGAGAAGGGATTCCGCCGCTACCCGCTGCTGCTCATCGAGCCCGGCGAGCAGCGACTCTGCGCTCGTCACCTCTGGCCGTCGTCGATGACGCCGCCGAACCACTCCTCGATGATGGCGCGCGCAATGGACGTCGGCCCCGGGAGCAGGACGTCGCCGAGCGAGGCGGCCAGTTCCTCGCGGCTGAACCAGCGCAGGTCGAGGATCTCGTTGCCGTCTGGGGTGGTCGCGGTGCTCACGCCTGGCGCAACCTTTGCGCTGAAGCCGAGCATGAGCGAAGCGGGGAACGGCCAGGGCTGGCTGCCGAGATAGACCGGGTCGACAACACGCACCCCGGATTCCTCGTAGATTTCGCGCTGCACGGCGGCCTCGAGGGACTCTCCCGGCTCCACGAACCCAGCGAGCAGCGAGTACCGGTTGCTCTCCCAGAGGGCGTTGGAGCCCAGCAGGAGCCGGTCATCCTGATCCGTCACGCCGACGATGATTGCGGCATCCGTTCGCGGGAAGATCTCCTTGCCCGTCGTCGGTTCCTCGCGAGTCCAACCGCCCTTGGCCGGCACTGTCGGCTCGCCGGTGCGCGGCGAGAAGCCGTGCGACAGGTGCCAGTTCAGGATGCCAAGCGCCTCGGTCAGCAGCCCGGCATCGCGGTCGCTCAGGCGACTGCCCACCGCGCGCAGACTCGCCCAGTTCGATTCCGCGAGGTGGCCGGCGTCCTCCAGCAGCGCGGCGACGATCGGCGTGCCGACCGGCTCCGGGCTCGTCGTCGAGGTGGAACGACCGAGGTAGACGAACAACTCGGCATCGGGCACGGCGGCGGGCGGAACGAGAGCGAGCGAGGAGTCCGGGGCGAGCAGGGCGCTGCCCTGGAAGATCGGCAGCACGCGGGTCGTCGGGTCGGACAGCAGCTCGTCGAGCAGGTTCGGCTGCTCGCGCGCCAGATAGTCGCGGTCGACCTCGAACCGCGACAGTGGAAGTCGGGCGAGAAAAGACTGCGACATTCGGAAGACCCATCAGAAGTGCGTGGCGTACGAGGGTTGCGGGGGCCGGTCGATTTACCCTCGGGGTATGGCTCGATCCCATCTCACTCTAGCCGCGCTGGCTACCTCGGCCGTCCCCGGCCTCGATGTCGTCTCGGCGTCCACCTTCGGAAGCGGCGCGCACGGTGATTTCGACGCCGCGCTGCTCACCGGCCGCGACGGCCGCCACTGGATCGCCCGGCTCCCCCGCAATGAGCGCGCCGAAGCAGAACAGTCGGCCGACCTCGTCGCGCTGCGCGCCCTGAGCGCAGGCGTGCGCACCCGCCTGCCCTTCGCCGTCTCCACTTTCGCTGGCCAGACGCCCGTCAACGGCACCCGCGCCATCGTCTACGAATTCGTTTACGGATCGAAAGTGCCGCTCTCCTCGATCGACGCACAGCTCGCCGACTCGATCGGCCGCGCGGTCGCCGGCATCCACGGCCTGCCCACCAGCTTCGTTGCGGATGCGGGCCTGCCGGTGATGACCGCGCTCGAGTGCCTGCGCTCCAGCATCACCATCATGGATCGCGCCGCCGCAACCGGCCTGGTACCCGGCGCCCTGCTCGCCCGCTGGGAGAGCGCAACCGAAGAGTCGAAGCTCTGGCAGTTCGCCCCCACGGTAATCAACGGATCACTCAGCGCCGACTCATTCCTCAGTGCGAACGACCAGGTCACCGGCATTCTGGGCTGGCATGACCTGCGCGTCGGCGATCCGGCCCGGGACCTGTTCTGGCTGCTCGGCTCGACCGGCGAGAACGTCTCCGAGACCGGATTCGACGCCTATAACGCGGTGCGCGGCGGTGGCGACCGCCAGGTACGCCAGCGCGCGATGCTGTACGCGGAGCTCGAGATCGCCAAGTGGCTGCTCCACGGCACCGAGACCAGGGCAACCGAGATCGTGGATGATGCGGTCGAGATGCTGCACGGCCTGCTCGACAGCGTGCACAACGACATCATGAACCCGATCGGCGTCCAGACGATGCCGACGATGGCTGTCGATGAGGTCGAGGCCCTGCTGGCTCGGGCGGAACGCACTTCTTAGAGCGAAACCGGCGGGGGTTACGGCCTGAGGGCCTCGCGCCAGCGGGTGAGCAATTCCGCCTCCGAGTAGATATGGTCGGGCGCGATGATCGCGTTGTCGGCGACGTAGTAGAAGACCGCGTCGATACGTGAGGGGTCGATGCCCTTCCAGCGCGCGTAGGCGAGACGGTAGAGCGCGAGCTGGAGTTGCTTGTCTTCGAGGTCTTTGGCATCCTTCGGAGCTTTTCCGGTTTTCCAGTCGACCACCTGGTAGCGCGGCTCCGCGTCTCCGTCGGCCGGCATTTCATACACCGCGTCGATCTTGCAGATCACTATCTGCCCATCGAAGGGCAGGTGGATCTCGCGCTCCACGTCTACCGGTTTTCTCGCCGCCCACGGCGACGACTCGAAAATCTGCTTAAGAGCCTCGAGCTGCGCATCCGTCGTCGCGGAGACATCGATCCCGTCATCGTCGTCCCGTTCCGTGACGAAGGCGTCGAGCTCGCTCGCGTCACCGCCGACGCCGTAGCGGTTCTCCACCCAGGAGTGGAAGAGGGTTCCGAGCTGGGTAGCTCGATACGGCTTCTGCGGCATCGGCCGACGCAGCGCTGAGGCGACGGATGCCGGATCGGTGACGTAGTCCTTGAACCGGCTCGCGGGCACCCGTGCAGGCAGGGGCACGAGGCCGCTGGCCGCGACACGGGCTCGTCTCTCCTCGATGAGCAGGTCGAGTTCCGCTTTCCACGGACCGGTGATGCTCGGCGGTGCAGCCGAAACGGCTGCGGCCGCCGCCTCGACGGCTGGGCGACGCTGGCCCAGCGGATCCATCGGCCAGGTGATGGTCTCGAATTCGTCGCCGAGCGGGTTCTCCTCCAACTCGGTCGCGAGCGGAAGCTGGGCGACGACGCCCGCCTCCGCCAGCTCGCGAAGGAAGATACTCGGCACCCGAGGCTTCTTCTGGGTCGCCCAGAACGAGCCAGTGAGAAGCAGCGAATGGCGCGCCCGGGTCACCGCGACGTAGGCGAGCCGGCGCTCCTCCTCGACGCTGCGCGCACGCACCGCCTCTGAGAATCGCGCCAGCTCATCGACCACTTCCCTGCGGGTCGTCGCCTGCTTCCAGTTGAACACGGGCAGCTCGTCGGCATCACCTCGGAACGGCCAGGGCAACTGGCCGAAAGCAACCCAGGCGTTGAATCCCTCCAACGGTCGCGCGGGCAGTTCGTCGTCGACGAGCCGCGGTACGACGACGAGATCCCACTCGAGCCCCTTAGCGCCGTGGATCGTCAGCACCTGCACCGTGCCCGGTTCCGGATCCTCCGGACGCGGCGACAGGTCTTCCCGCTGCTCCGCCTCGCGCAGCCAGCTGAGAAAACTGCCGAGGCTCGCGCCGTCATCTAGCGCGAGGTAGCCGGTGAGCGCGTCGAAAAACGCCTCGATCGTCGCCGAGCCGAGCGGTCGATACTCGTTCGCAGCGACCTCGATGTCGAGCTGCAGCTCCTGCAGCACAAACGCGACGAAATCCCGCAGGTCAAGACTGGTTCGCGATCGCAGCGTGGCGAACAGCCGGCCGGCCTCACGCAGGCGCTGGGCGCCGACATCCGAGAACGCCGCCAACATGCCGTGGTCGGGCTTCGCGGTCGCAATAAAGTCGAGCGCGTCAACGATCGACCCTCCCTCGCCGGAAGCGACCGACATCCGCAGGGTCGACCTCACGCCTTTCTCGAGCGGCTGCTGCGCGTAGTCGCGGTCACGCAACCAGGACGCAAGCCGGTTCAGCGCCTGCAGATCACGCACGCCGATGCGCCAGCGGCTCCCGGCCAGCAGCCGCACCAGCTCGAGGCCGGCGCCGGGGTCGTTGACAACCGTCAGGGCACTCACGAGGTCGGCGATCTCGGGCTCGGCCATGAGACCGCTGATGCCCAGAACGTGGAACTTCACCCCGTGCCTGCGCATCGCCTCGAGAAAGAACGCCTGGGACTTGCGGGCACGGAAGAGCATGGCCGCGGATGGCGGCGTGCCCTTCACGTCGAGCCGGGACTTGAGCCACAGCGCCGCAGCATCCGCCTCCTGAGCGACGTCCTCTTCGAACGCGAGGCCGATCGGCACGTCGCTCGCGGCCGGACTGGCGACCAGCTTCTCCACGTGCACCCTCGAGGACGCCAGGAACGGCTCGACGACAGTATTGGCCGCCTGCAGGATGCGGTGGCCGTTTCGCCAACTCGTCGACAGCGCGAAGCGGGAGTCGCCGGCGCGGAAGGCGCGGGAGAAGTCGTCGAGGTTCGACGCGCTCGCGCCCCTCCATCCGTAAATCGACTGGTTGGGGTCGCCGACCGCCATCACCGGATGACCGGCGAACAGCTCCGAGAGCAACCAGGTCTGCACGACCGAGGTGTCCTGGTACTCGTCGAGAAGCACCACGCGGGACTTCTCGCGCTCCCCCGCCGCGACGGAGGGCTGGGTGCGGATGATGCGCAACGCCAGCGCGACCTGGTCGGAGTACTCGACGAGGCCGCGCTTCAGCTTTGCGCGCTCAAATTCGGCGGCGAGATCGAGCAGGACGTCGAGGGCGCCGACCGACTGCGCCCAGTCGACGACCTTCGGGTACTCGCCTCGTGTGCTGCCGAACGGCAGGTCGGCGATCTGGCGGAACTCGGCAGCGAACGCCCGCACCGCTTCCGGATCGGCAACGTTCTCCGAGATCGCTCGGGCGATTCCGAGCACGCCCTTGGTGATCGGCTCGAGGTTCTTTTCGAGATCGGGCAGGCGCGGGTCCCTGCTGCCGGTGACGACGCTGCGGGCGAGCTGCCAGGCGGCCGCCTCCCCGAGCACGGACCCGTCGCTCTCCCGCCCCAGCACGATCGCGTTGTCGCGGTACAGCGCGTTCGCGTAGGAGTTGTAGGTGGCTACGGCCGGCGCCTCGAACGGGTCGTAGTCGTCGGCGAGCATGCCCGCGGCGGCGAGCTCCGAGATGCGTTCCCGGATGCGCTGGGCAAGCTCCGACGCCGCCTTGCGCGTGAACGTGAGGCCCAGAATCTCGCTCGGCCGCACGAGGTCGTTCGCCAGCAGCCACAGCACGCGGTTGGCCATCGTCTCGGTCTTGCCGCTGCCCGCGCCGGCAACGACGAGGGTCGGCTGGAGGGGTGACTGGATGACCGCCCGCTGCTGGTCGGTCGGTCGCGGCTTGCGCAGCGCATCCGCGATCTCGTCGGCACTGATTCTGGCCGGGCTGGTGCCGGTCGCGCCGGTTGCCGCGCTGGTCTCTCCGCTCACGATCTTCCGGTCAGTCACTGGATACCGCCTTCACCCGGTGGATGCGCAGCCGGGCGATATCGCCGAGCCCGAAGGTGCCCAGCTCGACTCGTCCCTCGAACTCCGCCCTGGCGATGATTCCCGCCGCCGCTCGGATGCGCTCGCGGAACTCCTCCAGCTGGTCGAGCGTGAGCTGCGCCTGGATGCCCTCCCGGTACAGCTTCTGGCCGAGGCCCTTCTTGACGAAGAGCAGCTTCGCGCCGCCACCGGTGTGCTCGCCGAACTCGGCGAGCGCCTCATCGAGAATTCCCTCTGCGTAGGCGAGCTGGTAGGCGCCGAGCTGGGCGTGGTCGTCGATCTTCTGCTGCGACGCGATCGGCGTGCCGGTCTTGAGGTCGACGATCACGACGGACCCGTCGGGCTTTCTCTCGACGCGGTCGATCGATCCGCTCACGACGGCGTCGTCGATTTCGAGCTCGAACCGTCGCTCCGCGCCGACCAGCTGGTGCTCCTGGGCGGCGAAGTCGGCGAGGTACTCGCCCAGCGCCTCGGTGAAGACCCGAGCGATCCGCTTCTGCCGCTCCGCGAGCCATGGCGCGTCGAACAACAACTCGCTCCACCGCGACTCGACTGCCCGCCACAGGGCATCCACTGTGGGATTCTCGGTCGTCTCCATGGCCCAGTGCAGGATCGTGCCGACATTGGCGACGACGCCGGACTCTCCCCCGGCGATCTTCTCGAGAAACCAGTCGAGCGGCGACTCGGCCAGCCGCTCGAGGTTCGACGGGGAAACCGGCACCTTCTCCCCTGCCGCAACATCGTAGAGCGGGCCGGTGGATGACAACGGGATCAACCCGTGCCAGTCGCGCGGTGAGGCGCCGGGGATGCCCTCGGCCTCCAGCGCGGCAAGGGAGGACGCGGCCGCCTGCTTCCACTCAGCGCTCGTCCCCTCGGCGACGAGGCGACGGCGCAGCTGCCCGGTGGCACCCCGCAGCGAGAGCGGGCTGGATCCGGATGCATCCAGCACCTGCGCGCCGGGGGGAACGAGACCGAAGAACATGCTGGGCGCCTCGTCGTCGTTGGCGACGGCGGCGAGAAGAACGCGACGCCGAGCGCGGGAGATCGCAAGGGCGAACATCCTCAGCTCGTCCCCCAGGACCTGTTTGCGCTCGTCGATGTGGGAGGGGTCGACCCCGGTGACGTACCGCACCAAATCCTGGGGTGCCAGCAGGGAGCCGCGGAGGCGCATGTTCGGCCAGGCACCGTCCTGCAGGGCACCGACGACGACGGTGTCGAACTCGAGGCCGACCGCGCCGGCGGCCGTCGTGATCAGCACCGCGTCATCCGACGGCTGGGGCGAGAGCGTGTCTTCGGGCACTTCGGCATCGAGCACCGAGGTGAGAAAGGCGGAGGGCACATCGCCGGGCCGTCGCTCGACGTACCGCTTTGCCGCGGTGAAGAGCGCGACAATGCCGTCCAGGCTGCGATTGGATTCGGCGGCCGTGATGCCGCCGCCGAGCGCCTGGTCGTGCCAGGTCCTCGCGAGGCCGCTGCGCTCCCACGCCGTCCACAGCAGCTCTTCGATGGAACCGTCGCTGGCTCGGAGGATCGCGAGAGTCTCGGCGAGCTTCGCGGCGGCCCGGCCGACGCGGTCGTCGATCGTCGCCAGCCGCCCGGATGCCGACAGGGCGTCGACGAGCAACTCGTCGGCCGTGCGGGTACCGCCTCCCGCGATCTCCTCCACGCGAAGGGCGAGGCGGAGCCTGCGCAGGGCGAGGCGGTCGAGCCCGCCGAACGGGCTGAGCAGCAGCTCGGTCGCCGTCTCAGGCGTCAGGGTGGTGCGTCCAATGCCGATGTCGACGATGGTGAGCAGGGACCGGGCGGCCTGGTCGTCGCGCAGCGCCGTGCCACCGACCGTCGTGCGGGTCGGGACCTCCGCGAGCGCGAGGGTGCGCGCGATCGCGGGCAGCTGCATGCCGCTGCGCACGATGACCGCCATGTCTCCCCACGCAACGGAGCGCTCGAGGTGCTGCTCGCGCAGCGCGCGGGCGATCGCTGCCCACTCCCGGCCGGGACTGGTCGCCTGGATGGTGCCGATCGCCGACTCGCTGGAGGTTCGCCCGGCAATCGCGGCGCGCTGCCGGCCGGCGGATGCTGTACCGATTCGCGAGGTGACCGCCGCTGTGAACTCGCGCAGCTCTCCGGGCTGTCGGTGCGCGACGGACAGCACCAGCGGGGTCACGGGAACGCCCAGTACCGTCGCGAGGCGGCCGAGTGCGTCGGGCTCTCCCCCGCGGAAGGCGCTTGCCGCGACATCCGGGTCACCGAACGCGACAATCGACGTGCCGCGAGCGGCGAGCGCTCGGAGAATCGCCACGGTGGACTCTGTGGCCTCCTGCAGGTCGTCCACGATTACCAGGCGCAGTGCCTTCACACGGTCACCCGGGTCTTCGGACGCGATCGCCGAGACCGCGAACCGGGCGAGCTCGGCGACGTCGAACTGCGACTCCCTGGTGAAACTCTGCAGCTGCAGGTACTCGTCGATGAAGTCGGCTGCCGCGCTCCATTCCGGATGCCCGTGCTCCTGGCCGAGCTGTCGCAGTCGAGCCGGAGAAATGTCGTACTCGGTCGCCCGCATCATGAGCTCGCGGAGCTCAGTACGGAATCGCCGGAGTGACCGCACGTCTGCCCCGAGCGGTTGCGGCCAGTCGGGGCCCGTGCCCTCGATGAGGTGACCCTCGAGCAGGGCGGCGATGTCCGCATCCTGCTCGCCGCCGGTGATGAGGCGTGGCGCTGGAGCCGACGCTGCCGCGGCCGCCTCGCGCACGATCTCGAAGGCGAGCGAGTTCACCGTACGCACCATCGGACCGTTCGTCGGCACGGCGAGGCGAAGTGCCACCGCATCGCGGAGCCGCGTTGCCGACCCGCGGGTCGGCGTGAGCACCAGTACGGCGTCGGTCGGCCAGCCTCGGCCGAGCACCCGGTCGGCCACCAGCTCGATGATCGACGTCGTCTTGCCCGTGCCGGGAGCGCCGATCACCGCCGCGGACTCGTCGTCGCCCAGCGCGAGAACTGCCGCCTGGCTGGGGTCGAGAGTGACCGGAGGATGCGCGCCTTCGCCCCGCGCAAAACCTCGAATACTCACCCGACCAAAGCTAGTGGAGGCGGGTGACAGCGGGGTCGATTCCGCCGGAAGAGAACTGCGCGGAAGGCCTTCCCGGTTCTGCCGTAATCTGGGCACGTGGACATTCGCATCGGTATCAGCAACAGCCCCCGTGAAATCAGCTTCGAAACGGCGCAGCCAGCGGCCGAGGTCGAAAAGGTCATCGCAGACGCACTCGGCTCTGACGCAAAGTTCATCAAGCTGGTCGATGAAAAGGGACGCATCTACATCGTGCCGACGGCATCCTTCTCGTACATCGAGGTCGGTTCCGAAACCGCCCGCCGCGTCGGATTCGTCGCATAGCCATGGAGCTGCTGTTCTCGACCATCATCGGCGCTGGCATCGGGTCCCTGTTCCGCTACATCCTGCCGGGGCGCTCGGCCTACGGGTCGCTCCTCGTTCCCGCCGCGTCCGCCGCTGTCACCGCGGTCGTCTGGGTCGTGCTCGTCTGGGCCGGCTGGAAGTTCGACGGCGGCTGGATCTGGGTCGTCAGCCTGGTGGCCGGCGGTGTCGTTGGCCTGGTGCTCGCGCTCACCCTCCCACGCACCCGCCAGCAGGCGGATGGCGAACTCCTGCAGCGCCTGTCGCGCGCGTCGTCGGTTCCGAACTAGCCGACCGCGAAAGCTAGGCCGTCAGTCCCAGCGCGTCCATGCGGCGCGTGTGCGCGGCGATGAGTTCCGTGAAGACCGGCTCGATGCGCGCCTCATCGGAGACGTGATTCGCGGACTGCGTCAGCATCGAGCGCGCGATGAGCATTGTGTCGCCGACCAGGCGGCGTCCCCACAGCGCGAGCCGCGAGGCGAGCCGGGGGTTTGCCTGGATGGCGGCGGCGAGCTCCCGTGCGAGATCGGACTCGCCCGTCTCGGTGTCGAGGATTGCCGAGACCCGCGCCGCGGCATCCCGGGGCAGCCCCTCGGCCACCCGCACAAGAAAGTCCTCGAGAAATCCGGCGGTCACGTAGCAGGTCACCAGGGACTCGAACCAGTCCGCGCCCTGCGTCACGCGCTGGAAACGGTCGATGGATGCCCGTGCCGGTTCCATGACCGCCGCGACCGACGTGCCGGAGCGTTCGATCTCGGCCGCGAGCCCGCGGTGCTTCTCCAGCGAGAGCGACGCCGCTCGACTGAGACTGGACTTGGCCGCGGTCGACGGGGCGTTGGCAATCACGCGACCGAGGTTCTCGAACAGCGTGAGTTCCAGGTAGGCGGCCTTGCCGAGGAACACGTCGAGCTCGGGCGTGAGATCCGCGAGGTCGACCTTCGTCGTCGAGTCGGTTGTCGTCGAGCGCGATCGGATGCGGGGAGCTACAACCCGGGGCCGCCTGCGTCCCAACCAGTTCACCACGCCCCCAGCTTAGGCTGACCGGCGGCCCGCCTTCGGGCTGCGCGTCGCCCGACCCGCTAAACTGGCCCCAATGCCCCCCATTTCTGGCGGGGGCCCTTACGCCCCAGGACAAAGCGGGCGTATCTCGTATTCCTTAAGGGCTATCAACAGTGACTTTTTCAGAACTCAATGTCGACCAGGACATGGTGGACGCTCTCGCGACCAAGGGCATCCTCGAACCATTCCCGATCCAGGCGCAGACGATCCCGCTCGGCCTCGCCAAGCAGGACATCATCGGCCAGGCCAAGACAGGCACCGGTAAGACGCTCGGCTTCGGCCTGCCGCTGCTGCAGGCGCTCGGCAGTGACCCGGCTCCCGGCGTGAAGGCGCTCGTGGTCGTCCCGACCCGCGAGCTGTGCGTGCAGGTCGCCGAAGACCTCGAGCTTGCAGCATCCAACCGGGCAACCAAGGTCGTCGCCATCTACGGCGGAAAGGCCTATGAGGGCCAGGTCGACCAACTGAAGGATGGCGCCCAGGTCGTCGTCGGAACCCCCGGACGCTTGCTCGATCTCGCCAGCCAGCGACTGCTCTCCCTCAAAGACGTGCAGGTCATGGTGCTCGACGAGGCAGACAAGATGCTCGACCTCGGGTTTCTTGCCGACATCGAGAAGCTGTTCGCCCAGACCAGCCCCACCCGCCACACGATGCTCTTCTCCGCCACGATGCCGGGCCCGATCGTCGCGCTCGCTCGCCGCTTCATGAACCGCCCGATCCACATCCGTGCAACGGACCCGGATGAGGGCCTCACGCAGGCGAACATCAAACACGTCATCTACCGCGCCCACAACCTGGACAAAGATGAGGTCATCGCGCGCATCCTGCAGGCTGAGGGACGCGGCAAGACCGTTGTCTTCACGCGAACCAAGCGCGCAGCAGCGAAGCTCGTCGAGGAGCTCAACGACCGTGGCTTCAACGCGGCAGCGGTGCACGGCGACCTCAACCAGGAGCAGCGCGAGCGCGCCATGGCAGCGTTCAAGGCCGGCAAGAAGGACATCCTCATCGCGACGGATGTCGCCGCCCGCGGCATCGACGTCAACGACGTCACGCACGTGATCAACCACACGATCCCCGACGACCACGACACATACCTGCACCGCGCCGGGCGTACCGGGCGCGCGGGCAAGACCGGTATCGCGGTCACGTTCGTCGACTGGGACGACATGCACAAGTGGTCGCTCATCAACCGCGCGCTCGACATGGGCGTGCCGGAGCCGGTCGAGACCTACTCATCCAGCCCGCACCTGTTCACCGACCTCGACATCCCGGCCGGTTCGAAGGGGCGCCTGAAGCCGACCTCCATCCTGCCGAAGACGGTCGAGGCTGCGGGACACCCGCCGCGCGAGCGTCGCGAGGGTGACCGCCAGCGCAGCCGCACTCGCGGTGGCTCGGGCGCGTCGACCGCGACCTCCGCACCGCGCGAGGCGCGCGCCGAGGGCGGCGGAACGCACGACGGCACCGCCCC
>JAODMF010000007.1 GCA_025464095.1 Glaciihabitans sp.
CGTTGATGTTGCGAACGATCTGGTTGCAGCGGAACTCGTTCGGCGAGTGCGGGTCGATCGATATCAACCTGATCGCTTCCTCGTTTCGAATCGTGATCTGCCACGCCTGCGCCCAGGAGAGGAAGAACCGCTCCGCCCCGCTCATCCCGTCGATGACCGGCGGTTCGACAGGCTCACCGACCGAATTCTTGTCCAGGGAGATGAGGTAGGCCTTCCAGGCGATCGACAGGCCGCCGAGGTCGCCGATGTTCTCGCCGATCGTGAGCGCGCCGTTCACGTGGTGGTCCGGGATGGCGGCCGGTGCGAGCGCGTCGTACTGGGCGATCAGGGAGCCGGTGAGCTTCTCGAACGCCGCGCGGTCGTCCGCGGTCCACCAGTCGGTGAGCCGGCCGTCGCCGTCGTACTTCGACCCCTGGTCGTCGAAGCCGTGACCGATCTCGTGGCCGATCACCGCACCGATCGCGCCGAAGTTGGCCGCCGCATCCCGGTTCTCGTCGAAGAAGGGGAACTGCAGGATCGCAGCCGGGAACACGATCTCGTTGAACCCCGGGTTGTAGTAGGCGTTGATCGTCTGCGGCGTCATGAACCACTCGTCGCGGTCGAGCGGCTTGCCGATCTTGCCGAGCTCACGCTGGAACTCGAACTCGTTCGTCGCCCGCACGTTGGCCAGCAGGTCGTCCGGCGTGATCTGCAGGGTGCTGTAGTCGCGCCACTTCACCGGGTAACCGATCTTGGGAGTGAACTTGTCGAGCTTGTCCAGCGCCCGCTCGCGTGTCTGCTCGGTCATCCAGTCGAGCTCGGCGATGCTCTGCCGATAGGCCTCAATGAGGTTCCTGACCAGTTCGTCCATCGCGGTCTTCGCCTCCGGACGGAAGTGGCGGTCGACGTAGGCATGACCGACCGCCTCGCCGAGCGAGCCCTCCACGAGTGAGACGCCGCGCTTCCAGCGAGCGCGCAGTTCCGGGGTGCCGGTCAGCGTCTTGCCGTAGAAGTCGAAATTGGCATCGACGAAGTCACTGCTGAGGTAGGCGGCATTCGACCGGATGACCTGCCACGCCAGCCAGTCCTTCCAGTCCTCGAGGCGGTCTTCGACGAGCACGAAGTCGAGCCCCTCGACAAAGCTGGGCTGGCGAACGACGAGGTCATCGAGCGAGCCGAGGGGGACATCCAGTGCGGACTTCCACCCGTCGAAGTCGACATTCGACGCGAGCGCCGTCAACTCTCCCCAGCTCGCCAGGTTGTAGGTCGCCTCGCTGTCGCGCGAGCGCACCTTGTCCCAGTGACAGGCGGCGATATCGGTCTCGAGCGCAAAGATGCGCTTCGCGCTGGCCGCGGGGTCGGGCAGGCCGGCGAGTCCGAGGATCAACTGCAGGTAGGCCACGTATTTCTCCCGCAACTCCGCGAACTTCTCGTCGCTGTAGTACGACTCGTCGGGAAGGCCCAGCCCGGACTGCTCGAGAAAGACCAGGTAGCGTTCGGGGTTGCCCGGGTCGTTGTCGACGAACAGCTGGAAGAAGCCGCTCGTGCCGCGGCGTTCGAGTGAACCAAGGGTCTTCAGCAGCGCGGGGATGGAGTCGACGGCCGCCGCCTCGGCCAGCAGCGGCTGGATGGGCGCCGCCCCGAGCTGCTCGATGCGGGCCTCGTCCATGAAGCTGGCATACAGGTCGCCGAACTTGCGCTCCTGCGTTCCGGCCGGCGCATCGGCGGCCTCGGTGATGATCGCCTGCACGTTTTTCTCGGCCTCTTCGGCGAGTTCGTGGAACGAGCTGAACCGGGCCTTGTCGGAGGGAATTTCGGTGCGCGCTATCCACCGGCCGTTCACATGACGGAACAGGTCGTCTTGCGGCCGAACGGCCGCATCCAGTTCATCTGCGGAAATTCCGGTGGGGAGGGATGCGTCGACAGTCATGGGAACACAGCCTAATTCGTGGCCGGCCAGCGGAGGCTTAGTGTTGGTAGGTGACCACTCCCACAGCGTTGTTCATCGGCGGCAATGGCATCATCAGCTCCGCGGTCAGCCGCCTCGCGATTGAACGAGGGTACGACCTCACGCTCCTCAATCGCGGCACGGATTCGACCCGGCCACGTATCGAAGGCGCCAGGCACCTGTCCGGCGACGCCTCCGATCCGGCCTCGCTGCGCGCCGCGATCGGCACGAACAGCTACGACGTCGTCGTGAACTTCCGGTCGTTTGTGCCGGCATCCGTGCAGGCCGATATCGACCTGTTCTCCGGCAGAACCGGGCAGTACGTGTACATCTCCTCGGCATCCGCCTACCAGAAGCCGGTCGCGAAGCTGCCGATCACCGAGTCCACGCCGCTGCACAACCCGTGGTGGCAGTACTCCCGCGACAAGATCGCCAGCGAGGATGTCCTGGTCGCCGCGTACCGCAATAGCGGCTTCCCGGCGACGATCGTTCGCCCCTCGCACACCTACGACCGCACGCTCATCCCGCTCGACGGTGGCTGGACGATCGTGGACCGCATGCGGCGTGGTGAAGAGATCGTCGTTCACGGCGACGGCACGTCCCTGTGGACGCTGACGCACAACACCGATTTCGCGAAAGCGTTCGTCGGCCTGCTCGGACACCCCGCCGCGGTGGGAGACACGTTCCAGATCACCTCGGACGAAGCACTGCCGTGGGATGCGATCGCCACGATCCTGGCGAACGCCGCGGGAGTCGAGCCGAAGATCGTGCACGTCTCCTCCGACGAGATTGCGCGGGCGATTCCGGAGTGGGGACCCGGCTTGCTCGGCGACAAAGCGCATTCGGTCGTGTTCGACAACTCGAAGGTGCGGCGACTCGTGCCGGAGTACGTCGCAACCACGCCGTTCTGGCGCGGCGCGAGAGAGATCGTTGCCTGGTACGACGAGGATGCCGCCCGCCGCCGTGTTGACGACGCCCTGAACGCGAAGCTCGACGCGCTGGTCGCTGCCCACCGCTAGTCGCGGCCGAGGTCACCCCGCGGGAGGACGCGGCGCAGGCGCCGTCGTCGTCCCCTCGCGGAACACACTCGCGAAACTCGTCGCGGTGCCCGGCTCACCGGCGAGCAGGTCGAGCACCGCCTGCCCGGCGGCCCTGCCCTTCTCGACCGCGGGCTGGACGAACGTTGTGAGCACCTGCGCGCCCATGCCGTCGATGCGGATGCCGTCGAACCCGATCAGGCTCAACTGCGCCGGCACTTGGATGCCCAGCTCCTCCGCCGCACGGAACACACCGACCGCGAGCAGGTCGCTCTGGGCGAGAATCGCGCTCGGGCGGTCGGGCAGCTGCAGCAGCGCGAGGCCTGCCTCGCGACCGGCATCGATGTCGCTGCCGGTCGCGACGAATCCGACCAGGTCGGGAAAGACATCCTGAACCCCCAGCAACCGCTCGGTCGCGGTGAACGACGTCGCCGTCGCCTGCCAGTCCTTCGCGATCAGCCCGGCATGGTGCGGGCGCCGCAGCGGGAGCGCAACAACGGCGACCCGCTCGTGCCCGAGGTCGCGCAGGTGCTCGGCGGCACGGCGAGACGCGGGGCGGTTGTCCAGTCCGATGGTGAGCACGCCATCCATGCGCGCCGCCTCAATCGCGACGATCGGCAGGCGGCGCTGGCGCAGTGCGGCGACGGACTCGTCGAGGCGGGTGCTGCAGCCCACCAGGATCACGGCATCCATGGGGGCGGATGCGATGGCCGCAAGATCGCCGCCCGTCTCGGTGAGCAGCAGCAGGCTCGCTCCCGCGGCGCCGGTCACGTCGGAGATGCCGTCGAGCATGGCGATGTTCATCGGGTCGCGGAAGGCGTCGCTCAGCCGATCTTCGAGCACGACCCCGACTATGCCGGAGCGGCCGCGACGCAGTGACTGCGCACGCGGATCCGGCCCCGCGTAATCGAGGACACGGGCCGCGGCGAGCACGCGCTGGCGCGTCGCCTCCGACACCGGCCCGGCGCCGCTGAACGCGAGCGATGCGGTGGACGCCGAGACGCCCGCCCGCGCGGCGACCGCGGCGAGCGTCGGCCGCGCACCGCTCGGTCTTGCCCCGGCTTTCATGAGTTGGTAGCTTAGTCGAATCCATTCGATCGAATCGATTCGATTCCGGGTGGCCAGAGCCCACAACACCACCGGCACAGCCCGCTAGGAAAGCCATGACGTCTACGACCAAACCGCAGGTTCCGACCGACTACCCGGGCGGCCTCACGCGGCACCAGGTCGTGAAGTGGCGCAATTCGATCTTCATCATCTTCGCCCTCTGCGGGCTCGGCATCTCCAGCTGGTTGTCGCGGGTTCCCACCGTTCGCGACCTGCTTCACATCCAAACCGACCAGCTCGGCTACCTGGCATTCGGCATCGCGGTCGGCTCGATTGTCGGCCTCCTCGCCTCCAGCCACATCATCGCCCGACTGGGTGCTGCACGTACCATCGCGTGGTCGCTCTCCATCGGCGGCGTCGGCTTTATCACCGCCGGCTTCGGCGCGAGCGCGCTGCACAGCTACGCGGTCGTGTACATCGGCCTCGCGCTGTTCGGTCTGACCACGGGCCTGTGCGACGTCGCCATGAACGTGAACGGCGCCGCGAACGAGCGCGTGCTCGGTCGGTCGATCATGCCGATCTTCCACGCGTTCTTCAGCTTCGGCACGATGATCGGCGCGGGCCTGGGAGCAGTGGCGGAGAGCATCCACCTGCCGGTCTTCGAGCACGCCCTGATCATTGGTGTCGCGATCACGATCGCCGCGCTGTTCTCGGTGCGCGCGCTGCAGTCCGAGCACCTCGTTGGCCACGGCCAGGAGATCGTGGCCGACGATGACCACTCGAAGACCTGGCGTGGGCGCCTCAGCATCTGGAAGAACCCGTTCACGATCCTGATCGGCCTCATTGTGCTCGGCGCGGCGTTCACCGAGGGTTCGGCGAACGACTGGCTCAGCCTCGCCATGGTCGATGGACACGGCACCGACCATGCGACTGGCGCTCTCGTCCTGGGCATCTTCGTGACAGCCATGACGGTGGGCCGACTCGTCGGGGTGATGCTCCTCGACCGCTTCGGTCGCGTGCCGGTGCTGCGCGGTTCAGCGCTGCTCGCCGCGGTCGGCCTTCTCATCTTTATCTTCGTCCCGGACCCGATCATCGCGGTGGCCGGTGCCGTTCTCTGGGGGCTCGGCGCGGCCCTCGGCTTCCCGGTCGGGATGTCTGCGGCCGCGGACGACCCGAAGACCGCCGCCGCCCGGGTCAGCGCGGTCGCGACCGTCGGCTACTTCGCGTTCCTGGTCGGGCCGCCGGTCATCGGCCTCCTCGCCAAGGGCTTCGGCATCCTGCACGCCCTGCTCGTTGTCCTCGTGCTCGCCGCCGTGAGCGGCCTGGTCTCGTTCGCCGCGAGGGAGCCCGAAAAGCAGGCGGCGCGGCGCCCGTAAACTCGACGGGTGCGTCTCGTTATTGCCCGCTGCTCGGTCGACTATGCCGGACGCCTCAGCGCGCACCTGCCGCTCGCCACTCGCCTGCTCGTCGTGAAGAGCGACGGCAGTGTGCTCGTGCACTCCGACTCGCTGTCGTACAAGCCGCTGAACTGGATGAGCCCGCCGTGCACTGTCGCGGTGCTCGACCCGGACCCCGAGCAGCTGGATGCGGGCGTCACCCAGATCTGGAAGGTCGCCCAGGCGAAAACGGCCGACCTGCTCGTTATCTCGATCTACGAGATCCTGCACGACACGTCCCACGACCTCGGCATCGACCCTGGGCTGCAGAAGGATGGCGCGGAGGCGCACCTGCAGAAGCTCCTGGCCGAGCAGATCGAGCTGCTGGGTGACGGCTTCACGCTGGTGCGGAGGGAGCACATGACGGCGATCGGGCCGGTCGACATCCTGGCGACGGATGCTGACGGTCGCTCGGTCGCGGTCGAGATCAAGCGCCGCGGCGATATCGACGGCGTCGAACAGCTGACTCGCTACCTGGAGCTGATGAATCGCGATCCCCTGCTGGCCCCCGTGACGGGCGTGTTCGCGGCGCAGGAGATCAAACCGCAGGCGCGAACGCTCGCCCAGGACCGCGGCATCCGGTGCCTGTTGCTCGACTATGACGCCATGCGCGGGCTGGACGATGCGCACATGCGGCTCTTCTAGGCTTGCAACAAATGACGCACAATTACACAGCAGTCCTTTTCGACCTCGACGGCACGATCGTCGACTCCGCACCGGGCATCACGGCGACTCTCGCCTGGACCTTCGAGCAGTTGCAACTGCCGATCCCGACGCCGGCGGACCTGCTCGCCTACGTGGGGCCGCCGATCCTCGATTCGTTCCGCGATATTTCCCACCTCTCGCCCGAGGTCGCTGCGGGGGCGCTCGCAATCTACCGGGAGCGATACCTGCGGTTCGGAGTCCAGGATGCAGCGGCATTCCCGGGCCTGCGCGAAGTACTGGTCGCGGTGCGGGAGGCGGGGATTCCGATTTCGCTGGCCACGTCGAAGCCGGAGCGGCCGGCGAAGGCGATCCTGGCCGAACTCGGCTTTCTCGACTTGTTCGACGTGATCACCGGCGCGTCTGAGGATGAGGTGCGCAGCGCCAAGAAGGATGTCGTGGCCGAGGCCCTCGTGCGGCTGGCCGCCCGCGGTGTGGACATCTCCCGCCCCGTGCTGGTCGGCGACCGCAAGCACGATGTTGAGGGTGCCGCCGCCAACGGAGTGCCGACCATTTTCGTCGAGTGGGGATACGGCGCACCGGCCGAACAGGCGGGGGCGGTCGCGATTGCTCGCACGACGGACGAACTGGTCGAGCTGCTCGTCGGCTGAGCTGCCCAGCTCACTCAGAGCGGGGCTATGGGCACAGAAGGCGCGTCGGCGCTCGCCCGTCACCGCGCTCGATGATGTGATCCTCCATCGCGAGACCGCAGATCGGACATTCGGCCTTTGCGGTAGAGGGCAGCGGCGCCTCGCCGTACGGGCCCAGTGGTGGCGGCCCGATTCTCGGGATCAACGCCTTGTGGAGGCGGTCCCACCAGGGAGCCGTGGTCGACATGGTCATCTGCCTTCGCGTGCCTATTCGTTAGGGCACTAATTATTAGTATACGCATTAGTATGGGCTCATGTCTGTCGCTGACCCTGTCGCTGACCCTGCAGCTGACCCTCGTGCCGACCCTTTGGCCGACCCGTTGGCCCTTGACCGCCAGGTGTGTTTTGCCTTGGCGGCGGCTTCTCGTGCGGTGATCGGGTTGTACCGCCCGGTTCTGGAGCCGATGGGCCTGACCCACCCGCAGTACCTGGTGATGCTGGCCTTGTGGGAGCGGAGTTCGCGTACCGTTCGCGATCTCGGTTCGGCGCTGTCGCTGGAGCCGGCGACGCTGTCGCCTCTGCTCAAACGCCTGGAGGCCGCGGGCTTGATCACCCGTGCGCGCAATGTCGCGGACGAGCGCGCCCTCGAGGTCGAACTCACCCAGGCGGGGCGCGACCTGCGTGCCCAGGCCGTGTTGGTGCCCGGCCGGATCGTGGAACGCCTCGGGATGCCGCTTGCCGAACTCGAGGCCATCCGCGACGGCCTGACCCGACTTCTGGCCGCCGCCCGCTGAGCTCGGCTCGCGGCCCCAGCGGACCAATCCGGCCGCCCGCAGAGTTCATCTGCCCGCCGTCCGCTGAGCTCACCGGGACGCCGCCCGCAGAGCTCATCCGGCCGCCGCGAGCTGGCTCATCCGGCGGCCGCGAGTGCGTTCATTGCCGCCAGCCTCACCCGTGTAGAAACCCCGGGACAGGTCATGGCCTGCCGCAGGGCTCCCTGGATCGGTACGGCGGATCTTCCCGCCCCCGGAAGGTGGCCGAACGGCACGCTATCGGTCCAGTGCAGGATCGTGTTGTCGGGCAAGCGCTTCGGGCGCTGGGCGTTGCGGGCCAGCGCAACATGGAGCGTTGCGGTGTCGAGTTCCTCGGGCGCCACGATTCCGCGGAACGCGAGTGCGCTCACGCACGCGAGCCGGCCGCCGAGCGCCCACGCCGACAGGACTTCGGGCGCAGTTCCCGCCCGCGCGTACCAGCCTTTGCGCACCAGGATCACAGTCCTGCCGTACCAGGCGACCACGTCGATGGACTCGGCGTGATTGTCCCGCGCGACGAGTTCCCGCTTGCTCGCGATGCCGCCCAGAAGGTCGATGTCCCGCTCCAGCTTGATCATGGGTCCAGCCTTCCAAACCGCCGCATTGTCGGCCGCACGCGGCCGCAACCGGTGGACAAACGGTCCCGAATACCGCTGGAGGAGGAGGAGCTACGGGAGCTACAGGAGCTACAGGAGCGCGAATGCCAGCGGCGCCGCAACGCGCGGGTAGGGACGGCAGCAGGAGAACCAACGGCGGCGGCGGCAGGAGCAGGAGCGGCGGGGGCGGCAGCGGCAGGAGCAGGAACGGCGTCAGCAAGAGGAGCGGCGGGAGCGGCGGCGGCGATCAGAGTCTTCGATCGCCTCCATTAGCGCGCATTTGGCGGGTCAATTTTCAGCGAGGCATTTTTTGCGGGTAGTTTTTCGGCAGGTCGATTATTGCGAGGCGTTTATTGCGAGTCGTCCTTTTGCGCGTCCCTGTTCAGCCAGCCATTTATTGGCGCGGTCATTCATGCGGGGTCGGCGACAGCGCACTGCACTGCACTGCATGGTGCCGGACAGGACAGGACAGGACAGGACAGGACAGGACAGGACAGGACAATATGCACCCGCAACTGCTCTGGATTATCAGGAACGTGTCCTGATTAGGATCCCTTCCTCATAATCCAGAGGACCTTGCGGGGGTCCGTGTGCCCCGCCGTGCCCAGACCGCTGTCGCGTCACTGGTCCGGCTCGGCCACCGCGTCCGGCCGTGCCGCCCCCCGATGCCGCCGGTCCGGCCGCCTCACCCCACCGCGACTCTCACCTCACCTCACCCCGCCTCACCTCACCCCGCCTCACCTCACCCCGCCCCACACCGCACCGCCCACACCGCCCCACCCCAACCCAACCCAACCCGCTCCGCCCCGATGACCCCGGGGCGATCGCGCCGGCAACCGCCGCACAGGGGCGCGCGGCGGCGAACTCAGCAGCGAAGTACGGTTGACACCATGAAACTCCACACAGTTCGCGTTCACCGCAGCGACGAGAACCTCGCCCGTGAAGACCAGCTGGCGTGGAAGATCGCCGAGGTGGCGTCCGAAGCGATCGAACCGACGGATGCCGTGGTCGAGATGGTCATCAACCGGGTCATCGACAACGCGGCCGTCGCCGTCGCATCGCTGGGTCGCGCGCCCGTCGTCGCCGCACGTGGCCAGGCGGAGGCGCACCCCGTGCACCCCGCGCACCCCGTGCACCCCACCCCCTCCGCGCCCTCCGCGCACAACGCACACGACGCGCACAACGGCTCTACCGTCTTCGGCATCGACGGCGGGTACAGCCCCGAATGGGCGGCCTGGGCCAACGGCGTCGCCGTACGCGAGCTCGACTACCACGACACCTACCTCGCCGCCGAGTACTCGCACCCGGGAGACAACATCCCGCCCATCCTCGCCGTCGCGCAACACGCTGGCCGCACCGGCGCGGAGCTGGTCAGGGGAATCGTCACCGGCTACGAGATCCAGATCGACCTCGCAACCGCCATCAGCCTCCACGCACACAAGATCGACCACGTCGCGCACCTCGGGCCGAGCGCCGCCGCGGGCATCGGCACGCTGCTCGGCCTCGACACCGCAACCATCTTCCAGGCCATCGGCCAGGCGCTGCACACCACCACGGCGACCAGGCAGTCGCGCAAAGGCGAAATCTCAACCTGGAAGGCCTACGCGCCGGCCCTCGCCGGCAAAGTCGCCGTCGAGGCAGTCGACCGGGCAATGCGCGGGCAGACCAGCCCCACCCCCATCTACGAAGGCGAAGACGGCGTCATCGCCTGGCTTCTCGACGGGCCGGAAGCCGCCTACGAAGTTCCGCTCCCGCAGCGGGGTGAAGCGCGGCGCGCCATCCTCGACAGCTACACGAAAGAGCACTCCGCCGAGTACCAGGCGCAGGCATGGATCGACCTCGCGCGCAGGCTCGGCGAAGCGCACCCCGAACTGAAGGATCCCGCGAACGTGAACCGGGTGGTGCTGCACACCAGCCACCACACCCACTACGTGATCGGATCCGGCGCGAACGACCCCCAGAAGTACGACCCGACCGCGAGCCGCGAGACCCTCGACCACTCGATCCCCTACATCTTCACGGTGGCGCTGCAGGACGGCGCCTGGAACCACGAACGCAGCTACGCCCCCGAGCGCGCCGGCCGGGCAGACACCGTCGCCCTGTGGCGAAAAGTCACCACCGCGGAAGACGCCGAGTGGACCCGCCGCTACCATTCCCTCGACCCGGCGGAGAAGGCCTTCGGCGGACGCGTCGAAATCGACCTCGCCGACGGAACCCGCATCATCGACGAGATCGCAGTCGCCGACGCACACCCGCAGGGCGCCCGACCGTTCGCCCGCGCGCAATACATCCAGAAGTTCCGCACCCTCGCCGAAGGCGTTCTCGACCCGGCAGAGATCGAGCGCTTCCTCGATGTCGCCCAGCGCCTGCCACAGCTCACCGCCGACGAACTCGCCGGACTCAACGTCGTCGCCCCGAGCGTCGTCACCGCCCCGAAGGGACTGTTCTGATGCTGTACTCCGAAGTCACCCCGGCCGACAAGCGGGCCGCATTCCGTGCGCGACTGGCGAGCGGCGACACCCTGCAGCTCCCCGGCGCGTTCAACCCGCTCAGCGCGAGGCTCATCCAGGACAAGGGCTTCGACGGCGTCTACATCTCCGGTGCCGTCATCAGCGCCGACCTCGGCCTGCCCGACATCGGCCTTACGACCCTCACCGAGGTCGCCCAGCGCGCCGGCCAGATCTCGCGGATGACCGACCTGCCGTCCCTCGTCGACGCCGACACCGGTTTCGGCGAGCCGATGAACGTCGCCCGCACGGTCCAGACCCTCGAGGATGCCGGCGTCGCCGGCCTGCACATCGAAGACCAGGTCAACCCCAAGCGGTGCGGTCACCTCGACGGCAAAGCGGTCGTGGATGCCGACACGGCAACCAAGCGCATCCGCGCCGCCGCCGACGCCCGCCGCGACCCCAACCTCCTCATCATGGCCCGCACCGACATCCGCGCCATCGACGGCGTCGCCGCCGCCATCGACCGAGCAAAGCAGCTCGTGGACGCCGGCGCAGACGCGATCTTCCCCGAGGCCATGGCGACGCTCGACGAGTTCGCCGCGGTGCGGGCAGCGGTCGACGTGCCGATACTCGCGAACATGACCGAGTTCGGAAAGAGCGAACTGTTCACGAAGCAACAGCTCGCCGATGTGGGAATCAACGTCATCATCTACCCGGTCAGCCTGCTGCGGCTCGCGATGGGGGCCGCCGAGCGTGGGCTCGACGTACTCCGCGCCGAGGGAACCTTGGCGCCGGTCGTCGCCGAGATGCAGACGCGCGCTCGCCTGTACGAGCTGCTGGACTATGAGGCCTACAACGCCTTCGACACGAACGTCTTCACCTTCGAGCTGCCGCGCTGAACGAGCCACCCGCGAGGCCGAGGGGATACGGTGAAGTCATGCCAGACATCCACAAGGGACTAGCCGGCGTCGTCGTCGACACCACATCCGTTTCGAAAGTCAACCCGGAGACCAACTCCCTGCTCTATCGCGGGTACCCGGTGCAGGAGCTCGCCGCGCGCTGCTCATTCGAGGAGGTGGCCTACCTGCTCTGGCACGGCGAACTACCAACCAGTGACCAGTTGGCCGAGTTCGAGATCCTCGAACGCTCGCTGCGTCCCCTCGACCCGCGCACGCGACGCATCATCGACGAGCTGCCCCTCACCGCCCACCCGATGGACGTCGTGCGCACCGCGGTCAGCGTGATCGGGGCGACCGACCCCACACTGAACCAGCCGAACGGCACGCTCGACCGCTCCCTCAACGAGGGGCGTGCCCTCTACCTGCTCGCCCAGCTGCCCGCCATCGTCGCGTACGACCAGCGCAGGCGGCACGGCGAAGACCTCGTGGAACCCCGGGACGACCTTGGCTACTCGGCGAACTTCCTGCACATGGCCTTCGGCGAGGTGCCCGACCTGGTCGTCGTCAACGCCTTCGACGTGTCGATGATCCTGTACGCCGAGCACTCGTTCAACGCCTCCACCTTCACCGCCCGGGTGATCACCTCCACCCTCTCCGACCTGTACTCCGCGGTCGTCGGCGGCATCGGCGCCCTCAAGGGGCCGCTGCACGGCGGCGCAAACGAGGCCGTCATGCACATCTTCGACGAGATCGGCGGGGTGGATGCCGTTGACCCGTGGCTCGACGTCGCCCTCGCCGAGAAGCGCAAGATCATGGGGTTCGGCCACCGGGTCTACAAGAACGGTGACTCGCGCGTTCCGACCATGAAGGCCGCGCTCGACACCCTCGTGGCCGAGTACGACCGTCCGGACATCCTCGCGCTCTACGACCGCCTCGAGGCCGGGATGCTGGAGCGCAAGAACATCAAACCGAACCTCGACTACCCGAGTGGCCCCGCCTACCACCTGATGGGCTTCGACACCGAGACCTTCACCCCGCTCTTCGTTGCCGCGCGTATCACCGGCTGGACCGCGCACATCATGGAGCAGCTGGAGTCGAACGCGCTCATCCGCCCGCTCAGTGAGTATGTCGGGCCCGACGAGCGCGCCGTCTCAGCGAGCGAGTCGCTCGACGACGGAACCGAAAACGCCGGGTAGCGCTGCCGCGAGCGGCACGATCGCACCGCGCAACGGGGTGGTCGCGCCGAACACGAGCCCGCCAGTCAGCACCCGGAAGTCGCGGGTCGTGCGCTTCCAGGCGCGCTCGTAGTCCTTCGGCCGGTCCGCAGCGATCGCGCGCACGGCATCCGCGGCCTGCGCGAAACCAAGGCGCAGCCCCTCGCCAGTGATGGCGTCAACGTACCCGGCGGCGTCGCCGACCAGCAGCACGCGTCCCCGCACCCTCGCGCGGGTGCGCTGTCGGAACGGCCCGGCGCCGCGGCGAGAGCTGGCGAGCCCGGCACCAGCGACCCGCGCTGCGAGTTGCGGGACGGCGGCGAGCGCCTCGTCGAAATCCGTCCCCTGGCGGGCGAGCATCGCAAGACCGACCACGTTCTCCGAAACCGGCGTGACATAGAGCTCGGCGCTGGGACCGAAGTAGACCTCGATGTTGTCGCTCCACGGCTGCACGAAATAGTGCTGCCGAACGCCGAATCGGCGCGCGCGCCTCGGGGCGGCCAGCGAGAGTCCGGCCAGTCGCGCGATCGTCGAGTGCAGCCCGTCGCAGCCGAGCAGGTAGCGGGCGGACACGATCTCCGGAAGGTGCACGGCATCCGTCGTCTGCACCAGCTCGGTGACGCGCAACGTGACGCGTCGGACGCCGAGCTCGTTCGCTCGAGCGGAAAGCGCCGCGTGCAGGGTCGTGCGACGCACGCCGCGACCGCCGGATGCCGCAAATCGGTGCGTGACCGAGCGGCGTCCGCTGCGGTAGGTAACGCCGCCCAGCGGATGCCCCTCCGGATTCACTCCCAACCGGGCCAGCAGGGGAAGCGCACCGGGCATGAGTCCCTCGCCGCACGCCTTGTCGATGGCGCCCTCGCGCTGCTCGACGAGCATGACCGAGAGCCCCGCCAGTCGCGCCTCGATCGCCGCAGCGAGCCCGACCGGTCCCGCGCCGACGATGGCGACATCCACTTTCGGTAGTTTGCGGCTGGCGGCGCGACTCACGCGGCCGCTTCCGCGCGTCCGCTGGCCTTCAGCGCGAGGAGGGCGCGATCCTCGGTGGGGATGCGGAACGCGAGCAGGAGCACCGCATTCAGCACCGTGAACGTCAGCGCTGTAATCCACGCGGTACCGACGAGCGGAAGCGCGATTCCCTCCACCACGACGATCAGATAGTTCGGATGCGGCAGCCAGGAGAACCGGTAGGGACCGCGCGACACGCGTCCGGCGCCGGGAACGACGATGACGCGCGTGTTCCACTGGTGCCCGAGCGAGCGGATCACCCAGATCCGCCCGGCCTGGCAGAGCAGAGCGATCACGAGCATCGGCCAGCCGAGCCCCGGGATGAACGGGCGCCGCAGCAGGTACACCTCGGCGAGCGCCCCGACCAGCAGGCCGGTGTGCAGGGCGATCATCCACGGGAAGTGCCGCTTGCCCCACTCGACACCGCCGCGGGCGAACGCCCACCGGGCATTGCGCGTGGACACGACCAGCTCGTTGATGCGCTCAGCCCCGGTCAGCAGGATGAACACGAGAAACCAGATCACGCCCACTCCAGGAGCACGAACTCCGCGCTCACGCCGGGCCCGACCGCGAACAGCAGGCCGTGGCTGCCCGCCGGCTGCTCGAAGCCGTCCGCGAGCACGTGCAGCACCGCCGCGGATGACAGGTTGCCGACCTTGGCCAGCGATGCATAGCTGCGATCGAGGGAGCTCGCCGGCAGGTCGAGTGCGGATGCGAATGCCTCGAGAACTCGCGGCCCGCCCGGATGCGCGAACCACGCGTCAATGTCGTCAACCCTCAGCGCGTTGCGGGCCAGGAACTCAGCGGTGTTGCGCGGAAAGTGCTCGGCGATGATGTCCGCGACCTCTGCGGTCAACACAATTTCGAAGCCGGTGCCGCCGACGTTGAAGCCGATCACGCCCTCGCTGTCTGGGTACGTGAAGCTGCGGGTGTCGACGACGGCGGGGCCGGGTTCTGCGCGGTTGTCGCCGACGAGCACGACCGCGGCCGCACCATCCCCGAAGAGGCCCGTCGCCACGAAGTTCGCCATGCTCGAGTCGCCGCGCTGGAGGGTGAGCGAGCACAGCTCGACGGCGAGAAGCACGCCGACCTCATCCGGGTGCCCGACCAGGTAGTCGTTCACCCGCGCGATGCCGGCCGCGCCGCCAACGCAGCCGAGCCCGTAGGAGGGCAGGCGTTTGACGTCCGGCCGCAGTCCGAGCCGGGCGACCAGCAAGGCGTCGATGGATGGCGCGGAGATGCCGGTCACCGAGGTGAAGAAGACGTAATCGACGTCCGCCGGCACGAGCGAGGCATCCCGAAGCGCCTGGGCGAGCGCGCGGGCGGTGAGGTCGGTTGCGATCTCGACGAAGATCTCATTGGTCTCTTTGAAGCTGCCGAGGTCGCGGTAGCGCTCGAGCGGCAGGGCCGTGTGGCGTGTCTCGATGCCGCTGTTGGCGTGCATCCGTTCCATGACGATTCGATGTGCGTCGCGTGTCGTCAGCAGGGGCGCGAGCTCCGCTGTGATCTCACTCTGCGTGTACGAAAACGCGGGGAGAACGGGGGTTACCGCCGCAATACGGGCCATTTGCCGAAAGTAGCACGCGGGGGCGAGCGACGGGCGGTTAGCGGAGGGGCTTGCGGCGGGGGCCGACGAGGTTTCGACACATCGAGTACGGCGTGTCGGATACCGCACTAGTGCGTATCGCGCAGTAGTGTGGCATCCATTGGAAAGGAAGGCCCCGTGGACACCACACAGCTACTCAAGGGGGTGCTCGACGTCGCCGTGCTCGCCGCCATCCAGGATGAGGACGGCTACGGCTACGACGTCGTGCGCCGTCTCCGCTCCGCCGGTCTCGACGACGTGGGCGACGCATCCGTCTACGGAACCCTCCGCCGGCTGTACAGCGCCGGCGCGCTGACCACCTACGTCGTTCCCTCCGACGGGGGACCGCACCGCAAGTACTACGGAATCAACCAGCAGGGTCGCGCAATGCTCGAGAGCCAGCGCGCCAGTTGGGCCACGTTCGCCTCCACCATGAACGGCCTCCTCGACACGAAGAGCCGCCCGCAGCCAGTTCGCACGATCGGGGAAAAGTAATGACCACCTCTGTTGCCCAACCCTCGGTCGAGGAGTTTGCCGCCGCCGTTCGAGCCGCACTGTCTGACCTGCCGGCCGACGAGGTCGAAGATCTCACGGACGGCCTCGAGGCCGATCTCACCGAGCGCGCCGACGACCCGGATGCCCCCGACCTCGGCGACCCGGCCGCCTACGCCGAGGAACTGCGGTCTGCCGCGGGTCTCGCCCCGCGGTCGGCGCCGCGCGCCAACATCTTTGCCGAAAGCGCAACCAGCCTGCGAACCGAATGGACGGCGGGGGTTAAGCGCATCCGTAGCAGTCGCCGCGGCTCGGCGCTCCTCGACTTCATCGTCACGCTGCGCCCGGTGTGGTGGGTGCTGCGCGGGTGGGCGGCCTGGATGCTCGGCTACGGAATGCTGGGTCAAATCGCCGTTACGCCCAACCCCTTCGAAATCGCCCTCCTCATCGGCCTCTGCGTCGTGAGCGTGCAGGTCGGCCGCCGCAAGTGGCTGACCTGGCGCTGGATGCGCCCGATCGTGATCGGCGGCAACATCCTGCTGATTGTGCTGGTCCCGTACATCTTCGGCTGGGCGATCAACAGCATCTATAACAGCGCATACGCGTCCATTGACCAGAGTTACAGCGACCAGTCCAGCTCCGGTCTCACCTATGGCGGCAAGCAGGTCGGCAACATCTTCGCTTTTGACGCGCAGGGCAACCCGCTGACCGGCGTGCAACTTTACGACCAGGATGGAAGGCCGCTGAACGCCGTCTCCGATCCGTCCAACACCGGTTACCTGAGCTACACCGACGCCAACGGCAACGAGACCGTGGTGGTACCGAGTTCCGCTGTTCCCGGCCGCCCGGGGTGGAACGTGTATCCGCTGGCTTCGGTTCCTCCCGGCACGATCACGGACACCGGCACGATCCCGCCGACCGCGACGATCATCGCTGGCGTCCCGCCGTTCGCGACGGTGCAGCCGCTGGCCGGGCCGCAGCCAACCACGCCGGCAGACGCGCCGACGGACGCTCCGACCGCTCTCCCCACGCCCTCGCCCGTGCCGACGCACTAGCCCGGGCCGCCGGGTGACTGGGGTCAGCGAGCCCCACGCGTGTTGACGTAGAGCGAGTAGACCGACCGGCTGGCGGCCATGAACAGGCGATTCCTGTTCGGGCCGCCGAAGGTCAGGTTGGCGCAGCGTTCGGGTAGTGAGATCTGGCCGATCAGCGTGCCCTCCGGGTTGAACACGCGCACGCCGTCGAGCTCCTCGCTCATGCCCCAGCCGCACCAGAGGTTGCCGTCCTCGTCGACGCGGAATCCGTCCGGCGTGCCGCCGGCGCCGTCGACGAGAACCGACTGGTTCTCGATACGAGCGCCGCTATCGACGACGTCGTAACTGACGATGTTCGCGTGCGGCACAGCGAGGCTTTGCACAACGTAGAGCTTCGACTCGTCCGGCGAGAACGCGAGGCCGTTCGGGGCGCGCAGGTCGTCCGCGACGACCTGCAGTCCGGCATCCGGCTCGAGGCGGTACACGTTGGTCGGCAGTTCGGCCGTGCCCCGGTGTCCCTCATAGTCTCCGAGGATGCCGAACGGCGGGTCGGTGAACCAGATGCTTCCGTCCGACTTCACCACGACATCGTTGGGCGAGTTGAGCCGCTTGCCCAGGTAGCTGTCGGCGAGCACCGTGAGTGAGCCGTCGTGCTCCGTGCGGGTGACCCGGCGAGCGCCCTGCTCGCAATGGATCAGCCGGCCCTGCAGGTCGCGCGTGCCGCCGTTGGCGTTGTTCGACGGCTGGCGAAACACGCTCGTCTGGCCGGTGGTTTCATCCCACTTCATCAGACGGTCGTTGGGGATGTCGCTGAACACCAGGTATCGGCCGTCGCCGACCCATACCGGGCCCTCGACCCAGCGAAAGCCGGTCGCGATGCGCTCAACCGCGGCCAGTTCGAGCATGTACTTCTGGAACTCGGGCTCGATCGCCCGGACCGACGGGTCGGGGTAGCGCGTGTTCTCAGCCCACACCATGGCGCAGTTAGTGGATGATCGGGCCGGCGGATCCCGCATCCGGCTTGCCAGGGTCCGTCGGCGCGACCGCGGGAGGGGCGTCGACCGTGCCCGCCGGTGCGGCCGTGGGCACGACCGTGGCGGTGGTCGGGTACACGCCGTCGGTGGGAGCCGGGTCGTGCAGCCGAGCGGTGCGGAATGCCTGGCGGAGGGTACTGAACGCACCCATGATTCCAAAGGCAATCGCGATGGCGAGACTGAGACCGTTCGCCTTGATGTTCTCGGGCAGGTCGAGCGTGAAGTTCGGCCAGAAGTTCGGGTTGCCGAGCAGCTCGGTCACGCTCATGCCCGTTTCGTTGACGGCCAGGCGAGTGAAATCGGTGAACAGCCCGGTGAACAGGCTGAGCGCTACCGTCACGGCGATGATGGCGAGGAGTGCCCACGCTCCGTTGCGGCTGATGACGCCTCCGGAACCCTTGCGATACAGCCACGTCGCGAGAATCGCGACGCCGAACGTGACGATCGAGGCGATGAAGCCCACGAACCAGAGGAGGTCGAAAACGATCACGCCGGCGGGGATCGCGATCAGCGCAAAGAGTGTCCCGCGCACGACATTCTCAGCGGGTGTGGCGGGCTGTGCATACGGCGTCGTCATGGTGTCCTCTTGTCGGTCGCAATGGATGCGAACACCCTATCTGTCTGATTGCGCTTTTCTCATTCTCGACGGATAATTCAACAAGCGTTGAATTAGGAGTTGCGGTGTCCGATACGACCTGCGCCATCGTCGGCGGCGGCCCGGCAGGCATGATGCTGGGGCTGCTGCTCGCCCGCGCCGGCATCGAGGTCACCGTTCTGGAGAAGCACGGGGACTTTCTCCGTGACTTCCGTGGCGACACTGTGCACCCATCCACGATTCGCCTGCTCGACGAACTGGGCCTCGGCAATAGTTTTCGAACGCTGCCGCAGAGCCGCCTGGCCGCCGTCAACATTCCTACGCTCGATGGCTCGCGCCTCACGCTGGGTGACTTCGCCGCCCTTCCCGCCCCGTACAACTACGTGGCGATGATCCCGCAGTGGGACTTCCTTGACTTCCTCGCCTCGGCTGCCAGGAAGGAGCCGTCCTTCCGCATCCGCATGAACACCGAGGTGACGGGCCTGCTGCGCGAGGGTGATCGGATTGCCGGCGTCAGCTGGGTGGCGAAAGACGGCACGTCCGGCGAGCTCACCTCCGACCTGGTCGTGGCCGCAGACGGACGGTCGTCGATCGTGCGGCAAGCGGCGGGCCTCGTGCCGAAAGAATTCGCCGTGCCGTTTGACACGTGGTGGTTCCGGCTGCCGCGGCACCAGTCGGAACAGAGCGAGATCGCCTCGCTGCTGCCAGCGATCAAGAACGGCGAGATCATGCTGACGTTGACCCGGGAGACCTTCTTCCAGGTCGCGTACTTCGCCCCGAAGGGGTCCGATGCGCGACTACGCGCCGAGGGCGTCGAGAGGTTCCGCGAGCGCGTCGCCTCCCTTCGACCCGACTTCGCCGACCGCGTCGACGCGATCCGCACCATGGACGACGTCCACATGCTCGACGTCAAGCTGAACCGCCTGCACACCTGGCACCGCGACGGCCTGCTCTGCATCGGCGACGCCGCCCATGCGATGTCGCCGGCCGGTGGTGTCGGCATCAACCTGGCGATTCAGGATGCCGTGGCCGCGGCCACGCGCCTGGCCGGTCCGCTGATGGCCGGCTCGCTCTCTCCTCGCGTGCTCGCGTCGGTTCGCCACCGACGCGCTCGGCCGACGATCCTCCTGCAGTTTCTTCAGCGGCGTCTGCACCGCGTGGTGTTCGTGTCGGTGTTCACCGGGAAACGGTCGGGGGTACCCCCTTTGCTAATTTTTCTCGCCCGGCACTTTCCGTTTCTCCGCACGATCCCTGCCCGCCTGATCGCGTTCGGGCCGCTGCCCGAGCACGCACCCCAGTTCGCGCGACGCCCGCAGGCCGTCCCGCCCGACCGTCCGCAGCCCCGCAGCGGGCACGCGGGCGCCGCGCAATGACGGCGAGGCGGGGTCGGCCGGCGGGCGCATCCACAACTCGGGCCAACATCCTTGGCGCGGCGCGCGCGGAGTTCTCTGAGCGCGGGTACGACACCGCCACCGTCCGCGGCATCGCCACCGTCGCGGGGGTCGACCCCGCGATGATTCACCACTTCTTCGGCACGAAGGAGAAGCTGTTCCTCGCAACCGTCGACCTGCCCGTCGATCCCCAGACGGAACTTCGGGCGGTGCTTACGGGGTCAACCGACGACCTCGGTTCACGTCTCGCCGCACGATTTCTCGAGGTCTGGGACTCGCCCGCGGGCAGCGCGGGCGTTGCGCTGTTGCGCACGTCGCTTCAGCACGAGTGGAGCGCGAAACTGCTCCGCGAGTTCCTGCTGGTGCGTGCGCTGCGGCCCATCATCCACACCATCCACACCGACCCGACAGAAGCGGCCTGGCGAGCGGGACTGATCGCAACCCAGCTCGTCGGGCTGGTCGTGGCGCGTTACGTGCTGAAGCTGGAGCCCGTAGCGTCCGCTGACCGAGCGGAATTGGCGGCATCCATCGCACCGACGATCCAGCGGTACCTGACCGGGACTGTTTGAGCGGGCAGGGGCGTGCCGGGTGCTAGTTCGCGGAACTCGCCTGCACGGGCGTGTACTGGTTCGTCGGATCGACTGGCTCGACATAGACCGCGGTGCCGTAGGCGCAGACCTCCGTCCACTGCTGACCCATCTCTGAGGTATCAAAACGCATGGCCACGATGGCGTTGGCGCCCTTCGCAACGGCCTCCTGCACCATCCTGCCCATCACCTGGTGGCGGCTTTCATACAGTGCCTGCGTCATTTCCGGGAGTTCGCCGCCACCGATAGCGCGGAACCCCGCAGTGAAGGTCGCGCCAATGTCCCGCGCGCGAACGGTGAGCCCCATCACCTCGCCGTAGACGGCAATGACCCGGTAGCCCGGGAGGTCGTTGGTGGTGACGGCGATCATGCGGTCCTCTCGATGTGTGTGCCCAGTATGGCGCCTCGAGGGTGGCGGCTGTCCCGCCTGCCGCGGAGCCGCCGGATGCGTCAGCCCGCGCTCGCTGTCGCGGTTTGCGACCGCCTCGTTCGTGCTCGCTCACTCAGGATGGCTGCGCCCAGACCGAGCAAGCCCAGGAGCGCGACAGTCCCTCCGACGCCCGCCTGGCGCTGGAGCGGCACCAGCTGCGACGCGCAACTCGCGTCCCGCAGCTTGTCTGGTGGGTCGTATCCACCGTCACCGTGCTGCCCATCGGAGTGAATTCCAAAGACCAACATCGTGTAGACGCGGCCGCAGGGCATCACGAGGTTAGCCGGCGGAACGGCATACTCATCGGTCGCTTTGGCATCCACCTGCGTGCCCAAGGCACTCACGGCGACCGCCGCCCCGGCGAGGAGAGCAATGAGCGCAACCCAGGCGTACCAGCGTCGCGTCAGCCTCCTCATCGTCGACCGTGGATTGGATTTGCCCACGTCAAACCTTCCCTCGTCGATTACTTTCGTTGCCGAACGTACTTGAGAATGCCTCCTCTATGGCAGGTGAAGTATTGCATCTATTGCCATACCTTGCACGGCAAGGTATCTTCTTTCACATGGTTAGTTCTACGACGACGACGCAGCTTCGCCGCGGCGTCGTTGGCCCGTGCATCCTTGCACTCCTGTCGACGGGACCGCGCTACGGCCTGCAGCTCGTGAAGGAGCTCGATAGAAGCGGTCAGTTGTTGTCCAGCCAGGGCACGGTCTATCCCTTGCTGAACCGGCTGCATGAGTCCGGCCTCGTCTCGAGCTACTGGGAAATGAGCGATTCAGAGCGTCCGCGCCGCTACTACGAGATCACGAATGAGGGTCGGCGCGAGCTCGACGAATTCCGAAATGACTGGGCGGAGTTCGCGGGAGCCGTCAACACCCTCATGGCATCGACCAAGGCACCCTCGAGCGAAAGCGAGTCCCGATGACGAAGCAGACCGGCCAACGGATGATCAGGAGCTATCTCCGCCAGTTCGACGCGACCGCGGCGGCGCTGCCCCGTCCGCGCCGCGCTCTGCTGCGAGAAGAGCTCGCCACACATTTGCGGGATGCGATCTCTCCAGAGATGTCAGAGATCGAAGTCGCGAGGGTGATCGCAGACCTCGGGTCGCCGGCAGACATCATCGGCGAAGAGGCCAGCGGCGCTCGTCGCCGGCGAGGCTCCTCCGCTGGCGGCACCGATCAACTGAAGATCCTGCTGATCGTCCTGGCGGTCGCGGCTGGCGCGCTGGCACTCTTCGCCATCCTGCCGATCGTTGTCTCTTATCTAACCGCTTCGGAGTGGTATCTCTCCGCGCTGGTCTGGGCACTCTCCGCAATATCGGCCGTGGCATGCGCGGCCTTCATCATCGCCGCCCGCCGACGCTCGAGGCACTGATCGGTTACTCCTCGTGACCGAAAGGTGACTTCTCAATCTGCCCACCCGATGCCGGCTCCGGGCTCAACCAGAGACCGCCCGCACTATTCGCGGTCACGATGAGCGCTTCCAGCCAGCGCCGATTAATGGGAGGCGGGCTGTCGTCGGCGAAGTGGAACTGCAACTCAATGTTCGGGTTCACCCACACCGTAATCCGACGGTCGTCTGCCTGGTCACCGTTCTTGAGGTGCCAGGAGAAGCTGAAGGACTCATTGCGCCGCAGCTTGGAGGTGATCACGACCTTGAGGTGGGCGAGAGCGCGATCTTCGATCTCGAACTCTGTCTGCCGTGCACCATAAAGCAAGCGACCCATGTAAACCAACCCCTGTGGACAGTGCGGACGACGCCCGGACGCGCGCTCGTTCCCCGCGCCAATCGTACGCGAGGACAGCAACCGGGTCTCATTCCTTAGGCAGCATGTATGTGCCGAGTTGGCGCGCCGGGATCGGATGAACCGCGGCGCACCACAGGGCTGTGGGCAGGACACGCAGAACAAATAACCAGTTTGCGGTTGTCGGTCCGCCGCGTTTAGTCGGAGACTTCGGATGGATATCCGAAGCTGGAAAGTCTGAAAACAGGAGCCGAGTCCGAGGCACTGGTCCGAGCTCGCTGGTAGCCATCAGGTTTTGAAAGACCGTCATACGCATCTCCAAACACCAGCAATCCCTCGATCGTGAGCTTCTCCGCGTACTCGCGCTCCGAATCGGAATCGAAGTGGTGTGACTCGATTCCGTACCGCAAATGGGCGAGCGTGCTGCTGCCGAGACTGGTGATCGTGTTCAGCGTGAACCTGCGACCAGCGTCGAGACCCGATGTGGCGAGAACTTCGACCGGTATCTGTTGCGACTTGATCACCAGGAGAAATACCTCGCCCGGCACGGGACCATTCCCCGCGATTCTGAGGAAAACGGCCTCCCGATCCTCGTCAACGAGGCATCTCCGGCCCCATGAAAGTCTTTCGAAGGGATTCGGACCAACTACAAACATTCGCACTACCTTGATCCGGAGGCCGACGTCGATGTCAGATGACGCTCGATTGGAATGAAAGCTAGCAGAGGAAGTGAGGCGCATTCGGCCGAGCTTGAGCCGCGCGCGCGGCCGCCGAGCAGTGACTCGGGACCGGACGCAGGGGACGGCCCAGGGGGCATCCTCAACGCTCTGCCAAGATCCTTCTATCGATCAGTCATGGGACGACCGTGTTGCTTTGTTCTGGGCGTCGGCCGACGAGAGCAAGCCGGATCTCGCCTTGGCAGCGATGAAAAGGTTGGTTGAAGAGCGCCCCGACGCTGACCCGGACGCCCTGTTCGAATGGGCCTCGGTGCATGACTTCCTTGGCCGCGAAGCTGACGCGATCCCGCTGTACCGCGCCGCTCTCGAAGCCGGGCTCTCGGGGGATCGCGAGCCTCAAGCAGTGATCCAGCTCGCCAGCTCTCTGCGGAACCTCGGAGACGCCCGTGCAGCCGTCGACCTGCTCGAGGGGCTCACCGAAGACGCCGTTACTGGTTCTGCGGCACAGGCTTTCCTCGCCCTGGCGCTCTACGACTCGGGACGCCCGGACGAGGCGCTCCGAGTGTCGCTAAGGGCGCTCGCTCTGACTCTGCCGCTCTACCGGCGGGCGGTTTCGTCGTACGCGGACGACCTGACAGAGAAAAGGCCCGCCGACTGAAGTCACCGCGCAGGAGCGACCCACACCGTTCGGAACTATTCGTGCTCCACGGGCGCCTGGTCTTTGAACCGTTTGGCGCGTCCGCGATTCCAGTGGCTCGCTACTAGGTGCGCCACCCCCAGGATCGAGACGAAGAAGAGGATTTGGCCTCGAACCGTTTCGTCCGTACCGACTAAGGCTGCCACGACCGATACGACGACTGCCACGGCCCAGAATGTCGACACCAGCACCCCAATTCGTCTGGGGGTCCGGCTACTCGCCGCGAAGGCCAACCTTCTTGGATACGTCATGCGCCTGACTACACCTCCCCGGCTGGTTTCATGATCGGTCAGTTTTCGAAGATTACTCCACTCGAAACGTAGCGGGTCACACTGTCTCTACGCCCACTGCCAAGAACAAACTTGAGCGAAACATCGCCGCTCCGAAGCTGGTGTCCGTCTCGATCAGCCGCTGCCGGTGCATTGCGGTAGCCGAACATTTCCGAATTCCTGAGAGAGAATCAGCGTTTGGCGGGGACTATTAGGTGTGGACACCATTCTGGACGAGGACGAACGGTCGATTATCGTGGTTTCCGACTTGGAGCTTGCTGCCCGAGTGCGCCAAGGCGATAAGAGCGCGTTTCACGTGCTGTACATCCGTCACGTCAACGCGACCTACAGATACGCGATGTCCATCCTTCGCGCAGAGCAGGATGCCGAGGAAGTCACTCAAGATACCTGGCTGGCGTTCTGGAATGCTCGCGAACGCATCGAGCTTGCCACTCCCTCGGCGCTTCCCTGGCTGCTTGTGACAGCTCGGCACGTCTCTCTGAAACATCTGAGGACCACGAGTCGTCGTGCCGCGCGCGAACAAAAAGCAGATCTCATCCGCGCGCCAATTGATCCGGCGCTCGCAATCGAGGCAGTCGAATTCGGCGCATACGTTGACTCGGTCATTGACGAGATGCATCCGACCGACCGTGCGCTCTACCAACTGTGCATCGCTGGGAACGTCAGTTACCGGGCTGCCGCTGGCCGCTTGGGTATCACCGAGGGCAGCGTTCGAAACCGACTTCACAGGGCCAGACGGACTCTGAAAACGTCGATCGATCAAAGAGAGGTCGAATCATGACTGGAATTTTGAAACAACATCCGAGCTCCGAGGTAGTTGAGCGGATGTGGAACCACATCGAATCCGAGTCTCGGCCCCGATCCCGCGGGCGGGCTCGCCGCGGGCTGTTCATCACCGCTGGCGTGCTTGTCGCGGTACTCGGAGCGTCGGGGGGCGCGTATGCCGCGACAGGCGGTTTCCACGGAACCGGGGATTCCGGTTTCCACGGAATCGGAGATTCCTCCCTTCCGGACCTTCCGGAAACCGCCGGAATGACACCCGAGGAGAAGGAGGGACTAAGCCGAACGCAGAGGCTCAGTCCAACTTTCGAACAGTTTGGGCAACTTCCCGGTTTCGTCGATGGCGGGTACGAATCGAACACGTCCTCAACCCTTCGAATCGTGTGGGATGGCCCCATCACCAGCGACGCCAGGGCGCTGGTCGCTGCTGCTGCGCGCCGCGGGCTGATAGTTACGATCGAAGTTCGCCCTCCCCGGGCAAAGCACTTGGGAGCGGCATTGGACAAGGTCGACGCCGCACTCAGGAAAGCCGGCTTCAACATCCAAGGCATCCGAGAAGGCCTCGACGGCGAAAGCATTCAACTGTGGGGACCCACGATCTCGAGCTCAGTTTCCGAACAAGCACACGCCCGCGCCATAGCCGCCCGAGAAATCGGATCCATCGAGCTGGTGTTCTTCCCCTGGACCCCAGAAATGGATGACTCTGGAACCCTTTATCAAACTGCAGAATCCTGGCAAAACAACCGCGCCGCAAGGACGAACGGCTCAGTGATTGGTTCCCGCGCAAGAAATGTCTCACCGCGACCTCGCTAGTCGCCCTTCACGTTGATGATCTGGCGAAGAGTGTGTTTGATTCGAACGAGGTCGCTCGCATCGGCCATGACGACGTCGATGTCCTTGTAGGCGCCTGGATTTCATCGACGAACCCGCTGGTGTGTCGCCATTCAATTCCGGTCATGGCGTCGTCAAGTTGTGGGCAGCCTCGGAACCATGAGCCGCCAATATCTCCAAGAAACGCGGATGGACACTCGGGTAGTCCGGTTCGACCAACTTCGCGGCTGAGAACAGATCGCAGTCTGGTTGGAACAAACGCATCCAGTTAATCTCGGCATGCGGATCTGCACGAAACCATCTACCGCTCGATCTTTGTCAGCAGCCGGCACGAGCTGCGCTCGAAGCCCTCTCGGCACCTGCGATCCTGCTCGAGCGTTAGACGGGCGCGGTGCGTGTCCCTTTACGAAGACTTCCGCCGGCGGGGCGTAGCCGAGCGTGGCGGGATCGCTCGGAGGTGATCGGCTGCCTGACCAAGAATGCGGGCGAGTTCGTCGACGTCATCGTCAGAGAGTGCCGCGAACAGCAAACTGTGCAAGGCATGGATGTGCCCGGGGAACACGGTCGCGAGCACGGCGCGGCCAGCTGCCGTGAGTGTGACCACAGTGCTGCGCTCGTCGTCGAGCGACGGCGAACGGGTGACGAGCCCGCGTTGTTGTAGCAGTTGCGCTTGGTAGGTCAGTCCGCTTCGGCTGTAGACCACGCCGTCGGCGAGATCTGTCATCCGTCGTTGGCCGTTCGGAACGTCGCCCAGGCGAGCGAGGAGCTGGAACTGCACATAGCTGAGGTCGCCGGCATCGCGGAGCTGCTTCTCGACGGCGTGGCGCAGCAGGCTGCTGACTTCTGTGAAGGCGAAGTACGCTCCGAGCTGCGTGGGAGTCAGGGAAACGCGCGCCTCATTCATGGCCTCCATCCTACTAGTTGCTTCGAGTTCGAAGCAGTGCTACGTTTGCCAATATTGCTTCGAACTCGAAGCACACGGCGGAGGAGGAAATCATGAAGGCAATGCGGTTCCACGAAGTGGGCGGACCCGAAGTACTCCAGTTCGAGGAGATCGAGCCGTCGGTGCCGGCGGCAGGGCAGGTACGGCTGCGTGTTGCGGCGTCCGCGTTCAATGCGGCCGACAACGGAATGCGTGCCGGGTTCTTACCGATCCCTGTGGTGCTGCCGCATGTGCCCGGCTACGACGTCTCCGGAATCATCGACGCGGTCGGCGAAGGTGTCGAAGGCGTCGCCGTCGGTGATGCGGTGATCGGCTTCCTGCCCATGGAAAGCGACGGCGGCGCGGCGGAGTACGTGGTCGCGCCGGCAGATGCGGTTGTGGCGGCGCCGACACGCATCCCGTTGACCGACGCCGCAGCTCTGCCTTCAGTGGCGTTGACCGCCTGGCAGGCGCTCTTCGACGACGGCCGGCTCGAGGCGGGGCAGCGGCTGCTCATCGTCGGGGCAGGCGGTGTCGTGGGCAAATACGCAATCCAGCTCGCCAAGCGGGCCGGCGTGCACGTCATCGCGACGGCGAGCCCGCGCAGCATCGACGCGGTGCGAGCGGCGGGTGCGGACGAGATCATCGACCACACCACATCCAACCCGCTTCGCGCCGTCGACGGACAGGTCGACGTGCTGCTCAATCTCGCTCCGATCGATCCGGAGCAGTTCACGGCATTCGTTGCACTCGTCCGCGACGGTGGTGCGGTGGTCAGCACCACTGCGTTCATGGCGACTCCGGGCGATGAGACGCGTGGAGTGCGCGCCGCCACCGTGTTCGTCCTCCCCAACCGGGAACGACTCACCGAACTCGTGTCCCTCGTCGATGATGGTCAGCTCACCGTCGAAGTCACCCGCCGCATCCCCCTCACCGAGTTGCCTGCCCTCCACGCCGAGGCCAGTGCGGGCCGCGTGCCAGGAAAGGTCGTGGTCCTTCCCGCCTAATTCATGCAGGAAGAACCGGTGACCCCGCACGAGGTCGAACGCGCCAGCGGGGGTCACTCTGCGACCCAGCCTTTGCTGCAACGCTGCCAGAGTTCGAGCCGCCGATCACCTACTTACCTATAGCGCTCACGGGTGCCCGTGAGGCGGTCCTTCCCCGCGCACTCGGTCGCGCGCCGGTCGCCCGTGCCGCGACTGCCGGTCGGTCGGCTGCTGTTCAACGTGTCGGGGGCGGCCGCTCAGTTCGAAGCTGACCTGATTCGCAGGCGCAGGCGCGAGGGCATGGCGGTGGCCAGAGCTAAGAACCGGCTCCCTGGGAAGCAACCCAAGCTGGCTGAGCCAGCACAGAAGTCGCCCCTGCGCAGCGGAGGCCGGAACACGTTCGAGAACGAGCTGAACCTGCTTGCCTCGGGATTTCCCACCTCTCCCCGGAGAATCGCACTGGAGAATCCGCGAGGACCGCGTCGACGACGCCGGCAAAATCACCCTGCGAGTCAACTCACGGCTGCATCACATCGGCATCGGACGAGCCCACAAAACACGACCGATTCCGAGTGCTCATCCACAACCGCGACATCCGCATCATCAAACCGGCCACCGCCGAACTCACCCTCGACCCCACCCGCAACTACCAACCCCAGAAACCACAAAACGCCCTCCCGAAGGAGAGCGAATTGTGAACGATGTCCCGAGCCATCCATGAACGATGACCCGAGACATCCCGCGGTGCGCGAGGGGGGACTTGAACCCCCATGCCCTCACGGGCACACGGACCTGAACCGTGCGCGTCTGCCAATTTCGCCACTCGCGCTCACCGGTCGCATTACGAGAATGCAACCTACGGAGATTATCACAGCGGGGGCGGCGGCCCACTACCCCCGCACGCCGAGCAACGCGGCCCCGAGCACGGCCATCAGTATGAGCCCGACCGCCGCGAGCGCGGCGACGAACAGAACGTGGCGCAACATCCATCTCCCCTCAAAGTCGCCCACAGGCTAAGCCGATACGTATGCGGCGGCGGCGTCTTATCCACAGGCGCTGGTGGTCGAGACGGGACACTCAGCAGAACACCACGCCGAGCCGACTAACATCGAAGGGAACCATCCGGCGAGACGAGGAGATCCTTGGGCCTTCTGGACAGCTTCGAGCGAGGTCTTGAGCGGGCGGTAAATGGTGCCTTCGCCAAGACCTTTAAGAGCGGCCTTGCCCCTATCGAGATAACGAGCGCCCTGCGCCGTGAACTCGATACCAAGGCCGTCGTTGTGGCGCGCGACCGCATCCTCGTGCCCAACCGGTTCACGGTGAGCCTGAGCCCCCCGGACTACGAGAAGATGACGGACCTAGGCCCGAGCCTTCTCGATGAACTCACCCAGCTGGTCCAGCAGCACGCAACCGCGCAGCACTACTCATTCGCGGGCGGCATCTCCCTCAAACTGGCCCAGGATGACCGGCTCGGCCAGGGCATGATCGAGATCGCCTCCGTGAACGTGAAGGGCACGGTGGCCTGGACCCCGGTTCTCGACGTCAACGGCAAGCGATACCCGCTCACCAGGAGCCGCACCATCATCGGCCGCGGATCGGATGCCGACATCACCGTCGACGACAGCGGTATCTCCCGCAAACACGTCGAAATCCTCTGGGATGGCAAGCGCGGCCAGGTCAATGATCTCGGCTCCACGAACGGTTCGAAACTCGATGGTGCTCCGGTCGGCAAAGCGCCACTCGCTCCGGATTCCGTCATAGAGATAGGCCGTACCCGTATTGTGTTCCGCGTGCTTGCCCAATCCGCAGACGTCGACCAGTTCGCTGATCTCCGCAACGACGACGGTGGTCGCAGGGCATGAGTGAACTGACGCTGCTCATTCTGCGGCTGGTCTTCCTGGCCGTACTGTGGGCATTCGTCTTCGCCGTCGTCTACGCCCTTCGCTCCGACCTGTTCGGCCAGCGTGTTCGGCGCCAGCCCGAGGTCGCGGCGTCACCATTCCCCTCCGCGCCGGTCGCACCAGTCGCATCAGCTGCCCCGGTCGCAGCGGAGGCTCCTGAGACCGAGCTGATCCAGGCACCGAAAGCGCCAGTGCGAGCGCAGCCGCCGCCAGCCGACGGACCCGCGCGCCGGCTGGTAATCACCTCCGGTCCGAAGCAGGGTCTCGAGATCGACCTGCCGACCGAGCAGCTCACCATCGGGCGCTCGAGCGAGTCCGGTCTCGTCATCCGCGACGACTACACGTCAACGCACCACGCGCGCCTCATGCTCTGGAACGATGGCTGGATGCTGCAGGACCTTGATTCCACCAACGGCACCTACCTCGCCGGGCAGCGCGTCACCGTTCCCACCCTCATCCCCCTGAACACCCCGATCAAGATCGGCACTACCAGCTTCGAATTGCGGCGGTAGCGAGTGGCAAACTCGGGCAAGAGCGCAGCCGTCTCCCATGTCGGCAAGATCCGCGCCAACAACCAGGACTCCGGATACGCCGGCCAGTACCTCTTTGTTGTTGCCGACGGCATGGGCGGCCACGCGGGCGGTGACGTCGCATCCGCCATCGCGGTGAAGCGCATTTCTGAGATCGACCGGCTATACACCTCGCCCCACGACGCCGAATTCGCGCTGCAGTCAGCGCTGATCGCCGCGAACTCGATGCTCGCCGAGACCGTATTCGAGCACAACGAACTCACCGGCATGGGAACCACGGTCAGCGGCATCCTTCGCGTCGGCGACCACGTCGCCGTGGCACACATCGGTGACTCCCGCATCTACCGGCTGCGAAACAGCAAGCTCGAGCAGATCACCGCCGACCACACCTTCGTACAGCGCCTGGTCGACTCGGGCCGCATCACGCCGGAGGAGGCCGCCGTGCATCCGCGGCGCTCGGTTCTGATGCGGGTTCTCGGCGACGTGGACGCGTCACCGGAGATCGACACTGCGGTGATCGAGACCAAGCCGGGCGACCGCTGGCTCATCTGCTCCGACGGGCTCTCGAGCTACGTGTCCGACGAGAAGATCCAGACGGTTCTCACGACCGTTCCCCGGGCGCTGGATGCCGCAGACCGCCTCATCAAGGAGAGCCTCGACCAGGGCGCCCCCGACAACGTCACCGTGGTGCTGGTCGATGTGGATGACACCGACGACTCGTCCCACCTGCCTCCGATCACCGTCGGCTCGGCCGCCACCCCGCTCTCCTTCGACAGTGACAGCGCCCGCCGCGCGCTGCGCCTGCCGACGCTGCTGTTGCATCCACTCAAGGCCACGCAACCCGACCCGAGCCACTTCGAGCCGGAATCAGACGAATACCTCGACGAGCTGATCGAAGAAGATCACCGCCGCGCGATCCGCCGGCGCGTCACCTGGCTGGTGGGAATCGCCCTGATCGTGATCGCCGTCGTGATCGCGGTCATCCTCGGCTACCAGTGGACGCAGACGCACTACTACGTCGGTGAGAGCAACGGTAAGGTCGCCATTTTTCGCGGGGTGCAGCAAAACCTCGGGCCCATCCACCTGTCGAGCGTCTACCAGACCACCGCGATCGACGTTTCGAAGCTCGACGCGTTCACACAGAAGACAGTGCAAGCCAGCCTGAGCGCGGTCGACCTCGCCCAGGCAGAAGACATCGTCGATCGGCTGGCGGATGCCGCAAAACAGTAGTGCGCTCACGGCCGGCGCGCCGATCGAAGCGGGACCGCGGCCCACCTTCACCACTAGCATCCGTATCCGGCTGCGCGTTCCGGCCCGCCTGCGCAACGTCGAGTTCGGCCTGCTCCTTATCGCGTGCATCATCGCGACAGGCTCGATTGCGCTGGTTCAGCTCGGCGCGACCGGAACGATCGACCCGAGCGTGCTCACCTACAGCGCGGTTCTCGACCTGCTGGTACTGGTCATGCACTTCACCCTGCGCGTGGTCGCGGCGCAGGCCGACCCGCTCATCCTGCCGATCATCACGGTGTTGAATGGCCTCGGCATCGCCGAGATCTGCCGGATCGACCTCGCGAAGCACGTGTCGGGCTGGGACAGCGCCGGCGTCCGCCAGATCGTCTGGACCGGCATGGCGATCATCATCGCCATCGCAACAATCATTTGGATTCGAAACCACCGCGTCCTGCAGCGCTACAGCTACATCTCCATGTTTGTCGGCATCGTGCTGCTGTTGCTGCCGATGCTGCCGCTCATCGGCCGCACGATCAACGGCGCACGCCTCTGGGTCGGCATCGGGTCCTTCACGTTCCAGCCTGGGGAGCTCGGCAAAATCGCCCTCGCGGTGTTCTTCGCCGGCTATCTCGTGAGCGCGCGGGATTCGCTCTCCATGGTCGGCCGCAGGGTGCTCGGGATGACGTTCCCGCGAGCGCGCGACCTCGGCCCCATTCTCGTGGTGTTCGCCGCATCCATGATCGTCCTGATCTTCCAGCGCGACCTCGGAACCTCGCTGCTGTATTTCGGCCTGTTCCTCGTGATGCTCTACGTCGCGACCGGCCGCGCCAGCTGGATCATCCTCGGCGTGACGATGTTCATCGGCGGCGCGCTCGTCGCGAACCAGCTGCTCACCTACGTGCACGGCCGCGTCGAATCCTGGCTGGATGCCTTCAACCCCAAGATCTATGACACCTCGGGCGGGAGCTACCAGCTGGTGCAGGGCCTGTTCGGGCTCGCGCACGGCGGACTCATCGGCACCGGACTCGGCCTCGGCCGGCCCGACCTGGTTCCGCTGGCGGAGAGCGACTACATCATCCCGTCGCTCGGTGAAGAACTCGGGCTCGTCGGCATCTTCGCGATCCTTGCGCTGTACCTTCTGTTCATCTCGCGCGGATTCCGCATCGGCTTCGCCGGCCAGGATGACTTCGGCCGGCTGCTGGGCGTCGGGCTCTCGTTCGTCATCGCGCTCCAAGTCTTTATCGTCATCGGCGGCGTTACGCGCGTCATCCCGCTGACCGGTCTCACCACCCCGTTTCTCGCGGCCGGAGGTTCGTCTCTTGTCGCTAACTGGATCATCGCCGCGCTGCTGCTGCGGCTGTCGGATACGGTGCGCAACCAGCCCAGGGCGGTGATTGAAGGATGAACAAGGAACTCAAGCGCGTCAGCACCGTGGTGCTCGTCATGTTTCTCGCCCTGTTCGTGTCGAGCACGGTGATCCAGGTCGCGCAGGGCGACCAGCTGAGGGCGGACCCGCGAAACGTGCGGACCCTGTACGACAGCTACTCAACCGAGCGCGGCCCGATCGTCGTCGGCGGGTCGACGATCGCTGAGTCGAAGCCGGTGAAAGACCAGTACAAGTTCCAGCGGGTCTACTCGCACGGCAAGCTTTACGCCCCGGTGACCGGGTACTTCACTCTCAACCAGCAGAACCCCGGAATCGAGGGTGCGCTCGGCCAGTACCTGAGCGGAACAGCGAACGACCAGTTTCTCAACAACCTGACCAGCATCGTCACCGGCCAGAAACCGAAGGGCGCGTCGGTCGAGCTGACCATCGATCCCAAGGTGCAGCTCGCCGCGTACAACGCGCTCGGCAGCCAGCGGGGCGCGGTCGTTGCGATCAACCCGAAGACCGGCGCGATTCTCGCGATGGTGTCGAAGCCGTCGTACGACCCGAACGCGCTGGCGGTGCACAATGGCACCGACTTCTTCAAGTCGTACAACGCGCTGAACGCGTCCAAGTCCCAGCCGCTGGTGAACCGCGCGATCGCGGGCGATCTCTACCACCCGGGCTCTGTTTTCAAACTGATCGTGGCATCCGCCGCAATTGACAGCGGCAAGTTCACCGCGAACAGCACGTTCCCGAACCCGGCAACGCTCAAGCTCCCGCAGAGCAACTCGTACATCGCGAACTCGACGGAAGGCACCTGCGGTCCATCGGCGAAGGCCTCGATCGCCACCGCGCTGCGGCTGAGTTGCAACATCCCCTTCGCCCAGCTCGGCCGGGCCGTCGGCGAGAGCACGATCGCCGACTACGCGACCCGCTTCGGCTTCGGCCAGAAGCTGAGCATCCCGCTGCCCGTGACCCCGAGCATCTACCCGCGAGGAATGGATGAGCCGACACTCATGCTCTCGTCGTTCGGTCAGGCCAGCGACCAGGTGACGCCACTGCAGATGGCGATGGTCTCCAGCGCCATCGCGAACGGCGGCACGCTCATGAAGCCGAACCTGGTGCAGAAGGTGCTGGCACCGGATCTGAGTCCGCTGCAGCAGCTGACCCCGGAGGTCTTCAGCAATCCGATCAGCTCGGGAACGGCATCCACAATGACCAGGTTGATGATCGATGACGTGGCAAACGGCGCAGCCAGTAATGCCACAATAGGTGGAGTCGACGTGGCGGGTAAAACCGGTACAGCAGAGAACGGACCGGGTGCTCCATACACCCTGTGGTTCACCGGATTTGCCCCCGCTAACGACCCTCAGGTTGCCGTGGCGGTCGTCGTGGAGAACGGAGGCGGCTTCGGCCAGTCCTCGTTCGGAAACGCCGTCGCCGCTCCAATCGCGAAGAAAGTACTAGAGGCGGTGCTGAACAAATGAGACCCACCAGCGGGCTCACCTTCGGGGGTCGATACCAGCTGTCGAGTCGCGTCGCCATCGGCGGCATGGGCGAGGTGTGGCAGGCAACCGACCTTGTGATCGGGCGCACCGTCGCGATCAAGATTTTGAAGGATGAGTACCTCGGCGACCCCGGGTTCCTCGAGCGCTTCCGCGCCGAAGCCCGTCACGCGGCGCTCGTCAACCACGAGGGCATCGCCAACGTCTTCGACTACGGCGAGGAAGAGGGCAGCGCCTACCTCGTCATGGAGCTGGTGCCCGGTGAGGCGCTCTCGACCATCCTCGAGCGCGAACGCGTGCTGTCGACGGATCGAGTGCTCGACATCGTGGCGCAGACCGCCGCCGCCCTGCACGCAGCACACTCCGCGGGGCTCGTACACCGCGACATCAAGCCGGGCAACCTGCTCATCACCCCGGATGGCCGGGTCAAGATCACCGACTTCGGCATTGCGCGCATCGCCGACCAGGTTCCGCTCACGGCCACCGGCCAGGTCATGGGAACCGTGCAGTACCTCTCGCCGGAACAGGCGAGCGGGCATCCGGCGTCGCCGACGACCGACATCTACTCGCTCGGAATCGTCGCCTACGAGTGCCTGGCCGGTCGCCGGCCGTTCACCGGTGAGTCGCAGGTCGCCATCGCGATGGCGCAGATCAACGAGGCCCCGCCCGAGCTGCCGGTCACCGTCTCCGAGCCGGTGCGCAACCTCGTCTACTCCTGCATCGCGAAGAGCCCGGCCGATCGACCCGCGTCCGCAGCGCACCTTGCGCGGGCCGCACAGGCACTCCGCCGCGGCGACGTCGCCGCAGCAGGGGCCGCGGTTCCCGGAATCATCGGAACCGGCGCCCTCGCAACCACCGTGGGGCCGAACTACGGCAACCCGACCACCGCGACTCGCCTGCTTCCCTCCACGACGGTGCTCGAGACCCAGACCGGGCCGACCGAGACAAAGAAGCGCAACCCGTGGACCTGGCCGCTCATCGCGCTGATAGCGCTGCTCGCCGTCGTGCTGATCGCCACGATCATCACACTCGTGGCCACGCCCGGTAAGCCCGTGCCCAGCGACACCCCGACTACTGCACCGTCGGTGACCGTCACGCCGACCACGCCTACACCGACGCCCACGCCCACGCTGATCACGCTGAAGACGAGCGACTTCCAGGGCCTCACGCAGAACCAGGCGGAGAAGAAGCTCGAGGGAATGCAGCTCGGCTTCAACCCACAGGACGGCACTCCCGCCTCGTCGATCGGCGACCAGGGCCTGTCGTACGACATCAACCCCAAGGGCGTCGTCAAGCCAGGCCAGGTAATCACCGTCTACTTCCACACCGACGTCAGCCCGCCCAACGACCCGACCCCTGCCGTCTCGAGCGCCCCGACCGGACCAGCCGGTTCCGACGTCACGCTCACCTGGGACACCTACGCGGGCTGCCCCAGCGGTTCGCACCTCACGGGCTACAACTTCGCGGTGACAAACGGAACGCTGTCGTCACCGAACCCGGTGTCAGCATCCGCGAACTCCCTGACGCTCACCCTCGGCACCACCGGGGAGACGCGAGTCACCTACACCGCACTGTGCAGCGGCGGAATCGAGACAGGGAGCTCCGATCCCACTCTGGTTACGGTTTCCTGAGTGCCCAGTGGCCACCCGGTACACTGTCAAAGGATTTGTGAGTAACCAACGGGAGACGGATTCGTGACAGAGGGCGTGGCACAGGACGTTCGTCTGCTGGCCGGCAGGTACCAGGTTGGTGAACTCATCGGCCGCGGCGGTATGGCAGATGTGCACGTCGGAACGGATGCCCGTCTCGGCCGCCGCGTCGCCATCAAGCTCCTGAAGCCCGCCCTCGCGAGTGACCCGGCGTTCCGCACCCGGTTCCGCCGTGAGGCGCAGGATGCCGCCAAAATGGCGCATCCCACGATCGTTCGTATTTACGACGCTGGCGAAGAGACGATTACCGATCCCACCGGGCGTGAGACGCAGCTGCCGTTCATCGTCATGGAATACGTGGATGGCCGCCTCCTCAAAGACATCCTTGCCGAGGGCCCGCTGGCTCCCGCCGAGGCCGTGCGCATCGCGGAGCAGGTGCTGACCGCACTCGAATACTCCCACCGTGCCGGCGTCGTTCACCGCGACATCAAGCCCGGCAACATCATGATCACCTCCAACGGCCAGGTGAAGGTTATGGACTTCGGAATCGCCCGCGCGATCTCCGACTCATCGGCCACTATCGCCGAGACCAGCGCCATCGTCGGTACGGCACAGTACTTCTCGCCGGAGCAGGCGCGCGGCGAATCCGTGGATGCCCGCAGCGACCTGTACTCGACCGGCGTCGTGCTTTTCGAACTGCTCACCGGCCAGGCACCCTTTCGCGGCGCGAACCCGGTTGCGGTCGCCTACCAGCACGTCAACCAGAACCCGGCGCCGCCCAGCTCCATCAATCCTCGGGTCACTCCAGCACTCGACGCCGTCGTTCTCCACGCCCTGTCGAAGGACCGCTTCAACCGGTTCCAAAGCGCGGCCGAGTTCCGTCAGGATGTCGAGGCGGCAAGCCAGGGAACGGTTCCTCCTCGCAAGGTCCCTTCCCCGGTCACCGACTTCAACAACACGCTCTTCGGCGTGAACCCGGATGCGACGTCCGGCTCCGAGGCCACGCTTCGGCAGCTCCGCGTCGACCAGGACTCCCGTCTCGCACGTACCCAGTCGCGGCCACCCGTCGCATGGATCTGGGCGGGTGTCGCCGTGCTGGTTGTCGTCGTTGCGGCGGTCATTTTCTGGACAGTCAACCTCCAGAAGGAGGCACTGCCCAACACCCTTTCGGTAATCGTGCCGTCGGTCGCTGGCCAGGCCTATGAGACCGGGGCGAAGGCCCTCATGGACTCGAAGCTGGTACCCAGCGAGGTCGACATCGCTGATGACAAGACGGTTCAGGGCGCGATTATTCGAACCGATCCGCCCGCCGGCTCATCCGTTCAGCCCGGCGCGGACGTTCGCGTGTATGTCTCCGCCGGTGCCGCGAAGATCAATCTGCCGTCGCTCAGCGGGTTCAGCCTGACGAACGCGAAGAAGGAGATCTCCAACCGCGGCCTGACCGTAGGAAAGATCACCCACGACAACTCGCCGAACATCAAGACGAACGTGGTCATCAACGCAACCCCGCGTGACGGCAGCGACCCCAGCGAGCTCTCGGCGAAGGACGTCATCGACATCGTGATTTCGACGGGCAAGGTGAGCGTGCCCAAGGTAGTCGGCATGACCGCACCAGCGGCCGGCGACGCGCTGAGCGCCCTGCAGCTGCCGGTGACCGTCGTGACAGACGCGACCTGCACGGGCAACAAGGTGTCGAACCAGTCTCTGGCCCCCGGCACTCAACCGCAGAAGTCGAAGATCACGATCACGATCTGTACGGGCTAGCCGGATTACAGCGTGACGAGCGGCGTCAACCCTTCGGCCGCTTTGCGGGCTGAAGGCAGGCCGGCCTCCGCGAGCCAGTTCGCCAGCATGAGGTAGCCACCCTGCGTCAGAACCGACTCCGGGTGAAACTGCACGCCGAAGATCGGCCGCGATACGTGGCGAAGCCCCATGATCACGCCGCCGAGCGTGCGTGAGGTGACCACAAGGTCATCCGGAACCGTGGAGTCGACAACGGCGAGCGAGTGGTAGCGCGTTGCTGCGAACGGCTGCGGAACGCCATCGTAGAAAGCGCTGCCATCGTGGGAAATCAGCGACGTCTTGCCGTGCATGAGTTCGTCGGCGTGGGTAACGACCGCGCCCATGGCTTCCGCGATTGCCTGGTGGCCGAGGCAGACGCCCAGCAACGGCTGGCCGGATGCGACGGCGGCCCTAACCGCGGGGATCGACACGCCAGCGGAGGCGGGGGTTCCCGGACCGGGTGAGAGGAGCACCGCGTCGTACTCGGCAATGCGGGCAGCCGTCTCTTCGGGAGTGAAGTCGTCGTTGCGCACCACGGTCGTTTCCGCGCCCAGCTGCAGGAGGTATCCGTTGAGCGTGTAGACGAAGCTGTCGTAATTGTCGACGACCAGCACGGAGGTCAATTGTTCACCGTCACTTCGGGGGAGGGGGAGACGTAAGGCTGGATCCACGGGAAGACCCAGAACACCAGAGCGTACAGCACCGCCACGAGCAGTATCACGAGGATGCTGACCCGAACCCATACCGGGCCGGGCAGGATCCGCCACAGGGCTCCATACATCTACTTGCTCTCCGCTTTCACTGTCTTCGCGATCTCGGCGGGCGGCCCGCCGGCCCGCGGGTACCAGGTGTCGAACAGGCCATACGCGACCATGCGTTCGGCGGTGGAAAAGAATGGATTGCAGGTGGTCAGCGTGATCATGCGCTGTGTCGCCTTGGCATTCGGCTGCTCCGGCACCGGCTGCAGCACGTTGACTTCGCTCGGCTGGACATACTGCAGGTTGCGGTAGGTGTACTGGTACCACCCGTCCTTCGTCTCGACGAAGATGTGGTCGCCGACGTGGAGCTTGTAGATATCGCGAAAACCACCGCCATAGGCGAGGCGGTGAGCGGCGATCGCAAAGTTGCCCACCTGTCCCGGCATTTGCGTGCCGGGGTAGTGCCCGATGCCGATCTTGTCCAGGACGTCGAGCACGCCGATGCCCTGGGCGATCGGGCGCGCATAGTCTGCGCCCCAGCGGGGAACCATCAGGATGCCGAACCGCGCGGCATTCACCGTCGGCTCCTTCTCCACCTTGGGTTTGCCGGCCGTGGTGGGAGTGGGGGTGGGGGTCGAGGTCGGGGATGTCGGATCGGTCGTCGGACCCGTCGTGGGACCCGTCGTCGGCGTCACCGCGGCGCGCTGCCACTCCTGGCTGAGCTTGCCTGCCGCATCGTGCTGCTGGATGCCGACGATGATGTCATTCAGCCAGTTCTGCCAGCCGAGAAAGAGGAGAACGAGAACGGCGCCCGTGAGGAAGAGCTCGCCCAGCACCGTGAACACGCTGGTGCGGCGGCGGCGTTTGCGGCGCGCTGCGGCGCGGCCCGCCCCCTCGACAGTCATGGCGTCATTCTAGGCTTTTCTTCGCCGGGCCGAAGCAGGGAGCCCGCGGTCTCGGCGGGGCCAAAGGTCATTCACGCTACAATTTGGGGCATGGCTCGTGAAACCCGCTCCCAGTCCGTTCGTCCCGCTGAGACGCGCTCTGGTGAGCGTGCTCCGAATCCGGTCTGGTTCAAGCCGGTCATGTTCGGATTCATGCTCATCGGGCTGATCTGGATCATCGTCTTCTACGTGAGCGGCAGCTCGTACCCGGTGCCGCAGCTGGGAACCTGGAACATCCTCGTCGGCTTCGGAATCATGTTTGTCGGCTTCCTCATGACGACCCGCTGGCGCTGACCAGCATCCATCCCGGTCAAACTACACGGGTGTAATTATCCCCAGTGTGGAAAGACCTGTGGATAACTTCGGGCTAGAGCAGCATGCTCCGCACGAGCGTCACTGCCACGAGTAGCACGAAGACGCCGAGCAGCAGATACTGCTGCCGCCGCGGCCGATGCGAGGTGCGCGGCAGAAGGTAGATCAGTGCGATGACCGCGCCGATGATCAGCCCGCCCACGTGTGCCTGCCAGGCGATGCTCGGAAAGTAGAACGGCAGCGCCAGGTTCAGGGCGATCACGACGAGTATCTGCGCGACGTTTCCGCCCAGGCGCCTCGCAATGATGAAGTACGCGCCGAGGAGCCCGAAGATCGCGCCGGATGCTCCAAGAACCGGCGTATCCGGTATCAGCAGGTAGACGGCCACGCCGCCGGCTATTCCGCCGAGGAAATACAGCACGGCGAATCGCCAGTGGCCGAGCATGCGTTCCAGCGCCGGCCCGATCATGAACAACGAGAACATGTTGGACAGGATGTGGATGGGCGACGCGTGCAGGAACAGCGCGGTGACGAACCTCCACGGCTGCTCTAGTGCGGCCGGGCCGTAGAAGATGCCCGCGATCGTTACGGATCCCTGCGCCAGCCCGGTAGCGTTCTGCGCCAGGTACACCACGATGCAGATCGCGATGATCGACCAGGTCACGATGGCGCTGCTGAAGCGCAGCGCTGTGGGCGGCCTTATCGGCTGCGGCGCGGGAGTGACGTCGCTCATGCGTAGGTCAACGTGAAGGAGCCGACCACGCAAAGCGCGACCAGCACCAGGCCGAGCGCTGTGAGAAGCACGATCTGCAGTCTCCGTCGAGACAGGCGCCGGGTCTGGGTGAAGATGACGGCCGTCACTGCGGAGGCGACGATCCCGCCGACGATCGACTGCCATCCGCCGCCGCTGGCGAAGTTGAAGACCAGGTTGATCCCGGCGAACAGCAGCAGGTACCAGTTGTCGGAACCGAGGTGGCGCCCCACGAGAAAGATCGCCACCAGGAGCCCTGTCGTCAGCGTCACTGTTCCTGCACCCGCGCCGCCATTGAGCAGGATCACGGCGGCAGATCCCCCGAGCGCGGTCAGCACCACGAAGAGGATGAAGCGAATGCGGCCAACGAACGATTCGAACATCCGCCCGAACCAAAAGATGACGAAGACCGCGATCGCGATGTTCAGCGGGCCACCGAAATTGATGAGGACATTGGTGACGGCGGTCCAGGGGCGACCGAGAAAGCCACCGGCGCCCAGCGCAAGCGTGTTGAACAAGTAGGCGTCGATCTTGGGCAGAAGGGTCAGCAGCGACAGTACGGCGACGATAGCGCTGAGGACGTACGTGACCACGGGCGCCGAACTCGACCTGCTGAACGCCATCGCGACCGTCGACTTCATTTTCGGAGCGGACGCACGCGCTTCCTTCACACACTCGGGACAGTGCACGCCGACCGCCGCCTGCGTCTGGCACTCCGGGCAGATGATGCGTCCGCAGCGCTGGCAGCTGACGTAGCTCTCGCGCTGGGGATGCCGATAGCAGTATGTCTTCGGCTGGGCTTCCGTGCTCGTCATCGGCTCATGCCCCCAGCGACACGCGAAGCACGACGGCCTTGGCGATCGCGAAGAAAAGCAGGACGGCGCCCGCTGTGACCAGTCCCCGGCGCAATTGCCTCGCCCGCTGGTTGGATCCTTCGAAGAGATAGACGTAACCGACGGCGAGGCCGGCGAGCAGAGCACCGACCGTTCCCTGCCACAGGAACACGCGCTGCGGGAAGAGCAGAACGAGCGCGAGGTTGACGGCAATAAAGAAGTAGACCCACAACAGCGACGCCCTGGCCCTGCGCATCACGAGCAGGTACGCACCCAGCAGTCCCATCACGGCGGGGCCGGCGCTGAAGACGATGCCCATGAATAGCACCGCGAAAAGCGATGCGCTCAGCCCACTGATGAGGTAGAGGTACAGGAAGTTGCGATGTCCGTACGCGCGCTCCAGCTGCGTGCCGACGACGAAGATGGTGAAAGCGTTCGAGAGCACGGAGAGCAGGCCGGTGGTGCCGCCGCTGTTCGCAAACATCGAGGTGACAACGGTCCACGGTCGTACCGACTCGGTGTTGGGTATGTACCAGAGCGACTTCTGGATCGCGCCGTTCCAAAAAAGGTCGACGACCCACAACACGACGATGACGCCGATGATCGTGTAAGTCACGACAGGCTTATCGGTTGGCACGCGAGCGGCGAGCGTACGAACCCGTCGGCGGTTGCGATTGGCGAACCGTTTCGCGCGCGTCGGGATGACCGGACGTGCTTCGGTCGCGTCATCCGGGCACAACACACGTCCATCGACGTGGCGCTGGCACTCGAGACAGATGGTGCGGCCGCACCTCTCGCACAGGACGAAACTCAGGCGATCCGGATGCCGATAGCAGTAGTCGTCCGGGTTATGCCCCGCGTCGGTCACCTAGACCTCAGAGACAGTGATGCTCTCGATCACCACTGGCTCAAGCGGCTTGTCGCGAGCATCCGTCTCCACTGCCTCGATCGCATCGACGACGGCCCGTGAGGCGTCGTCTTCTACGAGACCGAAAATCGTGTGCTTTCCCTGCAGCCAGGGGGTGGGAACCGTGGTGACGAAGAACTGCGAGCCGTTCGTGCCGTGGCCGCCGCGCTGGCCGGCGTTGGCCATGGCGAGCACGTACGGGCTGTTGAAGGTGAGCTCGGGGTGGATCTCGTCGTCGAACTCATAGCCTGGTCCGCCGATGCCCTGGCCGAGCGGGTCGCCGGCCTGCAGCATGAAGTCCTTGATGATGCGGTGGAAGATCACGCCGTCGTAGAGCGGGTCGGTGGAGACCTTGTTCGTGGCGGGGTGAGTCCACTCCTTGGTTCCGGTCGCGAGGCCGACGAAATTGGCGACGGTCTTCGGAGCGTGGTTGCCAAGTAGATTGACGACAATGTCGCCCTTGTTGGTCTTGATTGTGGCGACAGACGTGTGTGCAGACATGGGCTCAATTCTTGCATAGGGCATCTGCGTGCACGGTGTGCGGCCGCCAGAGCGCACTCAGTCAAGTGGCTTCCTCGAGAAAGTCAGGCATGACAGGATGGATAAGTTCGCTGCACCTAACCGATGGAGGATTCATGGGACTGTCACGGAAGCGCCAGCGAGAACTTAAGCGCCTGAAGAACTCAGCCGGGGAACTCTGGGGTGACCAGAAGGACCTCCTTGAGCACGCCAGCCATGTGGTGCGCGAGGCGACCCGCCAGGCCGCGAACTTCGCTCGCGAAGAGGTCGCACCGCGGGCACGCGAAACGTTCGACGAGCGGGTTCGCCCCGTCGTCGCATCCGGTCTCGCCTCGGGCGTCGCCGGCGCACGCTCGGTGGCCCACGCCGGCCGGGAGCGAATCTCGGACGAGGTTTTCCCCGCCGTCTCCGGAGCCCTCGCAAACGCGCTGGCACTGCTCGAAGTCGCCAAGGACCCTCGCGTGCGCGAGGTGATCCGGAAGGTCACCTCAACCGGTGCTTCCGCGGCGTCGAAGGTCAGAATCGCACAGCCGAAGAAGTCCTCGGGACCGGGCAAGTACATCCTGATCGGCGTTGGCGTTGTTGCCCTGGCCGGTATCGCCTACGCCGCCTGGCAGACGCTGCGGGCGGATGACGACCTCTGGATCGACGACGACGAGAGCCCCGAGGTCGAGGGCCCCGCCACCGACCCCACCTCCGACCTCACCCTTTAACACGAGTTGCCCACTTTTGTCGCTATTCGAGGCGGAATAGCGACAAAAGTGGGCAACTCGTGTGGGTGGGGGGTGTGACTTGTTGTGGAGCCTAGGAGAATCGAACTCCTGACCTCCTGCTTGCAAAGCAGGCGCTCTACCAATTGAGCTAAGGCCCCGGGAGGAATCCCTTGTGGGGATCCCAGTGGGGGTACCAGGACTTGAACCTGGGACCTCTTCGTTATCAGCGAAGCGCTCTAACCACCTGAGCTATACCCCCTGGAGCAGATTCGAGAGTATCGCACCTGCAGCATTTCCCGTAATCGGGCTACTGGTTCGTGAAGCCAACCAGCAGTCCGCCGGTGATGCGCACGCTGAGGTTGTACAACACGCTCGCGATGGCGCCGAGGGCGGTGCCGACCACCACGTTCAGTACGGCGACGACCAGGGCGAAGACGGCTACCTGCGGCAGCGAGAACGTCGCCGAGATGCTGAAGTTGGGGTCGTTGAGAATCGACTGGAGCAGGCCGTCGAGGTTGCCGAAGATGCCGGTCGACTGCAGCACGACCCAGATCAGGATGGTCGCGACGACTCCCACGATGCCGAGGGAGATAGCCACCAGGAACGACAGCTTTACGCTCGACCAGAAGTCGACGTAGACCAGCTTCAGCCGCACCTGTTTGGTGGCCACGGGTTGCTGCGACTTGCGCTGCAGCTTTTCGGCGACGCTACTCATCTATTGACTCGTCCTCTCCAGCGGGCTCGACAGCGGCCTCATCCAAGGCCGCGGGGGCGTCGAGCTCCTGATCCTCTAAATTACGTTCACTGTTCTTCGCGACTGCAATTATCTTGTCGTCGTCTGCGAAACGGGCGAACACAACACCCATGGTGTCACGCCCCTTAGCCGGAACCTCGGCCACGGAGGAGCGTACCACCTTGCCGCTGGCAAGAACCACAAGTACCTCGTCCTCAGCATCCACGATCAACGCGCCTGCGAGATCGCCCCGAGCTTCCTGTAGTTTGGCCACCTTGATGCCCAGACCGCCTCGGCCCTGAACGCGGTATTCGTTCACGCGCGTGCTCTTCGCATAGCCGCCCTCGGTGACAACGAATACGAATCCACTGTCTGAAACTACCGAAGCGTCGAGCAGTTGGTCGTCATCCCTGAAGTGCATGCCGATCACTCCAGAGGTTGATCTGCCCATCGGGCGCAGCGCCGTATCGGATGCCGTGAACCGGATCGACATCCCCTTGCGGGACACAAGAAGAACGTCCTGGTCCTCTTCGACGAGCATCGCGGAGACCAGTTCATCGCCCTCGCGCAGGTTGATCGCGATGATGCCACCGGTGCGGTTGGTGTCGTACTCGGTCAGGCCCGTCTTCTTCACGAGGCCTGCGCGGGTTGCGAGCACCAGGTACTTCGCCGCGGCATAGTCCCGGATGTCGAGGACCTGGGCGATCTCTTCCTCCGGCTGCAGCGCGAGGAGGTTGGCGAGGTGCTGGCCCTTCGCGTCCCGTCCCGCTTCCTGGAGTTCGTAGGTCTTCGCACGGAGCACGCGACCCGTGTTGGTGAAGAAGAGCAACCAGTGGTGGGTAGTCGTGACGAAGAAGTGCTCGACCACGTCATCCGCCCGCAGCTGCGCGCCCTTCACGCCCTTGCCGCCGCGGTGCTGGCTGCGGTAGTTGTCACTGCGCGTGCGCTTGACGTATCCGCCGCGGGTGATGGTGACAACCATCTCCTCCTCGGGGATCAGGTCTTCGACGCTCATATCGCCATCGAAGCCGAACAGGATCTCGGTGCGGCGGTCATCGCCGAACTTGTCGACGAGCTCGGTCAGCTCTTCAGAAACGATCTCGCGCTGGCGGGCCGGGGTCGCGAGAATGTGCTTGAACTCGGCGATCTTCGCTTCCCACTCGGCCGCCTCATCCATGATCTTCTGGCGCTCGAGGGCGGCCAGACGGCGCAGCTGCATGTCGAGGATGGCCCTCGCCTGCAAGTCATCGATGTCGAGCAGCTCCATCAGGCCTTCGCGCGCAGCGTCGGTATCGGCACTGCGGCGGATGAGGGCGATGACCGCGTCGAGCGCATCGAGCGCCTTCAGGTAGGCGGTCAGGATGTGCATCCGCTCCTCCGCCTTGCGCAGGCGGTAGGTGGTGCGGCGCACGATCACTTCGACCTGGTGGTCGATCCAGTGCGTGATGAACCCGTCGACCGGCAGCGTGCGCGGCACGCCGTCGACGATCGCCAGCATGTTCGCGCCGAAGTTCTCCTGCAGCTGGGTGTGCTTGTACAGGTTGTTGAGAACCACCTTGGCGACCGCGTCGCGCTTCAGCACGATCACCAGGCGCTGGCCGGTACGACCCGAGCTCTCGTCACGGATGTCGGCGATGCCGGCGAGGCGGCCTTCCTTGACGAGGTCCGCGATTTTCAGCGCCAGGTTGTCCGGGTTCACCTGGTACGGCAGCTCGGTGACCACCAGGCAGATGCGCCCCTGCAACTCTTCGACATTGACGACCGCACGCATGGTGATGGATCCACGGCCGGTCCGGTAGGCATCCTGAATGCCCTTCATCCCGAGAATCTGGGCGCCGGTCGGAAAGTCCGGGCCCTTGATCCGCTCGATGAGCGCCTCGAGCAGCTCGTCGCGGGGGGCGTCCGGGTGCTCAAGAGCCCAGAGCGCTCCGGCCGCAACCTCGCGGAGATTGTGCGGCGGGATGTTCGTGGCCATGCCGACCGCGATGCCGACCGATCCGTTGACCAGCAGGTTCGGGAAGCGCGCGGGCAGAACGACGGGCTCCTGGGTCTTGCCGTCGTAGTTGTCCTGGAAGTCGACGGTCTCCTCGTCGATGTCGCGGACCATCTCCATCGCCAGCGGCGCCATCTTGGTCTCGGTGTACCGCATGGCGGCCGCGCCATCGTTGCCGGCAGACCCGAAGTTGCCCTGGCCGAGTGCGAGCGGATAGCGCAGGCTCCACGGCTGCACGAGGCGAACTAGTGCGTCATAGATCGAGGAGTCGCCGTGCGGGTGGAACTGTCCCATCACGTCGCCGACGATCCGGGTGCATTTGTTGAAACCCTTGTCGGGGCGGTAGCCGCCGTCGTACATGCCGTAGATCACGCGGCGATGTACGGGCTTCAGCCCGTCGCGCACCTCGGGAAGTGCACGCCCGACGATCACGCTCATGGCATAGTCGAGGTACGACCGCTGCATCTCGAGCTGCAGGTCAACCTGCTGCACCTTGTCGTGGCGGTCGTCAACGACCGCCTTCTCGAAAACGGGCTCGGCGGCCCCGTCCGTGGGTTCTGTTACGTCAGCCATCTAGTTCTTTCGGTGATCGAGCATGTCGAGATCGAGTGATCGAGCTTGTCGAGATCAGATGTCCAGGAAGCGGACGTCTTTGGCGTTGCGCTGGATGAAGGAGCGGCGAGATTCCACGTCTTCGCCCATGAGCGTCGAGAAGATCTCGTCGGCTGCGGCGGCGTCATCCAGTGTCACCTGCATGAGGGTTCTGGTCGCGGGGTCCATGGTGGTTTCCCACAGCTCGGTGTAATCCATCTCGCCGAGGCCCTTGTAGCGCTGGATGCCGTTCTCGCGCGGCATGCGCTTGCCGGCCGTAAGGCCGTCCTGCATCAGGGCATCACGTTCGCGATCGCTGTACACGAACTGGTGCTCGGCGTTCGACCACTTCAGGCGGTAGAGCGGCGGCTGCGCGAGGTACACGTAGCCGTGATCGATGAGTGGCCGCATGTACCGGAACAGCAGGGTGAGGATGAGCGTGGTGATGTGCTGGCCGTCGACATCGGCATCGGCCATAAGCACGATCTTGTGGTACCTGGCCTTCTCCGGGTCGAAGTCTTCGCCGACCCCCGCACCAAACGCGGTGATCATGGCCTGCACCTCGTTGTTCGCCAGTGCTCGGTCGAGGCGCGCCTTCTCGACATTCAGGATCTTGCCGCGAAGCGGCAGAATTGCCTGGAACTCCGGGTTGCGACCCTGCACGGCGGAACCGCCCGCGGAGTCACCCTCGACGAGGAAGATCTCCGAGAGTGACGGGTCTTTGCTGGAGCAGTCACGCAGCTTGCCCGGCATTCCGCCCGACTCGAGCAGTCCCTTGCGTCGCGTCTGCTCGCGCGCCTTGCGGGCGGCGATTCGGGCCTGGGATGCCTGGATCGCCTTACGAATAACATCACGCGCCTGCGTCGGGTTGCGATCGAACCAGTCGCCGAGCTGCTGGCCGGCAACGCGCTGCACGAACGCCTTGGCTTCGGTGTTGCCGAGCTTGGTCTTCGTCTGGCCCTCGAACTGCGGCTCCGCGAGCTTCACCGAGATGACCGCGGTGAGTCCCTCACGCACGTCGTCGCCGGAGAGGTTTTCGTCTTTCTCCTTGATGATCTGCTTCTCGCGCGCGTAGCGATTCACCAGCGTGGTGAGGGCGGCACGGAATCCCTCTTCGTGCGTTCCGCCCTCGTGCGTGTTGATCGTGTTCGCGTAGGTGTGCACGCTCTCGGTGTAGCCCGTGGTCCACTGCATCGCGACCTCGAGCGAGATCTTGCGCTCGGTGTCCTCCGACTCGAACGCGATGACATCCGGGTGGATGAGGTCGTTCTTCTTCGCGTTGTTCAGGTACTCGACGTAGTCGACGAGCCCACGCTCGTAGAGGTAGCTCTCGGTCACATCCTCTTCGCCGCGCTCATCGGTAACGGTGATGCGCAGACCCCTGTTGAGGAACGCCATCTGCTGGAACCGCGCACGCAGCGTCTCATAGTCGAATTCGACGGTTTCGAACGTTTCCTGGCTCGGCCAGAACGTGATCGTCGTACCGGTCTCATCCGACGTCTCGCCCTGCTTGAGGGGAGCGGTCGGCACACCGTTCTCAAAGCTGACCCGCCACACGTACCCCTGCTGGCGGACTTCGACATCAAGCTCGCGCGAGAGCGCGTTGACGACGGAGATGCCAACCCCGTGCAAGCCGCCGGACACCGCGTAGGCGCCGCCGCCGAACTTGCCGCCGGCGTGAAGGATGGTGAGCACGACTTCGACAGTCGATTTCTGTTCCTGCTGGTTCATGGCGACCGGGATGCCACGGCCATTGTCGATGACACGCACCGAGCCGTCTTTGCGAATGAAGACCTTGATGTCGTCGCAGTAGCCGGCCAGCGCCTCATCCACCGAGTTGTCGACGACCTCGTAGACCAGGTGGTGCAGCCCGCGCGGTCCGGTCGAGCCGATGTACATACCCGGGCGCTTGCGAACGGCCTCGAGTCCCTCAAGAATCTGGATCTGGTCGGCGCCGTAGCTGTCATCCGGGCCCTTGCGCTCGTGCGGAACGTTCGCAACGGGCGTCAGGGTGAAGTCGTCTGTAGTTGTTTCTTCTGGCAGGTTTTCGGGCGTCTCAGACTGCATATGAAATTGGGCTCCTGCCGTTGTGGTGGTTCGCGCCATCCGAAAGCTGGAGTCCTCGATGGGACGGTTTCGGCGACCGATTCATTCTACCAAAGAGAGGCACGTTTCGCGGGCACAGGAGGCCGTCTGGGGACTTTTTGCCGCCCTCCGGTGTGATTTGCCTTGTTAGCCGTAGGTATCGCGCGGGCCGCGGCCTGGAATTGCTCTCGGACCGCGTTTCCACGAGGGAGCGTTCGGTCCCTCGAAGCGCACCGACTGGATCCCCGCATGCGGATAGCGCAGCGCAATCTCGGTCGTGATGGTTCCCCGCATCAGCCGCAACTGCGTTGCCCAGGCCGTGGAGTCGCAGCGCACGGTCAGGACGCCGTCTTCGATACCGACCGGTGCCGAGTGCTCAGCGGTCTCCGCGCCGGCGAGTTCCGGCCACGAGGCAAGGAGGTCGGCCTGGGCGAGCGGCGAATTCCACCCCAGCTTGGACGTGAGGCCCTCGAGCACGTCGTCGATTCCATGTGGGTCTCGGCCGAGACCGAACGGAACGCTCGGACCGCCCCGCTTCTTCTTCTCGGCGCGCTTGCGAGCATCTCCCGTGCGCAGGCCGCCTTCGCCGAAGACACGTCGAAACCGCAGGTACACGGCGACGTGCTCGGCCAGTGGTTCCGGCTGCTCCGGCTCGCGGGTTGTCATTCGGCCACTCCGGTCGGGGCGGCGACTGGGCCGCCGGCATCGGTTTGTTCGGAATCTGTCTCGTCTGTATCTGTCGCGTCCACGTTCTTGTCGTCCGCGTTCTTGTCGTCCGCGTTCTTGGTGTCCGCGTTCTTGTCATCCGGACCGAGGATGCGCCCGGCGCGAATTCGAACGACGTGCGCGGCCAGCTGGCTGGGGACATCCTCGAATACCGCCGCGGTAATCAGCACCTGCTCGAAGCCGTCGACGGCGTCAGCGAGCCGGGCCCGCCGAGACACATCGAGTTCTGCGAAGACATCGTCGAGAATCAGCACCGGATCGCCGGCACTTGACTCCCGCCGCAATACCGCCGCGGAGGCGAGCTTCAACGACAGGGCAAAGGACCACGACTCGCCGTGGCTCGCGTACCCTCGCGCGGGCAGGTCGTTGAGCATGAGGATGAGATCGTCACGATGTGGCCCGACTAGTGTGATGCCGCGGTCGAGTTCACTCCGGCGAAGCCGGTCGAGCGCTGAGCGGAATTCGACGGCAACCTGTTCCGCCGTCAGGCGGTCGCCGCGCACAACCGCCGCGGCATCCGAATCCTCGTCGTCCGCGGTGGTGGCCAGAACACTCAGGTAGCTGGCGAGCGTCGCGGTCTGGTTCTCGCCCGCGATTGCGGAGTAGGCCCGCGCCACCTCCGGGAGCAACTCGGCGACCAGGTCGGCGCGAGCCTCGATCAGTTCCGAGCCGAGCGCGACCAGGCGTTCGTCCCAGATTTCGAGAGTGCCCAGCTGGTTGCCACGAACCCCGGATGCCCGCGCGCTTTTCAACAGTGAATTGCGCTGCTTGAGTACGCGGTCGTAATCCGCCTGCACGCCCGACATGCGGGGAGTCCGAAGTACCAGGAGTTCGTCGAGAAATCGCCGCCGTCCGGATGGCTCCCCGCGCACCAGCGCTAAATCCTCCGGCGCGAACAGCACGCTCGAGAAATACCGCGGCAGCTCGCGCGTCTTGATCACCGACCGGTTAATCTGAGCGCGGTTGGCACCCGTGCGGTTGAGCTGCACCTCGGCAAGGATCGAGCGATCCCCGTGCTCGAGCCGCGCGCGCACGATCGCGGCATCCTGTCCCGTGCGGATCATGGCGTGATCGGTCGAGACCCGATGCGATCCGAGCGTGCTCAGGTAGCCGAGCGCCTCAACGAGATTCGTCTTGCCCTGGCCGTTGCTGCCAACGAACAGGTTGGGCCCGGCGTGGAAATCCACCTCGGCGGAATCGTAATTCCGAAAGTCCGCAAGGCTGAGGTGGGTGACTCTCACGTCAACTCTTGCGAACCGCGTGCCCGCCGAACTGGTTGCGAAGGGCAGCGACCGCCTTCATCGACGGTGACGCGCCTTCCCCCTGGCGCGAGACGAAACGAGCAAAAATGGATGCGCTGATCGTCGGCACCGGAACGGCGTTGTTGAGCGCCTCCTCGACCGTCCAGCGGCCTTCGCCGGAATCCTCGACGTAGCCTTCGATCGCCTTGAATTCCGGGTCTTCCTCGAGAGCCTTGACGAGGAGTTCGAGCAGCCAGGACCGTACGACGGTTCCGCGCTCCCACGCCTTGAACGTGCCGGTGACGTCCTTGATCAGCTCGGTCTTCGCACTCATCAGTTCGTAGCCCTCGGCCCAGGCCTGCATGATGGCGTACTCGATGCCGTTGTGCACCATCTTCGCGTAGTGCCCGGCGCCGATCTCACCGGCGTGCACGAATCCTTCTTCCCGCGGGCCCTCGGGCCGAAGCGCATCGAAGATCGGCATAGCGAGCTCGATGTCGTCCCTGTTGCCGCCGGCCATGAGGCCGTAGCCGTTCTCGAGACCCCAGACTCCGCCGGAAACACCGCAGTCGACGTAGTGGATTCCCTTGGCCTGCACCTCAGCCGCGTGGATGAAGTCTTCGCTGAACCGAGAGTTACCGCCGTCGATGATGAGGTCGCCCTCCTCGAGAACTCCGGCCAGCTCGGTGATGACGTCGGAGGTGATCTTGCCCGACGGGACCATTACCCAGACGATGCGGGGCGTGGGAAGAGCCGCGGCGAGATCCGCCAGGGTCGCGACATCCGTTACGGCCGTGTTGGGGTCATAGCCGGTGACCTCGATGTTGGCCTTTCGGAGACGGGCCCGCATGTTGTTGCCCATTTTGCCGAGACCGACGAGACCGATGTGCATGCATGTTTCCTTTGAACGTGGGTGGATCTAGCGCAGCAACAGGTTCGGCTGCAGCAGGTACTTGTAGTTATCGGCGCCGGCCTGGTCCTTGGATGACTGGCTCGTGATGAGCACCGGACCGGGCTTGTTCGGGTTCTCGGTCTTGGTGAACGAGATCCGCACGAACTCGGAGTGCACGGCTCCGAGGCCGTCGAGAAGAAACTGCGGCTTGAGCGACACCACCGTGTCACCGCCGGTGAGAAAAGCGTCGATGGTCTCTGACGCCTGGGCCTGCTCCGAACCGATTGCCTCGAGGGTGAGCCCGTCGATCGAGAATGTGAAGCGAAGCGCGGCTTCGCGCTCGAGCACGAGGGACACCCGCCGAGTCGCTTCGATCAGTTCCGCGGTGTTGATGACCGCGTAGTTGTCGACGGTCTCCGGAAAAAGACGCTTCACGGGCGGAAAGTTGCCCTTGATCAGCAATGAAGTCACGGTGCGCTTCTCCGCCTGGAAGGCGATAAGTTCGCGTTCGTCGGTGCTCGTGATTGCGACGGAGATCGAACCGCTGTGACCAAAGGTCTTACCGATTTCGGTAAGCGTGCGCGCAGGGACCAGGGCCGTGAGGGTGTCGGTGATTGAATCGGCGCCCTCCCACTCAATCTCGCGAACCGCGACGCGATACCGGTCTGTCGCGACAAGAGAAAGGCTCGTTTTCGATACCTCGAGTTGAACGCCCGTTATCACGGGAGTTACATCATCCCTGGATGCCGCAACGGCCACCTGGGCGACCGCATTAGCGAACGCCTCGGCGGGCAAAAAGCCGGAGCTCGCGGAGATCTGCGGCAGTGTCGGGTACTCCTCGACGGGCATGCTCAGGAGTGTGAATTGTGCCGAGCCACAGCTGACGGTGATTCGTGACTCTTCCGTTGCGAACTTGACCGGTGCAGCCGGAAGCCGGCTCGCAATTTCTGCGAGTAACCGGCCGGAGACGAGGATGCGGCCCTGCTCTTCGACCTCGGCCGCGATTTCGGTCTGCGCCGATACCTCGTAGTCGAAGGACGACAGGGTGAGACCGGAGGCGGTTGTCTCAATGAGCACGCCGCTGAGGATGGGAAGCGTGGTGCGCTGGGGCAGGAGTTTCACCGCAAACGAGACAGCCTCACTGAAGACGTCTCTGTTGACCTGGAACTTCACGGGTTCACCCCTCTAGGCGTCTCAATGTGAGTGGGACTGGCCGATTAATACTGGCACAGCGCGACCGGCACGCAGCCCCCAAGGTTATCTCTCCCCATTAATCGAATTAAAGAGATCACATTCTTAACCGGTGTGGGAACTGTTGGTAACTCTGCGCATGCCAGTCGCGGCATGGGAACTACAACAGTGTGAGATGTGAGCGCCGTGTGGAATGTATGGGGAGACTGCGTCGAGCGGTTCGTGTAGTTCCGAGCAGAATCCACAGTTTTTGGATATTGATCAACATGGCCTGCGGCGCGTCCCGCAAGTTATCCACAGGTTATACACACTGTGGGAAGCGCCCCCTTTGGGGGGCGTGGACGGCGCCTAAATCTTGTTGTAGCGGTGATTCTGCTTGATGCGGCTGGTGAGTTCGGTCACCTGGTTGTAGATCGAGCGGCGCTCTTTCATCAACTCGGTGATCTTCTTGTTGGCGTACATGACCGTGGTGTGGTCACGGTTGCCAAACAGCTGCCCAATCTTGGGAAGGGAAAGGTTGGTCATCTCGCGGCAGAGGTACATCGCGATCTGGCGTGCCGTTGCGACAGCCTGGGAGCGCGAGGACCCGTACAGGTCGTCGACCGTCAGCTTGAAGTAGTCGGCGGTGTGATTGATGATGTCGACCGGCGCGATGACGTTGTCTTCGTCGAGGGTGATGAGGTCTTTGAGCACGGTCTGCACGAGGGCCATGTCGACCGGGGTGCGGTTGAGATTAGCGAACGCGGTCACCCGGATCAGCGTGCCCTCCAGCTCACGAATATTCGACGAGACCTTCGAGGCCATGTATTCCAGGATGTCGTTGCCGACCTGGAGCTTCTCGCTTTGCGCCTTCTTACGGAGGATGGCGATGCGGGTCTCGAGGTCGGGTGCCTGCACGTCAGTGATGAGTCCCCACTCGAAGCGGCTGCGCATCCGGTCTTCAAAACCGGTGAGGTGCTTCGGCGCGACGTCGCTGGTGATGACGACCTGCTTGTTGTGGTCGTGCAGCGTGTTGAAGGTATGGAAGAAAGCTTCCTGCGTCTCCACAGCGCGCTGGAGAAACTGGATGTCGTCGATCAGCAGGATGTCGATCTCGCGGTAACGCGATTGGAAGACCGATGCCCGGTTGTTGGCAATCGAGTTGATGAAGTCGTTGGTGAACTCTTCGGACGACACGTAGCGAACCCGGATGCCCGGATAGAGGTTGGCCGCATAGTGCCCGATGGCGTGGAGCAGGTGGGTTTTACCCAGGCCCGAGTCGCCGTAGATGAAGAGCGGGTTGTATGCCTTGGCAGGAGCCTCAGCGACCGCGACCGCGGCGGCGTGTGCGAACCGGTTGGAGCCGCCGATGACGAAGTTGTCGAAGCTGTACTTCGGGTTGAGCCGAGAATCCGAGCGACGGGTCGAGGAAGACGCATCCTGCTGGGCTGGTACGACGGCCGTCTCGATGTAGGGCTGCTCCTCGACCGTCTCCGTGCGCTCGAGAACATCCGGCTGGATCTCGGGGTTCACCACGATCGCGAAGTTGTTCACCTCGGATGTGTCGCCGAGCCCGGAAATGGCGTTGAGAAGGGGCAGCCGAATGCGCTGCTCCAGCATCCCGCGGGTCAGTTCGTTCGGAACCTCGAGGTAGAGGGTGCCGGCCATGATGCCCTTGGGCTCGACCAGGCTGACGAAGCCGTGCAGCTGGGGTGTGATGCGATCATCAACGGTGAGCTGCGAAAGTACGGCGTTCCAGATTTCTCGGGTTGAATCTGGTACATCGGCCATAGGGACCATCCTGTTCTTGGCAAATAACTCACAGGGTTATCCACCGGCTGCGGCCTTTAGCTCACTAAGTTTGCGCCCGTTTCGCCCCCGCGAAATGGCTGACCTTCACCTTAGTTCTCCACAGGGTGTCGTTACCAACCCCCAATTCACTTCATGTGGATAATGCGCCGAAAGCGCGTAGGGTTTGACCGCAGGCCGTTATGGCCGTATTTTTAATCAGTTGACTTCTGGCCCACCGGCCATTCCTACTTCTTCCGGCCTTTCAAGCTGGGCTTTGGAGATACCACTATGAGCAAGAGAACCTTCCAGCCGAATAACCGTCGCCGCGCCAAGGTGCACGGCTTCCGTCTTCGCATGCGCACCCGCGCCGGCCGCGCCATCCTGGCTGCACGTCGTCGCAAGGGCCGCACCGAACTCTCGGCGTAGTTTCCTTCCGTGCTCGCGCGAGCGAACCGGGTCGTCCGTGCCGATGATTTCCGGATGGCCGTGCGAACTGGTCGGCGTGTGTTCACTCCGCATACCGTGCTCTACCTGCGCGCTCGCGAGGCATCCGAGGTGACCCGCTTTGGCTTCATCATCTCGAAAGCTGTGGGCAATTCCGTGACGCGCAACCTGGTTCGGCGTCGTCTCCGTTCGGTCGGGCACGACGTTTTGCCAACGCATGCTTTTGGTACCGATGTTGTGGTGCGAGCACTGCCAGGAGTCGATCACGTTAGCTGGTCTACTCTGCAGGAGGAGATCGTCTCCGGGCTAGACAAGGGTGTGAGGAAGCCATGAAGCGAACGCTGCTGTTCGTGATGCTGCTTCCACGCAACCTGTGCGTGATCATCCTGCGGTTCTACCGCTTCGCCATCTCTCCCCTGTACGGCGACGTGTGTCGCTATTACCCATCCTGCTCGCACTATGCGCTGCAGGCGATCCAGCAGTACGGAGTCGTTCGCGGCATCGGGCTCGGATCAATCCGCATCGCGCGCTGCCACCCGTGGGCAGCTGGCGGCGTGGATGACGTTCCCCAGCGAGTAAAGCAGCGCTATGAGCTCACTCCCTTTGGTTTTGTTGTTGCAAGCGGCCACGGAAAGGGCTGACCCGATATGGACTTCATAGGTACCATCCTCTTCCCCATTAAGTGGGCGGTCGAGGCGATCCTCGTGTTCTGGCACGGAGTGTGGACTGGTCTGGGTCTGCACCCCGACGCCGGGCTCACCTGGGTGCTCTCGGTCGTCGGGCTGGTGCTGGTGGTTCGTGCCGCGCTCATCCCGATCTTCGTTCGACAGATCAAGAGCCAGCGCCGGATGCTCGAGGTCGCCCCGCAGATCAAGAAGATCCAGGACAAGTACAAGGGCAAGAAGGACCAGTTCTCACGCGAGGCAATGTCGCGAGAGACCATGGAGCTGTACAAGCGCACCGGCACCAACCCGCTGTCGTCGTGCCTGCCCCTCCTGATCCAGATGCCGATCTTCTTCAGCCTGTTCTCGGTGCTGAGTGAGGCGCAAAAGTACGACACCGCGCACCAGGCCGGCGTCGGTTTCCTGAACGGGCCGCTCTCCAAGAGCTTCGGTGAAGCGTCACTGTTCAACATCGCTCCCCTGAAGCTCGCGATCAGCACCGCCGACGGCAACTGGACGGTCATCATCATCGCCGCCGTCATGGTCATCCTGATGACGGGTTCGCAGTTCATCACACAGCTGCAGATCATGTCGAAGAACCAGTCGCCGGAGATGAAGGCCAGCCCGACCTACAAGCAGCAGCGGATCCTGCTGTACATCCTTCCCCTCGTGTTCGCTTTCTCCGGTTATGCGTTCCCCCTCGGCGTCATGTTCTACTGGCTGACGTCGAACATCTGGACCATGGTGCAGCAGTTCCTGGTCATCCGGAACATGCCGACGCCCGGGTCTGAAGCGGCGCTCGCCCGCGAGGCGCGAATGGCACGCAAGAGCCAGCGGCGCGGGATTTCGATCATTGAAGACAACGCTGTCGTGGCCTCGGGCCCCGAGGCCAAGGTGACCACGCAGCGATCACAACCGGTTAACAAGAACCGCGCTAAGAAGCAGGGTGGCAAGAAGTGAGCGACGTGACAGAGACCGATCTCGAAACGACCGGCGAATCGAACGCCGTCGCGGCGACCGAGGCTCCGGCTGAGGAGTCGGAGGTTCGCACCGCGAGCCAGGTCGAAGAAGAAGGCGACATCGCCGCCGATTACATCGAGGAACTCCTCGACATCAGTGATCTGGATGGTGACATCGACATCGATGCCCGCGGTGGTCGCGCCTACATCTCGGTTAACTCGAGCGAAGGCACCAGTAACCTCAGCCTGCTGTCCAAGCCCGACACGGTGAACGCGCTGCAGGAGCTCGCGCGTATTGCCGTACAGACAAAGACGGGTTCCTTCTCGCGCCTGATCCTCGATGTGGGCGGCTCGCGTGAGGCCCGTGCGGCAGAGCTGACCCTCCTCGTCGACAAGGCGATCGAACGCATTGAGGCGGGCGCCGAGGCGGCATCGCTGCCGGCGATGTCCTCGTACGAGCGCAAGCTGGTGCACGACATCGTGGCCGAGCGCGGATTCGTTTCCGAGTCCGAGGGCGAAGGCCGCGACCGCCACACCGTCATCACCCGCGCCTAGTTTCACGTGAAACATTGACGTCGCTTCCCCCGGATTCCGTCGCCTTCGAGGACGAGCCCGCGATTGCTGCGCGCCTGTTTGGTGACCGGATCGACCTGGCGCGGCGCTACACCTCCGACCTCGCGACCAGGGGCGAGGAACTCGGTCTCATCGGACCGCTCGAATTGCCCCGCCTATGGACCCGCCACGTCGTCAATTGCGCTTTGCTCGCGCCACTGCTTCGCCCCGGCGTGACGGGCGACATCGGCAGCGGGGCAGGATTGCCCGGGCTCGTCCTGGCGATTGCGCGCCCTGATGTCTCGCTCGTGCTCGTCGAGCCCATGGAGCGCCGCGTCGACTGGCTTCTGGCCGAGTCGGCCGAGCTCGGTCTGACCAACGTTCGCGTGGTTCGCTCTCGAGCCGAGGATGCGCCGCTTGCCGAACAGTTGGACCAGGTGACCGCGCGTGCGGTCACCGCGCTTTCCAAGCTGATCCCGGCGACAGAACCTCTCCTTCGCAAGGGCGGAGAGATGCTGTTTCTCAAGGGGTCGCGTGTGACTGAGGAGATCACCGCAGCAGCGAAACAAATCCGCAAGGCCCGTCTCACCGGAGTCGAGGTGCTCGAGCTCGGCGACGGAATCGAGGCCGAGGTCACCCGGGTGTTTCGGGCTACAGTGGACTGATCTCCCGGCCGTTCCACCCATCTCCGTAACAGAAAGTTTCACGTGAAACATCCAGAAGGCGACATCGCTGAGGTGTCCACGGCGACTCCCAACGGCGGATCCGGAGCCTCCGCCACGGGCCGGTACGACGAGTCGACGCCACTCGCTCGAGAACTTGCCGAGATCAACCGGCGGCGCCAGGCGCTGGCGGCCGCGCAGCTTCCTCTCCCGGCATCCACTCGCATCTTTACGATCGCCAACCAGAAGGGCGGCGTGGGCAAGACCACGACGACCGTGAACCTGGCGGCCGCGCTCGCTCGGGCGGGTGCCAATGTGCTCGTCATCGACCTCGACCCGCAGGGGAATGCATCCACCGCCCTCGGGGTGGAGCACAGGGCCGACACGCCGAGCGTGTACGACGTGATCATCAACGACGAATCGATGGACTCGGTCGTGCAGCGCAGCCCCGAATTCGACGGGCTGTACTGCATTCCGGCCAACATCCACCTCGCCGGCGCCGAAATCGAGCTCGTCTCCCTGGTCGCGCGGGAACAGCGGTTGCGCGGCGCCCTCGACAAGTTTCTCGCCGAGTCGGAATTTCCGTTCCATTACGTGTTTATCGACTGCCCGCCTTCGCTCGGCCTGCTGACGATCAACGCTTTCGTCGCGGCGCGCGAGGTGCTCATCCCCATCCAGTGCGAGTACTACGCCCTGGAGGGCCTGAGCCAGCTGCTCAAGAACATCCAGCTGATCGAACGGCACCTCAACCCCAAGCTGACCGTCTCGACGATCCTGCTCACCATGTACGACAGCCGCACCAATCTGGCCAACCAGGTGGCGCAGGATGTCCGTGACCACTTTCCCCGCGAAGTCCTGAACTCGATGATTCCCCGTTCCGTGCGCATTTCCGAGGCGCCCAGCTACGGCCAAAGCGTTATCACCTACGACACAAACTCCCCCGGCTCGCTCTCGTATCTCGAGGCCGCGGCCGAAATTGCACGCCGAGGAGCACCCGCCTGATGGCAACACCGCGACGCACAGGACTTGGCCGAGGCATTGGTGCCCTGATTCCCACCGCGGAGGATGCGACCGCCGCACGGCCGGTCGATGTGTTCTTTCCCGAGGGACGCCTGCCAACCGAGGCCCTGGCCGAGATCCCCGGGGCTCGCCTCGCCAATCTTTCGCCGAACGACATCGTGCCCAACCCCCAGCAGCCGCGCTCCGAGTTTCGCGACGATGAGCTCAACGAGCTCGTGGTCTCGATCCGCGAGATTGGCGTACTGCAGCCGATCGTGGTGCGCCCGCTCGTGGGAGCCCAGCCCGGCGGACCCCAGTTCGAGCTCATCATGGGGGAGCGGCGGCTGCGTGCCACCAAGCAGCTCGGCCTCGAGACGATCCCCGCGGTCATCAAGAACACGGCCGATGAAGACATGCTTCGGGATGCCCTGCTCGAGAACCTGCACCGGGCTAATCTCAACGCGTTGGAAGAGGCGTCGGCTTACCAGCAGCTCCTCAACGACTTCGGGATCACGCAGGAGCAGCTCGCCGAGCGCATCGGCCGGTCACGCCCGCAGATCACCAACACGCTCCGCCTGCTGAAGCTGCCGGCATCCGTGCAGTTGCGCGTAGCCGCGGGCGTGTTGAGCGCGGGCCACGCTCGGGCGATCCTTGCCGCTGGGGACGCGGCGGCCATGGAGCGGCTCTCGGACAAGATCGTGAACGAGGACCTGTCGGTGCGAGCGGCTGAGGCCGCCGCCGGGCAGACGTCGCCGCGCGCAGCTGCCAAGGCAAAGCCATCCGCGGGTCGCAAACAGGATCATCTGGCCGAAATCGCCGAGCAGTTGGGGGATCGGCTCAACACCCGCGTGAAGATCAGCCTCGGGGCGACCAAGGGCAGCATCGTGATCGATTTCGCCACGGTCGCCGACCTGAACCGCATCCTCGCGGAGCTGGGGCAGAGCGCCTTCGGCGCCTCCCGCTAACTCCCTGCACTCCTCTCTCCTCCCCGAGTTGTCGCATATCGACCTAAACGGGGGATTTTGGGTCGATATGTGACAACTCGGGGAGAGAGTTAGCGGGATTCGGCGATGGCGGCGTCGGCGAGGGCCGAGTAGACCCAACCGAGGTCGTGACCGGCGGCCTCAAGGGCCTGGGGGATGAGCGAAGTCTCGGTGAGTCCGGGCAGCACATTGGCCTCCAGGAACCACGGGGTGCCCGCAGCGTCCACGATCATGTCGACGCGCGAGATGTGCCGCAGTCCGAGGGCGACGTGGGCTTTCACGGCGGCGGCGGCCGCGCGTTCCGCGATCGCGGCATCCATTCGGGCGGGCGTGTAAAAGCGGGTCTCGCCCGCGTTGTAGCGGGCCTCGAAGCTGTACACGCCCGAGAGCGGCTCGATCTCGACCGCGGGGAGGGCGACGGGTCCGTCGCCCGTGTCGATGATGCCGACGGCGATTTCGGTGCCGATGATCTTCTGCTCGATGAGTGCGACATCCCAGTACGTGTACGCGTCAACCATCGCGCGGGGGAGGTCCGCGGCATCCTCCACGAGCGTCACGCCCTGCGCGGAGCCGCCCTGGGCGGGCTTGACGACGACCGGGATGGGCAGGTCGTCCGCGATGCTCTCCAGCACACTATTCGCGCCGAGCTCGCGGAAGGCGGACCGGGGCAGCGTGATGGATGCCGGCGTCGATACACCCGCACGGGCGACGATCACCTTGGCGGTCGGCTTGTCCCAGGCCAGCCGGGCGGCATCCGCCCGTGAACCCACGTAGGGAACGCCGAGAAAATCGAGCAGTCCGCGGAGGGCACCGTCTTCGCCACTCGCGCCATGGAGGGCGGGCCAGACGACGTCGGGGCGGTTCTCCCTCAGGGCGGAGAGCAGCGAGGCGTCCGGATCGCGCAACTCGACGGTGATGCCGTGCTCGGCGAGGCTGTCGGCCACGCGCCGACCGGAGCGCAGTGACACGTCACGCTCGTGCGAGATTCCGCCGGCGAGAACAACGATTCGGTTGGGGGAGGCCATGGTGATCTCTTTCAGCCGAGGTTGGCTGGCGGGTTGATGAGTGAGCCCTTATCGCGCTGCAGCGGGAGCGGTGCGGTCTGCGAGAAAGTATTGAGCAGCTCGAGTTCGCCATTGATGACGGTCGACAGCCGGCGGATGCCCTCACGGATGAAATCGGGCGTCGGGTAGCAGAAGGCCAGGCGTATCTTGTTGCGGCCGCCACCATCGGCGTAGAAGGCGGTACCCGGCGTGTAGGCAACCAGCTCCTTCACCGCCCGCGGCAGCATCGACTTGCTGTCGAGGTTGGCCGGCAGCGTCAGCCAGACATAGAAGCCGCCGTTCGGAACGGTCCAGCTGGTATCCGGCAGGTAGTCGGAGAGCGCCTGCAGCATCGCGTCCCGCCGCTCGCGGTACACGCCGCGGAAGGTGTCGATCTGGCCCTTCCAGTCGGCGGTCGCAAGATACTCGGCGATGATCAGCTGCGTGAACGAGCTCGGCGAGAGCACCGCGGCCTCATTCGCGAGGATCAGTTTCTCGCGGATGGCGTGCGGCGCGAGCGCCCAGCCCACCCGGAATCCGGGGGCGAGCGTCTTCGAGAACGTGCCCAGGTAGATGACGCCGTCCTCTTCGACCGACCGCATCGCGTGGGGCGGCGGACCGCCGAAATAGAGCAGTCCGTATGGATTGTCCTCGAGCACCAAAATGCCCTCTGACCGGCATATTTCCAAAATCTCCAGCCGACGTTCCCAGGTCAGCGTCACGCCGGCCGGGTTGCTGAATGTCGGCACCGTGTAGAGAAACTTGATCGTCTTGCCGGCTGCCTTGAGATACGCGATCTTCTGTCGCAGCGCCTCGGGAACGAGACCATGCTCATCCATCTCCGAGTGCTCGATCACGGCCTGGTACGACTTGAAGACCACCATGGCCGTGACGTAGCTCGGACCCTCGGCCAGCACGACGTCGCCCGGGTCGATAAAGATCTTGGTGACCAGCTCGAGGGCGTGCTGTGACCCCGTGGTGACGACCACGTCATCCACGCTGGCCCGGATGCCTTCGAGCGCCATCACCTCGAGGATGTGCTCCCGCAGCGCCGGCGCCCCCTGGCCGGAACCGTACTGGAGCGCAATCGGGCCGCGGTCGCGCATGACGCGGTCCATCGCACCGGTGACGATTTCGCGCGGAAGCGCGGACACATACGGCATACCGCCCGCCAGCGAGACGACTTCCGGACGCGAGGCCACGGCGAACAGGGCTCGGACCTCGGAGGCCGCGAGGCCGGCCGTGCGCTCGGCATAGCTGCCGTACCAGGGGTCGAGGTTGTTGCCTGCGGTGGTCATCCGGTGTCCGTTTCGGTGGTGAAGTGTCAAGAATATGGGCTTAAAGCACAACGACCGCCCAGAACCAGTGTCCGGGCGGTCGTTCCGCTGAGCTGCGATGCGCGACTAAGCGGGCACTACGCGAGGAACTCCGCCAGATCGGCCTCGAGGGCAGGCTTCGGCTTTGCACCGATGACGGTCTTGACGACCTCGCCACCGCGGAAGACCTTCATCGCCGGGATCGACGTGATCTGGTACTTCATCGCCATCTGCGGGTTGTCGTCAACGTTCAGCTTGACGATCCTGATCTTCTCGGAGTGCTCGGCCGCAATGGCGTCGAGGATGGGGGAGACGGCCTTACATGGACCGCACCACTCGGCCCAGAAGTCGACCATGATCGTGTCGCTCGAGTTGAGCACTTCTGCTGCGAAGGTGTCGTCGGTTACATCTTTTGCGCTGGACATATGTGGTTCCTTTTTGTAGTGGTCGGGCTACCGGGTGGGCGGCCGGGTCGGGAGCTAAACGGATGCCGCGACCGGTTCGGCCGGGACGGTGAGGGCTTTCGACAGCACGTGCTTCGGGAGACCTGCGAGGTAGTGCTCCGCGTCGAGGGCCGCGACCGTGCCGGAACCGGCAGCCGTGACCGCCTGGCGGTAGGTCGGGTCGATCACGTCGCCCGCGGCGAACACGCCCGCGAGATTCGTGCGCGAGCTGCGGCCATCCACGGCAATCGTTCCGTGCTCGGTGAAGTCGAGCTGCCCATGCACGAGGTGCGTGCGCGGGTCAGCACCGATCGCAATGAACAGGCCGCTGAGGTCGAGGGTGGATTCCGTGCCGTCAACAGTGTCGAGCAGGCCGACGCCGGTCACGAGGTTGTCGCCGTAGATGTGGGCGACCTCCTTGTTCCAGAGGAACTCGATCTTCGGGTCGGTGAAGGCGCGATCCTGCATCGCGGCGGATGCCCGGAGGGAGTCCTTGCGGTGAATCACGTAGACCTTGTCTGCGAAGCGCGTGAGGAAGGTCGCTTCCTCCATGGCGGAGTCACCGCCGCCGACGACCGCGATGGTCTTCTGGCGGAAGAAGGCGCCGTCACAGGTCGCACACCAGGAGATGCCGTAGCCGCTGAGGCGCTCTTCGTCGTCGAGTCCGAGCTTGCGGTAGGCGGAGCCGGTCGCGTAGATGACGGTGAGCGCTTCGTGAACGTCCCCGTTGCCCAGTCGCACCGTCTTCGTCTCGCCGGCGAGATCAAGGGAGACGACATCGTCGTACACGATCTCCGTGCCGAACCTCTCGGCCTGCTTCTGCATGGCGAGCATCAGGTCGGGACCCATGACCCCCTCGGGGAATCCGGGGTAGTTCTCAACCTCTGTCGTCTTCATCAGCTCACCGCCGAATTCGACCGAACTGGCAATCAGCAGAGGCTGGAGATTCGCGCGGGCGGCGTAGATCGCGGCCGTGTATCCAGCCGGTCCGGAGCCGATAATGATGACCTGGCGCACGTGCAGCATCTCCTCAAGAGTTCTTGTCTGAGCGGTACAACCCATCCTATGGTCAGGGTATTCCGCGACTATCTGCGACGCAGCCGGGCGAGGACGGGTGTCGCCATCGCGCGCAGTTCCGGCGCACGCAGCAGGACGAGCCCGCCGATATACACGCCCAGCATCAGCACGCCGGCGATGATCATGGTGAGAACGGCCCCCGCGACGCTGTTGACGGCAAAACCGTTGGTGAAACCGCCGAGCGCGAACTCGACACCGATCCCGACGGCGGCCGCGGGCGCGGCGGCCAGCAGGTAAACGAGGTACGACCGCACGATGTGCGCGGCATCCAGTCGCCCGATATGCCGCCGCAGCAGGATGGCGGACAGGGCCGCCTGCACCGTTCCGGCAATCGTCGTCACGGCCGCGATCCCGACGGCGATCCATGCCGGAGCGAGAGTCGTCACGAACAGAGCGCCAACGACGAACAGCACGGCCTGCACGAGCTGGATGAAGAACGGTGTGCGGGTGTCTTCAACCGCGTAAAACGTGCGCTGCAGCACGAACAGGATGCTGAACGGGATCAGTCCGACGAGGAACACCATGAGCACATTGCCCATGGCCTGCACCTCGCCGAACCCGCCCTTCGCGAAGATGGTCGAGAACGGGTAGGCGATGACGATGAGGCCGACGGCGGCGAAGACCATGATGAGCCCGATGGCGCGCAGGGAGCCGGAGACGTCATCCCGGATCGCCGCATGGTTGCCGTCGCGGGCATGGCTGCTCAGGCGGGTGAAATAGGCGGTCGCGATCGACACGGTGACGATCGAGTGCGGCAGCATGAAGATGAGCCAGGAGTAGCGGAGGATCGGGATGGCGGCCGTGTCCGTGCCGGCGAAGCTGGCGACCCGCGACTGCACGATTCCGGCGAGCTGCGTTACCAGAAGCATGCCGAAGGTCCAGCCGGCGGCCTTGCCGACGCGGCCGAGACCCACCCCGCGCCAGCGGAATTCCGGGCGGTAGCGCAGGCCCGCCCGGCGCCAGAACAGGAAGAGCACCAGCGCCTGGGCAGCGACGCCGAGGCTGGCGGTGCCCGCGACCATGGCGATCATGCCCGGAGTCCAGGCCGCGGCATCCTGAACGTCATTCGAACCGAAAAGGGCGCTGAAGGCAAGCAGTCCGGCGATCGCCACGACGTTGTTGATCACGGGCGCCCAGGTGAATGGCCCGAACAGCTTGCGGGCGTTCAGCACCTCGCCGAGCAGGCTGTACAGCGCATAGAAGAGGATCTGCGGCAGGCACCAGTAGGCGAAAGCCGTGGCAAGGGCGAGTTCCCCGCTCGTAAATCCGCGGCCGCCCCCGGCGGACTGTTGAGCGTACAGGTTGACGAGCAACGGGGCGCAGAGCGTCGCGATCACGGCCGCCGCCAGGAAGACCACGCCACCGAGCGTCATCAACCGGTTGATGAACTTCTGCCCGCCGTCGTCGTGCAGCGCCGCGCGCACGATCTGCGGAACCAGCACGGCACTCAACAGGCCGCCGGCGACAATCGCGTAGATGTTGTTCGGCAGCTGGTTCGCCAGTCCGAACGCGCCAGCGCCACTGCCCGCGAGACCCAGTGTGCGGGCGAGCACAGCGGCACTGATGAAGCCGAGGAGGCGCGAGACGATCGTGCCGCTCGCGAGGAAGGCGCTGGCACGGCCGACCGCGCGGTTGTCCATGGGGGCCGTGCCGGCCGGCCCGACGCCCCCGGCTCCCGGATCCGTCGGCTCGGCAGCGTTACTCACGCGCGGCTTTCCTGCGCTTGCGGATGTTGCGGACCAGCCCGAAGGCGAAAACGAAGAGGACGACGGCGCCGAAGATGAGAGTGCCGGCGGTCTCCCACCCGGCGTTCACATTCACCTGGACGAGGACGGGTTTGCCGACGGGCAAGCTGAACGCGTTCGGCCCGCTGTTGAGAGACACGGTCACCTCGACCCGTCCATTGGACAGCCGCTGCATCGGGATGAATACCCTGCGCTGCGAGTTGGCCTCGATGGTGAGCTTCACGTTGGAGTTCTCGACAATCAGGGACGCCGTCTGCGGTCGCACCCGCACGTAGACGGTGACGGCCTGGCTGAGATCGTTGCGGACCGTCACGGGAAGCCCGCCGCTGTCACTGAGAAAGTTGATGGTGCTGCTGCGGGTGACCTGCACCGAACCGCGGATGGCGCTCGACTCCGCCAGGAAGTTCTCGGCGGCGACGGTCCACCCGGCCTGGTCGCCCTGCCAGGCATTGGACATCAGCGCGAGCAGGTTGAGCCTGCGCGCACCGGTGAGCGCGGCCGGATTGCTGGCAATAGTCGAGAAGCGGATCTCGCGCCGCTCGGCGGCCAGCAGGTCAGTGACGAGAGCGACTCGCTGGGCATCCTGTGACCGGTTGGTCAACTTGGCGGCTTCGCCCGCCCTTTCGAGAGTCGTGGGGAGAGACCCGGTCGATACCCACGGCACCGAGCCGAGGGCCTGGATGGTGGCGCCCAGGCGGCTATCGGTCGTCGGCCAGCTGCGGCCGAGGGTCGCGATCAGCATGGGCGTGTTCTGGCCCGACGCGACACCTTCGACGGCGAGTGCGGCGGCCAGTTTCTGCATCGCCGCGTTCCATTCACTGTCGGAGCTTGCGGAGACCGCGGCGCGAACCAGCAGCGAGAGCGAGGTGTCCGCGACAGCGACAGCGGTGGAGCCAACCTGCGCGGATGCGGTGGCCGCGTTAGCCGCGGTGCGGGTGACATTGGAACTCGAGAGCAGCACGCGGGCGTTGGGCTCCGCCGCAAGCACCGCGAGGTTCTTGGCCGTCACCGTGTTCTCGGCCGGCCACTCGAGACCGGGCATGGTGTAGTTCCAGGCAACGAGATCCGCCGAACTGGGGAGGGCGGGCTGCGACGGGTCCGGTGTGGGCGTGCTCGTCGAGCCGGGGTCCGTCGCCGTGCGGAAATTGGCGGGATTGATGGCGAAGTCAAAACTCTTGGTGCTCAACGGATGCGATGAGCCGGCCTGCAGCTGCACGGTCTCGTCGGCGTCCGCGTATGCAAGCGGGAAGGTGTCGTTCGAGATGGTCTCGAGCCGTGCGAGCCAGTCGATGGCCGACTGCGGCGCCGTCTTGCCGAGCACACGGATGGAGGCGATGATGCGCGGGTCGATGCCGACGGTGATCGAGGTATCGGCCACGGCATCCAGCTCGGTGCTCAGCAGTCCGTTCGGAGCCGTGTCGGCCGCCAGGGTCTTCGGGTCGATGAAACCGGATGTGCCCGCGGTCTCAACCAGGGGAACCACGAGCGACAGCTTCGACGAAGCCGTCGATCCGACCTTCCAGGCGACGGACGTATTCGCGCTCGCCTGCTCAACGCCGTTCGAGGTGAGCCGCACGCGCAGGGGGTAGACCCCCGCCTTGCCCAAATGCAGGGTGGATGCGGCCACCGAAAGCGAGACAGTGCTCGTTCCCCCGTTCGGTACGACGGGCGTCGAGACGCGCGTCACCCGCGTCGGCGCGGCTACACCGGTGGATGAGCCGCCCGTCCACGTGCTCAGCAGCGACCGGGTCGCGAGGCTGGTGTGACCCGCGTCCAGCGTGAGTTGTCCCGCGGGGAGGTCCGAACCGCCGCCGTTGGCGATGACCGCGGTGAGCCGCAGCGTTCCGCCCGCCCGGAGCCCGGAGAAGTCGTCGGGCGTGACCGTGATCGACACGGAGTTGGTCTGTGACGACGCGGCGAAAACCGGCGTCGCCACTGCGCTCGTGAGCAGGGCGGCGACCGAGAGCACCAGCGCGCCGAGGCGCTTAACGGTCACGAGCTGAACCCGGGGAGTCCTTCGGCCAGCATGGGGAGAGTCTATTGGCATCCCTTTTGAGTGGCCCCTGAGTGTCGCAGCTCCCGAACCCCCGCGGCCCCTGTGGCAAGCTTGGGCATCATGGAGAGCGTCGCCTCGGCAGTCCAGCGCCTCGATGAACTCGCGGCGTCCCCCACCGTTGCCCGGCTGGCGGACGCGTTCGCGCATGCCGGCCACGAACTGGCGCTCGTGGGGGGCCCGGTGCGCGACTCCTTTCTTGGACGAGCGGTAACCGACCTCGACTTCACGACAAGCGCGAGCCCGGACGAGATTCTCGCGGTCGTCATCCCGCTCTCCGACGCACACTGGGATATCGGGCGCGACTTCGGCACGATCGGCGCGCGGGTGAACGGCGAACAGGTCGAGATCACCACCTACCGTGCCGATTCCTACGACGGAGCGACCCGAAAGCCGACCGTGGAGTTCGGCGACACCCTCGAGGGTGACCTCGTGCGGCGGGACTTCACCGTGAACGCTATGGCTTTGCGACTACCGCAGCGCGTGCTCGTCGATCCGCGCGGTGGTGTCGATGCGCTGCTGTCGCGCACGCTGACCACACCCGGTGCGCCCGCCGTCTCGTTTGGCGACGATCCCCTGCGGATGCTGCGCGCCGCCCGCTTCACCAGCCAGCTGGGGTTCACGGTCGACGAAGCCACCCGGCTGGCGATGAGCGAACTGGCCGATCGCATCTCGATCATCAGCGTCGAGCGGATAGCAGACGAGCTGTCGAAACTGTTGCTGACGGACGACCCGGTGCCCGGCATCCGGCTGCTGGTGGAAACCGGACTCGCGGAGCACGTGTTGCCCGAGGTTCCCGCGCTCAAGCTCGAGGTCGACGAGCACGCCCACCACAAGGATGTCTACGAGCACAGCCTCACGGTGCTCGAGCAGGCGATCAGCTACGAAAAGCAGCGCGGCCACGAGCCGGATCTCGTCCTGCGGATCGCCGCGCTGCTGCACGACATCGGCAAGCCATCGACCAAGAAGGTCGAGCCGGGCGGCGTCGTGAGCTTTCACCACCATGACATCGTCGGTGCGAAGCTCGCGGCCAGGCGGCTGAGGACCCTGCACTTCGACAACGACACCATCGCATCCGTCGGCCGCCTCATCGAGTTGCACCTGCGGTTCTTCGGCTACACCGAGGGAGCCTGGACCGACTCGGCGGTGCGGCGCTACGTTCGGGATGCCGGACCCCTACTGGAGCGCCTGCACATCCTCACCCGCGCCGATGTGACCACGCGCAACCGCCGCAAGGCCGACCGGCTGGCTTTCGCCTATGACGACCTCGAGCACCGCATTGCGGAGATCGCCGAAGCGGAAGGCCTGGCCGCGGTGCGCCCCGACCTCGACGGGGAGGACATCATGCGCATCCTCGGCCTGAAGCCGAGTCGTGAGGTCGGGTTGGCGTGGAAATTCCTGCTCGACCTGCGTCTGGACGAGGGGCCGCTGGGTGCGGAAGTCGCGGAACAGCGCCTGCGCGAGTGGTGGGCGGCGCGGTAGTCGGGGGTTTGAGTTGGTGCGGCTGGCGGGCGGCTGGCTCGTTGGCGGCTGGTGGGCCGGCGGCTGGCTTGCTGCGACGTGGCTGGTTGCGGGTGGCTGGTTGCGACGCTTGTGGCGGGAGAAACCGTCAGGTGGCGGGGGTTGTTGCGGTGGTGGCGGGAGAAAGTGCCCGCTGCAGAGGTTGGCGGCGGGAGAAACTGTCCGCCGGCGGGAGTTGTTGCGTTTGTGGCGGGGGATACACCCTGATGGCGGGAGCCCAGGCTCCCGCCATCAGACACTTTCTCCCGCCGCCAGCGGCTGAATGACATTTTCTCCCGCCACCAGCGGCTGAGTGACACTTTCTCCCGCCACTAGCGCGGCACGCGCCACCGCCCCCCGGCACGCGAACCCAGCCCTCCCGAGACCTACGAATGCTCGGCGATGAACCGCTCAAGCATGGCGCGGGCATCCGGGTCGGGATGTTGCACCGCCGGACTCTTCATGAAGTAGGCGGATGCGGCCTCCACCGGTCCGCCGAGACCGGCATCCCGCGCGGTGGCCGCCGCCCGGATCGCGTCGATGACGACGCCGGCGCTGTTCGGCGAGTCCCACACCTCGAGCTTGTACTCGAGCGATGTCGGCGCGTTGCCGAAGCCGTGGCCCTCGAGGCGCACGAATGCGAGCTTGCGGTCGGTGAGCCAGGGCACGTGGTCGCTCGGCCCGATGTGTACGTTGTCCGCGTCGAGGGTGGCGGAAATGTTGCTCGTCACCGACTGCGTCTTGGAGATCTTCTTCGACTCAAGGCGGGTGCGCTCCAGCATGTTTTTGAAGTCCATGTTGCCGCCGACGTTCAACTGGTAGGTGCGGTCGAGCTCCAGCCCGCGTTCCTCGAACAGCCGGGCGAGCACACGGTGGGTGATGGTGGCGCCGAGCTGGCTCTTGATGTCGTCCCCGACGATCGGAACCCCCGCCGCACGAAACTTCTCCGCCCAGATCGGATCGCTCGCGATGAATACGGGAAGCGCGTTGACGAAGGCGACCCCGGCATCCAGCGCGGCCTGGGCGTAGTACTTCGCCCCCTCCTCGCTGCCGACCGGCAGGTAACAGACCAGCACGTCGGCACCGCTGTCGCGCAGCGCCTGCGCGACGTCAACTGCGGGCGCATCCGATTCGGTGATCACCTCGCGGTAGTACTCGCCGAGTCCGTCCAGGGTCTCGCCGCGCTGGACGGTCACACCGCTGGCGGGCACCTCAGCGAAACGGTAGGTGTCGTTCTGGCTGGCCCAGATGGCGTCAGCGAGGTCGAGGCCCACCTTCTCGGCGTCCACGTCAAACGCCGCGACGAACTCGATATCGCGGATGCGGTACCTGCCGAAGCGGGAATGCATGAGCCCCGGAACGGTGGCGTCGTCATCCACGTCGGCGTAAAAGGTGACGCCCTGCACGAGCGCGTTGGCGCAGTTTCCGACTCCGGCGATGGCAACCCGAAGGGTCATTGATGCGGTGCTCCTTGTTTGCGGGGGAGAACTCTGACTATGCTAGGCAGGTTGTCTCGACCCCAATTGGTCGGTACAGCAACGTCAACACCCTCCTGTCGCAGATCGTCTGCGACCGTTCTAGTCCGAAGGAGGTGGGTTTGTGACGCATCAGTATGAACTCATGGTGATCCTCGATCCAGAGATCGATGAGCGCACCGTGGCTCCCAGCCTAGACAAGTTCCTCAATGTCATTCGCAACGATGGTGGAACCATCGACAACGTTGACATCTGGGGCCGTCGTCGCCTGGCTTATGAGATCAACAAGAAGACCGAAGGCATTTACGCCGTCGTGCAGCTGACCGCGAACGCATCCGCGACGGTCGAGCTCGACCGCCAGCTGAAGCTCAGCGAGGCAGTCATGCGCACCAAGGTGCTCCGCGCCGAGGAAGCCATCGCCCAGGTCGCCGAGGCAGCCAAGGCCGCTGAAGAGAAGGCCGCCCGCAAGGCAGCCAACCCTTCGAAGCCCGCCGCGGCTCCCGCTGCCGAAGCTCCCGCCGAGCCCGTTGCTGCTGACGCAGTTCCGGCAGAAGCGGCTGCTGAGTAGTCATGGCTGGCGAAACCGTCATCACCGTGGTGGGAAACCTCACCAGTGACCCCGAGCTGCGTTACACGCAGAACGGGCTAGCGGTTGCGAACTTCACGATTGCCTCCACCCCGCGTTCGTTCGACCGCGCGAGCAACGACTGGAAAGACGGCGACGCCCTCTTCCTTCGTGCGAGCGTCTGGCGCGAGTTCGCCGAGCACGTCGCCGGATCCCTGACAAAGGGCTCCCGCGTCATCGCGACCGGCCGACTCAAGCAGCGGTCCTACGAGACTAAGGAAGGCGAGAAGCGTACGAGCATCGAGCTGGAGGTCGACGAGATCGGCCCCAGCCTGCGCTACGCCACCGCCCAGGTGACCCGCACATCCTCGTCCCGCGAAGGCGGCGGCGCTGGTGTCGGCGGAGGCCGGGGCGGTTCGTCCGCCCAGGTCGCCGAAGAGCCGTGGGCCGCAACTGCACCGGATGCCGCTGGCGGGGACGTGTGGAACACGCCCGGCAACTACAGCGACGAAACTCCCTTCTAAACTCTTAAGGAACTAAATAATGGCTGGAAAGAGCAGCGGCGATCGCCGCAAGCCCCTCCGCAACGCCAAGGGCGGCAAGAATGCCGCTCCCGCGAAGGCGATACGCGTAGGCGTCATCGACTACAAGGACGTTGCGACACTTCGTAAGTTCATCTCCGAGCGTGGAAAGATTCGCGCTCGCCGCATCACCGGTGTCTCCGTTCAGGAGCAGCGACTCATCGCCCGTGCCGTCAAGAACGCACGTGAGATGGCGCTGCTGCCCTACGCCGGCTCAGGCCGTTAGGAGCCAGTGATATGTCCAAGTTGATCCTCACGCACGAGGTCACCGGTCTCGGTGCCCCCGGCGACGTCGTCGATGTCAAGAATGGCTTCGCACGCAACTACCTCATCCCCCAGGGCTTCGCTGTTGCGTGGACCCGTGGTGGAGAGAAGCAGATCGAATCGATCAAGGCAGCCCGCGCCAGCCGCGAGCACGCCACGCTCGAAGAGGCCCAGGACCTGAAGGCAAAGCTCCAGGCCGCGACCGTGAAGCTCACGGTCAAGGCCGGCGAGGGCGGACGCCTGTTCGGATCGGTGAAGACGTCGGATGTTGCCGACGCCGTCGCCGCTGCGGGCCTCGGTGCGCTCGACAAGCGCAAGATCGAGATCACGGCCCCGATCAAGGCCGTGGGCGAGCACGAGGCGACCGTTCGCCTTCGCGACGATATCGTCGCGACGATCACCCTCTCGGTGGTCGCTGCAAAGTAATTCACTAGAAAGCGGCAGTTCCGGGTAACCCCGGGACTGCCGCTTTCTTGCGTGCGGAGCTGCACTTTTGTGCACAGGAGGCGCGCCTTGGTACCAACTCTCAACTGCGACTCTAAGCATGTTTCTACACACAGCATGTGAATCGTAAAAGTGCTGGTCAGGTGCCGATAACGGTTTGAAATTGGTCTGTTATCCACAATTGAGTGCACAGGTTGCCAACACGAACTACGGCGTTTCTTGTTGGTTTTGCACAGGCCTGTGCACAGGGGGTAGTTGTGTCGCTCTACCCACGGTTCCTAGTGTGTGACAGCGCCTCTCCCGCGGCCGTGCTCGAACTCTCCGGCAGGCTCCGCTGTCGGCGGCCGGGTGTACGAATAGCCCCACAATCAGTTCCTCGAAAGGTGCGTCCGTGTCGATTGCTCATCTCGGCCTTGCTGGCGATGCCCGCACGTCGAACGAGGCTCGACAGGGCGACCGCACACCCCCGCACGACCTGCTCGCCGAGCAGAGCGCCATAGGCGGCATGTTGCTCAGCAAGGATGCCGTTGCCGACGTCATCGAGACGGTGCGCGGCGTCGACTTCTACATTCCCAAGCACGAGCTCATCTTCGACGCGATCCTCGCCCTCTACTCGCACGGGGAGCCGACTGATGTCATCGCGGTCACCGACGAGCTGACCAAGACCGGCGAGCTCACTCGCGCGGGCGGCGCCGAATACCTGCACACGCTGACCGGACTGGTTCCGACCGCAGCGAACGCCGGGTTCTATTCGTCGATCGTCGCCGAGAAGGCCGTGCTGCGCCGCCTCGTGGAGGCCGGGACGCGCATCGTGCAGATGGGCTACGCGAGCGAGGGCGAGGTTGTCGACCTCGTCAATAACGCCCAGGCCGAGATCTACGCTGTCACGGGCGGCGTGGAGAGCGAAGACTACGTTCCGCTCTCTGAGGCGGTCACGACGGCCGTGGACGAGATCGAGGCCGCGGCCGGCCGCGACGGCCAGATGGTCGGCGTTCCCACCGGGTTCGCCGCGCTGGACTCGCTGACGAACGGCCTGCACCCGGGGCAGCTCATCATCCTCGCGGCTCGTCCCGCGATCGGTAAGTCCACGCTCGCGCTGGACTTCGCCCGCGCGGCCGCGGTTCACAACGACATGCCCACCATCGTGTTCTCGCTCGAAATGGGCCGCAGTGAAATCGCCATGCGGCTGCTGTCGGCCGAGGCATCCGTCCCCCTGCAGGCGATGCGCAAGGGAACCGTCGACACCCGCGACTGGACCAAGCTCGCCAGCGTGCGCGGCCAGATCGCCGATGCGCCGCTCTACATCGACGACAGCCCGAACATGACCCTGGTCGAGATCCGTGCCAAGTGCCGACGTCTCAAGCAGAAGGTCGGGCTGAAGATGGTGATCATCGACTACCTGCAGCTGATGACCAGCGGTAAAAAGGTGGAATCGCGCCAGCAGGAGGTCAGCGAGTTCTCCCGCGCGCTCAAGCTGCTCGCGAAGGAGATCGGCGTCCCGGTCATCGCCATCAGCCAGCTGAACCGTGGCCCCGAGCAGCGCGCCGACAAGAAGCCGGCCCTCTCCGACCTGCGTGAGTCGGGATCGCTCGAGCAGGATGCCGACATGGTGATCCTGCTGCACCGGGAGAGCGCGTACGAGAAGGACAGCCCGCGCCAGGGCGAGGCAGACCTGATCATCGCGAAGCACCGCAACGGGCCGACAGACACCCTCGTCGTCGGCTTCCACGGACACTTCTCGCGCTTCGTCGACCTCCCGCCCGAGCACTAGCCGGTACACCCGGCCCGCAGGTTGGGTTCTCGACGGCAGCGTAAGATTTGCAGCGATGGTCAGCCGACAGAACCCCTCCGCGGATGCCACGTACTGGTACGTCCCGCTGGTCCGCGCGATCCCCGCGGCGCTGCTCGCGATCGCGATCACTTTCTCCGGCTTTCACACGCCATTCTTCGGCCTGCTGGCCTTTGGCCTGTTCGCCGTGGTGAGCGGGGTTTCGGTGTTCGTGCTCAGCCGCCGGGCTCTCCTCGCCGGAAGCGGCCGCACCGCATTCCTCGTCGAGGGCGCCGTCACCGTCCTGGCCGGTCTTGCCGCGCTGGCATTCTCCTTCGCGGGGGTGTCGCTGCTGCTCGTGCTGCTGAGCTCCTGGGCCGCGATCGCCGGCTTCATCGAGCTCTACGTGGGAATTACGTCGCGGCGTTCGCACGACGCATCCCGTGACTGGGTGTTCATCGGCGCGCTCACCGCGCTGTTCGCGATCGCCGTGCTGCTCGTTCCGCCGGGATTCGACCAGCACTTCACCGGACCGGATGGCCTGCCCGGCGTTCTTAACGCGGGCATCGTGGTGGTCGGATTACTTGGCCTCTACGGCGCGATCGAAACGGTGTACCTCGTGATTGCGGCGCTGTCGCTCAAATGGGGACCGACCGCGCCAACGGTGCTATCGAAAGACGGAGGAATGTCGTGAGCGAACCGACCCGGCGAGAGAGATTCCGTCCACTCGAGCTGCTCGTCATCTCAGCGATCGTCGCGCTGTTTGTCGGGCTGGTGGTCTGGGGTTCAACGCGCGACCTGCTGCTCGGCGGCATTTTCGGCGGCGTCGGCTTCATCGTTGCCGTCGTCGTATTCGCAATGCTCGCGCTCGCGTCACGGCCCGATGGTGCCGAGAAGATCGACCTCGACGACCAGGACCGCGGCGGGCACTAGCGCAGGTAGTCGACCAGGCTGCTGGCGAGACCCGTGTAGGTAGCGGGCGTGAGGACGCGCAGTCGCGCCTTCGCTTCCGCGCCGATATCAAGGCCGTCGATGAACGCGACCAGGTCCGACTGGCCGATGCGCTTGCCGCGGGTGAGTTCCTTCAGCATGGCGTACGGGTCGGCGATGGAACTGCGGCCGGCGGCCACCTCGGCGCGAATGACGGTCTGGATCGCCTCGCCGAGCACCTCCCAATTGGCGTCGAGATCGGCATCCAGCTTCGAGGTGTCGACGGCGACTTCGAGCAGGCCGCGCTTGATGTTGTCGAGTGCCAGCAGCGAGTGACCGAGGGCCACGCCGATATTGCGCTGGGTCGTGGAATCGGTGAGGTCCCGCTGGAGGCGCGAGGTGACGAGCGTCGCGCCGAGGGAGTCGAGCAGCGCGCTCGAGAGTTCGAGGTTGGCCTCGGCATTCTCGAAGCGGATCGGGTTGATCTTGTGCGGCATCGTCGATGACCCGGTCGCACCCGCCTGCGGAATCTGGCTGAAGTAGCCCATCGACACGTAGGTCCAGACATCCGTGCAGAAATTGTGCAGGATGCGGTTGCCATGGCTGATGCGGGCGTAGAGCTCCGCCTGCCAGTCGTGCGATTCGATCTGGGTGGTCAGTGGGTTCCAGTCGAGCCCGAGTCCGGTGACGAATTCACGCGAGATCGCCGGCCAGTCCAGGGTCGGGTCGGCGGCGACGTGCGCGGCGAAGGTGCCGGTCGCCCCACTGAACTTGCCGAGGAACTCGGTCGATTCCACCTGCGCGGCGATGCGTTCGAGGCGGTGCACGAACACGGCGAACTCTTTTCCGACGGTCGTCGGGGTCGCGGGCTGGCCGTGCGTGTGGGCCAGCATCGCGTCATCCCGGTGGGCAACCGCTCGCTCGCGCAGCGCGGCGATCACGGTGCGGAACTTCGGCAACCAGAGCTCGCGAACGGCCGCGCCGATCGTCAGCGCGTAGGAGAGATTGTTGATGTCTTCGCTGGTGCAGGCGAAGTGGGTGAGCTCGGCGACGGGGGTCAGTCCGAGTTCGGCGAGCCTGCCGCGCACCAGGTACTCGACCGCCTTCACGTCGTGGCGCGTGGTGGCCTCGAGGCGGGCGAGCTCGTCGATTTCCGGTTGCCCGAAGTCGCTGGCCAGTTCGCGCAGGCGGCGCGCCTCTTCGGCCGTGAGCCGGTGGGATCCGAACAGCTCGTGGTCGGTGAGGTACAGCAGCCACTCCACCTCGACGTGAACCCGGGCACGGTTCAGCCCCGCCTCCGACAGGTGCTCGCCCACGCCGGCAACGGCGGAACTGTAGCGGCCGTCGAGCGGGCTGATCGGCTGGTGGGGCAGTGGACTCATGAGGCTCCCTGTCGGATGCCAGGGGTGACCTGGCGGAAGAGTGCGATGCAGGACTTTTCAATCGTCCCGAGCACGGATTCGAACATAGCGGCGTCGGAGTAGTAGGGGTCGGGAACGTCGAGCTGTCCCGTGTTATCACTGTCGAAGCTCATCAACAGTTGCACCTTCGAGCGGTCTTCGTCGTTGGTCGCCCAGGCGCGCAGGATGCGCTCCTGGCTGCGATCGAACACGACAACGAGGTCGAGGTGCTCGAACCAGTCGGGATCGAACTGCTTGGCGCGGTGGGTCGTGCCGTCGAGGTGGTGGGTGGCGAGCGAGGCGACGGTGCGCGCATCCGACGGTTCACCCACGTGCCAGTCGCCGGTGCCGGCCGAGGTCACCGCGATGAGCGTCGAGAGGCCGGCTTTCCTCACCAGGCTCTTGAACACGGCTTCCGCCATCGGGGAGCGGCAGATGTTGCCCGTGCACACGAAGCAGATTCGGAAGAGGGCCGACTCGTCGAAACTACGGTCGAAGCTCATGTTCCTAGTCTCCCGCAGATTCTGCTCCTCCACACGACTGCCTTGGGCGCTGGCTACACGGGTGACGAGGGCGGCGATGAATCCCGGATGCCCGCCCGGCATCCTGTTGCCAATGAACCCGTCCGACGCGCTGCAGGCTCGCACTCGCGCGGAACTGCTCGCCCTGCTCGAGGTGCAACACCACCAGCTGCGACAACTCGTGGACGAACTGGGGGCGGAGGTAGCGGGGCTCGCACCCGGGCTGGGCCAGACGGACTGGCAGGGACCGGCCCGATGGGCGTACGACCGGGCGCTCGACGTTGCGCGGGAGACGCTCACCCTGTCCATCGCCGCCCTCGGTAATGCCAGGGATGCGACATCCGTCGCTCTGGGAACCGTTGCCGCCGATGGCTAATGATGACCTGACGATCTCGGGTGGCGGCAGCGTGGTGGTGGCGTCCGATGCAATGCGGGCCCAGGTCGAACGGCTCCAGCGCCTCGGGGGCAGGCTGGCTTCCGCGCGCGCGAGCGTTGCGGGTCTGACCGCCGCGCTTCCTCCCGGCCTGCTGCGCGCCTGGGATGCGCCGATCAGCGCGCTCGCCGCAAACCGGGAGCTCGAGCGCGCCGGTGTGCTGCTGGGCGCCGCGAATGCTTCGGCGACCGCTCTCGCCACCGAAGTTCGTGCGGCACTCGAGGCCTACGGGCTTGCCGACCGCGTGGTCGGCCAACTGGCGCAAGACCTCACGACCACGGTCGCCTGGGGGGTGGGATTTCTCGCTCCGGTGCTCCTTCCGGCAGCGATGCTCTTTCTCGGCGTTGTCGCGTACGAGGCGGTGGCCGAAGCGAAGCTCACCAACCGGAGTCTCGGCCAGTGGGCGAACGAGCACAACGCGCTCCTGTGTACCCCGGGCTTCGTGGCGCTGGCGCGGCAGGTGGTGATGGGGCTCGGTCCTGCGGGTGCGGGTCTCGCCCGGCTGCCCCCTGGCGTCGCGGAGAACCTCAGTCAGGGTGCGGAGCCGTTCGGCATGGCGGCGGCGGCCGGGGTGGTCCTGGCGATACTGCGCCCGCTCGGCCTGGGAAACGAGACTCCCGTCTCGGTCAAACAAACGACGAAGCGCAAAGGGGTGCCAGGGCCGGTGACGTTTGCCGACCGGGCGTCGCGCATCCTTCATCCGGAGGATTCGGACTGGGGCGAGCAGGTGCGCATAGACAAGTACACGCGCGCCGACGGAAGTGTTCGATTCGACGTCTACGTGTCAGGAACCATCGACTTCGGCATGAAGACGGACGAGCCGTTCGACATGACCAGCAACATCGGCGGCGAGGGCCGATTGCCGGCGGGCGCATACCGTGCGGTTCGGGAGGCGATGCAGCAGGCGGGCGTGACGGCGCAGACGCCCATCACGTTAAATGGGTACTCGCAGGGCGGGCTGATCGCGTCGATGGTGGCGGCATCCGGGAACTACAACGTCGCCGGTCTCGTGACCTTCGGCTCACCTTCGGGGCAGGTGCCGGTTCCGCCGAGCGTTCCCGTGCTGACGGTGCGTCACTCCGACGACCTCGTGCCGGCACTCGGTGGATTCGACACCAACCGGCAGGCGCTCGTCGTCGAGCGACAGGTCTACGCGCACGACCCGGTCCCGACGGACATCGCGGTGCCGGCACACCAGTTCTTCAACTACGAATACACGGCGGCCCTCATCGACGCGGCGGGCAGCGACGAGCTGCGGGCAGCCGTAAAGCGGCTGGGCGAGTTCGGGGCGGGGGCGGTGTCCGTCGAGACGACGACCTACACCGCCTCGCGGATCGTGACTACTTCCGGCGGCCGCTGAGTGGCCGAAGGATGATGCCGAGCAGCCAGGCGATGAGCGCGAGCACAAGTGCACCAAGTACTCCCCACCAGAATCCGTCGACGTGCAGGCCGAAGCCAACGAGGTCGGAGAGCCAGGCGACGAGGAGCAACAGCAGCCCGTTCACGATGAGCGAGATGAGGCCGAGGGTCAGGATGTAGAGCGGGAACGCGACAACGCGGATCAGGTTGCCGATCACGCCGTTCACGATGCCGAAGACCAGCGCCACCAGGAGGTAGGTGATGACGGCCTCGAGCGTGCCGCCCGGTGAGTACGGCTCCACCGTGAGGTGCGGGGCGAGCAACAGAACGGTCAGCCAGAGGGCGACGGCGTTGATGACGAGGCGAACCAGGAATCTGCGCATGCGACCACTATGCACTGGCCGTTCCCCGGCCGCAATTAGGCTTGCTTGCGTGACCGAGCCCCGTGTACGACTGCGCCCCGAAATCGAAGCGATGGTGCCGTACCGCCAGGGCAGGGCGGCAGCGCCGGATGCATACAAGCTTTCGTCGAACGAGAACCCGTTCGAGCCGCTCCCCGCTGTCATCGAAGCCATCGCCCTCGCCTCTGTCAACCGCTACCCCGACGCGTCGGCCCTCGCGCTGCGCGAGCGCCTGGCCAGCCGCCACGGAGTGAGCGTCGAGCAGCTGCAGGTGGGCTCCGGTTCGGTTGCGGTGCTTGCCCAGCTGATCACCGCCGCGGCGAGTGTCGGCGACGAGGTTGTTTACAGTTGGCGCAGTTTCGAGGCATACCCGGGCCTCGTGGCGGTCGCCGGCGCGACGAGCGTGCAGGTTGCCAACACCGCCGATCACCGGCATGACTTGCCCGCAATGGCCGCGGCTATCACCGACCGCACCCGCATGGTGGTCGTCTGCAGCCCGAATAACCCGACCGGCTCGATCGTCACCCGGTCGGAGTTCGAAGCATTCATGGCACTCGTGCCGTCGTCGGTTCTCGTCGTGCTCGACGAGGCGTACGTCGAATTCGTGACGGACCCGGATGCCGTGCGCGGCATCCCGCTCCTGGGCACCTATCCCAACCTTGTGGTTCTTCGCACGTTCTCGAAGGCCTACGGGCTGGCCGGACTGCGGGTGGGATACGCGGTCGGGCCCGAGTATGTGATGGACGCGGCCCGGTCGGCCGCCATCCCGCTCTCCGTCATCGAGCAGGCGCAGCGAGCCGCGATCGTGAGCCTCGACCACGAGGATGAGCTGCTGGAGCGGGTGGCGCGCATCTCCGCCCTGCGCGACCACGTCTGGCAGGCATTGATCGACCAGGGCTGGGCGGTTCCGCGCCCGCACGGCAACTTCGTGTGGCTGGCGACCGGCGAGCAAACGGAGTGGGCGGCAGGCGTTTTCGGTGACTACGGCATCGTCGTGAGGGCCCTGGGTGACGGCCTTCGAGTCTCGATCGGGGAATCCGGTTCTGTAGACAAACTCCTACAGGCTTCCGCGGAGGTTGTTCGCAACCTCCGAACGGCGCCCTGACGCGCCACGTTAGATTAGAGACCATGTCTTACACCGAGGCGACGTTGCAGCTGCTTTCTCCGGCGGGCTCCCTCGTCGAAAGTGACGCCACCGCCGAGTACCTTCCTTACGTCGAGAAGCTCAGCGACGACCAGTTGCGCGAGTTCCACCGCACGATGGTGATCACCCGCGCCTTCGACCTTGAGGCGACGAACCTGCAGCGGCAGGGCCAGATGGGACTGTGGGTGCCGAGCCTCGGCCAGGAGGCGGCGCAGGTCGGCTCCGGTTTCGCGGCGCGCGACCAGGACCACATCTTCCCGTCGTATCGCGAGCACGCGGTAGGAATCATCCGTGGGCTTGATGCGCTGGACATCATCCGGATGCTCCGCGGCCTCACCCACGGCGGATGGGACAGCGACAAGGTCAAGAACTTCCACATCTATACGCTGGTTCTCGGATCGCAAACCCTGCACGCCACCGGATACGCGATGGGCCTCACCCTCGACGGGGTCACCGCAACCGGCGATCCCGAGACCGACCAGGCGGTCGTCGTCTACTTCGGCGATGGCGCGACCAGCCAGGGCGACGTCAGCGAAGCCCTAATCTTCGCCGCCAGCTACCAGACGCCCACGCTGTTCTTTCTGCAGAACAACCAGTGGGCGATTTCGGTGCCGGTGGAGCGCCAGTCCCGCACCCCGCTCTACCTCCGGCCGGCCGGGTTCGGCATTCCGGGCATCCAGATCGATGGCAACGACGTGCTGATCAGCTACGCCTCGAGCCGCAAGTACCTCGAGGAAGCACGCAGCGGCGGCGGGCCCCGATTCATCGAAGCGCTCACCTACCGGATGGGCGCGCACACCTCCAGCGACGACCCGACCAAGTACCGCAAGGATGCGGAGACCGCGCACTGGGCCGAGCTCGACCCGATCTCGCGGTTCGAGACCTACCTGCGTGGCAGGGGCGAGAGTGATGCGTTCTTCCGCGACCTGGCCGTGGAAGCGGCGGATTACGCGTCCGACATCCGCACTCGCACCCTGGCGCTCGAGAACCCGACGGCGGAACTGATCTTCGACAACGTGTATTCGGAACCGCATGCCTTGGTGGCGGAACAGAAGGCCTGGCTCGAGAACTACGAGTCATCGTTCGACCAGGGTGGAGCGGCGTGAGCGGCGTGCAGACGATGGCCATGGCGAAAGCCCTCAACGCGGGGTTGCGCCAGGCGATGCTCGACGACCCCAAGGTGCTGCTCATGGGCGAGGACATCGGCCCGCTCGGCGGTGTTTTTCGCGTGACCGAGGGACTGCTGGCGGAATTCGGCGATAAGCGCGTAATGGATACTCCGCTCGCGGAGTCGGGAATCGTCGGCACCGCAATCGGCCTCGCCATGCGTGGCTACCGTCCGGTGTGCGAGATCCAGTTCGATGGCTTCGTCTACCCGGCATTCGACCAGATCACCTCCCAGTTGGCGAAGATGACGAACCGGCACGAGGGCAAGCTCCAGATGCCGGTCGTGATTCGCATCCCCTACGGCGGACACATCGGCGCGGTGGAGCACCACCAGGAGAGCCCGGAGGCGTACTTCGCCCACACGGCGGGCCTGCGGTTGGTGAGCCCGTCCAGCCCGAACGATGCCTACTGGATGATCCAGGAGGCGATCGCGAGCAACGACCCGGTCGTGTTCTTCGAACCGAAGAGCCGTTACTGGCCGAAGGGCGAAGTCGACACATCGGCGAGCCCGCAGGCCCTGCACTCCTCCCGCGTGGTGCGTGAGGGCACCGAGGTGACCCTCGTCGGCCACGGCGCCATGCTCGCGGTGCTGCTGCAGGCGGCAGAGGTCGCGGCCGAAGAGGGGACGAGCATCGAGGTCGTCGACCTGCGTTCGCTCTCGCCGGTCGATTACGAACCGATCCTCGCTTCCGTCCGCAAGACCGGTCGCCTCGTCGTCGCGCAGGAAGCCCCCGGCTTCGTGAGCCTCGGCTCCGAGATCGCGGCAACCGTCACGGAGCGCGCGTTCTACTCGCTGGAGGCGCCGGTCATCCGGGTTGCCGGGTTTGACACCCCGTTTCCGCCCGCAAAGCTCGAAGCTGTTTACCTCCCCGACGCCGACCGCGTGCTCGAAGCGGTCGATCGCGCCCTGGCGTACTAGGCGAAGGAACCCCCATGGCCAACTCAGAATTCATCCTCCCGGACGTCGGCGAAGGCCTCACCGAGGCGGAGATCGTGTCGTGGAAGGTCAAGCCGGGCGACACTGTCGTCATCAACCAGGTGCTTGTCGAGATCGAGACGGCGAAGTCGCTCGTCGAACTGCCTTCGCCCTTCGCGGGAACCGTCGCCGAGTTGCTCGTTGACGAGGGGCAGACGGTGGATGTCGGTACGCCGATCATCACCGTGGCTGCCACCTCGAGCGCGCCCGCGCCGGTCATCCCGGAGGCGAGCCTCGACGAGGCCAACGCGATAGCGGAGACCGCGCGCACGATTTCGAGCGAGAGCGCGGGCTCGGCCGCGGCGGCGGCACTGCCGGAGGAGAAGTCCGCACCGAACCTCGTCGGCTACGGCGCGAAGGGGCACGGCGGGTCCCGGCGCCGTCGCGGCGAACCTGCTCCGGTCACGCCGACGGGCGACGTGCACGCGGTTGCCCGGCCCGCGTCGGTTCCAGCGGCAGCGGCATCCGCCGTCATCGCACGCCCGCCGGTGCGCAAGCTCGCCAAAGACCTGGGCGTCGACCTCGCCGAAGTCGTGCCGACGGGCCTCGCCGGTGAGATCACCCGTGACGACGTCGTGCGGCAGGCCAAGCAGGCGAGCGTCTTCCGCAACATCGAGACGCCGGCCTGGGCGGATGAGCGTGAAGAGAAGATTCCGGTCAAGGGCGTGCGCAAGGCCATCGCAACAGCGATGGTGTCGAGTGCCTTCACCGCGCCGCACGTCAGTGTCTTCGTCGATATCGATGCCACGCGCACCATGGAATTCGTCAAGCGCCTCAAGAACTCGCCCGATTTCGCCGGAGTGCGGGTCTCGCCCCTGCTCATCGTGGCAAAGGCACTGATCTGGGCCGTGCGTCGCAACCCCACGGTGAACTCGTCGTGGACCGACCAGGAAATCACGGTGCACCACTACGTGAACCTCGGCATCGCGGCCGCAACGCCGCGGGGGCTCCTGGTGCCGAACGTCAAGGACGCGCAGCAGCTGTCACTGCTCGAGCTTGCGAAGGCGCTCGAGCAGCTGACCCTGACGGCGCGCGACGGAAAGACGCAGCCGGCCGAGATGGCGGGGGGAACGATCACCATCACGAACGTCGGATCGTTTGGCATGGATACCGGTACGCCGATCTTGAACCCGGGCGAAGCGGCGATCCTCGCGATGGGCACAATCAAGCAGAAGCCGTGGATCGTGGACGGCGAGGTGCGGCCGCGCTTCGTCACGACCGTCGCGGGCAGCTTCGACCACCGCATCGTGGATGGTGACGTGGCCAGCCGCTTCATTGCGGATGTCGCGAGCATCATCGAGGAGCCGGCGCTGCTTCTCGACTGATCGGCGAGCGACGCGGCATCCGGTTCGATTCCGAGCGGCATAGGGTATCGTTCTTGATAACGAAACTCATTACGGTTCTCACGAACCTTAGAAAGCTCCCTCATGCTCCTGCGCCCACTCGCCGTCATCGCTCTCGGCGGCATCCTTCTCGCCGGACTCACCGCCTGCTCGTCTGCCACCGCGGCATCCGACGGCGTGGTCACGGTCGTTGCCTCGACCGACGTGTATGGCGATATCGCCAGCCAGATCGGCGGATCCTACGTGAAGGTCACCTCGATCATCAACGACCCCTCGCAGGATCCGCACTCCTACGAGGGTGACGCTCGCGTCCAGCTCGCGCTCTCCCAGGCCGACGTCGTGATCAAGAACGGCGGAGGGTACGACGACTTCGTCGGAACGCTGCTGGCCGGTGCCAACAACCCGACCGCGGCGGTGGTGGATGTCGCGACGCTCTCCGGCCTCGACCAGCATCCGTCGTCGGGCACCTTCAATGAGCACCTGTGGTACGACTTCCCCACAATGAAGAAGCTCGTCTCGGCTCTCGCCGGCAAGCTCGCTGCGCTCGATCCCGGGCACGGTGTGGACTTCCGTGCGAACGCGAAGACGTTCACGGGCAAGCTCACTGCGCTCGAGGCGCGGGAAGCCGCAGTCAACGCTGCTTCCGGCGGCGACGGCGTCGCGATCACCGAGCCGGTTCCGCTCTACCTACTGAGCGCTGCGGGCCTCGTCAACCGCACGCCGCCGGAATTCAGCCAGGCTGTTGAGGAGGGGACGGATGTTCCCCCGGCCATCCTTCAGCAGACCCTCGCGCTATTTTCCAGCCACACCGTTCGCGCGCTCGTCTACAACGCGCAGACAAGCGGTCCGGAAACGGACGCGCTGCTCAAAGCGGCAACGGCCGCGAAGGTCGCCGTCGTGCCGGTGACCGAGACGCTACCGAAGGGCAAGGACTACCTGCAGTGGATGTCCGACAACCTGACAGCCATAGAGGCGGCAGTTTCGTGAGCCAGGCCGTGCTCTCGCTGCGCCAGGCGTCGCTCGGTTTCGGTGGGCGACGCCTGTGGCAGGACCTTGACCTGGATGTTGCGCCGGGCGAGTTCCTCGCGGTCATCGGTCCCAACGGAACCGGCAAGACGAGCCTGCTGAAGACGATCCTCGGGCAGCAAACGCTCACCTCGGGAACGGTTTCGCTGCTCGGGCACCCGGTCAACGGCGGCAACGGCGAAATCGGGTACATCCCCCAGCAGAAGCTGATCGACCAGGGCACACCGCTCCGCGCGCGGGACCTGGTGACCCTTGGGCTCTCCGGCAAACGCTGGGGCCTGCCCTTCAGTTCCCGCGAGGAGCGCGCCCGCGTCGACGAGACGCTCGCCCGGGTTGGCGCCAGCGACTTCGCCCGCTCACCCGTCTCGCACCTGTCCGGCGGGGAGCAGCAGCGGTTGAGGGTCGGCCAGGCCGTCGTCGGCAATCCCCGGCTGCTGCTCTGCGACGAACCGCTGCTCTCGCTCGACCTTGCGAACCAGAAGGCGGTGAGCGAGCTGATCAATCGGCAGCGCATCGAGTTCGGCGCGGCCGTTGTGTTCGTCACCCACGACGTGAACCCGATCCTGGACATGGTCGACCGGGTGCTCTACCTCGCCGCCGGCCGCTTTCGGATCGGCACGCCCGACGAGGTGCTCCGCTCCGAGGTGCTCAGCGAGATGTACGGAACGCCGGTCGATGTGCTGCGCAGCCGTGGCCGCATCGTCGTTGTCGGGGCCCCTGACGAGGCGGCTCCCCACGACCATCACGCTCTCGGCCAGAGGGAGGCGAGCTGATGCTCCACACGGACGACTTCTGGTCACAGATCTTCAACTTCACCGACTACGGCCAGCTTCTCCTGCTGGTGCGCAACTCCATCCTCGCCGGAGCGGTGCTCGGCGTTCTCGGCGGTCTCATCGGGCCCTTCGTCGTGATGCGCGACCTCGCGTTCGCGGTGCACGGCATCAGCGAGCTGTCGTTCGCCGGAGCCGCCGCCGCCCTGCTGCTGGGGGCGAACGTAGTCGCTGGATCCATGGTCGGCTCGATCCTTGCCGCGCTGCTGATCGGTGTTCTCGGCACACGCGCGCGCGAGCGCAACTCGATCATCGCGGTGCTGATGCCGTTTGGGCTCGGCCTCGGCATCCTGTTTCTCGCCCTGTACAAGGGACGCAGCGCCAACAAGTTCGGCCTCCTGACCGGCCAGATCGTGTCGGTGGATGATCCGCAGCTCATGGTGCTCGTCGTCGTAGCGGCGATCGTGATTCTCGGGCTGCTCGTGGTCTGGCGCCCGCTGACCTTCGCGAGCGTGGATGCGGACGTCGCCCGCGCGAAGGGCCTGCCGGTCGTCGGCCTGTCGATCGGCTTCATGGCCCTCCTCGGGCTGGCGACGGCGGTCTCGATCCAGGTGGTGGGGGCGCTGCTCGTGCTGTCGCTCCTGGTGACGCCGGCGGCGGCCGCCATGCGCGTCACGTCGTCGCCGGTGCTGACGCCGATCCTCAGTGTCGCGTTCGCGGTCACGTCGATCGTGGGCGGCATCCTGCTCGCGCTGGGCGGCGGACTGCCGATCAGCCCGTACGTGACCACGATCTCTTTTGCGATCTACCTCGCCTGCCGCATGGTCGGCCGGCAGCGTGCGCGAACCGGCGCGGTAGATGCACGCACCCTCGTCCCGGCCGGAAGCGGGCAGCTATGAAACGCAATACCTGGCAGCGCGAAGCCGTTCGGCAGGCGCTCGGCACCTCGGAAGGTTTCGTCAGCGCGCAGGCGCTGTACAGCGCGCTGCGCGACACCGGATCGCCCATCGGCCTCGCGACCGTGTACCGCGCGCTCTCCGACCTCGCCGTGGAGGGCGAGGCCGACTCGCTGCAGCAGGAGGGCGAGAGCCTGTACCGCGCCTGCACGCCGCACACTCACCATCACCACCTGATCTGCCGCAACTGCGGGCTCACCGTGGAGATTGAGGCGGATGCCGTGGAGAGCTGGGCCGCATCCGTCGCCGCCCAGCACGGTTTTACGCAGCCGAGCCACGTGGTCGACGTGTTCGGCCTGTGCGCGGCGTGCTCGCGCGGCTGAGGTTGGGGAGCGGGGATCTCTGCTGGTGGGGTGGCGGGGGTTGGTGTCGCTCGCGGCGGGGGTTGCTGTCGCGGTGGCGGGAATTTTAGTCGCGTGGCGGGAGCGGCGGGGGTTGCCGTCGCGGGAGCGGCGGGGGTTGCCGTCGCGGTGGCAGGACTTGTGGTCGCGTGGCGGGGGCTACGGTCGCGTGGCGGGAGTCGCGGGCAATCGCGGCGGGGAATGCGCAATGCGGCGGGGGTTGTGGTCGCTTCGCGGAAGCTGCGGAGAGGCGTGGCGGGAGTTGCGGTCGCTCGTGGCGGGAGTTACGGCGGGTGATGGCGGGAGTTGTGATCCCGCGGCGGGAGAAACCTGGCTCACCGGCGGGAGATATTGCGAGTTGGCGGGAGCGCAGGCTCCCGCCAACACAACTTATCTCCCGCCATTCGCACCATGAGCAGCGGCCATCCTCGCGAGCGCGAGCGCAAGCGCAAGCCCGAGCTCAAGCGCCCGAGCCGAAGCCCGAGCGCAAGCCGGAGCCCGCGCACCAGCCTTGAGGTAGACACCCCAACCCCCGGCACCCCAGCTCCGAACCCCAAGCACCGCAACCCCGGGCGCCCCAACCCTGAACCCCCAACCCGAACCCCAAGCTCCCCCCAACCCCCCGCTAAGCGTGCGTCTCGTGCTCGTGCTCGCTGTGCACCGCGCGCTCGAGCTGGAACGTGGAGTGCTCGATCTGCACCGCGAAGTGCTCGGCGACACAGGACTGCAGGTCGTCCAGAATCGCTGACGCGTGCCCGTCGTAGAAGCACTCATCGTCAACGACGACGTGCGCGGTGAGCACCGGCAGTCCGGTCGCGATCTGGGTCGCATGCAGGTCGTGAACCGCGAGCACGTGATCCTGTTGGATGAGGTGCTCCCGAACCGCGTTGAGGTCCAGTCCGCGCGGGGTCGACTCGAGAAGCACGTCGATCGTCTCGCGCAGCAGCACGAAGCACCTGGGCAGAATCAGGATGCCGATGGCTATAGCCGCGACGGCATCCGCCCTGTCCCACCCGGTTAGTGCGATCACCACGGCGGCCACGATCACCGCGACCGAACCGAGCGCATCTCCCAGCACGTCCAGGAATGCAGCCCGCAGGTTGAAGTTCGCGTTGCGCTTGCTCGCGAGCACGGCGATCGCTGCGAGGTTACCCACGAGGCCGATCACACCGAAGATGGCGAGCTCCCCGCCGACGACCTCGGGTGGCGTGAACAGGCGGTGCACACCCTCGACGAAGACGAAGAGACCGACTCCGAGCAGAACCGCCGCCTGGGCGGTCGCCCCGAGAACCTCCGCGCGGCCGAATCCCCAGGTGCGGCGGACGGTCGGCGCCCGGCGCGCGATTGCGGCGGCGAAGAGGGCGAGGCCGAGCCCGCCGGCATCCGTCAGCAGGTGAGCAGCGTCCACGATCAGGGCGAGGCTTCCGGTGATGATTGCACCGATGACCTCGGCGAGAAGGATGCTCACCGTGATCGCGAGCGCGGCGACGAGCCGGGCGCGCGAGGAGCCGACGCCGTGCGCGTGGCTGGTGTGGTCATCCATGCTGTTCAGGCTACGCGGGTGCCGTCTTCGGGGTAATTGGCGAGCGGCCTCAACTTGCACGCGCCAGTTTTGCCCCGTAAGGTTGACCCTTGGTCGAGTGGCATATCCGCTCGCTTTGTACGCACATCCACTTCCCTCACGGTTTGTGGGTGATTCGCGTGCCGACAAGAGATCTTGGGTAAGACGTTCGTCTTACGGTACTGAAGGAGTAGACACATGGCAGCTGTATGCCAGGTGACCGGAGCCGTTCCCGGCTTCGGACACAACATCTCGCACTCGCACCGACGCACCAAGCGTCGTTTCGACCCGAACATCCAGAAGAAGACGTACTTCGTGCCGTCGCTTCGTCGCAACGTGACCCTGACGCTGAGCGTCAAGGGAATCAAGACCATTGACGCTCGCGGCATCGAGTCCGTCGTCAAGGACCTGCTCGCTCGTGGGGAGAAGATCTAATGGCTAAGGCACAGGACATTCGTCCCATCATCAAGCTCCGCTCAACCGCGGGCACCGGTTACACCTACGTAACCCGCAAGAACCGTCGCAATGACCCTGACCGTCTCGTGCTCAAGAAGTACGACCCCGTTGTGCGCAAGCACGTCGAATTCCGCGAGGAGCGCTAACCCATGGCCAAGAAGAGCAAGATTGCCAAGAACGACCAGCGGGCGATTATCGTCGCACGCTACGCCACGAAGCGTCTCGAACTGAAGAAGGCGCTCGTCGACGTCAACGGAACTGACGAGTCCCGCGAGGCCGCTCGCGTCGGCCTGCAGAAGCTCCCACGCGACGCCTCGCCGGTGCGCCTGCGTGGTCGGGATGCCATTGACGGCCGTCCGCGCGGTTACCTCAGCCAGTTTGGGGTTTCGCGAGTTCGTTTCCGCGATATGGCGCACCGTGGAGAGTTGCCGGGCATTACCAAGTCAAGCTGGTAGGTTCGAGGCGGTTCTGTAGCGCCTCGGCCTGCAGAACAGTTTATGAATGCTCTTAACGCACAAGGTCCGAGGAGGACAACTCATGGCTGACAAGTCACTGAACCGTACCGAGCTGGTTGCAGCAGTTGCTGCCGAATCCGGCCAGAGCCAGGCAACCGTCAACGGCGTGCTTGATGCTCTCTTTTCCACCCTCTCCACGTCGGTGCACGAGGGCACCAAGGTCACGATCCCGGGTTGGCTCGCAGTCGAGCGCACCCACCGCGCTGCGCGCCAGGGGCGTAACCCCCAGACCGGCGCCACCATCCAGATCGCTGCAAGCTTCGGCGTGAAGGTCAGCGCCGGCAGCAAGCTGAAGGCCGCAGCAAAGTAGATTTCGCAGCAACGAGAAGGACGACGGCCGTGAGGCCGCCGTCCTTCTCGCGTTATCGGGTGACCACCCATCTCTCAGCCGCTCGCGAATAGGCTCGTAGCGTGAATCGCACGACGCGTATCGTGGGGCCTGGCGCCCTTCTCGTCGTCGCGTTCGCAGCGTTGCTCGCGGCTCTGGCATACGGCGGTGGTGCCCAGGCACCCATTGCGATCGACCCGGGCGCGTTGGTGCGCTACGGCCTGCCGATCTCGACTACTCTCGTCGACCTCAGCGAGGCGGGCGTCATCGGTGCACTCGTCCTCTGCAGTTTTGCTTTCGCAGCACACAAGTCGGAATTCGGGCGAGC
>JAODMF010000023.1 GCA_025464095.1 Glaciihabitans sp.
ACATCGCCGACGGAATCCTGCTCTGCAAATACCACCACCTCCTCCTCCACCGAGACGGCTGGGAACTCACCCACACCAAAACCACCTACCACCTCATCCCACCCAAAAACATCGACCCACACCAAACCCCCATCCCCCTCGAATCCAAAAGCCCCGCCTGGAAAGAATTCGTGGCAACAAACACCAGCGGAACCGGGGACCCGCCCCTGTAACCGGCACCAGCCCGGGATTCAACGCCCGGCCGGCCAGTCGCGGCGACCGGCGCCCAGCCCGACGGTCGGCGGGCGACACAATGACTTCACGGGCCAGCGCCAGCGCGGACCCGACCCGACCGCCCCCTCTCGCCAAACCGATCCGACAGACGCGACGCGACCCGCCCGACCAGCCCGACCAGCCCGACCAGCCCGAAATGTTACGCGCAGATGAATTTCGATGACATGTCACCGAATTTGGGAATGATTGTGGCTACAACTGAATTGACTCCTGCATGACTACCTCTACCAGCATCCACCCCTCGTACATTGTCGGCACCTGGACCCTCGACCCCGCCCACTCGGAGATCGCGTTCACCGTAAAGCACCTCGCCATCAGCAAGGTCCGCGGAACGTTCGAGAAGTTCGACGTCACGATCGTGACCGCAGAAAACCCGGACGAGAACAGCATCGTTGCCACCATCGACGTTGCATCCGTCAACACTCGCCAGAAGGACCGCGACAACCACCTCCGCACGAGCGACTTCTTCCTCGCCGAGGAGCACCCCCAGATCACGTTCACGTCCACCAAATTCGACGTGAACGGTGACGACTTCACCGTCGTCGGCGACCTGACCCTGCGCGGCGTCACCAAGCCGGTCACCCTCACGGGCGAGCTGGGCGGCATCACCACCGACCCCTACGGACAGACCAAGGCCGGCGCGACAGCGTCCACCAAGATCAACCGCCACGACTACGGCGTCAGCTGGAACCAGGCACTCGAAGCTGGCGGCTTCACCCTGGGCGACATCGTCACCATCGAGCTGAACATCGAGGTCGCGCTGCAGAAGTAGTCCTCACTCAACAGGAAACACCAGCAGGGTGCTGCTGGCCGTCGCTACGACACGGCCAGCAGCATCCGTCACCGTCCCGTCGGCAAACGCAACCCGCCTACCGGGCTTGGTGACGACGCCCGTCGCTGTGAGTTGGCCGGTTGTTGCCAGCACGGGACGCAGATAGTTCACCTTGATCTCGAGCGACGTGTAGCCCTGCCCCTGCGGCAACGTCGTCTCAACGGCACAACCCAGCACCGAGTCCAACAGGGTGCAGACGAGGCCGCCGTGCACGGTTCCGATGGGGTTGTAATGCGATTCGTCCGGGTCGCAGGTGAAGACGACCGTACCGACCTCAGCGGAGATCGGGCGCATCCTCATCAGCCCGATAATCGGCGGCGGCGGGATGCTGCCATCGATGAGCGCCTGCACGTGCTCCAGGCCCGACATCGTTTTGGCCAGTTCTGATCCGATCAGCGGATCTTCCCAGGTGACAACACGGGAGCGCTCGGTTGGGTCAGAGTCGGACATGCTGCACTTCTTTCTCGAGGGAAGAGCACCCCACCGGGTCAGTTGGGTGCGAAGATCGACGAGATCTCGGCGATGTCGGCCTCGCTCGGCTTCCAGGCGGATGCGGCAGCGACGTTCTGCTGGATCTGTTCCGGTTTGGTAGCCCCCGCGATCACACTCGTGAGTCCCGGTTGGGCGAGCAGCCACGCGAACGTCGCCTCGAGCATCCCGACGCCGCGCTCGGCGCAGAACACCTCGTATCGCTCGATGGTGTCCCACGGCGCCCCTTCGGCCAGGTGCGGCCGCAACCGGGCGATACGACTGTCGGCCGGCCCATTGACGTGGCCCTCGGTCGGCCGGGAGAACTTGCCGGTGAACAGGCCGTTGTAGAGCGGGAAGAAGGGAAGGAAGCCCAGGCCGTACGCATTCACGGCGGGCAGCACCTCATCCTCAACGCCCCGACGCAGCAGGTTGTATTCATTCTGCGCAGACACGAACCGCGTGGATCCGGCGGCACGCGCGGTGAACTCCGCCTCCGCTATCTGCCAGCCGGACAGGTTGGAATGGCCGATGTAGCGCACCTTCCCCTCGTGCACGAGGTCGTCGAGCACATCGATTGTCTCGCCGATCGGCGTAAACGGATCCGGCGTATGCAGCTGGTACAGGTCGATCCAGTCGGTCTGCAGTCGGCGCAGGGATGCCTCGACCGCGAGCCGCACGTAACGGCGCGACGCGCGCACGCCCCAGTCGGGCCCATTCGCGCCCTCCATGGAGAGGCCGAACTTGGTCGCCAGCACAATCTCGTGCCGCCTGCCCTTCAGCGCGTTGCCCATGAGCGTCTCGCTCAGGCCGCGCTCCGCGCCGTAGATATCCGCGGTGTCGAACAGCGTGATCCCGGCATCGATTGCAGTGGTGATGACCCCGTTTGTTCCCTCCTGGGTCTCGGTCGCGGTCTTTGCACGACCGAAATTGTTGCAGCCGAGGCCGATTGTGGAGACGAGCAGACCGGACTCGCCGAGCTGACGGTAGGTGATTTCTGGCATGCTCCTATCCTCCACCCCGCCGGCGAGGGCTCCGTTCACCCCATGTCCGAAAAGTGCCGGAGCAGGGTCGTTCGCCCGGGCTACAGTCGGACCATGGTCACTCGCCCACCCTCCGCCCCAGCCCCGCAATACGTCCGTCGCGTCGATTCTCCGATCGGCCGAATCGAGGTGACGAGCGACGGCTCGTCCGTCACGTCGCTCTCCATCGAGAAGTCCGGCACCCTGCCATGGGACGACCTGCCCGAACGGTCCAACCGCATCCTCGAGCGCGCCGCCCGGCAGCTCGCAGAATACTTTTCCGGCAAACGCCACACCTTCGACCTGCCGTTGTCCGCGGCAGGCACGGAATTTCAGAAGTCGGTCTGGAGCCAGCTGTCCGGCCTCGAGTGGGGCGAGTACACGACGTATGGCGAGCTGGGTCTCGCCACCGGGCGGCCCACCGCCGGTCGAGCTGTCGGCGGGGCTGTCGGAGCCAACCCGCTGCCGATCATCGTTCCCTGCCATCGTGTCCTGGCATCCAATGGAAAGATCACCGGCTACAGCGGCGGCGACGGCATCCCGACCAAGGTCTGGCTGCTGCAACACGAGGGCATAACTCACGTAGCGTGAGTGCGTGCCTACCGACGTCGCCGTGACCACCATCCTCGGATCTGACGGCAGACCACGCTGCCGCTGGGTCGGCGAGGGTGCCGAGTACATCCGCTACCACGATGAAGAGTGGGGCGTTCCGCTGCACGGTGATCGACCGCTCTTCGAGAAGCTGAGTCTCGAAGGCTTCCAGGCGGGCTTGTCGTGGATCACCATCCTGCGCAGGCGTGCCGGATTTCGGGAGGCTTTCCATGGTTTCGATCCCGACGCGGTTGCCGCGATCGATGCTGACGAGATCGAGGCGTTGATGCTCGATACCCGGATTATCCGAAATCGGGCGAAGATTCTCGCGACCATCAACAACGCGCGCCTCACCCTCGAGCTCACCCGCGATCGGCCCGGCGCGCTGGACGAACTGCTGTGGAGCTTCGCCCCCTCGTCGCATACCCGCGCGCAATCATGGGCCGATGTTGCGGCCGTGACGGCCGAGTCGACGGCGATGAGCAGGGAGCTGCGGCGAATCGGCTTCACGTTCGTCGGCCCGACGACGATGTATGCGCTCATGCAGTCAGCCGGGATGGTGGACGACCACATCGCGGGGTGCTGGCGCGCTCAGGAGTAGCCGACGCCCGCCGAACCCGCCGCCAACGCCGCCAACGCCGACCAACGCCGGCCGGCCCCCGGCGCCGCCGGCCAACACCGGCCAACACCGGCCAGCGCTGGCCAATGCTGGCCGACACTGGCCAACGGTGGCCAACGGTGGCCGACGCTGGCCGACGCTGGCCAATGCCTAATGTAAAGAACTCTTGACACGCCCCGCTCCGTCGCCTAGCTTGTCCATGTCAACAATTCTTGACATCGAGTCGGCCTGGGAGAGACAGATGACTATCGAAGAAAAGGGCGTGTGGATCTACGGGATCCTTGCGGTCGTTGTGCCAATCGTGTACTTCGTAAGCATCGGCGGCCAGATCGCTGGCCGCAGTGCCAGCGAGATCGACTACGCGTCGCAGCTGTTGACCGCGATCGGAGCGGCGATCGTGCTCGCCATCGTCGCGAACATCATCATCGCGATCCTCTCGCCAAAAGAGGCGGGGATGAAGGACGAGCGCGATCGCAGAATCTCGCACCTCGGGGAGCGGGTTGGGTTCTACGTTCTCGGCGTGCTCGTCCTCGCCCCGCTGGCCCTCGCTCTCCTTCGCTACGACCAGTTCTGGATCGCCAACTCGATCTACCTGGCATCGGTGCTCGCGGCCGTCGCATCCGCGGCCGTCCGGGTTGTCGCCTACCGACGCGGGTTCTGACAATGGTCAAACCGACCGCTGTCACGAACGACATTCGTGCCCTGAGAACCCAGACGAACGAGATGACTCAGGCCGAACTCGCGGCACTGATCGGCGTGACACGGCAGACGGTCATCGCGATCGAGCAGGGCCGCTACTCCCCCACACTCGAGATGGCCTTCAGGATTGCGCACGCCCTGGGCCGGCCGCTCGAGCAGGTCTTCCACTACCCCGTCGAGGATGCGCGATGAGGGCCGCGGTGAACCGTCGCTACGGCGGCCCGGATGTCGTCGAAGTGGTGGAGGTCGCCACGCCCGTACCCAATGAGCACGACGTTCTGATCCGCGTTGCGGCCGCCACGGTGAGTGCTGCCGATTCCGCGACGCGACGAGCGGATCCCGTGAGCATTCGGCTCGCATTCGGCCTTCTCAGACCGCGAATGGCGACCCTCGGAACCGAGTTCGCCGGCACCATTGCGGCGACCGGCAGCGCGGTGACGCAATTCGCCGTAGGGGACCAGGTCGTCGCCGCGAGCGGCGCGCGGTTCGGCGCGCATGCGGAGTACATCGTGCTGGGCGAGCGAGCCGCGATCGCTTCGAAACCTCCCGAGCTGTCGTTCGCCGACGCCGCCGCGGTAGCGGAAGGCGGCCTGACCGCGCTCCCGTTTCTCCGAGACGGCGGCCAGCTTCGGGCCGGCCAGTCGATCCTGATAAGCGGCGCTTCGGGGAGTGTGGGAACAGCGGCAATCCAACTCGCGAAAGTGATCGGCGCACGGGTGACCGCCGTCTGCAGCGGCGCGAACGCTGAACTGGTTCGATCCCTCGGAGCAGATGAGGTTGTCGACTACACGACAGCCGACTTCACTGCCGTCGCGGACACAAACGGCCACCGCTACGACGTGATTTTCGACGCCGTGGGAACCAGCAGTTTCGCGAAGAGTGCACCCGTGCTGTCGCCGACGGGCCGCTATCTCACGACGGTGCCCTCGCCCACGACCCTGATTCGGCAACTGCTGACATCCCGCGGTTCCGGCAAGCGGGCGCGGATCCTGTTCACCGGATTGAGAGCCCCCAGCGACCGCGCCGCAGACCTCGCTTACCTGATGCGTCTCGCCGCAACCGGCGCATATCGGCCCGTCATCGACCGGCGGTTTGCCCTGGCCGAGATCGCGAATGCTCACCGCTACGTAGACTCCGGTCGCAAGCGGGGCAATGTCGTTGTTGAGCCGCGGAACGGGCTCGATTGAGTGGAGTAGCCGTAGCCATGCGGGGGAAGCCATGCGGCGGGCTCGGGTGGCGGTGACCATGCGGCGGGCTCGTGTAGCCGTCAACTGGTAGCCGGGTACAGGAAGCCGTGTGGCGGCAGCCGGGTAGCGGCAGCCGTGTGGCGGCAGCCGGGTAGCGGCAGCCGGGTAGCGGCAGCCGGGTAGCGGCAGCCGGGTAGCGGCAGCCGGGTAGCGGCAGCCGGGTAGCGGCAGCCGGTGTAGCGGCAGCCGGGTAGCGGCAGCCGGTGTAGCGCTAGCCGCGAACCAGCGGCGCGCCCACAACGCCATCCACCACGAGGTCGAGCTCGCCGGGCGCTCCAGCAACGAGCCGGATGCCTCGACCAGCCGCCCAGCGGAGCAGGGCATCGACACTATCGATGCCGGCATCCCCGTGTTCTGCGAGGGCGCGAAGAAACTCCCCCTTGCCCCTCTTGTTGAAGTGGTTGAGGGCGCGGCGCTTACCCTCCGCACTCTCGGTCACGACTCGAACGAACACGCTGTCGGTCCGCTGCGGCGCCTCCCCGAGCTCGACGTACGCCTCCGACCGCAGGTCGAGGAGCAGGCCCGGTCTCGACGCGAGCACCCGGGCAACGGGCTCCGACCAGAGTGACTTCATCCTCGTCTTCTGCAGCCGCGAATCGTGCGATAGCCGGTAGGCCGGAATCGGGTCACCACCCAGGGTCAGCCCGAACAGTGCCGAGTGGATGGCGACGTTCTGCAGCACGAACCGGCGGGCGTCCGCGCTCAGCGACGCGGCATCCAGACCGTCGTACAGCACGCCCGTGTACCGGTCGATGGCCGGCATGGTCGGCGAGGTGGAAATCGCCCGGTTGCGGTCGATCTCGAAGCGCTGCGTATCGCCGAGCTTCAGCGCCTGCCGGGCGAGGGTCACGTTACGGGACAGCGCCCGCAGCTCGGCGAGAGCGGCCCGCCGCTGTGGCCGCAGCTCGGGGAACGACAGGGAGGCCAGATCGAGCCTGCTGCCGGGAGTCCCGCCATCCCGTTTCGTCTCGGATGGCGGCAGCAGAACAAGCACTATTGCTGCACGAAGGCGAGCGCCTTCTCCACCGTCACGCCGAGGCCCTGCACGGAGTCGAGGGTGATGCGGGGCACGGCTGCGCTCTCGCCCGTCCAGTCAGCGTAGTCATCGAGGCTCTGTTCGACCGCGTGCCAGGTGGGCTCTTCGAGGTGCGCGAGCGTCCGATTGCGGTTCTCAAGCCGACTGCGGTGCAGTTCCGGATCCGAGCACTGCACCTCGATGAACCTCAGCGACTCGCCGTACTTCTGTGCCAGCCCGATCCATTGCTCGCGAGCCGGGTCAACGGCGTTGACCGCGTCGACAATGATCGACTGGCCATTCGCGAGAGCGGCATCCGCGATCGCCTCAGCGACGAGGTACGCGGCGAGGCCGGTCGGCTGGTCCGAATCAATGCCCGCAGACAGGATGGCGGACTCGATCGGGTCCACCGACAACACCGCAAAACCCAGCCGGTTGCCGATGACCTCGGCAATCGTGCTCTTGCCCGCGCCGGGGAGCCCGGCCATCACGATCAGCATGCGCTGTTCTCCGGCCCGTGCATCCGCACCCGCACCACTAAGCCAGGGCGGCGTTGCGCGCGACGACCGTCACGATGTCGTGCTCGACCGAGAGGAATCCGTCTTCCGCGTTCGCGACGATGGAGGCGCCATCCGTCGTTGTCACACGCACCTCGCCCGCAGCCAGGATCGCGAGGATCGGCTCATGCCCGGGCAGGATGCCGATCTCGCCCTCCGTTGTGCGCGCGATAATCTGCCTCGCCGCGCCCGACCAGACTTCCTGGTCAGCCGAGACGACGCTGACGGTGAGTTCGGCCATGGTTAGCCGTTCTCCTTCTGGATCTTCGCCCACTGCTCTTCAACATCGCTGATCGCGCCGACGTTGAAGAACGCCTGCTCGGCGACGTGGTCGAACTCGCCCTTGGTGATCGCGTCGAACGACTCGATGGTGTCCTTCAGCCGAACCGTCGAGCCCTCGACACCGGTGAACTTCTTCGCCATGTAGGTGTTCTGGGAAAGGAACTGCTGGATGCGACGGGCTCGCGAGACTGTTGTGCGGTCCTCTTCGGACAGCTCATCGACACCGAGGATGGCGATGATTTCCTGAAGTTCCTTGTTCTTCTGAAGGATCTGCTTCACGTTCGTGGCGACACGGTAGTGGTCGGCACCCAGGTAACGAGGGTCAAGGATGCGGCTGGTCGAGGTGAGCGGGTCGACGGCCGGGTACAGGCCCTTCGATGCGATCTCGCGGCTGAGCTCCGTGGTCGCGTCGAGGTGAGCGAACGTGGTTGCCGGTGCCGGGTCGGTGTAGTCGTCGGCGGGCACGTAGATGGCCTGCAGCGACGTGATCGAGTGGCCGCGCGTGGAGGTGATGCGCTCCTGCAGAACGCCCATCTCATCCGCGAGGTTCGGCTGGTATCCGACGGCGGAGGGCATACGGCCCAGCAGCGTGGAAACCTCGGAGCCGGCCTGCGTGAACCGGAAGATGTTGTCGATGAAGAGCAGCACATCCTGGTTCTGGACGTCGCGGAAGTACTCCGCCATCGTGAGCGCGGAGAGCGCAACACGAAGTCGCGTTCCCGGCGGCTCGTCCATCTGGCCGAACACGAGGGCGGTCTTGTCGAAGACTCCCGCATCTTCCATCTCGGCGATCAGGTCGTTACCCTCACGGGTGCGCTCGCCGACACCGGCGAACACGGACACGCCACCGTGGTCCTGCGCGACGCGCTGGATCATCTCCTGGATGAGAACGGTCTTGCCCACGCCGGCACCGCCGAACAGGCCGATCTTTCCACCCTGGACGTACGGGGTGAGGAGGTCGATGACCTTGATGCCGGTCTCGAAGAGCTCCGTCTTGGACTCGAGCTGGTCGAATGCCGGTGGCTTGCGGTGAATGGGCCAGCGCTCGGTGATCTCGAAGCTCTCGCCGTTGATCTTGCCGTCTGCGTCGGCGTTGAGCACCTCGCCGATGACGTTGAAGACCTTGCCCTTGGTGACGTCGCCCACAGGAACCGAGATGGCGGCACCGGTGTCGCGCACCTCCTGCCCGCGAACCAGGCCGTCGGTCGGCTTCAGTGCGATGGCGCGGATGATGTCGTCGCCGAGGTGCTGGGCAACTTCGAGCGTGATCTCGTTGCTCTCGCCCGCGATCGTGATCGTGGTCTTGAGCGCGTTGTACATCTGCGGAATCGAGTCATGCGGAAACTCGATGTCGACGACGGGGCCGGTGACGCGGGCGATGCGTCCGATTCCGGCGACCGACGCGGTCTCCGTCGAATCGGTCGACTTGTTGGCAGCGGCGGGCCGCTTGGCTGGCGCCTTGCCGGCGGGTGCAGTGGTAGTCATGATGGCTTCCCTTTTTCTCGAGTTACTTCTTTGCCGAGGAGAGGGCGTCTGCGCCGCCCACGATCTCGGAAATCTGCTGCGTGATCTCGGACTGGCGCGCGTTGTTGGCCAGCCGGGTGTAGGTGGTGATGAGTTTGTCGGCGTTGTCGCTGGCCGACTTCATAGCGCGCTGGCGTGCAGCGTGCTCCGATGCGGCGGACTGGAGCATGGCGTTGAAGATCCGGCTCTCGATGTACACGGGAAGCAGGGCATCCAGAACGTCACCGACCTCGGGCTCGAACTCGTAGAGCGGCATGGCCGTGCTCGCCTCGGGCGCCTCGACGCCCTCGACGAGCTCCAGGGGAAGGAGTCGAACGACTTCCGGAACCTGGCTCACCGCGTTGACGAAGCGGTTGTAGACGATGTGGATCTCGTCCACTCCGCCCTCGCTCGCCGGCTGGATGAACTTGGCAACGAGCGTGTCGCCGATCTCCTGGGCGGTGGCGAACTCGGGGCGATCCGTGTTCCCGGTCCAAACCTGCTCGGCCTCGCGACGGCGGAAGGTGAAGTACGCGGCGGCCTTGCGACCGACGAGGTAGTACACGACTTCCTTGCCCTCGGCCTTGAGCCGGGCAACGAGTTCACCCTGCTCGCGGACGATGTTGGTGCTGAAGGCACCCGCAAGTCCGCGGTCCGATGTAAACAGCACAACCGCCGCGCGCTCGACCTTCTCGGGTTCTGTCGTCAGGATGTGGTCGACATTCGAGTAGGTGGCGACCGCAGAAACCGCGCGCGTGACGGCGCGCGAATACGGGCCGGATGCTTCGACCCGCTGCTTCGCCTTGGCAATGCGCGAAGCAGAGATCAACTCCATAGCCCTGGTGATCTTCTTGGTCGTCTGGGCAGACTTGATCTTCTGCCGGTAGACCCGAAGTTGCGCTCCCACGTTGTTCCTGTTCTTACGAGTTCGTTCTGACGCTCAATGGTTGGTGAATAGGCCGGTCCGGCCGGATCGAACTACTTGCGCTTCTTCTGGACGACGATCTGTTCCTGCGTGATGTCCTCAGCGTCGATCTGGTTGAACTGCTCCGTGCCAGCCGAGGCGAGCGGCTTGCCCTCACCCGTCTGAAACTCCAGCTTGAACTTGTCGACCTGGGTTTCCAACTCTGCGATCGAATCCTTGTCGAGAAGGTTCGAGTCACGAATCGTTGCCAGCACGGTGGAGTTGCGTCCGAGGAAGTCGAGCAGCTCGCGTTCGAACCGCAGCACGTCCTCGACGGGAACCTCATCCAGCTTGCCGTTGATGCCGGACCAGATCGCCACGACCTGCTCCTCGACCGGGTACGGCGAGTACTGCGGCTGGCGCAGCAGTTCGGTCAGGCGCGCGCCACGAGCGAGCTGGCGACGGCTGGTCTGGTCGAGGTCGGATGCGAACAGCGCGAATGCCTCAAGCGAGCGGTACTGCGCGAGGTCGAGCTTCAGCGTTCCGGAGACCGACTTGATCGACTTCACCTGGGCGTCACCGCCGACTCGGGAGACCGAGATTCCCACATCCACCGCCGGGCGCTGGTTGGCGTTGAACAGGTCGGACTGCAGGAAGATCTGGCCGTCCGTGATCGAGATCACGTTGGTCGGGATGTACGCGGAAACGTCGTTTGCCTTGGTCTCGATGATCGGGAGACCGGTCATCGATCCGCCCCCGAGCTCGTCGGACAGCTTCGCACAACGCTCGAGC
>JAODMF010000026.1 GCA_025464095.1 Glaciihabitans sp.
CCCCGCCGCACGCCGCCCCGCGCGGCCCGCACCCCCACCGCGGAGGACGACACGCCGGCGCGCGGCCGGGAAGCGCGGCGGGCACGGCGCGTCGTCCTCCGCGGTGGGGGTTGCCGATGGTGGATAGTGAAGAGATGACAACGACAAACATTTCCCCCGCGTCGCGCCGGGCGCTCATCGTCCGCGGCGGCTGGGAGGGCCACCAGCCCGTCGAGACGACCGACCTCTTCCTGCCGTTCCTCGAGTCGAACGGCTTCAGCGTTCGCATCGAGGATTCGCCGGCAATCTTCGCCGACGCAGCCGAACTGGCCGCGACCGACCTCATCGTGCACGTGAACACCATGTCCACGATCGAGCCTGAGCCGCTCGCCGGCCTGATCACCGCGGTGCGCAACGGTACCGGCCTGGCCGGCTGGCACGGCGGCATCGCGGATGCCTACCGAGACTCCGCCGACTACCTCCACCTGATCGGTGGCCAGTTCGCCCACCACGCGAGCAAGCCCCCGGAGCAGCGAACCGGCGAGCAGTCCGACAGCTACCTCTCGTACACGGTGCACATCACCGAGCTGGGACACACGCATCCGATCACGGCGGGAATCGAAGATTTCGACCTCGTGACCGAGCAGTATTGGGTGCTCAGCGACGAGTACAACGACGTGCTCGCGACGACCACGCAGGAGGCGCGCCCCTTCGACGCCTGGAACAGCCCGGTCACCTCTCCCGCGATCTGGACCCGCCAGTGGGGCGAGGGACGCGTCTTCGTCTCGGCACCCGGGCACCGCCTCGACGTCATCGAGGGATCGCCCGTGCAGACCATCATCGAGCGGGGATTGTTGTGGGCGGCGCGCTGAACGTCGAGCCGCTGCGCATCGGCGTCATCGGCGTCGGAGTGATCAGCGAGCAGTACTTCGCGAACTTCCCGCGCCTGCCGGGGCTCGAGCTGGTCGCCGTCGCCGACCTCAACACGGCTCGCGCCGCCGAGGTGGCGGCCGAGCGGGGGGTCGAGGCCATGGCCGTGGATGCCCTGATCGCCGACCCACGCATCGAAGCCGTTCTCAACCTCACGATTCCCGCCGCGCACGCGCAGGTCGACCTGAAGGTGCTGCAGGCTGGCAAGCACGTCTACGGCGAGAAGCCGCTCGCGTCCACCGTCGCCGAGGGTCGACGCGTTCTCGAGGTCGCGCGCGATCGTGGCCTGCGCGTCGGCAGCGCACCGGACACTGTGCTCGGCACGGGCATCCAGACCGCCCGCCAGGTGATGGATGCGGGACGTCTCGGCGACCCCGTCGGGGCCTCCGTGCACTGGACCGCTCCCGGGCACGAGCTGTGGCACCCGGCCCCCGACTTCTACTACCAGCCGGGCGCTGGGCCGCTCTTCGACATGGGGCCCTACTACCTGACGAGCCTCGTGCTGCTGCTCGGACCCGTCGTCCGGGTCACCGGCACCGCGACGCGATCCACGCGGGAGCGCGTGATCGCCTCCGGCCCGCGGGCAGGCCAGAGCATCCCGGTCGAGACGGACACGCACGTCGTGGCGATCCTCGAACACGAGGGCGGTGCAATCAGCACCGTGACCGTCAGTTTCGAGGTATGGGAATCCCGCGCGCCGCTGTTCGAGGTGTACGGAACGGCTGGCACGCTCGCGGTGCCCGACCCCAATCGCTTCTCCGACGAGGTCGAGATCTGGACGACCGCCAGCGAGGACTGGGCCGTAGTTCCGACGTCCGCCGGGTATGCGGATGCCGGCCGCGGCTACGGCCTCGCCGACCTTGCGCGGGCGGTACGCACCGATCGCGCCCATCGCGCATCCGGAGAGCTGGGCCTGCACGTGCTGGAGATCATGGAGGCCGTCCTGCGGTCGTCGCGCGAGCGCGTGGTCATCGACATCACCACCACGGCGGCTCGCGGCGACATCGTCCCGCTCGGGGCAACCCCCGCCTCCTGGTGAATAGTTCGAAAGGTTACCGAGCCGTTAGCATTGTCGAATGACTTCGGACACCACTGACTATCGCGAAACCGGAATAGAGTTCCCGGCGAATTTCGTGTTCGGTTCGGCGACGGCTTCCTACCAGATCGAGGGAGCGGTGCACGAAGACGGCCGCGGCCCGTCGATCTGGGACACCTTCAGCCACACGCCCGGCCGCGTCGTCAACGGCGACACCGGTGACGTGGCCGATGACCACTACCACCGGCTCGACGAAGACCTCGACCTGATGAAGCGGCTCGGACTGCAGGCATACCGATTCTCGATCGCGTGGCCGCGCATCCAGCCCACCGGATCCGGCCCGGTCAACCAGGCCGGACTCGACTTCTATGGCCGCCTCGTTGACGGCCTGCTCGCGCGCGGCATCGCGCCGATCGCGACGCTGTACCACTGGGATCTTCCCCAGGCGCTCGAGGATGCCGGCGGCTGGACCAACCGCGACACCGCGTACCGCTTCGCCGAGTACGCGTCCATCGTCGGCCGGGCGCTTGGCGACCGGGTCGCGACCTGGACCACGCTCAACGAGCCGTGGTGCTCGGCATACCTCGGATACGGGTCGGGCGCGCACGCTCCCGGCGTTACCAGCCCGGTTGCCGCGCTCAGGGCGGTCCATCACCTCAACCTTGCCCACGGTCTCGCCCTCACCGAGCTGCGTCGCGTTGTGACGAATGACGCCGACTACTCGGTGACCCTCAACCTGCACGTGATCCGCGGCGGCGGACGTGGCGAAGACGAGGCGATTCGCCAGATTGACGCCCTGGCGAACCGCGCCTTCACCGGACCTATGCTCCTCGGGGCATATCCCCCGGACCTGCTCGACGACACGGCGGCGATCACCGACTGGGCGTTCGTGCAGCCGGGCGATCTCGAGTTGATTCACCAGCCGATCGACGTGCTGGGCGTGAACTACTACTCGACCGCGACCGTTCGCCTGTGGGACCGCTCGACGGCACGGCAGACCGCGGATGGCCACAAGGCAGCGGGCGGTTCGCCCTGGCCCGGCGCCGACAACGTCGAGTTTCTCGAACAGCCCGGCCCGTACACCGAGATGGGCTGGAACATCGCGCCCGACGGACTCGAAGAACTGCTGCTGTCGCTCAAGGACCAGTTCCCGAACCAGCCGCTGATGATCACCGAGAACGGCGCGGCGTTTGACGACCGGGTCGAGGACGGCCGCGTGCACGACGCGAAGCGTGTCGACTACCTGCACCGCCACTTCGTCGCCGCCCACCGGGCAATGGCGCAGGGCGTCGACCTGCGCGGCTACCAGGTCTGGTCGCTGCTGGACAACTTCGAGTGGGCGTACGGCTACACGAAGCGCTTCGGCATCGTGTACGTCGATTACGAGACGCAGGAACGCATCCTGAAGGACAGCGCGCTCTGGTACAGCGAGGTCATCGGCAGTCGGCGTATCTCTTGACGACTGTTGTTCACCCCGGAGATTCGCTCTCCGGACGCCAAAGGCTTGTCTACGTACTGCTCCTCGGGGCGCTCACCGCGCTCGGCCCATTCACGGTCGACCTCTACCTGCCCGCGCTTCCCAACGTTGAGGCCGACCTCAACGTTCCCGCTGCCGCCGTGCAGCTCACCCTGTCCGCGACCATCATCGGGTTCGCGGTCGGGCAGCTCTTCGTCGGTCCGTGGAGCGACAAGGTCGGTCGCCGGCTGCCGCTGATCGTCGCCACCTCGGTGCACGTTCTCGCGAGCCTGGGCGTCGCGCTCGCTCCCGGGTACGAGTGGCTCGTGTTTTTCCGGCTGTTGCAGGGCGCGGGCGCCGCCGCCGGTGGTGTCGTCGCGCAGGCGACCGTGCGCGACCTGTTCGGCGGATACCCGCTGGTCAGGATGCTCTCCCGGCTCGCCCTGGTCTCCGGCCTCGCACCGGTGCTGGCTCCGCTGATCGGCTCCCAGTTGCTGCTGTTGATGCCGTGGCGGGGGATCTTTCTCGTGCTCGCCGGTTACGGGGTCGTCGTGCTCGCGGCATCCCTGCTATTCATTGTCGAGACGCTGCCGCCGGCGCGACGCGCGGAAATGGGCCACAGCACCACGCGACAGCGGTACCACGCGCTGTTCAGCGATCGGCGATTCATCGGTGTCGCAATCGTCGGTGGAATGACATTCTCCGGCCTGTTTGCCTACCTCTCCTCGTCGCCGTTCCTGTTCCAACAGATCTACCAGCTGAACGCCCAGGGCTACGGGCTGCTGTTCGCGATCAACTCGATCGGAATCGTGATCGGCGTACAGACGAGCTCCCGGTTGGCCAAGTACTTCGGGCCGCAGTGGATCCTCGCGTTCTCCACGGCGGTGCTGTTCGTCACCTCGAGTCTGATCGTCATCTTCGACTCCGCTCATCTCGGGCTGTTCGGCATCCTCGTGCCCCTGTGGTTCTTCATCTGTGCGTGCGGGTTCGGCTTTCCCTGCATCCAGGTGCTCGCCCTCGCGAACCACGGCAAGGAAGCGGGCACGGCCGCATCTCTGCTGGGCGCCGTCAACTTCGGCCTCGCCGGCATCCTGTCGCCGCTCATCGGGCTGTTCGGCATCGTGAACGCGATTCCGATGGGCACGGCGATGGTCTGCACGTCCGCGGTCGGCATCCTCTCGCTCTGGATACTCGTGCGGCCGAAGACGGTGCCGCCCCTGTCGCGCTGAGCGTGCCGTAGCCCAGCTCCTGGCCATGGCTCCACCGTGGGCGAGCCGATAGCGTTGGCCTATGAGAATCCTCCTGGTGGGTGCTGGCGGTGTCGGGGATGCGATCGCCAAGATTGCCGCTCGCCGCGACTTCTTCGAGACCATCGTGGTGAGCGACTACGACCTGGGCCGCGCGCAGAGAACCGTCGCCTGGATCGAGGCGAAGCACGGCCCGCAGAATGGGCGGTTCCTGTCGGCGACGATCGACGCATCCGACCCGGACAGCGTCACGGCGGTGGCGATCGAGCACGGCGCCACCCACGTGATGAACGCCGTCGAGCCCAAGTTCGTACCGACGATTTTCGCGGGCGCGCTGGCCGCGGGTGCGGACTACCTCGACATGGCGATGAGCCTGTCGGAGCCGCATCCGACCAATCCACACGAGGAGACCGGCGTCAAGCTCGGCGACGACCAGTTCGCCCAGGCACCCGACTGGGAGACGGCCGGCCGCCTCGCACTGGTGGGCATGGGCGTGGAGCCGGGCCTCTCCGACGTGTTCGCGCGCTACGCCGCCGATCACCTGTTCAGTGAGATCGACGAACTGGGGACCCGGGATGGCGCGAACCTCGTTGTTCGCGATGAGGCCGGAAACGAAATCTTCGCACCGTCGTTCAGCATCTGGACGACCATCGAGGAGTGCCTCAACCCGCCCGTGATCTGGGAGAGGGATCGCGGCTGGTACACGACGGCGCCCTTCAGCGAGCCCGAGATCTTCACCTTTCCCGAGGGAATCGGACCCGTGGAGTGCGTGAACGTCGAGCATGAGGAGGTCCTGCTCATGCCGCGGTGGGTTGACGCGAGGCGCGTGACCTTCAAGTACGGGCTCGGTGACGAGTTCATCGGCATCCTGAAAACTCTCAACCAGCTCGGTCTGGACCAAACGGAGCCTGTGCGGGTGCGTTCGGCTGACGGCCCCGTGATGGTCGCGCCCCGCGATGTCGTCGCCGCCAGCCTGCCCGACCCGGCAACGCTCGGGCCTCGGATGACCGGCAAGACCTGCGCGGGACTCTGGGTCACCGGTACCGGCACCGACGGCCGGCCGCGCGAGGTCTACCTCTACCACGTAAGCGATAACGAGTGGACGATGGCCGAGTACGAGGCGCAGTGCGTGGTGTGGCAGACCGCCCTCAATCCGGTCATTGCGATGGAACTGATGTCTCGCGGCACCTGGACCGGCACGGGTGTTCTCGGACCGGAGGCGTTCGACGCCAAACCGTTCCTCGACCTGATGACCGCGCCGATCGACGAGGGCGGCTACGGGCAGGGCTGGGGCCTTGAGGATCGTCTCGCCTAGCGTTCGCCCGCCCCTTCCGGTGGTGCCGCGCTCGTGAAGGTATTTAGCGTCGAGCTGCATCGCGTCGGCATGCCGCTGGTGCGGCCATTCCAGACCTCGTTCGGCACACAGACCGCTCGGGATGTGCTGCTGTTGCGGGTGCGAACGGACGCCGGAGACGGCTGGGGCGAGTGCGTGGCGATGGCGGATCCGGTCTACTCGAGCGAGTACGTCGACGGGGCGGAGGCGGTGCTGCGCAACTACCTCATTCCGGCCATCCTGGCCGCCCCGTCGGTGACCGCGGCGAGCTTTGCCAATACTGTGCGCTTCGTCGTTGGGCACAGGATGGCCAAGGCCGCTCTGGAGACCGCGCTGCTGGATGCCGAGTTGCGAGCATCCGCCACCAGTTTCGCCGCCTACTTCGGTGCGGTTCGATCGCGCGTCGACTGTGGTGTCTCGGTGGGTATCGCACCGACGGTCGATGCGCTGCTCGAGGAGGTCGCCCGCTACGTCGCCGAGGGCTACCGCCGTATCAAGCTGAAGATCAAGCCCGGCTGGGATCTCGAACCTGTTGCTGCCGTGCGCGACCTGCTCGGTCCGGTTCGAGAGGAAACCGGTGCGACCGGTGCGGTGACTCGCGGCCTGCTCCAGGTGGATGCCAACACGGCCTACACCGCGAACGACATCGAGCATCTGGGGCGCCTCGATCCGTTCGACCTGCTTCTCATCGAGCAGCCCTTCGTTGAGGAGGACATCGCCACCCACATCGCGCTGGCTCGCGCGATCGAGACACCGGTCTGCCTGGACGAGTCGATCGTTGACACCGCGGTTGCGGTCGATGCGATCGAGCGGGGTGCGACCAGCATTGTGAACATCAAGGCCGGTCGGGTGGGAGGGTACCTGGAGGCGGTGCGCATCCACGATGCCTGTGCGCAGCGCGGCGTCCCCGTCTGGTGTGGCGGGATGCTCGAAAGCGGTGTCGGGCGTGCGGCCAACGTCGCGCTCGCGGCGATGACGAATTTCTCGCTGCCGGGCGATACGTCTGGGTCAAGTCGCTATTTCGCGGAGGACCTCACGGAGCCGTTCGTGCTGCGGGACGGTCAACTCGATGTGCCGACTGGCCCCGGGTCGGGTGTCGAGGTGCGTGAGGACCTGGTCCGCGAGTGGGCGCTCCGACCGGTCGAAACGGTGGGCCGGTAGTTCAGGCCAGCCAGGGGGCGAGCTCAGCGAGGAGGGCGGCCTTCGGTTTCGCTCCGATGATCGTTTTGACCACTTCGCCACCGCGGAAGATCTTCATCGTCGGCAGTGCGAGCGCTTGGTAGCGCAGCGAGGTCTCCTCGTTGTCGTCAGCGTTGATCGTGATCACGCGCAGGGTGTCCGGATGTTCGGTGGCGATCTGCTCAAGGATCGGCCGCAGCGCTCGGCACGGTGGGCACCACTCGGCCCAGAATTCGACAAGAACGGTGCGGTCGGCCGAGAGTACGTCGTCAGCGAAGGCGGCATCGGTTGTGTCCGTGAGGGTCGTGGTGTGTGGCATGAGGCTCCTGGGTGTTGGGTGGGTGTTGGCGTTTTGGTTTGGTGCTGGTGCTACCTGTTTGTTGCGTTTCCTGTGACCGTAAACCCTGACCTGTGGGGCAAGGTCAAGCGCCCGACCTGGCCGGGGTGGCGGGGCTACTATCGCTAGTCAGGCGACGGTTGTGGACAGCGGCGGAGGGCGGCGGCATGCGCATTGGTGAGGTTGCGGCGAAGGCCGGTGTCTCCGTGAAGGCGGTGCGCTATTACGAGTCGCTCGGCCTCGTGTCCGCTCGGCGGCTGGGGAATGGATACCGGGACTACGACGACTACCAACTGCGGCTGATCCGCGAGATTCACGAGCTCGGTCGGGTGGGCATCAAGGCGGACCAGACGCGTCCGTTCCTGGACTGCATAGTGTCTGGCAATGAGCAGGGGGACGATTGTCCCGCTTCCCTGGACACCTACCGCTCGGCGATCGACGAAATGACGAACCGCATGGACCTACTCGCCGAACGCCGTGCCGCCCTCGAGTCGCTGCTCGCCTCCGCGAGGGATCGGGCGGTGCCGCTCTGTGAGTTCGCTCCTGCCCCGTCTGGGATCGTCTTAGCCAGTAGCCAGTAGCCAGTAGCCAGTAGCCAGTACCCAGAAGCCAATAGCAGACGGCAGACGGCAGACGGCAGACGGCAAACCGCGAACGCCATACGGCAGATAGGTCGCAGCGCGAACGCCCATGCGAAGGGCAACCGCGACAGCAGCGCGGGTGCGGCATGCCGATCGGGAATCGCTCGCGCACGCGCAAGTTGTGAGCCTGGCTCCTGCGCGCTGCGGGCTGGTGCCGACCGCTGGGTCGGTGCGGATTGCGGGACGTACCGATGGTCGATCTGGTGCTGATCCCGGGTGGGTCGCCGGTTATCCGTCTGGGTTTGTGGTGATGAATTCTTTCCAGGCGGGGCTTTTGGATTCGAGGGGGATGGGTGTTTGTTGTGGGTCGATGTTTTTGGGTGGGATGAGGTGGTAGGTGGTTTTGTTGTGGGTGAGTTCCCAGCCGTCTCGGTGGAGGAGGAGGTGGTGGTATTTGCAGAGCAGTATTCCGTCGGCGATGTTGGTGTTGCCGTGGTCGCGTTGCCAGTGTTTGAGGTGGTGGGCTTCGGTCCAGGTGGGGGGTCGGTCGCATCCGCTCCAGCGGCATCCGCCGTCGCGGATGGCGAGGGCGGTGCGTTGTTTGGGGGTGAAGAGGCGTGCGTCGCGGCCGAGGTCCAGTGGTTGGCCATCGGGGTCCAGGCTGGCGATGATCATTTCTCCGGTGCAGGCGAGCCGTTCGATGGTGCGCAGCGAGATCGGTGAGGGTTGTCCCTCAATGAACCCGTGACCGACCCCGGGTGAACCCTGTCCGGGTGCATCTTGCCCGTGCATGTCCTGCCCGGCTGGGGTCTGGCCCTCAGTGAACCCGTGACCGCCCTCAACCGTTGAGTCCTGGCCGGGTTGCCCGGGTGTGTGCTGCGTGTGGTCTGGGTTGGTGGGGTGGAGGTGGTTGGCGTTGATGAGGATGCGGATTTGGGGTGCTCCGGTGCCGAGGAGGTGGTTGGTGTTGGTGTTGGCCCCGGTTGTGAGGAGGTGGGCGAAGCCGTCGGAGGCGAGTTGTTCCACGCTGCGCTGGTCGGTGCGGATGGTTTCTGCTTGTGCTGCCAGGGTGGGGTCAACGAATCGGATCCCGCCGCGTTTGGGGCTGGTGAGCCGGTCGTGGAGGTCCTCGACAAGGGCACCGGTTTCGTCGTCGAGGTCCCAGACCACTCGCCTGGTGCCGTTGGGGCGGGTGAACAGTCGCAGGCTGCGGGATTCGTATCGTTCCTGTTCCCGGTCGGCGATACCGGTTTCATCTATTGCGTCGCGCAGTTCCCTGGCCCGCAGCAACACCCGGTCCACATCCCACCCCACCCCAGCCACCCCGACCACGCCGGTCATCCCGCTGGTGGTGGTGATTTCGGTGACCAGGTTCACCACCGCGGTGGTGAGGGCCTGGATGGGGACGTTGCTGGTTGGTTGGCCAAGACCGGTGCGGATCGCCGACAGCTGGCTGCTGGACAGGGTTCCGGCGACCAGAGCAGCACCGGCGGCGGCAAGCCACGGCTCACGTGGTGCGGCCAGCTCACCAGTGAGCGGGTCCAACACCCCACCGGAAGCGTTCTGCTCAACCACCCGCCCCACCCGCACCACCGCGACCGCTTCCTGCTTGGTGAGTCCGGTGCTTACTTTCACCAGCTCCTCCGGGCTGCGGAACCCGGACCGCTGCGCCAACCCTCCGCTACCCAGCGCCCGGTCGGAGCGGCGGGCGATCTCCCCGGCATCCACCGCCAGGTGGGAGCTGGCGATCCGGGAAATCTCGGCCCACTTGTCCTGGTCCGCCAACAGTGCCGCATCATCCAGCACCCGCCGGCCCTGCGGATCCGCCGGCACCTCCCGGGCAGCAGTCAGCACCCGGTCCACCCCGACAAGCGGGGTGAGGGTTGGGGCCGAAGAAGTCATAGAACTATTTTCTCACTTCGAACACACATTCGAAAGTGTTTGCGTCCAATACGTATAAACATCTTCTCCACAGGGGCTGTGAAGGACAAGACCACCCGAAGGAGAGGGCGTGAACGGGGTCTGGAATCCGCGCAGGGCTCGCGACCCGCGAACTAGGCTGGCGGGATGACGGATGCCGCAGCCCAGGTCGAAGCCGCCAAGAAGGCTCTTGCAGAGGCGCAAGCCGCTCTCGCCGCTGCCACGGCGGCGGCGGAATCCGAGCGTGCGGCGGCGACGTCTCCCGCCGCCACGACTCCCGCCACGTCCCCCGCCACAACTCCCGCCGCCACGACAACCCCCGCCACCCCAACCCCCACCCCCAACACCCCACCCCCCGCCCCGCTCACCCCAGCCCAGGTCGAAACCATCCGCGCGGGCTACGGCTTCTCCGGGGCCGCGCTCGAGATGGGCGCTCTCGTCAACGGCTCCGCGCTGTCCGACGTGCCCATCCGCATCCCCATTGCCATGCTCAACCGGCACGGCCTCGTCGCCGGCGCGACGGGAACGGGCAAGACCCGCACCCTGCAGTTGCTCGCCGAGCAGTTATCCGCCGCCGGCGTGCCCGTGTTCGCCGCCGACATGAAGGGCGACCTCAGCGGGGTCGCGACCCCGGGCACCGCCAGCGAGAAGCTCCTCAGCCGCACGCGGGGCATCGGCCAGGACTGGTCCCCCCGCGCCAGCCCCGCCGAGTACTACACGCTCGGCGGCCAGGGCGTGGGCGTGCCGATTCGCGCAACAGTGTCCGGCTTCGGCTCCCTGCTGCTGTCCAAAGTGCTCGGCCTGAACTCGACGCAGGAGTCGAGCCTCGGCCTGGTCTTTCACTACGCGGATCAGGCGGGCCTCGCCCTCGTCGACCTCTCCGACCTGCGCGCCGTTCTCACCTACCTCGTCAGTGACTCCGGAAAGGGCGAGCTGGATGAGCTCGGCGGCCTGTCCAAGGCGACGGCCGGGGTCATCCTGCGCGAGTTGATCACGTTCGCCGACCAGGGAGCGGACGTGTTCTTCGGCGAACCTGAGTTCGACACCGACCACTTCCTCACCGTCGGCGCGGACGGGCGTGGAATCATCAGCCTGCTCGAACTGCCCGGCGTGCAGGCGCGCCCCGCGCTATTCTCGACTTTCCTGATGTGGCTACTGGCCGACCTCTTCAACGACTTGCCCGAGGTCGGCGACCTGGACAAGCCGAAGCTCGTGTTCTTCTTCGATGAGGCGCACCTGTTGTTCCGCAACGCGTCCAGGGAATTCGTCGAGTCGATTACCCAGACCATTCGCCTGATCCGGTCGAAGGGCGTTGGCATTGTCTTTGTCACCCAGACCCCGAAGGATGTTCCTTCCGACGTTCTCGCCCAGATCGGCAGCCGGGTGCAGCACCAGCTCCGAGCCCACACTCCGGATGACGCGAGGGCCCTGAAATCGACGGTGTCCACCTATCCGACCTCGGGCTATGACCTCCAGCAGGTGCTCACCAACCTCGCGACCGGCGAGGCGATCGTCACGGTCATGAACGAGAACGGTGCCCCGACCCCGGTCGCCTGGACCCGCCTACGGGCGCCGCAGGGCTCGATGGGCGCCACGCCGGTCGACCAGGTGCAGGCGACCGTGAGCGCATCCCCGCTGATGGCGAGCTACGGAACGGTTGTCGACCCGGTCTCGGCGCGCGAGCTTCTCGCGGGCCGCATGAACGCGGTCGCCGACGCGGATGTGGCACAGCAGCGGGCAGTCGACCAGGCGAGGCAGCAGGCGGCCGACCAGGCAAAACAGCAGGCAGTCGACCAGGCGAGGGCGCAGGCGGAACTCCAGCGCGACTATGAGAAGACCCAGCGCGAGCTTCAGCGCACCCGCACCCGCACCGAGGCCACGCGCACGACGTCGACCAGGCCCACAGCGCGAAAACAGAAGACCGTGGCGGAGGAGATCCTCGGCTCGACGACGACCAAAACGGTCGTGCGCGAGGTGCTGCGCGGCATCTTCGGCACGCTGAGGAAGCGCTAGAACGGCGCTGCGCGCGAGGGCGTGAGCGCTAGGAACCGGCCGAGGGGAGGCCGACCAGCGCCATCAACCCGATCGCTGCGAGCCCGACCACGAGCGTAAGAACGATGATCCCGACCCAGCGAATCAGTGCGCTGTTCTCGAACCAGTACTCGCTGCCCGGGTAGCGCTCGAAGAACTCCTCCTCGTTGATGGCGATCGGCTCCTCGATGAGCCCGCGGCCGAGGGCCTTGGCAAACCGGCGGAGGTCGTCCGTGTGCCAGAACTGGCCTCGCATCCGGTAGACACAGCGGCCGCGCTCATCGAGGGTGACCAGTTGCAGTGCTGTATCTGCCGTGCTGCCGCCGTAGACCGGCACCATCACGACCGAGTCGACCTGGGTGAGCGGCACCGACTCGAGCGGGCTGAAAATTCCGCGACCCTCGATGTGCCGCGGAGTTACGCCGGAGTAGACGGTGAGCTGGCGCCAGTACAAGAGCGCACTGACGGCCGCGACGACGACGTGGATCACGATGACGGTCCGCCACGTTCCCTGGAGCGCACCGAACCAGTACAGGACGCCGAAGACCGGAACCGACGTGATCCAGAAGGTCAGTACGGCGGTGCGGAGCAGTGAACGCTTCGGTCGGATGAGCACGGAGCACTCGGCGACTGTCGCGTTCACCATAGCTGTCTCCGGCTTCGAACGGCGCGATGTTCGGTCATCGCGTTCGGCGGAGAATGGGGGATTCGAACCCCCGAGGGCTTGCACCCAACACGCTTTCCAAGCGTGCGCCATAGGCCACTAGGCGAATTCTCCTGGCGGGCTCGGGATGGAGCCTTCCGAACCATAGAGAATCCTACCGGTAGATAACGGCTCCGGTCCTCCAGCCTGCCTAGGCTGGGATCGTGCCGACACGTATTTACATCACATCCGCTGAGGGAAACACCGGCAAGTCGACGATCGCCCTGGGAGTTCTCGAAACCCTGGCACGCGGGGTGAAACGCGTGGGTGTGTTCCGGCCGATCGCACGCTCAACCACCGAGCGCGACTACGTTCTCGAACTGCTGCTCCTGCACGCAACCGCCGATCTCTCCTATGAGGAGTGCATCGGTGTCACCTACGACCGGGTGCACAGCGATCCGGATGCCGCACTGACCGACATCGTCGCCCGGTTCGCTGCCGTGGAGCAGGCTTGCGACGCCGTGGTGATCCTCGGTTCGGACTTCACGGATGTCGGCAGCCCCACAGAGTTGTCGTACAACGCGCGAATCGCGGCCAACCTCGGCGCACCGGTCCTGCTCGTGCTCGGCGGCCGACGCACCGCCGGCGAGGGAGCACGAACCCCGGATGACCTGCGCCAGGTCGCGGAGCTGACCACGGCGGAACTGCGGCACGAGCATGCGGGACTGCTTGCGGTTGTGGTCAACCGCGCGGATCCGTCGCAATTGGAGCAGATCGCTGCCAGCGTCACGTCATCCTTCGAGAACGCGTCGCAGGCCGTTCCGGTGTGGTCGATCCCGGAGAACCCGTTTCTCGTCGCGCCGTCGGTGGCCGCCCTCCTCGAGGCGACCGACTCGCGGCTGCTCTCCGGCGACGAGTCGCTGCTCGACCGCGAGGCCCTCGGGGTCGTCGTGGCAGCGATGTCGATGGAGAATGTGCTGCCTCGGCTGATCGAGGGAGCGGTCGTCGTCGTGCCGGGCGATCGCTCCGACGTGCTCGTTGGGACCCTGCTGGCGCACGCCTCCGAGACCTTCCCGTCGCTGTCCGGACTCATCCTCAACGGGGGATTCGAACTCGCCCCCGCCGTTGAGAAACTGATCTCCGGGTTGCGCTCGTCGCTGCCGATCGCCACGAACGACCTCGGCACGTTCGACACGGCCAGGCGCATCACCCAGACTCGCGGGCGCCTCGCCGCGGACAGCCCACGCAAGCTCGAACTAGCCCGAGCCCTCTTTGACGAACACGTGGATGCCGACGACCTGCTGCGCCGGCTGGAGGTGAACCCGTCCAGCGTCGTGACGCCGCTGATGTTCGAGTACCAGCTGCTCGAGCGAGCGCGTGAGCACTCGAAGCACATCGTGTTGCCCGAGGGCGGGGATGACCGGATTCTCCGCGCCGCACACAGTCTCCTCCAGCGCAAAGTGGCACGCCTGACCATCCTGGGTGAGGAGGCAACGGTGCGTGCCCGGGCGACCGAACTCGGCCTCGACCTGAGCGAGGCATCCGTCATCAGCACCTTCGATCCGGAGCTGCGCCAGCGGTTCGCGGAGGAGTACGCCCGGGTTCGCGCCGCCAAGGGGATCACCCTCGGACAGGCCAGCGACACGGTCACCGACGGTTCCTACTTCGGCACGATGATGGTGCACCTCGGCCTCGCCGACGGCATGGTCTCCGGCGCCCAGCACACGACGGCGAACACGATCCGCCCCGCGTTCGAGATCATCAAGACGAAGCCGGACGTGTCGGTCGTCTCGAGCGTGTTCCTCATGGCTCTCGCCGACCGCGTCCTTGTCTACGGCGACTGTGCGGTCGTCCCCGACCCGACCGCGGAGCAGTTGGCGGATATCGCGATCTCCGCCTCCCGCACGGCTACGCAGTTCGGGATCGAGCCGCGCGTCGCCATGCTCAGCTACTCGACCGGCGAGTCGGGAAGCGGCGCGGATGTGGACAAGGTGCGCACCGCGACGGCTCTCGTACGCTCCCGTGCCCCCGAGCTGCTCGTGGAGGGGCCCATCCAGTACGACGCGGCAGCGGATGCCACGGTCGCCGCCGCGAAGATGCCCGATTCTGCGGTGGCCGGCCGCGCCACCGTGTTCATCTTTCCCGACCTGAACACCGGCAACAACACCTATAAGGCGGTGCAGCGAAGCTCCGGGGCACTTGCCATCGGTCCTGTCCTGCAGGGCCTCAACAAGCCGATCAACGACCTCTCCCGGGGAGCGCTGGTTCGCGACATTGTGAACACTGTGGCGATCACCGCGATCCAGGCGGCCGCATCGTGACCTCCGTCTTTGTCGTCAACAGCGGCTCATCCTCGATCAAGTACCAGCTGGTGGATCTCGAGACCGAGCAGGCGGTCGTGAGCGGACTCGTCGAGCGCATCGGCGAGAAGGGATCCGACGTCGCCGACCACGCGGCCGGGATGCGGCGGGTGCTCGCCGATCTCGGTTCCGAGCATTCGATCGACGCCGTCGGGCACCGGGTCGTGCACGGCGGCTCGGACTTCACCGCCGCGACCCTCATCACGGATCGGGTCGAGCAACAGGTCGACGAGCTCTCCAGCCTCGCGCCGCTGCACAACCCGGCGAACCTGCTCGGCATCCGGGCAGCACGCGAGGCGCTGCCGAACGTGCCGCACGTGGCCGTGTTCGACACCGCTTTTCACCAGACCCTGCCGCCCGACGCGTACACCTACGCCATCGACACCGCCGTCGCCGCGAAGCACCGCGTGCGGCGCTACGGCTTTCACGGCACGAGCCACAAGTTCGTCTCCGAGCAGGCCGCGATCCTGCTCGGCCGGCCGCTCGAGCAGCTCAAGATCATCGTGCTTCACCTCGGCAACGGGGCATCCGTAGCGGCGATCGACGGGGGAGTCTCAGTCGAGACGAGCATGGGCATGACGCCGCTTGAGGGTCTGGTCATGGGCACCCGTTCCGGCGATATCGACGCGGCTGTCCTCATCCACCTGCACCGCCAGGCCGGGCTCGACTTCGACGACCTCGACGCCATGCTCAACCGCGAGAGCGGACTGCTCGGGCTCACCGGCAGCGGTGACATGCGCGACGTGCAGGAGCGCGCATCGAACGGGGATGCCGCGGCCGAGGCCGCGCTCGGTGTGTATCGGCACCGCATCCGCCGGTACCTGGGCGCGTACCTCGTGCACCTCGGCGGCCTGGATGCGGTGGTATTCACGGCAGGCGTTGGCGAAAACAATTCCCTGCTGCGACGGCGCACGCTCGCCGGGCTCGAGTTTCTCGGTATCTCCGTCGACCCCGATCGCAATGAGGTGCCCTCGAAGCGCCCGCGGTTCATCTCGCCCGAAGGATCTCCTGTCGCGGTGTTGGTGGTTCCAACCAATGAGGAGCTGGAGATCGCGCGGCAGACCGCAGCACTGCTCTGACTGCGAAAGCTAGGCTTGCGCCCTGCGGCGCCCCAGCTGCGTCGTCAGCCATCCGGTCGCCAGCAGAACCATGGCGGCGAGCCAGCCGAACGCCGCAAGGGCAGTGAACGCGTCGATGCGTCGTTCCGTCGGAACGAGCGACTGGCCCGCGGTGACTACGGAGTCCCCCGCCGCGATGGACACCGTCGCGAACCGCTGGCCGGATGCCGACCGCCAGGTCACGTTGTCCTCGCCCGTGCGGCGTGCGGTATCCAGCACCCCCTTGGGGAGCGACGCGAGCGCGCCATTCTCATAGCCGGAGCCGACGGAGCCGGCCGGGCCGACCACAACGACCCAGGTCGCGAAACTGTCTTTCAGCTGGACCGGCTGAAGGCCGTCCACCGTCTTGGTTGAGCCGGTGCGGAGCTCGCTGGCCACCTGGCTTGCCAGCCGCCCGGGCTCGTCGTTGGCTGACAGGCGTGCCTCCTGCTGCGCGAGAACGTACGCGGTGCCAACGAGCACCGAGACGACCAGCGCCGCGGTGATCCAGGGGATGTGAAGTCTCATCTCTTTACCGTAGAAACCCCCGGCGCGGATTGCCTCATTCCGAAGGATGATTTCCGTCGGCTAAACTGTTGGGTGGCTCCTCGCGTGGCGCCATCCAGGCCAACTCCCCCAGGGCGGAAACGCAGCAAGGGTAACCGGGCTCTGGCGGGTGCGCGAGGGGTCACTTCCATTTATATGACGGTGTGCATGACGGTGTTCGCGCATCGGCGCAGGACGCGTCAGGGAACCGAACAGTTCGTGAGGAGCCCCGCCGTGATGTTGTAGGTGCCCGTGGGCCCGGGAACGGATGTCCAGCCGCCTGGGCCGGTCGCGACGACGCTGAACTTGAACGTGCCCGTGGTGAGCAGACCGCCCGGGGAGGGGCTCGCCGTCAGCAACGTCGTGCTGCCGCTCGCAACGACAGTGCCGGTGCCGCTGATCAGCGACCACCGGTAGCCGCTCACCGTCAGGCCTCCGGCGACGGGCGCAACCCAGCTGAACGTCGGGCTCGAAAACAGGCCTTGTGAGCAGGTGAGCGTTCGAGGGGGGTTCACGATGCCCGCGGTGAACGACCCGGTGCCCGTCTCCGCTTTCGTCCAGCTCGCATCCGTCCAGGCCGCGGTTGTTCCCCCGGCCAGTGCTGCTACGAGTACCGCTGCCAGTGACAGCCCAACTCTTTGGCGGCGCCTCATGCGGGGTCATCCCGCCGACGACGCGCGATGACGGATGCGACACCGGAGAACCCGAGCCCGACAAGAAGACTCGCGAGCGCGAACAGGAGGGGCGCCATCGGGTCGGTACCGGTGAACCCCAGTACACCCGAACCGCCACCGGGAGGCCCCGAAGTCTGGCTGTCGCCCATGCCGGTAGCGGTGATCCGCACGTCCGACGTTCCAGCCCGCGTTGAAGCGGCATTGGGCACGGATGCCGAAACGAGAATCCAGCGCTGGTCGGCTGTTGCCATGGTTCCGAGAGGATGCGCGACTCCGCCGAGCCCAGCCGCCGGCTGCGGCGACAGGAGTGTCCGCTGACCGCTCGAGCAGGTGGACCCAACCCAGCGAACGTCGCACGACTCGACGCCCAGGGTCAGGCCAATGGGCGATTCGGCGAGAGGCCCGTCCGCCAGAAGAGTGAGTGTGATCGTTCCCGGTGCGGACGCCTGCGCGCTCACGCCGACCTGCCAGAGCGCCGGAATGCCGGGGGTCAGCTGAGCCATGCCGACGGTGTCCCCGATAGACACGAGCCGGATGACTTCGCCCTGAATGATCTGTTCCGTGGGCTCGGCCCAGGCGCTCTGCGCGGGAAGTGCCACCCACCCTGCTGCCAGTCCGGAGGCGATGAGCACGACAATGATCGTCGAAGCATGGTCCGCAACACGGCTCCGCTTGCGAGGTGTGCGCGGACCTCCTCCAGATGGCCAGAACGCCCAGGTCACGAGCGCTGAGACGCCCAACGCGATCGCGCCCGCTACAAGCGGATTGCTCAACCACACGATGAAATAGGCGACCCCTGGCGCGGACCAGAAGACCACACTCGCACTGTGCACCGTGTACGGCACCGGGTCATCCGTGGGATTGGCGTCACCGCGGAGCGTCAGAATGCGCGTGCCAGCCGTGTCGCCGGGTTTGACGGATGTCACACGATGCGAGATCGGCAGCTGGCCGGTTCGCGAGACCGTTACGACCTCACCCACCTTCACCTCGCTCGCCGGCACCTGACGCACGAGCGCGACGGAGCCCTGGGGGATTGTCGGCGACATCGAGCCGGTCTTGAACATGACGAGCGAGATGTGGAACACCACCGCGAGGATGACCAAAACGATGCAGATCGCACCGCCAGCCGCCGCGAGGGTCAGCAGAATGCTGCCGATTCTCGCGGGCATCCCGCGTCGCGCCTTCGTAGAGTTGGCCATCATCGTCCTAATTTGAGATCGTCGTGAACTGCCAGGTCGCGGTTGCGTTGGTGCCCTGCAGGGAATTGGCCGCGCCAGACACCACGCGAACGTCGAAACAGAAGCGCAAGGCGCCACCGGCCGCGGTGACCGGCGAAGCGACTATGGTTCCGGGGACGGTGGCCACAGCGATGTAGCTGCTCGCGCTCCCGGCCACGTAGACCGGCGATCCGGAAAATGCAGCGAGTGCGCAGACCGTCGTGGTTGCGATGCGGATGGCGCGGTATTCGAGCGAGGGCGCCAGCGTTCCAGACGCGGTTGCACTGGTCAGCCGGACGGTTCCGCCCACCGTCGTTGCCGACGTGGTCCGGATGTCGAGAAAGGCGTAGGTGGACACGAGGGGAGCCACTGCAGTGGCTGCGAATGCCAGGGTGGCACCGGGTGAGCTGGGATTCGGCGCGAAGGTTGTGCCGTCCGCGCTCGACTCCGTCGCGAAGGTGCTTGCGGTGAAGGAATTCCCGGCGCCTTCCGAATCCGTCCAGGAGGCGAGGGTGAAGACCGCCCCCACGCCGAGCGCGAGCCCGGCAGCGAGCACGGCGCGGAGGCGTACTAAAGCCCCGCGCCGTGCTCCCTGAACCTCTCGGAACATGATGTGTCCGCTAGTCGGTACGGTCGATGACTACAAGGACGTTGCAGTAATACCCCACGTGCCCGTAGCAGTGCTGCCCTGGACCAGCCCCGCGCCTGCTTTCACCTGGATGCACAGGAACACGGACGCGCCCGGGCCACCAGCCGTGCCGCGCGCCAGGGCGAACGCCGTTGCGCCGGTGGATGCCGTCAGTGCCGTTCCCGCGGGCACGAGCGTGGCCGTGCCGGTCGCGGCAGGCGTGCATCCCGCGACGCTCGCCACCTGGATGATGCCGTAGGTGAAGTTGGCGGCGCCTGCTCCGGTGCCGGCCGCACTCGTCACCAGGGCGGTCGCGTTGTTGGTGGTCGTCGCATCCAGTCGGAGCACGAACGGGGCAGCCACCACATCATTCGGGCTCATGCTGTTGAAGCCCGTCGAGAAGGTGACAGCAGCCGCGCTGCCCGCGCTCGGATGGTCGGAGAACGTGGTGCCGTCGACGCTTCCCTGGAGATTGAAGCTGCCGGCGGTGAATGTACCTGTCGCAAATTCCGAGTCGTTCCAGGTCGCGAGTGTTACTGCGGCACCGATCCCCAGTACCAGACCACCTGCGAGAATCGCGAGGACTTTCCTCTTGGTGCGACGAGTCGAGTTAAGTTTTGTGGCGCTCATAATTGTCCCTCGGGTAAGGCGAGGCGACCCAGCAAGAGCGCCGAAGACGACCTCGATAATGGCCCGCGCAGAAAACGGGGTAAGCGCGCGCGGTTGCCACATGGTATTACCGGATTGAATTTCCCTCGGTTACATTTTGAGTCGAATTCGTTGGTGTGTCGGCGGCGCTCGCCCGCTCCCCGCTCGCTACGGAACAGTGCAGGTAAAGGCCGGGCCGATCGCGACCGTGTAGGTGCCGGTCGGACCGGGCACGGACGTCCAGCCACCGGGACCCGTCGAAACCACACTGAAGGTGTAGGTGCCGGTCGCGAGGGTGCCATCTGGCGCGGGGGTCGCTGTCGGCGAGGTGACATCCCCTCTGGCAACGACGGCGCTCGTGTTATCCGTCAGAGCCCAGTGGTAGCTGCTCACCGGCAGCCCGCCGGCCGCTGGTTCCACCCAGTCGAAGACCGGACCCGACTGTGCGGACTGTGTGCAGGTGAGCGTGCGGGGAGGGCCCACGACTCCCGCCGTGAACGACCCGGTGCCCGTCTCCGCGGTCGTCCAACTCGCATCCGTCGACGCGGCGCTCGTCACGGCCACCAGTCCGGCGCAGAGTGCCGCCGCCAGCGAGAGTCCGACCGTTCGTCGATGTCTCATGCCGGTTCCTCAGGTGCACCGCGGCGCCTGGCGATGGATGCCGCACCCGCGAATCCGAGACCGGCAAGAAGGCTCCCGAGCGCGAACAGGAGCGGGCGTGCCAGGTTGGTACCCGTGGCCGCGAGGAACCCGTCGCTGCTGCCGCTCCAGTTGCCGCTGCTGCCGTCGCCGCTCCCGCTGCCGCCATGGCTATTGCCCGACCCCGCACTCTGGCTGTCGCCCATCCCGGTGGCGGTGATGCGCACTTCCGCCGTGCCGGCTCGCACCGATGCTGCGTCCGGCACGAGCGCCGAGACGAGGATCCAGCGCTGGTCAGCGGTGGTGATGGTCCCGAGTGCCTGGGCAGCTCCGCCGAGTGCAACGGCCGGTTGCGGTGCGATGAGCGTGCGCTGGCCGCTCGCGCAGGTGTTGCCCACCCAGCGCACATCGCACCCCTCGGCACCGACGGTCAATCCAGCGGGCGACTCGGCGAGAGGCCCCCCGGCCGCCAGGCTGAGTGTGATCGTGCCCGGCTCCGGGGCATTTGCACTCACGCCCACCTGCCAGAGCGTCGGGATGCCGGGCGTGAGGTCGGCCATTTCGAGGGCGTCCCCGATCGACACGAGCCTGATCACGCTGCCCTGGGTGACCTGTTCGACCTGGGCCGCCCGTGCGCTCTGGGGAACGACCATCCACGATGAAGCAGCTCCGGCCAGTAGCAGCAGAACGACGGTCGTGGGGTAGCGCTTGATGGATCGGCGGCCCCTGCGCGGACGCGAATCACCAGCCGCTGGCCAGAACGCCCAGGTCACGAGGGCCCCGACCCCGAGCGCGACTATCCCGAGAACGATCGGGTTGCTGAACCACACGACGACGTAGGCGAGTCCGGGCGCTGACCACACGACCAGCCGCACGCTCTGCACGGTGTACGGCAGGGGATCATCCACGGGGTTGGCATCGCCCCGGAGGGTAATGATGCGCGCGCTTCCCGTGCCGTCCGGCCGAACGGATGTCACGCGGTGCGAGATCGGCAACTCGCCGGGTCGCGAGACGGTCACGACCTCACCGACCTTCACCTCATCCGCTGGAATCTCTCGTACGAGAGCCAGGGACCCCTGCGGGATCGTCGGCGACATCGAGCCGGTCTTGAACAGCACGATCGTGATGTGGAACACCACCGCGAGGAGAACAAGTACGAGACAGATCGCGCCCCCGATGGCCGCCAGCGTGAGCAGCGCGCTGCCGAGTCTCGCGGGCATCCCGCGTCGGGCCCTGGTCGGGTCGGTCATCATCGTCCTAGGTCGCTGTCGTGGTGAATTGCCAGGTCACGGTTCCGTCCGTGCCCTGCAGGGAACTGTCCGCATCCGCCGCCACCCGCACGTCGAAACAGAAACGCAGGCTGCCGCCGGCCGAGGCGATCGGCGAGGCGACGATGCCCGCGGGTGTCGTGCTCGCCGCGACGTACGTGCTCGCATCCCCCGCCACGTAGGTCGGCGACCCGGAGAAGGCCGCGGGCTCGCAGGTCGTCGTCGTTGGTATTCGGATGGCGCGGTACTCCAGCGACGGTGCCAGTGGCCCCGACGTGGTCGTGCTGGTCAGCCGGACTACTCCGTCGATCGTCGTCGCCGCGGTAGTCCGGATGTCGAGGAACGCGTACGTGGAAACGAGCGGACCGAGGGCGGTGGCACCGAACGCAAGACTCGCGCCGGGCGAGCCGGAGTTGGTCGCGAAGCTGGTGCCATCAGAACTCGACTGCGTCGCGAAGATGCCAGCGCCAAAGGAACTGGTGGCCACTTCCGAATCCGTCCATGAGGCCAGGGTGAACGCGGCACCGACGCCGAGCGCGAGACCCGCAGCGAGCACGGCGCGGAGGCGTATGGAAGCCCCGCGCCGTGCCCTCCGAGTCCGCTGGAACATGAAGCGACAGTCGGTCAGCCGCGGACGACTACAGCGAGGTCGCCGTGATTCCCCAGGTACCCGTCGCCGTCGTGCCCTGGACGAGTCCAGCATCCGCCGCCACCTGGATGCACAGGTAAACCGATGCGCCCGGCGCCCCAGCTGTGCCGTTGGCAAGGGTGAAGGATGCTGCGCCGGTGGTGTCGGTCAGGGCTGTGCCGGCCGGCACGATGGTTGCCGTACCGGTGGCGGTGGGCGTGCATTCCGCGACGCTTGCGACCTGAACGATGCCGTAGGTGAAGTCGGTCACGCCGCTGCCGGTGCCATCAGCGCTCGTTACGAGCGCGGTCGCTCCGCTCGTAGCCGTGCCATCCAGGCGCAGCACGTACGGCGCAGCCACCACGTCGTTCGGGCTCATGTCGCTGAAACCGGTCGAGAAGGTGGCGGCGGCCGCGCTGCCAGAGCTTGCGTGGTCGGCGAAGGTGGTTCCGTCGGTGCTGCCCTGCAGGTTGAAGCTTCCGGCGCTGAATGTGCCGGTCGCAAACTCGGAGTCGTTCCAGGTCGCGAGCGTTACCGCGGCACCGATGCCGAGAACCAGCCCGCCCGCGAGAATCGCGAGGATTTTCTTCTTCGTGCGACGTGACGTATCGATTTGAGCCGTGCTCATAGTGTCCCCCTGATCAAAACGGGGCGAATCGGCACAGCGCCGAAATTCTGCCCCGGGTAATGAGCGCGCCTGAAATGTGGTTAACGAGCGCGCTTCGCGAGAATGCTACCCCCGAACTATCCTTTGCGGTTAACTTTTCGCCACATCCGGTCGATCACACGCTTGGCGCTCCACAGTGATGGCCGCCGCCGGACGGGTGTGGGCGGCGGGCAGTATCCTTGACGACGTGGTCGCAGCCCTGTATCGCCGGTATCGTCCGGAGACTTTCGCCGAACTCATCGGCCAGTCACAGGTGACCGATCCGCTGCGTACCGCGCTGCGCACGGATCGCGTGAATCACGCCTATCTGTTCAGCGGACCCCGCGGCTGTGGCAAGACCACCTCCGCCCGCATCCTCGCCCGCTGCCTCAACTGCGCGGAAGGCCCCACCGACACCCCGTGCGGCAAGTGCGCCTCCTGCATCGAGCTCGCTCGCGACGGCAGCGGCTCGCTCGATGTCGTCGAGATCGATGCCGCGTCGCACAACGGGGTGGATGACGCACGCGACCTGCGCGAGCGCGCCGTCTTTGCGCCCGCCCGCGACCGCTACAAGATCTTCATTCTCGACGAGGCGCACATGGTGACGCCGCAGGGCTTCAACGCCCTCCTCAAGATCGTCGAAGAGCCGCCGGAGCACGTGAAGTTCATCTTTGCAACGACCGAGCCTGAAAAAGTGATCGGCACGATCCGTTCCCGCACGCACCACTATCCCTTCCGGCTGGTTCCGCCCGCGCAGATGCTCGAGTACGTGCAGACGCTCTGCGAGGCCGAGGGCATCACGGTCGCGCCGGGCGTTCTTCCACTCGTCGTGCGCGCGGGCGGCGGTTCGGTGCGCGACACGCTGTCGTTGCTCGACCAGTTGATGGCGGGCTCCGAGGGCACCAACATCGAGTACGAGCGGGCCGTGGCCCTGCTTGGCTACACGCACGGCGCCCTGCTCGACGAGGTCATCGACGCGATCGGCGCCCGGGATGCAGCCGCGGCGTTCACCTCTGTCGACCGGGTGATCCAGACCGGCCAGGACCCCCGCCGGTTCGTCGAAGACCTGCTCGAGCGACTGCGCGACCTCATCATTGTTGCCGCCACGATGGATGGTGCTGCCGCCGTTCTTCGCGGAATCCCGCAGGACGAGCTCGAGCGCATGGGCAGCCAGGCGCACAAGTTCGGCACCGCCGAGCTGTCGCGCGCGGCGGATGTCGTGAACACGGCCCTGACCGAGATGACCGGCGCGACGTCGCCGCGCCTGCACCTGGAGCTCATGGTGGCCCGGGTGCTCGTGCCCGCTTCGGATGAGACGGATCGCGGTGCGCTCGCCCGAGTCGAGCGGCTCGAGCGACGCATCGGGGTGGATGGGCCCACGCCCGCGCCCGTGGTTGCGGCGGCGGCGCCGCGCACGCCGGTGGTCGAGAAAGTCCCGGAGCAGAACCCTCCCGTCGCGGAATCGCCTGGCTCCAGCGCGCCGGTCACCCTGCAGCAGGTGCGTGACTCGTGGCCGGAGATCCTCGACGTCGTGCAAAAGGAGAAGCGGAGCGCCTGGATGGTCGTCTTCACGTCGCAGGCGCGAGCGCTGCGTGACGACATCCTGACCCTGACCTTCCCGAGCGAGACGGATGTCGCCAACTTCAAGCAGCCCATGCCCGGGGGCGAGAGCGTGAGCGAGCTGCTGCGCCGCGCCATCCTGCATGTGCTCGGCCTGCGGGTGAAGTTCATCGCGAAGGTGGAGGTCACGGCAGCAACTCCCGCCGCGGAACCCGCTGTCGCACCCGCGTCGGTGCCCGTTGCGCCTGCGGCGGTGTCGCCGGTCGCGTCTGCGCCAGTGCCAACTCCGGCGCCGGCTTCAGTGCCTGCTCCGGCATCAGCTTCAGTTTCTGCTACCGCGCCCGCGGTGGCGCCCGCTGCGGTGCCAGCGTCGGCGACCGTTGTGATCGAGGAGCCGCCGGAGCCGACCGAGCCCGACGTCGAACCGGAGCCGGTAGTCGAGGCCGCAGCCGTACCAGCCGAACCCGACCTGCCCGCCGCACCCGCGAAGGATGCCGCGGGCTGGGCAGTCGCGCCGATCCCGGCGTCGTCGGGCACCGAGCCGGTTCCGGCCAAGGCGCAGCCGCGCGGAGCCGCGGAGCCGCGAGCGACCGCGGAAAAGCCGACCCGGGAGCGTGCCGCGAGCGAACCGAAGGTCGCGGCAACCAGTGCTCCGACCGGCGCACGAGCCCCCCGCGCCAAAGCGGCCGATCCGGGCAACCAGCGTTACGGCGAGTCCGTCGTTCGTGAGATTTTGGGTGCGAGCTTCATCGAGGAGCAGAAGATCGCTCCCCGCGTCGCTCCACAGCCGAAGGGCGACTAGGCCGTGTACGAGGGAATCGTGCAGGAGCTCATCGACGAACTCGGCCGCCTGCCCGGCATCGGGCCCAAGTCGGCGCAGCGCATTGCGTTCCATATCCTGCAATCCGAGTCGTTCGACGTCACCCGGCTGGCCGAGGTGCTGCTCGAGGTGAAGGAGAAGGTGCGGTTCTGCGAGATCTGCGGGAACGTGACCGAACAGCAGACCTGCATCATCTGCCGTGACCCCCGCCGTTCGGCAGCCACAATCTGTGTCGTCGAGGAGGCGAAGGATGTGCAGGCCATCGAGCGCACGCGGGAATTCCGCGGCCTCTACCACGTGCTCGGCGGCGCCATCAGCCCGATCGACGGCATCGGGCCCGACGACCTCAACATCCGCAAGCTGGTGCAGCGCCTGGCCGACGGAACGGTGACCGAGGTCATCATCGCCACCGACCCGAACCTCGAGGGCGAGGCGACGGCCACGTACCTCACCCGCTTGCTCGTGCAACCGAACCTGCGGGTGACGCGGCTGGCATCCGGCCTGCCCGTCGGGGGAGACCTCGAGTACGCCGACGAGGTCACCCTCGGGCGCGCGTTCGAGGGCCGCCGACTCGTCGAACAGTAGCTATCGGGTAGGTTTGTGGTTTTGATTCCCTCACCCGACAGCAAGGACTGGACTTCATGACCGACGTGCGACTCGTTGCCTTCGATCTGGATGACACGCTCGCGGCGTCCAAAACCGCCATCGACCCCAGGATGGCCAGCCTGCTCGTCGACCTCGTCGACCAGGTCGAAGTGTGCGTGATTTCCGGGGGCCAGTTCTCCCAGTTCAAGGCGCAACTGGTCGACCAGCTGCCGGCATCCGCAGCACCACATCTGGGCCGCCTGCACCTCATGCCCACCTGCGGCACCCAGTACTACCTGTTCCGCGACGGCGAATGGCAACTGCAGTATGCAGAGAACCTCACCGACGACCAGAAGCAGCGGGCGCTGGCGGCGCTCGAGGAGAACGCGAAGCGGCTCGGCCTGTGGGAACCGAAGACCTGGGGGCCGATTCTCGAGGACCGCGGATCCCAGATCACCTTCTCCGCGCTCGGCCAGGCGGCGCCGGTCGATGCCAAGAAGGCGTGGGATCCGACGGGCGCGCGCAAGGAGTCGCTGCGCGTACCGGTCGCCGCGCTCCTGCCCGACCTCGAGGTCAAGTCCGGCGGATCGACGTCAATCGACATCACGCGGAAGGGCATCGACAAGGCGTACGGCATGCGCAAGCTCGAGGAGCTCACCGGAATCTCACTCGACGAGATGCTGTTCATCGGCGATCGTCTCGACGAGGGTGGCAATGATTACCCGGTCAAGGCGCTCGGCGTCGAGTGCATCGCCGTGGGGGACTGGCACGACACCGCCGCGGTCGTCGCAGAATTCCTCGCCGCCCGCCGGGCATCCGCCTGAGGGTAGTCGTTCAGTCGGCAGCTTGTAGAATCGTTCGCTGGGCCCAGCGACGGTGCCTTACCGCAGAACGTCCGGGAGTACCCAGTGAGCTTAATCGTGCAGAAGTACGGTGGATCATCCGTCGCCGACGCCGAGAGCATCAAGCGAGTCGCCAAGCGAATCGTGGAAACGCGCAAGGCGGGCAACGAGGTCGTCGTCGTCGTCTCAGCCATGGGTGACACCACGGACGAGTTGATGGACCTGGCCAACGAGGTCGTTCCGCAGCCGGACGGCCGGGAGCTCGACATGCTCCTCACCGCGGGCGAGCGAATCGCGATGGCGCTGCTCGCCATGGCGATCAAGAGCCTCGGGCTCGACGCGCGCAGCTACACCGGCAGCCAGGCCGGCATGATCACGGATGCCCGCCACGGGTCCGCCCGCATCGTCGACGTCACGCCCGACCGGGTTCGAGCGGCGCTCGACGACGGCGCGGTCGCGATCGTCGCCGGCTTCCAGGGCTTCAACCGCGGCACCGGCGACATCACCACCCTCGGCCGTGGCGGCTCCGACACGACCGCGGTCGCGCTGGCCGCGGCCCTCGGCGCCGACGTCTGCGAGATCTATACCGACGTTGATGGCATCTTCACCGCGGACCCCCGCGTCGTCCCTGCCGCCCGCAAGATCGACCGCATCTCCAGCGAGGAAATGCTGGAACTGGCTGCCGCCGGCGCGAAGGTGCTGTACATCCGCGCGGTCGAGTACGCCCGCCGGCACGGCGTGACCCTGCACGTGCGGTCATCGTTCAACAACCACGAGGGCACGCTTGTCCTCAACTCCCTGGATGGAGAAAACACCGTGGAAGAGCCACTCATCGCCGGGATCGCAGCCGATCTGAGCGAAGCCAAGATCACCGTTGTCGGCGTTCCGGACATCCCCGGAAAGGCCGCGCAGATCTTCACGATCGTCGCTGGTGCCAACGCGAACATCGACATGATCGTGCAGAACGTGTCCGCCGCATCCACCGGCAGGACCGACATCTCCTTCACACTGCCCAAGGCGGATGGCGCTGCAGTCCTCGCAATCCTCGAGGCCGAAAAGGCCAACGTCGGTTTCGATGCGCTGGAGTACGACGACCAGATCGGCAAGCTCGCGCTGGTCGGCGCCGGCATGCGCACGAACGCGGGCGTCTCGGCGAAGCTGTTCACCGCACTGTTCGAAGCGGGAATCAACATCGAGATGATCTCGACCAGTGAAATCCGAATTTCCGTGGTCACCCGCGCAGACACGATCAACGAGGCCGTGCGGGTCGTCCACCACGCCTTCGGCCTCGACGCGGAGACCGAGGCTGTCGTGCACGGCGGCACCGGGCGCTAACTGCGCGCTATCTGGCATTCGCTGTACGGCGCGGGTGCGCTCACACATCGTAAACTTGGGCGTTCACGCACACATTACGAGTGAGGCACGAGTCATGAGTCCAGTCCCCGGCATCCGCATCGGCGTCGTTGGCGCCACCGGTCAGGTCGGCGCCGTCGTGCGCCAGCTGCTCGAAGAGCGCGACTTTCCGGTCGCCGAGATTCGCTATTTCGCTTCGGCTCGCAGTGCTGGCACGACGCTTCCCTGGCGAGGCGAGGACATCGTCATCGAGGATGCCGCGACCGCCGATCCGACCGGGCTCGATGTCGCCATCTTCTCTGCCGGTGCGACCATGTCGAGGGTGCAGGCGCCGCGCTTCGCCGAGGCCGGCGTGCTCGTGATCGACAACTCCAGCGCCTGGCGCATGGATCCGGATGTTCCTCTCGTGGTCAGCGAGGTCAACCCGCACGCGCTCGATGAGGCACGCAAGGGCATCATCGCGAACCCGAACTGCACGACGATGGCAGCGATGCCGGTTCTGAAGGTGCTGCACGCCGAGTCCGGCCTCGAGCGCCTCATCGTCAGCACCTACCAGGCGGTGTCAGGTGCAGGCCTGAAGGGCGGGCAGGAGCTGCTCGACCAGGCGCGTGCCGCCGTTGCCCAGGATGCTATCCAGCTGGTTCGCGACGGGTCCGCGGTGGACTTCCCCGCGGCATCCACCTTCCCGAAGACCATCGCTTTCGACGTCATCCCGCAGGCCGGCAACTTCGTCGACGACGGACTGTTCGAGACGGATGAAGAGAAGAAGCTGCGCAACGAGAGCCGCAAGATCCTCGAGCTGCCCGATCTGCTCGTCAGCGGAATCTGCGTGCGGGTTCCCGTCTTCACGGGCCACTCGCTGGCGATCAATGCCGAGTTCGCATCCGCGCTGTCGGTCGAGCGTGCGAAGGAACTGCTTGCGGATGCCCCCGGCGTCTCGCTCGTGGACGTTCCCACCCCACTCGAGGCCGCAGGCAACGACCCGTCGTATGTTGGTCGCATCCGCCAGGACGAGGGCGTGCCCGGCAACCGCGGCCTCGCGCTGTTCGTGAGCAACGACAACCTGCGCAAGGGTGCCGCTCTCAACGCCGTGCAGATCGCGGAACTCGTCGCTGCCCGGCTCGCCACCGCGGTCGCGAGCCGCAGCTAAGGACGCTTGGGCCGCGGCGCTCCCCGGTGCTCCCGATTCGGCCGCGACGCTCCCCGGCGCGTCCTGGTAAGGAAGATTCGGCTGCGGCGCTCCCCGGTAAGGATGTACGCGGCGTGTCTCCGACAGAAGTCCTTCGCTGGCCTCAGCTCGTCCCGGCAGTTGTCCTTCGCTGGCCTCAGTTCGCCGCGACAGATGTCCTTCGCTGGCCTCAGTTCGTTCCGGCCGGTGGATACCGCAGCAGTTCGGTGACGGTGGCCTCGACCGACGTCCAGTCGTTCACAACCTGGTGATAGCCGAAATGGTGCACTCGTCGTCCGAGTTGCACGATCGCGGCGTCGCGCAGGCGGTTCTGGGCCAGCGTGTGGAATTCATCGCCATCCAGCTCGATTGCCAGCCACCCGTTGAGGAGGATGTCGACGCGACCATCCCTGCCGCCGTTACCGATGCCAGGCATGGGCACCTGCAGTTCCACGGATCGGGCGAGGGGCGCCAGCCGTACCCGGGCCAGTGACTCGAGCCCGGACTCCGCGCGCGCATCCACTGTGCGGAGCGCACCGCGCAGCCGATCGGGAAGCGCGACGGAAAGCGCGGTCACCCCGCGCTGGTCGAGCTGGCGGTTGTGCAGTGCGCTGTCGACGCAGGCGATGAACTGGTCGCGAGGAACGGCGCGGGCAGTGACGCTGAGCGCATCCACGACCGACACGCGCCATGACGGGTCCGTCCAGACCGGGTGCAGTTCGTTCGTCCAGTGCCGAACGAGGCCGGTCGGCGCGAAGTCCGGGGCTCGGTACCGGGCTATCGGGGTGGCAAGCACTTTGGGTCGCCCGACACTGTGGCGAGCTACCTGCACATGGATGCGGCGGTCGCCGCCATCCCAGATTCCGCAGCTGGCGAGGGCGGTTGGTCCGGTCAGTTTGCCGCGGTGGACGACAGCGAGGACAGCTGTCTGGCTCGCCGTGGGCGTGGCAACCCAGCCGCGCGTGACCCGGAACAGTTCCCCGGCCGTCACCGCGCGGGCGACGTCGCCCGGTGTGACGCCGTTGATCGACAGGTCGGCGACGCGGGCGAGGTAGCCGCTCGCCCTCAGCGCGGATTCGACATGGAGCCTCATCCTGATCACCCTCCCGCACGTTGGTCGGGATGACGGTGTCTCGCCCTGCTCCGTGCGAGCCGGGTGATCTGCAGTAGCTGTGCAGGAGGGGTGCCTGCCCCTGCACCTCGCACCTGCACCGCGCGCCGCACCCCCGCACCCACCACCCGCACCCCGCAATTGCGCCCACACCCCGCACGTAATCCCCGCCCCGCCACCTCACAATCACCCCACCCACCCCAGCCCGCCACCCCACACCCATCTCACCAGCCCCCACCCCACACCCACCTCACCAGCCCCCCAGCCCCGCATCCCGCCACCCGCCTCCGAAGGAATGTGGTGCCGACTCGCCGTCGAGGTTCCTTCCCTGGCGTGTGTGGGGGGAGATGTTCCTGAGCAGGTGACGCCCCGCGCCGCCTCACCTCGTCACCCCACTCCCGCCACCTCGCACCAGCCCCCGCCGCCCCTCACCCACCCACCCCAGCCCGCGCATCCCACCACCCGCGCGGACTCGCACTCACCCCCCCCCGCATCCCGCAACAGCCGCCGCCTCACCCCCGCGCTCCGGAGGAATGTGGTGCGGACTCGCCGTCGAGGTTCCTTTGCTGGCGTGTGTGGGGGCAGATGTTCCTGAGCAGGGTGACGCCCGGCTCCGCTGCGCCATGCCACGTCGCCTGCCCTGCGCCCTGCCCTGCCCTGCGCCCCCGCCGCGCCGCCCACCCCCGCCCCGGCGCCGGGCGCACAGCACGGCTCCGCGTAAACTGTTTCGGTGAGCAAACCCATCGACGTCGCCCTCATCGGCGGCGGGATCATGAGCGCGACGCTCGGCACCCTTCTCAAGCAACTGCAGCCCGACTGGACGATCGAAATCTTCGAGCGCCTGCCAGCCGTCGCGCTGGAGAGTTCGAACCCGTGGAACAACGCGGGCACCGGCCACTCCGCGCTGTGCGAGCTGAACTACACGCCGCAGCGAACCGACGGGTCCATCGACATCTCGAGCGCCGTCAAGGTGAACGAGCAGTTTCAGGTCTCGCGGCAGTTTTGGGCGCATCTTGTGGACATCGGTGCGCTGCCGCATCCCGACGGGTTCATCAACTCGACCCCCCACATGAGCTTCGTCTGGGGAGACGACAACGTCGAGTACCTCCGCAAGCGCTGGGATGCGCTCAAGGACCACCCGCTGTTCGAGGGCATGGAGTACAGCGAAGATGCGGCGGTCATCCGCTCATGGACGCCGCTGCTGATTCCCGGCCGGCTCAAGAGCCAGCCGATCGCGGCGACGCGCATCGCCGCCGGCACGGACGTCGACTTTGGCGCACTCACGCGACTGCTCACCTCCTACCTCACGGACAACGGCGCCATCCTGCACGTGGAGCAGCGCGTTCGGTCGATTCGCCGGCGACCGGACAAGACCTGGCGGGTCACCGTCCGCGACGAGATCGGCCTCACCCCGCGATACGTGGATGCGCGGTTCGTCTTCGTCGGTGCCGGCGGCGGCGCGCTGAGCCTGTTGCAGAAGTCGGGAATCAAGGAAATCCGTGGCTTCGGCGGGTTCCCGGTGAGCGGTGAATTTCTCCGCACCGACAACCCGGAGGTGGTCGCCAGGCACGACGCGAAGGTTTACGGCAAGGCCGCGGTGGGCTCGCCGCCGATGTCGGTGCCGCACCTCGACAAGCGTGTCGTCGACGGCAATGCCAGCCTGATGTTCGGCCCGTACGCCGGATTCAGCCCGAAGTTCCTCAAGACCGGTTCCTGGTTCGACCTGTTCGCTTCGATCCGCCCGCACAACCTCATCCCGATGATTGCGGCGGGCGCGAGCAACCTCGGACTGCTCCGGTACCTCATCGGCCAGCTGGTCGCGAGCAAGAGGGCCAAGTTCGCGGCGCTTCAGGAGTTCTTTCCCGACGGCGACCCGAGCGACTGGTACAGCATCACGGCTGGCCAGCGCGTGCAGGTGATCAAGAAGGATGCGAAAAAGGGCGGCGTACTGCAGTTCGGTACCGAGGTGGTCTCCGCGGCCGACGGCAGCATCGCCGGCCTGCTCGGCGCCTCGCCCGGCGCATCCACTGCCGTGCCGATCATGCTCGGCCTGGTCGAGAAGTGCTTTCCGGAGCGGTTCCCCGCCTGGAAGCCGCAGATCGAGCGGATGGTGCCAAGCTTCGGTGCCCCACTCGCGGAGAACCCGCCGCTCGCCGCACGCACCCTGAAGGCGACCGCGGAGGCGCTGGCTATCGCGAACTGAGCCGGTTGGCCACCAGCACCGAGCGGGCGCGGCGATGCGCGCGTGTCGCGAGGTGTTGAATGGAGCAGTGCCGTTGCCGTCGCTGCTCGATCCCGATCGCCTGTTTCCCAGCGATCCCGCAAGCCGCGAGATCGCGCGTGAGCTGTACGCCTCCGTTGCTGCGCTGCCGATCCTCTCGCCGCACGGACACGTCGATGCGGCCGTGCTGCTCGACAATGAGCCGTTCGCAGATGCCGCCGAGTTGCTGGTTCGGCACGACCACTACGTCACGCGGCTGCTTCACGCCGCAGGGATCGAACTCAGCGCTCTCGGGCTTCCGGATGCCGACGCGCCGGGCGCCGTCGCGCCCGCTCGCGAAATCTGGCGCACCTTCAGTCGCAACTGGCGTCTGTTCGCCGGGACGGCATCCGGGTACTGGCTGAACGACCAGCTGGTTCGCATTCTGGGCGTCGATGAGCACCCGAGTGCGGAGAACTCCGACGCGGTGTTCGACCGGATCGCCGCTCGACTCGCGGCGCCCGAGTTCCGTCCTCGCGCCCTATTCGACAGCTTCGGCATCGAGGTGCTCGCCACCACCGACGACCCACTGGATGACCTCAGCGCGCATGCGGCGCTCGCCGCCGACTCGACCTTCCGCGGCCGCGTGCTGCCCACCTTCCGTCCCGACGCCTACCTCGACCCGGCGGATGCGGGATGGGCCGAGCGCATCGAGGCGCTCACCCTTGGTCGCACCTCGTACGTCGCATACCTCGACTCGCTGGCCGCGCGACGCCAGTACTTTATCCAGCACGGCGCGGTCGCCGCCGATCACGGAGTCGTGCAGCCGCTGACGATCGACCTCTCGCCCTCCGACGCGCAGGCGCTGTTCGACTGTGGCATGGCCGGCACGCTGGATGGCGCCGAGGCCCGCGCCTTCTCCGCGCACATGCTCCTGGAGATGGCGCGCATGAGCGTCGAAGACGGACTCGTCATGACCGTCCACGCCGGCGTGCACCGCAACCACAGCAGCGAGACCCACCGCCGCTTCGGCCCCGACACCGGCCACGATTTGCCCGTCGCGACCAACTGGGTCGAATCCCTGCATCCACTACTCGAACGGTTCGGCAACCGTGCCGACTTTCACCTGGTGCTGTTCGGCGTCGATGAGACCGCGTACTCGCGCGAGATCGCGCCCATGGCGGGCTTTTACCCGAGCGTCTACGTGGGGGCGCCATGGTGGTTCCTGGACGCGCCGGATGCCGTGCTGCGCTTTCGCGCGGCCGTCACCGAGACGGCGGGCTTCTACCGGGGCTCGGGGTTCGTGGATGACACACGCGCGTTCCTCTCCATTCCTACCCGCCACGACATGTCGAGGCGCCTCGAGGCGGCATTCCTTGCCCGCCTGGTTCGCGAGGGGCGAGTGGATGTCGCATCCGCCGCCAGCATTCTGCACGACCTCGTCGACACCCTGCCCCGCCGGGTCTTCAACCTGTGAGCGCGGTCCTTACCCGACGAGCGGTGGCGGAGAAGACGGGTTCGCCAGCGGTCGTGCCGCCCATCCGCATCGTGCACCTCGGTCTCGGCGCCTTCGCGCGCTCCCATCAGGCCTGGTACACCGCGCGGGCGGGCGACTCCGCGAACTGGGGCATCGCCGCGTTTACCGGACGCAGCCCGACCGCGGCGATCGCGCTCAGCCGCCAGGACGGCCTGTTCACACTGATCGAGCGGGCGGCCGACGGCGACACGGCCGAACTGGTCGGCAGCATCGTCGAGGCGAACGACGGCGCGAATGTGGCCCGCCTCGTCGAGCTGCTGGCCGAGCCGACCACCGCGATCGTCACCCTCACCCTGACCGAGGCGGGCTACCGGCTGACCGCGGCGGGCGATCCGGACCTGACCGACGCGGAGATGATGGCCGATCTCGCCGCCCTGAACACGGGCGACGATCCCACGACGCCCGTTGGCCGTCTCGCCGTCGGCCTGATCGCTCGGTACCGGGCAGGTGCAGCGCCGATCGCGATCGTCCCGTGCGACAACGTTCCCGGCGTCGGCCCATGGCTGCGCAGGGGCGTGGTCGCGCTCGTGCAACCAGCCGACCCGGATGCCGCGGCCTGGATCGCCACGGAGGTCGCCTTCGTGAGTACCTCCGTCGATCGCATCACACCCGCGACGACGACCGGCGATCTCGCGATTGCCAAGCAACTCACCGGATGGGCCGACGCTGCTCCCGTGGTGACCGAGCCCTTCACCGACTGGATCCTCGAGGGCGAGTTTCCTGCTGGCCGTCCGCGCTGGGAAGACTCAGGTGCGCGTTTCGTCGCCGATGTCGGACCGTTCGAGCGCCGCAAGCTCTGGCTGCTCAACGGGGGCCACTCGCTGCTCGCCTACCGCGGTATCGAGCGCGGCCACTCGACCGTGTTCGAAGCGTGGGCCGACGGCATCCTGAAGACCGAGGTCGAGCAGCTCTGGGTCGAGGCGCGAGCGGTGCTCGACCTGGCCCCGGCCGACGTCGACGAGTGGCTCGCGGCGGTGCGGCTGCGCTGGCAAAACCCGCGCATCGAACACCGGTTGAGCCAGATCGCGCAGGGCGGCGAGCAGAAGATCCCGGCGCGCATCCATGCTGTCGCAGCGGCCAGGCGGGCGGCCGGCCTCCCCGCGGGTGAAGCGGGGTCACGCGTCATCGCCGCGTGGGAGCGTTACCGACAGGTCGAACAACAGAACCGACAGGTTGAACAACAGAACCGACAGTTCGAACAACAGAACCGACAGATCCAACAGAGTGGAGAAGCGCAGTGAAAATCGACAGGGCAGAAGTCATTGTCACGAGCCCGGACCGCAACTTCGTCACGCTGAAGCTCACGACCGACGACGGGCTGACGGGGCTCGGGGACGCGACCCTCAACGGCCGCGAGCTGGCCGTCGTCAGCTACCTCGCTGATCACGTCGTTCCGCTGCTGATCGGCCGGGATGCGCACGCCATCGAAGACACCTGGCAGTTTCTGTACCGCAGTGCCTACTGGCGCCGCGGACCCGTGACGATGGCTGCGATCGCCGCCGTCGACGTCGCGCTCTGGGACATCAAGGCGAAGGCCGCGGGGATGCCGCTCTACCAGTTGCTCGGGGGAGCGAGCCGCACCGGTCTGCTCGCCTACGGGCACGCGAGCGGCAAGGACGTGCCGGAGCTGTTCGACTCCGTGCGCAGTCACCTCGAGCAGGGCTACAAGGCGATCCGAATCCAGACCGGCGTGCCCGGACTGCGCGCGATTTACGGTGTCGCGTCCAACGTCACGGTGGCGGGCAACGAGGGCAAGCGCTACGACCACGAGCCCGCCCAGCGTGCGCCGTTGCCGGTCGAGGAGGACTGGGATACGCGCGCGTACCTCACCCACCTCCCCGGTGTCTTCGAGGCGGTGCGCAGCGAGTTCGGCCCGGACATCCCGCTGCTGCATGACGGCCACCACCGGATGACGCCCATCCAGGCCGCTCGGCTCGGCAAGGCGCTGGAACCCTATGACCTGTTCTGGCTCGAGGACTGCACGCCGGCCGAAAACCAGGACGCCCTGAGGCTGGTGCGCCAGCACACCACGACACCCCTTGCCATCGGCGAGGTCTTCAACACGGTCTGGGACTACCAGACCCTCATCACCGAGCAACTCATCGACTACGTCCGCAGCGCGGTCACGCACACCGGCGGGATCTCGGCGCTGCGCAAGATTCTCGACTTCGCCGCCCAGTACCAGATCAAGTCGGGGATGCACGGACCGACCGACATCTCGCCGGTCGGCATGGCTGCGGCGATGCACCTGGGGCTCGCCATCCACAACTTCGGGATTCAGGAGTACATGAAGCACGGGGCGCTGACCGACAGTGTTTTCCAGCAGTCGTTCACCTGGAGCGATGGCCTGCTGCACCCGGGCGACAAGCCAGGTATCGGCGTCGAACTCGACACGGACGAGGCCGGCAAGTACCCGTACCAGACCGCGTACCTGCCCTACAATCGCCTCGCCGACGGCACCGTGCACGACTGGTAGCAGCGCTCCGTCTTGACACACATTCGAACGTGTGTTCGAATCGACGCATGCGCTGGAAGAGCCAGGAACTCAACGTCGAGACCGACGAAGCCCTGCCCGGTCTCGCTCGCCTCAACAATCTCGTGCGGTCCGTTCGCACCCCCGAGTTCGCGGGAATCGTGTTTCACGAGGTACTCGCCAAGAGCGCGCTGAACCACGTGCCGAGTGCCAGCGCGCTGCCGTTCGGCTGGACCATCAACCCGTATCGAGGATGCAGCCACGCCTGCGTCTACTGCTTCGCCCGGTCGACCCACACCTACCTCGATCTCGATGCCGGTCACGACTTCGACAGCCAGATCATCGTCAAGATCAATGTGGCCGAGGTGTTGCGACGCGAGCTCGCCAAGCCGAGCTGGGGGCGGCATCCCGTCGCCCTGGGAACGAACACCGACCCGTACCAGCGGGCCGAGGGGCGCTATGAGCTGATGCCCGGCATCATCGCGGCGCTCGCCGACAGTGGTACGCCGTTCAGCATCCTGACCAAGGGCAGCCTCGTGCGTCGCGACCTGCCCGCGCTGGTGGCGGCCAATGAGGTGGTGCCGGTTGACCTGTCGATGTCCATCGCGGTGTACGACGAGGAGCTGCAGAGGGCGGTCGAGCCCGGCACTCCATCGACCCAGGCCCGCCTGGCGACGGTCCGCGCGGCTCGGGATGCCGGCATCCCGGTCACCGTTTTTCTCATGCCGATACTGCCCTACCTGACCGATACCCGGACACACCTGGATGACGCGCTCGCGCGAATCGCGGAGGCCGGGGCATCCGGGGTCCTGCACACCGCCCTGCACCTGCGCCCGGGTGTGAAGGAGTGGTTCATGGAGTGGTTGGCTCAGACGCACCCGGAGCTGGTGCCGCGTTATCGGGCGATGTATGGCGGCGGCGCGTACGCGCCGAAGGACTATCGCGCCTGGCTCGCGGCGAAGATCTCCCCGCTGATGCGTAAACACGGCCTCGCGCGCGGCCTTGAGGAGCCCGCTACCGGCACACTGCGGTCACGGGCTCTCCGCACACCCCGCGATTTGGGGGCATTGCAGGAGATTGGACCCTCGCCAACCCTGTTCTAACCCAAATAGGGATGCATAGACTGTTCGGTGCACGGACCCTGGTGACTGACCCGAAGCTTTACCAGGAACCTCGGGACGATGCAGCCGTGATTGTCGCCGTTTCGCGCTTGCCCGAGGGAGACCGCGTGTCGCTGGGTCAACCGAACCATCTTGGTGTCCAGAGCATGAGCCGCGCGTTCAGCACGTTTGCCCACGTCGCGGGGTACGTCTGCCTGACCGGGTCATTTCTCATGGCGGCGGGGTACCAGTCCGCCGACCCGGCACTCGGTCTCTGGCCAGCGCTCGCTGGCCTTGCGGCCATGATCGCCAGCCTCTGGGTGCTCGACCGCAAGCGGACGGTGCTGTGGGCGAGTGCTTTCCTCGTCGTCGGCGGCCTTGTCATGTTCTTCGTGGCGGTATCGGTGTTTGCTGGAATCCCGGACCAGGCGAGCACGAATTCGGAGCTGCTGTCGTTGGTGAAATACTCGCTGATCCTGGTCGGCGGAGCAGGTATCGGCATCGCGCGTGGGATCATCTGGTCGGTTGCCGGTTTCGTCGTGGCCGAAGGCGTGACGCTGGGAGCGGCACTGGTTGCGGGCGGACGCATCGAGGCCGACGTCAGCGCGATCATCGGGGTCATCCTCGTTGTCGCCGTGTATGCCTTTGTCGGTGTCACCGGGCGGTACGGCAGTGCGGTGCAGCCGCGGCTCAATCGCGCGGCTCTCGACGAGCACGTGTCGGGATTGCGCAACCGCGTCGAGCAGCGGGCGGCGGCGCTCATGCACGACACGGTGCTCGGGCATCTCGCCGGAATCGCCACGGCGAGCGGCGAACTGAGCGCGGAGCTGCGCACGCAGATCGAACGCGACCTGCAGGTGCTGGTCGGCGAGGAGTGGCTCAGCGACCCGACTCCGGAGTTTCAGACACAGGCGTCGAGCGACTGGCGGCGCAGCGCCCTGTACTCCGCCATCGAGGAGGGCCGCTCGCTCGGGCTGCAGATCGATGTGACGGGCGAGCTGTCCGCGGTGAATCGGCTCGACAGCAGCCGAGGACTCGCGCTGGGTCTCGCCACCAAGCAGTGCCTCGTCAACGTGCTGAAGCACGCGCAGGTCGACCGCGCCGAGATCGTCGTCGTCGGTTCGGAGTCGGATGTCTGCGTCATGGTCGTCGACTCTGGGCGAGGGTTCTCGGCGGACGAGGTTGGCGCCGACCGCCTGGGCCTCCGGCAGTCGGTACGCCGCCGCATCGAGGCGGTGGATGGCGACGTGCAGGTGTGGTCGACGCTTGGGCGGGGCACGTCGGTCATGATCCGCGTGCCCACCATCGAATCCATGGATGCCGTGCAGGCCCATGACTGACGTCCAGAAGTCCTACCAACAGCTCGATCCCGTCGGCGGGATGGGCACGCGCACGCTGACCGTGGCCGGTGCCGCTGTTCTCGGTGCCTACGCCCTCATCAGCACCGTGGCCACCTGGGCACAGGTCTCCCAGCCGCTGTTCGCCCTCCTCGCACTCGCCGCCATCGCCGTGTCGGTGGTCGGCCTCGTGCACTGGTCGAACCCGCTTCGTGCGCCCTTCTCCACGGCGGGATTCACGACCGTCGCCGGATTCGCTGTTGTCGCCATGGTCTTGCAGGCCGTCGGTTCGTGGCACACCAACACCGGTTTCCGCGACGACTGGGGCGGGATCGCCGCTGGTTATGTCCTACTCCAGCTGGCCCCCTACCGCCCGCCCCGGCAGCTGGCTGGCTTCGTGGTGCTCGCGGCGATTGTCCGCGGCTTCCTGGCACTGCTCGAGTCGCGTGCGATGCACGAGACGACGCCCCCGGTCGTGAGCATCGTGACGGCGACAGCGCCGATGCTCGCCCTCTCGCTGGCGGGGGTTGCCGCCGCATCGGTGATCGTGGACTCGCTCAATCGCTGGCACCAGCGCGCTCTGCTTGCCGCCAGCGAATTCACTGACGAGCTGCGGAGCGGCATCGAGCGGTCGGTGCAGCAGGATCGGGTCACTATTCTCAACCGTGATGTCGTCCCGTTTTTTGCCGAGGTGGTTCGCACGGGGTCGGTCACGCCCGATGACCGCGCTCGCGCCGGCGCGATCGCCGACTCGATCCGCTCCGTGATGCTCGCCGATATCGATCGCAGCTGGCTGGACGAGGTAGTGGATCGCGCGGCGCGCACCCATTCCGATTCCGTCTGGCCGGGCTCCGAGGTGGTTCAGGATGACCGGCGCCTGGCAGCGGCAATGAACACCGAACAGCGGACGGCCGTTCGAGCTCTCGTCGTCGCGCTTTTCGACCGGGGTGGTTTCGACCCGGACGGTTTCGGCATCCTGATCACCAGGGGCGCCATTGGAGCGGAGGTCCAGCTCACCGCAAAGCTCGACGCGTCCGATTCCGTGGTGCGCTCGGAGCTCGCCCCCTACTTTGCGGTGCTGCAAGTTGTCTTTCGTGGCGTGCACGTCGACTTCCAGCCGCCGACCCTCGCACTAAAGTTCTCTTATGACCAGTAGCGACGGTGTTCCGCAGTCCCGAATCCGGCTCGCTATCCTGGACGACCACGAGGTGCTGCTCGACAGCCTCTCCAGCTGGATCGGAGCCAACGCGCCCGACTTCCACCTCGTCCTCAGTGCGAGCACCTGGCTGCAACTTGTGCACAGCGACAACTTCCCCACCGAGCTGGTATTTCTCGACTTCCAATTGAAGGAATCGGTGTCGATCGAGGCCCGCGTGCGCACCTGCCGCGCGGCTGGCGCGAAGGTCATCGTTCTCTCGAGCCTCGACACGCGGGAATCGCGCGACCGTGCGCTCGACGCTGGCGCATCCGCGTTTCTCTCCAAGTCGCTTCCGATGCGCGAGGTGATGGACTCTGCTCGCGGCGTCATGGGCGTGGCCAGGGCCTCGTCACAACAGCAGGACTGGCGCCCGCTGCCCGGGGGCGCGGCGAGCCAGCAGTCACGCCCGAAGCTCAGCGCCGGAGAAGTGGATGCGCTCAAGCTCTACGTCGCCGGATTCTCGACAAGCGAGGTTGCACAGCAGATGAACGTGCAGTACGAGACCGCCAAGACCTACCTGCGCCGCGTGCGCGACAAGTACGCAAAGGCCAACCGGCCGGCCAGCAAGAAGGCGGACCTCATCCGTCGCGCCGCAGAAGACGGGTACCTGCACTAGATGTCTAAGCTCTATTTTCGATATGGCGCTATGAACAGCGGCAAGAGCACCGCGCTGCTCCAGGCGGCGTTCAACTACGAGGAGCGCAACCAGCAGGTGCTGCTCGCCAAGCCGAAGATCGACACCAAGGGCGACGACCTCATCGTCTCGCGGCTCGGCGTCGCCCGCGAGGTCGACTTCACGATCGCGCCCGCGGACGACATCTACCAGGCGTTCCAGCTGAACCGGGCGCGGGTCATCCGCGAGACCGGCGTGGATGTGAGCTGCCTGCTGGTCGACGAGTCACAGTTCCTGACAGAGGCGCAGGTCGATGACCTGTTGCGCATCGCCATCCTCGAGGGCGTGCCGGTGCTGGCCTATGGCATCCGCACCGATTTTCAGACCGTCGCATTTCCCGGCAGCCGTCGGCTGCTCGAGATTTCCCACTCGCTCGAGGAACTCAAGACCATCTGCCGCTGCGGCCGCAAGGCGATCTTCAACGCGAGAAAGATCGGCGATCGCTACATCTTCGACGGGGACCAGGTCGCAATCGACACGTCGGGTGGCGCGGGCGTTTCGAGCGACCAGGATGGCGGCGGCACGCAGGATGTGACCTACGAGTCGCTCTGCGGCGTGTGCTACCTCGAAGAGAGCGACGGCGTCCTGAATAACGGATGGCGCCCCAAGGCCGACTTCAGCTACCGCTCCGCGCCAGACCCCGACTTCACCTAGCGGACCTCCGGGATCCGGCCGCCTGGGGACAAACAGAAAGGGAGCCGCACACCTGCGACTCCCACTGTTGGACTGGTCCTGCTGTCGGGGTGGCGGGATTCGAACCCACGACCTCTTCGTCCCGAACGAAGCGCGCTACCAAGCTGCGCCACACCCCGATCGATCCGCGCGATTTCTCACGCGGGCCTCGTCAAGAATAGCCGATATCGCCAGCCGTTGGATTCACACGAGGCACCAGCGTCACGACCACCGCTTCCGGCGGGCAGGCGAATCGCACGGGGGCGTAGATGGATGTTCCGACCCCAGCTGACACGTTCAGCCATGATTGCCGACCCGCGTGTTCCCAGCTGCTCAGCCCCTGGGCCTGGTCGCGGGGGATGTCGCAGTTTGTGACCAACGCCGGCAGGCCGGGCACGCGCACCTGACCGCCGTGGGTGTGTCCCGCGAAGATTGCCTGTGCCCCGTAGGTGACGAACGCGTCGAGCACTCGCCGGTAGGGGGCGTGGGTGACACCGATGGTGGTGACCTGCGGACCGTCCGGATCATCCGTCCAGGTGACGTTCTCCCGCATCTCGTCGATGACCCCGGGCAGGCGGTCGAGCCGGTCCCAGCCCCGGTGTGCGTCGTTCGTGCCGAAGAACTCGAGCCGTGAACCCTTGATCGTGATGGCCCGCGCGCGGTTGTTCAGGTCCAGCCAGCCGAGGGACTTCTCGAAGAGGCCCTCAAGACCTTCGCGGTCCAGTTTCGCCGGGGTGCCGACGTGCTCACTCGGGGCCGAAAAGTACCGCATGGGATTCTTGGGGGTGGGCCCGAAGTAGTCGTTGGATCCGTGCACGAACACGCCGGCGGCGCCCGAGAACGGCTCGAGCGCGTAGGCGATGGCGGAGAGGGCGTCCGGATGCCCGAAGTTGTCGCCGGTGTCGATCACCAGATCGGGCTCGAACACGGCGAGCGAACGAACCCAGTCCTGCTTGGCCGTCTGCCACGGAGCCATGTGCAGGTCGGACAGGTGCAGCACGGTCAGGGGACGGGAACCAGGCGCGAGGACGGGAATTGTCTCGTGGCGCACGGTGAAGCGATTGCGCTCCACGAGGGAGCCCCACGCGAAGGCGGCCAGTCCGGCGGCGGCCGCCACCCCGAGGGTGGCGGCCGCCGCTCTACCTGGACGTGCGGTCATGGGCAGCTGACGCGACCGACGGTAACCTGCACTGTCTTCGACGGGTCACCGTTGTGACCGTAACTCGGGTTGGATGATCGCACGTGGCCGTCATCCGCCGGGGTGCTGATCGGCTTGCAGACTTCCTTGACGTGGTTGAAGCCCGCGCCCGCGAGGATGTTGACGGCATCCTGGAACGTGTTCTTTCCGTTGCCGACCACGTCCGGTACCGCAATCAGGTTGCCCTTGCTGGTGAACAGCGTGACCGAGCCACCGCGGGAGAGCAGCGAGCCGGCAGCGGGGTTCGTGCGCACGACCTGGCCCGCAGGCAGCGAGGAACTGACCTTGCCACCATCGACGACGGTGAAGCCTGCGCCCTGGAGCTGGGCCTGCGCGTCGGCGAAGCTGAGGCCCTGGAGGTCAGGAAGCCTCGTGCCTGAGCCGGTCAGCAACTGCGGGGATGGCGCGGGGAACGGTCCGGCATGGTATCGCCGGTCGATGAAGGCCATCGTGTCCCTGAAGATGTTGTGGCGCTGCAGGGCCGCGCCACCGGTCGGCAGGCTCACGCTTCGCAGCGCGACCTTCCCGGAGATGTTTCCAACCCACACTGCGGTCGCAACCTTGCGGCTGGCACCCACGATCCAGGTGTGAACGGATGCGTCGGTCGTTCCCGTCTTACCGATCAGCTGCGTGCCATCGTTCGGGTTCGCGGCCGCACCGGTACCACCGGTCATTACCGCCTGCATGGCGAAGGCGGCCGTGTTGTCGACATCCGCGTCCACGGCCCGGGTGCAGGTCTTCGGCTGGCCGTTGACCTTCGCGCCGCTCGGGTCGATCACGTAATCGACAGCGATTGGATCGCAGAAGATTCCGCTGTTGGCGATGCCCGCGTAGGCGGCCGCCATCGTGAGTGGCGCGATCTCGTTGATGCCCAGCACCGAGGAGGGGTTGGTGCGCAGGGGCGTCATGTCAGCACGGTGCACGCCGAGCGACGCAGCGGTCTTCTCGATGTCACACAGGTCGAGCTGCTTGGCCATGGAGACGAATACACCGTTGACGGATGCGGCGGTACCCGCCGCGACGGTCCAGTTTCCCGTTTCTCCCGAGTCGTTCCGGAAGGTCCACGGACCGCCCCACGGGCCGTTACAACTGTCTTTGAAGGATGACTGTTGCTCGGTACGCGGATTCGCGTTGACTATCTCGTTGAGGCCGTGGCCTGCTTTCAGCCAGGTGATGAGGGTGAAAGGCTTGTAGGTCGATCCGACCTGGAATCCGGTCGAACCGCCGTCCGGCAGGTCGGTGGCGAAGTTGACCGACGTCGAATCTCGCCCACCACCCTTCGCGGTGTCGTTGAAGTCCTTATTCTCGGTCATCACGAGGATGCGCCCCGTTCCGACCTGCACAGACACCGTGGAGCTGCCGAGCTTCAGTAACGTGGTGTTCTTCGGCGCGTACTTCGACGTGATGCGCTGTGCCGCGGTCTGGGCCGACAGGTCGAGCGTGGTGTAGATGTCGTAGCCGCCGTGCTGCCAGTTCTTCTTGCGCTCAGCGACGGAGGTGCCGAGGGCCGTCAGCTTGGGTACCTGCAGGCGAATGTAGTCACACCAGAAGCGGGCGTACTTGTTGGCAACGAGGCAGCCGTTCTTCGGCGGAGAGATCTTCACGGTCGTCTTGTCGACGGGAGTCGCGATGGCCTCGTCACGCTGCGCGGTCGTGATGTCCCCGGCTTGCGCCATTGCCGTCAGGATGACGTCGCGTCGCTGCTTGTTCGCGGCGTAGTGGGCAGGGGTCGCGAGATCGCGGGCGCCGGGCTGCTGCACGATGGCCAGGAGGCTGGCGGCCTGCGCGATGGTGAGGTTCTTCGCGGAGGTGCTGTAGTACTGCTGCGCAGCGGCTTCGATGCCGTACGTGTTGCCGCCGAATCCGGCGATGTTGAGGTAGGCAAGCAGAATCTCGTCCTTGGAATACTTCTTCTCGAGCGAGATCGCGAGCTTCATTTCCTTAAGCTTGCGATCGAGAGTCGTAGCCTGGGCGGCGAGGATCGCCTTCTGCTGCGCGACCGGGTCGGTTATCTCGAGGGCCTGCGCGATGAAAATGTTCTTGACCAGCTGTTGCGCAATCGTGGAGGCGCCCTGCTGGGTGCAGCCGCACGCCACGTTCGTTATCGCGGCGCGAACAATTCCGGCGATGTCGACGCCGCCGTGGGAGTAGAAGCGACGGTCTTCGCCGTCGACGGCGGCAGCCTTCACGTACTTGGAGACGTTGCCCCAGGTCACCTCCTGGCGGTTCTGGCTGTACAGCGTCGCGATCTGCACGTTCTTCTTGCCCTTGGTCGCGAAGATTCGGTTCTGCTCGGCCTGCTTGCCGATCTCGATAAAGGTCGGGAGGTTATCGAACACGCCGATGGTGCTGTTGACGGCTACGCCGCTCACGGCGATGGCTGGCGTGATTGACGCGGCGACCAAAAGGCCAGCGATCACGCTGAATGCGAGGACGCCGAGAAGTGCCGAGAGCAGCGCTCTACGCGGGGGATTTTGGGCAGACATAGAATCTAGGGTACGCGATGGACCTTCCATCAATGCTGAAGGAAAGCCGACAGATGCCCTCCTGGGAGTACCTGACCACACCGCTGATCGTGCACAACACGGCCGCGATCCTCAATAACTGGGGATCGGAGGGCTGGGAACTCGTGCAGGTCGTGACCGGGCCCGAGGGCGGTCTGGTGGCCTATCTCAAGCGCGAAAAGCAGGAAGACGCCTGATGACCGACCTTGACAACCGCCTCGCCGAGCTGGGAATCGTTATCCCCGAGGCGACCAGGCCCGTAGCCGCGTACATTCCTTCCGTCGTTACTGGGAATCTACTGTTCACCTCCGGCCAGCTGCCGATGGTGGATGGCGCGCTGCCCCAGACCGGCAAGGTCGGTGCTGGCGTGTCGGCCGAGGATGCGAAGGCACTCGCCCGCATCTGCGCGATCAACGGGCTCGCCGCGGCCAAGCTTTCGATCGGTTCGCTGGACCGCATCGTTCGCGTGGTGAAGGTCGTCGGTTTCGTCGCATCCGACCCGTCGTTCAGCGGCCAGGCCGGAGTCATCAACGGTGCCTCGGAGCTGCTCGGCGAGATCTTCGGCGATGCAGGGCAGCACGCGCGCAGCGCTGTTGGCCTGGCGGTGCTGCCCCTGAACGCCCCGGTTGAGGTGGAGTTTGTCTTCGAAATCAGCGCGGGCTAGTTCGCGAAGAAGTTAATGCGCACGTGGTAGGCCCAGCCCTGCCAGTCCTTGAGGGCCATCGTGCCGTCTGCCACGACCGGCTTGTTGAATAGCCCGGACGAGTTGGCGGCTCGCTGGATGGCGGCGTAGGTGTGGATGTCCGGCGTGCCGGTAATCGGCCCGCGCAGCGCCCAATTGGCGCGCAGGTACTTCTGGATGGCAAGCCAGCTCTGGCGACCGAGCACTCCATCGACCTTGCCGGTGTAGCCGTATTTTCGTGCGGGGCCAGCCTGCATCTGGCATCTGAGTGCCTTGTTCGGCAGGCTCCCGGCGACCTCGGTGTGGCTGCGCAGGTTGTCGAAGCAGTAGTCGGTGAAGGTGATCGCCGACGCTGAGCCCGCGCCCACTCCGAGCAGAGCGAGCGACAGGATGGCCGTGCTTGCGGCGGCGACGAGCTTCTTGGTTGTTCGGGTCTTGTTCACGGTGTCCTATCTCGAGAGGAGCGGAATTCGCTCGAATCGAGAAGGTACGCGCGCGCGACCGAGCAACCGGGGGCGTGCGGCAAGCCCGGGTATTGCCTGGCCGCATCCCGAGTTGTGGAGGAGCGGTGACGGTGCGGCTACTTCAGCTTGTCGCTGATGATCTGCATCACGGAGGTGTCGGCGAGGGTGGTCGTGTCGCCGATCTCACGGCCCTCCGCGACATCCTGCAGCAGACGGCGCATGATCTTGCCGGAGCGCGTTTTCGGCAGCTCGGCGACAATGAAAATCTGCCGCGGCCGGGCGATCGCGCCGATCTGCTCGGTGACATGCCGTCGCAGCAGCGCACTGGCTTCATCCGCTGTCTGGGCATCGGCCTGGTTCGACTTGATGATCACGAACGCGACGACGGCCTGGCCGGTCGCTTCGTCTGCGGCGCCAACCACCGCCGCTTCCGCGACGATCGGGTGTGAGACGAGCGCGGACTCGATTTCCTGGGTGGACAGGCGGTGACCGGAGACGTTCATCACGTCATCGACGCGACCGAGAAGCACGATGTCGCCATCCGTGTCGACGTGGGCGCCATCGCCGGCGAAGTACTTCCACACGGCGTCCTGTCCTTCAGAGGCCGGTACCGAGAACTTCGACCAATAGGTTTCGATGAACCGGTCGGGGTCGCCCCAGATTCCGCGCAACATGGATGGCCATGGTTCGGAAACGACAAGAAGCCCACCGCGCGGCGGATCGACGCGCGTGCCATCCTCGCCGAGGATGTCGATCTTCACGCCGGGAATCGGCACCTGGGCCGACCCGGGCTTCAGGCTGGTCACGCCGGGAAGCGCGGAGATCATGATTGCGCCCGTCTCGGTCTGCCACCAGGTATCGACGATGGGAGTCTCGCCGCCGCCGATGACGTCGCGGTACCAGATCCACGCCTCGGGGTTGATCGGTTCGCCGACGGAGCCCAAGACGCGCAGCGAGCTGAGGTCGAACTGGTTCGGAACTTGGCGCCCGATCTTCATGAACGAGCGGATGGCGGTGGGCGCCGTGTAGAAGATCGACACCCGGTACTTCTGGATGAGCTCCCACCACCGGCCGGGATGCGGCGTATCCGGCGTGCCCTCGTAGAGCAACTGCGTCGCGCCGTTCGCGAGCGGACCATAGATGACGTAGCTGTGGCCCGTGACCCAGCCAACATCGGCCGTGCACCAGTAGACGTCCGTCTCGGGATGCAGGTCGAACACGTTCTTGTGCGTAAAGGCGACCTGGGTCAGGTAGCCGCCGCTCGTGTGGAGGATGCCCTTCGGCTTTCCGGTTGTGCCGGAGGTGTACAGGATGAACAGCGGGTTCTCGGCTTCGAACGCCTGCGCCTCGTGCTCGGCTGGCACGGATGCCAGCTCGTCATGCCACCACCGGTCGCGGCCGTCGGTCCAGTCGACCTCGTTCTCGCCGCGACGCACGACGAGGACGTGCTCGATCGTGGAGGTTCCGTTGGCGATCGCACCGTCGACCGCGGGTTTGAGCGGAAAGACCTTGCCCTTGCGCCATCCGCCGTCTGCGGTGATGACGAGCTTTGCGCTCGCGTCATCGATGCGGGAGCGCAGGCTCTCCGCGCTGAAGCCGCCGAATACCACGGAGTGCACGGCGCCGATTCGGGCGACGGCGAGCATGGCGATCACGGCCTCGGGAATAACGGGGAGATAGATCGCCACCCGATCGCCCTGGCCGATGCCGAGCTTCGTGAGCACGTTCGCCGCACGCTTCACCGCCGCAGTGAGCTCGGAATAGGTGTAGCTCGCGGTGTCACCGTTCTCGCCTTCCCAGTGGAAGGCGACCCGGTCGCCGTTGCCGGCGAGCACGTGCCGGTCCAGGCAGTTGTAGGCCACGTTGAGCTCGCCGTCGGCGAACCATCGCGCAAAGGGAGCGTTCGACCAGTCGAGGGTCTGCGTGAACGGCGTGTGCCAATGCAGCAGCTCCCGTGACTGGTCGGCCCAGAAGCCGACGCGGTCCGCAGCCGCCTTCTCGTACAGTTCGTTCGTGGCCACGGCGGATGCGGCGAACGCTTCCGACGGTGGGAATCGTCGGGTTTCGTGCAGCAGGCTGTCAATCGAATTTGTCGACATTGTCATCCTCGGTCGATCGCGCGGGCTGCCAGGGATGCCGCGGCGGTGCTCAGTGATTTTCTTCGATCCTAGACCGACGCTGGGAGTTGGCTTCCAACGCCTCCTGGCAAGTGATAAATCCCCGTTGCGCGACCACACTTGTGGGGTACACTTAGACCCGTCAAATGCAGATTTGGCGTGCAGCGCCAGTGATTCCCCCCAATCCGGCGTTGCTGTGGCGGCGCCTGTTCCCCCCAATAGGCGCCGCCCCTCTTTTGTTAACGAGCTGTCCGCTGTTTGGCTGACACCGGTTGCCCTCCAGCGGCGCCCACACTCTCGGAAATCCGCGTAATTCCGGGGATCTTGCGCGGTGCGGTCCGTTGATGGGGTTGGTAACGGCCCAAGGCCAACCCTCAACTCATGGTTGAATGCTGTCCCGCTTCCGGCGATGCTGATGCCCGGTTTTCGCCCCGACTCGTCGCCTCCCGGGCCTCCGGGGTAGACAGATCGGTCTCATGGCCGGGGTACAAAATCCCGAAGTGGGGTACGTCGGCCTCGCGCTTCGTCTCCCTCCCCTCCGGGACGGGGATGAGGTATCCACAACTCGGCGGCCGCGCGGGTTGCGCGGGGGCATCCGCAGCTAGCTTCGAGGGATGCCGCAGCCCGCCCCTTTCGTCGCGGTGCGACCCTCGGCAGCGGCTCCGGGCGACGCCTCGGCTGGCGCTGTGGACGTGGCGCGCACCCTCGCCGGCGAGTACCCGGCCGCGTTCGGCGTCCTCGCACCCCTGATCGCAGACCCGGCGGTGACGGACGTCTTCGTGAATGGCGCGGGCGGAGTGTGGGTCGATCGGGGCTCCGGCGCCGTTGCCGAACCGAACCTGTTTGCTGGCGAAGCGGAACTGCGCGACCTGGCCGTGCGACTTCTCGCGCTGGGTGGCCGGCATGTTGACGAGGCGACGCCGTGCGTGGATGCGCGGCTGGCCGACGGCATCCGCGTGCACGCCGTGCTGCCGCCGATCTCGCCGACGGGCACCCTGCTGTCGATCCGGCTTCCCCGCATCGAACTGCTCTCGCTGGCGGAATTGGATGCCGGCGGCTTCTTCGACGCGGTGCCGCGCTCGCGCGTCGAGCAACTGGTCGCGCGGCGCGAGAACGTTCTCGTCACCGGCGCGGGCGGCAGCGGCAAGACGACCTTCTTGGCGGCGATGCTGTCTGCGGCACCGCCGGGGGAGCGGATCATCGCGATCGAGGATCTGGCGGAACTGCGGGTGCAGCATCCACATTTCGTCGCACTCGAAGCGCGCCAGGCCAACCTCGAGGGAGCGGGGGCCGTCGGCCTCGAGCGACTGGTGCGCGAAGCGTTGCGAATGCGCCCGGACCGGCTCGTCCTGGGCGAATGCCGCGGGGCGGAGATTCGGGAGCTGCTCGCAGCGCTGAACACCGGTCACGACGGCGGCGCCGGCACGCTGCACGCAAACTCGCTTCAGGATGTTCCGGCCCGGCTCGAGGCGCTGGGTGCTCTCGCCGGTATGTCGTCGGTTGCCATCGCGCGGCAGACGGTCAGTGCCATCGGGGCTGTGCTGCACCTGGAACGACGAAATGGCCAGCGCCGTCTCGTGCAGGCCGGCCGGTTCGAGCTCGACAAACGCCTTCGGCTCGCCGTGGTGCCCGAGTGAGCGCTCGTGCCGCTCGCCGCGGGGCAGACGTCGGCAGGGTAGCGCGCGTGGTGCAGCGGCTCGCGGTCCTGCTCGCCGCCGGGGTCCCTCCCCGGCCCGCATGGGGCTATCTGCGTGAGGGCGACCTGCCGGCGGCCGTCGCCGCGTCCGATGCCCCGGTGCCGGAGGCGATCCTCCGCCAATTGGCCGCCGTCCCCGGCCAGGAGGCGTCCGCCTGGCGGGGACTCGCGGCCGCCTGGGCGGTGGCGACGAATGCCGGAGCCCCGCTCGCACCCACCCTGCGGCAGTTCGCCGCGTCGCTTCGATCCCTTGCGGACGCTCAGCGCGATGTCGCGGTGGCGCTCGCTTCGCCGCGCGCGACCGCACGGATGGTGCTGGCGCTGCCGGTGGTCGGCGTGCTGTTCGGCGTCATCCTTGGCTTCGATACGCTGCGCACGCTCGTCACGACGCCGATCGGATGGGGTTGCCTCGTGGTTGGCGGGGCGCTCGTGGCGCTCGCCTCGCTGTGGAACCGACGACTCGTGCGAGCGGCGCAACCGGCCGACCTCACGCCGGGGCTCGGTTTCGATCTCGTCGCCATCGCGGTGTCCGGCGGGGCAGCTCTTTCGCGTGCGCGGGCATCCGTCAACGCGGCGCTTGCCCGGTGCGGGCTCGACATCGCGCGGGACGAGGGCATCGAGGCGGTGCTCGACCTGTCGAGACGCGCGGGAGTTCCGGCCGCAGAACTCCTGCGAGCGGAGGCAGACGAGCGGCGCCGGGAGGCTCGCGCGGATGCGCAGGCGAAGGCTGCTGCGCTCGCCGTGCGGCTCATGCTGCCGCTCGGCCTCTGCGTGTTGCCCGCCTTCATGGTGCTGGGAGTCGTGCCGCTGCTCGTGACGGTGATCTCGTCGACGGTTACGCGCATCCAGTAGTCGGTCCGGTCCCGCACAGGTCCCTGCGAGCCCCGCCGTCCTACAACCTTCCGCCGGTCGCTGCACTGCACTGCACGCCGCGGAAGAATTGCCGTGAGCTCGTGCCATCGACACCGCGGATTTCGCGGGGAAGGTTGGCAGCATGATTCTCCTGACAGGCGCGGGCGCGGGTGCAGCGGCGCGACAACGATGGACACGGTTGCGGCAGCTGGCCGACGACACGGGGTCGGCAACGGCCGAATACGCCATCGCGACAATGGCTGCCGTCGGCTTTGCGGGATTGCTCGTGGTGATCATGCGCAGCGACGAAGTTCGTGGCATCCTCACCGACCTGGTGCGGCGTGCGCTCACCTTCGGCGGCTGAGCGGGGCAGCGTGACGGCGGAGTTCGCGGCGGTGCTTCCGGCAGTCCTCCTCGTGCTCGCTATCGCGCTCGGCAGCCTGCAGGTTGCCGGCGAGCAACTCCGGCTGCAGCAGGGAGTCGCGGATGCCTCGCGCCTTCTCGCACGCGGCGACGACGGTGCGGCGAGCCTGAGCGCCGCGGTCCCGAACGCGACCCTCGCCCAGCGCCGGCAGGGCGACCTTGTCTGCGCGACTGCTACCGCGCCGGCTTCGTTTGGAGTCGGCGCGGTTCCGGGCATCCAACTCCACGCGTCGGCGTGCGCGCTTGCGGGGGGCAGGTGACGAGCGAGCGGCCGTGGGGAGCGACGTGCCGGCACGACGCCGGTGCGGGATCCGTCCTGGCCATTGCTCTTGGCGGTTCGGTTGTTGCCGCGCTTCTGCTCGCGCTTCCCCTATATATAGGGATGAGCTATCGTCAGGCCGTTGCCGCGGCGGCGGACGCCTCGGCGCTCGCGGCGGCGGCCGTCGCAGGTGGGAATGCGGCGGGGGACCCCTGTGGGACGGCTGCGAGAGTCGCGCGTGCGAACGGCGCGTCGCTTGCCCGCTGCGAGGTTGTCGGGCTCGTCGCAACCGTGTCGGCGACCCGTGGCTATCTCGGGCTGTCGCTGACCGCGACGGCGACGGCTGGTCCAGACGACGCGGCGGCTCCGGGGGGAACGGATTAGGCAAGAGCGGTGTTCACCTGTGTATGGTGTCGCTGACAGGGGCGGCATCCACCCCATTCCCGTCCCCTACAAAGAGGAGTCACGTGCCCGGCACGAAGAAACTGGTCATC
>JAODMF010000021.1 GCA_025464095.1 Glaciihabitans sp.
TCCTCGAGCGAGTGACGCAGGTGCGTCGCCATCGCATTGGAGTGGTGCGCCGACCGCAGCCAGAGGTCGTCGGTCAACAGCGCGATCAGCTGCGCGGAGACGAAGCGCATCTTGCTCGAGAGCTGCATGTTCAGCTTGCGCAGGTAGAGGAGACCATCGGATGCATCGGGATTCAGCACCACGACCGCCTCGCCGTACAGCAGGCCGTTCTTGGTGCCGCCGAAGCTCAGGATGTCGACCCCGGCATCCGTCGTGAACTCGCGCAGGCTCACCCGCAGTGCGGCCGCGGCGTTCGAGATGCGCGCGCCATCCAGGTGCAGCACCATGCCCCTCGCGTGCACGTGGTCGGCGATCGCGCGAATCTCGTCGACGGAGTAGAGCGTGCCGAGTTCCGTGGTCTGCGTGATGCTCACGGCGAGCGGCTGTGCGCGGTGTTCGTCGCCCCATCCCCACGCCTCCTCGTCGATGAGGTCGGGGGTGAGCTTGCCATCCGGGGTTGCGACGGTGAGCAGCTTCAGGCCGCTGATGCGCTCGGGCGCGCCATTCTCATCCGTGTGGATGTGCGCCGTTTTCGTTGCGATGACGGCACCCCAGCGCGGCAGCAGGCTGGTGAGCGCGGTCACGTTTGCGCCGGTGCCGTTGAACACCGGGAAGGTCTCGGCCTGCTCACCGAAGTGCCCGCGGAACACTTCCTGGAGGTGTTCGGTGTAGACATCCTCCCCGTAGGAGATCTGGTGCCCCTGGTTCGCGTCTGCGATCGCGGCGAGAATCTCGGGGTGCGCGCCCGCGTAGTTGTCGGAGGCGAAGCCGCGCAGGTTCGGATCGTGCAGTCTCATGCCTTGATTCTCCCGCACGCGGTCGGCCCAACCCGTCTCCCCTTTGCAAATTCAGGAGATCGCGCGGCACTGTCGGCGTGTTGGGCTCGACACGCCGGGGGTGTGCTCACATCTCCTGAATTTGCGAAGGGCCAGGGGTTGAGCAAGGGCATCGCGCATGAGCCGTGTCGCGCCCGCGGCCGGCGCCGCGCGCCGCTCACGCCCCCGACCCGGCGTCTCACCCACTCGCGCCGCCCGGCGCCCCGGCGCCCGGCACTCGCGCAAATTCAGGAGATTGCGGCGAGGCCCCGGCGCGTCGGGCCCCACACGCCGACAGTGCCTCGCAATCTCCTGAATTTGCGATGGAGAAGCAGCGGTTGCGGGCGCGCGGCTGTCAGGACGCCCAGTCGATGCGAACGGATGCCGGCTCCGACGGATCGATGCTGACAGCCAGGCGGGTGCCCGGCTGCACCTTCGTCAGGTTCAGCTGGCTGACCACGACGGTCGTCGAGACCGGCATCGGAGCGCCGCTCGGGAGCATGACGAGCAGGTCGATCTCGACGGACGGCTGAAAGTTCACCATCAGTCCGGTCGGTCGCGCGGCGCTGACGGTGGCCGTAGCCAGAACCCGACGCGCTTCGCTGGCGGGGTCAACCGCCTGCGGAACACTGGCAGCCATCGAGGCGTTCAGGGCATCCATTTTTGTCTGCATTTCGCTCATGCGAGCCTTGACGTCGGTCTTGTCGCGCATCTCCTCGCCCATCGCAGTGAGCTTGACGAGGTTTCCGATGAAGCCCATGGCTACGCGGTGTACAGCGCGTTGAAGCGGGAGCCGACGGCGCGGTCCGCTTGGATGCGGGCACCCCACCCGGTGAGCGCCTCGGCCCAGCGCTCGCCGCTCACGCCGTGTGCCAGCGCGAGTCCGGTGAGGGCATTCGTGTCGGCGGCGTTCGCCGCATTGGACTTGATGATCGTGGTGTACAGCTCGAGGCTCACACCCGCGATCGGGTCGAGGTTGCCTGGAAGCGGCTCGCCCGCGCTCGCGATGTTGGCCGCGTTGAGGCCCGCCTGCGCGCCGCCCTGCTGCTCATACATGGCCTGCTGCGCCTTCGCGTTGGCGGCCATCTGGTTCGCGGAGTCAAGCAGGTCGGGCGCGGCGTTGACCATGTCGACCATGTCTTTCATGCCTTTGAACAATCCCATTGTCGTAATCCTTCGTTTTCGTCGTGACAGAACTGTGCGGGTGATGCAGCAAGTCTCGTGAGTGCGACCGGCCCTGCCATGGGTAGCCATTGCTCACTTCCTGCGAGTGGGATACCCGACCGGATACCCGACTCCACACCCGCCCGGGCACCCTTGTCGGCACTTTGGGGGACCACCCCAATGGGGGCGAGACAATGTCCGCTTTATGGGGGACACTCAATAACGGTACTGAGAAAAGCACGGCTTAGCTGTCGCTTTGCACACCACTGGGGGATTCATGTTTTCGGTCGGCAACGGTCATCGCGCGCTCGTAGCGCTCGCTCTCGCAGCGCTGACCGGTGCCGCGATTGCGGTTGGCCCGTTGAGCGTCGCCGCGCCGGCGCAGGCCGCGCAGTCGCCGGCTGCCTGCAACGCCAGCGTCGCGCTCCTCAATGGTGGGTTCGAGAATCCGGTGGTCGCCGGCAACGCGCAGCTTCCTGACGCAAGTGTTCCCGGATGGGCGACCACGGCCAGCGACAAAGCCATCGAGATCTGGCGCACTCCGTTCGGGGGCGTCACTGCCGGGTCCGAGTTCCAGTTCGCCGAGTTGAACGCGACCCAGGCATCCACCCTCTACCAGGACATCGCGACGTCGCCGGGACAGTCGCTCCGCTGGGAGCTGCAGCACCGGGGTCGCGCCGGCACGGACGTCATGGCCGTTCTCATCGGCACCCCGTCGGGTCCGCTCGTCACCCAACAGACGCTGAGTGATGGCACGAGCGGCTGGGGCACCTACGCCGGCCTGTACACGGTGCCCGCCGGCCAAACCACGACCCGGTTCGCCTTTCAGGCCGTGTCGACGGCGACGGGCAATGCATCCATCGGCAACTTTCTCGACAGCATCTCGTTCGGCACGAGCGCCTGCGTCGTGGTCACGAAAAGCGTGGTCAACACCTCCGGATCCGCCACAACCCACATCGGCGATGTGCTCACGTACACGGTCGCCGCCAGCAACAATGGCGGCAACCCGGCCAACCTGACCGAGCTGGTGGATGCCCTTCCCGCCGGTCTCGCGTTCGTCCCCGGCTCTATCACCACGACCAGCCCGTCGGGAACCGTGGCGGTAACGGATGCCTCTGCCGACGACGTGGGAGAGTTCGGCGGCGGCGCGGTGCACGTTCGCATCGGTACCGGCGCCAGCCAGACCACCGGAGGCAGCGTTGCCGCCGGCGAAACTCACAGCATGTCCTTCCAGGCCCGAGTGACGACCGCTGCCGCGCTGACCAGTCTCTCGAACACGGCGACGGCCACCTACCATGACGACCTCGCAAAGCAGGACCGCACCTCCACCTCCAACACGGTTGTTACGCCGGTGGCAGCCGCCGCGGACCTCTCGGTGACCCAGTCCCTTGACACCCCTCTTCTTGCGGGAACGACGGCGAGCTACTCGATCGTCGTCGCCAACGACGGTCCGCAGGCCGGCAGCGGGGTCACGCTCACCTCGACACTGCCGCCATTGACCGGGGTGACCGCTCCCGGCTGCACGGTCACCCTTGACCAGCTGGTGTGTGACGTCGGCACCTTGGCCAGCGGCGCGTCAACGACGTTCGTCGTAACGGGCACCGTTCCGGCGGCGGTGCCGGTCGGCACCGACTACACGCTGTCGTCGAAGGTGACGGGCCAGCTGGATGACCCGACCCCGGGCAACAACGCGGCGTCGCGCACCGACTCGACGACGGCATCCGCCGATCTGTCGCTCAAGCTCTCCAGCACACCCACGACTCCAACGGGCGGGGGAACCGTCGACTATGCCGTTGTGGTGACCAACTCGGGTCCGTCGACCGCACACAAAATCGTCATCACCAATCCGATCGCGCCATCCGATACCGTGGTGGATGCGAGCATTCCCGGTGGAACCTGCGACGTGGCTGGCGGGTCAGTCGTCTGCACGATCGATGACCTGGCGCCCGGTTCGAGCGTGACGGCGACGATCACGGTCACGGTCGCGGCGGGTGCCACCAGCGTTACCAACTCGGCACAGGTCGACTCGTCGACACCGGACCCGGATCCCTCCAACAACAGCGACTCCATCACGCTCGCCAGCGTGAACCCGGCGCTGACGATCGTCACCCAGGGCGCGGTCGCTCCCGCGTCCCACCAGCTTGCCGCCGAGCTCGGCGACAGCATCCAGTGGACCTATTCGGTGACGAACACGGGTGACGTGGCGGTCGGATCCATTGCGATCACCGACCCGGAGGGCGGCGTCGCGACCTGCGTACCGACCCTGCTGCAGCCGGGCGAGACGGCACTGTGCACCGGGCCGCTGGCGAGGTCGGTGAGCGAGGCCGACATCCTCGCCGGATCGATCAGCAATGGCGCCACCGCGTCGGGCGTGCCCGTCGCCGGACCAGCGACGGTTGAATCTGCCAGCTCGACGGCGACCATCGCCACGCAACCGGTGGCGGCCGCCATCCGCCTCCAGACCACTATCGCGAACCTGACGTCCCTCGTGCCGGGCGCCAGGATCATGCCCGGAAATTCCCTCGGCGCGACCTACCTCGTGACCAACACCGGCGTGGTCACGCTGCATGGGATTGTCGTCAGCGACCCGCTGTTTGGTCCCGTCGACTGCCCCGTCGCGACTCTCGCGCCGGGCGAGTCGACCACCTGCACGGCGGTCGCGCCGTACACGGTGACCCGGACGGATGGCACGGCCGGTGTCATTTCAGCATCGACGACGGTCACCGGCGCACCTCCGCGCGGCTCCGGAGTGAGCGACGTCACGGCTGCGGACCTCGACCTGGTCGCGGTCACCAACCCGGCCGTGCCGGGAGACCCGCCGGTTACCCCGAGCGGGCTCGCGAGCACCGGTGCAGACATCGCTTCTGCCGCAACGGTCGCTGCGCTGTTGTTCGGCTTCGGGCTGTTCGCCCTGGCTGCCGGACGGCTCGCGAGGCGGCGTCCGCGCCACCGCAACTAAGCGCTCAGCAGCTCGCTGGGTGCCGGTTCGTTACGGCTCGATGGGGATGCGCGCGCCATTGAGTTCGGACGCGGGGCTGTCCCACACGGTGGCGATCGCGCGTGCAAGGCGATCGGGTGCGACGCCGCCATCGCCGATGGATGAGACGGCGAACGTCACCGCAGCGGCCGTTCCGGCCTTCCGCCAGCCCGAAGCGAGTGCTGTCGTCCAGGCGTCCGCCGCCGTCTTCAGAGCGACATAGTTGGCGTTGCTCCACGTCGGCTTCTGCGCGGAGATCGAGCCGACGGTGACGAGGCGGCCGGCATCCGAAGCGCTGAGGGACTCGCGGAAAGCCAGGGTGACCGCCCGCAGGCTGCCGAGCAGCCGCGGCTCCAGCCATGCCCAATCCTCCGCCGAGGATCCGGCACGCCAGCCGCCGACGAGGTGCACGACGCCATCGACGCGACCGTGATCCGCGATCACTGTGGCGGCGAGATCGGTGACGGCCGCGGCATCCGTCAGGTCGCAGACGGTGCGTTGGGTCGCCTGCACTGCCGCCAGCCGTGCGGCATCCCTGCCCGCGGCGACCACAATGTCGCCGCGTGACGCCAGGAGCGCGCACAGGGCGGCTCCCGCCGCACCGGTCGCGCCAGGCACGACGACGACGCGGCTCATGCCGTGGCGGCGGTGATACCGGCTGTGGATTCGATGACCGTCGTCATCTTCTTCGACAGCGCCTCGTAGAACATCGACAACGGAAATTCGTCATCCAGTACCGCGTCGGTGAGACCCCTCGGCGGCCCATCGAGGGGAAGGTCACGAACCGCCCACCGCGATGCTGGGTTCGGGGTCAGCGTCGCGGCGACGAGGTCGTACGCGGCGAGCCAGTGCGCCATCTTCGGCCGGTCGATGGAGCGCCAGTAGAGCTCGTTGATCGCATCCGAAAGGGCGACGACCACTTCGGGCAGTTCGTTCCAGTCGATGGTGAGCCGGGTGTCGGTCCAGTGCAGCACGTGGTGCTGGTGCAGCCAGGCGAACAGGAGTTGGCCACCCAGCCCGTCGTAGTTGCGAACGCGCGTGCCGGTAATCGCGAAACGGAAGATCCGGTCGAAGATCACCGCGTACTGCACCAGCTGGGCGTGGTCCCGAACGTCAGCGGGCGAATCTTCGTCGCGCCCGAGCCGCAGCGACTCGCGGAAGGCGGTCAGGTCGCAGCGCAACTCCTCGAGGGAGTAGAGAAAGTAGGGCATCCGCTGCTTGATCATGAACGGGTCGAATGGCAGGTCGCCACGCATGTGGGTGCGGTCGTGGATGAGGTCCCACATGACGAACGTCTGCTCCGCCAGGGACTGGCTGTCGAGGAGGCGTGCGGCGCCGGCGGGTAGATCGAGTTTCGTGATCTCGGCAGCCGCACGCACGACTCGACGGAACCGTGCAGCTTCACGGTCGGCGAAGATGGCGCCCCAGGTAAACGTGGGGATGGATCTCATGGCGACGGTCTCGGGAAAGAGAACCGCCGCGTTCGTGTTGTAGCCGGCGGTGAAGTCCAGGAACCGGATCGGCACGAACAGCTTGTTCGAATAGTTGCCCGATTCGAGCTCGGCGATGAATTCCGGCCAGATCACCTCGATCAGGACGGCTTCGACGAGACGGTCGGTTGATCCGTTCTGGGTGTACATCGGAAAAACGACGAGATGACGCAGGCCGTCCCGGCGAAGCAGCTGGGGCTGAAAAGCGAGCAGCGAGTCGAGGAAGTCCGGGATGCCGAAGCCCTCGGCCGACCAGCGGTCGAAGTCGGCCGCGGCGGCCGTGAGGTAGGCGTCATCGTGCGGGAGCACGTCGCGAAAGTTCAGCAGCTCTCGCGAGAGGGTCGCGACCAAGTCGCGCGCCGTCGCCTGATCGGATTTATCCGGGATGCTGCCGTCCTGGACCTGCAGCGGTCGGATCCCCTCCGCAGCGGCTTTGACCGCGAGCCAGCCGTCTTCTAGGACCTCGGGTTCCCCAATGATTGCCGTTGCGGTGCTGGCGTTCTCAGACATGGTGGACCTCCGATCCGTCGCTCGATGGGCGTTTCTTCGAGCCTATTCGCGCGATCCCGGCGTTTGGTTGTGACCGGCGCTCGTTTCCTGCGCGGAAGGGCGGCCCCCGCGCAAAACATCCGCGTCGGTGCTGGTCGACCGCGCCGGATCTACGGGAAGGAGAGAAACCAGAGCACGACGATCGCCACAGCCTGTGCGAGCACGCAGCAGGTGACGATAGCGACGCGCGATCGCCGCGATCGTCGGAGGGCAGGGTCGCCGAGCAGGGGCGCGAGCGGGAGCATCAGCCGGAAAATGCTCTGCTGGGGCAGAAATACCGCAAACAGGTACAGCGCATAGCTGGCGGAGAAGGCGATGATCTCCGGTCCCAGCATCCGGAGCCGTCGACGGGTCAGGTACCAGGCAGTGACGCCCGCCACGGCCAGGACGAGAATGACCCCGATCCAGCCCAGGTACCGGGATGCGAGCAGGAACCATGGCGCGAACGGCACGAACGCCTGGTGGCCGACCAGCGCCGACCAGTACGCGAGTTCCGAGGCCAGGTAGGCGTCACTGCGACCGGTGACCGCAGCGGCAATGCCGGTCCAGGCCAGGCCCGCTGCCGCCACGAGCGCCGCTGCGGCAGCCATTCGGACGCGCTCGGCCACAGGGAACGGTTCGGCCTCCGGCTTTCGGGATTCCCGCCAGCGCAGAACGAAAAGGATGCCCAGGGCCAGCGGAATGGCGAGCGCGCCCGGCCGGGTGAAGGCGGCCAGCACCCCCAGCGCCGCGACGACGAGATAGCGGCGCCGCACCATGGCCCACAGGGCGCCAAAGAGCAGGAAGAGGAACATGCTCTCCGCGTATGCCACCTGAAGCAGGAACGCGAAGGGACCCACAGTGAACAGGGTCACCGCCCAGAGCGCCCCCGCACGGTCTATGCGGCTGGCGAGCAACGCATACAGGGCGATGGATGCGAGTGCGCCGAAGATCGTGGAGACGAGGGTGCCGACGAGGTAAAAGTCGAGCCCCGTCGCCGCTGCGATCGAGGCGACCAGCCGTGGATAGAGCGGCAGGAATGCCCACACCGTGTGCGCAACGTGGCCGGCGCCATCCACGGGCAGGTCGACCGGGTAGCCCTGCTCGCCGATGATGCGGTAGGCCGAGCCATCCCACGACCCCGAAAAGGTGAAGAAGTTCGCGTTGCGGCGGTAACTCGCGAACCGCCAGCCGTTGCCGGTGGCTACCGCGAACAGGATGCCGAGCAACGCCGTCGAGATCAGGCGCGATGCGCCGAAAATGAGGAGGGCGGCGGCCCAGCCGGGCAGGGAATTCCACCGGGTCGCGACTCGGTCGCGTGCGCGGAGAGTCGTCGGCACCGGTCAAGGGTAGTGGCCGACTGCGTCAGACTGGGAGCGTGCTAGGAGTGCTGACCGGTTTCGCCATCATCGGGTTCGTTATCGCCATCGGCTATCTGGTCGGCCGACTGCACCTGCTCGGAGGCGACGCGCGCTACGTGCTCAGCCGCCTCGTGTTCTTCGTCCTCTCCCCGTGCCTGCTGTTCACGGTGCTCGCCGAGGCCAACGTGCACGTGCTTTTTTCGCAGCTCCTGGTCGTCTCAGCCATCACCGCAGTGATCGCCTGCCTGCTATTCGCGCTGGTTGCCCGGCTCGTCTGGAAGCGCACCATTACCGATGTCGTGATCGGTTCTGCCGCCTCCGGTTACGTCAACGCGAACAATATCGGCATCCCGGTGGCCGTTTACGTGCTGCACAACGCGGCGATCTCCGCGCCGGTCATCCTGCTGCAGCTGCTGGTGCTTGCGCCGATCATCCTCACGATCCTCGATGTGTCGACGAGCGGCTCCGCGTCGGTGCGGCGGATCCTGCTGCAGCCCGTACGCAATCCCCTCATCATCGCCTCCGCGCTTGGCGTGCTCGTTTCGGTCAGCGGCATCACCCTTCCGGCGCCGGTGCTCGCGCCATTCCAGCTGATCGGAGCCGCAGCGGTGCCCGTGGTGCTGATCTCGTTCGGCATGTCGTTGAGTGGCCAGCGGATCCTGCAGCCCGGCAGCAAGCGGGTGGATGTGCTGCTCGCGTCCGCCATCAAGCTGGTCGTCATGCCGGTGGTCGCCTGGCTGTTCGGCGCCCTCGTTTTCCACCTGCAGGGCGCGCACCTGTTCGGTGTCGTGATGCTGGCCGCGCTGCCCACCGCGCAGAACGTGCTGAACTACGCCCAGCGGTACGAGCGTGCCGAGGTGATCGCGCGCGACACCGTGTTGATCACCACCGTGGGGTCGATCCCGGTGCTCGTGATTGCCGCGCTTCTGCTGGGATAGCTCCGGTCAGAAGATCATCGGACGGTCGTCGTCGTCCACGGGATCGATGTCGAGATCGACGACCAGTGGAACGTGGTCGCTGGGGGCGGCGCCCTTGCGCTCGTTGCGGTCGATGCGTGCGCCGATGACCGCATCGTCGAACGCCTTGCTCCCGAGAATGAAGTCGATGCGCATGCCCTCGTTGCGCGGGAATCGCAGCTGCTGGTAGTCCCAGTAGGTGTAACCCTCGACGCCACGGCTGCGGAGTGCATCGACCAGGCCCGCCTCTTCGAGCGCGTGAAACGCATCCCGCTCCGGCTGGCTGACGTGGGTGCGACCCTCGAACGCGGCGATGTCCCAGACATCGATGTCGAGCGGCGCGATATTGAAATCGCCCATCAACGCGAGCGGGAGGTCGGGATTCTGGGCGAGCCACCCGCGGGTCTCCGCGGCGAGGTTCTTCAGCCACTCGAGCTTGTACGGGTAGTGCGGGTTGTCGAGTTCGCGTCCGTTGGGCACGTAGAGGCTCCACAGCCGCAGGCCGTCGACGGTTACGCCGAGGGCACGGGCCTCCTGGGGAAGATCGCCGGCGTCATCCACTTTGCCGAAGCCGGGCGCGGATGCGAAACCGACCGCCACGTCCGACATCGGCAGCCGGCTGGCGAAGGCGACGCCGTTCCACTGGTTCAGGCCGTGAAGCTCGACTTCGTACCCAGCCGCGGTGAATGGCTCATACGGAAATTGGCCCTCCTTGCACTTGATCTCCTGCAGGGCGACAACATCCACGTCTTCCCGCACCAGCCAGTCGACGACGCGGCCGACGCGGGTACGGATCGAGTTCACATTCCAGGTGCCTATGCGCATGTTCCAACGCTACAAGCTGGCACGGACGCTGCCGCCGCCATGGGGGTGGAATGCGTTGTACCCCCTTTACGGGGGTCAAAATGCGTGCTTATAGTGCACCTGTGATGCCCGATCACAAAAGATTTTCACCCGATCCGAAGCAGGCACCGTCCCGGAATGACCTCGACTGGTTCCTCTCATCACCGCGCATCTCCGCAACCGGGGGAGCAGCGGGAGAGCCTCGGGCGGAAGCGGATGGGGCCGCGACGCCCGATACCGGGGAGCCGAAGGCGGCGACCCCGCCGCCAGCCGTGGTTCCCCGGTCCAAGGCGGCCCCCCGAGTGGTTGCGGACCTTTCGGTCCGGCCCATTCCCGGGCTCGTACCCACCGGTGTCTGGCTGCCTGCCGTCGCGCGGGTCGACGCCGCACCAGGCACCGGTGCGTCGGCTGAGGCGGGTTCGAACCGCCGCGGCATCCTCGTCTCCGCCGTGGCGGCGATCATCCTCATCGTCGCCGGATCGGTCTACGCCGGCGGCCAGCTCGCGCCAGCCCCCGGAGGCGGCGAGTACGCGAGCAATGGCGGATCGACTCCGGTGGAACGTCCGCCTGCCCAGCAGCCGCCGACCTATGCCGTTGTGTCGTCGGACCGCGGCGGGTCGGCCCACCAGCACGGCCACGCTGCGCCGCTCGTTCCCTATGGCGGTGCGGGATCCGGCCGGTACGGATCGAGCGTCGGCTCGGGTGGATCGACCGCTGGGGTACAGGGATCGGGTGGTGGTGGACCGTCCTCCGACCCGACAGGCACCCCGACCAGCATCCCCACGCCTGACCCGACTCCGGTGGATCCTCCGGTCGATCCGCCGGTCGACCCGCCCGCGGACCCACCGGCAGACCCACCCGCAGACCCACCTGCAGACCCGCCTGCAGACCCGCCGGCCGATCCCCCCATCGACCTGCCGCCCTCGGACATCCCGCCTGCCGGGGACGGCTCGCAAGTCCCGCCGTCGGGCTGCCCGGCGTTCGTCTGCATCCCCTGACCGCGCGGTGAATGGCCGGTCCACCCCCGGAAGGGGAAGTGGTGCCGCGCACGCTTGCCGCTTACGGTGTGCATGTGATGGAACCCGACGATCCCCAGGGCGAAGAAGCCGCGGAGCGTCGAGATAACCACCGGTCGCTCGTAGTCGTCGCGGTCGGAGTGCTCGTCATCGTCGCGGCGAGCGCGCTTGTCGTCGGCACCGAACGGCCCCCGCAGGTCTCCGCGCCGAAGCCCGCGCCGACCTCGACCTTGACGGTCACCGGCGGGCAACTACCCACCGCCGTGTACCACGAGGATGGCGATGGGGAGCACGGCGATAACACGCCGCTCTACTATCCAACGCAGTCGCCGACGCCAAAACGGTAGCCTCGAACTCCTGCCGCCGCACCGGCGGAACAGGCGCAGGATGGTTCGCCCAGCGATGGCTCACTATTCTGGCTATGTGACTACGCCCAAGCAGCAGCTCATCAACCACATCTCGGCCGATGCGGTGTTCCATGGCGACTTCACACTGACGAGCGGCAAGAAGGCCAGCTACTACGTCGACATGCGCAGGGTGAGCCTCGATTACCGGGTTGCTCCGCTCATCGGCCAGATCATGGTCGAGCTGATTGACGGCATCCCGGACGTCTACGCGGTGGGCGGCATGACCATGGGAGCCGATCCGATTGCGGCTGCGATCCTGCACCAGGGTGCCGCGGTCGGCAGGAACTACCACGCATTCGTGGTGCGCAAGGAACCGAAGGACCACGGCCGCGGCCGCCAGGTCGAGGGACCCGACCTCGCGGGCAAGCGAGTCATCGTGCTGGAAGACACGTCCACGACCGGCGGATCCCCGCTCGCTGCCATCGCCGCGCTGGAAAAGGTCGGTGCCGAGGTCGTTGCCGTCGCGGTCGTCGTTGACCGCAACACGGGTGCGAAGGAGCGGATTGAGGCCGCCGGGTATCCCTACCACTCCGCGATCGGCCTCTCCGATTTGGGACTCAGCGGATGAGCGACGACAAAGACGACACGACCGACGGGAGCGACTGGCTGGCCGGCCAGTTCGACCCGACCGCGCCCCTGCCCAGGATTCCGGCCTCACCGCAGGTTCAGCCACCCGTGCCGCCGCCAGCGGCAACCACACCGCCCGTCGTAACCCCACCGCCACTGGTGCAGCCGCCGGCCTACACGCCGCCGCCGCTGGTCCCTCCTCCTGCGGCTCCCCGTGCGGCCGCGCCGCCGCCCTCCACCGCGCCTCCTGCTGCTGGCGGGTTCACCTGGGGGCTCAGGCCCGGCAGCCCTGCACCGGATGACGCGGGTGCGGCATCCCTGCTGCCGGTCGTGCCCCCGTCGCCCGCTCCGCCAACGGCGCGGCTGCCATGGGAGCCCACCGACCCGCCCGTCGTCGGAAGCGCGCCGACCCAGGCCATGTCATGGCAGGACGTCGCGGATACGCAGGCCCCGGTGACTCCGACGCCCATCGCGGCGGTCCCGGTCTACAACCCGCCGCCCGCGCCATTCGACCCGAGTGGCACGGTCGACCCGAACGTCCCGAACATCCCGTTCGGATTGCCACCGGATGCTGTCAAGCGCCCCCACGACCCGACCTCAGCGATCGATTCCCTGTTTGGCGCCAGCGAGTTCAAGGAGTACGAGGAGCAGGGTGTACTGCAGTCGATCACGACCGCTCCGCCCGACGGTTTTGTCTCCGCTCCGGCGGCGCCGCACTCGCCTCGCGCTCCAATTTCGAAGACACAGAAGATCCTGCTGATCATCGCGGGCGCTCTCGTCGCCGCGCTCATCCTCGTCGCCCTCTACGCAGCCGGGGTGCGCGCTGGCGCGGCACAGGCCCAGGCGCCAACCCCCGGCAGCACCGGGGTTGGTCCGACGACGGCCCCGACCACCGCGGCCGGCTCGCTCGGACCCGGGACGTACGCGTGGAACAGGCTGCTCGGTGGTGAGTGCCTGCAGCCGTTCAAGACCGCCTGGCAAGGGACCTACACGGTGGTCGACTGTGCCACCCCGCACGCCGGCCAGCTGATCCTCAAGGGGACGCTGCCGGATGCCGCAGGCTCCGCCTACCCGGGTTCGGATGCCCTGGTCGCCGAGATCACGCCGCTGTGCACCGACCCCAAGGTCTTCAATTACGCGGTCGCGGGCAAGGCGAGCGACGTGCAGTTGAACACCAGCTACCCGCCGAACGAGGCGGACTGGCAGGGCGGCAACCGCACCTTCTACTGCTTCATCGCCCGCAGCGCCGGGGGTGCGCTGCCCGGCGACATCGCCGTGCACGGCAGCTCGAACTAGAGGTCGCTCTCCACCGGTTCGGGCTCGAGCAGGTCGGCGACACTGTTGAGCACCTCGTCGGGCCGGAATGGGTACCGCTCGATCTCGGCCCGATCGCTGATGCCGGTAAGAACGAGCACCGTGTGCAGCCCGGCCTCGATTCCGGCCACGATGTCGGTGTCCATGCGGTCGCCGATCATGGCGGTGTTCTCTGAGTGGGCGCCGATCTTGTTCATTGCCGACCGGAACATCATCGGGTTCGGCTTGCCTACGACGTAGGGTTCCTTTCCGGTCGCCTTCGAGATGAGGGCGGCGACCGCGCCGGTGGCGGGCATCGGTCCCTCGGCGCTCGGGCCGGTGGCATCCGGGTTGGTGACGATGAAGCGCGATCCGTCCCCGATCAGCCGGATGGCCTTGGTGATGGCCTCGAACGAGTAGTTGCGCGTCTCACCGATCACCACGTAGTCGGGGCTCGACTCGGTCATCACGAAGCCGGCCTCGTGGAGTGCTGTCGTCATCCCCGCCTCGCCGATCACAAAGGCAGAGCCGCCGGGGATCTGGCTCGCGCAGAAGTCGGCGGTGGCCAGGGCGGAGGTCCAGATCGATTCCTCGGGCACGATGAGACCGGATGCCCTGAGGCGTGCGCTCAGGTCGCGTGGTGTGAAGATCGAGTTGTTCGTGAGCACCAGGTACGGCTTGCCCTGGTCACGCCACTGCTGCAGAAGCTCGGATGCGCCGGGCACGGGACGGTTCTCGTGCACGAGAACGCCGTCCATGTCGGTCAGCCAGCACTCGATGTCGCTGCGATCGCTCATTCGGACATCGTAGCGATGACGAGTTACGGGGAAGCTGCGGGCGCGTAACGCACTATTTCGCCCAGGCGCGCCCGCATGACGGCGACGGCATCCGGATTTTCATCCACCACGACGAACCGTCGGCCGAGGGCCGCGGCGACGGCGCCGGTAGTGCCGCTGCCGGCGAAGAAGTCGAGCACCCAGTCGCCGGGCTGGCTGGAGGCCTGCACGATGCGCCGCAGGACGCCCTCCGGCTTCTGTGTCGCGTACCCGGTCTTCTCCTTCCCGGTCGGCGAGACGATGGTGTGCCACCAGACGTCGGTCGGCAGCTTGCCGCGTGCCGCCTTCTCTGCCGTGACAAGCCCAGGTGCCATGTAGGGCTCGCGGTCGACGCTCTCGTTGTCGAAAAAGTAGGTCGCCGGGTTCTTCACGTAAACGAGGATCGTGTCGTGCTTCGCCGGCCAGCGCCTGGTGGCGCGGGCGCCGTAGTCGTAGGCCCAGATGATTTCGTTGAGAAAGTTGGCGCGACCGAAGAGGGCGTCGAGCACGACCTTCGCGTAGTGCACCTCGCGATAGTCGAGGTGCAGGTAGAGGGTTCCGCGGTCGTCCAGCAGGCGCCACGCCTCCTCCAGCCGCGGTTCGAGAAAGTCCCAGTAGTCGGCGAAATCGTCGTCGTAGGAGTAGAGCAGTCCCTTGATGGTCTCGTAGGTCTGCCCCTTGAACCCGACCCGGGTGCCCGTGGCTGACCTTGTTGTGGAGATCGTGTGGCGCTTTTGCGTACGGCCCGTGTTGAACGGCGGATCGATGTAGATCAGGCGGAAGGATGCATCCGGCAGCTGGGCGAGCGCGTCGAGATTATTGCCCTCGACCAGCAGGTTGGGGCCGGTCGGTGTCCAGCCCAGGTCATCCATGTTCAGAGGTTAACAGGCGCGCCGACGCTGCAACGGTTCCACCGGATGTCGCACTCCGGTTCGGAGGGGCTCGGGCTTTACCGTTCGCGCGGGCGCGGGCTTTCGCGTTCGGAGGGGTGGGCGCTTTCGCGCGAGAATTGACGGGTGACCGAGATCCCGCCCGCCAACCCGACGCACGAGCTGTCCACGGCGGGCGTCGGTCCCTGGGTCGGCGAGTGGCCGACGGACGAGCGGTACGACCCCGAGCTGCTGGAGCGCGGGGATACCCGCAATGTGATCGACCGGTTCCGATACTGGACCATGGATGCGATCGTGGCCGACCTCGACGCCACCCGCTTCCCGTTCTCCGTCGCAATCGAGAACTGGCAGCACGACATGAATATCGGCTCGATCGTGCGCAGCGCCAACGCGTTCGCGGCCCAGACCGTGCACATCATCGGCCGACGGCGCTGGAACAAGCGAGGCGCGATGGTGACCGATCGTTACCAGCACGTTCTGCACCACGACACGATCGCCGAGTTCGCCGCGTGGGCGCACGGCGAGAAACTGCCGATCATCGCGATCGACAACGTGCCGGGAAGCGTCATCATCGAGACCTTCGCGTTCCCGGCATCCTGCGTGCTGCTGTTCGGGCAGGAGGGGCCGGGGCTCAGCGACGAGGCGGTCGAAGCGGCGGATGCCGTGGTCGAGATCAGCCAGTTCGGGTCCACCCGGAGCATCAACGCGTCGGCCGCGGCGGCGGTGGCGATGCACGCCTGGGTGACGCAGCACGGCACTTTCGCCGGTTGAGGGGTCTGGCGGCGTCTGGCGCCGTCGACTGCGGCCCTGCTAAGGATGGATGCGGGCGACACGCCCAGGGGTTCCTTCGCAGGGTGAGGTCCCGCCAACTTCTCCTTCGCAGGCAGTGCGGGGCAGGCGGGGCATGCATGCAGGCAGGCAGGGTGCGCAGGCAGGCAGCCAGTGAGGCAGGCAGGCTGCGGCCGGGCTCAGCGACGAGGGGTCTGGCGCCGCAACCTGCGACTGTGGCCCTGCTAAGGATGGATGGAGGCGACACGCCCAGGGGTTCCTTCGCACGGTGAGTTCGCGCCACATTCTCCTTCGCAGGGAGAGTGGCGGGACATGCAGGTAGGCGGGTAGGGGTGCGCAGACGGCATGCAGGCTGGAGTGGTCGGGCGCGGCCGCTCTCGACGGTGGCCCTGCTAAGGATGGATGCCGGCGACACGCCGAGGTGTTCCTTCGCAGGGTGAGTTCGCGCCACATTCTCCTTCGCGGGCGCGGGCGCGGGCGCAGGCAGGCAGGGCGGGGTGCGGGCAGGCGGGCAGGCAGGCAAGGCGTGCAGGGGTCGGCAGGCGAGGGAATGGGTGCAGGCGGGCGAGGGGTGCAGGCAGGCGGGGGAGGGCAAGCAGCCCGGCGCCCTACCCGCCGATCGGCGACGGCCGCAGCTCGCGCAGGGTGCGGAACCGTCCCTGCTTGCGAGCGCCAGCCGTGGCAATCGCCAGCGATGCGACCAGCCATCCGACCAGCCACAGGATAGGACCGGCCACGTCGTTCGTGGACCCGCTATACATCAGCTGGCGCACGCCCTCCACCGCGTGGCTCATGGGCAGGGCCTGGTGAATGAAGGCGAGCGGGGCGGGCAGCGTCTGCCACGGGAACGTTCCGCCGGCGGTGACCAGCTGCACCACCATGAGCAGCAGCCCGAGAAACTGGCCGACACTTCCGAATAGCACGTTGAGGGCGAGGATGATCGCCGCGAAGGTGATGGACGCGAGCGCCATGAATCCGAGCAGCCCGAGCGGATTGGCGATCTGCAGGTGCAGCCCGAGGGTTATCAGCGCGAAGAGGGCGGCCATCTGCAGCACGCCGAGCGTCGCCGGCGTCGCCCATCCGGCGAGCACGGTGCGGAGCGGCCGGCGCACCGCGGTCAGCGCCCGGCGCGAAATCGGCCGCACCAGCAGGAACAGCGCGTAGATGCCGATCCAGCCGGCGAGGGAGATGAAGAAGGGGGCGAGCCCTGCCCCATAGTTCTGGGCGGACGTGAGGGCGACCTGGTTCACGTTCACCGGGTCCGCGATGGTCGCGGCGGCCAGCGCGCGTTCGCTCGCCGTGGTCGCCGGCACCTGGGCGACTCCCCGATCGAGCGAGGTCTTCAGGGTGCCCGCGCCGTCGTCGAGCTTCGTGAGGCCAGTCGAGAGCGATGACGCACCCGTCGCCGCCGAACGGATGCCCGACGCGAGCGCCGGGGTCGCGCCCGCGAGCTCCTTCGCCCCGCTGGCGACCTGCGACGCGCCGGACGCGAGCCTCGACGCGGAGCCCGGCAGCGCACTGAGCTTGCCGGAGAGGGTCGAGAGTCCGCCGGCAAGGGATGCCGCGCCGGACCTCGACGCGGAGACACCGCCGCTGACCGCGTCGAATTCGCCAACCAGCCGCTGCTGGTCGGCCCCGCTGAGGTTGGAGCTGGCGAGAGTTGCGACGAGATCCTGCCGAATTCCGGGCGTGGATGCCGCCAGCTGCGACAGGCCGGCGTTCAATGACTTCGCACCTGCGGCGGCCGACTTCGCACCCGAGGCTGCAGCGGGAGCGGCCGCGCTGAGCTGTTTCGCGCCGACGGCCACCTGCGATGCGCCGGACGACAGCCGCGCCGTCGCCCCGGGAAGGGTCGCTGCGCCGGAGTCGAGCTGCGCGAGCCCACGCGCCAGGCTGGCCGCGCCCGAAGCCGCGGAAGTAGCGCCGTCTGCCAGTTGGGCGGCACCGTCGCGGGCATCCACGAGTCCCGAGCGCAGACTGGCGACGGCGCCCAGCAGGGCCTGCGACGCGGCCGCTCCGACCTTCTGTGCAAGCGCGACTCGCACGGCCTCGGCGCCCTGCTTGGCGATGGTCGTGCTGAGGTAGCTGTTCGTGTCATTGGTGATCAGGCCGATGTGCGCAGCCACGGGTGAAGTGCTCGCGGCAGAACTGAGGTTCTTCGAGAAGGATGCCGGGAAGGTAACGGCGAAATCGAACGTGCCGTTGCGTACGCCGGCCTGCGCCTGGGCCTCCGTCGTGCGCACCCAGCCGAATTTCTCGTCGTCGAGCAGCTGTTTCGCGGTGTCGGCGCCGTAGTTCACGGGCTTGCCGTCGACGGTGGTGCCGGCGTCCTCCACCACGAGCGCTGCGGGCACGTTGTCGAGGTTGCTGTACGGGTCCTGGTTTCCCCACAGGTACAGGCCGCCGTAGATGACCGGCACGATCATGAGCGCGATGAGAGCCGCGATGCTGAGGCGGCTCGAGGTGAGCCGCGCCAGCTCGACGCGGACGAGGGGAAGGATCTTCATGGCGATCAGCTTTCGGGGGGAACGGGCGCGCCGCTGTCGCGAGCGCCGAGGGAAACCAGGATGTCGGCGGTGGCCGCGTCGCTGACGATCGCGACCGAGGTGCCCCTGGCCGCGATTGCGGCGAGCGCCCCGTACCAGTCGGCCGGACGGCCGCCGTGCCGCTCCGGCGAGGTGACGATGATCGCCTCGACCGATGGACGCAGCAGCGCAAGTTCGCTGAACAGGCGCACTCGATCGGTCGGCGGCAGGGCACGCACCGGCAGGGCCGCGTAGTCGGAGAGGCCGTGGCGCGCGAGAAAACGGTCGACCGCGCGGCGCGAGGTTGACAGGCCGCCATAGGAGAACTCTTCGGCCACAACGAGCGCGAGGGAGACGCCGGCGGGAGGTTCGGCGACAAAGGGGGTGTCGATCAACGCGGTGCGACGGCGCAACTCGTCGGCAGCATCGGCGCCGTCCAGTATGGGAGCGGAGTTCAAAAAGACGCGCCCGGAATCGGGCCGGATGCGTCCGCCGAGAAGCATCGAGACGAGCAGGGGTCGCTCGTCCGTTTCCACGGCAATGGCGGTGGGCAGGCCGGGGGTGACCGCCAACGAGAGCGGGGGAACAGCGGCGCCGAGACCGGAGCCGATCGCTGCATCCTCGAGCCTGATCTCGATCATGAGGCGGCGTCCAATCCGTTGTCGGTGATGAACTGCGCGGCTTCTCGCCAGCCGAAGCCGATCGTCGCCAGCGCCATGAGAATCACGAGGGAGTGACCCTCATGGGCGTCCATGGGATGCTCGGCCGATTCCTCGAGCACGGCCAGCGCCGCGGCCTCGACCAGGTGAGCAAGTCGCCGTGCGGGGATGTCGGTGCGGATCTGGCCGGATGCCTGCGCCTCGCGGATCGCCCGGAACACGCTCGTGCGCAGTGGTTCCAGCGCGGCCGCTGTGTGCACCCGCAGCGGACCGCGCACCGCGAAGAGCGCCATGACGCGCACGTCTTCAACCTCCTGCCAGAGGTGCGAGGCGATGAGGGCGAGGCGGACGACGGGATCGGGATGGGTCACACCGGCCATCGCACCGGCGACCCGCTCGGCGCCGGATGCGAGCAGCTCGCGCAGCAGGTCGTCCCGGTTGGCGAAGTGGCCGTACACCGACCGGCGGCTGAGTCCGGCCGCAGTCGCGATCGCCTCGAGCGACGCATCCGGGTCTTGGTTCAACAGGGTTCGTGCCGCTTCCAGCAGCGCGGCGCGGTTGTCGGCGGCGTCGCGGCGGGGGGCGCGCGCGGTGGAGGAAGAGGAGACCATGCCCTCATCGTAATATCTTGCACAGCGTTGTGCAAGATAAGGCTCACCCGCGACGGAGCCGGTCATCGACTTCGATAGACTGGGGTGTAATCCCCAGCCAATCGAAGGGATGTCCCGTGCCAGCAATCGTGATCGTCGGAGCCCAGTGGGGTGACGAGGGCAAGGGTAAAGCGACCGATCTGCTCGGCAGCCGTATCGACTACGTCGTCAAATTCAACGGCGGCAACAACGCCGGCCACACCGTTGTCATCGGCGATGAGAAGTACGCGCTGCACCTGCTGCCGTCCGGCATCCTCACCGACGGGGTCGTGCCGGTCATCGCCAACGGGGTCGTCATCGACATCGAGGTGCTGTTCCACGAGCTTGCGGCCCTCACTGCGCGCGGGGTCGATGTCTCCAAGCTGGTCGTCAGCGCGAACGCCCACGTGATCACGCAGTACCACCGCACCCTCGACAAGGTGACCGAGCGATTCCTGGGCAAGCGGCAGATCGGAACGACCGGTCGGGGCATCGGACCGTCGTACGCCGACAAGATCAATCGCGTCGGCATCCGCATCCAGGACCTCTTTGACGAGAACATCCTGCGCCAGAAGGTCGAGGGAGCGCTGCACCAGAAGAACCAGCTGCTCGTGAAGCTCTACAACCGCCGCGCGATCTCCGTCGATGAGATCGTCGCCGACCTGCTCAGCTACACCGAGCGGCTGCGTCCATTGGTTGCCGACACCGGACTGCTGCTGAACCAGGCACTCGATGCGGGCAAGACCGTGCTGTTCGAGGGCGGCCAGGCGACGATGCTCGACGTCGATCACGGCACCTACCCTTTCGTGACCTCCTCCAGCTCGACCGCCGGCGGAGCATCCACCGGTTCCGGCATCGGACCGGGCCGCATCGAGCGCGTAATCGGAATCGTCAAGGCGTACACGACCCGCGTGGGCTCGGGCCCGTTTCCCACGGAGCTGCTGGACGAGTCGGGCGAGTACCTGCGCGCGAAGGGCTTTGAATTCGGCACGACGACGGGCCGCCCACGCCGCACCGGCTGGTACGACGCGCCCGTTGCCCGCTACTCTGCCCGGGTGAACGGGGTTACCGACTTCGTCATGACGAAGCTCGACGTGCTCTCCGGCCTCGAGAAGATCCCGGTCTGCGTCGCCTACGAGGTCGACGGTGTGCGGGTCGAGGAGGTTCCCGTTTCGCAGTCGGACTTCCACCACGCCGTGCCGATCTACGAGGAGTTCCCCGGCTGGCAGGAAGACATCTCAGCCGCACGCAGCTTCGACGACCTGCCCAGGAACGCGCAGGACTACGTGCTCGCGATCGAGGCGATCAGCGGATGCCGGATCTCAGCGATCGGGGTCGGCCCGGAGCGCGACGCGATCGTCGTTCGGCACGACCTGCTGAACTAGAGCGCGCCGGCCGAAATCGGCCACAGGGCGCCCGGCGTTCCAAAGAACCACAGGTTGGCAACGACGAAGCCGGCCCAGATGGCGACCGCGAGCAGGCCAACGGTCGCGAGCCAGTTTGCTGCGGTCGGACGCAAGGCACCCTCGGGATTCGGCGCGCCGCGCACCATCATCGAGCGCTGGGCCCGTGCGTTCTCGGTAAACCGCACTCCGCTCGCGTTGTTGGTTCCGAGAAAGACCCTTTGGGCGCTGCCCCGCAGCTCGAGCACCAGCGGAACGGCCCCCATGATCTCGAACAGGGATCCGATGATCCATCCGACCGGATCGCCCGCGATGATGCCCTCGAGCAGGAACACGGCACCCAGTCCGCAGAACAGGATGGGCCAGGCCCAGATGAGCAGCGGAAAGCCGAAACCACGCGCGAGGGTGGCGCCGAGAAAGACCGCGAACAACCCGCCGAAAACGCTGCCGGGTGCGAACAGGTCCACATTGGCCGGGCAATGCACGGCGACCACGTACGGGCCGCCGTTCGCACACGAGCCACCGAGGCTCATCACCGTCGTCGCCACGAAGTAGAGCAGCGTGAAGTTCAGCGCGAACAGGAACCACGAGGCGAAGGCGCCGAGAATGCGTGCGGCGGGCGTGGCGTACAGGGCGGCGAGGGTCGTCATGTCGGCAACCCTATTGGCGCCGCATCCGGCGTGGTTACTCGGTTTATCGGCCGTATTACTTAGATCGGAGGCTGGCTCAGAGGATGCTGAACCGCGGCGGAAGCGTGCCGCGTCCGGTCAGCGCGAACAGCAGTTCGGTACCGTGGCCGGCTCGAACAGCGACCCGGGCAGCCAGTTCGGCCGCATTCGCAACGACCTCTTCCGGGATGCCGTGGGCGACGTCGGCGGCCCGCGCGATGTCCATTCCGTGGACAACCAGCTCGAACACGCGAGTGCGCAGGTACTCCCCGAGCGGGATGCCCATGCTGCCGATCGCGACCAGGCGATCCGGGCCATCCGCTGTAATGAGCCGCAGTGCGCGGTCGAGCGTGGCCTCGAACTCCGCACCCGAGTCGGCGGTCAGCGCTTTGCCCGCCTCAACGCCGCGGAGCGCGATCGCATCGTTGTCGGTGTACTTCGCGAAGACCTCGGAGTAGTAGTCCTCTGCCGTCGGCACGGTGATAGCCCGCGCGGGTTCGGCGAGGAGGTACTGCTCGACGACCAGGATGGCGCGGGAGGTGTGACCCACCAGGCTGCGAACGTTCCATGAGCCGAGGGCGGGACCCTGCCACTGCTCCGGTCGAACCTCGCCAACCATGTCGATGAAGGCTCGCGCCGCGGTCTCGAAATCCGTCGTACTCGTCATACGTTCTATCGTGGCACTCCGGCGCTGGCAGGATGGTGCCGTGACCGCAACTCGTCCCGCACCCACCACGCTCATCGGCCGCTTCGTTCGGCTCGATCCGTTGAAGCGGGAAGACTTGCCCGCCCTCTTCGCGGCGATCGGGCATCCCATCGTCTTCGCCGGAGGCTACGGCGGGGGACCCTCGGGCTACCGGGACAACGTCGATGACTTCGTGGCGTGGGCAGAGACCTATTACGCCTGGGACACGGGCAACCCGATGGCCGTTCGCGTTGTCGGCGGCCCGCTCGACGGCACCCTCGTGGGAACCTCCACGCTGGGCGATTTCGAAGCGCGCTTCGAGGCGGCCCACCTCGGCTGGACCGCGTACGATCCGCGGGTCTGGGGCACGCAGGTGAACCCGGAGACGAAAATCCTCATGCTCGGCCATGCCTTCGACTCCGGCTACGGGCGGGTCAAGATCCAGGCGGATGTGCTCAACCTGCGCTCGCGGGCCGCCATTGCCGGCATCGGCGCGACCTTCGAAGGTATCGTCCGGCGCGACCGGCTGCGTGCCGACGGGACCTGGCGCGACTCCGCGGTGTTCTCCGTGATCGTGGATGAGTGGCCGGAGGTGCGGGCGCGGCTCCAGGCGCGCCTGGAGCGCTACGGCGATACGCCGGTCGAGTACCGGGAACGCGGGTAGATTCGTCCCATGTCCAACACCCACTCCCCGGATGCCGACAACCTGATGGCGGAACTGACCGCCATCCGACAGAGCATTGACAACATAGATGCGGCCGTTGTGCACATGCTCGCCGAGCGCTTCAAGTTCACGCAACAGGTCGGGCGCCTGAAGGCGGCGGCAGGCATGCCGCCGTCAGATCCGGAGCGCGAGCGCGTGCAGATCGGGCGGTTGCGTGACATCGCCGAGGAGTCGCGGCTCGACCCGGAATTCGCGGAGAAGTTTCTCAACTTCCTGGTGGCGGAGGTCATTCACCACCACGAGCAAATTGCGTCGACCGGTTCGATCGAGGCCCAGGGCTAGTTTCCGTCGACCGTCACTGTCACGCTCGCCGAGGTCGCGGTGACGCTGTTCACCGTGACGTGCACCGCGCCGGTCATGCTCGTGAATGTGCCGCCGGTTGTGCGGGCGAGACTGTGCCAGCGTGCGTTGCTGGCTGACGGCGTGCCGACCGCGACCGTTTCATTCGGCGAGGCGGAGCTGTTCAGTTTGAGCACCCGAACTCCGGCACCGTAAAGCGAGGTGTACTCGGCCGAGGCGGCGGCGCTGCAGTTGGACTTGCAGACCGAGAATCCGTTCCGGTAGGCGGCCAGCGAGCTGTCCTGGCCGACGGGCGCGCGGTACTCGATCCAGTAGGTGGTCGTGGGGTCCTTCGGGTCGATCACCTTCAGGCCGCGCAGGCCGCTGGTCAGCGAGACGGCGTTGATGGTGGTTGTGACCGTCGAGCCCGCGCCCACCGTGGTGAGGCCCGTCACGAAGCCGAGGCGATCCTTTTGCGGCAGCGAGAGCGATGGAATGCCGCTCTGGCCGTACATGGATGCGCCCATCACGTCGTAGTAGTCCTCGTACGGCGAGGTCGTGCAGGGCGGGGTCGACGCATCCGTTGCCGATGCCTCCGCCTGCGTCTCGCTCGCGCAGAACTGCACGTCAGCGTGGGCGAGGCTGATGTTGTGCCCAAACTCGTGGGCGAGGCTCGGAGTCCCGATGCTGGAGCCGACGATCACCTGGATGAAGCCGCCGGAGGTCGACCCGGAACCGACGCTCGCGAGGCCCACAAAGTGCAGCTTTGCCGCGCAGGGACCCGCGCTCGTGCCGTCAGGAACAAGCACCACGAGGTGCCTGCCGGTGCCTGCGGCGAAGAATGAGCTCGGGTGGCCGAGGTGTTTGGCGGCGGCGCTCCACCACTTGCTGACGGATGCCTGCCCGCCCGAGCACGATGTCGACGAGGAGTAGTGCACAACCTGCTTCACTGTGATGGAGCTGACTGCGCCGCCGGACTGCGCCTTCCAGTAGTCAGAGACGCGCTTCGTGAGCGTCTTCACCGAGGTGGTGCTGTACGACGACGACTTGTACCTGCTGCCATATGCGCCGACGACGGCCACGTAGAAGGTGTGTGCCATCGGTGTCGGGGCGACGGTCTCGGCCTGCACCACGATCGTGGCGTCTGCGATGGCGAGCGGTGTCTGGTTGCTGGTAGCCGCATCCACGGTTGCCTGCGTGCTTGCTGCCTGCCGCGCAACGGCAAGTGTGCCGTCGAAGGTGGCGCCGCTGTGCACGCCGGTCGGCAGGCTTCCGGCCAGGCGAATGCGGCCGGTCTCGCCGACCAGCAGGTAGGCGGCATCCGCGACCTCGGGTGTCGCCACGCCCGATGCACTGACGGATGACGTCGCATCCACGATCTGGATAACTCCCCGAACATGCACCCTGCCGTCGACAGCGAGGTTGCGCGAGGTCACATGGTACGTGCCCGGTGCCGGCGTCGGGCTGGGCACCACAGCAACGGCGGGAAGGGGTCCGGGCGGTGTCGCCTGTGCCGGCGCGCTGAGCGCTCCGGTGAGTACGGCGGCAACAGCCATCGCCGCGAATATCGTGCGCATCGTTCCCCCACTGCGATCGTGCAGATCGCACGATTCCCCCACGAACAGGTTACGGTGCCGAGCCCGCGCGGGCACGCCCCCCTCGGGGGGACGCCATTAGGCTCATCGGATGGAGAAAATCGCGTGACCTGGAACCCGCTCGAGCTTCCCCGACAGGACGGCCGGACCTTCGTGGTCACCGGTGGTGCGCGCGGAATCGGCTACTTCGTTGCCGAACAGCTCGCCTCTACCGGCGCGCGCGTCGTTATCGCCGCCCGGTCGAGGGAGCGCACGGATGCCGCCATCGCCTCGGTGCAGCGATTCGTGCCCGGCGCCCGGGTCGAATTCCTGCAGTTGGACCTCGCATCACTGGCGTCGGTAAAGAAAGCGGCAGAGACCATCCACACGCTCGGGGGGATTGACGGCCTCGTGCTGAACGCGGGCCTCACCTCGGGGTCACGAACCCGTACGGAGACCGAAGACGGCCTCGAACTGCTGTTCGGCACCAACTACCTCGGCCACTTCGCCCTCACCGCGCAGTCGTTCGACGCCCTGCAGCCCAGGTCCCGCGTGGTCTCTCTCGGCAGCATGAGCACGCGACTCGCGAAAGCGCGGCCGGACGACCTGATGGGCGAGGAGAAATACAGCCTGTCCCTCGCCTACGCCACCTCAAAGCACGGAATGCAGACCTTTGGTTTCGAGCTCGACCGGCGGCTGCGCGGTGCGGGGCTTCCGGTTGCGTCGTTGGTCGCGCATCCGGGATTCGCGCTCGATGGCCCCGCGGCGCGACGACCCGGCATCAACGACGTGTCGAGGGCGGCCAGGTTCGGACAGACGCTGAGCCGGTTCATGACCCAGGGTAAGGACCGCGGAGCGTGGCCGGTGGTGCGCGCGCTGATCGACCCGGATGCGCGCGGCGGTGAGTTCTACGGCCCGTCGCGTTCCGTGACCGGGCCTCCGGTCGCGATCCAGGCGGTCGCGCAGGACTACGACCTCGCCTTCGGTCGCGACCTGTGGGCGCGCAGCGAGGCCTGGACCGGCGTCACTTTCGACGTGAGCTAGCCGTACCGGCTACAGCGGGGATCGGGCCGGGCGGCTACTGCCCGATGACCGGGCCGAACGCGTCGCTCAGGGTCGAACGGTGCACGCGGCGCAGTTCGTCGAGCTCCACGGTGAACTGGTCCTGGATCTCGAGCGCGCCACCGGCATCCGTCACACCGATGCGCAGCACCGGGTAGCCGCGCCCCTCGCACAGTCCCTGGAACTTCACGTCGTCCTCGCGCGGCACGCTCACGATGACGCGGCCGGTCGATTCGCTGAACAGGGCGGTAGCGGCATCCACGCCGTCACGCTGCATGATCTCGGTGATCCAGATGCGCGCGCCGACGCCGAAGCGCAGGGTCGCCTCGGCGAGTGCCTGCACGAGGCCGCCATCGGCGAGGTCGTGCGCGCTGCCGATGAGGCTCTGGTCGCTGCCGGCGGCGATCAGAGCGGCGAGCTGCAGTTCCGCATCCAGATCGACGACCGGCGGCCGACCGCCGAGGTGGTCATGGATTACGCCGGCCCAGGCCGAGCCGTCAAGCTCCAGCCCGGTCGTACCGAGCAGGTAGATGTTGTCGCCCTCGTCCTGCCACCCCGCCGGGATGCGCTTGGCGACATCGTCGATAACGCCCAGCACCGCGATGACCGGGGTCGGGTGGATCGGCACGTCGCCGGTCTGGTTGTAGAAACTGACGTTGCCGCCGGTGACCGGGATCTCCATCGCGAGGCAGCCGTCGGAGATGCCGGCGATCGCCTGGGAGAACTGCCACATCACCTCGGGGTTCTCCGGTGAGCCGAAGTTCAGGCAGTCGCTGACGGCGACCGGGGTGGCGCCGGTGACGGCGACGTTGCGGAAGGCCTCGGCGAGAGCGAGCTGCGCGCCCGCGTAGGGGTCGAGCTGGCAGAAACGGCCGTTGGCATCCGTCGCGACGGCGAAACCAAGGCCGCTCTCCTCGTCGACGCGCACCATGCCGCCGTCATCCGGAAAGCTCAGGGCGGTGTTGCCCAGCACGTAGGTGTCGTACTGGTTGGTGATCCAGCTCTTGTCGGCGAGGTTCGCGCTGCCCAGCAGGCGGAGGGCCTGTTCGCGCAGCTCGTCGCCACTCGTCGGGCGCGAAAGCTTCGACGCCGAGTCGGCCTGCAGCGCGTCGATCCAGGCCGGGTACGCGACGGGGCGCTCGTACACGGGGCCATCGACGGCAACCGTGCGCGGCTCGACATTGACGATCTCCTCGCCGTGCCAGTTGATGATGAGGCGGCCGGTGTCGGTGACCTCGCCCAGGACGCTGGTCTCAACATCCCACTTGGCGGTCGCCGCGAGAAAGCCCTCGAGCTTCTCAGGCGTGACGATCGCCATCATGCGCTCCTGGCTCTCCGACATGAGGATCTCCTCCGCCGTGAGGGTCGGGTCGCGCAACAGAACGCGCTCCAATTCGATGAACATGCCGCCGTCGCCATTCGACGCCAGCTCGCTGGTCGCGCAACTGATGCCGGCCGCACCGAGGTCCTGGATGCCCTCGACGAGCTCCTGCTGGAACAGCTCGAGGCAGCACTCGATCAGCACCTTCTCGGCGAACGGGTCGCCGACCTGCACGGCGGGCCGCTTGGTCGGGCCACCGGCACTGAAGCTGTCGCTGGCGAGAATGGATGCCCCGCCAATGCCGTCGCCACCGGTGCGGGCCCCGAACAGAACAACCTTGTTACCGACGCCCCGGGCGTTGGCGAGGTGCAGGTCTTCGTGCCGCAGAACGCCGACGGCCAGTGCGTTAACGAGCGGGTTGGCCTGGTACACGGAGTCGAAGTACGTCTCGCCGCCGATGTTCGGCAAGCCGAGGCAGTTGCCGTAGAAGCTGATGCCGCTGACCACGCCGTGCACGACGCGGGCGGTGTCCGGGTCGTCGATGCGTCCGAAGCGCAGCGCATCCATTACCGCAACCGGGCGCGCGCCCATGGAGATGATGTCGCGAACGATGCCGCCGACCCCCGTTGCGGCACCCTGGAACGGCTCGATGTAGCTCGGGTGGTTGTGCGATTCGATCTTGAAGGTGACCGCCCAGCCGTTGCCGACATCCACTACGCCGGCGTTCTCGCCCATGCCGACCATGAGGTTCTTCTTCATCTTCTCGGAGACCTTCTGCCCGAACTGGCGCAGGTAGATCTTCGACGACTTGTACGAGCAGTGCTCGCTCCACATCACGGAATACATGGCGAGCTCGCCACTCGTGGGGCGCCGGCCGAGAATTTCGCGGATCTTCGCGTACTCGTCTTCCTTGAGGCCGAGGGCAGCCCACGGCTGCTCCCGCTCGGGCGTCGCCGCCGCGTTCGAAACGGAGTCAACGGTGACGACAGAGGGGGAATTGCTCACGACGGTGAAGGCTCCTGAATTGAGGGCGTGCCGGTCCATCCAATTCTATCCGGAGCTGTCCACCAGCCGTCGTCGCGGGGGTTGGTGAGGGGGTGGGTGTTGGGTGGCGGGTGCTGGTGGCGGGTGCTGGGTGCTCGTGGCGGGGGAAACGTGCTCCTGGCGGGAGAAACGTGCCGCTGGCGAGCGAAAACGTGCTCCTGGTGAGATGTCGTGGTGGGGGAAAAGTCGTGCTGGCGGGGGAAAGTTACCGTTTACCCGTGCTGGGCCCGGCTGCGTGACCTCGTGGCGGGAGCAATGTGCTGGTGGCGGGAGCCTAGGCTCCCGCCACCTCGCAAGAACTCCCGCCGAGGGCGCCACAACCCCCGCCGCGCGGATGTTTCCCCCGCCGAGCCACGCCGGCGCCGCGCAATAACCCCCGCCGCGCGCGCTTTTAGCCCACACAACTCTCGCAAGTGCGCCACATCCCCCGCCATCCCGCCGCATCCCCCGCCACGAGCACGTTTCCCCCGCGAGCAGCGCACGCCAACCAGCACGGCCCACAACCCCACCGCCACCAGCACCCCCCCCACCAGCACCCCCCCACCAGCACCCCACCACCCCCACCGGCTTGGCGCTCGGCGGCCACATCCGTAGCGTGGATGGTTGGCGCACGAGGAGGAGATGACGTGTTCGAGTGGAAATCCTGGGTCGGCCTGGCCGTCGGAGTCGGAATCGGCCTGATCGCGGCCCTGCTGGTGATGGCGCTGACCGCGCTGATCGTGCGGGCGGCGTCGCGGCGCAGGGAGTGGGGCCGCGTCCTCAGCAGCACCGCGCGGCATCCGTATCGCCTGCTGCTGGCGGTCGGCGCCGTGTGGACGGCCGTGAACGCGACTCTCCCCGACAACACCTATCGCGGCCAAATCAACCACATCTTCCTGATCGCGATCATCGCCATGGCGACCTGGTTTGCGGCCGCACTGGTGAGCTTCCTGCTCGGCCTGGCAATGGGCCGGTACCACATAGACGTGCCCGACAACCGCCTGCGTCGACGGGTGCAAACGCAGCTGATCATTGTCCGCCGGCTCGCCGGTGTGATTATCGTCATTGTTGGGATCGCGTCGATCCTGCTCACCTTCCCCGGCGTGCAGGCCGTCGGCGCGAGTGTGCTCGCATCGGCGGGGGTAATCAGCGTCATCGGCGGCATCGCGGCGCAGTCAACCCTCGCCAACATCTTCGCCGGGGTGCAGCTGGCATTCAATGACGCCTTGCGAGTGGATGACGTGGTCGTGGTCCAGGAGCAGTGGGGACGCATCGAAGAGATCACCCTCACCTACGTCGTCATGCACATCTGGGACGACCGCCGCCTCGTGCTGCCCTCCACCTACTTCACGACCACGCCGTTTGAGAACTGGACGCGCCACTCGAGCGAGCTGCTCGGCTCGGTCGAGTTCGACCTCGACTGGCGCGTGAGCCCGGCGCGGATGCGCACGCAGCTGGATGACATCCTCAGTCGCACGAAGCTTTGGGACGGACGAACCGCGGTGCTACAGGTCACGGATGCCGTTGCCGGCTACGTGCGCGTGCGCGTTCTCGTGACCGCGTCGGATGCGCCAACGCTGTTCGATCTTCGCTGCTACGTGAGGGAGGCGGTGGTGGAGTGGCTCCACGAGCAGGAGCCTGGTGGCATCCCCCGCGCCAGGATCCAACTGATGGACGACGACGGCCGCAAGGCGGAGGTCGGCAAGCGCGAGGTCGGCAAGGCTGACGGCGACAAGCGGGAGGCAGGCAAGCGGGACGCCGGCAAGGCCGACGGCGACAAGCGGGACGCCGGCAAGGCGAAACCGGTCGAGACGAACACCGACTCCGCCGGACTGTTTACCGGCACGGCAGACGCGGAGCAGCGCGCGAGCCACTTCACATCCAATATCCCGATCGTGGGTGAGCAGCCCAACCGCGACGCCTGACTTGCCCGACGCCTGACTTGACTCGCGGCGGGGGAAACGGCCGTGGCGGGGGAAACGTCGTGCTGGCGGGAGAACCGCTGTGGCGGGAGAAACGCGCGTGGCCGGAGAAACGGCTGTGTCTGCGCTCGCGACGTTGAGCCGCACTCGCGCGGCCTGGCGGCCGACCTCGCGGTCTCGCAGGCGAACTGGCGACCCGCGCGGCCTGGCGGCCAACCCCGGCGCGCGCAGCCGACCGCGGCCGAGCCGGGCAGCCGACCCCCGCCGACCCCCGCACTCGCAACAGAACTAAACGGCCTGCAACGCCCGTATCGCGCTGGTGAAGAAGGCGATCCCGTCGGTTCCCGATGCCATCGCTTCGGGCATGTCCGGGCCAAACCCGGCCTCGGTTGCGTGCTCCGGGTGCGGCATGAGGCCGACGACGTTGCCCCGCTCGTTCGAGACGCCGGCGATCTCATTGATCGACCCGTTCGGGTTGACGTCGAGGTAGCGGAACACGACCTGACCGTTGCCTTCGACGCGGGCGATGGTCTCGGCGTCGGCGACGTAGCGGCCGTCCGCGTTCTTCATCGGGATGATGATCTCGGCGCCGGCGGCGAACTCGTTGGTCCACGCGGTGTCCGAGTTCTCGACGCGCATCTTCTGGTCACGGCGGATGAACTGCTGGTGAGCGTTCCGTGTGTGCGCACCGGGCACGAGCCGCGCCTCGGCGAGCATCTGGAAGCCGTTGCAGATTCCGAGCACGGGAACGCCTTTGTTCGCGGCATCGATGACCTCGGACATGATGGGCGCGAAGCTCGCGATCGCACCCGCACGGAGGTAGTCGCCGTAGGCGAATCCGCCGGGCAGGATGACCGCATCCACACCCTGCAGGTCGTGGTCCCCGTGCCAGAGCGCAACCGGCGTCGCTCCCGCGATTCGCACGGCGCGCTGCGCGTCCCGGTCGTCGAGCGACCCGGGAAAGGTGATGACGCCGATACGGGTCACTCGGTGACCTCGATGCTCACGACATCCTCGATGACCGAGTTCGAGAACATGTCTGCGGCCAGTTCGCGCACGTCGGCGAGGATCGCGTCATCCACCGGTCCGTCGACGGTGACCTCGAAGCGCTTGCCGATACGCACCGAGGTGTACGCGGTCTTGCCGAGGCGGCTGAGGGCGCCGACGACGGCTTTGCCCTGGGGGTCGAGCAGTTCAGCCTTCGGCATGACTTCGACGACGATTGTGGGCACCAGTAACTCCGTTAGCTTCGCCTGCGGTGGATGCTGCAAGCCTACCCGAGGCCAGGTACCGCGATCGGTGACAGGCCCTCACGCTCGGACCGGAACCAGACCCGCTTCTGCAAGGGCGAACTGCACCCAGTCGCGATAGCCGGTGACACTTGGATGAAACTGGTCGCTGGCGAAGAAGTCGGCCGTGTACTGCGGGGCCGGTGGCGACATTGTTACACCGGGTTCGCCCTGCACGAAGGCACGGGCCGCGGCTTCGAGGCTCCGCGAATGCAGCCAGAGCGTCCAGCGCAGCGGATTGGGCAGCGCCTCGAAATACTGGAACGCGGGAAGGCTCGACACCAGGATCGTGGCGGCGGGACTCACCGAACGAAGCCTCCGCACGATCGTGCGCACGTCCCGCCGAAACGCGGTGCGCGAGCGCAGGCCGAGGGCGTCGTTCGCTCCGACGCTGAGAAAGACGACGTCGTACTGCTGCTCGCTCGCGTCGCCGAGAAAGCGCTCGATGATGTCGCGGGACGTCGCGCCGTTCTCGCCGATGGCTCGCCAGGTCGCGCCGCAGCCGAGTTGCGCGGACAGTGCTCGGGCAAGGTGGCCGGGCAGCGCATCATCCTGCGTCTCGGCGCCAACACCCGCTGCGGTCGAATCGCCGAGCACGAGAATGGAGATCGGGTCTGGTCCTTCGACGGAGCCGGACCACGGCAGAGCGGCATCCGGAAGCCGGGGGATGACACGTCGCGCGCGACGCCCCTGCGGCAGCAGCACGGGCCCGAGCGCGATCGCGATCAGTCGGCTCGCAAGGACGGTCACGGGAACCTTCACGCGAGCGGCCTTCTGCACGGAGGGAAGTATATGCCGGGCATCCTGAGCCTTAGCGTGGCGTCGTGACGGTGATGAGGTTGGCCCACGGGTCGTCAAACGAGACGGTTTGGCCATCGTCGCGGGTGGGCACGCCGTAGTGCTTCATGCGTTCGCCCAGTGCTCCGATGTCGTCGGATGTCGGTACGACGATGTCTACCCGGCCGAGCCCAAGGGTTCTCGCCCGCCGGCCTGCGCCCCGCGAGTTCCACACGTTCATAGCCATGTGGTGGTGGTAGCCGCCGGCGCTGACAAACACCGCCTGGCCGGGAATCTCGATGGTCTGGTCAAAGCCGAGGCGCGTCACGTAGAACTCCTGCGCGCTCGCGGTGTCGCCAACGGAGAGGTGCACGTGGCCGACGACCGCACCGCCATCCACCGGGTTGTCGATGACCTCGTCGGTGAGGTTCTCCTGCAAAAATGCGTTGGGGTCGAGATAAACGGTCCCCATTTCGAGCGAGCCGTGCGTCCAGCTCCAGAGAGAGCGGTCGCGGTCCCAGTAGAGCTCCACGCCGTTGCCCTCCGGGTCGGTGAAGTAGAAGGCCTTGCTCACCAGGTGGTCGGAACTGCCGGTGAAGGAGTGCGGATACTTCTGCGCAACCGAGTAGACGGCAGCGGCAAGCGCACGCTCCGTGTCGAAGAGGATCGCGGTGTGGAAGAGGCCCGCCTCGTGCGGCGCCGCATGCTTCAGTTCCGGGGAGTGCTCGAGGATCATGACGGCCGACGCCCCGCGACCGAGCGTCACGGTGCCGTTCGATTCCGTGAGCACCTGCAGTGCGACGGCGTCACGGTAGAACCGGGTCTCGGCGTCGAGGTCGGCGACGAGCAGGGTCACCGGCCCCATGGCCGTGTCGGCGGCAAGCTGGTCCATTCGCGCATCCATTAGTTGATGCTACAACTAAATGCGGTTCAGGATGCCTGTCCGGACCGCTCCGAGATCACGCGCCGGTGAGTCGCTCGATCAGTTCCCGATAGCGGGCCGCGGTGCGCTCGACGATGTCCGCCGGGAGGACGGGTGGTTCGCCCGACCTGTCCCAGTTGGCCAACAGCCAGTTGCGGACGATCTGCTTGTCGAAACTGGCCGTGCGGTCGCCCGAGGCGTACACCGCGGCATCCCAGTACCGGCTGCTGTCCGAGGTGAGTACCTCGTCCGCGAGGGTAATGGTGTCGTCGTCGTTCCCGAACTCGAACTTGGTATCCGCCAGGATGACGCCACGCGATTCGGCAATAGCGGATGCGCGCGAGAACACCTCGAGCGACAGTTCGCGCAGCCGGCTCGCGACGCCGGCGCCCACCAGCTCGACCGTGCGGTCGAACGTGATGTTCTCGTCGTGCTGGCCCATCGGGGCCTTCCAGGCCGGCGTATAAATGGGCTCGGGCAACTGGTCGCCATCCCGAAGCCCCGCGGGGAGCGGCACCCCGCACACGCTCTGGCTCTGCTGGTACTCGACCCACCCGCTGCCGGAGAGGTAGCCGCGCACCACGCACTCGATGGGGAACATGTCCAGCGACTTGACGACCATCGAGCGCCCGGCGACGTCAGCCGGCAGGGCAACAGCCCCGGGGGCCGCGAGGTGGTTCGGAATGCCGTCGAGCTGGTCGAACCACCACAGGCTCAGTTGGGTCAGCAGTTCGCCCTTGCCCGGGATGGGCGGCTCGAGCAGGTGATCGAACGCGCTGACCCGGTCGCTCGCCACCATCAGAACACGGTCGGGATGCGCATCCGACGCATAGAGGTCGCGCACCTTGCCGGAGTAGGTGTGGGTCCACCCGGGGATCTCCATCAGGCGACCCGCTCGGCGATGTCGGTTCGGAAGTGTGACCCCTCGAGGTGGATGTGCTCCAGCGCCGCGTACGCCTTCGCGCGCGCGTCGGCGAACGTGTCGCCCGTTGCGACGACGCTGAGCACGCGTCCGCCGGTGGCAACGAAGCCGCCGTCGATAGTCGCCGTCGCGGCGTGGGCGATGGTGACGTCCGTCACATCCTGGAGGCCCGTGATCGGTCGGCCGGTGATCGGATTCTCCGGGTATCCCTCGCTCGCTAGCACGACGGTAACGGCGACCTCATCCGAGAACTCCGGATGCGGCAGGCCGCCGAGGCCGCCCGTCGCCGCAGCGAACAGCAGCCCGCTCAGCGGGGTGACGAGTCGCGGCAGAACCACCTGCGTCTCCGGGTCACCGAAGCGGGCATTGAACTCGATCACCCGGACCGAGTTGTCGGGGGCCACGATCAAGCCGCAGTAAAGCAGGCCGATGAAGGGCTTCTGCTCGTCAGCCAGCGCGTGGATCGTGGGCAGCGCAATGCGCTCGATCACGTCATCCACGAACCCCGCCGGCAGCCAGGGCAGCGGCGAGTACGCGCCCATGCCCCCGGTGTTCGGGCCGGCGTCGCGGTCGTACGCGCGCTTGTAGTCCTGGGCGGGGGAGAGCGGAAGAACGGTGTGCCCATCGCTCAACAGGAAGAGCGACACCTCCTGCCCCGCGAGGAACTCCTCCACCAGCACAGCCCCGTGCTGCAACCAGTACTCGGCGTGTTCGAGGGCGGCGGTTCGATCGCCGGTGACCAGGACGCCCTTACCGGCGGCCAGCCCGTCGGCCTTGATCACGTACGGTGCGCCGTAGGCGTCGATCGCGCTCTCTGCCTCGTCGAGATTGCCCGCGCGGGTTGCCCTGCCGGTCGGTACGCCGGCGGCATCCATGATCCGCTTGGCAAACGTCTTACTGCCTTCGAGGGCCGCGGCGGCCTTGCTCGGGCCGAAGACGGCGATGCCGCGGGTGCGGAGCTTGTCTGCGACACCCGCGACCAGGGGCGCCTCCGGGCCGATGATGACGAGTTCGATCTCGTTGTCGATGGCGTACTCGGCGACGATGTCGCCGTTGGTGGGGTCGAGGGCCACGACTGGAACGTCGAGCGCGATTCCGGCATTACCGGGTGCGGCGGTGATCTCGTGCGGCGCCGCGTCTTCCGGCACCGTCTCACGCAGCAGCGCGGTGATGATGGCGTGCTCGCGGGCACCGGAACCGAGAACGAGAATTCGCACCTAGCCAGAGTACCGGCCCGGGTCGGGCCCGGAGTCGGTACCGTTGACGGATGGCACGGGCACGCATCGCAGACGGCGTTGGCTCCGCCGCGGTCACCGCCGCGCTCGCCGGTGCAACCGGGCGGGACACCATCGCGATGGCCGTTCGCTACACGCTGCAGCTGCTCGCCGAGCGGGCAGAGGGAAACACGGTGGAGGTTCGCGTGCCGCCCTACGGTGCGGTGCAGGCGATTGAGGGTCCGCGCCACACGCGCGGCACGCCACCCAATGTGATCGAAATGGATGCCGCCACCTGGCTCGCGCTGGCGGGCGGTTCCCTGGACTGGTCGGCTGCGATCGCGACCGGCCGGGTCGCGGCATCCGGCTCCCGCGCTGACCTCACGGACTACCTGCCGATAGTGCCTGCCTCCTGACGGATGCGACAATGGGTGCGTGAGTGAACCCGAAGAGACGCGCGAGCAGGTCAGCATCCGTCGGGCACCTCGGCTGACGCGCTTCCTCGTCCTCGGCGGCGTCCTCGGGATCGTCGTCACGTTCATCCTGACGGCCTCGTTCCCGGCAGACCCGTCGATCGGCTTCGGCCCGATCTTCGGCTACTTCGCGATCTATGGCGTGATCGGCGGCCTTCTGCTCGGTGCGGTCGTCGGCCTCATCTTCGAGCGGATCTCCATCCGTCGGGCGCGCACGCTCGAGGCCGAGGTCAGCTCAGCTGGTTCGCCTCAACCCAGGCAAGATATTCCGGAGTAACCGTTCCGGTCACATACTCACCGGTGAAACAGCTCATCTCGAGTGCGGTGATGTCGGAGCCCTCCAGGATGGCGGCCTGCATGTCTGCGACCTCTTGGAAGATCAGGTAGTCGCTCCCGAGCTCCGTGTTGATCTCCGGGATGCGCCGGCCGTGGGCGACGAGCTCCTGCCGTGACGGCATGTTGATGCCGTACACGTGCGGGTAGCGCACGGGCGGTGCCGCCGAGGTGAAGGTGACCTTGTTCGCGCCGGCCTCGCGGGCCATCTGCACGATCTCCTTCGAGGTGGTGCCGCGCACGATCGAGTCGTCCACGATCAGGATGTTCTTGCCCTTGAACTCGCTGGACATCGCGTTCAGCTTCTGCTTCACGCTCTTCTTGCGCTCCGCCTGTCCCGGCATGATGAACGTTCGACCCACGTAGCGGTTCTTGTAGAAGCCCTCGCGGTACTCGACGCCGAGCTTCTGTGCGACCTGCATGGCGGCGGGACGTGACGAGTCCGGGATGGGCATGACGACGTCGATATCCCCCATCGGCGTGTATTTGGCGATGGTGTCTGCGAGTCGGTTGCCGAGACGCAGGCGGGCCTCGTACACGGAGATGCCGTTCATCACGGAGTCGGGGCGGGCGAGATAGACGTACTCGAACGAGCAGGGGATGAGTCGCGGATTCGCCGCGCACTGCTGCGAGACCATCTCGCCGTTGGAGGCGATGAAGATGGCCTCGCCCGGAGCGACGTCGCGCACGAAGTCGTAGCCGGCGCTCTCGAGGACGAGCGATTCGGATGCGACGATCCAGTCCTCACCGGTGAACCCGGTCTGGCGGCGGCCGAGAACCAGCGGGCGGATGCCGAACGGGTCGCGGAAGGCGAGCAGGCCATGACCGGCGATGAGGGCGATCGCGGCGTAGGAGCCCTCCACGCGCTCGTGCAGGCGGGAGATGGCCTTGAACACCTGGTCGGGATCGAGGTCGGTGCCGGAGACCTGCGCCTGCAGTTCGTTGGCGAGAACATTGACGAGCAGCTCGGTGTCGCTGGACGTGTTGAGGTGGCGGCGGTCGATGTGGAACAGCTCTTCGGTGAGCTCACGCGTGTTCGTCAGGTTGCCGTTGTGGATGAGGGTAATGCCGTAGGGCGCGTTCACGTAGAACGGCTGCGCCTCCTGCTCGTCGGCGGCGTTGCCTTTGGTCGCGTAGCGCACGTGACCGAGCCCCATGTTGCCGAGGAGGTTGCGCATGTCGCGCGTGCGGTACGCCTCGCGAACCTGGCCGCGGGCCTTCTGCATGTGCAGGGTGCTGCCCTCGGCGGTGGCGATGCCCGTCGAATCCTGGCCGCGGTGCTGCAGCAGTAGCAGGGCGTCATAGACCTGCTGGTTGACCGGTTGTGATGAAACGATTCCGACGATGCCGCACATGCGTAGGCGTGGCTCCCGAGGTGGAGGGGAAGTACCCATCCGGGTACGGTCTAGTTTCTCACACTCGCTCGACCGTCGGCTGCGAGCAGACCGCGCGACGCCGGTACGCTGGTTGGCGTGACAGAGGACTCCTCCACCAGTTATCGGCAAGCCGGCGTCGACACCGCTGCGGGCGACCTCGCTGTCGAGTTGATGAAGTCGGCGGTCACCCGGACCCATGGTCCCGAAGTTCTCGGTGGGGTCGGCGGGTTCGCCGGTCTCTTCGACGTCTCGTTTCTCAAGGCCTACACGAAGCCGCTGCTGGCGACATCGACGGATGGGGTCGGCACCAAGGTCGCGATCGCCCAGGCTCTCGACAAACACGACACGATCGGCCAGGACCTCGTGGGCATGGTTGTCGATGACATCGTCGTCGTCGGTGCCAGGCCGCTCTTCATGACCGACTACATCGCCTGCGGTCGTGTCGTGCCGGAGCGCATCGCCGACATCGTCGCAGGCATCGCCCGCGCGTGCTCCGAAACGCGAACCGCCCTTGTCGGTGGCGAGACGGCCGAGCATCCGGGGCTTCTCGGCCCCGACGATTACGACGTCGCGGGGGCGGCGGTCGGCGCCGTCGAGTCGGACGCGCTGCTCGGCCCGCACCTCGTTGCCGAGGGCGACGCCGTCATCGCGATCGGGTCATCCGGACTGCACTCGAATGGCTTTTCACTGGTGCGGCACATTCTCGCCGGCAACCGGGTCGGCTACCTCGACCGGTCAGACGACCTGGGCGGCATCGTGGGTGAGGTGCTGCTCGAGCCGACCCGCTTGTACACGGCGCCACTGCTGCGGCTGATCTCCGATCCGCGGGTGGGCCTCTCCGTGCACGCGCTGAGCCACGTGACCGGGGGAGGCATCGCCGCAAACCTCGCGCGCGTGCTGCCGGTCGGCGCCTGGGCGGAGCTCGATCGCTCCAGCTGGTCGCCTCCGCCGGTGTTCCGCGTGCTTGCTGACATGGGCGGCATTTCGCTGCGGGAGACCGAGGGGACCTGGAACCTCGGCATCGGAATGATCGCCGTCGTTGCCGAGTCGGCTGTTGAGAGCGTGCTGGAGCGGCTCGCGACGGATGGCCTGCCGGCATGGGTGGTCGGCTCCGTGTCGACAACCGTGCGCGATTTCGCCGGTTTCGAGCAGGGAGCGAAGGGTGTCAACGGGGGCGCCGTGCGCCTCGCGGGGCAGTTCGCCTAGGCAGACTTGCTGGCGTCGCCGGCATCCTCGGATGCGCCATCATCGAGGTATTCGGCCCACTTGTCGAGTTCTGGTGAGACCTCGAAAGAAGGGTGTGGACCACTGTGCAGTTCGTTGGCAAGCGCGCCGTAGTTAGTGTCCGGGCTGTAGTACTTCAGGTCCCGGGCGACTTTGGTGTGTTTTGCTTTTTGACGGCCGCGCCCCATGCGTGACCCCCTCATCTAAAAACGTGCGACTGACAGGTGAAAATCTAGCGTTCACTTTATCATGCGCCCCCTGTTCGAATTGCGCTGTGTCAACAGTCCGATCACTGACCCGCGCGTCGCCTTGACGGTAACGTTGACGGGTGGCATCCCCTGAAACCGACACGTCTGTAGTCGTGATCGGCGCTGGGCAGGCGGGTCTGTCCGTTTCGTTCTATCTGAAGCGGCTCGGCCTCGACCCCGGCAACGACTTCGTGGTCTTCGACCGCGGCCCGGTGACCGGCGGCGCGTGGCAGCACCGGTGGGAGGCCCTGCGGCTCGGCACCGCGCACAGGGTCAACGACCTGCCGGGTATGGATGAGCTCGGCCTCAGCTTCGAGACAGCGGACCGCACGCTGCCCGCGAAGCAGGTGATCGCCGACTACTACCGCCAGTACGAGGATCACTACGGGTTCCAGGTCGTGCGCCCGGCGGTCGTCACCCGTGTCGTCAACCGGGGAGTGAACCTGGCGGTCACCTTCGATGCCCCGGGCGGTGAGCAGGAGCTGACGACCCAGGTCATCGTCAACGCGACGGGCACCTGGCGCTCCCCGTTCATCCCCTGGTACCCGGGTCGGGACTCATTCCTGGGCAAGCACGTCCACACCAACGACTACTCCAGCGCGCAGGATTTCGCGGGCAAGAGCGTGGTCGTTGTCGGCGGCGGCACTTCGGCGATCGGATTCCTCCTGGAACTGGAACATTCGGCATCCCACCTCACCTGGGTGAGTCGCCGCCCGGTCGAGTTTCTCGACGAGGGCGTGCTCGACATGGAGGCCGGCATCAGCGCGGTGAACAAGCAGGATGAGGCCGCCCGTGCCGGCCGCGCCCTGCCGAGCATCGTCAGCGGCACCGGGGTGCCGCGCACCCGCCGCATCCAGGCCGGCATCGAACGCGGCGTGCTCGTTGCGAAGCCGATGTTCTCCGCGATCGAACCGGACGGCGTGCGGTGGGCGGACGGCACGTTCCAACAGGCGGACGTCATCCTCTGGGCAACCGGTTTCCGCCCGGAACTGCGTCACCTCTCGCCGCTGCGGCTCCGCGAGAAAGCGGGCGGCATCACCGTCGCGCAGGGATCCTCGTGGAAGGACCCTCGCATCTTCTTCGCGGGCTACGGCCCGCAGGCGAGCACCATTGGCGCCAACCGCGCGGGGCGCACGATCGCGCGCCAGGTCGTAGCGAACCTGAGCAGCCGCTAACCCCCTGAACACGAGTTACCCACTTTGGCCGCTATCTGAGGCGAAATAGCGACAAAAGTGGGCAACTCGTGTTCAGGAGTTCAGGGGTCAGGGGGCGAGGATGCTGGCGAGCACCGAGATGGCCGCGGCGGCACTCCAGGCCTGCGGCCGACAGGCGGCCGGGTAGGGGACCGGACGGCCCGCCGCGGTCGCCGGGTCACCCGAGTGCAGTTCCGGCATCCGATAGTCGAAGGCGGATGCCGCAGCGAGCAGCCCCTCGATGAGCGGAGCGGCCTGCTCGCGGAAACCCGCCCTGGTCAGGCCGGCAATTGCGATGGCGGTGTCATGGGTCCACACGCTTCCGCCGTGGTAGCTGAGCGGCCAGTACCCGGCTGAACTGGTTGCCATCGTGCGAAGTCCGTAGCCGCTGTTCAGTTCGGGCGAACTGAGCCGATCGGCAACGAGCTTCGACTCGGCCTCGTCGAGGATGCCCGTGCCGAGCAGGTGGCCGATATTGCTGGTGAGGCTGTCGACCGCGCGCTTGTCGGCATCCAGTGCAATGGCGGGGTACGCGCCGTCGGGATCGTCGATCCAGAAGCTGGCGCGGAAGCGTTCCTGCAGTGCCCCGGCCCAGCTGCGCCACTCATCACCGTGTTCGCCGAAGTGCTCCAGCAGGTCCGCGCCGTGCATCGCAGCTTCGTAGGCGTAGGCCTGCACCTCGCAGAGCGCGATCGGCCCGGTGGCGAGCCGGCCGTCCTTCCACTGCACGGAGTCGCCGGAATCTTTCCAGCCCTGGTTTGCCAGCCCTCGACCCGACTCGTCGATGTACTCGAGCAGGCCATCGCCGTCCGCATCGCCGTAGTCGCGCATCCAGGCCAGCGCCGCGGTCAGGTTGGGCAGCAGCGCGCGAACCTCGGAGTCCGGCAGGCCGGCCCGCCAGGCGTCGTGCAGCAGGCAGATCCACAGGGCCGTCGCATCCACCGTCCCGTAGTACAGCGGCGGCAGCTCGATGTCGTTCTCGATCGAGAGGGTGCCGCGCCGCAGCTCGTGCATGATCTTGCCTGGCTGCTCGGCGGTGTTCGGGTCGCTTTTGGTGCCCTGCAGCGCCGCGAGCACCCGCAGCGTGCCACCCGCCGTTCCCGTGCCGAGGGGGAGCAGGAACCGCGCGGCCCAGAGCGCATCACGCCCGAACAGCGTGAAGAACCACGGGGCTCCCGCCCCAAGAAAACTGGATGCCGGATCGGCCACGGTGGTCATCCGAAGCGCCCGCAGGTCGTCGACCGCGCGCTCGACCCACCGCCCGACGCGCTCGTCTGTCGCGGGAAGCTGCGGCAGGACCCAGTCCGGCTCCGTCGTGGACGCGGCGACGACCGCGTGCACGTCGGTCGCGTCGACACTCCAGCCGACGCTCACCTCGCCGCCGGCTGGAATGGTGACGTCCCAGCGCAGCTCGAGGTTGGTCCGGCCGGCGAGCTTCGCGCCCGGCGCGGTGAGGGATGCCGACACGGCTCCGCCGCTCCACGTCGCCCCGCCTGTCGTCGTCTCGATCTCGGCACCGGGACCCGGTCGCCCGGCCTTCACGGCATCCATCCCGGCCAGGTCGCTGGCTAGCCGAACGAGCACTGAGGTCTCGATCGGCGTGGCAACCGCGGATTGCAGCGTGAGCGTTTCCGAGGCACCCGACGCGGTGACCACCCGTCGGTGCAGAAGGCGCACCCGCGGGTCGGCGCCAGCGCCATCCAGGTGCCGCAGGAGCGAGACGAACGACACCGCGCTCGCCCCCTCCGGGAGCGTCGCGATGGGCTCGCCGGCCGCGCCGCCGACCTCTACGGAGAGCTCGGAAATCACCCTGACGTCGGACACGAACAGCCCGTGGATCGCCCGTGCACCCATGGACCCGTCAGCGGCTGACCACGCCTGGGCCGGCGCCCGAAGCACAACCGTCTCGTCGTGCAGGAGCGGCTGGCGATACGCGTCCGTCACTCCTTGACCGCCGCATCACTCGCGTTGAGGATGCGCTTCTGGAAGAAGAAGAACACAAGCGCGACCGGGATGGTCATCACCGCGGCTGCCGCGAGCTTGAGCGGGAACTGCGTGCCCTGGCTGAGTTGGCCGGAGGCGAGGGATGCGACGCCCTTCGTGAGCGTCGTGAGTTCGGGCGACTGCGTCGAGACGATGAAGTGCGCGAGCTCGTTCCACGAACCCTGGAACGACAGGATGATGATGGTGATCAGGGCGGGCCGCGCCATCGGCAGGACGACGGACCAGAATGTGCGGAACGGGCCGGCTCCGTCGATGCGCGCCTGCTCTTCGACGCTTATCGGAATCGACTCGAAGAAGTTCTTCATGATGAAGATGCCTGCCGCATCGGTCAGGAGCGGCACGATCATGCCGCTGAACGAGTCGTACATGCCGAGTTGGTTGATCACGAGGAACTTCGGGATCAGCAGGACGATGCTCGGCACGGCCATGATCGCAACGAGCCCGGCGAAGAGGACATTGCGGCCCCGGAAATGCAGGCGCGAGAGTGCGTAGCCCGCGAGCGAGTTGAAGAATACGCGGCCGAGCGTCACGACGATCGTCACGATGGCCGAGTTGCGAAACCACAGTGGGAAGTCGGAGTTGAGGAACAGCTTCTGGTACGCCGCGGTCGTGAAGGTGGCCGGGATGAGCGAGAGCGGGTCGCTCGCGGCATCCGGCTCGGTCTTGAACGAGGTGGCGATGTCGATGAGGAACGGGAAGATGTACCCGATCGCGATGATGATGAGCACCGCGTAGAGCACCGACCTGCCGAGGATCTGCGGCCCGGTCAGACGATCGCGGCGAATCGCCGGGCGGATGTCCGCCGCCGGCGCGCTCATCGGTCGTCCCTCGCGACACCGCGGGCGGCGAGCAGCACGGCCCCATCGACGCTGGCGCCCTGCCCCGGTCCGGTGCCACTGGATGGCGGGATGTTGTACATGCGCATGCGTCGCCTCGAGACTTTGCGTTCGGCGAGAACCCAGCGCTGCAACAGCGTGAACGCCACGATGATCACGAATAGGAGAAACGCGATTGCCGCGCCCTGTCCCCACTCCTGGTTCTTGAATGCCGCCTGGTAGGACAGGAACGCCGGCGTGAGCGTGGTCTTGCCCGGGGAACCCTGCGTGCCCGCGTAGATCTGGTCGAACACCTGCCAGCACCCGATAAGTCCGAGCGTAAGGACGGTGAAGAGCGTCGGCCGAAGCTGCGGGAGCGTGACCCGCCAGAAGCGCTGCCAGCCGTTGGCGCCATCCATCATCGCCGCCTCCTGCACGTCACCGCCGAGGTTCTGCAACGCCGCAATGAACAGCAGCATGAACGTGCCGCTTGTGGTGAAGATGGCGAGCAGGATGTACCCGACCATGGCCACGGACGGCCCGCCGACCCAGTCCCAGAGTGATACCCCCAGCACGGTTGGCCCGGTGAGGTATCCGGGCCCGCTGGTCGCCCCGAAGTGCAGGACGCCCCGTGGGTCGTTGAACCAGTTCGGTCCGGCGATGCCGACATAGGTCAGCAGCTTGTTGACCGCTCCGGTCGAGCTGAACAGGAAGAGCCAGAGCACGGTGATGGCGACCGAACTCGTGACCGACGGAAAGTAGAACGCGGTGCGGAAGAAGCCGCGTCCCCTGAGGATCTGCCGATTGACCATGACCGCAAGGAACAGCGCGACCACCGTCTGCAGCGGCACCACGAAGATCACGTACCACGCGTTGTTCTTCAGGGCGGTGCCGAAGTCCTGCTCGGCAAGACCGCCGCCGCTGAGTAGCGTGGAGTAGTTCTTCAGCCCGATGAAGTTGACGGTGCTCGAGAAGGGGCTGCCCCGGCCTCCCCAGTCCGAGAAGCTGACCCACAGGGCCATCAGCACCGGAATCACCAGGAAGACACCGAGAAGCACGATCATCGGTGCCGTGAACAGCCACCCGGAGGCAGCCTCGCCGCGCCGAATGCCCGAGCGGCGGGGCTGCCTCATGGTCGTCGACATCGCTGCTACTTCACCAGCGCTTCGAGATTCTTCTGTTCGGCATCCAGGATCGCCTTGATATCAGCCGTCTTCAGGTTCTCGATCTTCGAGTTGAAGTCGGTCACGACATCCGCCGCCCCCTTCGCGGTGGGCACATTGTGCGCGTATGCCGCGGCATCCAGGAACGGCACGAGGGCCGGGTTCGCCGACTTCCAGTCGCCCGCAGCCGACTGGATGGACGGCATCGGGCCGAAGGCCTTGGAGAACGCGAGCTGGTCGCCTGCGCTCGTGAGCTTCTCGACCAGCTTGAGCGCGGCGGTCTGGTTGGGGCTGTCCGCGGCGATGCCCCAGCAGTTGGTGAACTGCAGCGTGCCCTTGCCGGCGGGACCCGCGGGCAGCTCGTGGATCGAGTACTTGAGGTTGGGGTAGTCGGCCTGCATTCCACCGGTGATCCAGTTGCCCTCGATGGTCATCGCGGCGAGGCCCTTACCGAACGCCTCGCCACCCCATCCGGCGCCGAGATCCTTGGCGTACTTGAGCACGCCATCCTTCGCGAGCTTCTGCGCATAGGTGAGGCCGGTGACGTTGGCAGCGCTGTTCGCAGTCGCCTTCGTGCTGTCGTCGTTCATGAGGTTGCCGCCCGCCTGAGTCATGAATGCTCCAACCCGAGCGTATTCACCGCCGATGCCGAGGCCAACGTGCTTCGACGTCGTCAGCTTCTTCGCGACGGCCTCGAGCTGGTCCCAGGTGGTGGGAACGTCGGCGTCCGTGAGGCCCGCCGCCTTCCACATGTCGTCGTTGATCTCGAGAGCGAGGGTCGAGAAGTCTTTTGGAGCGCAGTAGAACTTGCCGTTGTACGTGAACGACTTCACCAGCGTCGGGTAGAAGTCGCTCTTGTTCTTCAGCTGGTCGCCATAAGCGAGAAGGGAGCCGTTGGCTGCGTAGCCCGCGACCGCGTCAGCGGAAAGGTAGAAGACATCCGCCGGCTTGTTTGCGGCAAACCCCTGGGAGAGCTGCTGTGCGAGATTGTTTGCCGCGGTGACGGTGGCCTTGGTGCCGGATGTCGACGACCAGTCAGCGACGGCGCTTTTCACGGCGGCGGTCTCGGCGTCGCCGCTCGAGCCGATGAGAACGGTGAGGGCCTTTTTCGACGAGGTGAGCCCGCTCGAAGTGCCGCCCGAGCTTGAGTTGAAGCCGGATCCGCAGGCGGTGAGCGCGAGAGCGCCGACGGCGGCCAGCGCGCCGGCCACGAGCCAGCGGGGAGTGCGTCTTTGCATGAGTTTCTCCTTGGTTGGGGGTGCCCGAGGGACACCTGCCCTCCCTTGGGTCATCATTGATCGCGCAAATCCCGAAGTGTAGGGTGGGCATTTGATCGATCAAATAACACTTTGACTCTAGGCACGCCGCGCTGCCGCTGTCAACAGGCTGCGCTCGCGGGGGTAGCCTTCCTGAACCAGAACAGCGGGAATCCTGCTGAAACCAGCCGCACCGAAGGGAGAGCAATGGCAAACCTGCCCACCGTTCTCGACGTCGGTCGCGTTGCCGGTGTCTCCCGCCAGACCGTCTCGAATGTCCTGAACTCCCCGGATGTGGTGCGGCCGGAGACGCGCGAGCGCGTGGAGGCAGCGATCGCCCAGCTCGGCTACCGACCACACGCCTCCGCCCGGCGGCTTCGCACCCAGAAGAGCTCGACCCTCGGCATCCGGCTCGACCCGATGACGAACGGCATCTCGGGATCGGTGCTCGACCGCTTCCTGCACGCGCTCACCGAGCAGGCCGATCGTCGCGGCCTGCGCATCATGCTCTTCACCGCGACCGACCCGGATGACGAGATCCGCCAGTTCACCGCCATGCGCGACGGCGCGGATGTCGATGCCTTCGTGCTCACGTCCACCTTCTACGGCGACCCGCGCACCGAATGGCTCATCGAGAACGCCATGCCCTTCGTCACCTTCGGTCGCCCATGGGGCATCGACGACATGAATGACCCGCAGCACCTGTGGGTAGACGTCGACGGCAGCAGCGGAGTGGCCCAGGCCACCGAGCACCTGCTCGCCGAGGGCGCGAAGCGAGTCGCGTACCTGGGCTGGCCGAGTCCGTCGGGCACCGGCGACGACCGCCGTCGCGGGTGGCGGCAGGCGATGGAGAACGGCACGTCGCTGACGCCGACCGACCTTGACGCGCTCGACATCGCATCCGACGATGGGGTCAGCATTGGCCGGGACGCGATTCGCCGCGCGATCACCTCGGGTCTCGCGGTCGACGCCGTGGTGTGTGCGAGCGACTCCCTTGCCCTCGGCGCGCTCCTCGCGCTCGGCCCCGATGTGCCCGTGATCGGCTACGACAACACCCCGGTCGCCGAGGCGATCGGCCTCTCCAGCGTCGAGCAACCGCTGGACGAGGTGGCATCCGGCGCCCTCGAACTGCTCATGGGGGGCTCGGGTTCAACGCTGGTGGACCGGACCAGCGTTGCGGACGGCCCGCGCCATCGCCTGGTCACGCCACGCCTGGTCGTGCGGCACCGCACCGATCTCGCCACCCGCTGACTCGGGTTCAGGCCGTAAGCAGGTAGCCCCCGGTCGCCGCGAGGATGCCGAAAAGCAGGTTCGCGACCACGTTGAGCACCGCCGCCAGCACGTGCCCCGCCCGCGCCAGCTGCATCGTCTCGGTGCTGAAGGTGCTGAAAGTCGTGAGGCCGCCAGCGAGTCCGCCGAGGATGATCAGGCGCGTGTCCGTGCCGATCGCCCCGGACGCGGAGAGTCCGAGCACCGCGCCACCGATGCCCGAGCCGACCACGTTCACGACCAGGACCGCCCACGGGAGTCCGCGGCGCTGCGCGAACGCCAGCGTGACGAGGTAGCGCACGACGGAGGCGATGCCGCCGGTCACAATCGCAGCGGCAACGGCCAGGGCGCTCACTCGTCGGTTCCAATCGGGATGCTGCGGCTGCCGAGCGCGAGCCCGCCGGCGGCCGCGACCAGGCCAGCGATCATCGTCATCGCCAGGTAGGCGACGGCGAGCCCGGGCTGACTGGATGCCGTCAGCGAGACCAGGGAGACCATTACCGCCGAGAACGTCGTGAAGCCGCCGAGCAGCCCGGTTCCGAGGCCTGCCCGCAGTACGGGGGACGCCGATCGCCAGACCCGGGCGACAAGCGCCGCGAGCGCGAACGACCCGAGCACGTTGATCACGAGCGTGTCGAACGGAAATTGAGTATCGGTGTGGGGCACCAGCACATCGCAACCGAGACGAAGAGCGGTGCCCAGCATGCCGCCGACGAAGACGGCGACAACTGCTTTCGCGAGGTCGGGTTTCACACAGACGAAACTACCGGCTACTTGGTCGGCTGCTTTCCGGATTCCTTGTCCGTGGCTGCGGGCGTGCCGGTTCCGCCCCCGGTCATTGCCGGTGCCTTCGCGCCCGACTTGCTGGCGGCATCCGCCACGCGCTGGCGCTTCGCTCGCGCGCGAGCCGCGGCGACCTTCGCCGGCGGCATCGCCGCGCGCTGCACGGGGCGCATGGGTTCACCCCGTCGATCCTGCCCGGGGATCGGTCGCGAGCGGCGCCCGTAGATCAGCTCGGACGAGTCGAGCAGCCACGGCACCAGGGCGAGCACGACGCCGTGCACGAGCATCAGCTTGTGGCGGATTCGCCTCGCCTTGTGGTTGTGCAGCAGGTTCTCCCACCAGTGGCCGACGATGAACTGCGGCGTGTAGATCGTGACGACCTCAGAGCCGTGCTCGGCCCGGCGGCTCTTGATGTACTTGATGACCGGCATGCTGATGTCGCGGTAGGGCGACTCGACGATGCGCAGCGGGATCTTGATGTTCTGTTCGTCCCACTGCTTCTTCAGCTTCGCCGTCTCGGCGTCGTCGATCGACGCGTGCACGGCCTCGATGCTGTCGTGCCGGGCGGCAATGGCGTAGTCGAGCGCCTTCAACACGGGCTTCTGCAGCCGTCCGACGAGCACGATCGCGTGGTCGCCGCTCGCGCCGAACGTGGTCGTGGGGTCGGCCTCGATCTCTTTCTCGACGTCCCGGTAATACCGGTTCACGCCCATCATGAGCAGGAACAGGATGGGCATGATGATGAACACCAGGTACGCGCCGTGGGCCCACTTGGTATACGTGACGACGAGCAGCACGACGAAGGTGAAGCTCGCACCGGTGGCGTTGATCATGCGGCTGCGGTAGACCTGCCCGCGGTTGACGTCAGGGCCGCCATTGCGCAGCAGCTTCGTCCAGTGGACGACCATTCCAGTCTGGCCGAGAGTGAACGAAACGAATACGCCGATGATGTAGAGCTGGATCAGCGACGTCACGTTCGCCCGGAACAGCACGAGGATGACGATGGCCGCGAGCGACAGGATGATAACGCCGTTGGAGTAGATCAGCCGGTCGCCGCGGGTGCTGAGCGCCTTCGGTGCGTACTTGTCCTGGGCGAGCACCGAGCCGAGAAGCGGGAAGCCGTTGAACGCGGTGTTCGCCGCGAGCAGCAGCACCGCCGCCGTCGCGGCCTGGATGATGAAGAACAGGATGGTGTTGTTGCCGAAGACCGATGACGCGATCTGCGCGATCAGCGAGCGCTGCGGCTGGTCCGCGCAGTGTTGCAACCCGATCAGGTCACAGGGATTCTCCGCGTAGTGCACGCCGGAGATGAGCGCGACGGTCGTGAGCCCGGCAAACAGGATGATGGCGATGAGCCCCATCGCGACGAGGGTCTTCTGCGCGTTCTTCACCTTGGGCAGGCGGAAGGCGGGCACGCCGTTGGCGATCGCCTCGACACCGGTGAGCGCGCTGCATCCACTGGCAAATGCGCGCAGCAGCAACAAGATGATGCCCGCCTGCGCGAGAGATTCGCCGTGCACCGTGTACTGGGCCGACTCGGCCACGGGCGCATCGCCCGCGATCGTCCGCACGAGCGCGGCGACGACCATGACGAAAATGCTGGCGATGAACAGGTAGGTCGGCACGGCGAACGCCTTGCTCGACTCGCGCACGCCGCGCAGGTTCACCGCGGCCAGGATGACGACGAACGCGACAGCGAGCTCGACCCGGAAGTTGTTCAGGGCCGGCAGCGCCGAAATGATGTTGTCCACACCGGATGCGACCGAAACCGCCACGGTCATGATGTAGTCGACGAGCAGGGCCGAACCGACGATCAGGCCGGGAATCTCGCCCAGGTTCTTTCGAGCGACCTCGTAGTCGCCGCCGCCGCTGGGGTACGCCTTGATCAATTGTCGGTACGACAGCACCACGACCGTCAGAAGCAGGATGACCGCGGCCGCGACCCAGGGGGCGAAGGAGAGGAACGCGAGCCCGCCGATCAGCAGGATCATCAGCAGTTCCTGCGGAGCGTAGGCGACGGATGACAGCGGGTCGCTCGCGAAAATGGGCAGCGCAAGGTGCTTGGGGAGCAGTTGTCCCTCGAGCTTGTCCGACGGGAGCGGATCGCCGATCAGCCACTTCTTGGGCGACCGAACTTCGTTAGTCACGAGGGGCGAGCCTACTCCACCGGCGTGCCGAGTCAAGCGGGTGTGATAGGTGCTGTTAGGCGTTCGTGCCCCGGAGCGATGCCTGCACGGCGCGGCGCACTTCCTCCAGCCCGGAGCGCAGAACCGCGACCGTCGCCTCCGTCAGTTCGGCACCGACGACCTGCGTGCGGAGGTCGGACCGCAGTTGCGAGCGGAACTCGCTGAGCGCGGCCTCGGCATCCTGCAGCTGGCGACGGCTTTCTACGCGCGTCTCGGTGATGTCGGCCCGCCAGGCGCCGCCAGCGCGTTTCGCTTCCTGCCGGGCGTCCCTGGTCGCCGAAGCGAGGTCCGCGCGCAGCGTCTTCATGGCCGAATGAACGGATGTGCGCACCTCGTCCGCGAGGCGGCGAACCGAGTCCGTCAACTCGTCTTCGATGCCGTCCAGCTCGCTGCGCCGCGCCTCCAGCTCGGCCCTGCCCGCGTCGGTGATCGAGTACACGGTCTTGCGACCCTCGGCGGACTTGGTGACGAGCCCCTCATCCTCGAGCTTGGCGAGCCGTGGGTAAATGGTGCCCGCGCTCGGCACATAGGTGCCGCCGAAGCTGTTGGCCAGTTCCTGGATCAGTTCGTAGCCGTGGCGCGGCGCTTCGGCGAGCAGCCCGAGCAGGTACAGGCGGAGGTGGCCGTGGCTGAAAACGGGAGTCATACGGTCACTGCGTGGAGCACGGAGATGTTGCCGCTCACGGTGTTCGCGCTGAAATCGAGCCAGTTGCGGTCGAGGGTTCCGTACTTGCCGTTGTAGCTGCCGCGCACGCCGTTGATGGTGGCGTCATCCAGCTGCAGGGTGCCGCTGACCGTGCGCAGCTTGTACTGCGCCGGTACGCCGGCCGCCAGGCGAGTCGTGACGTTGCCGCTGATGGTGCTCACGCGAACCTCATCCGGTGTGCCGCTGAGGTCGAGGAACACGTCGCCGCTGACGCTGTCCGCGCCGAACTTCGTCACCTCACCGGAGGCGGTGACATCTCCGCTCACGGTGTGCGCACTGATGTTGCCGTGGTGGTTGCGCACCGCGATTTCGCCGTTGACCGAGTTCAGCTTGACGTCGCCGGAGATGTTGTCGAGCACGAGGTCACCGCTGACGGTGCTGACCGTTGCATCCTCGGTGAGGCCGCTGATCAGCGCGGTGGCCGTGACCACGCCGAACTTGAGCGCGACATCCCGCGGGACCATGATGCTGACATCTGCGCGGGCACTGCTGCGGAAGTTCTTGAAAACGTCGAGGAAATTGTCCCAGCCCAACTGGGGATGGTCGATTTCCAGGGTGTCACCGTCGACGGAGATCTTGAGGTCCTTGCCGCTGACCGAATGCACTTCGACGCGTGCGGTCGGCTCATCGTGGCCGACGATGTCGACCTGCCCCGCGATCAGGCTCACCTTGAGCGTGCGTACCGTTTCGATGTCGATGACCTTCGGCCCATCGACGATCCACTTCTCCTGCGACATGGCTTCTCCTTCTGCGGGTTGTGTCCCGGGTAGAACGCGATATATCGCGTCCGGTCGAAGTCACGATATATCGCGTGTGCGCGCTCCGCAACAACTTTCCGGATTTTTCCCTTGACCTTGACGCTGCGTCAACTTTTAGGGTGGTGATTACACACGAACGAGGAGGAAGCAGTGGAGTGGTCGATCCAGGACATCTCCCGGCTCGCGGGCACAACATCCCGAACGCTTCGCCACTACGGCGACGTCGGGTTGCTGGCACCGAGCCGGGTCGGCAGCAACGGATACCGCTACTACGACGCGGCGGCCCTCACGCGGCTGCAACGCATCCTCCTTCTTCGTGAACTGGGGCTCAGCCTGCCCGCGATAGCGGACGTGCTCGCCGGCCAGCGCGACAACGCGCAGGCACTGGTCGCTCACCGCGACTGGCTGGTGCAGGAGAAGGACCGTCTCGACCGGCAGATTGCGTCGGTCGAGACCACGATTCGAAAATTGAAAGGAGGTGAACAACTCATGGCTGAAGAAGTTTTTGACGGATTCGACCACACCCAGTACCAGGATGAGGTCGTCGAGCGCTGGGGCAAGGCCGCGTACGAAAGCAGCGACCGTTGGTGGAGTTCCAAGACGGCTGCCGAGAAGAAGGAGTACGCGCAGCAGCAGCAGGCGCTCGCGGCGGACTGGATGACCGCTGCGGGCAGTGGCATCGCCGCGGACAGCGACGAGGCGCAGGCTCTCGCTCGGCGCCACGCCAAGTGGCTCTCGGGCATCCCGGGCCTACCGGGCGGGCCGGCCGGGCCCACGAAGGAATACCTCACGGGCCTCGGCGAGCTGTACGTGAACGACGAGCGGTTCGCAGCGAACTACGGCGGCACGGACGGTGCCCGCTTCGTTCGCGACGCGCTCGCGTACTACGCGGAGCACTCGCTGTAGTCGCAACGCAGCCGGGGTCGCTCCCGGGGTCACTCCACGGGGGCGGCCTCGGGGGCGAGCAGCGAGGCGAGGGACGGTCGCTCGGGCACGATAACGGGCACCGGAATTCTCAGCAGCGGCATCGTGATGTTCACCAGGGGACCGATCAGCACGGCGAACGCGAGGGTGCCGACGCCGATGTTTCCGCCGAGCATCCACCCGACCAGAAGCACCGTGCCCTCGATGCCGGTGCGAACAATCCAGATCTTCCAGCCGGTGCGAGCGTGCAGGCCGGTCATGAGTCCGTCGCGAGGGCCCGGTCCGAGCCGCGCTCCTATATAGAGGCCGGATGCGACAGCCAGCAGGGCGAGGCCGCCGGCGAACAGGGCGACTTGCAGGATGAGATCGTGCTGCGGCGGGATGACCGCGAGGCCCAGTGCCGCGCTCGGCCCGATGAGGAGCACGTTCAGCAGCGTTCCGATGCCCGGGCGCTGCCGGATGGGGATCCACAGCAGCAGTACCCCGACGCCGATGATGTTGGTCAGCAGTCCGAACGACAGCCCGGTGTGCAGCGCTATCCCCTGCGTCAGCACGTCCCACGGCGCGACCCCGATGCCGGCCTGCACCATCATCGAGATGGCGATGCCGTAGAGGAAGAGACCGACGAGGAGGGCTCCCACTCGACGAGCCAGAAGGGGTTGGAAGGACGACATGGTGCAATCCAATTGCCTGATTGGACTTTCTACAAGAGGCCAATTTCGCTAAAGTGGCCTGATGGCAATCCTTTCCGCCCGCTCCCTGGCCCTTCTTCTCGACGCCTGGCGCGACGACAGCGCCGGCCCGGCCTACGGAGCGCTCGCCGACCGCATCCGCCTGCTGGTGCTGGATGGGCGCATCCCGCTCGACACGCGACTGCCCGCCGAGCGCGACCTCGCCGGCCAGTTGAACGTCAGCCGCACGACGGTGACCGCTGCGTACTCCGAACTGCGCGACGCCGGCTACGTCACCAGCATCCGTGGCTCGGGAAGCGTGGCTCGACTGCCGCAGCCGTCGGTTCGGCTGCCGGACCCCGATACCGAGGGCTACCTCGACTTCAGCAAGGCGTCGCTCCCGGCGCACCCGGCCGTGGTGGATGCCGCAGCGCGGGCCGCCGAGCAGCTGCCCGCCTACCTGGCAACCGGCGCGTTCGATCCCATCGGCATGCCAGTGCTTCGACAGGCGATCGCCGACCACTACTCGGCGCGCGGCCTGCCGACCGAGGTGGACCAGGTGATGGTCACCATCGGTGCGCAGCATGCCATCGCCCTTCTCGGCCGCACGCTCCTCGACAGGGGCGACCGCGCGCTCGTGGAGACGCCGAGCTATCCGCACGCGATCGAGGCGCTGCGGGAGGCGGGCGCGCGGCTGGTTCCGGTCAACGTGTCGACGGAGGCGGGGTGGGATGAGGCCGCTCTCGAACAGGCCATGCAGCGCACCAGCCCGACGGTGGCCTACCTGATGCCCGACTTCCACAACCCGACCGGTCAGTCGATGTCGCCGGAGCTGCGTGAGAAGACGGTCGCGCTTGCCGCCGCCTCGGGCACCACGCTCATCGCCGACGAGACAATGGCCGAGCTCGCGATCGACGACGTGCCCGTGGCGCCATCGCTCGCGACGTTCGCCGCTGACGCATCCACCCCGGTTCTCATCGGATCGGTCGGCAAGACGCTGTGGGGAGGGATCCGCATCGGCTGGATCCGCGCGGATCGCACGCTCATCCAGCGGTTGGTTCGCAATCGCGTCGCCGGCGATATGGGCACCCCGGTGCTAGAACAGCTGCTGGTCGCCGATCTGCTGCCGCGGTATCCGGAGATCCTCGAATCGCGGCGGCGACATCTGCGCGCCGGCCGCGACCACCTGGTGGCGCAGCTCGGGCGCCGCATCCCGGAATGGGAGGTGCCGGCACCAGCGGGCGGCCTCACGGCATGGGTGAACATTGGTGAACCGGTGAGCTCGCAGTTGACGCTGGCCTGCCGAACGGAGGGGCTCATTCTCGCGGCCGGTCCGCGCTTCGGCATCGATGGGGCATTCGAGCGATTCATGCGCGTTCCCTTCTCCTACTCGATCGAGGAAATCGACCGGGCGGTGGGGGCGATGGAGCGGGCGTGGCGCGCGGTGGGGCGTCACCCCATCACGGACACGGGGTACCTCGCCGCGGTCGTTTAACCCCTGCCGATCCGGGCGCGGGTGCATCCGACGGGAGTACGCAGCCCCGGGTGGCCCGCTGCAATACTCAAGTAATGCATCTCCTGTCCGTCTTCAGCCTGCGCAATCGCGCCCTCATTGCTCTCGTCACGATCGTTGTGGGGATCTTTGGCACCATCGCGCTGACGACCCTGAAGCAGGAGCTGTTCCCGTCCATCACCTCCCCACAGATGGCGATCGTCTCCACCTACGTTGGTGCCTCGCCCGCGGTCGTCGACCACGACGTCAGCACGCCGCTCGAGGCGGTCATCCAGGGTGTGGATGGCATCGACACGACGACCGCGACCTCGCGAGCCGGGTCATCCACCATTTCGGCCACGTTCAAGGACGGCACCGACATCGTCAGCGCCGAGCAGCAGGTGCAGCTTGCTGTCGACCGGCTCTCGCTTCCCGATGGGGTCAACCCGCAGACCATCGTCGGCAGCATCGATGATCTCCCGGTCATCCAGCTCGCCGTTACCAGCGACCTCGACCCGCACGATCTCACCACGCAGCTGAACCGCTCGACCGTCGACGACCTGCAGGCGATCGCTGGCGTGCGCGAGGCGGCGCTGCTGGGAACGCTCGGCCAGCGCGTCACGATCACCCCGAACGCCTCGAAGCTGAAGGACAAGGGCTACACGGTCCAGAACATCAAAGACGCTCTGGCCGCGAGCGGCACCCTCCTCGCCTCCGGCGACATCACCGAGAACGGCAAGACCCTGGTGGTGCAGTCCGGCCAGAAGCTGACGTCGGTCAAGCAGCTGGAGACCATCCGCCTGTTGGGCACGAAGACCACCGTGACAACGACGCCGCTCGGCGTCACCCAGTCGCAAAAGGCCATCCAGACGCCGCTGTCGAGCGTTGCGCGGGTGCAGATCATCGACGACCCGAAGAGCGGAATCTCCCGCGTCAACGGCAAGCCCTCCCTCACCATCTCGATCACGAAGACTTCCGACGGCAACACGGTTGCCGTGTCCAAGCTCGTTCGCAGCGACCTGCCCGCACTCGAGAAGTCACTGGGCAGCAACACGAAGTTCACGATCGTGTTCGACCAGGCACCCTACATCGAACAGTCGGTCAACGACCTTGCCACGGAGGGCACCCTGGGCCTCGCGGCGGCCGTGCTCATCATCCTGCTGTTCCTGCTGTCGGTGCGCACCACGATCGTCACCGCGATCTCGATTCCCGCATCCATCCTCATCGCCTTCATCGGCATGCTGGCAGCGGGCTACACGCTCAACATCATCACCCTCGGCGCAATCACCATCGCGATCGGCCGCGTGGTCGATGACTCCATCGTCGTCATCGAAAACATCAAGAGACACATCTCGAAGGGTGAGGACAAACTCGCCGCCATCACCGCGGGCGTGCGTGAGGTTGCCGGTGCGGTCACCGCATCCACGGTCACGACCGTTGCAGTGTTCCTGCCCCTCGCACTGGTCGGCGGCCAGATCGGCGAGATCTTCAAGCCCTTCGCGCTGACCGTGACGATCGCGCTCGCGGCATCCCTGTTCGTCGCGCTGACCATCGTGCCGGTGCTGGCCTACTGGTTTCTGAAGAGTCCGAAGAACGCGAGCGCCGCGGTCTCTGACACGGTAATTCCCGCCCCCGGGTCTCCCGCGGAGGAGGCGGAGAAGCCAACCCTCCTGCAGCGCGGGTACCTGCCGATCATTCGATGGACCGTATCCAGGGTCTGGCATGCCGTGATCATCGTGTGCGTCGCGGTGCTCGTGCTGGCCGGAACCGGCGTGCTCGCCGCGAGCGGGATCAAGACCGACTACCTCGGAAGCAGCGGCCAGAACACGCTCACGGTCAGCCAGACTCTTCCGTTCGGCACCAGCCTCGACGCCGAGGATGCCGCAGCCCGCACGGTAGAAACCGCGCTGCGCAAGGTGACCGGCGTCGAGATCGTGCAGACCTCCATCGGATCGAGCGGCAGTTCGCTGCGCAGCACCTTCGGCTCGGGCGGCGGCATCAGCTTCTCGCTCACCACCGCCGCGAAGGGTAACCAGGACGCGATTTCCGCAGACGTTCGCTCGGCAATCAAGGGTCTTACGGATGTCGGGATCGTCGAGCTCCAGGGCGCATCCGGCGGGTTCACGTCGTCGGACATCACCATTACGGTGAAGGCCCGCAGCGAAGCCGACCTGCGCACCGCTGCCACGTCTGTCAACGATGCCGTGAAGGATCTCCCGGTCACGGCGCAGGCATCCAACAACCTGTCGTCGGAGCAGCCCTACATCGCCGTCGCCGTGAACCGCCAGCAGGCAGCGAAGAAGGGTCTGAGCGAACTCGCCGTCGGCAGCCAGGTCGCCAATGCAATGAACCCGGGCGCCTCCGGCACCGTCGAAATCGGTGATACGAACCTCTCGATCTACATCGCGGACAGCAAGGAACCGCTGACGGTGCGGCAGCTGCAGAACTTCGACATCGTGACGGCCACGGGCAAGAAGGTAAACCTGTCTGCGCTCGCCACGGTGAAGGTATTGAACGGCCCCGCAAGCATCACGACGATCCGCGGCGTGCAGAGCGCGACCGTCACGGTTACACCGAACGGCAATGACACGGGAACCGCGTCGTCGGTGGTCGCCAAGGCCGTTGCCGCCGCGCCGCTCCCGGCCGGCGCATCCGCAACGCTCGGTGGCGTGACGACGCAACAGAACGATGCGTTCATGCAGCTCGGCCTGGCGCTCCTCGCCGCCATCCTCATCGTCTACGTCGTCATGGTCGCCGCCTTCAAGAGCCTGCGCCAGCCGCTGCTGCTGCTGGTGTCCGTTCCGTTCGCGGCGACCGGTGCGATCATCCTGCAGAAGGTCGCAGACATCCCGCTCGGCGTTCCCTCGCTCATCGGCGTCATGATGCTCGTGGGAATCGTGGTCACCAACGCCATCGTGCTCGTCGACCTCATCAACCAGTACCGCGCCCGCGGCTACCGGGTCTTCGAGTCCATAGTGAATGGCACGTCCCGTCGACTGCGGCCGATCCTGATGACCGCCCTCGCGACGATCTTCGCGCTGGTGCCCATGGGCATCGGCCTGACCGGCGGCAGCGGCGGCTTCATCTCGCAGCGGCTGGCGATAGTCGTCATCGGCGGCCTGGTGTCATCGACTGCGCTCACGCTGATCGTGCTGCCGGTGCTGTACTTCCTCGTCGAGGGCGCGAAGGAGCGTCGCACGGATCGCCGCGCGCTGAAGGCGCAGCTGCCCGCGCACGGCCCAGCGCACCAGCGCGGTTGGGGTCCTAAGCGAGTGTTTTCTCGTAACAGACGCTAAACGGGTCGTTGACGTACTCACCGAAGTTCGGGATGAGCCGGTAACCGCTCCGCTCGTAGAGGGTGATCGCCGCAAGTTGCTTCGGCCCGGTCTCCAGTTGCAGCAGGCGGATGCCGCGCGCCGTGGCGCGGTCTTCGACCGATCGCAGCAGGATGCTACCGGCACCGAGGCCACGAGCGGCCGCAGTCACGAACATCCTTTTCAGTTCGGCGGTGCCATCTGCACGTTCCACGAGCGCGGCGGTTCCGATGGCCACGCCGTCGCGGCGGGCCACGAACACCTCGACGTCGTTCGCTTCCAGCTCGGCCACATCGAGCAGGTGGCAGCTCTCCGGCGGGTACAGCGCGAGAGTGAACTCGTCGGACTGCTGCAGCAGGTCGAGCACGTCGGGCTGGCGGGGCGCCTCGATTGCCGCGGCGACTGTCGCGGTCATGCGTGGATCCGTAAGCGGCACTGGGAGACAGACAGGAAAGGCATAATTCTGCGTATCCTATGCGGTTCCGGTCCGATGGAGTAATGTAGGCAGGTCGGCTCAAGACAGCGCGGATTAATCGCGTATGGGTTTGTAAGTCTTGCGGGCCGGATTACCAGTCAATTGTCTGGTGAAGATCACACGAATGTATGTGACGGCCTCGGTCAAAGACTGCCCGGGTTCAGTAGTGCGTTAGTTTCCTGTGCGCGCTTTTCCATGCACTGAATACAACCCGGAAAGATCCATGCCCAATTTCAAGAAGCCAGCGCCCAAGCGCGCCGGCGCACCCTCCTCAACCGCCAAGTCGGGCAGCAAGCCAGCGGGTTCCCGCGGCTACCGCGCCGACGACGGCGCGGCACCCAAGCAGCGCTGGAACGCGGATGACCGCGCCCGCCGTGGCGCGCCTGCCGCGACATCCGACCGCAAGCCGTTCCGCGGCCGCGATGCCGATGGCGGGCGTCCCGCATCCACCGAGCGTCGCCCCAACTGGGAGCCGCGCGAGAAGCAGGGCTACCAGCCACGCGGGGAGCGCACCGAGCGTCCCGCGTACGGTGACCGTGCCAACCGTACCGAGCGTCCCGCGTCCGGTGACCGTGCCAACCGCACGGAGCGCCCGTCGTACAACAACGACCGTCCGGCTCGTCCCGCCTATGGTGACCGCACCGAGCGTCCGTCGTATGGCGACCGCCCGAACCGCACCGAGCGCCCCGCCTATGGTGACCGTGCCAACCGCACCGAGCGCCCGTCGTACAACAACGATCGTCCGGCCCGTCCGGCCTATGGTGACCGCACGGAGCGTCCCGCCTACGGTGACCGTGCGAACCGCACCGAGCGCCCGTCGTACAACAATGACCGTCCGGCTCGTCCGGCCTACGGTGACCGCACGGAGCGCCCCGCGTATGGTGACCGCCCGAACCGCACCGAGCGTCCCGCGTACGGTGACCGCCCGAACCGCACCGAGCGCCCGTCGTACAACAACGACCGCCCGGCGCGACCGTCCTACGGTGACCGCACGGAGCGTCCGTCGTACGGTGACCGTCCGGCCCGAACCGAGCGTCCCGCGTATGGTGACCGTCCGGCCCGAACCGAGCGTCCCGCATCCGGCGACCGCCCCTCTTACAGTGACCGCCCGGCTCGCACCGAGCGTCCCTCGTACGACCGTGCCGAGCGCAGCGACCGTCCGGCACGCCGTGACTTCAGCTCCGATCGCGCACCGCGCCGCGACTTCACCGCGGATCGCCCTGCTCGCCGGGAGAGCGACTTCTACCCGTCCGGTGACGGCAAGACCAAGTTCACGCCTGCCGACGATGTCGTGCTCGAGCGTCTCGAAGCGGAAGCGATCACCGCGGGCGAGGTCGAGGGCGTAACGTTCGCCGACCTGGGCCTCGGTGGCAACATCGTTCGCCAGCTTGCTGAGCTCGGTGCGGCATCCCCGTTCCCGATCCAGGCCGCGACGATTCCGGATGTGCTGGCTGGCCGCGACGTTCTTGGCCGCGGCAAGACCGGCTCCGGAAAGACGATCGCCTTCGGCGCGCCCCTCGTCGAGCGCCTGATGGAGAACAACGGCGGCAAGGACCGCCAGATGGGCCGCAAGCCGCGCGCGCTCATCCTTGCTCCGACGCGTGAGCTCGCCCTGCAGATCGACCGCACGGTGCAGCCGATTGCCCGCAGCGTTGGACTCTTCACCACCCAGATCTACGGCGGAGTTCCGCAGTACAAGCAGGTCACCGCCCTGCAGCGGGGCGTCGACATCATCATCGGGACGCCCGGCCGCATCGAGGACCTGATCGAGCAGGGCAAGCTCGACCTCTCCAACATCGTGATCACGGTGCTCGACGAGGCTGACCACATGTGCGACCTTGGCTTCCTCGAGCCGGTGCAGCGCATCCTGAACGAGACGAAGAAGGATGGCCAGCGCCTGCTCTTCTCCGCCACGCTCGACAAGGGTGTTGCGACGCTCGTCAAGCAGTTCCTGACGAACCCGTCGGTGCACGAGGTGGCCGGCGAAGACCAGGCGTCGTCGACGATTGACCACCGCGTTCTGCTCATCGAGCAGCGCGACAAGCGCCAGATCATCGAGGAGCTGTCGCGCGGCGAGGGCAAGACGCTCGTCTTCACCCGCACGCGCGCGTTCGCCGAAGAGTTGTCGGACCAGCTGGAGGATGCCGGGATCCCGGCAACCAGCCTCCACGGCGACCTCAACCAGTCGCGTCGTACGCGTAACCTGCAGTTGCTCACGAGCGGCCGGGTGAACGTGCTGGTCGCGACGGATGTTGCGGCTCGCGGCATCCACGTCGATGACATCACCCTGGTCATCCAGGCGGATGCGCCGGAGGAGTACAAGACCTACCTGCACCGTTCGGGCCGTACCGGCCGCGCGGGCAAGCAGGGCACGGTCGTCACGCTCATCCCGAAGGCGCGTCGTCGTCGCATGGACGAGCTGCTCGGCCGCGCGGAGATCAAGGCATCGGTGGACTTCGCCGCCCCGGGCGACACGATCCTCGCGGACCTGGCCGCACTGTAACCCTGCCCCATTCACACGAATTGCCCACTTCGGCCGCTATTCCGCCTCGGATAGCGACAAAAGTGGGCAATTCGTGTGAGGGGGATGAGTTTTTAGGCGAGGGCTAGCAGAGCGGCGGCGCCGAGAGCCACCGCCAGCCCCAGCCACTGCACGATCGCGATGCGCTCACGCAGCACGATGGCGGCGAGGATGATTGTGCCCGCCGGAGACAGCGCGCTCAGTACGGAGACCACCGAGAGCTGGCCCGAGCGCAGGGCGAGCAGGAACAGCGTCGCGGCCACGGCATCCGTCGCCCCGCACAGGATGGCGAACTGCAGGGGTCGACCGACCACGCCGTGCGCACCCGGCTCCCGCGTCTGCGAGCGCAGTGCCCGCCTCGCCCGCTGCAGCAGCAGGATCAACCCGACGATCACCCCCGTGACGGCGAAGGTCACGACGAGCGGCGCCGGTCCGCTCTGCACGGGCGTGAGGTCCATGAAGATGAGATAGCCGCCGACGCCGATGCCAGCGCCCACCGCGAGGAGCACGCCGCGTCCCGAGGGGCGCACCACGCGGGCGCCCGGCACGAAGCAGATCAGCAGCACCGCGACGAGCCCCATCACGAGCCCGGCATACCCGAATCCGCTCAACCGCTCGCCCCGAGCGAAGCCGACCGCGATGGGGAACACCGCAGACACCAGCGCCATGATGGGTGCGAGGATGCTCATCGGCCCGATCGCGAGGCACGCGTACAGCAGCACGAGTGCGAGCGTTCCGGCGGCGCCGGCCAGCGCGCCCCAGAACAGCGCGAGTGGCGACCACTGCGTCGGCACGAAGAGCGCAAAGATGCCGACGAGAACAACCCCGACGCAGGAGTTCACGGCGGTGACCCACAGCGCGCTCATCCTCCGCGCCGCGAGGCCCCCGAAGAAGTCGCTCGCGCCGTAGATGAGGGTGCCGGAGAGTGCGAGCAGGGCACTCAGCAGCATGGCGACATCATCGCCCTAGCTTGGCAGGTGCGACCGCGGCACTACGACTGCGCCTTCGCGGGCGCACAAGCGGGCAGCCCGCGCGAGCGTCAGCGGGCGAGCGCCTCCTCGAGCGCGGGGAGAGCCGCGGCGATGGCTGCCACCTGCGACTCGTCCAGGGACGAGAGCAACTCGGCCACGAGCGCGGCGCGGGCCGCCCGCGCACGCACCACGGCATCCATGCCCTTGGAGGTGACCTGGATGAGCGCGGCGCGCCCGTCCGCGGGGTCGACCGTGCGCGTTACCAGCAGCCGCGCCTCGAGTTCGGCGACGACGCGGGTCATGCTGGGCGCGGAAACGAGCTCGTGGTGAGCGAGATCGGCGGCACGGATCGGGCCGATCTTGCTCACGGTCGCGAGCGCGGAGAGCATGCCGTGGCTGAGCCCGCCGCCGGCCGACCGGATGCGCCGGTTGATGCTCCCCGCAATAACGGCCAGGCGCGCGGCGACATCGTTCCGTGCCGGGGTCGCGGCGGTCATCGGGTGGCCGTGAGCTCGGACTCGGGCGCGGCGTGCGCCGGCTCATCCGGGTGGACGAACTTCTTGCCCCGGGCGAGTGACGCTGCAGCGCCGATGAACGACATGACCGCCGCCGCAAGGAAAACGACCACCAGCCCGTCGTGGAAGGGACCCGAGATCAGCTGCGGGAAGAACTCCTTGCCGGTCAGCGCTGCAGCGTTCGCGGACGACAGGTGATCGAGCGCCCCCGTCGGCTTGAGCAGCGCCTCTATTGGGTTGTAGCCGAGGAAGGCGGCGAACAGGCTCCCGACCGGCGGCGTGTTCGCGACGCCGCTGGCGACGGCATCCGTCACCCCGTGCGCGGTGAGGCCGCTGCGCAGGGCCGCGGGCAGGTTTGCGGAGAGTCCGGCGACCATGAGCGAGAAGAAGATGCCGATCGAGAGCGAGCTGCCGGCGTTGAGCATGGTGCCAGCCATGCCGGATGCCGAGCCCCGCTGGTTCGCCGGAACACTGTTCATGATCGCGGTGCGGTTCGGGGCGCTGAACAGGCCCGACCCGATCCCGTTCAGGCCGGTCAGCACCGCGAACTCCCAGTACTGGAAGTCCACCGGCAGGAACAGCAGCGCGATGAACGTGACACCGACGAGCACGAGGCCGGCCGTCGAGAACGCACGGGCACCGAAGCGGTCGGAGAGGGCGCCGGATATCGGCCCAGCCACGAGGAATCCGATCGTCAGCGGCAGCAGGTAGATGCCGGCCCAGAGCGGCGTGCTCTCGTAGCTGTACCCGTGCAGCGGCAGCCAGATTCCCTGCAGCCAGATGATGAGCATGAACTGGAGGCCTCCCCGACCGATGGCCGCGAGCAGCCCGGAGAAGTTGCCGGTGGCGAACGCCCGGATGCGGAACAGCGAGACCGCGAACATGGGCTGCTCGGTGCGCATCTCGATGATCACGAACACGACCAGCAGCAGGATGCCGCCGATAATCCCGCCCAGAACCCACGGGTTGCCCCATCCGGTCGCACTTCCCCCGTAGGGCTGGATGCCGTAGGTGATGCCCGCGAGCAGGGCCGTCAGCCCGACGCCGAAGGTGATGTTGCCCGGCCAGTCCATTTTCGCCCGCGTGCGCTTGCCGTTGTCGTGCAGCGACGCGTAGCCCCAGACGGTGCCGATGACACCGATCGGGACGCTCACGATGAACACCGCGCGCCAGTCGATCCCGGCGAGCACTCCGCCGACGATCAGGCCGATGAAGCTGCCCGCGATGGCGGCGACCTGGTTGATGCCCAGCGCCATTCCCCGCTTGTTGGTGGGAAACGCATCCGTCAGGATCGCAGTCGAAGTGGCCATCAGGGCCGCGCCGCCGACCCCCTGCACGAGGCGCCATGCAATGATCCACATCGCGCCGCCACCGCCATCGAAGGGGACGAAGACCAGCGCGATCGCCGCGATCGTGAAGATGGCGAAGCCGAGGTTGTAGACACGCACCCTGCCGAACATGTCGCCGAGCCGGCCGAAGCTCACCACCAGAACCGCCGTGACGAGCGTGTATCCCATGATGATCCACAGCAGGTAGCTCACGTTGCCGGGCTGCAGCGGGTTGAGGTGGATGCCCGTGAAGATGGCGGGGAGGGAGATCAGCACGATCGAGGAGTTGATCGTAGCGATCAGCATTCCGAGGGTGGTGTTGCTCAGGGCCACCCACTTGTAGTGCGGGCTGTCACTGTGGAAAACGGCGGAGCGAGGCATGGAAGCCTTTCTAGCTAATTAGTTGTATACAACTAACTATATCGCGAACGTCACGGTGATGTGAATAGGCTCTAGGTCGACTCGCTTCGCAGGTTCATTCTCGGAAGGATCAGCCATGTCCCGCATCTACAACGACATCACCGAGGTCTTCGGCAAGACACCCCTCGTGCGCCTCAACGCTGTGACTAAGGGACTGGGCGCGACGGTGCTCGCGAAGCTCGAGTTCTACAACCCGTCCGCGAGCGTGAAAGATCGGCTCGGGGTCGCCATCGTCGACGCCGCCGAGAAGTCGGGGGAGCTGAAGCCGGGCGGCACGATCGTCGAGGCAACCAGCGGCAATACCGGCATCGCGCTGGCAATGGTGGGCGCGGCTCGCGGCTACACGGTGATCCTGGCGATGCCGGAGACCATGAGCAAGGAGCGCAAGATGCTCCTGAAGGCCTACGGCGCAGAACTGATCCTGACGCCCGGCGGCGAGGGGATGCGCGGAGCCGTCAGCAAGGCCGAGGAGATCGTCGCCCAGACCCCCGGCGCTGTTCTCGCCAGGCAGTTCGGCAACGCGGCGAATCCCGCAATCCACCGCGCTACCACTGGCCCGGAGATCTGGGAAGACACGGATGGTGCTGTCGACATCTTCGTCGCCGGAATCGGCACGGGGGGAACAATCACGGGCGCCGGCAACTACCTCAAGGAACAGAAGCCGGGCCTCACGGTCGTGGCCGTGGAGCCGGAGGAGTCCGCCATCCTGAACGGTGGCGCACCCGGCCCGCACAAGATCCAGGGGATCGGCGCGAACTTCATCCCCGAGATCCTCGATCGCACCGTGTACGACGAGGTCATCGATGTGAACATCACCCAGTCCGTGGCAATGGCGCGACGCCTGGCGGCGGAGGAGGGCATCCTCGCCGGCATCTCCTCCGGCGCCACCGTGACGGCGGCGGTCGAACTGGCCGCGCGACCGGAAAACGCGGGCAAGACCATCGTCGTCATCGTCGCGAGCTACGGTGAGCGCTACCTGTCGACGGTCTTGTACGAAGACCTGGTGGACTAGCGGGCCTGCGGCTATGGCACTCTTTGCGCGAACGCGAGAAGACATCGCGAACGCGCAGCGGCGGGACCCTGCCGCTCGCGGCGGCTTCGAGGTCTGGCTCACGTACTCCGGGCTGCACGCGATTTGGGGGTACCGGTTCGCGCACTGGTTGTGGCGCAGCGGCCTCAAGTCACTGGCGCGCTCTGTCTCGCAGTGGGTGCGGTTCCTGACGGGCGTGGAGATTCACCCGGCCGCGATCATCGGGCGACGTTTCTTCATCGACCACGGGATGGGAACGGTCATCGGGGAGACGGCCGAGATCGGCGACGACGTGATGATCTACCACGGCGTCACCCTCGGTGGCCGCAGTTCGGTGCATGAGAAGCGGCATCCGACGATCGGGAACGGCGTGGTCGTCGGTGCCGGTGCAGGCATCCTCGGTCCGGTCACGATTGGTGCGCGATCGATCGTCGGCGCGAACGCGGTCGTGGTGACGGATGCCCCGCCGGACTCGGTGCTGACGGGCGTTCCGGCGCGCCCCCGCCCGCGGAACGCGACCCGCGCCGCCGCCCAGACCTTCGCCGACCCCGACTTCTACATCTAGCCCCTCCCCCTCACACGAGTTGCCCACTTTGGCCGGTATGCCGGGCGAGATAGCGACACAAGTGGGCAACTCGTGTGAAGGGGGGCGGGAGACTTGACGATTCCGCGACTCTTTGGGCCGATTCCTCGACAGATGGGGAACGACCTGTCTAGGGTGTGAGACACGACCCCACTCGGGGGGTGCATCCCACGTGCCGTAGCCGCACATCCCTAGGAGCTGTTCGAGTCATGACCTGGCGCACCCCCACAATCGCAATCACCACCGCCCTACTGCTCGGGATGTCGGCGCTCGCCGCCCCATCGGCTTCCGGGGCGACCCCCGACCATTCGATCGCCGAGGTTCAGGGCACCGGGGCCGCAACCCCGCTCTCCGGCACCGTGGTGACCGTGGAGGGCGTCGTCACCGCCGACTATCGCGGCGTGAGCAACTTCCGCGGACTGTTCGTGCAGTCGGCCACCTCGGCCGGCATCGACGGGGCGTCGGACGGGATCTTCGTCTACCTCAACCAGGCGAACCCCGCGGTGTCCATCGGCGACCTGGTGACGGTCACCGGCACCGCCGGCGAGAACGGCGGCCAGACCCAGATCACCGCGACGACCGCGGGCGCCGTCAGCCTGGTCAGCGCGAACGCCGGAGTGCCGGATGCGGTGAGCCTGCCCGCAGCGACCGTCGGCACCGCGCGCGAAAAGTTCGAGGGGATGCGCGTCGAGCTGACCGGGACCTACCTGCTCAGTTCAACGCACCAGGTCTACAACTTCGGAACGCTCTGGCTGAGCGCTGGCAAGCTCGCCGTGAAGTCCACCGAGACGACGGATGCCGGCCCGGCCGCTGACGCGATCGCCGCCGCCAACCGTGCCAGCCGGCTGCTCGTCGATGACGGCTACAGCATCCGGGTCGACAATTCCGCGCACCCTGGCACGCAACCGTTCCTCTCCAAGGACACCGTGGTCCGCGACGGGGACCGGTTCGTTCCGCCCGCACGGCCGATGATCCTGGGCGAGGGCTTCGGCGACTACCGGCTCGAGCCGAGCATCCCCATCAATGACTCGAGCGCCGCCGCCTACAAGCCGACGTTCGAGACCCTGAACCCGCGCCCGGCCACCTCGCCGGAGGTCGGCGGCGACTTCGCTGTCGCGTCGTTCAACGTGCAGAACTACTTCACCGACTTCGGCGGCAACGCCCGCGGCGCGGCAAATGCCGCGGAGTTCGCCGTGCAGAAGTCCAAGACCATCGCCGGAATCGTCGGGCTTGGCGCGAGCATCGTCACGCTCGAGGAGGTCGAGAATTCGATCAAGTTCGGGCATCCGGTCGACACCTCGCTCGCCGACCTGGTCGACGGCCTCAACGCGAAAGAAGGCGCCGGTACCTGGGCGTACGTGCCGACACCGGCAGCGCTTGCGGATGCCGCAGCCACGACCGACTTCATCACCAACGCCATCATCTACAAGCCGGCATCCGTCACCCGCATCGGCGACAGCATCGCCGACATCGACGAGACCGTCTGGAACATCGCGCGCGAACCGATCGCGCAGACATTCCGGGTCGACGGCAAGGTCATCACGGTCATCGGTAACCACCTCAAGTCCAAGAGCGGAACGGGCACCGAGCCCGCCGACGGGCAGGGGCAGTTCACCGCGGAGCGGGTCGCGCAGGCGAAGAGCCTCGCTGCGTTCATCACGACGATCACCGAGGACCCGGCCAAGGGCAAGAACGTCATCTCGCTGGGCGACTACAACGCGTACGCGCAGGAAGACCCGATCCAGGCGCTCACGGATGCCGGGCTCGTCGACCTGGTTCCGACGAAGACCGACGACCAATACACCTACACCTTCGACGGCGAGGTCGGCTCACTCGACCACGCGCTCGTGACGAAGGCGCTCGCTGCATCCATCGCCGGCGTCGGCGTCTGGTCGATCAACTCAGCGGAGTGGAGCGATCGCGGCTACGCGTTCGGCGCCACGGAGGCGGGCACGCCATTCCGGTCGAGCGACCACGACCCGATCAAGGTCGGAATCACGGCGGCAGATCCGCCCGTGAACATCGACGTCGTGTCGATCAACGACTTCCACGGGCGCATCGAGGCCTCCTCTCCCGCGGCTGGCGCAGCAGTTCTCGGCGGCATGGTGAAGTCCTACCGCGCCGCGAACCCGAACACGCTGTTTGTCTCCGCTGGTGACAACATCGGCGCATCCACCTTCACCTCGTTCATCCAGGACGACCAGCCGACGCTGGACGCGCTGAACTCGATCGGGCTCGACGCAAGCTCCCTCGGCAACCACGAGTTCGACAAGGGGGCCAGCGACCTGACCGGGCGCATCCTCCCCCCGGCGAACTTTCCCTACCTCGCTGCCAACATCTATGACAAGGGCACCGAGACTCCCGCCTACGATGCCTATTCGGTGAAGCAGGTGGATGGGGTGTCGGTCGGATTCATCGGAGCCGTCACCGAGGAACTCCCCACGCTGGTGAGCCCCGCCGGAATCGCGAACCTGACGGTTGGCCCGATCGTGCCGGCCGTCAACCGCGTGGCGGACCAGCTTTCCGACGGCGACCCGGCCAACGGCGAAGCTGACGTTCTCGTGCTGCTCGTGCACGAGGGAGCCGCAACGGCAGACATCGCCGACTCGACCGGCGACACCGTTTTCGGCAGGATCACCTCGGGCGTCGACGCGAATGTGGATGCCATCGTCTCGGCCCACACGCACGTCACCTACAACCACCAGCTGCCCGTTCCCGGAACCGACCGCACGCGGCCCGTCCTGCAGTCCGGCCAGTATGGCGAGAAGTTCGGACACCTGTCGCTCTCCGTGGATCCGCAGAGCCACAAGCTGCTGAGCATCACCTCCGAGGTGAAGCCGCTGTTCGGCGCGTACCCGCCCGACCCGGCCGTGGCTGACATTGTCGCGGCGGCGGTGAAGGTCGCCGATGTGAAGGGTGCCGTGAAGGTCGGCGAGATAACCGCCGACTTCAACCGGGCATCCCAGTCCGCCAGCCCGTTCGCGGAGAACCGCGGCGGCGAGGCGACGCTCGGCAACTTCGTCGCGGACGTGCAGTTGTTCGCGGCGAAGGATGCCGGCGCGCAGGTCGCGCTGATGAACCCGGGCGGGCTGAGGGCAGACCTCAGGTTCGCCGGCACCGGAGCGACCGACCCGGACGGCAACGTGACGTTCAAGGAGGCGGCGGGTGTTCAACCCTTCGCCAACACGCTGGTCACCGAGACGCTCACGGGGGCGCAGCTGAAATCGGTGCTCGAGGAGCAGTGGCAGCCGGCCACTGCCAGCAGGCCGTTCCTGAAGCTGGGTGTGTCGAAGTCGCTGAAGTACACCTACGACCCCACGGCCGCGGCCGGCAGCCACATCGGCGCGATCTACCTGAACGGTACGGTCGTCGCCCCGGCCGACAGCGTCAAGGTGGTGGTGAACTCATTCCTTGCCAGCGGTGGAGACAACTTCGCGACCCTGGCATCCGGGTCAGGCAAGGCTGACAGCGGCAAGATCGACCTGCAGAGCATGGTCGACTACTTCACGACCCAGAAGACGGCGACTCCCGACTACGCGCAGCGTGCCGTCGGAGTGAAGCTCTCGGCGCCGGGCGCGAACGGGTACGCGCCGGGCGATTCGGTCACGCTGGACCTGTCGTCCCTGCTGTTCAGCAACGGCGAGCCGAACACCGGGACCGCGGTCGTCAGCTACGGCGGCGTGGAGCTGGGATCGGCGGCCATCGATCCGACGATCGTGCCGTCGACGGATGAGGTGGGCCGGGCATCCGTCACGGTGAAGCTTCCGGCGCAGGCGACCGGAGGCCTGCACGCACTGACGGTGACGGTGCCCGAGCGCGGCACGTCCATCGACGTGCCCATCGAGATCACGGTTCCCCCCGTTGTCACGTCGCCGACGCACACGATCGGTGCACCGAGCAACCTGCTCGTTCGGGCTGGTAGCCCGGTGAAGTACTCGGTGCGGGTGACGACGGATGCCGCGGGCACCGTGCCGATCGGGACTGTCGCGGTGTTCGACCGGGGAACCCGGATCGCAACCCTCACACTCGGCGCGGGCGACAAGGGTCGTGGCTCCGTGGCGCTTCCCGGATTCTCGCGGGGACTGCACCTCCTGAAAGCGACGTTCCTCGGATCGGACACGCTCAAGCCGTCGTCGAGCATCACCGTTCCGCTGCTCGCCCTGTAACCCCCCACACACACACACGAGTTGCCCACTTTTGTCGCTATTTCGGCCGGGATAGCGACCAAAGTGGGCAACTCGTGTGATCGCCAGCGGTAGGTCGGCAGCGGCTTGTACTCTGGGATCGACATGACACCCGCCCTCTCCGTGCTCGAGAAGACCTTCGGCTACAACTCCTTCCGCGGCCAGCAGGCGGAGATCATCCAGCAGGTCATCGACGGCGGCGATGCCCTGGTGCTGATGCCGACCGGCGGCGGCAAGTCGCTCTGCTACCAGATTCCCGCGCTGGTTCGGAACGGCACCGGCATCGTCATCTCCCCGCTCATCGCCCTCATGCAGGACCAGGTCGATGCCCTGTCCGCCCTCGGCGTTCGCGCGGCGTTCCTCAACTCGACCCAGGACGGCACCGAGCGGATGCGCGTAGAAGCCGCGTTTCTCGCGGGGGAGCTCGACCTGCTCTACCTCGCTCCGGAGCGCCTCAGCGTCTCCTCGACCGTCGAACTGCTCGACCGCGGGCGCATCGCCCTCTTCGCGATCGACGAGGCACACTGCGTTTCCCAGTGGGGGCACGACTTTCGTCCCGACTACCTGCGGCTCTCGATGCTGCACGAGCACTGGCCGAACGTCCCCCGGATTGCGCTCACGGCCACCGCGACCGAGGTCACCCACGCGGAGATCACCAAGCGGCTCGACCTCGGCGGTGCGCGGCACTTCGTGGCCAGCTTCGATCGTCCGAACATCCAGTACCGCATCGAGTCGAAGAACCAGCCGCTGCAGCAGCTGCTGACCCTGCTTCGCACCGAGCATCCCGGAGACGCGGGCATCGTCTACTGCCTGTCGCGCGCATCCGTTGAGAAGACCGCCGACTTTCTCGTCGAGCAGGGCATTCCCGCCCTTCCCTACCACGCGGGACTCGACACGGCCGTGCGCCAGCGCAACCAGTCGCGGTTCCTGCGCGAGGACGGCATCGTCATGGTCGCCACCATCGCCTTCGGCATGGGGATCGACAAGCCCGACGTGCGTTTCGTCGCCCACCTCGACCTGCCGAAAAGCGTCGAGGGGTACTACCAGGAGACCGGGCGCGCGGGCCGTGACGGGCTGCCATCAACCGCATGGCTGGCCTATGGACTGCAGGATGTCGTGCAGCAGCGCCGAATGATCGACCAGTCCGAGGGGGATCGCGCCCACCGCCAACGGCTCACCCAGCACCTGGATGCGATGCTCGCGCTGTGCGAGACGCTGGAGTGCCGGCGGGTGCAGCTGCTGGCCTACTTCGGCCAGGCATCCGACCCCTGTGGCAACTGCGACACCTGCCTCGCTCCGCCCGAGGGCTGGGACGGCACCATACCGGCCCAGAAGCTGCTGTCGACGGTCGTGCGCCTGTTCCGCGAGCGCAACCAGAAGTTCGGCGCCGGCCACATCATCGACATCCTCGTCGGCAAGCACACGCCGCGCGTCACCGAGAACGGGCATGACACGCTGACCACGTTCGGCATCGGCGCCGACCTCACCGATCAGGAATGGCGCGGCGTCGTGCGGCAGCTTCTCGCCCAGGGACTGCTCGCGGTGAACTCAGACGGGTTCGGAACCTTGGTGATCACGGATGCCAGCGCGGGAGTACTCGATGGCTCGCGACCGGTGCGCCTGCGCCGCGAGCCCGACCGACCCGCCAAGGCCGCGAAGAAGTCCGCGGTGGCGTCATCCCTGCCGGGCGAAGCGGTTCCCCTGTTCGAGCGGCTGCGGGAGTGGCGTGCCGGGGCCGCGCGGGATCAGGGGGTTCCGGCGTACATCGTCTTCGGAGACGCCACTCTTCGCGGAATCGCACTCACCCGGCCGGCCACTCTCGCCGAGCTCGCCAGCATCAGCGGCGTCGGGGAGAAGAAGCTGGACACCTACGGCGAGCAGCTGCTTGAGGTTGTTGCCGCGGGCTGAGCGGTTTTGGGGGCGCGTGCCTGCTCGTGGCTACCTATGCCTGCCCGAGCCCGTGCCTGGGCCTGCCCATTGCCATTGCCCGTGCCTGTGCGGGTTGCACGCGCACGTTGCACGTTGCAAATTCAGGAGATCGCTGGAACATGTCGGCGTGTTGGGGCCGACACGCCGGGGCGCTCGCGCGATCTCCTGAATTTGCAAAACCCACAGGCAGAAGAGGGCGGGCTCAGAACAGGGGGGGCGGGCTAGGGGGAGACGGATGCGCGCTGCGCCTCGATGTCCTTGCGAACGGTGTCCATGTCGAGATCCCGCACGGCGCCGATCACCTGGTTGAGGGTTGGTGCCGCGAGTGCCCCCGGCTGCGCGAAGACGAGAACCCCGTCGCGAAAGGCCATCAGGGTCGGAATCGAGGTGATCCCGGCCGCACTCGCGAGCTCGCGCTCGGCCTCGGTATCGATCTTTCCGAAGGTGATGTCCGGGTTCTTCTCGCTGGCCTCTTCGAAGACGGGCGCGAAGTTGCGGCACGGTCCGCACCACTCCGCCCAGAAGTCGACGAGCACGATATCCGATTCGAGAACGGTCTTCTCAAAGTCATCAGCGGTCAGATTTACGGTAGCCATCACCCCAGCCTAATCACGGACCTTTGGATCTGCCCCGTGTTCGAGGGCCGCGGTTCCTCTGGCCCGGGCGGAGGATCGCGGGTCGTACGATTGCTCCAATGACCGATTCGGAGCGTTCGATTCCGCCGGGCTGGTACGAAGAGCCCGGCTCTGCGCGCACCCGCTGGTGGGATGGCGAGGCATGGACCGATGACGTGCGGGACAGTGACGCATCCCCCGGGCGCAAGCGGAAAGCACAGCTCTGGATCGCGCTCGGAGTCGTACTGTTCCTGGCGCTCGGCATCGGCTTTCTGTTCATCGGCCCCGGCATCCTCTGGTAGCGCCCGCAGTCAGCGACCGTAGGGTGGATTCATGACCTTCAACGACGACTCCAACCTGTCAGGCAAGGGCGTTCGTCGCTCCGGCGGTGGCGGAGGCGGGCGGCGCGGCGCGGTCATCGGCGGCGGCAGCGGACTCGTTGTCGTTGCGGTGGTCATCATTTCGTTGGTCAGCGGAGTCGACCTCACCGGCCTTCTCGGCGGGGGAACCGGCTCCGCCCCGACCGACAAGGGCACGAACCTGACCCAGTGCCGCACCGGCGCGGATGCCAACAGGAGCATCGACTGCCGCGTGCAGGGGGCGCGCGATTCGCTCGCCGACTACTGGACGGGGGAGGCGGCGACCCTCGGCGTGTCCGGCTATCACAACCCCGAGGTTCAGCTGTTCACGGGCTCAGTGGGCACAGGATGCGGCGACGCGACCAGTGCCGTCGGCCCGTTTTACTGCCCACCCGACCAGACCATCTATCTCGACACCGGCTTCTATGACGACCTGAAGACCCAGTTCGGCGCCACCGGGGGACCGCTCGCCCAGCTCTACGTAGTCGCGCACGAGTGGGGACACCACATCCAGAACCTCGAGGGAACGTTCGAGAAGATCGACCAGTCGGCGACGGGCGCAACATCCGACTCGGTTCGCCTCGAGCTGCAGGCGGACTGCTACGCCGGCTCGTGGGTGGCGGCCGCATCGAGCACTACCGACGCGCAGGGCAACACCCTGCTGGAGCCGATCACGGATGCGCAGCTGAAGGACGCCCTGAATGCGGCGTCGGTGATCGGTGACGACCGCATCCAGCAACAGTCCGGCGGATCGGTGAACCCGGAAACCTGGACTCACGGCTCAAGCGCCGAACGCCAGCGCTGGTTCGCCCGCGGCTACAACGACGGCCCGAAGAAGTGCGACACCTTCAGCGCTGCCACGCTCTAGCTGTTCCGAACCCCGAGCCTCCTGCAACGACTTCCGCGTGGAGGGACGCGTGACGGATGCCGAGGAACGATCTACTGGGACTGGATCGCCTCGTGCACGAACGGTCGTAAGAGCCGCATCTGGGTGAGGGTCCAGGCGCGCGTGAGGTGGTTGAAGTCGCGCCAGACAAGTTGGCCGCTGTCGTAGACCGGGCACGTGCCGTTCTTGCACACGATACTCGTCGTGTTGAGGGTCGTGATCCCACGCTTCTCCAGCAGTGTGGCCACCGCATTGTGGAACGGAGCGAGGTTCTGCAACGTATTGGCCAGGGGAACCGCGCACCCCTTGAGGGTCGCTCCGAATCTCGCGAGGCAGTCATTCGGATCGGTCGGGAGTCTCGGGTTGTCGAGGATGATCGAGACCCGCCCCACGTACGGGCTCAGGGTGTCGAGGAGGGTGGTGTAGGACGCGGTCCAGATCGCGAGTTGCTTGCTCGCGGGCAGCAGCGTGCCATCCGGCGCGACGATGTGGTTGGCATACGCGTCCGACTGTGAAAGCACGACGCTCTGTGGCTTCAATTCCTTGATCAGCGAAAGCGTCTGGTGGCGGAAGCCGCCGCACCCTCGGTCGGTTGCCTTGCCGCCCCCGGTTGCGACGACTTTGATGGTGACAACGGGGCATGCCGCGTGCCGCAGAAAGACGAGCCGGACATGTTCCAACTCCGCAGCTTTGGCCATCGCCGCGCGCCAGTGGGACGCGTGCGAATCGCCGACGAGGAGCATGACGACCGGGGAGCTGAGGTCACCCGATTCACAAATCACAGTTCCGCTCGGCAGCGGGGTCTTGCGATCGCAGGCGGTGACCAGCGCGGGGAAGCGCGCCCCGTTCAGATCGAGCTTGATGCCATCGACCACCGGGGATCCCGAGTTCTGGCCCGCCCAGATGGTCACAGCGGATGCCGCGGACACGGGCACCACTGCAATCAGGGCGACGACCATCGTGAGCGCCATCGATTTGACCAGTCGGGGGTGGAACCGGATCGGGTTCTCAAGGAAGTGGAACGACAGCGCCGCGACGCCGAGGGAGAGCGCCGCCGCGGGGATCGTCACCGCAAGGGAGTTATTGCCGAGCGCGAGCGGGATCAGCACGATGAAGGGCCAGTGCCAGAGGTACCAGGAGTAGGAAACGTCGCCGATCCACACGAATGGCTTGAGCGACAGGATGCGCGCGGGGATCGACGGGCGTTCGCTCGAGTTCCGCGGTCCCGCGAGGATGATCAACAGCGTGCCGACGACAGGCAGCAGCGCCGCGAGACCGGGGAAAACCGTTCCTGAGTTGATGACGAAGAGCGAGGTGAACAGCAGGGCCGCGCCGCCAAAGCCGGACAGGTTGCGGAGCCATCGAGAGAGCGAGAGATGCGGAAAGACCAGCGCCGCGATGCCCGCGAGGGCGAACTCCCACGCGCGAGTGGGCAGGAGGTAGAACGCCAGGTTGGGCTGCTTGACCGACAGGATGTAGGACAGGTAGAGGGAGACCGCCCCAATGATGAGGAACACCCAGACGAGGTGGAATCGCAGGCCGAGCTTCGACTTGCGTGCCAGTGCCGCGACGATGAGGATCACGATCGGCCACAGGATGTAGAACTGCTCCTCTACACCGAGCGACCAGGTATGAATGAGCGGACTCGGCAGGGCGACATCCGCTGCGAAGTAGTCGGTTTGCTGGAACGCATAGCGAAAGTTCGACACGTAGAAGAGTGCGGACAGGGCTTCCTGGCCCAGGTTCACCCACCGCAGCGGGGACAGCACGAAAAGGCCCGCCACGAGCGTGGCGGCAACCATCGCCGCACTGGCCGGAAGCAATCGGCGCAGGCGGCGCGTCCAGAATCGGCCGAGGTGAAGTCGTGCATCAGACGCGTCACGCACGAGGAGCGTGGTGATGAGGAAGCCGGAAATCGCGTAGAAGACGTCGACACCGACAAATCCGCCGGGGATTGCTGAGATTCCCGCATGAAAGAGCACGACGGGAATGATCGCGAGAGAGCGCAGGCCGGTGATGTCGGGGCGGTGCCACGCGTGGGGTATGGGGGGATTACTGGCAGTCATGCCCGTTTCAATCCAATCATCACGGAATCGAGTCGGAATGACCTCAGCGTTGAGAAGTCCCACCCCGGGTAGAAGCCCCGAGGCAGGACAGTGGCTCCGACGGGCGTCGATCCCGTGACCTCACGATTTTCAGTCGTGCGCTCTACCAACTGAGCTACAGAGCCGTAGAAGTCGCCTCCTACTACGCGAAAAGCCCCTCCTTGCGAAGAGGCTCAAGCGTTGCGACCCTGACCGGACTTGAACCGGCGACCTCCGCCGTGACAGGGCGGCGCGCTAACCAACTGCGCTACAGGGCCTAGCTATTGAATTCTAGAAGTGTTTGTGACCCCAACGGGATTCGAACCCGTGTTAACGCCGTGAAAGGGCGCCGTCCTAGGCCACTAAACGATGGGGCCATGTAGTTCAGAACGCCATAGCAACCGAGGGTCAAGCATACGGGTCTGCCTCGATTAACGCCAAACCTGCGAGATCGAGCGAAATCGCGCGGATGTCCACGGCATCCCGGGGTTCCGCCGGTAGGTTCAACTCGTCCTTGAAGCTTCGCGTATTCGGCCTCGGGGCCGCAACGAGTGGGCAATTCGCCCGCCCATTGTTACTGTTGGCACTGTTAACAGTGTGACTGGTGTTACTAAGGCGTCGGATCCTGGCGGCGGCCTGCATAAGAACAACACTGAACCGATTCGGGGATTCATGAGCATCATGCGCATCGCGGGGGCGAAGCCACGTCCAGAGAACCAGCGGGCCCGGCGGCTGATCGCCATCGCGGCCACGATTGCCGTGCTCGTCACGGGCAGCATCGTTGCGGCCCCGGCAGACGACGCCGCCTTCGCCAAGGTCAAATACCCGACCTGGTCTGATGTCACGCGGGCGCGCAAGAGCGAAGCCGCGACGCGCGCCGAGGTCAAGCACATCAACCAGCTGTTGAGCAGCCTGAGCGCCACGGTGAAGAAGACGGAGGCTGCGTCGAAGCTCACCGGGCAGGCCTACCAGGAAGCCGACCAGGCCTTCTTCATCGCCGATTCGACAGCAACCAACCTGCAGAAGCAGGCGGATGCCGCCAAAAAGACCGCCCAGCAGTCTGCCCAGCAGGTGGGCCAGATCGTGGCGCAGATGGCCCGTGGCGGCGGCGATTTCTCGGTCAACCTGTGGTTGAGCGGAAGCGATGCATCGAACGTGCTCACCTCCGTTGGCCAGGCGAGCAAGTACTCCCAGCAGACAAACGACCTGTACGAGCAGGCGGTCCAGTCGAAGAACGCCGCGCAGTCGCTGACCGATCAGGCGGATGTCGCCAAGGGCGTCCGCGAGACGGCGAAAGCTGCCGCTGAAGTGGCCTTCCAGAAAGCGCAGGTCGCTGCGGAGAAAGCACAGGCCGCGTACGAAGAGAACAAGACCCAGAGCGTCAAGCTCGCGGGCCTGCTCAAGGTGTTGACGGCAAAGCGCAAGGTCACCGAGAAGAAGTACCTGCACGGGCTCAAGATGCAGTACGGCGCGGGCGCGAGCGTTGGGGCCGGTGCGGTCAGTTCCAGCGGCTGGGCGAAGCCAGCCAACGGCTACATCTCCTCCGGTTTCGGCTGGCGTGTTGCGCCCATTCCGGGAGTTCTCCCGTTCCACAGCGGCACCGACATCGCCGGCGGGTGCGGCGTGCCCATTTACGCTGCGCACTCCGGAACTGTTGTCTACGCGGGTTGGTACGGCACCTACGGCAACTTCATCCTGCTCGACAACGGCCTGAGCATCCAGACCGGGTATGCCCACATCGTGAACGGCGGAATCCTCGTCCGGGTCGGCCAGCACGTGGCGGTCGGGCAGAACATCGCGCGTACCGGCATGACCGGTGCCGCGACCGGATGCCACCTTCACTTCGAGGTGCGTATCAACGGTGTCGCCGTCGACTCGGTGCCCTTCATGCGCAACCGGGGCATCACCATTGGCTAGGGGCGTACAGGAATAGTGCACCCCCGCAGGCGCCTCGTGGGGGCGGTCGTCCTGTTCGTCGTCGCAGCCCTCGGGGTGAGCGTCGGCGTGACCGGCCCTGCCTACGCGACGGAGTACCCGTCGTGGCAGGACGTACAGCGCGCAAAGCAGAACCAGGCCACCAAGAAGGCCGAGATCACCAAGCTGACCGGGTACCTGGCATCACTCGAGCAGCAATCCGCCGCGGCGGGCAAACTCGCGCTGCAGCGCGGCGAGGACTACAACGTTGCCCGCGATGCGCTGGGTGCGGCCACGGCAAAAGCGTCAGCGCTGACCGACCAGGCGGATTCGGCCCTGGCGCAGGCGCACGCATCCGCGGCCCGCGTCGGCCAGTTGGTCGCACAGATGGCCCGCACCGGCAATGGCAACCTCAGCGTGGACCTTTTTCTGCAGGGAAGCGCCGCCGGGGACCTGCTCAGCCAGCTCGGAATGATGAGCAAGCTGTCGCAGCAGTCCGCATCCGTCTACCAGCAGGCCGTTCTCGATCGCAATACCGCGCAGTCCCTTGCCGATGAGGCACACGTCGCCCAGACCGCGCGCGCTGCCCTCGCCTCGTCGGCGCAGGCAGCCCTGACCGCGGCCAACTCCGCCGCGGCTGCCGTGAAGCTGAAGGTGACCGAGCAGAAGAAGTTGTCGACCACCATGTACGCACAGCTCGCTTCGCTCAAGGGCCAGACGGCCAAAGAGGTGAAGGGATATCTCGCCGGAGTCGCCTGGGAGAAGGCGCAGGAAGCGAAGAACAAGCCGCCGACGGCTCCGCCGCCCGCCAATCCTCCGCCGGGGCCGCCGAGCGGATCGAAAGTCGACCGTGCGATTGCCTACGCGAAGGCCCAGCTCGGAGAGCCGTACGTGCTCGGGGGAATGGGTCCCTCCCAGTGGGACTGCTCCGGGCTTACCAAAGCGGCGTACGCCTATGCGGGCGTGTACATCGGCACCCACTCCGCCACCGACCAGTACGACACGATGCGCGCAGACGGCAAGCTCGTTCCGATCGGCAGCATCCAGGCCGGCGACCTGCTGTGGTACTCGAGTGGCGGGTCGACGTCGGGCAGCAAGTATCACGTGACGCTCTACATCGGCGGCGGCAACATGATCGAGGCGCCGTACCCGGGCGAGGTCGTACGCATCCGCCCGGTTCGCTACGGCGACCTGGTTCCCTACGCGGGTCGACCGACCGGTTAGTGAGGGCCAGCGCCTAGTGCGCGCCCTCGTCGGCGAGTTTCTTGATGCCCGCCTGCACGATGGCTTCGGCCTCGGCAGCGTTGCCCCAACCCTCGGTCTTGACCCACTTGCCAGGCTCGAGGTCCTTGTAGTGCTCGAAGAAGTGCTCGATCTCCTTGCGGGTGAATTCGGGGATGTCGTCGACATCCTGGATCCACGCCCAGCGCGGATCCTTCGCCTGCACGGCGATCACCTTGGCGTCTGAGCCGCCGTCATCCGTCATGTTGAAGACGCCGACCGGGCGAACCGAAACGCCGACGCCGGGAAAGAGCGGGTAGTCCAGCAGCACGAGCACGTCGACGGGGTCGCCGTCCAGGCCGAGGGTGTTCTCGAAGTAGCCGTAGTCGGTCGGGTAGACGAATCCGGTGAACAGCACGCGGTCGAGATAGACGCGGCCCGTGACGTGGTCGACCTCGTACTTGTTCTTGCTCCCCTTGGGGATTTCGATGACGGCGTCGTATGCGGCCATGGTGGTGCTCCTCAGCTGGCGGTGAATGCTGCAATAACGTTACTGGATGGACTCCGAGCGTCGACCGCGCCTCACAGCCGCCATGGCGGACGTGCGGCGTGCGGTGCGCGCGACCCTCACCGATGCCCTTCCCTTTGCAAATTCAGGAGATCGCGCCACAGGCTCGGCGAGTCGGGCCAAACACGCCGGGAGCGCGCTGCAATCTCCTGAATTTGCAAAGAAAAGCGAGAGCGAGGGGCCGAGACTCGTGCTGGTCGCGCTCTCGGGCGGCCCCGATTCCCTCGCCCTCGCGGCCGCCACGGCGTTCGAGGCCCCGCGCGCAAACCTCCGCGCCGGCGCAGTCATCGTCGACCACGGGCTGCAGGCCGGTTCAGGGGATGTCGCGGCGCGCGCCGCGCAGCAGGCAACCGATCTCGGGCTGGAGCCGGTCCTCGTCCGCACGGTCACGGTCGGCACCGACGGCGGTCCGGAGGCCGCCGCGCGCACCGCGCGCTATGCCGCCCTGGCCTCGGCCGCGGCGGAAACGGGGGCAGCCGCCGTGCTGCTCGGCCACACCCTCGACGACCAGGCCGAGACCGTGCTGCTCGGCCTCGCCCGCGGCAGCGGTGCCACGAGCCTGGCGGGCATGGAGCAGGCGGTCGGCATCTATCTGCGGCCGCTGCTCCGCATCCGCCGGTCGACAACCGTGCAGGCATGCGCGGATGCCGGCCTCGTGCCCTGGACAGATCCGCAGAACGCAGACCCGGCGTTCGCTCGCGTGCGCGTGCGCGAGCGCGTGCTCCCCATGCTCGAAGCGGAACTCGGGCCGGGCATCGCGGAGGCACTGGCCCGCACCGCCGACCAGCTGCGCGAGGACGGGAACGCGCTCGACCACTTCGCCGAGGAGATCGCCGAGGAACTGGCCGAGATCGCAGAGGCAGGCATCTCGCTGCCGGTCGGCGCACTAGCCAGCAACCCGCCCGCGCTGCGCCAAAGGCTCATCCGCCTGGCGGTGCAGGGCGAATTCCACGTGACGCTGTCGCGGGCGCAGACGCTCGAGGTCGCGCGGCTCGTCACCGACTGGCACGGGCAGAAACCGGTGCATCTACCGGGCGTTAGGGTGGAACGGCAGGGAGCCCTGCTTCTCTTCACCGCCGCGGAATAGGACCACATGCAACCCAGTGACGTCGCCGACGATCTGAGCGCGACCCTGCTCAGCGAGCAGCAGATCCGGGAGAAGATCGCCGAGCTCGCGCGTCGCGTGGAGTCGGACTACGCCGGGGAGCGCCCGCTGCTGGTGGGCGTACTCAAGGGGGCCGTCATGGTGATGGCGGATCTCGCACGCGAGCTGAAGATGCACGTCGACCTCGACTTCATGGCCGTTTCCTCGTATGGCCTCGGCACGGAGTCGAGTGGTGTGGTGCGCATCCTGAAGGACCTGGACGCGGACCTCTCCGGCCGCCACGTTCTCATCGTCGAAGACATCATCGACTCGGGGCTCACCCTGGCGTGGCTGCGCGCAAACCTCGAGAGCCGCGGACCGGCATCGCTCGAGATTTTCGCGCTGCTGCGCAAACCGGATGCCGCAAAGGTCAACGTCGACGTCAAGTACGTCGGCTTCGACATCCCCAACGAATTCGTCGTCGGCTACGGGCTCGACTACGCGGAGCAGTACCGCAACCTGCGCGGTGTCGGGGTGCTCGCGCCGCACATTTACTCGTAGCCTCCCGCGCGAACGTTCGGATTACGCCCACGGCAAACATCCAGCGGCCGCATAGTTATAGGAGGGTACCCTTGCAGAACGTTACTGAAGGAAGGTGAAGGGTCTCCCGGCCCGGATCACTATGGATTTTAAGCGCATTCTTCGCGGTCCTCTGGTGTGGGTCGTTTTGGCGGTCATCGTCGTGTGGGTGGGCACGAGCCTTCTCACCGGTACCGGCTTCCGTGAGGTCACGACGCAGGACGGACTGAACCTGCTCAAGGGCAGCACCGTCTCCAACGCGAAGATCGTCGACGGCGAACAGCGCGTCGACCTCAAGCTCGACAAGGCCTACATCGCCGGCGGCACCAACTATGGCACGAGCGTGCAGTTCTACTACGCGGCTCCGCGCGGCACCGCGGTGGTCGCGGCGATCAGCGATTCGACCGCCAAGTTCGACGACGCTCCCCCGGCCAACAACTTCCTCGGCTCGATCTTCGGGATCCTCGTTCCCTTCCTCCTCGTTGGCGTCATCTTCTACTTCCTCTTCATGCGCATGCAGAGCGGCGGAAACCGCGTCATGCAGTTCGGCAAGTCCAAGGCGAAGCTCGTCAGCAAGGATGCCGCCAAGGTCACCTTCGCCGACGTCGCCGGTGTGGATGAGGCGATTGAGGAGCTCGAGGAGATCAAGGACTTCCTCAAGGACCCGGCCCGCTTCCAGGCGGTTGGCGCGCGCATCCCGAAGGGCGTGCTGCTGTACGGCCCTCCCGGAACGGGAAAGACCCTGCTCGCCCGCGCTGTCGCCGGCGAGGCTGGCGTTCCCTTCTACTCGATCTCCGGTTCCGACTTCGTCGAGATGTTCGTGGGTGTCGGCGCCAGCCGGGTTCGCGACCTGTTCACGCAGGCGAAAGAAAACTCACCGGCGATCATCTTCGTCGACGAGATCGACGCGGTCGGCCGTCACCGCGGCGCAGGAATCGGCGGCGGCAACGACGAGCGCGAGCAGACCCTCAACCAGCTGCTGGTCGAGATGGACGGCTTCGACGTCAAGACGAACGTCATCCTCATCGCCGCGACAAACCGCCCGGACGTGCTCGACCCGGCGCTGCTTCGCCCCGGACGTTTCGACCGCCAGATCGGCGTCGACGCTCCCGACCTGCAGGGACGTAAGCGCATCCTCGAGGTGCACGGCAAGGGCAAGCCGCTCGCCGCATCCGTCAACCTCGAAGTGCTCGCCCGCAAGACGCCCGGGTTCACCGGCGCCGACCTGGCGAACGTGCTCAACGAGGCCGCACTGCTGACGGCTCGCTCGAACGCCCAGCTGATCGACAACCGCGCGCTGGATGAGGCGGTCGACCGCGTCATGGCCGGCCCGCAGCGCCGCAGCCGCATCATGGCCGACAAGGAAAAGCTCATCACCGCGTACCACGAGGGCGGACACGCGCTCGCTGCGGCATCCATGCGGCACACCGACCCGGTCACGAAGGTCACCATCCTTCCGCGTGGCCGCGCCCTCGGTTACACGATGGTGCTGCCGATCGAGGACAAGTACTCGATCACGCGCAACGAACTGCTCGACCAGCTCGCGTACGCGATGGGCGGCCGGGTGGCCGAAGAGATCGTTTTCCACGACCCGACCACCGGGGCGTCGAATGACATCGAGAAGGCGACATCCATCGCCCGCCGCATGGTCACCGAGTACGGCATGAGCGCCGCGGTCGGATCCGTGAAGCTCGGCAATGCAAGCGCTGAACCCTTCATGGGACGCGACATGGGCAACGGTCGCGACTACTCGGAGAACATCGCCGAGATGGTCGACGCCGAGGTTCGACTGCTCATCGAACAGGCCCACACCGAGGCGTGGGAGGTGCTGAACGACAACCGCGACATCCTCGACAAGCTGGCGACCGAGCTCCTGGAGAAGGAGACGCTCGACCACGACCAGCTGGCCGAGATCTTCACGGATGTGCGCAAGCTGCCCGAGCGCCCGCAGTGGCTCTCCAGCAAGGAGCGCCCGCTGTCGGACCGCCCGCCGGTTGTCGTGCCTGCCAAGGCTCCCATCGACGCGGGTGTTGTCGACGGCGGTGTTCAGTCTGAGCCGCCGACGAAGCCCAAGCGCACGCCTCGTCCGCGCAAGTCTCCCGGCATAGCAACCGCCTGACACCGTGCCTCCCATCGACACCGGACGCATCGAAGCGGCGGTCGCCGAGCTGCTCGCTGCGATCGGCGAGGACCCGACGCGCTCGGGTCTCGCCGATACGCCCCACCGGGTGGCGGAGTCATACGGTGAGTTCTTCGCCGGCGTGGGAGTGGATGCCGCGGCCCTGCTCAGCGGCGACGGCGAGCTCGAGTCGGCCGAGGGGGAGCGTGGTGAACTGGTGCTCCTTCGCGACATCCAGTTTCGCTCGATGTGTGAGCACCACCTGCTGCCCTTCACCGGGGTCGCGCACGTCGGCTATGTGCCGGCGGATCGCATCGTCGGGCTGGGCACGATCGCGCGCGTGGTCGAGACGATCTCGTCACGACTGCAGCTGCAGGAGCGCCTCGCCGAAGAGATCGCCGACGCCCTCGTCGAGGGCCTCGCACCCGACGGCGTGCTCGTCGTGCTGGATGCCGCGCACGGCTGCGTTACCACGCGCGGGGTTCGTCAACAGCTGAGCACCACCCTGACCGTCGCTTCCCGTGGCTCGCTCGGCGATCCCGCTGCGCGAGCGGAAGCCATTACGCTGATCGGATCCCATGGCTAAGTCAGTCGTCAGCATCCGCCCCCAGCGCTCGGTCGGCCTGCAGCGGCCGCTGGTGCTGGGCATCCTCAACGTCACGCCGGACTCGTTCAGCGATGGCGGGCGGTGGGAGGATGCCGCAGCGGCAATCGCACAGGGCGAACTGATGGCGAAACAGGGCGCCGATCTCATCGACGTGGGTGGCGAGTCCACCCGTCCAGGGGCGGAGCGGGTTGCTGCTCGCGACGAGCAGCGGCGCGTGCTCCCGGTGGTGGAGGCGCTCGTCGACCGCGGCATCCGGGTGAGCATCGACACGATGAATTCGTCGACGGCACGCGCCGCGGCCAGGGCCGGGGCGGAATACGTCAACGACGTCTCGGGCGGCCTGGCCGACCCGGAGATGTTCCGGGTCGTGGCCGAGACCGGCGTGAAGTACATCGCGATGCACTGGCGCGGCCACAGCGACACCATGCAGGACAACGCGCACTACGACGACGTGGTCTCCGAGGTGCGGCAGGAACTCAAGGACCGCATAGCCGAGCTGCTCGTCTGGGGAGTCGACCCGGAGAACATCGTGATCGACCCCGGACTCGGCTTTGCGAAGACCGCCGAGCACAACTGGAAGCTGCTGGCCGCCCTGCCCCGCCTCAACACCATCGGCTACCCCATTCTGATTGGCGCCTCCCGCAAGCGGTTTCTCGCCGGCCTGGTCGAGGACAGTGCCACTCCGGAGGCACGCGACGCTCCCACGGCGCTGATCAGCGCCATGGCTGCGCAGGCCGGAGTGTGGGGCGTTCGCGTGCACGACATCCCCTCGACGATGCGCGCCCTCGATGTCTGGTCGGCGTGGAACGCCGGGGCCGAACGTGGCTGAGGAACGTGGCGCAGACGACGGCGGCGACCATCTGACCCTGACCGGCCTGCGCGCGACCGCCTTCCATGGCGTCTTCGAGCACGAGCGGCGCGAGGGCCAGGTGTTCATCATCGACCTCACGGTGTGGCTCGACCTGTCGGCTGCCGCATCCGGCGACGACCTGGGCAGCACCATTCACTACGGAGAGCTCGCCGAGGAGGTTGTCGGGGCGGTGGAGCGCGACCCTGTCGACCTGATCGAGACTGTCGCGCAGCGCATCGCCGACCTGGTTCTCGCCCACGATTCCGCGAACTCGGTGCGGGTGACCGTGCACAAGCCGAATGCGCCCATCACCGTGCCGTTCTCCGATGTGGCCGTCACGATTACGAGGAGCCGCGCGTGACCCGCGCCATCCTGTCGCTCGGGGCCAACCTGGGCGACCGGGAACAGACGATCCGGGATGCGGTGCGCGCCCTCCGAGCGCTGGACGGCGTCACCGTGAGCGCGGCCTCCGGCCTCGTCGAAACGCCCGCTTTGAAAGCCGCCGGCGTGGATGTCGACGCTCCCGCCTACCTGAACGCGGCCGTCGCGATCGAGACGACCCTTTCGCCGGAGGCACTCCTCGCCGCGCTGAACGGCATCGAGCGGGACCACGGGCGCGTGCGGGCGGAGCGGTGGGGCGACCGCACGCTGGACATCGACATTGTCACGATGGGCGGGCTCCAGCGGTCGGATGAGCGCCTGACGCTTCCGCACCCCCGCGCCGCCGAGCGCGCTTTCGTGCTGCGGCCCTGGCTCGAGATTGACCCGCACGCCGAACTGCCCGGGCTCGGACGGGTCGATACGCTTGTTTCGGCGACAACGGATGAGGTTCGCCCCTACGCCGCGGAGGCACTGCTGTGACCCGAACCAAACCACTGAGCGTGATCGTCTACATCGCGCTCGGTGCGGCGGTCGGCTGGCTGCTGGAGATCGCTCTCATGGCGAGCGGGCTGCCCGTTGCCATCCCTCCCCTCACCGTTGGCATCGCCCTCGCGGTTCTCGGCGCACTCGTGGTCGGACTCGCGATCCCGGTTCGCCGCTCGGTGCGTGACCGCCAGCGCCAGATCGACCCCTTCTACGCGACGCGGGTCGTCGTGCTCGCCAAATCGTCGAGCATCGTCGCCGCGTTGGTCGTCGGTGGTGGCGGCAGCATCCTCGTCTTTCTCCTGAGCCGCTCGGTGATAGCGGCGGTAGGCTCGGTTCTGGCCGCGGGAGTGACCGCGGGCGGAGCGATCGCGCTTCTCGTGGCCGCGCTCATCGCGGAGAACATGTGCAGCATCCCGCCGGGTGACGACGACAAAGACGAAGACGATCCCGCACCCGTTCGACCGCATTGAGAGCCAGGACCATCGTGACCGACCGTCTCGAACTGCCCGGAACCACCTGGCGCCGCGTGTCCCCCAAGTACATCGTCGTCGACGTGGTCGGCTCGATCATCTCGGGAATCATGGCGACCGCGGTCACCAGCCTGCCCGCCTACTTCAGCCACGTCGCCTGGCTGTGGATCCTGCCCGCCGTGGTCGCGGTCATCTCGATCATCACGATCGCTTTCGTGCCGCGCCGGGTGAAGTCGATCGGCTACCAGCTGCGCGAGGACGACTTCATCTTTCGCCGCGGCCTCATGTTCCAGCGCTTCGTGGCGGTGCCCTACGGCCGGATGCAACTTGTCGACATCAATCGCGGGCCGCTCGCGCGCGCTCTCGGGCTGAGCGAACTCAAGTTCGTCACCGCCGCCGCCTCGTCCGGGGTCGTGCTGCCGGGCCTCGTGCACGAGGACGCGGAAGAGCTGCGCGACAGGCTCGTTGAGCTGGCAGAGAGCAGGCGGGCCGGGCTGTGAGCGAGCCGACCGCCGTTCCGCACTTCGACCCAGGTACCGCGCCCGCAACGCGTCTCGCCGACGGAGAGTGGCATCGACTGCACCCCGCGACCCCGCTGCTGCGGGGCGGCATCGCCTTTCTTGCGATCATCGGTTTCGTCATCGCGAACCTGCGCGAGACGCTGGTCAACCTTCTCGTCGGTGGCCCGGGCAGGGCCAACGGCTACGACGGCGACCCGTTCGCGGTCCTGATCCAGCACCAACTCCTGCCCCTGGCCATCGGGGTACTCGCGCTCGGCCTCATCCTGTTCACCCTCGGCTTCTATGTCGCGTGGCGGATGCGCACCTTCCGCATCACCGACCAGGTCGTCGAAGTGCGCAGCGGCGTCCTCTTTCGTACCAATCGCAAGGGGCGGCTCGATCGCATCCAGGGCATCAACATCGTGCGGCCGCTGCTCGCGCGCCTGGTCGGCGCCGCGCGGCTCGAGATCGACGTCGCCGGACAGGACGGCAACGTGCAGCTGGACTACCTGTCGTCGTCGATGGCGGACGACCTGCGCCGCGACATCCTGCTGCTGGCCTCAGGTACTCGGGCGCGGGAGGCCGTGGTCCCCGGCGCCGGAGCGAACACGGCGGCGCAGGCGACCAGCCGCGTCGGGGACTTCGTGTCGGCGCGCGCGTCTGATCTTCTCGCGCCGGAGCTCGAGCCCGGGCTCGCCCACCCCGACTCGGTGGTGAGGATGCACGTCGGCCGGCTGCTCGGATCGACGATCCTGCACGACCGCACCGTCATCTTCCTGGCGGTGCTCATCGGCGCCGGGGTGGCCTTCGCGACGACCCGCCAGCCGTATGCCCTCTTCGGGCTCGTCCCGTTCTTTCTCGGCCTCGGCGGTGTCATCGTCCGGCGGTTCACCAAGTCGCTTCGGTACTCGATTGCGGCGACGCCGGACGGCGTGCGCATCGGGTACGGTCTGCTCTCGACCAGCAATGAGACGCTGCCCCCGGGCCGCATCCACTCGGTCGAGGTGTTCCAGCCCATTCTCTGGCGCTTCGCGGGATGGTGGGAGGTGCGGGTCAACCGCGCAACGCGCCAGGGCCGGCAGGGGGCCAACGGGCAACAGAACACCACGATTCTTCCCGTCGGTAACCAGGACGACGTGATGGCCGTGCTAGCCCTGCTGCTGCCCGACCTCACCGACGAGCGGTCCCTCGCGCTGCTACGCCACGGGATTAACCGGGACAGGGGCGACGAGTACGTCACCTCACCACCGCGCGCCGCGGTCATCCGGTGGTTCTCCTGGCGGCGCAACGGATTCGCATCCGCTCCCGGAGCGGTGCTGTTTCGCAAGGGTGCCATCTGGCGCACCCTGGTGATTGCACCGGAGGCACGCGTGCAGAGCGTCGCGATCTACCAGGGACCGTTGTTGCGCGTGCTGCGCCTGGCGACGCTCACGCTGCATACCGTTGCCGGTCCGATCACCGCGCGGCTCGGTGCGGTCGACCGGGATGCCGCGCTGCAGTTCTTCGGCACGGTCGCCGCCGGCGTGGTCGCCTCGTCACGCTCCGACCGCTCGCACCGCTGGCGCCAGGGCGAGGCTCCCGCCTGATGGAGCGTTCCGGTCGACTCGGCGTAGGGATCATCGGCGCCGGTCGCGTTGGTCCGATTCTCGGTGCCGCGCTCGCGGGCGCCGGGCACGCCATCGTCGGCATTTCCGCGGTGTCTCAGCAGAGCCGCGACCGCGCCGAGGCGGTGCTGCCGGGAGTGCCGATCCTGGCCATTCCGGAGATCATCGAGCGCAGCGAACTCGTGATTCTCGCGGTGCCCGAGGCCGAACTCGCGAGCCTGGTCAGCGGACTGGCCGCGACGGGCGCCTGGCAGCCGGGCCAGCTCGTGCTGCACACGGCCGCGCCGTGGGGCACGGGCATCCTCGCGCCCGCAACCGCGCAGGGAGTGATTCCGCTCGCCATCCATCCGGCCATGGCATTCACCGGAACGAGCATCGACCTCGTGCGGCTGCGTGACAGCTTCTTCGCCGTTACAGCGCCCCGGGCAGTGCAGCCGATCGGGCAGGCGCTCGTGGTGGAGATGGGCGCGGAACCGATCCTCGTCGACGAAGCCGACCGGCCGGCCTGGGCCGAAGCGATAGCCATCGCAACGAGCTTCTCCGCCGCGATCGTCGCCCAGGCCACCGAGGCACTGAGCGCCATCGGGATCGAGGCACCGGGCAGCATCCTCGCTCCACTGGTGCGCGCCTCGGTCGACAACGCGCTGGCCCGCGCCACGCCTACTACGATCGATCTCGGCTCGCTGCTGCATCCCGACGAGCCGGAGGACCTTTCGTGAACACCGCCCGACCCGTTGTACTCACCACCATCGCCAGCACCCGCTCAGCGCTCGCCGACCGCGAGGGCGTCGTCCTCGTTCCCACGATGGGCGCATTGCACGCCGGCCACGTCGCGCTCGTCGAACGCGCGAAGCAGCTGGGCTCGCCCGTCGTCGTGTCGATCTTCGTGAACCCGCTGCAGTTCGGCGCGAGCGAGGACCTCGACCGCTACCCCCGCACCCTGGACGCCGACCTCGACCTGCTGGCCGGGCTGGGCGTCGATTTCGTCTTCGCCCCCACCGTCGACGAGATGTACCCGACGGGACCGTCCCAGACCCACGTCACCGCTGGCGGGGTCGGCAGCCTCTACGAGGGACGCTCCCGGCCCGGCCACTTCGACGGCGTGCTAACCGTCGTAGCCAAGCTGCTTGGCATCGTCCGGCCCCGACACATCCTGTTCGGACAGAAGGATGCACAGCAGGTGTTCCTCGTGCGCCGCATGGTCACCGACCTCAACTTCGACGTGGCGGTTCACACCGTCGAGACCGTGCGCGAAGACAGCGGCCTCGCACTTTCGAGCCGCAACCGGTTCCTCGACGCGAAAGAAAAGCGAGCGGCCCTTGGGCTCTCCCGCGCACTGGATGCGGCCGCGTCATCCGCGGATCAGGGCATCGACGCCGTGGTCGCCGCTGCCCAGTCCGCACTGATGGGCGAGTCGCTCGTTAAGCTGGACTACCTGAAGGTGGTCGACCCTGACACCTTCCTTCCCGTGGACGATCACTTCCGGGGACCCGCACTCGCGATCATCGCGGCGAGCGTCGGCTCAACGCGGCTGATCGACAACGAAACCATCTACGTGAGCTGAGAGCGCATGACTGACCAGATCCCCGTGATTGCCGACGACGAACTGGAAGCCGACGAGCAGAAGCTGGTGCGCCTCGGCAAGCGCGAGCGCCTCATCGACTCCGGTGCCGGCGCGTATCCGGTATCCGTCGCGGTGACCGACACGATCGCCGGAGTGCGCGAGCGGTTTCCCGACCTCGACGTGGATGTCGCCACCGGACAGACCGTCGGCATCGCCGGCCGCGTCGTCTTTTTCCGGAACACCGGCAAGCTCTGCTTCGCGACGCTGCAGGCGGGTGATGGCTCGCGGATCCAGGCGATGGTCAGCCTTGCCGAGGTCGGCGAGGAATCGCTCGCCCGGTGGAAGGAATTCGTCGATCTTGGGGACCACGTCTTCGTCGTCGGCGAGGTCATCTCGAGCAGGCGCGGAGAACTCTCGGTGCTCGCGAGCGAGTGGCAGATCGCATCCAAGGCGCTGCGCCCGCTGCCGAACCTGCACTCCGAGCTCAGCGACGAGGCGCGCGTGCGCAACCGCTATCTCGACCTGATCGTGCGCGACCAGGCGCGCGTCGTGGTGCGGGCGCGGTCGGCCGTCAACGCGTCGATCCGCGCGACACTCACCGGGCACGACTACCTCGAGGTAGAGACCCCCATGCTGCAGACGATGCACGGCGGCGCATCCGCTCGCCCCTTCGTCACGCACAGCAACGCGTTCGATGCCGAGCTGTACCTGCGCATCGCGCCCGAGCTGTTCCTGAAGCGTGCCGTCGTCGGCGGCATCGAGCGGGTCTTCGAGATCAACCGCAACTTTCGCAACGAGGGCGCCGACTCGACGCACTCGCCCGAGTTCGCGATGCTCGAGGCCTACCAGGCCTACGGCGATTACAACCAGATGGCCGGCCTGACGCAGGAGATGATCCAGAACGCCGCCGTCGCCGTTTCCGGTACGCAGGTGGTGACCTGGGCCGATGGCACGGAGTACGACCTCGGCGGCGAGTGGGCACGGCTGCCGATGTACGAGTCACTGTCAGAAGCTGCCCAGGTCGAGATCACCCCCTCCACGCCGTACGACGTGCTGCTCGAGCACGCGACATCGCTCGGCATCGAGGTGAAGCAGCCCACCCACGGAAAGCTCGTGGAAGAACTGTGGGAGCACTACGTCAAGCCGACGCTGGTGCGTCCGACCTTCGTGACCGACTTTCCGATCGATACCTCACCGCTCGTGCGGGCGCACCGCGAGAAGGCCGGTGTGGTCGAGAAGTGGGACCTCTACATCCGCGGATTTGAACTGGCGACCGGCTACTCGGAGCTGGTCGACCCCGTGATCCAGCGCGAGCGATTCATCGAACAGGCCGCGCTCGCGACCCGAGGCGACGTCGAAGCGATGCGCCTCGATGAGGAATTCCTGCGAGCGCTCGAATACGGGATGCCGCCAACCGGTGGCATGGGCATGGGCATCGACCGCCTGCTGATGGCGATCACCGGACTCGGTGTGCGCGAGACGATCCTGTTCCCCCTGGTGAAGTAGAGGATGACGACGTGAGCGACAATGGCCAACTGCCCGGCGACGACAACAAGAAGCGGTTCGGCGGAGTCACCACCACTCGGATCGTGCTCTGGGTCGTCGTGGGCGGATTCGCGGTGTACCTGATCGTCGTCGGCATCATCGGCATCCTGGCGAAGGCGCAGTGAACCGGCGTTCGTCCCGCCTGATCATGGCCGTTGCCCTGATCGGCATCCTCGTGGTCGTGGCCGTCTTCACCCTGCTCGGCCAGCACTAACCTGCGACGGGTACGCTGTGCTCGTGGATGATCTCTGGGACAACTGGCTCGTCGTGCTCGCGCCGACGGTGCTGGCCGGCGTGATCTTCTGGTGGGTTATGCGCGCAATCCTCCATGCCGACCGCACCGAGCGGAAGGTCTACGCGAAGATCGAGGCAGAGGAACGCGCCAAGCTCGAGCAGAGGTAGCGGCGGTTTTGCTGGCCCACGCCGCATAGTTGAGCAATCCACCCCTATGCTGTCTGCATGTCACGTAGACCGCTTGTTCTGGCCCTGGCTGCACCCGTGCTCCTGCTGCTCTCCGGATGCGGTGTGGCCGCAGCGCCGAACGCGGCTCCGGCCGTGACCGTCACGCCTTCGGCCGCCGCCGCAACCACGGATCCGACCGCGACCCCCGCGCCGGCGGCAGCGATCCGCGCATCCAGCTATCTGGTGCAGGGCGCACTCGACAAGCCCGGGGCCGACGGCGACTGGTCCGCGCACTACGGTTTCTACACGGACTCCTCGAAGAGCGTTCGCTGCGACCTCTTCGTGTTCTCGGGCGACGCCCCAGCGGCGAGTTGCACGGTGCTGGCCGACTTTCTCGACTCAACCACCTACACGGTGCCGGGTTCGATCGACACGAGCTGCGACCAGTCGTCGTCGGCGCCCGCCGACGGCACCGCCATGGGGATGGGTGGCCAGATCGCCAAGGGCGCCGGCTGGATCGGCTGCCAGGGCACGAACTCGGTGTCCGCCACGATCGCCCAGAAGACCAAAGTGCTGCCCGATGGCGCCACGCTCACCGTGCGGTTCATGAAGTGCACCACCCATACCGGCACCGCTCATTGCCAATTCACCGATTCGACCAATCACGCGTCGATCACCTTCGGACTGAACAGCGCCTCGTACACGAAGAGCTAGCCCTGACCAGGAACGGCCGAGCGATCACTCGACCACTTCGGCGAGGCCCTCCATCAGCCGATCCGCGTCGGACCGGTCGAACACCAGCGGCGGTCGGATTTTCAGCACGGTGTTGTCCTTCCCCGTCTCTCCCAGCAGGATGCGCCGCAGCTTGAGCCCGTTTACCGCGGCAAGCGCCTGCTCCTCCGTGTCGAGTTCGACACCGATGAAAAGTCCGCTACCCCGGACATCGCGGATGCTGCCCCGCTCCGCCTGCAGCGCCCGCAGCCGTTCGAGCAGGTAGTCCCCGATCTCGCGCGCGTGCTCCACGAGCCCCTCGTCTCGCACGACGTCGAGCGTGGCCTGCGCCGCCGCGATTGCGACGTTGCTGCCTCCAAACGTGTTGAAGTAGCGCGCGTGGCGGCCGAAGGCATCCACGAGTCCCGACCTCGCGACGACAGCGGCCACCGGGTAACCGTTGCCCATGGGTTTGCCGAGCGTGACGAGGTCCGGCGCCAGCTGGTGGCGGTCAAACCCCCACAGCCCGGTGCCCAGACGGCCGAACCCGGGCTGCACTTCGTCCGCGAGAAACAACCCGCCCGCGGCGTGGACCGCGGCGACGGCATCCGCCAGCCCGGGTGCGTCGGGCAGCACCCCGTCCGAGGCGAAGATCGTGTCGACGATCAGCGCGGCGGGCCGGATGCCGCTGCCCTCGAGCTCGGCGATGCTCGCGCGGACCGCGGCAGCGAAGTCGACCCCGGGGCGCGGAGCCGGCACGAACCGCACCCAGTCGGCGAGCGAACCCGGGCCGCCGAGGGACGGTGAGATTGCCGCGGTCTCCGTTGTCACGCCGTGGTACGCGTTGGCGGTGACGATGACCCCGGTGGCACCCGTTGCCGTCTTCGCGATGCGGAGCGCCAGGTCGTTCGCCTCCGAACCGGTGCAGGTGAACATCACGTTGTCGAGGTGCGCAGGAAAGGTACCCAGCAGGTCCTCGGCGTAGTCGATGAGCGCGGCATCCAGGTATCGGGTGTGGGTGGTGAGCGTGGCCACCTGCCGCGCTATTGCCTCCGCCACCCTCGGGTGCGCGTGCCCGACGGACGGCACGTTGTTGTACACATCCAGGTAGTCGGTGCCGTCCGCGTCGAACAGGTGACTGCCTTCGCCGCGTACGAATTGCACTGGCTCGGCGTAGAACAGCCGATAGGCGCTGCCGAGGGCCCGCGCCCGCCGCTCGACGAGGCCGCGCAGCGGTGCATCCAAACCGTCGGTCGTTGTCGGGTCGAAGTAAGCGGTTGGTCCGATCATCAGTTCTCCGTGTCGAGCAGGGCGGCGAGGGCGGCAGTATTGCCGTCTCGTGCCAGGGTCGTGGCCGCGCGATCGTCTGGATTTCCGCGACCGAGCCACCAGTTGACCAGGATGCGCTGGGCGAAGCGCGCGCCGGCCAGCGGCAGGATCACGCTCCGCTCCAGCGCGGACAGCCCGGCGACTCGGCCGTAACCGTCAATGAAGGTTTCGAGCTCGCACCAGGTGTGCCCGCCCGGGAACAGCAGGTAGCTGGCGGCAACGGCGACATCGGCGACCCGCGCGGTGTGCACGGTGTCGCCGAAGTCGAGGATGCCGACGACGAAGTTCTCCGAGGCGGCATCCACGAGTACGTTGCCGGGGTGAAAATCGTTGTGGATCACCTGCATCGGCAGCTGTCCGGCATGCGGAAGAACGTCCCGCTCGAGTCGCCGCAGCGCTTCGGCGGCGGGTGCGTTGGGCAGGTCATCGAGCAGCGGCCGCAGGTCGGCCGCCCGCAGAACGTCCCAGGCGAACGGACGCGAAGCGGCCGGGTGGCTAAACCCCCGCAGTGCGCGCGAGAGGCGAGCGAGAGATCCGCCGAGTTGGGCGAGCTGGGTGTCGTCCGGCCGCAGCTGGTACAGCGGTGTGCCGGGAATCCAGTCCAGGAGGCGCGCGATGCGGCCGTCAACCACGGGCTCGACGCGTCCGTCTGCAGAACGATGCACCCGCTGGAGCGGGAGTTCGGCATCCGAACCCGCCGCGTGCTGGAGCGCCGCGGTTTGCAGGTTGATGGCGGCGGCGGGGTCGTCGGGATGGGCCACCTTCAGAACGAAGTCCGCGGTCGCCGTGACCAACCGGAAGCTGTCGTCACGTTCCGTGTCGAGTCGATCGGCTCTGGTTGCCGTGATGCCGAAGGTGTCGCGGGCGATGCGGACGGCGTCCGACTCGTCGAGGTGGGCGAAGGGGGCCGACTCGTACAGCCCGCCGCCGTCTGCAAACCCTGGGATGCTCGCCACCGTGCCAGCGTACTTCTGCGCGCCGCACCGGAAAAATGCGGTCCGCATTGTCGGTAGCCTGAAGGCATGGGCAGACGACGTTGGCGACCGTACGTGCTGGGCCTGATCGTGCTGGCCCTCGCGATCGCCATGTGCGTGTGGGTGATCAAGTCCGGGGCTCCGCAGGCGCTCGCGACCATGCAGGCGAACTTCCAGCAGCAGTCGGCGATCGACCGGGCGATTGACCGGATTCACCAGCTTCCCGGCATCCAATCCGTTCAGGCGCAGCGCTCGGATGCCAACCCCCGCGCACACGACGCGGATGGCCGCCGCGCCCACGTGCGGATCCAGGTTGCAACCAAGCCAGGGATCACCACCGCCCAGCTCGCCGCCGCCGCCCAGGCCATCCGCATTGCGTGGACCGACCCGAACCTGGCGAACACCGTCGGCAACGGCGTCATCTCGGTCCCGCGCGGCGCCACGTTCACCCTGACCGCCAGGCCCACGCAGAAGCAGCTCGCCAACGAGCTGAAGTACTGGGCCGCGGTCCAGGCCGCGACAGGCACCCCGCTCAACCTGACAATCGCTCCGGCGACGGATGGTCCGGGTTACGCGCGCGTGCTGGCGCCGGTGAAAAACACCGCCGCCGCCACGACCGCATTTCTCTCGAACTACTCCAAGGTGTTGGCGGTTACTGACGTCTCGTCCGCGCATCCGTCGTGGACCATGCCCGGCATCAGGATCGACGGCAGCCTGCCGCCCGCCTCGCTCATCTCCCTGACCTCCAAGCTCACCTCGCTGGAGCCCCTGGTGCCACCGATCCCGGCGGATGGCGACCGAGGATTCGCCATCGAGTGGACACACGTCGGCAAGGGCGTCGCGCACGCGACGGTGGTCCTCTATGACCGCGACCCGAACAGCTTGAACGACTCACGCAACTGGAGCGCGGTGGTGGACTCGACGCGGGCCGTGATCGCGGCGAAGATCCCGTCCATCGGCATCCGGTACGTCGGCGCGACGAGCGGACAGTTGACGCTCGGCGGTTGCAAAGACACCGTCTCGACGGATGACCAGGACACGACGCTGGTGACCGCCCTGATGATTTCCGCGAGCGGCCTGCCCAAGAGCACCCTCGCGGGTCACTGCGTCGACGCCGCCACGAAGTAGCCTCCGCCTCCTTCGCCACGAAGTAGCCTCCGGCTCCTGGCGTGACCAGAACCCGCACGCCGAGCGAGCATAACGCCTACGGCGAACAGGGGCATCGAACCCGGGGTGCGCTGGTTAGTCTCTTTGTATCGGCGCCGAATCCTGCCAGGCGCTCATGGGAGTGAAACATGTTTGAACGATTTACCGACCGAGCTCGTCGTGTCGTTGTGCTGGCCCAGGAAGAGGCCAAAATGCTCAACCACAACTACATCGGTACGGAGCACATTCTTCTTGGTCTGATCCACGAGGGCGAAGGTGTCGCTGCTAAAGCCCTCGAGTCGCTCGGCATCTCCCTCGATTCCGTTCGCGAGCAGGTCCAGGACATTATCGGCCAGGGTCAGCAGCAGCCGACCGGCCACATCCCCTTCACGCCACGCGCGAAGAAGGTACTCGAGCTGTCGCTGCGCGAGGCGCTGCAGCTCGGCCACAACTACATCGGCACGGAGCACATCCTGCTCGGCCTCATCCGCGAGGGTGAAGGCGTCGCAGCACAGGTTCTCGTGAAGCTGGGTGCCGACCTCAACAAAGTACGCCAGCAGGTCATCCAGCTTCTCTCTGGCTACCAGGGCAAGGAGGCGGTCGCCGTGGGCGGCAACGACGCGGCACCCGACAAGGGTTCGCAGATTCTCGACCAGTTCGGACGTAACCTCACGCAGGCTGCGCGCGACGGCAAGCTCGACCCGGTGATCGGGCGCGAGAAAGAGATGGAGCGGGTCATGCAGATCCTCTCCCGTCGTTCCAAGAACAACCCCGTCCTGATCGGGGAGCCGGGCGTCGGCAAGACCGCCGTCGTCGAAGGACTCGCGCAGGCGATCGTCAAGGGCGATGTTCCGGAGACGCTGAAAGACAAGCAGCTGTACTCCCTCGACCTCGGTTCGCTGATCGCCGGAAGCCGCTACCGCGGTGACTTCGAGGAGCGCCTGAAGAAGGTCACCAAGGAGATCCGCACGCGCGGCGACATCATCGTCTTCATCGACGAGATCCACACCCTGGTTGGTGCGGGTGCCGCCGAGGGCGCGATCGACGCCGCGAGCATCCTGAAGCCGCTGCTTGCCCGCGGCGAGCTGCAGACCATCGGTGCGACCACGCTCGATGAGTACCGCAAGCACTTTGAGAAGGATGCCGCGCTCGAGCGCCGATTCCAGAGCGTGCAGGTGCACGAGCCGTCGCTCCCGCACACCATCAACATTCTCAAGGGACTCCGCGACAAGTACGAGGCGTTCCACAAGGTCTCCATCACCGACGGCGCCATCGTCGCCGCGGCGAACCTCGCCGACCGCTACGTGTCCGACCGATTCCTTCCTGACAAGGCCATCGACCTGATCGACGAGGCGGGCGCTCGCCTGCGGCTGTCGATTCTCTCGGCCCCGCCGGAGCTGCGTGAGTTCGACGAGAAGATCGCGGTCGTGCGTGGCAAGAAGGAGGCCGCCATCGAGGACCAGGACTTCGAGAAGGCCGCATCCCTGCGTGACGAGGAGAAGAAGCTGCTCGGCGAGCGGCTGCGCCTCGAGAAGCAATGGAAGTCGGGCGACGTCGGCGCGAGTGGAACCGTGGATGAGGGAATCATCGCGGAGGTCCTCGCGGCTGCCACCGGCATCCCGGTCTTCAAGCTCACGGAGGAAGAGTCCAGCCGGCTCATCTTCATGGAGAAGGCGCTGCACCAGCGCGTCATCGGGCAGGAAGAGGCCATCTCCGTTCTCGCCAAGACGATCCGTCGCACCCGCGCCGGCCTGAAGGACCCGAAGCGTCCGTCGGGTTCGTTCATCTTCGCCGGCCCCACGGGCGTCGGAAAGACGGAGCTCGCCAAGGCGCTCGCGGAGTTCCTCTTCGATGACGAGAACGCGCTCATCTCCCTCGACATGTCGGAGTACGGCGAGAAGCACACGGTCTCGCGACTGTTCGGTGCTCCTCCCGGGTTCGTCGGCTTCGAAGAGGGCGGCCAGCTCACCGAGAAGGTGCGTCGCAAGCCGTTCTCCGTGGTGCTGTTCGACGAGATCGAGAAGGCGCACCCCGACATCTTCAACTCGCTCCTCCAGATTCTGGAAGAGGGACGCCTGACGGATGGCCAGGGTCGCGTCGTCGACTTCAAGAACACCGTGATCATCATGACCACCAACCTCGGAACCAAGGACATCACGGGAACCCCGATCGGGTTCACGTCGTCCACCGACACCGCCACCGGTTACGACCGGATGCGCGGAAAGGTTGTGGAGGAGCTGAAGAAGCACTTCAAGCCGGAGTTCCTGAACCGCGTCGACGAGACGATCGTGTTCCCGCAGCTCAGCAAGGACGAGCTGCTGCAGATCGTCGACCTGTTCCTCAAGCGGCTCAGCGAGCGCCTGATGGACCGCGACCTGACCATCGAGCTGACGCTCGCGGCCAAGGAGCAGCTCATCACCCTCGGCTTCGACCCGTCACTGGGTGCGCGTCCACTGCGCCGCGCCGTGCAGCACGAGATCGAGGACCGTCTCAGCGAGAAGATCCTGCACGGCGAGCTGAGCGCCGGTGACCACGTGCTCGCCGACTTCGTTGACGGCGCGTTCGTCATGACCACCTCCCGCCAGCCCGGTGCCCTTGAGCCCGAGGCAGTCGGAGTGGTCGAGGCCTAGGCAGTTCCAGGCAACCGGCCCCGGTGATCGAGCGACGTCTCGATCACCGGGGCTTTTGCTGTCTCTAGACTTGGTGCTCGTGACCTTCACCGTCCGCCGCGCGCGCACCACCGACATCCTCGCCATCGAAGCCCTCGTCGAACCGCTGGTTCAGCGGCGCATCCTCCTCGGCAAAGACCGGGTCGTCTTCTACGAATCGGTCCAGGAGTTCCGGGTCGTCGAAGATGAGGCGGGCCGACTCATCGGGTGCGGTGCCCTGCACGTGATGTGGGAGGACCTCGGCGAAGTACGCACCCTCGCCGTCGCCGAAGAATGGCTGCACCAGGGGGTCGGGGGCGCCATCCTGGCCCGAATCGAGGCGGATGCCCGCGACCTCGGGCTCTCCCGTTTGTTCTGCCTCACCTTCGAGACATCCTTCTTCGGCCGTCACGGTTTCGAGGCAATCGGCGAGGATGTCGTCGCGCCGGACGTGTACGCGCAGCTCGTGCGCTCGCAGGATGACGGCGTCGCCGAGTTCCTTGATTTAAGCCGGGTAAAGCAAAACACCCTCGGTAACACCCGCATGCTCAAGATGCTGTAGCTACCCTGAAGGCATGTCGACGTTTCGCAACCCCGTCGGCCCGCAGCCCAGCGGTGTGTACTGGCGCCGCAGGCTCATCGTGGGCCTTGGTGCGCTGGCGGTCATTGTCGTCATCATCCTCCTGATCACCGCGCGCCCTGGTTCGGGCAAACCAACCGGAGCGCCCAGTGGCTCGCCGACATCCGCGGCCCCGAGCACGCGTCCGACCACCGCGGTGAAAGCGTGCGACCCGGCCAAGGTCAGCGTCGAGGCGATAACGGATTCGACCAGCTACGCCAAGGGCGCGCTGCCGAAGCTGTCGCTGAGCATCACCAACACCGGCACGGTTGCCTGCACCCTGCCCGCCGGTTCGGACAAGCAGGAATACCTCATCACCAGCGGCGCCGAGTCGATCTGGTCGTCGAAGGACTGCCAGAAGAACCCGGTACCGGCCACGGCCACCTTGCTTCCGGGCACCCCGGTCGGCGCGGGCCCGATCGAGTGGGACCGCACCCGCTCCAGCACGACCACCTGCACCAAGACGCGTCCCCAGGTGACTGCGGGCGGTGCCAGCTACCACCTCACCGTGGTCGTCGACGGGATCAGCTCGCCGAAGACCGTACAGTTCGTGCTGAAGTAGCTTGGCCGAGATTTCACCCGACGGCGTTCCGGAGCTCGCGGCCGCGCTGGCGACGCAGGACGCCGTTGCGGTGGCGCTCGCGCTGCGCAACTCGGGGGTGCTGGTACCGCTGCTCCCGGTCGACGGACCGCCGCAGGTGCGCGTCTTCCGCCGCGGGGATGCCGACAGGTACATGCTGCTGCTCTTCTCGTCCCTCGAGTCCTATGCGGCGATGGCGCCAACACAGGATGACCAGCGGGCCACCCTGTACGGCGGCGCGGAGCTGCTCGACTTCCTCACGCAGAACGAGGGCGTGCTCGAAGCCGTCTGGTTCGACGTGGCCGGGCCGCACGCGATGCAGGCCGAGCCTCGCAACGTGATCGAGGCGCTGGAGTTGGGCGCCTCCTAGCGGCTGCTTGCGCTGCTGATCGTGGTGATGCTTGCGCTGAACCGACGCATCCTGTCGCTTGGCGCGGCCATGACGTTGGCGATGGTTGCGCCGAGCCGACGCTTCCTGTCGCTTGGCGCGGCCATGACGTTGGTGATGCTTGCGCTGAACCGACTTTTGTTGTCGCTTGGCGCGGCCCCAAGCGACAAGTAGCGTCGGGTCAGCGGTCGCGGTCAGCGGCCCCGATCGAGTGCGGTCCGCAATTTTCCGAAGAGAACCGCGCTCCTTCGCAGCAATTCCCTGTCGACGCGGATGACGCGCCACCCCTCCTCCATCAGGTCGTCCAGGCGACGGATGTCCACCGCGAACTGCGCAGGATCCTCCGCGTGCTGCCGTCCGTCGTACTCGAGAATCACGCGCTCCCTCGGCCAGGTCAGGTCGCCGTGGGCGATCACCGCGCCGAAGCCGTTGCTTATGGGGAAGTTCACGACCGGCTCGGAAAAACCGGCACGGACCACGAGCAGCCGCAGCATCGTCTCCCGCGCCGAGTCAGTGCCGGCGCGCATCAGGCCGAGAGCGGTGCGCAGGCGCGGGGTACCGCGCGCGCCCTTTCGCGCGGCCACCGCATCCTGCATCTGTTCGATGGATGCCAGCGGCGACTTTCGCCGGATGATTCCGTCTCCCATGATCACCAGGCTGTCGACTCCCATGGCCGTTGCGAGGCTGCACCAGGTGTCGATGGGACTGGTGACGCGGAGCCCGTTCGCCAGGGTCTGGACCTCGAATTCCGCAAGCTCGTGGCCAACGGTCAGCCGCGAGCGGGGTGCCCGGTCCGGCGCCGCGACGTGGAGGCGACCCGGGCGATAGCCCTCGGGCATCCGGAGGCCCAGGAGTTCCGCAGCGGTTGTATGGCTGAAGAACTGGGTCGGCGGCATGGTCCGCGAGTAGGCGAGGGCGAGCTGCGCGGTGGTGAGTGCCGGGGTGGTGAGTGCCGTTGTGGGAAGTACCGCGGAAGCCGGGGTGCGCACCCCGCGGAAGGTGACTGCCAGGTCCCGCGCGCGAAGTCGGCGCGGGCTGACTCCCAACTCGCGCGCCTCTTTCACGCTGAAGGAGCGGACGGGGAGTGGGTCGGGGAGGGGTGACGGGGTTCGCATCCGAAGATCGTGCCGTGGCGAGTCATCCGGTGGGCCGCAGTGCGGCCGAGTGGTGGTGAGCCGACGCGTGTTGTCGGCTGGGGAGGGCGGGAGCGACAACTGGTGTCGGGTCACAAGGCGACGCGAGAGCGGCGCGGGCTGACGCGCAATTCGCGCCTATTTCACGCTAAACGAGCGGGCGGGGAGTGGGTCGGGGAGGGGTGACGGGGTTCGCATCCGAAGATCGTGCCGTGGCGAGTCATCCGGTGGGCCGCAGTGCAGCTGAGTGGTGGTGAGCCGACGCGTGTTGTCGGCTGGGGAGGGCGAGAGCGACAACTGGTGTCGGGTCAGGGCGGCGCGGGAGCTGCGCGGGCTGACGCCCAACTCGCGCGCCTCTTTCACGCTAAACGGGCGGGCGGGGAGTGGGTCGGGAAGGGGTGACGGGGTTCGCATCCGAAGATCGTGCCGTGGCGAGTCATCCGGTGGGTCCGTGTGCGGCCGAGTGGTGGTGAGCCGACGCTTGTTGCCGGTTGGGGAGGGCGAGAGCGACAACTGGTGTCGGGTGAGCGCGGCGCGGGAGCGCCGCGGCAGCCGCGCGGGCTAGAACCCGGGCACGTCCACGCGCTCGGCGGTCGAGTTCGCGAACGCCTGCCGCATCGCCTCCCGCAGGTGCAACGACTCCGAGTCGAGCACCTGGCTGAATCCCAGGCGGCGAGCCTCCGCCACCCGCTGCTTCGACGATGACGCATGCCGGATCTCCCCGGCCAGGCTGATCTCGCCGATGGCGGCCAGAGTCACCGGGAACGCCTTGTCCCGGTAGGCGCTGGCTATCGCCAGGGCGATGGCGAGATCGGCCCCGGGCTCCGTGACCCGGATGCCTCCCACGGTCGAGACGTACACGTCGAATTCCGAGAGCTTCAGGTTCGCTCGCCGCTCGAGTACCGCCAGCAGCATTGCAACCCGCGAACCGTCCACCCCGTTCACGACTCGCCGGGGCTGCGGAGCGCCGGACTTCACGATCAGCGCCTGCACTTCGACCGGCAGCGCGCGCTTGCCCTCCAGCGCGATGGTCACGCAGGTGCCGCTCACCGGCTGCCGCGCGCGGGAGAGGAACAACCCGCTGGGGTCCGCCACCTCCGCGATGCCGTCGCCGGTCATTTCGAAGCAGCCGACCTCGTCGGTGGGGCCGAACCGGTTCTTGAGAGCGCGAATAAACCGCAGAGACGTCTGGCGGTCGCCCTCGAACTGGCAGACGACATCCACGAGGTGCTCCAGCAGCCGCGGCCCGGCGATCGTGCCGTCTTTCGTGACGTGGCCGACGAGGAGAACGGGGAGGTTGCGGTCCTTGGAGACGCGGATGAGCGTCGACGCGACCTCGCGCACCTGCGACGGCCCTCCCGCGAGCCCGTCGATGAGGGAGGACGACACCGTCTGCACGGAGTCAACGATCACCAGCTGCGGCTTGACCTCATCGATCTGCCCGAGGATCACGGCGAGATCCACCTCCGCGGCCAGGTACAGCAGGGGCTGGAGGGCGCCGGTTCGGGCCGCGCGCATCCGCACCTGGTTCACCGACTCCTCGGCCGAAACGTACAGCACGCGCATCCCGTTCGAGGCAGCGCGCGACGCGACCTCGAGCAGCAGTGTCGACTTGCCAACGCCCGGTTCCCCGGAGAGCAGGATGGCGGCCCCCGCGACGATCCCGCCGCCGAGCACCCGGTCGAACTCCGCGATGCCGCTCGGCCAGTGGGTCACCTCGTCCGCTCCGATGTCGGTGATCGGCTTGGCCGCGCGGGCGGCGCTCACCCGGACCGGCACCACGGCGCGCGCGGAGACCGCGTTTTCCGCGTTGTCGATGACCGTGCCCCAGGACTGGCATTCGCCGCAGCGGCCGACCCACTTGACGCTCGTCCAGCCACACTCGGTACAGCGGTAGTTCGACGAGACTCGGGCCATCCTGAAAGCCTAGGTGGAGCCCCCGTCACGACGGCGGAGCGCCGCATCCACCGGGGGAAAGAAGGCCCTTGCCCACGCCGTGTAGCCGCGGTCGTTGGGGTGGAACAGGTCGCCGGCGAACTGCGTCATCATGCCCCAGGCACCCTGGCGACGGCTCACCCGGTACAGGGGCACCACCGTCTCGAAGCCGCGTTCGGCCGCCAGCCGGTGCAGGATGCGGTTGGCGGCTCGCACCCGCGTTTCCCGTGGCGGGAGATAAAAAGAGGGCACGTCGGAGACGATCGCGGTGTCGGGCAGCTGGGCGTAGAGGCGCCGCAGGTCTTTTTCGAAGGCGGTCTCATCGAACGCCGCGATGTTGTTCGCGCCGATCATGACGGTGAGGATGTCCGGCTCCAGCGCCGCGATCTGCGGAAGCTGGGTGGTGTACGCGCCGTAGATGGTCGCGCCGCTCACGCCGAGATTGACCACTCGAACGCTCTTGCCGGTCGTCTCGTGGACGTGCTTCGCAATCTCGCCGACATAGCTGCGGAACGGTGCACTCGCGCCGATCCCTTGGGCGGTCGAGTCGCCGATCGCCACGTAGAGCAGCTCGCCGGGCCGCTCCCCGTACTCCTGCCACCACGCCGCGTTCTGGGGAAAGGATCCGATCAGCCGCGGCCCATAGGTCCGCTGGCGCAGCAGCAGGTAGCGCGCCCATAAGAAGACGCCCGCCGCCACGGTGACGGCTGCGACTATACGAACGAGGATGAGCATATATTCAGATTATCGATGGGCCGCGGGTGTGGCCGGTTCCTGAGCGTCGGTCCGCTGGTACAGGATGAGGTAATGAAGCAGTCGACGTTCACCCTCCCGTCCAGCCGCCGCGTCGGTGTCACGGAGTATGGCAACCGGGATGCGAAGCACACGATCGTGTTCGCGCATCCGGCCCCCGGCTCATCCTTCTTCGATCCCGCCCCAAAGGCAACGGCCCCGCGCGACCTCCGCGTCATCGCGCTCGACCGGCCGGGCTACGGGCCGTCCGAGTTGCTCAACGGCGGTGCCGCGACGGTGGCGAGGGCCGCCGAGGACATCGCCGACTACCTTGTCGCGCAGAACATCGAGAAGGTCGGGATCGCCGGCTGGTCCGCGGGCGGCCGCATCGCGCTTGCTTTCGCGGCCGCGCATCCGGAGCTCGTCGACCGCGTCGCCGTCATCGCGACGCCTGCACCCGACGACGAGGTGCCGTGGGTCGGCGACGTGAATCGCGCGATGCTCCAGCCGCTGAAGCGGCTCTCCGCAGAGGAAGCGACCGCCGCGCTCACCGCGACCTTCGACGGCGTTTTCACCGACCACCCGAACCCGGAAGACAGCATTGCGACGCTCGCGACACCCGAGGTGGACGCCGAGTCGCTCAAAGCCGCGCGCAAGCGCCTGCTCGCGATGCTGGAGCGCGCCTTCGAGCAGGGCAACGCCGGGATGGCTGCGGACATCGTGAGCTACACCCTGCTGGACCTCGGTTTCGATCTCGCCGACGTGAAAGCGAAGACGTTGCTGATCTATGGAGCGCAGGATGCGCTGATCGGCCAGGCCCACGCATCCTGGTACAAGGATCACCTCTCGGATGCCCGCATCGAGATGAACCCGCAGGCCGGCCACCTCGCGATTGTGCCCGCCTGGGAGCGCGTCCTGTCGCATCTCGCGCCCGGGTCGAAGGCGCGCTAGTCGTGTACTAAACTCATCCCCGGAACCGTGTCCGAGCGGCCGAAGGTGCAACTCTCGAAAAGTTGTGTGGGTGTTGAGCCCACCGTGGGTTCAAATCCCACCGGTTCCGCTCTTTTCTCCCGCTTCTGTGCCCGTTTGGGACAACCGTTCCCGGGCGCGCGGGAACATTCGTCTCCGCAGGGCCCACACGCGGGGCGTCAGGCATAGGCAACAGAATGGCAAAAGTGTCCTGCTGCGCAGGCAGCAGGACACTTTTCGAACGCCGATTGAGGTTAGACGCTCGCGCCCAGGGTGGAACGGAACTCGCGGACGGCCGACATCAGCTCCTCGACTCGCGGCTGCACCGCTCGGTTTGCGAACTGGCCGTCCTTCTTGAAGTACGTCCCAACAACAGCTCCGTCAGCTATGGAGAGCTGCTCGCTGACGTTGTGTGCCCGTACGCCCGTGTTGACGAACACGGGAACGGTTCCCGCTGCGTCCTTAACGATCTTCAGAGACTGTGTGTCCGTAGGTGCCCCAGCCGTGAGTCCGGACACGCAGATTGCGTCGGGCAGCGTCGCGAAGACGGTGGTTTCGGCGATGGACTTCAAGTCGCGGCCGCCCAGGTACTGCGCAGACTCCGGAACGATGTTGAAGAACAGCTTGACTTCGGCTGCGCCGACGCGTGCCCTGTGGCGGGCTACCTCGCCGACGTTGGTGTTCCAGAGCCCGAAGTCGCTGGCGTAGACGCCTGTAAAGATCTCGCGCACGAACTGGGCGCCGGTCGCGACGGCAAGATCGATTGAGGCGGTTCCGTCCCAGAGCACGTTCACGCCGTAGGGCACTGAGAACTCGGGAAGGAGTTCGCCGATGATGCGCGCCATCGAGATCGCGGTGATGGGCTCTGTCTTGGTGAGGTAGGGCAGGCTGAACTCATTCGACACCATAACCGCGTCGACGCCACCTGCCTGGAGGGCTTCGAGCTCGCCCTTGGCGCGGTCGACAACCGCCGAAATTCCCGCCTTCGAGTCATAGCCGGGGTCACCCGGAAGAGCCGCCAGGTGAAGCATCGCGATAATGGGCTTCGGTGCGTCGAAAACCTCACTGAGCCAGTTAGTCATTGAATGAATTGCCTTTCGCTTGTGTGTTGAGCTGTTTGAGATCGAGGAAGCAGTTGGTCACGACTGCGTCGACGTGGCGAAAATTACATCGACGCCCAAAGACGCGGCAGCGATGAGTGTCGGGTCCTGCGGAGTGCCATCGGTCACTATGGCCGATGCGGCGCTGAGGGGGGCCACGTTCATGAAGTGGGTCTGTCCGAGCTTGCTTTGGTCCGCTGCAACGATGAGACGATCAGCCGCTCGGATGGAAGCCATCTTCACGTACCCCTCTTCGCGGTGGTAGTCCGTGAAGCCACGGACCGGATCTACCCCGGAAATCCCCATGATGAAGGTCTCCAAGTTGTAGCGGGAAACCGAGTCGACGGCGTCAGGCCCGATAAGGCTGAGCTCGCCCGGTCGAATATTGCCGCCGGTGAGGATGATGGAAGTGTTGGGCTCCTCGGCCAGTTCGATCGCGACCAAGGTACTCGGTGTGAGAATTGTCAGCCCCAGGTCTTTTCCGCGAATGGCTCGAGCCACCGCGAGCACGGTGCTTCCGCTGTCCAGGATCACTGACTCACCAGGGGAGAGCATGGTCACGATCGATTCCGCAATCAGCCTCTTGTGCTCGCTGGCCGACTCCGAGCGAACTGCGAATGGCGGTTCCTGGGCCTTGCCCACCGCGATAGCACCGCCGATGACTTTTCGCACGACGCCCTCGGACTCAAGGACCTCGATATCGCGGCGGATCGTCATCTCCGACACGCCGAACTCGGCGGCGAGCTCCCTGAAGAGCACCTCGCCGGACTTTGCAACCCGTTGGCGGATGGTTTCTTTGCGTGCTGCGACGGTGGTCATCCTTCTCCCTACGTTGCTGTGATTGTTTCACAATGTCCTCGACTGCACAATCTGATCACGTGGGTGATACGAAGCTCCATCTGCACGCGGCTGCTAGTTGAAATCGTTGGTACCACTGACATCCGGGCCAAGGGGCGGCCGATAAAGGCACTGGAAGAGCGGGAGAAAATGCTATTGCGTAACATCCCGGAAACCTCTACGGTGTGAAACTGTAACAACGCATCGTTACAGTGCTCGAAGTTGCGTTCAGCGACCGCATCGTTCCGAAGCGGCTGAATGGCTCGGGCACATCACGGTGATCGAGCATCGACGATCACATGAAGGAAGGGAACTGACTCGTGACGGTAACCAGCCCAGCCAAGTCGAAAATGACAGGCTTGCGCGCACCCTCTGAGGTCGGAATCTTCACAGTTCTGATACTTGTCGTGGTGATTTTGTGCATCATGTCTCCCAGCTTCCGGACCTTCAGCAACGCACTCAGCCTGTTGCTCAATGGAGCAGTGATCGCGTTCCTCACTCTGGGCCAGATGCTGGTTCTGCTCACGGGCGGCATCGATCTCTCCGCCGGGGCCACCGTGGCCTTGACCGGTGTGGCCGCCGCCATGGCCATGGCCTACGGCGCTCCCTGGTGGGTCGGGGTCATCGTGGCGCTCGCATTGGGCCTATTGGTCGGCGCTGTCAACGGGTTCATCATCCACTACGGGCGGGTTCCCGCCTTCATTGCGACCTTCGCGATGATGGGCGTGGCATCGGCCATTCCTATGGTGTTGACGAATGCTGCGTCTCTCACAGTCGTCGATGGCGCATTCTCTGTCATCGGTCAAGGCAAGATCCTGAGTGTTCCAGTTCCGGTTGTGTTGCTCGGCGTGGCAGCCTGCATCGTTGCAGTGGCCCTCGCGCGCACCAAGTTCGGCGTGCACGTGTACGCGATGGGCGGGAGCGCTCCAGCTGCCCGGCTTGCGGGAATCAACATCGGTCGAAACATCGTCACCGTGTATGCACTGTCGGGGTTCTTCGCTGCCATCGGTGGACTCATCCTGACTTCACGCCTGATGGTCGGGTACCCGAGTGCGGGACTCGGGAACGAACTGTTCTACTCCATCGCTGGCGCAGTCGTCGGAGGTGTGAGCCTCTTCGGCGGTGTCGGCACCGTCGGCGGAGCGATGATCGGTGCCGTTCTCATCGCAACCGTCACCAACGGTCTCAACGTCCTCAACGTCAACAGCTATTGGCAGTCATTCGTGATCGGGATCATCATCCTTGCCGGTGTCTTCTACGACACCAACCGGGCCCGTCTTCGTGGCATTCCCCTCGCCAAGCGGCTCTACGCGCTCACCCGTCGCGGCTCAAGTTCCGACGCATAGGCCCCCTGACTCCTCGAAGCCGAATCGCGCTTCGCAGGATGCACCACCCAAACACAGTAGGAAGGAACAAGCGTCATGAAGAAGAAGACTGCCCTTGTGGCCTCGATGGTCACAGCGGTCACCCTCGCGTTGCTGCTGGCGGGCTGTACCCCGCCAGCAACCTCCACTTCCGGAGCCGGCATCGTAGGCGCCACTGCAACCGGTACCGTCAAGGCCACCAAACTCCCCCAATCGTGCAAATCGGCCAAGCCCGTCATCGGGGTCGCGTTGCCGGATACCACCAACCCCTACTACGTCGCGATGCGCCAAGGCTTCCTCGACGCCGGCGCGAAGGATGGTTTTAATGCGGTTGTCGCGGTGGCGAACGACGATGACGCCACTCAGCTCGCCCAGGTGCAATCCTTCATCCAGCAGAAGGTCTGCGCTGTCGCGCTGAACCCGGTCAACTCGGGTCCGGGTGCAGCATCCGTGAAGGCCCTGAACGATGCGGGCATCCCTGCATTCACCGTGAATCTGCTGGTCAGCGGGTCCGACCTGAAGACTCAGGGCGCGCACATCACCCAGTTCGTCGGAGCTGACCAGGTGCAAGGTGGCCGGGCCCAGGGCGAGCAGGCGGTCAAGGACTTCGCCGGCACACCGATCGTCACCGGAATCGTCGGATTCCCGAACTCCGTGACCGCGAACCAACGAGACGATGCCTTCACAAAGGCGCTCGGCAGCAAGGGCACTATCAAGACGAAGGTCGATGGAAAAGCTGACCCGAACGTCTCCCTTCAGGTGACCACGGACATGCTGCAGGGCAACCCCGACATCAACGTGGTGTTCGGTGACACCGGACCCGCGGTACTCGGCGCAATTCAGGCAGTCAACCAGCTCGGACTCGCTAAGAAGGTCTCCGTGTACGGCTTCTGTGCCGCGAACACCGCCTTGAAGGGCGCGTACAAGTCCTGCGTCGCGCAGGAGCCGGCCGTCTACGCCGCCACCGTGGTGAAGAGCATTCGGAGCTACGTCGACGGCAAGTCCATCGAAGCCACTATCCTCGTGCCCGTCATCTCATTCGTGACCGGCGGAAAGCCCGACGCAACCCAGCTCGGCTAACGAACACACCTCCAAGAGACAGGCACAGGACATGCCAGATTTCATCACTCCGAGCCCTTCCACGCCACCAGCGTCGGGTCCCGGAACACAAGAAGGATCTGGCATGTCCAGCCTGTCGCTTCGGAACCTGAGACGGTATTTCGGTGACACTCACGCTCTTGACGGAGTGGACATCGATATCCCCACCGGCTCCCTGACTGCTTTGATCGGACATAACGGCGCGGGAAAATCGACCCTGCTCCGCATCTTGTCCGGTGCGGACAGGCCGGACAGCGGATCGCTGATCCTCGATGGCCGAACGACTCAGTTCAAAAGCCCCAACGATGCCCTCGGTCAAGGGGTGAGCGCGGTCTATCAAGAGCTGTCGATGGTTCCCGGACTGTCCGTCGCCCAGAACATATTTCTCGGGCACGAGGAGACGTCCGGCGGATTCCTCACCCGGCGAGCGATGAACGCGCAGGCGACCGAGCTCTGCGCCCGCTTTGATATCCCCGTCGACGTCACCACATTGTTGGGTGAACTCCCCGTTGCCCAGCGCCAGCTGATCGAGGTGGCGGCAGCGGTGAATCGCAAGGCCCGCTTTCTGCTGCTCGACGAACCCACCACGGCACTCGAAGCCAGCCAAGTGGACAAGCTCCTCAGCACGGTCACTTCCATTGCACGTGCAGAGAATCTCGGTGTGCTCCTCATCGACCACAAACTCGACGAGGTCTTCGCCTATTCCGACCACATCGTGGGCCTCGCCAACGGCCGACGGATCCTGGATGGCGCGACCTCCGAGCTGACTCGGCAGGACGTAGTGGACGCCATCGTGGGCAGCCATTTCGAAGAGAACACGGCGTCCCGGCGTCCGCAAAAGGCCGCCACCATGGGTGAGCCCGTCCTGACCGCGAAGGGCCTCACGACCGCGCGACTGACCGACGTCAACGTCACCGCTCGTGCTGGCGAAGTCGTTGCCCTATACGGGCTGATGGGAGCCGGTCGCACGAGCTTCCTTCGCACCGTCGCCGGACTGTACTCTGCCGAGTCCGGCTCGATCCAACTCGGGAACCATGCCTACGCCCCCAAATCGGTGCGTGCAGCAAAGCGCGCGGGAATCGCCTACGTCTCCGAAGAACGCAAGGTCGACGGAATCATCCCCAATCTCGGCGTATACGACAACGTAGGCATCTCGGTGCTCGACAGATTCTCCGCCCTCGGGTTCATTGACAAAGGGAAGGTTCGGCACGCGGCGGCCCAGAGGCTCGCCTCCATGCAAACCCACGGAGACCTCACCAAGAGCATCGCCTCGCTTTCAGGCGGAAACCAGCAGAAGGCGCTCCTGGCTCGCGCCTTCCTCCAAGAGCCCAAACTCCTCCTTCTCGATGAGCCGACCAAGGGCGTTGACATCGGTGCGAAAGCCGAGATTCACGCGCTGATCCGACGCCTCGCAAGCGAAAGCGGAACCGCCGTGATCGTTGTCACCAGCGAAGAGGAAGAGGCCCTCACCCTTCCCGACTCGATCTATATCTTCCAAGACGGCACCTGCAGCAGAGGGCGACTCGACCCAGCAGATCTCACGGTTGCCGACCTCAAAAAACTGGCCTGGCTCGAAGAGACCCCAGCTCCATGACCGTCGTGGCCGGGGTGGATTCGTCGACCCAATCCTGCACTGTCGCGCTCTACGAAAGCGCTTCTGGAACGTTTCTCGGCACCGGCACGGCACGGCATCCGTCGACCACCCCACCGGTCAGCGAACAGAACGGCGACGACTGGTGGCGCGCTTTCCAGCTTTCCCTCGGACGCGCGTGCGAGAACGCCGGGATCAGCAGCCACGAAATCCGGGGGATCTCAGTCGCGGCGCAATACCACGGCCTCGTCGCTCTCGACGAAAACGATGAGCTCGTTCGCCCGGTGAAGCTCTGGAACGACACCACGTCCAATCCGCAGGCCGCGGAATTGGTCCGACAGAAGCCTCAAGGATGGTGGGCGCGTGAGGTCGGGTCCACCCCGACCGCTGCATTCACCATCACGAAGGTCGCCTGGCTCGCGGAGAACGAGCCGGCAAACTTCCGGAAAACCCGCACCGTGCTGATGCCGCACGACTGGCTCACCTTTCGATTGACTGGCCGAAAGGTCACCGATCGCGTCGATGCTTCCGGAACAGGGTACTTCGACGCTGCGCGAGAGACCTGGCGTTACGACATCCTCGCCGAAGTCGACGACACGATCGACTGGCATGAACTGCTCCCCGAGGTACTCGGCCCCGACGAGCCGGCTGGTCATGCGGAAACCCAGGCAGCGCGCGAACTCGGACTGCTCCCGGATACCGTCGTGGCCTGCGGAACGGGGGACCAGGCGGCCGCCGCACTCGCCCTCGGGCTGGATGGCACGGGCGCTGCGATCTCCCTTGGCACGTCTGGAACCGTCATCACTAGTTCTACCCGAGCGGTTTACGATCCTGCCGGCGAGATCAACGTAACCGCGAATGCCCAAGGCGGATTCCAGCCCATCGCCGTCCTGCTGAACGCAGCCAAAGTCACCGACACCTTCGCTCGCATCCTCGGTGTCGATCACCTTGAGCTCTCGAACCTCGCCCTCGCTTCCCAGCCGGGGTCGGCCGGACTCCCGACCCTTGTCGCCTACCTCGACGGGGAGCGAACCCCTGATCGACCGACGGCGCGTGGACTGATGGCCGGCATCTCCACCTCCACGACTCGAGAAGACATGGCCCGCTCGGCCTTCGAAGGGGTCGCATTCGGCCTGCGAGCAGGTCTGGATGCCATCCGGCGAATCGGCCTCACCATCGACGGACCGCTCCTGCTCACGGGGGGAGCGGCAATCTCCGAGGCGTACCGAACGGTACTCGCCGACGTGTTCGAGTCGGATGTGTCCGTCGTCGAGGGCAATACGAGTCTGGATGTCGCTAGAGGTGCAGCCATCCAGGCCGCTGCCGCGCTCGGCGCAAGCAGCGTCACCGTCGTGAAAGCCGCATGGCGACGTCCGTCCCGCATCGTCGCGAGCCCCGACAGCCAGACCGCAGACCGCACCCGTCTCGCCTACCGGCGCTACCTCACCGTCCGCGACAATCGCGACTTCGACGGTCTCTTCGCCTGATCCCCTTCCAGCTATCTAGGAGAATCCCATGACCACAACTTCACCGACCACAGAATTCGATCTGGCACGAACGCTGAAGCAACTCTGCGCAATCGGGGCCCCATCCGGCCACGAAGACCGACTTATCGTGTTCGTCAACGACTGGCTGACAGAACGCGGGCTCACCCCGACGATCGACCGACTCGGCCAGATTACTGTCTCGTTCCCGGGTAGCGATCCCGAGGCCAACAGCGTTCTGGTGTCGGCGCATCTCGATCAACTCGGTCTCGTGGTGTCGAATGTGGACGCCAATGGGTACGTCAGATTCGAACGGCTCGGCGGCGTGCCCGAGCGGGTACTGCCCGGCACGCGAATCGTCATCCATACGTCGAAAGGCGACGTCCCCGCCGTGGTCGGCCTGAAATCCCACCACCTCACCCCGCCGGAAGACAAGTACAAGGCCCTGCCGACGGCCTCGCTCTACCTCGACCTGGGCGCAGACAGTGCCGCCGCCGTCGAAGCCCTCGGAGTGCGGGTCGGCGACCCCTGCGTCTACGAGTTCAGCTGGACCGAGCTCGACGGGGGCCGCTTCTCCACCACCTCACTGGACGACCGACTCGGAGTGGCGGCGCTGCTCGCACTCGTCGAGCGGCTCATTGATGCCTCCCCAGCAGGCACCGTCCACGTTGCCTTCACCACTCAGGAAGAGTTCCACGTTCGCGGAACTCTTGCTCTCATCCAAAAACTCGACCCGGACATCGTCATCAACGTCGACGTGGCTCCGGCCGCAGACACTCCTGATCTGGCAGGCGCGACCGCTGTCAAGCTCGGCGAAGGTCCCGTGCTTAACCGGCTCTCGTTCCACGGACGGGGCACTCTTGGAGGACTCATCCCTCATCCGGCACTGCTCGAGGCCGCAGACGCCGCCGCCGCGGCTGTGTGCGACAGCTTCCAATATGAAGTCATCATCGGGCTTATCAACGACGCCGCCTTCGTGCCGATGGCGTCCGGCAAGGGAATCGCGACGATGGGAGTGGCCATTCCCACCCGCTACACCCACAGCCCGATCGAGACCGCGCAGCTCACCGACCTCGAACAGACCGTGATCCTGCTCGAACGTCTCGCTGGCGACTGCGCAAGCCTCAACCTGGAACGTCCACGATTGTGACCCGGCTGTTCGCTTCGCTGACCAGCATCGATGTCGGCGAACTCGTGCCCATCATCGAGCGGCTCGAAGAAGCCGGAGTCGACGGCTTTCATATCGACCTTTCCGACGGTGTGTTCACGCCCGGCCTGCTCTTCGGCCCCAACGTGGTCAAGGCTGTATCCACGCGAACCACACTTCCGGTGGAGGCACACCTGATGACAACCAATCCAGATGTGTACGTTCAGCCACTTGTCGATGCGGGGGCGCTGCGGGTGTCCTTTCACTGGGAAGCGACGCTGTACCCCTGGAGAACCGTGTCGATTCTCGAGAAGGCGGATTGCGCGGCCGGAATCGCCTTCAACCCCGCCACGCCCGTGCCGGATCTCTCCTATCTCATGCACTCCGTGGCTTTCGTCAACCTGCTCACAACCGAACCTGACGTCGCGGGAGAGAAACTCCTGCCGACGATGGCCGAACGGGTGAGCCGATTTCGTTCTCTTCTGCCCGAGACGATCGCCATCGAGGTCGACGGGGGCATCGAGGCGACCTCCGCAGGGGCATTGATCACTGCTGGCGCCTCCGAGGTCGTGATGGGCAGATCACTGGTGTCCTCTCCCGATCCGAGAGCTGTAATTGCGGCGGTAAGGGCCATCCCCGTGTCGCATTGAGATCGTCGGGAACATCACCAATCTGATCGTCGATAGTCACTTCCACTGCCTGGCGTGGAGGTTTTTGAAAGAGTCGAGAAAAAAATGACAGAAACTGACCCTCAATCGCAGCACGGCGCCGAGTATGCACCGCTGAACCGTGACGAGGAGCTGTGCTTCCAGACCGTGGGCGAGCTCGAAGCAGCTCTCGACCGCGGCGACTTCACGAGCGAAGAGCTCACCCTCCTGCACCTGCAGCGAATTGATCGACTGAACCCGCAGATCAATGCGTATGTGACCGTGCTGGCCGAGCAGGCGCTCGAGTCTGCGAAGAGGTCTGATGATCGTCGGCGTGCCGGTGAGAAATCCGGCAGCCTCGATGGGATCCCGGTGTCTGTGAAAGATGTGGAGCCGATGGCGGGAGTGCGCTTCACAATGGGCGGACTCGTTCCGATGAGTGACCACGTGTCGAACCTCGATCCGGACCACGTGAAAGCGCTGCGCGACGGAGGAGCAGTGATCCTCGGTAAGACGAACGGTCCCGAGCTGGGGCACAAAGGAACCACGGACAACCTTCTCTTCGGCCCGACGAAAGCTCCGTTCGACTTGCGGTACAACGCCGGCGGCTCGTCGGGAGGGGCAGCGGCTGCAGTTGTCGCCGGGCTCGCAGTGGTCAGTCAGGGATCGGATGGCGGCGGTTCACTGCGCATCCCCGCCGCAATGACAGGATCGGTCGGCTACAAGGCTTCTTCTTTGCGAGTTCCCGAGGTGCGACGCCCGAACGCATTCCAGGCGCTGTCACCCTTTCAAACGATTGGCATGATCGGCCGGACCGTCGCGGACACCCGTACGGCGACCAATCTCCTCGCCCGACACGTGTCTCGTGATCCGTTCTCGTGGCCCTTCCCCGTGGTCGCCGAAACCCAGTCCTCCGTGAGAATCGGATTCGATCCCCGATTCGGCAACTTTCCCATTGCGAACGATGTGGCAGTTGCGACGGCCGAACAGATGACAAAGCTGTCGAGATCGCTTCACGTCGAGGACCTCCACGTCGGCCTTCCCGACTATGCCGAACTCGCTGAACTCTGGGTGCGATTGATCTCCGTGCAGACGGCCGTGCTCGCAGAAGATTTCCGAGCATTCGGAGTCGATCTTCGAGGCAAGGACCGCGACAGCATTCCGCCCGAACTGGCCCGCGAGATCGAGATCGGGGATCGGATGTCCGCCGTTGACAACTCACGGGATCAAGAATTCAGGACGCGAGTCCTCGACGCGATCGAGGATGCTTTCGAGGTGGTGGACATCATTGCGACGCCGACCCTCTGCGTTGCAGGCGTGCGCAATGGTGAACGGGGTCGCACGGTCGGTCCGAGCGACGTGGAGGGCATGCCCACCGAGACGACAATCGGTTGGACCCTGACGTTCCCGGTGAACTTCAGCGGGCATCCGGCCATCAGTATCCCGATCGCCACCACAGCCGACGGCCTCCCTATTGGGCTTCAGCTTGTTGGGCGACGCGGATCAGACGAGCTACTGCTTCATACCGCGGAGAGCATCGCGCGTCTCCTCGCTGCCTGATTGCACCACCAGGTATCCACCGGTTCCGCTCTTTTCTCCCGCTTCTGTGCCCGTTTGGGACAACTGTTCCCGGGCGCGCGGGCACATTCGTCTGTGCAGGGCCCACACGCGGGACGTCATCCGGGCGTGACTTCGCTCGCCGGCAGCACCAGGGTGAACCGGGTGTGGGGCGAACGTTCGGACAACAGCAGGCGACCGCCCTGGTCGTGGGCCAGCCGCAGGGCGAGAGAGAGCCCGAGACCGCTGCCGCCCGCGCCCGACACACCGCTGACGAAAATGTCGTCGGTGGCGGCGACCGTCCCGCCCTCATCTTCCACGTCGATCGCGACCGAGCCGAAGCTGTTCCGGGCGCGCAGCACGACGGCACCGGCTCCGTGGCGCTCCGCATTGTCGAGCAAGGCGTCCAGAATCTGGCCAACCGCCGACGCGACGCCCACGAATGCGGGCAGGTCGGTGGCCAATTGCGTACGCAGTGGGCGGCCCTGTGCGGCGAAGATGCCCCGCCAGCGCAGCGCCGCCGCATCGAGCAGAGACGCGGCATCCAGCGCAGTACCGTGCAGGGGTCCCCGCGCGAGCTGGATCATGTCGTCGATCGTCGAGTTCAGGGCATCCGCCCGCTCGATCGCAACGCTGATCGCGGCGGCCTGCACCTCCGCCGACGCGCCGTGAGCCTGTTCGAGCACCGCTCGAAGTCCACTCAGCGGCGTTCGGAGCTGATGTGATGCTTGCGCGGCCATCGTTCGTTCCCGCTCGACCAGTTCGCCCAGTCGTACCGCGGTGGAATTGAGGGCGGTCGCGACCTGGTCGATTTCAGCGAGGCGGGATGGCATCATCCGCACGCTGAAATCGCCGGACCCCAGCGCACTCGATGCCTCCGCGAGCGCGGACATCGGGCGAGTGATCCGTCGAGACAGCGCTCGAGCCGAAAGGATGCCGATGGCCAATGCCCCCGCGGCCGCGACCACCATGATTGCCCAGGCGGCGATTACCCGCCCCCACACCGCCGACGCAGGAAGTGACGCGCGAATCGCGCCGGTAACCCTTTCCGTTGCGCTGAGCGGAACGACCGACACCATGTCTCCGGCCACGTCGCCCTCGCTGGACCGGCCGAGCAGCGCCTTGAGCACGACAGCATCCGCGGATCGCGGTCCCGTGCCCGATACCCGATTGCCGGTTTCGTCGTAGAGGGTCAACCGAACCCCTCCGGCCGCGCCCGGAAGCTCGGTCAGGTCAGACGACGAGAAGCCGGGATCGACGAGCACCGCCGCGCGGAGAGCTTCGCGCTGCAGGGTTGCGCGCGCGTCGGCCTGGAACAGGGTGAGCACCGCGATCGCAAGTGGAACAAGAAAGAGCACGAGCGCAACGAACGTGCTTGTGAGGGCGACGTTGAGGATGCGGCGGTTCATTCGTACACGGTAACTTCCCCGGATGCCGAGTCAGTTGATACCCAGCCAGAGTTTGCCGTGCGCTTACCTTCTGAGAGGAATCCGCTGTACCGCCGCTGCCTAGCGTGGGGAACACACCCACACAGCAGGAGGTTTCGGTGCCCGAACGACAGGTTTCCCCACGAGAGCCCAGCAACCGGCGTGCGGTGCGTATCGCCGCCCTCGCCGCAACAATCGCGGTGCTCGCCACGCTCACCGCCTGTACTGCAGCTCCGGCCACCGGTGCGCCGAGCCCGTCCAGCGTTCCATCGGCATTCCCGACCGAGGTCAGTCCGCCCGGCGATGTTCCCGACACCCAGGCCTACGTCGCCTACACCGCACCCGACGGCAGTTTTTCGCTGAAGGTTCCCGAGGGATGGGCGCAGTCGACCACCGGATCCAGCACGACGTTCACCGACAAACTGAACTCGGTTGCGCTCGAATCCACCGCCGCGACGAGCGCACCTACCGTCGCATCCGCGAAAGCCAAGGAGCTGGCGCATCTCGCCGCGGTGCTCCCCAAGTTCTCCCTGACGACGGTCACGACCTTCACGCGCCCCGGCGGTCGAGGCGTCATGGCGACCTACCTCGCCGATTCCGCGCCGAGCCCGGTCACGGGATCGGTGGTTCGGGATGCCGGCGAGTTGTTCCTGTTCTGGAAGAACGGAAAGCAGGTCGCCGTGACCCTCACCTCCCCGCAGGGGGCGGACAACGTCGACCCATGGAACATCGTCACCCGATCCTTCCTGTGGCTGAAGTGAGTGCCGCGGTGACACCCGCGCTCGAGGCGCGCGAGCTTTTCCGCTTCTTCCGCTCGGCCGACGAGGAGACACTCGCCCTGCGCGGCGTTTCCCTTGCCGTGGATCCGGGCGAGATCGTCGCGGTAACCGGGCCTTCCGGCTCCGGCAAGTCGACCCTGCTTTCCTGTCTCGCCGGCCTCGACGAGCCGGCAGGTGGATCCGCCTGGGTTGCCGGCGAGCGCATGAGCCATCGCCCGGAAGCGGAGCGTGCCGCCCTGCGCGCCCGCTCGGTCGGGGTGCTGTTCCAATCCGCCAACCTGTTTGGGCATCTCTCCGTCACCGGCAATGTCCGTCTGGCACAGCAGATCGTCGGCGGCACGCCAGCATCGGATGGCACGGCCGAGATCATCGAGCGAGTCGGGCTTACCGCGCGCGCCCACGCACTGCCGTCCCAGCTATCGGGCGGCGAAAATGCACGTGCGGGACTCGCCGTCGCGCTCGCCAACAACCCGCCCGTGATCCTCGCCGATGAGCCGACTGGCGAGCTCGACGGCAGCACCGAGAATCGGCTGCTCGACCTGCTCCGGAGCCGTGCCGACAGCGGCGCAGCCGTGCTGGTCGTCACCCACAGCCCCGACGTGGTTCGGCATGCTGACCGCGTCATCGAACTCCAGGACGGACGGATGCTCTCGTGAGTGAAACTGCCGCGCTCTTTTCAGCGAAAGCCGCCGGGCACACCTACGGCGCCGACGACACCGCGGTTGTCGCCGTGCGCGACGTCACCTGTTCGGTCATGTCGGGTAGCCGGATCGCGCTCACCGGCCCGTCCGGATCGGGGAAATCCACGCTGCTGCACATGATGGCGGGGCTGGAGCAGGCGACGCGCGGCTCGGTGAGCTGGGATGCGCTCGGCGGGCATCCGGCCGGACGTCCGGACCAGGTCGGCGTCATTTTCCAGGGCATCAGCCTCATCCCGTCGCTGGACGCGGTGCAGAACGTGGCGCTGCCGCTGGTCATCGACGGAATGCCGTACGAAGAAGCGCAGGAACGGGCTCGGGATGCGATCGGCCGGCTAGGACTCGATGCGCTTGCCGCCAAACTTCCGGACGAGCTCTCCGGTGGCCAGTCGCAGCGCATCGCGGTCGCACGTGTGCTCGCCGCCGGGCCAAAGCTGATCCTCGCGGACGAGCCCACAGGCCAGCTCGACCGCGCAGCCGGCATCCACGTCATCGACGTGCTCATCGAGACCGCCGACCAACTGGATGCCGCCCTGGTCGTAAGCACGCACGACCGCACGATAGCCGCCCGGTTCGCATCCCGCTGGACCATGCATGACGGCGCACTCACCTCGATGACAGCATCCAACGAAGACCCAATCGACAGGACAACAGAATGATCAGCATCTGGCTGCGGGGGCTCATCACGAGACGCCCGGGCGCGCTCATCGCAACCGTGGCGGGCGTCACCATCGCGGTGGCTCTTCTCGCCAGCCTTGGCTCGTTCCTCGCCTCCGCCCAGGCGTCGATGACGGTGCGTGCCGCATCCGGTGTCGCCGTCGACTGGCAGGTGCAGGTCGCCGCCGACGCGAAAATCGCCGCGGTGCAGTCGACGGTGAAAAGCGCGCCCGGGGTTACGGCCGCGCTGCCGGTCGGTTTCGCGCAGACCTCCGGGCTCAGCGCGACTACCCAGGGCACCACCCAGAACACCGGCAGTGGTGTCGTCCTCGGAATTCCTTCGAACTATGCCGCGACGTTCCCGGGTCAGATCCGCTTTCTCACCGGCGCGCGGGATGGCGTGCTCATCGCCCAGCAGACCGCATCCAACCTTCACGTGGCGCCCGGTGACGTCGTTGCCATCCGCCTCACCGGAACAAAGCCCGTGACGGTGACCGTCGCCGGAGTGGTGGACCTGCCACAGGCTAACTCCCTGTTCCAGACGGTCGGCGCTCCGGTATCCGCACAGCCGACCGCTCCGCCGGACAACGTGCTGTTGGTGCCCGAGTCCGTCTTCGCGAAGATCAGCGCAGCCGTCACGCCGGTGCACCCCGAGCTGGTCTCCCACCAGCTGCACGTCGCCCGATCGCACGCGCTACCCTCAGATCCCGCGGTGTCATATGTGAGCGTCACAGAAGCGGCTCACAACCTCGAAGCCAAGCTCGCCGGAGCTGGCCGCATCGGGGACAACCTCGGTGCATCCCTCGATGCGGCACGCGGCGACTCCAGCTACGCCACCGTCCTGTTCCTGTTCCTGGGACTGCCCGGCGCGGTGCTGGCCGGCATCCTGACCGTCGCCGTCGCGAACTCCGGGGCTGACCGCCGACGGCGCGAGCAAGCTCTTCTGCGCACCCGCGGCGCCAGCCCGCGGCTAGTTGCTCGTTTGGCCACCGCGGAGGCGCTGCTCGTCGGCGTCATCGGGGGTGCCATCGGTCTCGGCCTGTCGGCGATTGTGGGCGCCGTCGTTTTTGGATCCGCGAGCTTCGGGGCGTCCCCGCTGAGCGCCATCCTCTGGCCTGTTGGCGCGTTCATCGCCGGCCTCGCCATTGCCGTTCTCGCGGTCGTGTTGCCGGCTGTGCGTGACTTCCGATCCATCATCGTCAGTGATGCACGTGCGCAGATCAGCCGCCGTCGCAAGCCGCTCTGGATGACCATCTACCTCGACTACCTCCTGCTCGCGGTCGCCTCCATCGTGCTGGTCATTACGACGCAGGCCGGATACTCCCTGGTTCTCGCGCCGGAGGGCGTGGCATCCATCCAGGTGAACTACTGGGCGTTCTTCGGGCCGGGGCTCCTCTGGATCGGTGCGGGCCTGCTCACCTGGAGGTTGTCGAACTTTGCGCTCAGCCGAGCGCCACGCGCGCTGACCCGGTTCGTTCGACCGGTGACTGGAAACCTTGCGCCGATCGCCGCGGCCTCCATGTCGCGGCAGCGTTCGCTGCTGTCCCGGGCGATCGTGATGTTCGCCCTTGCCCTCGCCTTTGCCGGCTCGACGGCGATCTTCAACTCGACGTACCAGCAGCAGGCCGAGGTGGATGCCCGCCTCACGAACGGTGCCGACGTCACGGTCACGGAGCCACCCGGCTCCGCCGTTCCGCCGTCGGCTGCCTCATCCATTGCCGGGGTCGCGGGGGTGAAATCTGTTGAACCGTTGCAGCACCGGTACGCGTATGTCGGCAGCGACCTGCAGGACCTCTTCGGCGTGAGAGCGTCAAGTATCGCTGCGGCGACGTCCCTGCAGGACGCCTACTTCCAGCAGGGGACAGCGGCCCAGCTGATGGCAAAGCTCGCGGCGCAGCCGGATGCGATCCTGGTCAGCGCGGAGACCGTGAAGGACTTCCAACTGCATTCCGGCGAGACGATCAACCTTCGGCTGCAGAACAGCGTGACGAAGAAGCTTGTTGCAGTTCCATTCCGGTACGTGGGGGTGGCGAACGAGTTTCCGACCGCGCCGAAAGACAGCTTCTTCATCGCCAACGCGGACTACGTCGCGAAAATGACTGGTGACGCATCCGTTGGCGCTTTCCTGGTCAACACGGGCGGGCAGTCCACGGATTCCGTTGCCGCGTCGCTCAAGCAGAAGCTGGGCACGACCGCAAGCGTCGTTCCGATCGGTGCGGCACGGTCATCCGTCGGTTCCAGCCTCACGTCGGTGGATCTCGCCGGTCTCACCCGCGTTGAGCTGGCGTTCGCGCTGCTGCTCGCGGCTGCAGCGGGTGGACTGGTATTTGCCCTCGGACTGGCAGAACGCCGCAGAACGTTCGCGATCGCGAGCGTGCTGGGCGCAAGCCGCCGGCAGTTGCGAGGATTGGTGCTCGCGGAAGCGGCTGCGATCGCGGTCGGGGGCGCGATCGCCGGCGTCCTGCTGGGCGTCGTCCTTTCGCAGATGCTGGTCGCGGTGTTGACGGGCGTCTTCGACCCGCCGCCGACAATCCTCACCGTTCCGGTCGGGTACCTCCTGGTCACCGCCGTGATTGCGCTTGCGGCGATTGCCGGCGCCGCGCTGCTCTCCGCGCGAGAATCCCGGCGGCCGGCGATCGAAACCCTGCGGGATATCTAGGATCCCGCGGGGGCGGTATCCATTCGGTAGCCGTGCCCTCGCAGGGTCACGATCTCAGGAAGAGTGGACAGTGCGTCGCCGCCGGCCGCCTCGGCAGCCAGCCGAAGTCGGCGGCGGAGCGCAGCCACGTGAACGTCGAGGGTCTTGGTGGAACCAAACCAGTTGGAATCCCAGACGTCGGCCATCAGTTCCTCCCGGCGGATGGCGACACTCGGCTCTCGCGCGAACCGGGCAAGCAGGTCGAACTCTCTGGCCCGCAGCTCGACTTCCGCGCCGCCAACGAGCACGCGCCGACTGGCGATGTCCACTCTCAGCGAGCCGAATTGCAGGGGGATCGACGCGCTCTCGGCCGCGGTGCCGCTCGATCGCCGCAGGTGCGCGCGAATCCGGGCAAGCAGCTCGATCACGACAAATGGTTTGACGAGGTAATCGTCCGCGCCCGACTCGAGGCCGGACACGATGTCGAGTTGGGCGTCCCTGGCCGTGAGAACGACGATTACGGCGGAGGGCAGCATCCCGCGAAGCTCCCGGCACACGAACAGCCCGTCGACGTCGGGCAGCCCGAGATCGAGCAGCACGAGGTCAGGCGCATCCGCGCGCGCAGCGGCCATTCCCGCGCGGCCTGTTGCGCACAGGGTCACGGTGTACCCGTTGGCAGCAAGTGCGGATGAGAGCGTCGACCCGATGGTGGCGTCGTCCTCGATCACGAGCAGGCGCGGCATTTCTGAAGTGTACCCGGCGGTTGGTTCCGCTTCTGTGCCCGTTTGGGACAACTGTTCCCGGGCGCGCGGGCACATTTGTCTCCGCCGGGCCCATACGCCGGGCGCGGGTGCGCGGGCAGCTACGCCCGCGCCACGGCCAGGCCCAGCCACCCTGCCAGCGAATCGATCTGCTCGTCGACGGCGTCCCGAATCGCAGGGGTGAAGGGCTCGTCCTGGTGGACGGCGCGCACGGAGAACACACCGCGTTTCGGCTCGGAACGAGCATCCACTTTGCCGACGAGTCGATCGTTGTGCAGGATCGGCAGGGCGAACTGCCCCCAGAGGCGCTCCTCGGCGGGCTTGTACATCTCGAGCAGATAGTCGAACTCGAAGACGTGGGCGAGGCGCTCGCGGTCCGTCACCAGCCGGTCGAACGGGGAGAGCAGCGCCGTACGCCCGTCGAACTCGCGGTCGAGTTGGCTCGGGTCGACACGCCACTTGCCGGGAGCGCCGTCGATCGTGACCGGCTCGCCCACCAGGTCGACGTTGTGCAACTCGGCAGGGACGATGGATGTGCCGTCCCGCACGATCCCGAACGCCGTGAGGATGCGCTCACTCCGGATGCGGTGGGCCTCCTCGACCGGCACCTCCTCCACCTCGGGGAACACATTCTCGGCCAAGTCCCAGATGCGCAGCCGCCCCCGGCGGCCCACCACCGCCAGGTCGCCCGACATGTGGAGGCACTGCAGCATCATGCTCACGTTGCGGTTGTTGTTCCAGCCGCTCGACGGCCACGGCACGGCGGCGCCGTCGGGAATGTCGCGCGAGGTGAGCGGACCCTCCTCGGCGATGCGGTCCAGGATGGCGCGCCGAAACCGCGCGTTCGGCTCCATCCAGCGCCGCGCGCCGGTGCGGTCGGCCCAGGTGCGCATCCCCGCGGTGAAGAGTGCCAGGTCTTCCATTGGCCGCAGCATCCAGTCCCGCTCGAAGAGCCGGCCCTCGGAAAGCGCTCGGTCGGCGTCGCCTGCGCGGTACGACGAGCCAAGGCGGACCCACGCGATGTGATCCGCCGCGGGGGCCACCGCGGGCGTGAGCTCGACCCGCAGCATCGCCAGGGCCCGCACGACGGACTCCAGATCGGCCACCGGCGTGGCATCCAGCACGGATGCGCGCACGGCGATCTGCCGGGCTTCTTCGAGCGACAACCGGGAGCGCGCCATGACCTTACGATACGGTCAGCGGCTGACCTGGCCCATCGGCGTGCTGCAGCGGCTCACCTGTCCGTGAGGGGACCCAGCCGCACGGCGCGAGCGTCCGCGCCATCCGTACCTTTCAGTTCGACCAGGATCGTGTGGGTCGGAGTCGACCCGATGTTCGTGCCGGCGTGGGTCTGCGCCGGGAGCCAGAGAGCGGCCCCGCTCGAGAGCTCGACGTCGCGGGACTCGTCGCCATTCGACAGCCGACGCTGAAACTCCGACAGGGTGATCATGACGGTGTTCGGATGGCGGTGGGGCGTCGTCTGCGTGCCCGGCTCATCCCGGTACTCGAGAACGCGCACAAAATCGTTCTCCCACAGGGTGCGGTAGTGATCGGGGTTCGTCGTCGTGGGGTCGTCGTCGATCATTGTCGAACGGTACTCCCGGGGGTGTCGGAATGCATCCGCTTTACACTGGGAGTTCCTCACGAAGGGACAACAATGCCGAAGCTTCACTATGCGGGCCAGACATTCGAATTGGTCGCCACCGCCGACAGCGAGGATCTCGCCAGTCGAATAGACGAGGCACTTACCGCTGGGCGTGCGCTCGTTGCCAATACGAAGGTCCCTACGAACATGATCCTGGGGCTTACTCCGCTCGCCAACGGCAATGACCTGATCTTCAGCTTTAGCGCGTCCGTTCCCATCGCGATCGAGAGCGACGGACCGGGGACGCCCCGCTAGCGCCGACCCACGTTCCCGCCGGCTCGGGACAACCGCGACCGGGCTCGTCTGTCGCAGGCGGGCGCGGAAGCCCGCCCGGCGGGATCCCCGGCGGCCTGTACGGGGACTGTTGCCCCGAATTGGGGGCGGCCCCAACTGGAGCGCCCCGCGGATTGCCACCTACGCTCGGAGGAGGTGTCGACGCTGCATCGCGCGCGGCGACACCCTCGGGGGAGAGTACGTGTTGAGCACTCAGGCCGCTTCGGCGCCGGCTCGAGTACGACCGCGCCCGGATGAGCGGCCATCAGCTGAGCCCCGTGGCATCCGGGTTTCAAAGACAACCGGCTGGCTATTGTGGGTCACTGCCGCGTTGAACGTGGCGTTTCTGGTCGGCCTGATCCTCACCGAGGGTTCCCCCAACCCATTCGTCAACGTGTGGTTGTCGGAGGCGACTCAGTGGGTACCCATCGGCATCTTCTGGCTCGTCGCGGTCCGCACCGGGTTCACGCGGCTCGAAGTCGTGCTCGCCGCCGCCGGCGTCACCCTGTCCGCGGTGGGCGACACCTACTACTCGCTGGCGATGGACAGCAAAGGCTACCTGCCGTTCCCGTCGGTCGCTGACATCGGGTACCTGCTCTTCTATCCGCTCCTGCTTGCCGCGGTAGTGGTGCTCGTGCGTGGCCAGTCGGTGCGCTTCTCGCGCTCCATGGTGCTCGACAGCACGGTCGCGTCGCTGGGCTCCGCCGCGGCCCTGGCCGTGATTCTTGGTCCGGTGCTCACGGATGCGTCGAGCGGGTCGTCATTCTTCGCCGACGCCGTCGCGGCGGCGTACCCGTTATTCGACCTCATCCTGATCGCGGTGATCGTCGGCATCACTGCCTCGCCCAGGCTGAGGGTCGGACCGCGCTGGATCGCCCTCACGCTCGGCCTGGTCGTCTTCACTGTCGACGACATCGTCTATGCACTCCTCGAGCACACCGACTCCTACGTCTCGGGTACGCCGATGGACGCAGGCTGGGCGATCGGGCTCGCGTTGATAACCTGGTGGGTCGACGGGATCGGTCGCCCGCCTCGCCCGGCACGGCCACGCCGCGAATCGCGCCTGGTGCTTCCCGTGCCCGCGTTCGCCGTTGCGGCGGGGCTCGGCGTTCTCCTCTACGGCACCCAGGTCCGGATCAGCCCGCTGGCGCTCGTGCTCGCGGCGGCCACGGTGGGCCTTGCGGCCGTACCGGTCATGTTCCGGCAGGGGGTGCTCAGCCGCCTGCTGGTCGGCCAGGAAAAGGTGCTGCGGCAACTCAGAGAGCTGGACCGGGCGAAGAGCGAAATGATCGTCACGCTCAATCACGAGCTGCGCACCCCGCTCACCTCCATTCGCGGCTACCTCGAGATGGTGCTCGACGGCGACGGCGGACCCGTGCCGGAGGAGGCTGAACGGATGCTGCAGGTCGTCGGCCACAACACCGCGCGACTTCAGACCCTGGTCGACGACATGCTGATAATTTCGCGGCTCGACGCGCAGGTCGGGCCGCCCATCCGATCATCCGTCGACCTCGATGAGGTGCTTCGACGTGTGGTTACCTCCGCGCAGCCGTTCGCGAAGTCGAGGAACGTCGACCTCGCGGTCGAGTGCGGTGACGTGTCATTGACGATCGCCGGCGACGAGGCGCAGCTCGAGCGGGCGTTCACCAACCTCACGCAGAACGCGGTGAAGTTCACACGCTCCGGCGGCTCGGTGCGACTCGTGTCTGCCGCTGCCCTTGAGGGGGAGAGCATCACGGCGGTCGTAGACATCGTCGACACCGGCATCGGGATTCCCGCGGAGGACGTGCCCCAGCTGTTCACCCGGTTCTTCCGCGCATCCAATGCCCAGACGGGTGCGGTGCCGGGGACCGGCCTCGGGCTCTCCATCGTGCAGGGTCTCATCGAGGCGCACGAGGGCCAAGTCACGGTGACCTCCGCCGTTGGGTACGGCACCACCTTCCGGGTGACGCTGCCGGCGCTGCCCGAAGAGTCGCCCGCCTAGCCTCAGCGTGCGTGCGGTACGTGCGGCGTGCGGCGTGCGGTGTGCCGCGCGAGCGAGCCGCTTGCGGCTGCGTTTGTGCCCCCGCGAGACGATTGCGCCCGGGCGCGCGGGCACAGTCGTCTCGAGCGGGAACACAAACGGGTGACGGGTGGCTCGGGCGGCGGCTGGAGCTCAGCGCGGCGGGGGACGTTGACAGTGCCCAGTGCGGCGGGGGTAGTTGTCAGTGTCCGGTGCGGTTGTAGTCCCCGGGCTCCACTTCGGTGTCGCCCGTGTCATCCGGCCCGCCGGTTCCGGGCAGCACCTTGACGCTCGTTTCATCGATCTCGTCGTCGTTGAAAGCGGCGCTGTTCGACACGTTCTCCGACTGCTTCCTAACGATGTCGCGGTCGTTGCCGTCGGGGTATCCGGCGCCGGGGGTGCCCTCGGGTGCTTCCTGGCTGGTTGGGGTGTCGTCCGCCATGTCTTTCGGATTCATGATCCCAGCCCACCGCGATGGGATTCGCGCGGCAAGTGCTTACATGTGCCACGGCATCGACCTATGCTTACGTGCCCGCTTGAGACGTTTGGGCCCGGTCGCGCGGGCACAGTTGTCGCGGGTGGGCGCAAACGCCGAGCAACCCGGGGGTGGGCGCGGGCAGAGGCGCAGCGCGACCCGCCGCGCAACCCCGGCCGCGCGCGGCCGTCACCCGGCGGTCAGCACCCGATGCACGAGCGGGACGCCCGGCCGGTAGGCGAGGTGCACGTAGCTCGGGGCATCCAGGATCACGAGATCGGCCCGCGCACCGATGGCCAGGTGGCCGACGTCGGCACGGCGAAGGGCGCGCGCCCCACCCGCGGTTGCCGACCACAGCGCCTCGGCGGGGGTCATGCCCATGTCGCGCACCGCAACGGCGATGCAGAAGGCAAGCGATGACGTGAAGCTCGAGCCCGGGTTGCAGTCGCTCGCGAGCGCGACAGTGACACCCGCGTCGATGAGGCGGCGTGCATCCGGGTACGGGGACCGGGTCGAGAACTCGACGCCGGGCAGCAGTGTGGCGACGGTGTCGCTGCCAGCGAGAGCGTCCACATCGTGCGGCTCGAGGAATGTGCAGTGGTCGACGCTGGCGGCATCCAGCTCGACGGCGAGCCGAACGGCACCGGATGCCGCGAGCTGGGCTCCGTGCATCCGCGCGCCGAGTCCGCGCTCGCGTCCGGCGAGCAGAATGCGCCGCGCCTCGGACTCGTCGAAGGCACCACGATCACAGAACACGTCGATCCACCTGGCGTACGGGGCGCAGGCGTCGAGCATGTCCCCGGTCACGAGATCGAGGTAGTCCGCGCGCTCGATCCCGTCCGGCACTATATGCGCGCCGAGGAATGTGACCTCCTCGGTGAGCGTGCGCGCGAGCCTGGCGCTGCGTGCCTCGTCGTCGACGGTCAGCCCGTAGCCCGTCTTGATCTCGACCGTCGTGGTTCCCTGCGCCCGCATCTCCGCAACGAGTCGCGTCGCGGTGGCGAGCAACTGCGCGTCGGTGGCCGCGCGCGTTGCCGCGACGGTGCGACGGATGCCGCCCGCCTCGTACCGGCGTCCGGCCATCCGCGCCGCGAACTCATCGGCCCGATCGCCGGCGAAGACGAGGTGGCTGTGGCTGTCGACGAAACCGGGGATGACGCAGCGCCCGCCCGCGTCCACGCGTTCGTCGGCGGCTGGCGCCTTCGCCGAGTCCCCCACCCACACCACCCGCCCGTGGTCGAGCACGAGCGCGGCCGCGGTTCGCTCCGGCCCGTCGTTGGTCACGAGCAGTCCGATATTGCTGACGACGGTGCTCATCGCTCCGCCAATCCGGCCAGGCACTCCAAGATGAGCAGGGCTGCCAGGCGCACGGTCCGGCCATCCGGAGCATCTGCCGTGGCGTCGATCTCTGCGATATCGATCGACTCGACGCTGCCGTGGCGTGCGGCGGTTCGCGCGGCGACGCGCAGTTCGTCGGCACTGATGCCGCCCGGAACCGCCGCGGGGCACGCCGGCGCCACCGAGCGATCGCAGACATCGACATCGAGGTCCACGTGCACCGGCCCGCCCGCCGACGCGGCGATCGCGAGCGCCTCATCCATCACGTCGGCGATCGGCCTCGAGCGCAGCGCACCGCGCGCGACCACCGTGATGCCCAGGTCGGCGGCGCGCTTCGCATACTCGGCAGAGTTCGCGAACTCGGCGATTCCCACCTGCACGACCCGGGTGCCCGCCAGCCCCGCCTCGATCAGTTCGCGCACGGGGGAGCCGTTGCTGTGCCCATCGCGCAGGTCGTGGTGCGCATCGAGCGTCACGAGGCCGGCGGTGCGGATGCGGGTGCCCCAGCACCCGAGAGCGACCGGCACCGTGAGCGAGTTGTCCCCGCCGATCGCGACGAGCAGCCGCGCGCGCAGCCCGGAAACCGCCGCGGCCGCTGCGCCCGGGAAGCCATCGGGGTCGGCGATGTCGCCGAAGTCCGCCCGCGCCAGGGCGCCCCCGGCTGGGTGCTCGGAGTACAACCGCAGCGCCTCACGCACGGCCGCCGGAGTGGTACCCGCTCTCGTCGGTGACAGGGAAGTGCGAAAGGTGGGCACGCCGACGATGCCGAAGTCGGCGCTCTCCAGGAGGGGCCAGTCTCCGGCCCGCGGCCAGAGCGGGTCGACCGGGAGCGCCACTAGGCCTCCCGCATGGGAGTGCGGACGCCGAGCCGGTCGGCGACCTCGATCGCCTCGTCGTAGCCCGCGTCCACGTGGCGGATCACGCCCATGCCCGGGTCGTTCGTGAGCACGCGCTGGATCTTTTCGCCGGCGAGGGCCGTGCCATCGGCGACCGTTACCTGTCCCGCGTGGATGGAGCGGCCCATCCCGACGCCCCCGCCATGGTGGATCGACACCCAGGTCGCGCCGGACGCCGTGTTGACCAGGGCGTTGAGCAGCGGCCAGTCGGCGATCGCGTCGGACCCGTCCTTCATGGCCTCCGTCTCGCGATAGGGCGAGGCGACCGAGCCGGAGTCGAGGTGGTCGCGCCCGATCACAATGGGCGCCGACAGCTCGCCAGAGGCGACCATGTCATTGAAGCGTGCGCCGGCGACGTCCCGCTCGCCGTAGCCGAGCCAGCAGATGCGCGCGGGCAGCCCCTGGAAGTGCACGCGCTCCTGCGCGAGTGGGATCCAGCGCTGAAGCGATTCGTTCTGCGGGAACAACTCCAACACCGCCTTGTCGGTCGCGGCGATGTCGGCCGGGTCGCCGCTGAGAGCGGCCCAGCGGAACGGCCCCTTGCCCTCCGCGAAGAGCGGCCGGATGTACGCGGGTACGAATCCGGGGAAGGCGAACGCGTCCGTATACCCCGCCGTCAGGGCCTCGGTGCGGATGTTGTTGCCGTAGTCGAAGACCTCGGCTCCGGCGCGCTGGAAGCCCACCATCGCCTCGACCTGCCGGGCCATCGACTGGCGGGATGCCGCGATGAAGCCGTCCGGGTCGGCGGTGCGCCGGGCATCCCACTCGTCGAAGGCGTACTCGACCGGCAGGTAGGCGAGCGGGTCGTGGGCGCTGGTCTGGTCCGTGACGATGTCGATGTCCGCGCCCATCGCGAGCAGCTGCGGAAAGACGGATGCCGCGTTGCCGAGCAGTCCGATACTCAGCGGCGTGCGGGCATCCCTCGCCGAATAGGCGAGTTCGAGTGCTTCGTCGAGCGACTGCGCTCGGACGTCGAGGTAGCCGTGCTCGATTCGGCGGGCGACGCGGGAGGGGTCGACATCAACGCAGATCGCCACCCCACCGTTCATCGTCACCGCGAGCGGCTGCGCTCCGCCCATGCCGCCGAGGCCGCCGGTGAGCGTGATCGTTCCGGCGAGGGTGCCGGCGAAGGATTTCGCCGCGACTGCGGAGAACGTCTCGAACGTGCCCTGCAGGATGCCCTGGGTGCCGATGTAGATCCACGACCCGGCGGTCATTTGCCCGTACATCGTGAGGCCGAGCTGCTCGAGGCGGCGGAACTCGTCCCAGTTCGCCCAGTCGCCAACGAGGTTGGAGTTGGCGAGCAGTACCCGTGGCGCCCACTCGTGCGTCTGCATCACTCCGACCGGGCGGCCCGACTGCACGAGCATTGTCTCGTCGCCGCGCAGGGTCTCGAGCGTGCGAACGAGTGCGTCGAAGCTGGCCCAGTCGCGCGCGGCCTTGCCGGTGCCGCCATAGACGACCAGGTCGTCCGGATGTTCGGCGACCTCCGGATCGAGGTTGTTCTGCAGCATGCGCAGGGCCGCTTCCTGCGGCCAGCCGAGGGTGTGCAGTTCCGAGCCGCGGTGGGCGCGGACGGGACGCGCGCCGATCATGCGCGAGCCTCCCGCTGATCGAGCCCGTCCCGCTGATTGAGCCCGTCGAGATCCAATCCCGCTGCCCGAAGCAGCGCCCCGCTCACGACCAGCTCCACGGCGGCGGCGATATCGGGCGAGAGATACCGGTCCGGCCCCGGGCCCGGAACCGTCGTGCGCATGGCTGCGATCACTGCTGCGGTGGCCGGCGCCGGCTGTTCGCCGCGCATCTCGATGCCGCGCGCCGCCGTCATGAGTTCGATCGCGAGCACCCGCCCGAGCCCGTCGATCGAGCGGCGCAGCTTGCGAGCCGCGTGCCAGCCCATCGAGACGTGGTCCTCCTGCATCGCGGAGCTCGGGATCGAGTCCACCGACGCCGGGACGGCCAGCCGCTTGTTGTCCGAGACCAGCCCGGCCTGGGTGTACTGGGCAATCATGAGGCCGGAGTCCACGCCGGGATCGGCGGCCAGGAACGCCGGCAGCCCGTGCGAGCGGGCCGGGTCGAGCATCCGGTCGGTCCGCCGCTCGGCAATGGAGCTCAGGTCCGCGA
>JAODMF010000017.1 GCA_025464095.1 Glaciihabitans sp.
ATCGATGCCGGTAAGACAACGACGACCGAGCGCATCCTGTACTACACGGGAATCACGCACAAGATCGGCGAGGTCCACGATGGCGCTGCCGTCATGGACTGGATGGCGCAGGAGCAGGAGCGCGGCATCACGATCACGTCCGCCGCGACCACGTGCTTCTGGAACAACTACCAGCTGAACATCATCGACACCCCAGGACACGTCGACTTCACGGTCGAGGTCGAGCGCAACCTTCGCGTGCTCGATGGCGCCGTTGCCGTCTTCGACGGCAAGGAGGGCGTCGAGCCCCAGTCGGAGACCGTCTGGCGCCAGGCCGACAAGTACGACGTTCCGCGGATCTGTTTCGTCAACAAGATGGACAAGCTGGGCGCCGACTTCTACTACACGGTCGACACCATCATCAAGCGCCTCGGCGCGAAGCCGCTGGTCATCCAGCTCCCCATCGGGTTCGAGAACTCCTTCGAGGGCGTCGTCGACCTGGTCGAGATGCGCGCGCTCACGTGGCGCGGCGACTCCAAGGGTGACGTCGAGCTGGGCGCCAAGTATGCCATCGAAGAAATCCCGGCAGACCTGGCTGAGAAGGCCAAGGAATACCGCGCGATCCTGATCGAGACCGTTGCCGAGGCAGACGACGCTCTGCTCGAGCGCTACCTCGAGGGCGACACCGACTTCTCGGTAGCCGAGATCAAGGCGGCCATCCGCAAGCTCACCATCTCGAGCCAGCTGTACCCGGTTCTCTGCGGTTCGGCGTTCAAGAACCGTGGAGTCCAGCCGATGTTGGATGCCGTCGTCGACTACCTGCCGAGCCCGCTCGACGTGCCGGCAACCGAGGGCCGCGATGTCCGCGACGAAGAGAAGATCATTGAGCGTCACCCCGACGCGACCGAGCCGTTTGCGGCTCTCGCGTTCAAGGTTGCCGTTCACCCGTTCTTCGGTCGTCTGACCTACGTTCGCGTGTACTCCGGTCACGTTGACTCCGGTGCCCAGGTCGTCAACGCGACCAAGGGTAAGAAGGAGCGCATCGGCAAGATCTTCCAGATGCACGCCAACAAGGAGAACCCGGTCGCCGCCATGAGCGCCGGGCACATCTACGCGGTCATCGGCCTGAAAGACACGACGACGGGCGACACGCTCTCCGACCCGGCACAGCAGGTTGTGCTCGAGTCGATGACGTTCCCGGAGCCGGTCATCGAGGTCGCCATCGAGCCGAAGACGAAGCAGGACCAGGAAAAGCTGGGCCTCGCCATCCAGAAGCTCGCTGAAGAAGACCCGACGTTCCGCACCGAGCACAACCCGGACACGGGCCAGACCACGATCAAGGGCATGGGCGAGCTTCACCTCGACATCCTCGTTGACCGTATGAAGCGCGAGTTCGGCGTTGAGGCGAACGTGGGCAAGCCGCAGGTTGCGTACCGCGAGACGATTCGTCGCATCGTTGAGAAGCACGACTACACCCACAAGAAGCAGACCGGTGGATCCGGCCAGTTCGCGAAGGTGCAGATTTCTCTCGAGCCGCTCGAGGTCACCGCGGAGAAGACCTACGAATTCGAGAACAAGGTCACCGGTGGTCGCGTTCCGCGCGAGTACATCGGGTCGGTCGACGCTGGAATCCAGGATGCGCTGCACGTCGGCGTGCTCGCCGGCTACCCCATGGTGGGCGTCAAGGCGATCCTGCTCGATGGTGCCGCGCACGACGTCGACTCCTCGGAGATGGCGTTCAAGATTGCCGGATCGATGGCTTTCAAGGAAGCCGCTCGAAAGGCACAACCCGTTCTGCTCGAGCCGCTGATGGCCGTCGAGGTACGTACCCCTGAGGAATACATGGGAGACGTCATCGGTGACCTGAACTCGCGTCGCGGTCAGATCCAGAGCATGGAGGATGCGACCGGCGTCAAGGTCGTTCGTGCCAACGTGCCGCTGTCGGAGATGTTCGGCTATGTGGGTGACCTGAGGTCGAAGACCTCCGGGCGCGCCGTGTACTCGATGACCTTCGAGTCCTACGCTGAGGTCCCGAGAGCTGTTGCCGACGAGATCATCCAGAAGAACAAGGGCGAGTAACCTTCGTCAACCGGGGCAGCGAGCTGCCTCGGCGCTGGCGTCGCGGATTGCCTGCAATCCATAAAGCTCCAGCGCGCGAGTAACATAACAACACACCAATTCGTGAGCATTCGGAACCACCGGATGCCTACATCCGAGTCCTGAGGAGGACCCACAGTGGCCAAGGCCAAGTTCGAGCGGACTAAGCCGCACGTAAACATCGGAACGATCGGTCACGTTGACCACGGAAAGACCACGCTCACCGCAGCGATCTCCAAGGTCCTGGCCGACACGTACCCGTCGCCCGTCAACGTTCAGCGCGACTTCGCGTCGATTGACTCGGCGCCCGAAGAGCGCCAGCGCGGTATCACGATCAACATCTCGCACGTCGAGTACGAGACCGCGAAGCGTCACTACGCGCACGTCGACGCCCCTGGGCACGCCGACTACATCAAGAACATGATCACCGGTGCCGCCCAGATGGATGGCGCAATCCTCGTGGTTGCAGCGACCGACGGCCCGATGGCCCAGACGCGTGAGCACGTTCTGCTCGCCAAGCAGGTCGGCGTGCCGTACCTCCTGGTTGCGCTGAACAAGTCCGACATGGTTGACGACGAAGAGATCCTTGAGCTCGTCGAGCTCGAGGTTCGCGAGCTGCTCTCCAGCCAGGGCTTCGATGGCGACAACGCTCCCGTTGTTCGCGTCTCCGGCCTCAAGGCGCTCGAGGGCGACGCGACCTGGACGAAGAGCATCCTGGACCTCATGGACGCGGTTGACGCATCCGTGCCGGACCCGGTGCGCGACAAGGACAAGCCGTTCCTCATGCCTATCGAGGACGTCTTCACGATCACTGGTCGTGGAACCGTCGTCACGGGTCGCGCCGAGCGCGGAACCCTCGCTATCAACTCCGAGGTCGAGATCGTCGGCATCCGCCCGACGCAGAAGACCATCGTCACCGGTATCGAGATGTTCCACAAGCAGCTCGACGAGGCATGGGCCGGCGAGAACTGTGGTCTGCTGCTCCGCGGCACGAAGCGTGAAGACGTCGAGCGCGGCCAGGTTGTTGTCAAGCCTGGCTCGGTCACGCCGCACACGAACTTCGAGGGCACCGCCTACATCCTGTCCAAGGATGAGGGTGGCCGTCACAACCCGTTCTACGCGAACTACCGTCCGCAGTTCTACTTCCGCACCACCGACGTCACCGGCGTCATCACGCTGCCCGAGGGCACCGAGATGGTCATGCCGGGCGACACCACCGGTATGACCGTCGAGCTCATCCAGCCCATCGCGCTGGAAGAGGGCCTCGGCTTCGCAATCCGTGAGGGTGGCCGCACCGTCGGCGCCGGCACGGTCACGAAGGTCCTGAAGTAACCCAGTAGTACAACGAATGGCCGCACCCTCGGGTGCGGCCATCCGTGTTTTAACCTCGGCTACTATGACCGAAGACGGGAGCTCGCGCCCGTCGCGGTAGAGACGATGGAGACTCGGATGCACGCACGCACCCGCCTCTCCGTGCGCGCGTCGCGGAACGCGCGGATGGCGGGCGCCCTGCGCTCCTGGCCACTGACGACCACCCTGCGCGGGATGCGCAGCGAACTGCGGCTGCTTCTGATCGTCGTGACCATCGCGCTGCTGGCTTCGACGATCATCACCTCGTTCGCCCTGCTCGTCGTGGCCACGGAGCAGGGCGGCGTGCGCGCGGCCCTCGCGTCGGTGGACCCGGCGCAATCCACGCTCGGCATCCAGGCGCTCGGGCCGAACCAGACGGTTCGCCAGACGCGGGAGCGGGCTGACAAGGCCATCCGCTCGGTTATGGGCGGCGCTGCGCCGGTTCGTGGCGTCGGTTTTGCGATCTCCGATCCCGTCGCGGCACCGGGGCGTGACGCGACCATGGAGACCGTCGGCTACTTCGGTGAGCTCGACCAGGTGCGCGACCACGCGACCATCACGGACGGCGCGTGGGCCGGGCTGACCCCGCCCGGCCAGCCCGTGGCCGTCACGCTGCCACGCACCGCCGCGAAGAGCCTTGGCTTGAAGGTTGGCAGCGTCTTCCGGGTGCAAGCCAGCAATGCGCCGCTGGATGTCGTCGTCGCCGGGCTCTACACGGTCAGGGATCCGCGCGGCGACTACTGGGGCCGCGACCGCCTGCAGGGGAGGGGCGATGTGGTGAGCTTCCCGAAGGAGGCCGTCACCGTCTTCGTTCCCACGCACGCGTTCGGTCCCCTGCTGGTGCCGGCGGGGGCGATGGATGCCGCGCAGATCCCGGTGCACAGCATCGACATCCGGTATGCCCCCGACTTCGGGAACACGCGCGTCGACCAGATTGCGCCGCTCGCCGACCGGCTCGCGACATCCGACCAGGACGTGCCGGCCGCCATGGGGCTGGCGGCCAGGAGCATCGACTATTCGACTCATCTGGCCGACGTGCTCGCCGACGTCTCCACCAGCCTCGTCGTCACCCGTTCGACCGTCGTCGTCGTGAGCCTGCTGCTGCTCGTGCTGTCGATTTCAGCCCTGACACAGACCGCCCGGCTGTTCAGCGACGCGCGCGCGGGGGAGCGCAGGCTGATGCGGGCCCGGGGCGCGTCGTCCGGGCAACTGATCACCCTCTCGGTGTTCGAGGCGCTAGCCATCGGGTTGACCTGCGCGATCGCCAGTCCGATCCTGGCCGAGCTGGTCTATTCGGCGCTGGCCGCACAACCCGCCATGGTGGCCAGCGGTATGCCGCCCCTTGCCGGCCTGACCGGCCAGGTCTGGCTCGTCGCCGGTGGTGTGGCGGCCATCTTCGTGGTCGTGCTGATCGCGCCGTCGCTTCGCCGTGCCGAACAGTTCGTCGACAACGACCAGACGAAGGGGCGGGCACCGCGGGGCAGCAGCCTGCTGCGTTCCGGGCTCGACCTTGGACTTGTCGTCCTCGCCGTCGTCGCGGTGTGGCAGCTGCAGTCGTACAAGACGCCGGTGAACGGAACGTCGTCACCCACTATCGACATCCTGCTGGTGGCGGCTCCCGCGATCGTGCTGCTGGCCGGCGGGCTGGTCGCCGTGCGGCTGATACCCGCGACCTCCCGACTGGTGCAGCATCTGGGGGCGCGATCGCGCGGGGCTGTGCTGCCGCTCGCGGCGTGGGAGGTCGGGCGGCGATCGCAGCGTGCGACCGCGGCGGTACTCCTGCTGACGCTCGCGCTGGCCGTCGGCACATTCGGGCAGTCGTTTCTCGCGACCTGGCGGCTGTCGCAGCTGGACCAGGCGTCCTTCGCGACCGGAGCCCCGGTCCGTGCGCCAGCACCCGCCAGCATCGCCACCTCGCAGTCCGCCCTGCTGTCGGACGGTGCTCGTGGCGCGGCTCAGCCCACGCTGCGGCGCACGGCACTCGTCGCGGCACCCGGCGAGTCGTTCCTGCCCGACGAGGCTCCGTCCGGCACTGGGGCGACCGTCCTCGGGCTCACCGCAGCGTCCCGGGCGGTGATTGGCGCCGGCCGCAACGGCGAGGTGGGGGGCGCCCGGCTCGAGCGCCTGCTGCGCGGCTCGAAGATCGGGCCTGAAACGAGTGTCGCGATGCCCCCTGATACGACGGGGATCACCGCTCGGGTCAGCTTGGGCGAACCATCCACAGCACGCGCCGGAATCTCGGTCCGCGTCCGCGCCATGATCGAAGATGCCAACCACCTCATCAGCACCATCGACCTCGGGACAGTGGCCTACGACGGGCTACCGCACCCGGTCTCGGGAATGCTGGCGGCGGTGGCCAGGGGTGGAGCCTTCGCTACGCCGCTGAGCCTGATCGGCTTTCAGGCGGACGTTTTCGTCAGCAACACCGTCGACTACCAGATAGCGAAGTCGGATGTCGCCGCCGCACTACTGGTCGGACGGGTCGGCACCCTGTCCGCGGCATCCGCCACCGAGCCGGTCCTGCTGCAGGTGCCAGCGAACGGCCGCTGGTATTCGAAGGCGGCTGACAATTTCCAGGGCACCCTCACTCCCGTCAAGCCTCCCCGCGGCTGGCAGTTCGACCTGCCCGTCACGGTGCCCGCCGATCTCAACCAGCAGGTCGTGACCATCACCGTGATGGGCTGGCAACCGGTGAGTGCGGTGCCCGCCGTCATGTCCGCCGACCTGGCCAAATCGATGAACGTGTCCGGGGGCATACCGCTGGTTGTGGTCGTGCCGGGCGCGCACATCCCGATCATGCTGGAGGGCACGGTGCCACTGGTGCCGGGCAGCGCGAAGACCGCGGACCTTGTCGTCGAGAGTGTCGGGCGAACGGATGCCAGTGCGCCGGCTCTTGTGGTCGCCGACCAGCAACTGCTGTCGCGCGCGATCGCCCAGTACGGCGTCGGCGGCACCATGGCGGACGAATGGTGGGTGGATGTCGCGGCGGGGCAGGGGCAGACCTGGCTGGACGCGCATCCGGTTGCCCACGGCCTTGAACCGGCGCACAGCGCTGAGGTGCTCGCACGGCAGCTGGAAGAAAACCCGCTCCGCGTCGGGACGCAGGCAGCGCTGTGGCTCGCGATCGGCGCGGCCGCGGTTCTCGCCGCGATCGGATTCGCGGTGCACACCTCGGCGACCATTCGCTCTCGCCGCACCGAACTCGCGCAGCTACGCGCCATCGGGCTCTCGCGGCGCAGCCTGGTCGCCCTCATAGGCGTGGAATCGGCGCTCCTCAGTCTGCTCGGAACGGTATTGGGAATCGGGCTCGGGGCGCTGCTCGGCTGGCTCGTCGGACCGCTCATCGCGATCTCGCCGACCGGCGCACCGCCCGTGCCGTCCGTGCGCGTGGACATTCCAGTGGGAAGTAACGCTCTGCTGGCCGTCGAGGTGGCGGCGGTCCTCGCCGTGATCGTCGTCTTCGTCGCCGGCTCCCAGCGCTCGGCTGATCCGGCGAGCATCCTGCGCGAGGGTGGTGACTCGTGATGCAGAAGTCCGATCGCACCCCGACCACGCCGGTCACCCGGCGAGCAGTTGCGCCGCGGTACAGCATCCCGCGCGCACTGCGATCCCTCACCGGTGCGAGCGGGATGATCGTGCGGCGGCGCGCGCGACGCGACGCGGGCCTTCTGGTCGCCTGGGTGCTGCTCGTCGCGTTCGCCATGGCGCTGGCGGTTGCCACGCCGCGATTCGTGCTCGGCACCCTCGATTCCGCGGCGCGTGAGGCGGTCACGGCGGCCGGGTCATCCGCCGACCTCATCATCACGTCGAGTGTTGCGGAGCCTCGGGTCAGCGCCTCGGTGCCGGTCATGTCCGTACCGGACCTTCTGCAACTCGCTCGAAACGTGCCGGGAGCCCTCCCGGCGGCACTGCATCGAGTGGCCAAAGATACGACGGTATCGCTGGTCGGTTCCTCCACCGAGGCCCGGACGATTGACGGCGTCACCCAGCGAACCGGTAGCGCACCCAGCGTGCGGCTGGGGATGTTGACGCCGACAAACCGTGCCCTTGTGACCGTTATCGAGGGGAGCCTCCCGGCCACTACCGCGACTCGGGGGGAGCCCATCGAGATTGCCATCTCGGAGGCGACCGCGAGAACCGCACGGCTTCGGGTGGGAAGCGAACTATTGGTGCCCGTCTCGCCAACGGCCGACGTGGCTCTGCCCGGCAACACCATTGCCCTGAAAGTGACCGGGATCGTGGCGAGGTCGGGCGGCCGCTGGAATCAACTCGCCGAGGTCTGGGATCCGACAGTGCTCGCCGGTGGGGCATCCTCGGTGACCGTGCTCGCGTCGCCGGAGGGGATCACGGAGGCATCGCGCAGTTACCAGGACCCCTTCAGCGGCACCATCTCGGTGCGGCTGGACCCGAACAAGTTCACCAGCGCACTCCTGGCCAGTGTCGCGGCGGAATCGCAGGGTCTGCAGGCCAATCCCGCGGCGCTCGTCGCGGGAACGAGCTTCACCATCGAGGCCCGTTCAGAGTTCGCGACGGCGCTCGGGAACTTCCCGGCGCAGTCGCGCGCGTCGCTGGCGCAAATGCTGATGATGGTCGCTGGGCTACTCGGGGTCGCGGCCGCGGTGCTCCTTCTGGTCGCACGACTACTCGCCTTGCGGCGGGCCGGGGAAGTGGCGCTGGAACGCGCGCGCGGTGCGACGCTGGCATCCATTGCTCTTCGTGCGCTGATCGAGTCCCTTGCCACCGGATTGGTGGGCGCTGCCCTCGGCGCCGTTGTCGGGCTGATGCTGCAACCGGGACCGATCGTCAGCATGGTGCCGGTGATCGCCGTGCTCGCCGCCGCGATCCTGGCGGCGCCCGCGCAGGCCGTGCTGTCCACTCGGGGGCTGTGGGCAGGGCGACGCGCTCCCGCGAACCGGCGAGACCGGCAACAACTCGTGGCAAATGCGAATAGTCGCCGCATCGCCGTGGAGGTCACCCTCATTGCCCTGGCCGCCGCGGCGGTCGTCTCTCTGGCAACCCGAGGGCTCCTGCAGACATCCACAGACCAGGTCGACCCGCTTCTCGCCGCCGCACCGCTGCTCTTCGCCATCGCTGTGACGGTGGTCGTGCTGCGCCTGTATCGCTGGCCCGTCCGGTTGTTCGGACGGATTGCCCGTCGCTCCCGAGGCGCGATGGGGCTGGTAAGTGCCGTGCGCGCGGAGAAATCGGTGGCCGTGCTCCCGCTGCTGTCGCTGTCGCTCGCTGTCGCAATCACGGTGACGGGCGGGCTGCTGACCGAAACGGTGCTGTCCGGGCAGGTGGATGCGTCCTGGAGTCGTATCGGGGGCGACGCCCGGGTGCACGGGCGAGTCGTATCCGGCCAGCCGGAGAGGGTGGCGGCCGCGCCCGGGGTCAGCGCCGCGGCATCCGATCGGGTTATCCCCCAGGTGCAGCTGTCGCTCGGCACGACCGGAAAGCTGGTGACGATCCTGGCGATCGACAAGTATTACCCGCACCTGGTGGACACGCTGCCGCGCACCCAGGCGGATTCCGGCGTCGGCGCGACGGAGGGGGCGCGTTCGCTGGGACGGCTGGCGACCACCGACAACACGACGTCGGATGCCATCCCGATCGTCGTCGACGATGAACTGGCCCGGATCATCGTCACCAAGGATTTGTCCGCGACGATCGAGGGCGAAGACTTCCCGCTGAAGGTGGTCGGCACGACGCACCTTCGTGGGCCCGTCGGCTACCTGAGCGGGCCATTCGTCTACGTCGACCTGGTCATGCTGTCCGAGCGGACGCCAAAGCCGATCCTGGCGAACACGCTGCTGGCCGTTGGACCGGGATCCGCCGCGGCGGTCGCAACGCAGGGCTTCACCAGCACGCAGGTCGACGACCGCGCCACGTGGCTGGATGCGCGTCGTCACCAGGCCCTCGTGAACGGCGTGCAGCTCACGGTGCTGCTGGCAACGGCCGCGGTTGCCCTTCTCGCCCTCATCGCACTGCTGGCGACCGTGGTGGCGAGTTCGCGTGACCGAGTCCGATCGGTCTCGCTGCTGCGAACCCTGGGCGCGCCGCCGCGTGTGGGATGGTGGCTCGCGCTTGCCGAGCTGGCTCCGACCGTACTGGGAGCGCTGGTCGCGGGGGTCGCATCCGCTGTCACCCTCGTGGTTGTGCTCACGCCCGCGCTGGGGCTGCAGAACCTGACCGGGGGAATGGGGCCGCCGCGGGCGACCGTGTCGCCGATCCTGATCCTCGGGCTGCTGGGAGCCACGGTCGGGTCGCTGCTGTTGGCGGCGCTCGCGGAAGTCGTGCTGCACCGGCGAGATCGACTGAGTGATGTACTACGAGTGGGAGAAACGGTATGACGAACACGACGCAGCAGGCGCCTGCGAGCCGGAAGGCCGAGTACGGGGCGAACGCCCTCATCGTGTGCGACAACGTCGTGCGCATCTATCAGGTCGAGGGCATCGAGGTGCAGGCACTGCAGGGTCTCGACCTGCTGGTCGACCCTGGCGAGATGATCGCCATCATTGGCGCATCCGGGTCGGGCAAATCGACCCTCCTGAACGTCCTGTCGGGACTGGATGCCCCCACCGCCGGCCGCGCGCGCGTCGGCGGGTGGGACCTCCTCTCCCTCACAGCCGCGGATCGACTCACCTACCGCCGCAGCGCTGTCGGGTTCATCTGGCAGCAGACCGCACGGAACCTGCTGCCCTACCTGAGCGCGATGGAGAACGTCGCCCTGCCCATGGCCTTCGCTGGCGTGCGACCCCGGACCCGCGCGCGACGAGCGCGCGACCTGCTGGGCTCACTCGGCATGGGAGACAAGGCAACTCGTCGCCCGGGCGAACTTTCCGGGGGGGAGCAGCAGAGGGTGTCGATCGCGGTCGCGTTGGCGAATCACCCGGAGGTCCTCTTCGCCGACGAACCGACCGGCGAACTGGATGCCGCCACCAGCGAGGAAGTCTTCGCCGCACTGCGTCGCGCGAACACAGAGCTCGGAACCACGGTCGTCATCGTGACGCACGACGCAGAGGTAGCCGGCCAGGTGCAGCGAACGGTGGCCATCCGGGACGGGCGCACCGCTTCAGAGGTGTTCCGGCGCACCGCGATCGATGAGTTCGGGGCATCCTCGGTGATCGCCGAGGAGTACGCGGTCCTCGATCGCGCCGGGCGCCTGCAGCTGCCGGCGGACTTCCGCTCGACCCTCGGCCTGCGCGACCGCGTGCGTCTCGAACTCGAGCAGGACCACGTGGGCATCTGGCCGGATGCCCGGGCGGCCGTTGCATCGAAGCGAGCCGCCACCGAGGACAAGTCATGACGCTGCAGCAGGGCGAACCGATGGTCGTTGTGGAGAACCTGATTCGCACCTACGGATCCGCCGCTGCCGAGGTGCACGCGCTGAGGGATGTGTCGTTCACGGTCGCGACGGGTTCTCTTGTGGCGCTGGTCGGTCGCTCGGGATCGGGAAAGACCACGTTGCTCAATTGCCTGGGTGGACTCGACCGGCCGACATCCGGGCGCGCCACGGTAAACGGAACCGAGGTGACGGCGCTCGATGAGGCGGCCCGCACGGCGCTTCGCCGGGATGAGATCGCCTTCGTGTTCCAGACGTTCGGGCTGGTGCCGATGCTCTCCGCGGCGGAGAACGTGGGGCTGACGCTGCGGCTGCGCAAGGTCGGCCACGCGGAGCGCGAGGCGCGCGTTGCCCACCTGCTGGAACTCGTCGGACTCACCCAGCACGCCGCCCAGCGGCCCGGCGAGCTCTCGGGAGGGCAGCAGCAGCGCGTTGCCATCGCGCGTGCGCTGGCGAACTCGCCGCGGCTGCTGATCGCGGATGAGCCGACCGGACAACTCGATGCCGAAACCGGTGCGACAGTGATGGCGCTGCTGCGCGAGGTGGTGCACGCGGAGGGAATGACCGCGATCATCTCCACGCACGACCCCAGCCTGCAGGCCATCGCCGACTCGACCATCCGCCTGGCCGACGGCGCCCTCCTCCCCGCCTGACCCCCGCCCCCCGCCCCGCGCCCGCCCCCCGCCCCCCGCCCGCCCCGCGTGCGCCGGCAAATGTTCCCCTGCGCGACAAGAGTTCCGCGGCGCCCGGGAACACTCGAGCCGAACCGGAACATTCGCTCTCGCGCTTCACACCCAACCGAGCGACCGTCGCGTGCACACATCCCATCCGGATGACCGCCGGGCGATCACGAACGCCGCAGGATGCAGGGGTGATTCCCTCAACCAGCGACCTGATCTTTGCCAACAACGCCTTCAATGCGGATCACTTCCGACGGAATATGGCCAGAGCGGCGGCGGCTGGCACGCTTCATCGCACCTCGCGCGGGGTCTACATAGCCCCCGATTTGTGGGCTAACTTCACGCCGAGGGAACGTTATCTCGCGAGGGTTGTGGGCATTGCCGCAACCCGACGCACGGGTGTCGTGCTGTCCCATTGGACCGCCGCCGCCTTTTGGGGCCTGCCGAACATCGACCGATGGGATGACCTGGTGCACACCACAATCAGCCCATCGCTAGGTACCCGGAGCCGCAATGATGTTGTGCGCCATTCCGCTCGACTCGACGACGCGGACGTCGTCGAGTACGGCGGTCATTTGGTCACCACCGTGGCCCGGACGGTGTTGGATATCGCCGCCACGGCGCGCTTCCTTTCCGCGGTGACCGTCGCCGACCGCGCGCTGCTCGTTGATCGGTTTGGCCGGACTCCCCCGATGGTCACAAGAGCGGAACTCGAAGAGGCGTGGGAACGCGCACAACCAATGAGGGCGCACTCGCGAAGCCGGGCGGTGCTCGCCTTCGCCGAAACTCGCTCGGAGTCACCACTGGAATCGGTCAGCAGGGTGAACATGCGGGTCATCGGAGCTCCGCGGCCCGAACTCCAGAGGTCTTTCTACGACGGGGAAGGGTTCATCGGCGACTGCGACTTCTACTGGCCGGTCCAAAACGTCATTGGTGAATCCGACGGTGACTCGAAGTACCTGGTGCCGTCCTTCCGCGCGGGAAGAACTGCCGACCAGGTGGTGCTGGATGAGAAGATCCGCGAGGACAGGTTCCGCGCGACTGGTCGGGGGTTCACGCGGTGGCGGTGGGAGGTGGCGGTGAACCCGTCCCGCCTGCGGACCAAGCTCGCAGGAGCGGGGCTCCCGATGGGCCTCCGCTGGTGAGTGTTCCCGTTTCGAGCAAGTGTTCCGCGGCGCCGCGGAACACTCGTGTCGGGCGGGAACATTCGTGCGAGGGCGGGGGCGGGGGGCGAGGGCGAGGGCGAGGGCGGGGCGCAAGGGGGTGCGCGGGGCGGGGCGCGCGCCGCACACTGGAGGGTGTGACCCGACTGCGCCGTAGCGATACCGCCAGCGCGGGATTGAGGCGCGTGCGCGCCGGCCGCGGGTTCTCCTATCGCGACGCGGCGGGGCATCCCGTTCAGGATTCCGAGCTGCGCCGGCGCATTGAAGCGCTGGCGATCCCCCCGGCCTGGACCGACGTGTGGATCTCCCCGTACCCGAACGGCCACATCCAGGCGACCGGGGTGGATGCTGCCGGCCGCCGCCAGTACATCTATCACCCGACCTGGCGCGAACAGAAAGACCGCATCAAGTACGACCGCGCGCTCGCCCTCGCCGAGTCGTTGCCGACAGCTCGCCGCCAGGTGACCATCGACCTTCGCAGCGACGGCCCGACGAGGCTCCGGGCGCTCGCCACCGGCTTTCGGATGCTCGACACCGGCAGCCTCCGCATCGGCTCCGAGCGCTACGCTGACCAGCACGGCAGCTTCGGGCTGACCACCCTGCTGTGCGCGCACGTGACGGTGAGGGGTGACACGGTCGAGCTGAAATTTCCCGCAAAGAGCGGGCAGGCCTGGGAAAGCGACATCACCGACCCCGACCTGGCACGTGTCGTGCGGGCGCTCAAGCGACGGGGGCCGACCGCGCACCTGCTGGCCTTCCGCGATGAGCAGGGCTGGCATCCGGTGGATGCGGCGGAGATCAACGCGTACGTGCGCGAGCGCACCGGCGGCGACTTCACGGCGAAGGATTTCCGCACCCTGCACGGCACCCTCGCCGCTGCGGCCAGCCTCGCCCGGCACGGTCCCGCGACGACGAAGTCGCAGCGAGCGAAGGCGCTCGCGCAGGCGATGCGCGATGCATCCGCGGTACTGGGAAATACGCCGGCGATCGCGAAGAGCAGCTACGTCGACCCGCGGGTGGTCGACTACTTCGCCCAGGGACGCACGCTCAATCCGGAGCGCCTGAACTCGGCGGAGTCAGAACTGCGGGCCATGCTCTACGAGTAGCTGCTGCCCCATCGAGCCGTCAGGGCTTCCGCGGCGCGGGAACGTGTGGCAATCCCGAGTGCCCGGGCGCGTTCGCGGACTTGCCGCCGGGTTGCGGATGCTCGGTTGGCTGGTGCCCGGGTACTGCCGGCTTCTGGGGGATGCCGCGCCCCTCCCCGCCGTGCTGGCTGCGCCCGGGTACCTGCGGCGTCGGCGTCGGAACCGGCGTCGCCGTCGGATGCGGTCCGGAGGTCGCGAGTGCGGGAGGAGTCTTTGGGACTGGCCTGGCTCCGGACGGTGCCGACCCGCCGACGAGCCCACTGAAGACCTGCGCCGCGCCGGCCCGGAATTCCGGACTGGCCGCGGCGGCCGCGCCCACTCCGGTCCCGGCGGCAACGAGGACCGCCAGCACGACGAGCGGCGTGCGGAGGTGTCGCAGGGGTGCGATCGGCCGAGGCTCGGATTGCATGAGCCGGGCGAGTTCGGCGGATGGCGTGATCGGCTTCGTGGGCACGGTGTCGCGCAGCGCGAGAAGGAATTCACCAACGGCCGGCCGGGCATCGGCCTCGACATCCTGCAGCAGCTCATCAAACTGATCGGGGCGGGTCATTCTCTTTCTCCCGCCGTCTGGGCAAGCCGCGCGCGAAGGTTCGAAAGGGCCCTGTGCTGCAGTTGCTTAATCGCTCCGGGCGAGCGTTCCATGATGCCTGCCGTCTGCTCGATGGAAAGGTCAGCGATTACTCGAAGCCGCAGCACTTCCCGCTGGTCATCCACGAGTTGGGCGAGCAGGCCCAGGGCGTCGGGGGAGTGCTCCGCGAGGAACGCGACCTCATCGACGGGCGGGGAGGAGCGCCGGTCGAGCTCGGGTTCGTAGCTGACTGTCATCGTTGTTCTCGATTGGATTCGGAGTTGGTCGACGGTTCGGGCATGTGCAATGGAGAAGACCAGCGTTCGCAGTCCCCTGGCGCCACCGGTGAGGTCCTTCAGCAAGGGATGCAGCGCCAGGAACACATCGTGCGTGATGGCTTCCGGATCATCGACCCCGCGCGAACGGACGTAGCCGAAGACGCGGCCGGAAAGGGAGGTGTAGGCGAGAGCGAGCAATTGGGACACGTTGTCACCGCACGACAGGATCGACCCATCGCTGAGAGAATCCATTCGTTGCCTTCGTGTGTCTGCCGGTTGGTCAAGTATCGACTACCAGCACCTCGAACCAGCGACGGGGCGGGTGAGGCCGCCATGCGGTCGCCCGCCCCGTCGTCCGTCGAACCTACGGCTTGGGCGCCGGGTGGATCGGGTGGACCGGGTGCGTCGGCTTGACGTGGACGCTCGGCACGTGCGCCAGGCCGGACTTACCGTGCGTCGTGGGCGTGGTCGCCACCGGCTTGCCATGGGCCGGCACGGTCGCGCAGTAGGTGGTGATGTTCGCGGCTCCGCCGGCAGCGATGGCGAGCGAGGCGTACGCGGTCGACGTCGAGTTCAGGCCGCCCTTCGTAAACGCGTTGCACAGCCCGAACGCTGCTGGCCCCGTGGCATCGGGCCCGTTCGGCGCCGGCGTTGCGGTCGGGGTGGGCGAATCGGTCGGCGTGGGCGTCTCGGTGGGATCCGCCGTCGGCTCCGCGGTGGGATCGCTTGTCTCTCCCGTCGGCGCGGGAGCACCGAGGAGCACGTGGGCGCTGGACTGGAGCGCGGACGGCAGGCTGCCGGTCGCCGCTGCGGCGACCGTGCCCCCGGTTGCAAGGGTTCCCAGGGCGATCGCGGCGATCGCGACCTTGCCGGAAAGGGTGGCGGTAAACAGTGGCATGCGAGTAACTCCTGCGTGTCTAAGTAATCGATGGCGACGCCGCACTGTGGCGTCTTTCTCGTAATCGATACGGACCGCGAAAAGGTTACGGTGGGCAAAAAGAAATCGCGACGCGCCCACGCGACACGCCCGGGTTGCAGCAATGCCCAGTGTGTGGCAAACTCGTCTAGTTCAACATTCCGCGGCCCTCGGGCGTGCGGATCACCACCAGGCAGTGCATAGGCCGATCTCTCAGGGATTGTTGCTTAGGCCGCGGGTGGCAGAACACAGCTCAACCCCTCCCAATCGACGTCGGTTACGCCTGCGTCGTGTGCAGTCCTGCTGTGCGCGGGAATGGGTGGTAATCCAAAAAATTTGACAGATAAACAGTGGTGCGTCAGCAGCTCTACCCGAAAAGGCAGAGCCTTGCGCAGCGTTGGCATCCGAATGGATGCGCTCCGTTTCAGAAGAGAGAGAGTCAGACATGGCGGGACAAAAGATCCGCATTCGACTTAAGTCGTATGACCACGAGGTCATCGACAGCTCAGCGCGCAAGATCGTTGACACGGTCACCCGCGCGGGTGCAACCGTGGTCGGCCCCGTGCCGCTGCCCACTGAGAAGAACGTGATCGTCGTGATCCGTTCGCCTCACAAGTACAAGGACAGCCGCGAGCACTTCGAGAAGCGCACCCACAAGCGTCTGATCGACATCATTGACCCGACGCCCAAGGCCGTCGATTCGCTCATGCGTCTCGACCTGCCTGCCGACGTCAACATCGAGATCAAGCTCTAAGGAGGCATCTGATGGCTAGCACCAAAACCACCAAGGGCCTTCTCGGCAAGAAGCTCGGTATGACCCAGGTCTGGGACGAGAACAACAAGCTCATCCCCGTGACCGTCGTCGAGGTCTCGACCAACGTCGTCACCCAGCTGCGCTCGCAGGAAGTCGACGGCTACACGGCCGTGCAGATCGCCTACGGCGCCATCGACCCGCGCAAGGTCACGAAGCCGCTCACGGGCCACTTCGACAAGGCCGGCGTCACGCCGCGCCGCCACCTCACCGAGGTGCGCACGCCGGATGCTGCCGAGTACTCGCTCGGCCAGGAACTGACCGCCGAGATCTTCGAGGCCGGCCAGTTCGTGGATGTCGTCGGCACCAGCAAGGGCAAGGGCTTCGCCGGCGTCATGAAGCGCCACAACTTCAAGGGCGTCTCGTCCAGCCACGGTTCGCACCGCAACCACCGCAAGCCGGGCTCGATCGGCGCCTCCTCGACCCCCAGCCGTGTCTTCAAGGGCATGCGCATGGCGGGCCGCATGGGTGGCGACCGGGTAACGGTGCTCAACCTCAAGATCCACTCGATCGACGCTGAGAAGGGTCTGCTGCTCGTCAAGGGCGCAGTTCCCGGCGCTCGCGGCCGCATCGTCTTCGTCCGCAACGCAGTGAAGGGAGCGTAGTTACTCATGGCTACCTCACTTGATGTGGTTGACGTCCAGGGCAAGAAGGCCGGAAGCGTAGAGCTCCCCGCCGAACTGTTCGACGTTCAGACCAACGTCCCGCTCATCCACCAGGTCGTCGTCGCGCAGCTCGCTGCCGCACGCCAGGGCACACACAACACGCTTCGCCGCGGCGAAGTGTCTGGTGCCGGCCGCAAGCCGTTCAAGCAGAAGGGCACAGGTCGCGCTCGCCAGGGCTCGATCCGCGCACCCCAGATGACCGGCGGTGGAATCGTCCACGGGCCACACCCGCGTGACTACTCGCAGCGCACCCCGAAGAAGATGATTGCCGCAGCCCTGCTCGGCGCTCTCTCGGACCGCGCTCGCGGCGGCCGCCTGCACGTTGTCGAGTCGCTCTCCCTTGGCGAGGCTCCCTCGACCAAGTCAGTCGTCAGCCTGCTCGACGGAATCGCGTCGAGCAAGCACGTGCTGATCGTTCTCGAGCGCGACGACACCGTCTCGCACAAGAGCGTTCGCAACCTCGACACCGTTCACGTTCTGGCCTTTGACCAGCTGAACGCGTACGACGTTCTGATCAGCGACGACATCGTATTCACGAAGTCGGCGTTCGAATCCTTCGTCGCATCCAAGTCAAAGTCGGCAAGCTCAGCCACCGAGGAGGCAAGCGCATGACCGCTGTCAACAAGGACCCGCGCGACATCATCATCGCGCCCGTCGTCTCCGAGAAGAGCTACAGCCTGATCGACGACGGCAAGTACACCTTCGTGGTTGACCCCCGTGCCAACAAGACGGAGATCAAGCTGGCGGTCGAGAAGATCTTCAACGTGAAGGTCAACTCGGTCAACACGCTCAACCGCACCGGCAAGGCCACCCGCACGAAGTTCGGGATCGGCAAGCGCAAGAACACCAAGCGCGCCATCGTCACGCTCAAGTCCGGCACCATCGACATCTTCACCGCTGTCGGCTAGGGGCAAGGGAAAACAACATGCCTATTCGTAAGTACAAGCCAACGACTCCCGGTCGTCGTGGTTCCTCGGTTGCAGACTTCACCGAGATCACGCGTTCGACTCCGGAGAAGTCCCTGCTGCGCCCGCTGCCGAAGACCGGTGGTCGTAACAACGCAGGCCGCATCACGACGCGTCACATCGGTGGTGGCCACAAGCGCCAGTACCGCGTGATCGACTTCAAGCGCAATGACAAGGATGGCGTCAACGCCCGCGTTGCCGAGATCGAGTACGACCCGAACCGCACGGCGCGCATCGCGCTGCTGCACTTCGTCGATGGAACGAAGCGATACATCATCGCTCCGAACAAGCTCAACCAGGGCGACATCGTGGAGTCGGGCGCCTCGGCCGACATCAAGCCGGGCAACAACCTGCCGCTGCGCAACATCCCCGTTGGTACCGTCATCCACGCGATCGAGCTCAAGCCCGGTGGCGGTGCGAAGATGGCCCGCTCGGCTGGCGCATCCGTTCGTCTCGTTGCCAAGGATGGCCCGTACGCGCAGCTCCGCCTGCCGTCCGGCGAAATCCGCAACGTGGATGCCCGCTGCCGCGCAACCATCGGCGAGGTCGGCAACGCCGAGCAGTCGAACATCAACTGGGGCAAGGCCGGCCGCATGCGCTGGAAGGGCGTTCGCCCGACCGTTCGTGGTGTCGCCATGAACCCGGTCGACCACCCGCACGGTGGTGGTGAGGGCAAGACCTCCGGTGGACGTCACCCGGTCAGCCCCTGGGGCCAGAAGGAAGGCCGCACGCGCAAGCGCAAGCTTGAAAGCGATGCTCTCATTGTTCGTCGACGCAACGTCGGCAAGAAGCGTAAGTAGGAGTCAAGAAGATGCCACGCAGTCTGAAGAAGGGCCCCTTCGTCGACGAGCACCTGCTTCGCAAGGTTGTCGTCGCCAATGAGGCCAGCAGCAAGAACGTGATCAAGACCTGGTCGCGTCGCTCGATGATCATCCCGGCAATGCTGGGTCACACCATCGCAGTGCACGACGGTCGCAAGCACATCCCGGTGTTCATCACCGAGACCATGGTGGGCCACAAGCTCGGCGAGTTTTCGCCCACCCGCACCTTCCGTGGACACGAGAAGGACGACAAGAAGGGTCGTCGCCGCTAACGCGGGGACGGTAAGGAGGAAGAGAAATGGTTGAATCCATCGCTCGCGTGAAGCACATTCGCGTCACCGCCACAAAAGCTCGTCGTGTCGTCAACATGATCCGCGGCAAGCAGGCAACCGAAGCACTGGCGATTTTGAAGTTCGCACCCCAGGGTGCGAGCGAGCCCGTGTACAAGCTGGTTGCGTCCGCCATCGCCAACGCGCGAGTCAAAGCGGATGCCGCCAACACCTACCTCGACGAGCAGGACCTGTTCGTTTCGCGGGCCTTCGTTGACGAGGGAACGACCCTGAAGCGGTTCCAGCCGCGTGCACAGGGTCGCGCCTTCCAGATCCTGAAGCGCACCAGCCACATCACGATCGTCCTGGCAACGCCAGACGAGGTCGCTGAGGCAGCGAGCTCGACTACCGGTACTAAGGCAGGAAAGAAGTAATGGGCCAGAAAGTAAATCCCTACGGCTTCCGTCTGGGAATCACCACCGACCACGTGTCTCGTTGGTTCTCGGACAGCACGAAGGTCGGCCAGCGTTACAGCGACTTCGTCGCCGAGGACGTCAAGATCCGCAACCTGCTCAAGACCTCGCTTGACCGTGCCGGAGTGGCACGCATCGAGATCGAGCGCACCCGTGACCGCGTTCGCGTCGACATCCACACCGCCCGTCCGGGCATTGTGATCGGTCGTCGTGGCGCCGAGGCGGAGCGCATTCGCACCGACCTCGAGAAGCTCTCGGGCAAGCAGATCCAGCTGAACATCCTCGAGGTCAAGAACCCCGAGGCCGAGGCACAGCTTGTTGCGCAGGGCATCGCCGAGCAGCTCAGCGCTCGTGTGGCGTTCCGCCGTGCGATGCGCAAGGGCCTGCAGGGCGCCCAGCGCACCCCCACGGTCAAGGGTGTTCGTATCCAGGTTTCCGGCCGCCTCGGCGGCGCCGAGATGAGCCGCTCGGAGTTCTACCGTGAGGGTCGCGTGCCGCTGCACACCCTTCGCGCGAACATCGACTACGGCTTCTACGAGGCAAAGACCACCTTCGGCCGCATCGGCGTGAAGGTCTGGATTTACAAGGGCGACATCACGAACAAGGAGCTTGCTCGCGAGCAGGCAACCCAGAAGTCGTCGCGCCCGGAGCGCCGTGATGGTGGTGGCCGCGATGGCGACCGTCCGCGTCGTGCTCCGCGTGCAGAAGCAGCAGCACCCGCTGCAGCAGGAGTTGAGGCGTAACCATGTTGATTCCCCGCAAGGTAAAGCACCGCAAGCAGCACCACCCCGGCCGTTCCGGCCAGGCGACTGGTGGCACGAAGGTTTCGTTTGGTGAGTACGGCATCCAGGCCATCACTCCCGCGTACGTGACCAACCGCCAGATCGAGGCTGCTCGTATCGCGATGACCCGCCACATCAAGCGTGGTGGAAAGGTGTGGATCAACATCTACCCTGACCGCCCGCTCACCAAGAAGCCGGCCGAAACCCGCATGGGTTCCGGTAAGGGTTCACCGGAGTGGTGGATCGCGAACGTCAAGCCGGGACGCGTGCTCTTTGAGCTCAGTGGCGTCTCCGAGCCCATCGCTCGCGAGGCACTCACCCGTGCAATTCACAAGCTGCCCCTCAAGGCACGCATCATCAAGCGCGAGGAGGGCGACGCATAATGGCGATCGGTTCCAAGGAGCTCAGCCCCACCGAGCTCGACACATTCGAAGACGAGCGTCTCGTCGACGAGCTGAAGAAGGCAAAGGAAGAGCTGTTCAACCTGCGCTTCCAGTCGGCCACCGGCCAGCTCGAGAGCCACGGGCGACTGCGCGCTGTCAAGCGCGACATCGCTCGTATCTACACGGTCCTCCGCGAGCGTGAGCTGGGCATCCGTGCCACGCCGGTCGCTGTCGAGGCTCCGGCCAAGGCTCCGCGCAAGACCACGAAGAAGGCTGACGAGACCTCGGCAGACACAACCACCGAGGAGGCCAAGTAATGGCTCAGGCAAAAGCTGAGGCTGGCGTAACGCCCGTCTCGCACGACGTCAAAGACGAGAATGCTCGCGGCTACCGCAAGCTTCGTCGCGGATACGTGACCAGCGACAAGATGGATAAGACCGTCGTCGTCGAGGTCGAGGACCGCGTCAAGCACCCGCTGTACGGCAAGGTCATCCGTCGCACCTCCAAGGTCAAGGCGCACGACGAGGCGAACTCCGCCGGCGTCGGCGACCTGGTCGTCATCACGGAGACCCGTCCGCTTTCGGCAACGAAGCGCTGGCGCCTCGTCGAGATCCTCGAGAAGGCCAAGTAAGCCTCGCGCTTGCTTGAGTAGCAGGAGAAAACAATGATTCAGCAGGAATCCCGACTCAAGGTCGCCGATAACACCGGCGCCAAGGAGATTCTGACCATTCGCGTACTCGGTGGCTCCGGCCGTCGCTACGCGGGTCTCGGTGACGTCATCGTCGCCACGGTGAAGGACGCAATTCCGGGCGGCAACGTCAAGAAGGGTGACGTCGTCAAGGCTGTCATCGTGCGCACCAAGAAGGAGACCCGTCGCGCGGATGGCTCGTACATCAAGTTCGACGAGAACGCCGCAGTGATCCTCAAGAGCGACGGTGACCCCCGCGGTACCCGTATCTTCGGCCCGGTTGGCCGCGAACTTCGCGACAAGAAGTTCATGAAGATCATCTCGCTGGCACCGGAGGTCATTTAGTCATGGCAAACATCATCAAGAAGGGTGACCTGGTTCAGGTCATCACCGGACCGACCCAGGCCCGTGGCGGAAGCCGTGGCAAGCAGGGTCGCGTCATCGAGGTGCAGCAGGAGAAGAACCGCGTGATCGTGGAGGGTGTCAACTTCGTCACCAAGCACGTTCGCGTCGGCCAGACCCAGCGCGGCACCAAGACCGGTGGCATCGAAACGCACGAGGCGCCCATCCACATCTCGAACGTGTCACTGATCGACCCCAAGTCCAAGAAGCCGACTCGCGTCGGTTTCCGCGAGGAGGTAGTGGAGAAGGACGGCGTCAAGAAGACCGTTCGTGTTCGCTACGCCAAGAAGTCAGGTGAAAAGCTCTAATGAGTGACACAACCACTGCCGCGCAGGCTGTCAAGGTGCAGCCGCGCCTCAAGCAGAAGTACCGCAATGAGATCTCCGCCCAGCTCAAGAAGGACTTCAACTTCACGAACGTGCACCAGGTGCCCGGACTCGTGAAGATCGTCGTCAACACGGGTGTCGGCGAGGCCGCACGCGATGGCAAGATCATCGACGGCGCGGTGAAGGACCTCACGGCCATCACCGGCCAGAAGCCCCAGGTCACGAACGCCCGCAAGTCGATCGCGCAGTTCAAGCTGCGCGAAGGCCAGCCGATCGGCGCACACGTCACCCTTCGCGGTGACCGCGCCTGGGAGTTCCTCGACCGCCTGCTGTCTCTTGCACTTCCTCGCATCCGCGACTTCCGCGGCCTGTCGGACAAGCAGTTCGACGGCCACGGCAACTACACGTTCGGCCTCACGGAGCAGTCGATGTTCCATGAGATCGACCAGGACAAGATCGATCGCGTTCGCGGTTTCGACATCACCGTCGTCACCACGGCCCGTACCGACGACGAGGGTCGCGCGCTGCTCAAGGCGCTCGGCTTCCCGTTCCGGAACGCCGAGAACACGCCTTCCTAACCCACGCAGTACCGATCGACCAGGTCGGCATCCGGATCGTGCTCTTGAGGAGCTGGCGGATGCCGAAACCAGACGAGACAAGGAAACAACCGCAATGACAATGACAGATCCGGTCGCAGACCTGCTGACCAGACTGCGCAATGCGAACTCGGCGTACCACGAAACGGTGTCGCTGCCGAGTTCCAAGCTCAAGTCGCACATCGCTGAGATTCTCCAGAAGGAAGGCTTCATCGCCGGCTGGAAGATCGAAGACGCACGCGTCGGCCAGACCCTGACCATCGACCTCAAGTACGGCCCGAACCGTGAGCGCTCCATCGTGGGCATCAAGCGCGTTTCGAAGCCCGGGCTTCGCGTTTACGCGAAGTCGACCGAGATCCCCACGGTGTTCGGTGGACTCGGCGTCGCCATCCTGTCGACCTCATCTGGCCTCCTCACGGACCGCCAGGCAAGCAAGAAGGGCGTGGGTGGGGAAGTCCTCGCCTACGTGTGGTAACCGGTCATGTCGCGTATTGGAAGGCTTCCCATTCCAGTCCCCGCCGGGGTGGATGTCACGGTTGATGGCTCTGCCGTCACCGTCAAGGGTCCGAAGGGCGAGCTTTCGCTCACCGTCGCGAGCCCGATCGAGGTCAAGCTCGACGACGGCCAGCTGCTGGTCACTCGTCCGGACGACGAGCGCGCATCGCGCTCGCTGCACGGCCTGACCCGCACGTTGATCGCCAACCAGATCATCGGCGTCACCGAGGGTTACACCAAGGGACTCGACGTTGTCGGTACCGGTTACCGCGTTGCGGCCGACGGGCAGAACGTCACGTTCGCGCTCGGTTTCTCGCACCCGATCACCGTCGCACCGCCGGCCGGAATCAGCTTCACCGTTGAGGGCAACAACCGCCTCATCGTGAGCGGTATCGACAAGCAGGCCGTCGGCGAGGTCGCCGCCAACATCCGTAAGTTGCGCAAGCCAGAGCCCTACAAGGGCAAGGGCGTGCGTTACACAGGCGAGGTAGTCCGCCGCAAGGCCGGAAAGTCAGGTAAGTAATCATGGGTCTCGGAACTAGAGGCAAGAGCAAGTCGGCCGCAAAGGGCCGTCGCCACGCCCGCCTTCGCAAGAAGGTCATCGGCACGGAGCTTCGTCCGCGCCTGGTCGTCACGCGTTCAGCGCGTCACGTCTTCGTGCAGGTCGTCGACGACAGCAAGGGATTCACCCTCGCGTCGGCGTCTACCCTCGAGGCAGACCTGCGCACCTTCGACGGCGATAAGACCGCCAAGGCGCGCAGGGTCGGCGAGCTTGTCGCCGAGCGCGCCAAGAAGGCCGGCGTGGATGCCGTTGTATTTGACCGAGGTGGCAGCAAGTACGCAGGACGCGTCGCTGCGATCGCCGACGGTGCTCGCGAAGGTGGTCTTGACCTGTGAGCGACATCGAAACCAACAAGGAGCAGAACGTGGCTGAAGTACCTGACGCTGCGGTGACGCCGGAGGCAGTTGCTGCCGAGGCCGTTGTCGACGCACCGCCGACGGACACCACGAACGAGCCTCGCGAGGCCCGCCGTGGCGGACGCGAGCGCAACCCGAACCAGCAGCGCGGAAGCCGTGACTCTGAAAAGAGCCAGTTCCTCGAGCGCGTCGTCACCATCAACCGCGTTTCCAAGGTGGTGAAGGGTGGTCGTCGCTTCAGCTTCACCGCCCTCGTCATCGTCGGAGACGGCAACGGACTCGTCGGTGTCGGCTACGGCAAGGCCCGTGAGGTTCCTCTCGCCATCTCCAAGGGCGTCGAGGAAGCGAAGAAGAACTTCTTCCGCGTTCCCCGCGTCGGCGCAACCATCCCGCACCCGGTGCAGGGTGAGGCCGCTGCCGGTGTCGTACTCCTTCGTCCCGCTGCCGCGGGTACCGGTGTTATCGCCGGTGGCCCGGTGCGCGCCGTACTCGAGTGCGCCGGCATCCACGACGTGTTGAGCAAGTCGCTCGGCTCGTCGAACACGATCAACATCGTTCACGCCACGGTCGCTGCGCTCAAGCAGCTCGAGGAGCCCCGCGCGGTTGCCGCGCGCCGCGGCCTCGAGTTCGAGGATGTCGCTCCCGCCCGCCTGGTGCGTGCCGATGCAGAGGCGCGCAGCGCCCTTGTCACCGCAAAGGCAGGTGCATGATGGCCTCGCGCCTGAAGATCACCCAGATCAAGTCCAAAATTAGTGAGAAGCAGAACCAGCGCGACACCCTTCGCAGCCTCGGGCTCCACCGCATTCGCGATGTTGTTGTTCGTGAGGACAACGCCCAGAACCGTGGCTATGTGAACACCGTTCGTCACCTGGTCAAGGTCGAGGAGATTGACTAATGGCTGAAGAGACCAAGCCAGCAGCCAAGGCTGCTGCGCCGAAGAAGGATGCCGCCCCCAAGGCGGCAGCGCCCAAGAAGGCCGCCGCTGACAAGGCTCCGGCCACGAAGGCTGCTCCCAAGGCGGCCGCCGACAAGGCTCCGGCGAAGGCTGCTGCCCCCAAGGCCGCCGCAGCGAAGGCTCCGGCCAAGGCCGCTGCCGACAAGGCTCCGGCCAAGGCCGCTGCGAAGTCGGATGACACCACGGCTTCTGCCGCGAAGTCGTCAACGAAGGCGCCCGCTAAGGCAAAGGCTCCGAAGGCCGATGTCGTCGCGCGTCCCCAGGTTCTGAAGGTGCACCACCTTCGCCCGGCCGCGGGATCCAAGAAGGCAAAGACCCGCGTCGGACGCGGTGAAGGCTCGAAGGGTAAGACCGCCGGTCGCGGAACCAAGGGAACCAAGGCTCGCTACCAGGTTCGCGTCGGCCTCGAGGGTGGAAACCTGAACCAGGTCATGCGTGCCCCGAAGCTGCGCGGGTTCAAGAACCCGTTCCGCGTCGAGTACCAGGTTGTGAACCTCGAGAAGCTCGCCGAGCTCTACCCCAAGGGTGGAGACGTCACCATTGCCGATCTCGTTGCGAAGGGCGCAGTGCGCAACAACGAGAAGGTCAAGGTTCTCGGAAACGGTGACATTGCGGTTAAGCTGAACGTCGCTGTCGATAAGGTCTCCGGCTCAGCAGAGCAGAAGATCGTCGCAGCAGGCGGTTCCGTCAAGTAACACCCTGCGCGCAAGCGCTGTCCCGCCACTGCGGCGGAAAGTCAACTTGTGGTTGAGTGGAGTTCCCCTGGGAGCTCCACTCCGCCGAAGTTGCCAGATAATCAGGAGGACTTGTGTTCAGAGCTGTCGCGCGAATCTTCCGCACGCCTGACCTTCGCAGGAAGATCGGCTTCACTCTCGGCATCGTGGCGATCTTCCGCCTCGGGTCGTTCATTCCCGCGCCGTTCGTCGACTTCATCAACGTGCAGACCTGCCTGTCGGCCAACTCGAACACCGGCGGCCTGTACGACCTCGTCAACTTGTTCAGCGGTGGCGCACTCCTGAAGCTTTCGATCTTCGCGCTAGGGATCATGCCGTACATCACGGCGTCGATCATCGTGCAGTTGCTGCGCGTGGTCATCCCGCACTTCGACACCCTCTACAAGGAGGGCCAGACCGGCCAGGCTCGCCTGACGCAGTACACGCGCTACCTCACCATTGCGCTCGGCGTGCTGCAGTCGACCACCCTGATCACCGTCGCCCGCAGCGGCGCCCTGTTCGGCAGCTCGGCCAACTCGGCCGCCTGCACGTCGCTGATCAGCAATGACCAGTGGTACGCGATCCTGCTCATGGTTATCACGATGACCGCCGGCACCGGCCTGATCATGTGGATGGGCGAGCTCATCACCGAGCGCGGCATCGGCAACGGCATGTCGCTCCTCATCTTCACGTCGATCGCGGCGACCTTCCCGACCGCCCTCTGGGGCATCCAGCAGGCGCACGGCTGGGAGACCTTCATCGGGGTGATCCTGATGGGAATCGTCATCATGGGCCTTGTCGTCTTCGTCGAACAATCGCAGCGGCGCATCCCCGTGCAGTATGCAAAGCGCATGGTCGGTCGTCGAACCTACGGCGGCAACAACACATACATCCCGATCAAGGTGAACATGGCCGGCGTTGTGCCCGTCATCTTCGCGTCGTCGCTGCTGTACCTTCCGGCGCTCATCGCCCAGTTCAACCAGCCGGCCGCTGGCAGCACCAAGGCGCCCGCCGCGTGGGTGACCTGGATCACCGAGAACCTCACCAAGGGCGACCACCCGCTGTACATGGCGCTCTACTTCGTGCTCATCGTCGGGTTCACCTACTTCTATGTCGCGATCACCTTCAACCCCGAAGAGGTCGCCGACAACATGAAGAAGTACGGCGGATTCATCCCCGGCATTCGTGCCGGCCGGCCGACCGCCGAGTACCTCGACTACGTGCTGACCCGCGTGACGCTGCCCGGATCGCTGTACCTCGGTTTGATCGCGCTGATCCCGCTGATAGCGCTGGTGCTGGTGCAGGCAAACCAGAACTTCCCGTTCGGTGGCGCGAGCATCCTGATCATCGTCGGCGTCGGACTCGAGACGGTCAAGCAGATCGACTCGCAGCTCCAGCAGCGGCACTACGAGGGCCTGCTCCGTTGACCCGGCTCCTTATCGTCGGCCCGCCCGGCGCTGGTAAGGGGACCCAGTCCACTCGGCTCAGCGAACACTTCCACGTCCCGAGCATCGCGACCGGCGACATCTTCCGCGCGAACATCGCCAACAAGACCGAACTCGGTACGCAGGTTTCTGCGATCATCGACGCGGGCGACTTCGTTCCGGATGCGCTGACCAACCACCTGGTCGCCGGCCGGCTGAAGGAGCCGGATGCCGCTGACGGCTTCCTGCTCGACGGCTACCCGCGTACCACCGACCAGCTTCGCTTCCTCGACGACCTTCTCGCCCAGGAGGGCACGTCGCTCGACGCTGTCATCCAGCTGGTCGCGGACCCGGACGAGCTTGTCCAGCGACTGCTGAAGCGCGCCCACGAAGAGGGACGCTCGGACGACACCGAAGCGACCATCCGCTACCGCCAGTCGCTGTACCAGCGCGAGACGGCCCCCCTGCTGGCGGTGTACAAAGACCGCGGACTCGTGGTCGACATCGACGCCCTCGGGCCGGTCGACGACGTGGCGGATCGCATCTCCAGTGCGCTGGCCTCACGCGAAATCGCTCCCGTCGCACGGTGAGCAAGCGGGGCATCTACAAGTCGCCCGATGAGCTTCGCGCCCTGGTTGCGCCTGGCCTGCTGACGGCACAGGCACTCGCAGCGGTTCGCGCCGCCATTGTGCCGGGGGTCTCTACTCTCGAGCTGGATGCGATAGCCGAGCGCGTCATCCTCGCCGGCGGAGGACTGCCGAACTTCGCCATGGAGCCCGGGTACTCCCACACGATCTGCGCGTCCATCAATGAAGCGGTCGTGCACGGGGTTCCCGGCGACCGTCGCGTCGAAGCCGGCGACATCGTCTCGATCGACTGCGGCGCCGAGGTCGACGGCTGGAACGGGGATGCCGCGTTCAGCGTTGTCGTCGCCGACGGCACCCGCGCGGCCCTGGTCGCCTCGCGGCAGCGGCTCGCGAACGCCACCGAGAAGTCACTCTGGGCGGGCATTGCGTCGCTGGCGACCGCATCCACCCTCGCGGATGTCGGCGCGGCGGTCGAAGACGCGATCGACTCTGTCGGAGACGACTTCGGCATCATCGAAGACTTCACCGGCCACGGCATCGGTCGCTCGATGCATGAGGACCCGCCCGTCTTCAACTATCGCGTGCGCGGGCGGCAGCCGGCAGTGAAGCCGGGGCTGGTCGTCGCGGTCGAGCCGATGGTCACGCTGGGCACGATCGAAACCCACGAACTCGACGACGGCTGGACGATTGTGACGGATGACGCGACCGACGCCGCCCACTGGGAGCACTCGGTCGCCGTGCACGCGGGCGGCATCTGGGTGCTCACGGCCACCGACGGCGGTGCGGCCGGGCTCGCGCCGTTCGGAATCGTGCCCGTTGCGATCGCGTGAGGGGCTGCGCGACGCGTTCGCCCGCAGCAGACGCGAGAGTCTACATCCAGCTTGGTTAAAAAGACCGGAATGACCTAAGCTTGATCTTTGGTGCTTTGGGCCTGCTATTTGCATGCCGCCGTGTCGTCAAACGCGCGGTGATCGAGCTTGTCGAGATCGTGCACCACAATCCAACGCACGACCAGCAAACAACAATATTTTAGCGACGAAGAGGCAATGGCCAAAAAAGACGGTGTCATCGAGATCGAAGGTGCAGTGGTCGAAGCTCTGCCCAACGCGATGTTTCGCGTTGAGCTGACCAACGGACACAGAGTACTCGCCCACATCTCGGGCAAGATGCGTCAGCACTACATCCGAATCCTCCCTGAGGACCGCGTGATCGTAGAGCTGAGCCCTTACGACCTGACCCGCGGCCGCATCGTCTACCGCTACAAGTAACGTCTGTCGGCTGGAAAGTAACGGCCAACCCGGATGTCGCGCGAAAGCGCGCCACGGGAAGGTACGAAGACAGCGAAAAGGAAACACAATGAAGGTCAACCCCAGCGTCAAGCCCATCTGTGAGAAGTGCCGCGTGATTCGTCGCCACGGCAACGTCATGGTGATCTGCAAGAGCAACCCGCGTCACAAGCAGCGTCAGGGCTGAGCCGAAGGTTGAGGCGACGACGTCGCATCAACCGCAGGTTCAGGATCCGGTAGCGCGCCGCGACGAAGTCGCAGCCTGCGTATCGAGATCTACAAGTAAATACAGATCTACAAGTAAATACAGAACAGCAGCACCAGATCCTCGCGAGAGGGGACACCCGGGGTGGAGGCCTCGGCACCGGTGCCGCTCCACACCTCCACTTACTCTCAGGAGAAGCCACCATGGCACGTCTAGCAGGCGTAGACATCCCGCGCGACAAGCGCGTTGAGGTCGCACTGACTTACATCTACGGTGTTGGCCGTACGAGGGCCCTCAAAACCCTCGCCGACACCGAGATCAGCGGCGAGATCCGCGTGAAGGATCTCACCGACGACCAGCTCATCGCCCTTCGCGACTACATCGAAGGCAACTTCAAGGTTGAGGGCGACCTGCGCCGCGAGGTTGCAGCCGACATTCGCCGCAAGGTCGAGATCGGCAGCTACCAGGGCATTCGCCACCGCCGCGGGCTGCCCGTTCACGGACAGCGCACCAAGACCAACGCTCGTACCCGCAAGGGCCCGAAGCGCACCGTAGCCGGCAAGAAGAAGGCCCGATAGCGAGCACTGCTCGTATCGCCATACAGGTTTTAGGAGAACACCATGGCAGCACCAAAATCGGCCGCTCGTAAGCCGCGCCGCAAGGAAAAGAAGAACATCGCGGTGGGCCAGGCCCACATCAAGTCGACGTTCAACAACACCATCGTCACCATCACCGACCCGTCCGGTGCCGTTCTGAGCTGGGCTTCATCCGGCACGGTCGGTTTCAAGGGTTCGCGCAAGTCGACGCCGTTCGCGGCCCAGCTTTCGGCAGAGTCTGCCGCGCGCCAGGCGCAGGAGCACGGCGTCAAGAAGGTCGATGTCTTCGTCAAGGGTCCGGGATCGGGCCGCGAGACTGCGATCCGTTCGCTTCAGGCAGCCGGGCTCGAGGTCGGCGTCATCTCCGACGTCACGCCGCAGGCGCACAACGGATGCCGTCCGCCGAAGCGCAGGCGAGTCTAACCAGTCTCCGCTGGTTGAGTAGCTCTCGACGAAGGAGAGTGCGTATCGAAACCGAGTTTCGATGCGTCGCCTCGTGCCTCGGCGGCTACTCAACCAGCAGCACGTACTTCACAACTCAATAAACGACGGGCCAGCCACCCGATCGAACCCTCAAGTGTCATATAGCGGACACTTCGCCGAAAGGAATACCCAGTGCTCATTGCACAGCGCCCCACTCTTGCCGAAGAGAACATCTCAGAATTCCGTTCACGGTTCGTGATCGAGCCCCTCGAGCCAGGTTTCGGCTACACGCTGGGAAACTCGCTTCGCCGCACCCTGCTCTCCTCGATCCCCGGAGCAGCTGTCACCAGCATCCGCATCGATGGCGTGCTGCACGAGTTCAGCACCGTCCCCGGTGTCAAGGAAGACGTCACCGAGGTCATCCTGAACATCAAGAACCTCGTCGTCTCGAGCGAGCACGACGAGCCGATCACCGCCTACCTGCGCAAGCAGGGCGCCGGCCAGGTGACCGCTGCAGACATCTCGGCTCCCGCTGGTGTCGAGATCCACAACCCGGAGCTCGTCATCGCGACGCTGAACGACAAGGCCAAGTTCGAGCTCGAGCTGACCATCGAGCGTGGCCGTGGCTACGTCTCCGCGACGCAGAACCGCAGCGAGTTCAGCGAAGCCGGCCAGATCCCGATCGACTCGATCTACTCGCCCGTGCTCAAGGTCACCTACCGCGTCGAGGCCACTCGTGCCGGGGAGCGCACCGACTTCGACCGCCTGGTCGTGGATGTCGAGACCAAGTCGGCGATCACCCCGCGTGACGCAATCGCTTCTGCCGGTCGCACCCTGACCGAGCTGTTCGGTCTCGCCCGCGAGCTGAACTCCGCCGCCGAGGGCATCGAGATCGGCCCCGCGCCGGTCGATGCGGTTCTCTCCAGCGAGCTGAGCATGCCGATCGAAGACCTCGACCTCTCCGTGCGCAGCTACAACTGCCTCAAGCGCGAGGGCATCAACACCGTCAGCGAACTGGTCGCCCTCTCGGAGACCCAGCTCATGAACATCCGCAACTTCGGACAGAAGTCCGTCGATGAGGTCAAGGACAAGCTGGTCGAGATGGGCCTGTCGCTGAAGGACACCGTTCCCGGCTTCGACGGCGCCCACTTCTACGGCGGCTACGACGACGACGAAACCGCCAACTAAGTCCGGCTTTCGCGACTTTTCATTACTGGAGATTAACTAATGGCTGCACCAACTAAGGGACCCCGCCTCGGCGGTGGACCGGCGCACGAGCGCCTCATGCTTGCGAACCTCGCGGCTGCCCTGTTCACCCACAAGAGCATCAAGACGACCGAGACGAAGGCCAAGCGCCTGCGTCCCGTCGCCGAGCGGCTCGTTACCCTCGCGAAGAAGGGTGACCTGCACGCACGTCGCCGCGCTCTCGCGACGATCCACGACAAGACCGTCATCCACGAGCTCTTCACCGAGATCGCGCCGCTGGTCGAGCTGCGTCAGGGTGGTTACACCCGCATCACCAAGCTCGGCTACCGCAAGGGCGACAACGCTCCCATGGTGCAGATCGAGCTCGTTCTCGAGCCCGTGAACGCGCAGCCGAAGGCCAAGGCCGACACGAAGCAGCCGAAGGCCGCTCCCGTCGAGGAAGCTCCGGCCGAGGATGTCACAGAAGAGGCGCCCGTCGAGGAGACGCCTGTCGAGGAGACCGAGGTCACCGCTGAGGCTCCGGCCGAGGATGCTGCCGCTGACGAGGCTCCGGCCGACGAGGCACCAGCCGCCGCCGCGGAGGCTCCCACCGAGGACGCAGCCAAGTAACTCGCACCACCCGTCAGAAGCCCGATCGGTCCGCCGGTCGGGCTTCCGTCACTTAACCCCCGTCCCCCACCTCCTCCCCCCTCCCCCCCCCCCGAGTTGTCGCATATCGACCCAAGATCGGGATTTTGGGTCGATATGTGACAACTGGGGGAAGTGGCGGGGGTGCAGCTACTGTGAGGGGATGAGCGACGTTGCACTTTCGCATCGTGTTGCAGCTCCGGCGCAGGCGCCGCTGCCGCAGAGTAACGGCGTTAGCTGGCGTCGCGCGACGATCGAGGACCTCGACAGCATCGTCGACGCGTGCCATCTCGTCGACCGCGAGGACCACCCCTGGTACCTGACTCCGCGCGATGAGATCGAGGATGACCTCACCTCCAGTTTCGTGAACACCGCCACCGACACGCTTCTGGGTGTCGCCGCCGACGGCGAGGTTGTCGCGTACGGGGTTGTCATTCTCGGCCCCACGCAGGCGACCCTGGTGCGCTGCATCCTTTTCGGCTGGGTCGTACCCCAGTGGCGCGGCCGCGGAATCGGCAGGGACCTTCTGGCCTGGCAGGAGGCTCGCGGGATGCAACAGCTCGCCACCTCCGAGGCACTCTTACCCGGCCGGCTCGTCATCTTCAGCGCTGAGGCAGCGGATGCCCAGGTCGCCTTGGCGCGCGCGGCCGGTTACCGGGTCTTCCGCTACTTCCTCGAGCTCATCCGCGACCTGTCGGAGCCGATCCCGGAGGTACCAGCGCCGGAGGGCATCCACATCGTTCCGATGGACCTGCCGAAACAGTCGGGAGCGCTGTTCCTCGCGCAGAACGACGCATTCCGCGACCACTGGGGGAGCCTGCCCTGGACACTGGAGCAGTGGGACCAGCACATCGGTGCGAGCAACTTCCGGCCGGACCTCTCGGTCGTCGCTGTCGATGACAGGGGTGAGATCGCGGGGTTCGTGCACACCGAGGTCAACCCGGATGACTTCGCCGGCCAGGGCTTCTCGTCTGGCTACATCTCGATCGTCGGGGTGCCGCGCGCGTTTCGCGGCCGCAGGATCGCACCCGCGGTGCTTGCCGAGGCACTGCGCCGCATCAAGGCCGATGGCCTCGAGCAGGCGGTGCTCGATGTCGATTCCGAGAACCCGACCGGTGCGCTGGCCCTGTACGAGGGCGTCGGATTCCGCGCCGGCGTGCGATCCCTGTATCTCGCAAAGGAGTACTGACATGCCCAGTGAAGCCACGACCCTGACCGTGCCCGGACCGAATGGCGACCGCGAGATGCGCGTCTCCAGCCCGAGCCGGGTGCTCTGGCCGGAGGACGGCATCACCAAGCTGGAACTCGCCGAGTACATTGTGGCGGTCGGCGACGCCTTTCTCGCTGCCAACGGCAACCGGCCGATCTCCCTGCAGCGGTTCGGCGAGGGTATCGACGGCGAGTGGTTCTTCTCCAAGAATCCACCGAAGGGCGCACCCGAATTTCTGCGGACGGTGGATGTCACCTACCCGAGTGGCCGCTCGCACCCCCAGCTGGTGCTCGACGAAATCGCCGGCGCGGTCTGGATGGTCCAGATGAACACGATCGTGTTCCACCCGTGGCCGTCGCTCGCCTCCAACACCGACAACCCGGACCAGCTGCGCATCGACCTCGATCCCCAGCCCGGTACGACGATCGCGGATGCCGCTGTCGTCGCACTGCAACTGAAGGCGCTTCTCGAGGAGGTCGGACTGACCACCTTCGTGAAGACCTCCGGAAACCGCGGCCTGCACGTGTTCGTCCCGGTGCATCCGGATCACGAGTTCATCGACGTGCGTCACGGCGTGATCGCGGCCTCGCGGGAACTCGAGCGAAGGATGCCGACCCAGGTCACCACCTCGTGGTGGAAGGAGGAGCGCGGGCAGCGGATCTTCCTCGACTACAACCAGGCCGCTCGCGACCGCACCACCGCTGGTGCGTACAGTCCGCGTGCGATCAACGGCGCACCCGTGTCCTGCCCGATCGGCTGGGACGAGGTGACCGGCGTGAACCCGCTCGACTACACGATCCGCACGGTGCCGGAGCGCGTGGCATCCGGCGTCGACCCGTGGGCGGACATGGCAGCCGCGGCGGGGTCGATCAGTCCCCTGCTGGAGTGGTGGGAGCGTGACCTGGCCAACGGCCTTGGCGAGCTGCCCTACCCGCCGGACTACCCGAAGATGCCGGGCGAGCCTCCACGGGTGCAGCCGAGCAAGGCGAAGAAGCCGGAGTAGCCGACTAGAGCAGCACCTTGTTCAGGTCGTACGCGACCGGAACCTCGAGCTGGGCGAACGTGCAGGTTTCCGGGTCACGGTCGGGTCGCCAGCGGCGAAACTGCACCGTGTGCCGAAATCGAGCGCCCTCCATCTGGTCATACTTCACCTCGACCACGAGTGCGGGCACGAGCTTCACGAAGGACGTGTCTTTCGACGCACTGAAGCGATTGCGCTCGCCCGCGCCGCGCACGATCTCGCCCGCGTCGTCGCGCTCGACGTAGGGGGCGAGCTCGTCGATGAGTTCACGGCGGCGGGCATCGGAAAACGCCGACGCACCGCCGACCGGCTGCAGTTCGCCGTTGCGGTCGTAGAGCCCGAGCAGCAGCGAACCCACCCCGACTCCGCTGGCGTGGATGCGGTATCCGGTGACCACCGCATCGGCCGTGCGCTCGTGCTTGATCTTCAGCATCGTGCGCTTGCCAGGCGCGTACGGCGCCTGCAGGGGCTTGGCGATGACGCCGTCGAGCCCGGCGCCTTCGAACTCGCGGAGCCAGCGCTCCGCGATCGCCGGGTCGCGGGAGACCTGGCTGAGGTGAACGGGCGCCTTCGGCGACGCGAGCAGCTTCTCCAGGCGTTCGCGCCGCTGCGCCAGCGGCTCATCGAGCAGCGACTCGTTCCCGATGGCGAGCAGGTCGAATGCGACGAACGAAGCGGGCGTCTCGACCGAGAGCTTCGCGATGCGGCTTTCGGCCGGATGGATGCGCTGCGACAGCGCCTCCCAGTCCAGCCGCTCGCCGCCTTCCACCTGTGCCCGCAGCACGATCTCGCCGTCGAGAACGCACGGCTCGGCCAGGTTCTGGTGCAGCGCCGCCACGAGTTCGGGAAAGTAGCGCGTGAGCATCTTGGATCCGCGGCTGCCGATTTCGACATCCGTGCCGTCGAAGTAGACGATCGCGCGGAAGCCGTCCCATTTCGGTTCGTAGCTGTATCCGCCCGGCACCGCGTCCGGCTCCGGTACGCTCGCCACCGGCTTGGCGAGCATGGGGCTGACGAGATGGGCGGGGCTGGGGATGTCGACGGGAGTCTTCATTCTCCGATCATTGCCCATCGCGCGGGCGGGCGGCAGGGCCTATTGCGGGCGGCGCGGCGCAATATGCGACGCGCGCTCCTCGTAGACGTGCAGCAGCGCGAGAGCGGACGTGAGAGATCGCGCGTAGATCGCGCCTCCGGTGGGGCCGGGGTGGATCTGGTCGGCGGCCAGCACGTCGATGTGCGATGCGATTGCCGACTTCCAGTCCGCCAGTTGAACGTTGGGATGCGCGTAGGCGAACTGCTCGAGGATCCTGTTCACACTCGGCGTCCAGGCGCGTGGGGCCTGCACGTTGACGACAATCATGTTTCGCCGGGGACCGACGATCGCGTAGACCGCCTCGAGGGTGTCACGCCCGATGTACCCGTTCGTGCCGAGACCGACCACAAGGGTGTGGCGCAGCTGGTTGCGGCGATCCAGTCGGTCGACGATCGCCGGCAGCGCGAACATCTGCCGCGACACGACCGCGTCGATCGCGATGCCGGGGAACGCCTGCTCCAGTTTCGGCGCGGCAGCGAGCATCACCGAGTCGCCAATCGCGAGGATGCTGTGCCCCGATGTTCGCCCGCTGGGCACTCCCGTCGTCTCGGTGGTCGCCCCGCCCGCCGCGGCGATGGCGGCCTGCCCGGCCGCGACGTAGTCCTCGGCGCTTCCGGCTTTCGGAGCGCGAAGGATGCCGGCGGTGCTGAAGCCGACGAGCGCCACCGCGACCGCGATTGCGGTGATGGATGCGGCGATCCGCAGCGTGCGCACGCGGCCCGGGCCGAACCATCCCCGCATCGTCGCGCGGAATCCGACGCGCCGGATCGGCGTCTCGACAAAGCGGTAGGAGAACGTCGCCGCCGCAACGGTGATCGCGGCCGCGGCCGCGCCGAGCGTCCACTGCCCGAGCGGGCTGCCAGGCCAGAGCGGCAGCCACACGGTGAGGAGCACGAAGACCGGCCAGTGCCAGAGGTAGAGGCCGTAGGAGCGCTGCCCGATCCAGCGGAGCGGCGCAATATCGAGGGCGCGTCCGAGCGGCGAGCCGGGAACGGAGGCGCCAGCTATGGCGATGGCGGTCAGCACGGCCACAACGGCGAGTCCGCCCCGGTAGGTGCGCGCGTCATCCGATGGCAGCAGGATCGACAGCGCAACCAGGCTGGCCACCGCCAGGACTCCGGCGAGGGGCAGCAGGCGCCAGCGGCGACGTGGCCAGCCGAGCCGGGTGTCGGGCGCGCGCTCGAGGATCACGGCCAGCAGCGCGCCGATCGCGAGGCCGAACAGATGAGTATCGGTGCCGTAGTAAACGCGGGTCGTGGCGGCCGGCGTGAACAGCAGTGCCATCGCTGTGGCCGACGCGAGGGCAACCAGGAGCAGGACGAGGCCGCGCGTCCGGCGACGGGGAATGAGCGCGAGCAGCAGAAAGAGCAACGGCCAGACCAGGTAGAACTGCTCCTCCAGCGAAAGCGACCACAGGTTGCGGAAGACCTCAGGGGTGGACTGGGCGAAGTAGTTGTTGCCGCCCGCGATTGCCAGCCAATTGCTGCTGAAGGTGAGCGCCCCGACCAGCTGGGTGCCCAGGCCGACCAGAACGTCGGAGCCGAGGAGAACCGCGATGCTGCAGCAGACGACGAGCAGCAGCGCGAGCGCGGGCAGGATTCGCCGGGCGCGACGGCGCCAGAAATTGAACAGGCTGACCCGACCGGTCTCCTGACGCTCGCGCGACAGTAGCCCCGTGATGAGAAATCCGCTCAGCACGAAGAAAATGTCGACCCCGAGCGCGCCACCGGGCAATGCGCCGGGCGTCAGGTGGAACAGGATCACCGCCAGAACCGCAACCGCGCGCAGTCCATCCAAACCGGACAGCCGGGGTTGCCCTTCCGCGGGCGCCATTGCCGGTCGGAGGGTCACGTGCGATGCAGAATTCGTCATGACCACTTCGAGCCTCCACCAGTGGGCAGCATTGGTCAACTCGCGTCGAAGGAATTGGCGGCAAATAGAATGGTCGCCGTGGAGAGCGAGCTGACCCGGTTGCGCATCGATCTTGCGTACGACGGATCAGGCTTCACGGGCTGGAGCAAGCAACCCGGACTGCGCACGGTGCAGGGTGAACTGGAGGCCGCGCTCGCGACGATCTTCTCCAAGTACCCACCCGTTCCCACCCTGACCGTTGCCGGACGAACGGATGCCGGGGTCCACTCGGCCGGCCAGGTCGCCCACGTCGACCTCACGGCTGCCCAGTTCGCGAGCCTCGACTCGCACCGCAGGGGCAAGGGGCGCGGCGCACGCGTCGAGATCGGCGACAAGCTGGCACGCAAGCTGAACGGCCTCGCCGGGGCGAAGCAGGACATCCGCGTGAACCGCGTCGCCGTCGCGCCGCCCGGGTTCGACGCGCGGTTCTCGGCCAATTTTCGCCGCTACGCCTACCGCATCGCCGACCCGTTGGCCGCGCACGATCCGATTCGCCGCAATGACACCCTCTGGTACCCGGCGGCGCTGGATGTCGGCGCCATGAACCACGCGGCGATCTCGATCGTCGGCCTGCACGACTTCGCTGCCTACTGCAAGCCGCGCGAGGGGGCGACGACCATCCGCACGCTGGAGGAATTCGCCTGGGAGCGCGAGCCGGACGGCGTGCTCGTCGCGCGGCTGCGGGCTGACGCTTTCTGCCACAGCATGGTGCGCGCCCTCGTCGGCGCGACCGTGGCCGTGGGGGAGGGCAAGCTGCCCGCGGACCGCGTGGCCGGCATCCTCGCGAACGGCCAGCGCACGAGCGAGTTCAAGGTGATGCCGGCGAAAGGTCTCTCGCTGCTCGAGGTGGGTTACCCGGCGGATGAAGACCTGGCTGCCCGGGCCGAGCAAACCCGCGCACGGCGTGACGCCGCCCAAATTGACCGCGACGGCGCAGCCGACTAATGTAGACCCTTGGTGTCTTTGCTCATGCAGCAGGATGCCCGAACTTGAGCCCTCCACCGGCATCGTTTCTCATCAGAAACGTCCACGGAGCGGGATTCACGAACACCTCATTTCGATTAGAAAGCAGTACAGCTGTGACTCGTACGTTCTCGCCCACACCCGCTGATGTCCAGCGCGACTGGGTCATCATCGACGCAACCGACATCGTTCTCGGTCGTCTCGCCAGCCACGCCGCAACGCTCCTGCGCGGCAAGCACAAGGCCACCTTTGCTCCGCACATGGACATGGGCGACTTCGTCATCATCATCAACGCAGAGAAGATCGCCCTCACCGGCTCGAAGCTCGTGCAGAAGAAGGCATACCGCCACTCCGGTTACCCGGGCGGCCTGAGCGCTACAACCTACGCCGAGATGCTGGAGAAGCACCCGACCCGCGCGGTCGAGAAGGCCGTTCGCGGAATGCTTCCGAAGAACTCGATCGGTCGCGCCCAGCTCACGAAGCTCAAGGTCTACGCGGGCCCCGAGCACCCTCACGCTGCGCAGCAGCCGAAGCAGTACACCCTTTCCCAGGTCGCTCAGTAACACCGGCCCGCAGACATTAATAAGGATTTGACGACAGTGGCGAAGATCGAAGACATCATCGACGAGGCTCCCGAGAGCTTCACGACCGAAACCCCGGCAACCGAAGCGCCCAAGGCGCCCCGTGCCATCCTCAACGTCCCCGGCGCAGCCGTGGGACGCCGCAAGGAGGCAATTGCCCGCGTTCGCATCATCCCCGGCGGAGACGTGTTCACCGTCAACGGGCGCGAACTCAACGAGTACTTCCCGAACAAGCTGCACCAGCAGCTCATCAATGACCCGTTCAAGGTTCTCGACCTGCTCGGCGCCTACAGCGTGATCGCCAAGATCACCGGTGGTGGCCCTTCCGGCCAGGCCGGCGCGTTGCGCCTCGCGATCGCTCGCTCGCTGAACGAGATCGACCGTGAGAACAACCGTGCCGCTCTGAAGAAGGCTGGCTTCCTCACTCGTGACGCTCGCGTCATCGAGCGCAAGAAGGCCGGTCTCAAGAAGGCCCGCAAGGCGTCGCAGTTCTCGAAGCGCTAATCCGCGCTGCGTAGCGACGCACCCATGCCTCGCCTTTTCGGCACGGACGGCGTTCGCGGCCTCGCGAACGCCGACCTCACCGTCGAGCTCGCCCTCGGGCTTGCCCAGGCGGCTGCCGTCGTACTCGGCAAGGGGCGGGTGGCCGATGGCCGTCGGGCCTCCGGGCGCAGGCCGATTGCCGTGGTCGCGCGCGACCCGCGAATTTCGGGGGAGTTCCTTTCCGCCGCGGTGGCATCCGGGCTGGCCAGTTCGGGAGTGGATGTCTACGACGCCGGAGTAATTCCCACGCCCGCGGTCGCCTTCCTCGTCGACGACTTCCGGGCCGACCTCGGGGTCATGATCTCGGCGTCGCACAACCCGGCGCCCGACAACGGCATCAAGTTCTTCGCAACCGGCGGCACCAAGCTGCCCGATGAGGTCGAAGACCGCATCGAGGCCGCGCTCGCCCAGACTAAGCTCGCGCCGCGGGGCGGCGATGTCGGGCGCATCCGCCGGTTCGCGGATGCCGAAGACCGCTACATAGTGCACCTCCTCGGCACGCTTCCCGGTCGGCTCGACGGGATTCACGTGGTCCTCGACTGCGCGAATGGCGCAGCGGCGGGAGTATCGCCGGAGGCGTTCACCGTTGCCGGCGCCCAGGTCACCGTCATCGGCGCGGACCCGGACGGGCTGAACATCAATGACGGCGTCGGATCGACGCATCTCGACAACCTCGCGCGCGCAGTGCTCGAGCACGGCGCCGATGTCGGCATCGCGCACGACGGCGATGCGGATCGCTGCCTCGCCGTGGATGCCAATGGCAAGGTCGTCGACGGCGACCAGATCATGGCGATCCTCGCCGTTGCGATGGCGGAGCGCGGCGCTCTCGCCAACCGCACCCTCGTCGCGACAGTGATGAGCAACCTCGGTCTCAAGCGCGCCATGCGCGCGCACGACATCACCGTCGTGGAGACCCGCGTCGGCGACCGCTACGTTCTTGAGGAACTCACCGAGCACGGCCACTCCCTCGGCGGTGAGCAGTCTGGTCACGTCATCATGACCGAGCACGCGACGACCGGTGACGGCATCCTCACCGGACTGCACCTGGTGGCAGAGATGGCCAGGACCGGCAGGTCGCTCGCAGAACTCGCGAGCGTCATGACCGTCTATCCGCAGGTGCTGGTCAACGTGCGCGGTGTCGACCACCACGCCCTGGACAGCGACCAGGATGTCGCGGCAGCGATCGCCGCGGCGGAAGCGGAACTGGGCGACTCCGGTCGCGTTCTGCTGCGGCCATCCGGCACCGAGCCGATGGTGCGCGTCATGGTCGAGGCAGAGGACCAGCCGACGGCCGACCGCATCGCCCACGAACTGGCCGAAGTGGTGCGCGCGCGTCTCGCGTCCTGAGTGCCGCCCTGGCTTACTCTCGATACACGCCCGGCAAAACCGAGCAAGAGGTGCTCAGGCGTGTGCTTTGGCCGAGGTGGCAGGCTCGCTGAAGCGAAAGGTAGAGGAACCCGATGAGCATCTACGAGCAGATCGGCGGCCAGGCGGTCGTCAAGACAGCGGTCACGCTGTTTTATCAGCGCGTGGTCACCGACCCGCTGCTGGGCAAGTGGTTCGTCGGGGTCGACCTGTCCGCCCTCCGCGCCCACCAGCGCGCCTTTCTCGCCGCGGCGCTCGACGGTCCGAATGTCTACGCCGGGCGCGACCTGGGCGAAGCGCACGCGGGGATGCACATCCCCGACGAGGCGTTCACCAGGTTGATCGAGCACCTGCTGACCGCGCTCGCCGATCTCGAGGTGGACCCGCAGGCCATCGCGGCCGTCGAGCAGAAGCTCGAGGCCCTGCGCTCGGTGATCGTCACCGCCTAACGCCCGGGCAGCTCGTTCCGGCCGCGAATGCCGAGTTTGCCGTACGCCGCCTGCAGGTGGTTGTTCACCGTGCGCGGCGACAGGTACAGCTTTTCTGCGATCTGAATGCTGGTCAGCCCCTGCGCGGCTAGTGCGGCGATTTCGCGCTCCCGCCGGGTCAGCGGCTCGATGTTCTCCGAGAACTGCAGGAGCGGTGTGGACGCGCCCTCGCACTGCGCGGCGAGGCCGTCGGCGTGCGTCTGCAGCGCAACGGCTTCCCGGCCGAGATCCGCGCGTCGTGAGGCGCTCGCCGCCGACGCGAAGCACTCGGCGGCAAACAGCAGGTTTTCCGATTCTTCCCAGCGCTCGCCCGCGGCGATAAGTGCAGCCCGATCGCCGGACGCCTCCGCAGCCGCGTGGATCGCCCGTGAGTGGATCAGGCGGTTGGTCGTCCTGGCGGCGATCGCCTGGAGAGGCGGAGACGCGATCGCCGCGCCGCCCAGCCGTGACGCCGCGTGCAGCAGCAGGGAGGCCATGAGCAGGTGTCCCCGTTCCTCGACGTGCTGGGCACGGGCGACCAGCCTTCGGGTCGCGCCATCCTGGTCACCACCCACCGCCGCGACCCACTGCGCGGCGAGGAAACCCGGAGAGTTATCGGCGAGGAACTCCTCCGACAGCTCGGCGACCTGGGCCGCCGCCTCGTCGATGCGGCCCTGCCAGGCAAGCGCGATCACGAGCAGGGCCTTGGCCTGGTCGCGATAGGCGATCGGACCGCGGGCCTGCGCGCCGGAGATGACGTCGCGGAACCAGCGGATCGAGGTCTCAAGGCGGCCGAGCCCGAGATAACAGCGGCCCATCACCAGCTCGTTGTACCGAACCGCCAGCTCGTCTTCGTGCTCCATCCCGTCGTGCAGCGACGTGAGCGTCAGGGCTCGCGCCTCCGCCGATTCGCCCGCCTCGAGCAGCACCGTCTCCAGCACCATTTGCGCGCGCCTCAGTGCGAACGCCGGTCGGATCTCGGATGTTGCGTAGGCGACGGCAGCCCGCGCAGCCGTGGTCGCCTCCTCGACGCGCCCGAGTGCGGCCAGTGGCAGGGCGGTCGACAGCGCGAGGATGCCCCGCTGCGCGCGCTCCGAGTCCGTGGCGGGCATGGCCGACTCGAGCTCCTGGGAGGCGAGCATGGCCTCTTCGATGTTGAGCAGGAGCACGGCACGAGCGAGCGCGAGCGAACGGGCGAGGCCGGGATGCCGCAGCGTCACCGCATCAAGCACCGAGATCCCGCGCCGGTTGCCCGACATCTCCCCCGCGTAGCTGCTCGCAATGCTCGCGGCAATGAGGCCGGTGAGCGCCTCGGTGGTCGGATGCGCCCTGTCCTCCTCGGCGGCGCGCTCGAGGAGCGCGACGGCTTCGGCGTTGTGCCCGAGGATCCACATCGCTTCGCCCTGCAGCAGCAGCATCTCCGCGGCGGGTGCGCCCGCCGTGATGGCCGCAGCGGCCAGGCGCGCCACCGCATTCTGGTCCTGGGCCAGGAGGGCAAGGTGGGCCGCCCGCGCGAGGATCGCCGGACCACTCGGCTGACCGGCATCCAGTCGCCAGGTGACGACGCGTAGTTCGTCCTGCGGGGTCATCTCGCGGGACGAGACGATGTCGGCCTGGCTGAGCAGTACCTGGATGATGCGCAATCGCGAGAGCCCGGACCGCACTGCAGCGACGTATTGCGGGTGGGCGAGGTTGAGGACGACGCGTCCGGCGATTTCGTCCACGCTCACGAGACCGGCGGCTTCGAGGGCGATGAGGCGGTCGGGCGAGTGTGTGTCGCCGAATTCGTCGAGCGTCAGCGGCTGGCAGACGGCCAGGCGCTCGATGATGGCGAGGTCGGCGGCGTCGAGGTGGCGTAGCCGGGAACGGATCAGGTCGTGCAGCGCCGGGGTCCCGATAGGGTCGCCGTTCAACTGCCAGACGCCCTCGTTCTCGGTGAACTGGCCGGCATCTACCGCCCCGATGACGAGTTCGCGCAGATAGAGCGGGTTGCCGCTCGCGGCGCGGTAGAGCTCGACGACCGAGCGGTGCGCGACGCGCGCGCCCAGCACTTCGGCGAGCACCGCCTCGAATTCCTCCGTCGTCAGCGGCGGAACATCGATGCGTACGGCGGTGTCGCTCGTCCACATCGAGAGGATGGCGTCGGGGAGCGGCTCGCCGCTGCGCACCGTCGCGATCAGCCGCACCGCGCCCGCACCGATCAGCTGGGTGACGACCGCGAGCGACAGCGGATCGAGAAGTACGAGATCGTCGATGACGAAAACGGTCGTTCGTCCGCCCGACATGTGGTCGACGGCGCGTCGCACCAGGTCGAACAGGGCGACCGGGTCGTGCACGACGGCGTCGACGTCGAGGGTCTCGCCGGCGAGCGCGGGGGCGAGCGCGCCCAGAGGAATCGATGCGACGGTCTCGCTCGCGGTGATCGGGACGACCATCCAGTTATCCCCGGAAAGCAGTGCGTTCGCCTCGCTCGCGAGACGGGTCTTGCCGACCCCGGACTGTCCGGCGAGGATGACGACATTGGCGGTTCCGGAGCGCAGGGCCGTCAGCATCCGTTCGAGGAGCTGGTGCCGACCGACGAGAGGCCACTGCTGGCGCAGGCCAGTCTCAACTTGCATCGGTCTGAGCTCGCATGCCGTGGCGCCTCCAATCCTGAAGGGAGCCTACCGAAGTGAGGACGATTCGGGTCGGGCGATTCTAGATTTTACGAAGCAAGACGCTGGAAACCGTGTGGTCGGCACTCTTGCGCAGCACGAGGGATGCCCGCGCACGCGTGGGCAGGATGTTCTGCACCAGGTTGGGCTCGTTGATCCCCGCCCAAATGATCGTCGCTCGTTCGATCGCCTCCGGCTCGGTGAGGCTCGCAAAGCGGTGAAAGTACGACTGTGGATTGGTGAATGCGCCGCGCTGCAGGGAGAGAAAGCGTTCGACGTACCAGTTGCGAATGTCGCTGGTTCGGGCGTCCACGTAGATGGTGAAGTCGAACAGGTCGCTCACCGCCAGGCGCGCGCCGGGCGCGGGCGGCTGAAGCACGTTGAGGCCCTCGACGATCAGCACGTCGGGGGAGCGGACCACCACTTCGGCGTCGGGCACGATGTCATAGCTCAGGTGCGAGTAGAACGGTGCGCGCACCTCTGTGGCGCCGCTCTTCACCTTGCTCACGAAGCGCAGCAGCGCTCGCCGGTCGTAGCTCTCCGGAAAGCCCTTGCGCTGCATGAGGCCCCGGCGCTCGAGCTCGGCGTTCGGCAGGAGAAAGCCGTCGGTCGTGATCAGTTCGACCCTGGGGGTGTCATCCCAGCGCGCCAGCAGCTCGCGCAACAGTCGTGCGATCGTGGACTTACCGACGGCGACCGATCCGGCAACGCCGATAACGAACGGGGTCGTCGGCACGCGCTGCTCGCCCAGAAAGTCGCTGGTCGATCGCTGCAGTGCCCGTGCCCCGGCCACGTAGAGGTTGAGCAACCTGCTCAGCGGCAGGTAGACGTCACTGACCTCGCGAAGGTCGAGCAGGTCGCCGAGTCCCCGCAGCTGCAACAGTTCGAGCTCGGTGAGCGGCAGCTGCGTGGTCGGCGCGAGCTCCGCCCAGACGCGCCTGTCGATCTCGACGAAAGGAGACGTCTGGCCCGCACCTGCTGAAGAGTCGGCCATCGCGTACAACGTTACCGGCTGTGCTGGTGCGGGCCCGCGCATCCGGTGCCGCAGATCACCTCGAACTAGAATTGCCCGCATGTGTGGAATCGTGGGCTACGTAGGTCCGAACAGCAGCCTCGACGTTCTGCTGGCAGGCCTCAGCCGTCTCGAATACCGCGGCTACGACTCGGCCGGTGTTGCCGTGCTGGATCGCGCGGGGCACCTGGGCACCCGCAAGCGTGCCGGCAAACTCGTCGCGCTGCTCGACGACCTCGAGGTCGAGCCGCTGCGGGATGGCGAGACCGGCATCGGCCACACCCGCTGGGCGACGCACGGTCGCCCCAACGACGGCAACGCGCACCCGCACCTGGGAGACAACGGCAAGCTCGCCCTCATCCACAACGGCATCATCGAGAACTTCTCCGAACTCAAACAGGAGCTGCTGGATGCCGGGGAGACGTTCACCAGTGAAACCGACACCGAGGTGGCGGCCATCATGGTCGGTCGTGAGTTTCGCGCGACGGGCGACCTGGCCGAGGCCATGCGCCGGGTGGTGGCTCGCCTCGAGGGGGCGTTCACCCTCCTCGTCATGCACGAGGACGTTCCCGGGGTTGTCGTCGGCGCTCGCCGCAACTCACCGCTGGTAATCGGGCTCGGCGACGGCGAGAACTTTCTGGGTTCGGATGTCGCTGCCTTCGTCGAGTTCACGAGGCGCGCCCTCGAGATCGGGCAGGACCAGATCGTGACGATCCGGCCAGACTCCGTGGTCGTGACCGACTTCGACGGCAACGACGTCGAGCCCCGCGAGTTCGAGGTGGAATGGGATGCCTCCGCCGCCGAGAAGGGCGGCTGGTCGAGCTTCATGGCGAAGGAGATCAGCGAGGAGCCGGAAGCCGTGGCGAACACGCTTCTCGGTCGCGTGGTCGAGGGCGCCATCCACCTGCCTGAACTGGACCCGATCGGCGACGATGTGCTCGCCTCCATCGACCGGATCGTCGTCATCGCCTGCGGAACCGCCGCCTATGCCGGCCTGCTCGGAAAGTATGCGATCGAGAAATGGGCGCGGATTCCCGTCGAGGTGGTGCTGTCGCACGAGTTCCGCTACAGCGAGCCGGTGATCGGGCCGAGGACGCTGGTGGTATCGATCAGCCAGTCCGGCGAAACCATGGACACGCTCATGGCCGTCAAGTACGCGAGCCAGGCCGGTGCGCGGGTGCTCTCCATCTGCAACACCCAGGGCGCGACCATCCCGCGGGAGTCAGAAGCGGTCATCTACACGCACGCGGGGCCGGAGGTCGCCGTCGCATCCACCAAGGCATTCGTCGCCCAGGTGACCGCGCTCTACGTGCTCGGGCTGCACCTGGCGCGCGTTCGGGAGCGGCTGAGCGCCCACCAGATCGCTGAGCAGGTTTCCGAACTGCAGCAGATCCCGGCGAAGCTCGCCGATGTGCTGGTTTCGTCCGAGCGCATCAAGCAACTGGCGACCTGGATGGCCGACACGCGCTCGGTACTGTTCCTCGGTCGGCACGTCGGTTACCCGGTCGCACTCGAAGGCGCGCTCAAGCTGAAGGAGCTGGCCTATATCCACGCGGAGGGATTTGCCGCGGGAGAGCTGAAGCACGGCCCGATCGCACTGATCGAGCCCGGACAGATCGTCTTCGTCGTCGTGCCGAGCCCGCGGGACCCGCTGTCGCTGCATCCCAAGGTCATCTCCAACATCCAGGAGATCAAGGCGCGCGGCGCCCGCGTGATCGCGATCGCCGAGCAGGGGGACACGGCCGCGATAGCGCTGGCCGACGAGGTCATCCCGATTCCCCTCGCCCCGCCGCTGTTTGAGCCGTTGCTGGCTGTGGTGCCGCTGCACATCTTCGGCATGGAACTCGCGTCGGCCAAGGGGCTGGACGTCGACCAGCCGCGTAACCTCGCCAAATCCGTCACGGTCGAATGATCATCGGGGTAGGGGTCGACGTCGTCGATCTCACACGGTTTGAGCGGTCGGTCGGTCGTACCCCGGCGCTGCGCACGCGGCTGTTCACCGAGGCCGAGCGGTCGCTGCCCCTGCGCTCCCTCGCGGGTCGTTTCGCCGCCAAGGAGGCGCTGATCAAGGCGCTCGGCGACTCGTCACACGTGACCTGGCTCGACATGGAGATCGTCTCGGACGGCGAGCGCAACCCATCGTTCCTGCTGCACAATGCCGTCGCATCCATCGCCGAGCGCCGCGGCATCACGCAGATCCACCTGTCGATGTCGCATGACGCGGGCATCGCGATCGCCTATGTGGTGGCAGAGGGATGACCGACCGTCCGCTGCGCGAGGCGCGCATTTCCCTCGGGGCGATTCGCAACAACGTGCGCAGGCTCGCCGCCGCCACGCATCCCGCCCTGATGATGGTCGTCGTGAAGGCGCAGGGATACGGCCACGGATCGGTCGAAGTGGCGACGGCCGCGGTGGATGCTGGCGCAAACTGGCTCGGTGTTGCCGACGTCGACGAGGCACAGGCTCTTCGCGCGGCCGGGCTGACCGCGCCGATCCTGGCCTGGCTGCACGGCATGGAGCCGGACTTCGATGCCGCGATTGCCGCGGAGATCGACCTCGGCATCTCCACGCTCGACCAGCTGGAGCAGGCGGCGTCCGCGTCGGGACTCGCGCAGGTCCACCTCAAGGTGGATACCGGGCTCGGCCGCAACGGCATCGAGGCTTCGGAATGCCCGGCCGTCTTCGCGCGAGCGGCGATGCACGAGCGCGCGGGGCGCATCCACGTTCGGGGAATCTTCAGCCACCTCGCCAACGCGGGCGAATCCGAAGACCTGGCCCAGGTTGCGCGGTTCGGCGAGCGGCTGCGGGAGGCGGCGGAGGCAGGCCTCACGCCCACCCTGCGTCACCTCGCGGCGACCGCCGGTGCGCTCAGGGTGCCCTCCGCCCGGCTAGACCTCGTTCGCCTGGGAATCGGTGTGTACGGGATGTCACCCTTCGACGACGCCACGTCGTCTGACCTCGGGCTGGTGCCGGCGATGGAGCTGAGCGCTGACGTGATCTCGGTCAAGCGCGTGCCGGCCGGCCACGGAGTCTCCTACGGCTACACCTACCGAACCGATGCGCCGACGACCCTCGCGCTCGTGCCGCTCGGTTACGCCGATGGCGTGCCGCGCCAGGCATCATCGAAGGGCCCGGTGTCGATCAACGGTCGCACGTACACCGTGAGCGGCCGCATCGCCATGGACCAGTTCGTCGTCGACGTCGGCGATGACCTCGTCAACGTCGGCGATCGCGCGACGCTGTTCGGCGACCCGATCGCGGGACTTCCCTCCGCGGACGACTGGGCCGCGGCGGCCGACACGATCAACTACGAGATCGTCACCAGGATCGGGCCGCGCGTGACCCGCACGTTCGAGCAGTGATTTCATTGCGCGTTCCGACCGCCGAAGACATGGCCGATCTCGGCGCGACCCTCGCCACCCAGCTTCGCGCGGGCGACCTCGTGATGCTCAACGGTGAACTCGGTGCCGGCAAGACGACGCTCACCCGCGGACTCGGTGCGAAACTCGGCGTACGCGGTGCCGTCACCAGCCCGACCTTCGTTCTCGCGCGCACGCATCCACGAGCGGATGCCGCGCCGCTCGTGCACGTCGACGCCTACCGGCTGGCCTCCGCCATCGAACTGGACGACCTCGACATCGACTTCGCCCATTCCATCGTCGTCGTTGAGTGGGGCGCGGGCCTTCTCGATGGCATCACCGACGACTGGCTGAGCGTCGACATCGACCGCTCCTCGGCCGATGAGGTGCGCACCGTGCGGCTCACCGGGCACGGCCCGCGCTGGGAAGACTTAGGGTGGGTCGGTGCTGCTCGCGATTGACACCTCCGCCGGCACGAGCGTTGCCGTCGTTGACCGTGAGGGCGGCGTGCTCGCGGAGCACACCGAGCTCGATACCCGCCGGCATGCCGAAGTGATCGGCACGTTCATCGCTGCCTGCCTGTCTGACTCCGGTGTCGCCGTTGCTGAGCTGAGTGGCGTGGCGGTCGGAATGGGCCCCGGACCGTTCACCGGGCTGCGCGTCGGCATCGCGGCCGCCCGGGCGTTCGCCTTCGGCGCGGCCAGGCCGGTAGTGCCGGTGATCAGCCACGACGCGATCGCCTATGAACTTGGTTCGGCCGAACCCCTGCTCGTGGTGACCGACGCGCGACGGCGCGAGGTGTACTGGTCCGCGTACTCGGGAATCGATGCCGTCGGCCTGCCGCTGCGCGCGGCAGGACCGGGGCTCACCCGTCCGGACGAGCTCGCGGCGACCGTGCCGGAAATCGACGGGTACCGACGGCTGGATGCGGCATCCGTTTCTGCTGGCGCCCTTGGCATGCTCGCGGAGACGCTGTTCTACAACCGTCGCCCCTTCGCGGTCGACGAGGCCCTGTACCTGCGCTCGCCCGACGTCACGCTCTCCTCCGGCCCGAAGCGGGTGAGCTAATGGCGTGGCAGCTGCGGGTGGCGCGCCCCGAGGATCTCGACGCGATCATGGCAATCGAAAACTCCACCTTTGGCACGGATGCGTGGACCGCCGAGACCATGCTCGCCGACATCCTGACGCCGAATACCTGCTATCTCGTCGCCTTCGAGCCGGAGACACCGGGCCGTATCGACGGCTACGGCGGGATTCTTGCGCCGCACGGAAGCGGCTCTGCCGACATTCAGACCATCGCGGTGCTCGAATCGGTGCGGCACCGTGGACTCGGGCGGCAGCTCATGCGCAGCCTCATCGGCGAAGCGCGGCGGCGCGCGGCGCGTGAGGTCTTTCTCGAGGTGCGCGCGGACAACCCGAACGCGCAGGCGCTGTACGAGTCGCTCGGCTTCGAACAGATCGCGGTTCGGCCGCAGTACTACCAGCCGGATGGCGTCGACGCCCACGTGATGAAGCTCGACGTACCGGAACCGCGGCTGAGCCCGGCGGTGGGATCGTGAGCGCGCGCGAGCCGCTCGTGCTCGGCATCGAGACCAGCTGCGACGAGACCGGGATCGGCATCGTGCGGGGCACGACGCTGCTCGCCAACGTGATCGCGTCATCCATGGATGAGCATGCCCGGTATGGCGGCGTCGTGCCCGAAGTGGCCGCGCGAGCGCACCTCGAGGCGCTCGTACCCGCGCTGAAACAGGCGCTCGCGGAATCCGGGGTGGCACTCGACGAGCTGGATGCGATCGCTGTCACCAGCGGACCGGGCCTCTCCGGCGCCCTCATGGTCGGCGTCGGGGCGGCCAAAGCGCTCGCGCTCTCCCTCGGCAAGCCGATCTACGCGGTCAACCACCTGGTCGGCCACGTCGGCGCCGACGTGCTGGATTCTGTCGGATCCGGCCCGTCGAGGCCCGCTATCGAGTACCCAACTGTTGCCCTTCTCGTCTCGGGCGGCCACACGTCACTCCTGCTCGTGCGCGACCTGATCAGCGATGTCGAGCTGCTCGGAGAAACGATCGACGACGCCGCGGGGGAGGCGTTCGACAAGGTCGCTCGGCTGCTCGGTCTGCCCTACCCCGGCGGACCCGAGATCGACAGGGCCGCCGCCGGAGGCGACCCAACCGCCATCCGGTTTCCCCGTGGACTCAGCAACCCGAAGGACGTCGAAGCCCACCGCTACGACTTCTCATTCTCGGGGCTGAAGACCGCGGTGGCGCGCTGGGTGGAGAAGGCGCAGGATGCGGGCGAGGCCGTTCCGATCGCGGATGTGGCGGCCAGTTTCCGCGAGGCCGTCGCCGATGTCCTGCTCACGAAAGCTGTCGCGGCGTGCATCGACCACGGGATCCCACGGCTGCTGCTCGGCGGGGGAGTAGTTGCCAATGCGCGGCTTCGCGAACTCGCCGCCGAACGGTGCGCTGCGAACGGCATCGAGCTGCGCATTCCTCCGCTCGACCTGTGCACCGACAACGGCGCCATGATCGCAGCGCTCGGAGCTCAGCTCGTCGCTGCGGGCCGCGCGCCATCCGATTTCGATTTCGGCGCAGATTCGACCCTGCCGGTGACGAGTATTCAGGCCTGACGCAGCGCGTAATCGCGTTGACACCCCACGTCGCGGGTGCAACTATGGGCCACGCGAAGGCTTTTCAGCAAACAACCAAGGAGCTTCCTTACTATGACTGACCCCGTATCGCCCCCGCCCCCGCCGCAGCCGACACCGTACGCCGCTCCCACGGGCGCCGTCGGACCCAAGACAAACACCCTCGCGATCATCGCCCTCGTCCTGGGATTCGTATTTCCGCTCGGTGGCATCATCGTGGGCCACATCGCGCTCAACCAGCTCAAGCGCACCAGGGAAGCTGGGCACGGGCTCGCGCTCGCCGGCACGATCCTCGGCTACGTCTTCACCGTTTTCTGGATCATTTTCTGGATCGTCTACATCGTGTTCATCGCTTCCTACGCGAGGAGCAACTTCGGCCCGTACGGCTACTAACCAGACCAGCTTCCATGGATGGGCCCGCGCTTGACGGCGCGGGCCCATCTGTCGGTGGCGCCCACCCAGCGAACAGCAATCGGAGGCCCTCGTGGCAAGCGACCAACGTGATGACATCCCGCCCATCCCCGCGCCGCCGGTTGCTCTGGCGCCGGTCGAGCCACTGCCGGCCGTGCCGGCGCCGATCGCACCGAAGGCATCCGACACACCGTCGGTATCCGACACACCGCCCCCGCCCTACCAGCCCGTGCCACCGGCACCACCTGCGCCGCCCGCGCCTCCGGCCTACCCCACCCCGTACGACCCGGCCGTTCCCCTGTCGGCCTACGCCTCCACGCAGCCGAGCGGAGCACCGGGGCTGTCGATCGCGGCGCTGATCTGCGGAATCGTGGCGGTCGCTCTCGGACCGCTGGCATCCGTCGGCGCCATCATCACGGGGCACCTGGCCAGCAAGCGCGAGCCGCACGCGCGCGGGATGTGGCTGACCGGGCTGATCCTCGGCTACGTCGGGCTGGGCTTTTTTGTGCTGGCGTTCGGCTTCTACGTGCTGCTGTTCGCGGTCGCCGCGCCGTTCAGCAGCGGATCGTATTAGCGCACCCGTTCGGCCAGGAGCGCCGTGTGCCTGCCCGCGACGCGGGTCAGGATGAGCGTTGCGCTCGCGTCGCCCTTCAGCGATAGCTTCTTTCGCAACTGGGCGGGGTCGACATCCACCCCGCGCTTCTTGATCTCAAGGGTGCCGATCCGGCGCTGGGCGAGTTCCTTCTTGAGCCGTTTTTCGTCATAGGGGAAGGTGTCCGTCACCCGGAAACATGTTGCGAACGGTGTGGCGAGGGCCGTGTTGGCGGTGAGGTAGGCGATCGAGTCGCTGATCATCCGGGCGTCCAGTTGCCGGGCGAGATCGCCGATCAGGCGGGCACGGATGACCGCGCCGTCCGGTTCGTAGAGGAACTCCCCCAGGCCGCCAAGCTCTGCGTCGGGGCTGTCGGCGTCCGCCGTGAGCTCCGCTGTGCCGTGTTCACCGAGCACGAGAGCCGCGCGGCGGATGCCCGGCCGCGCAACGGCGCCGAACCAGAGTCCCAGCTCGACCACGTCGTGGTCGACGGAGACCCACTGCGCTTCGGCCTGCGGCGGAATGAGGTCGCGGTCGACGCCAGGGCCGAGCTTGATGCCGGTCGGATAGCGAGTGGCGAGGTCGAACGCGAAGTCGAGGGAGGGCGACCAATCGGCCGGATTGTTCAGCCGGCGCACGCCATCCCTGCGTGCGGGGTCGAGGTAGACGCCGTCGATACCGGCGAGGTCGAATTCCGTCGCATCCGCATTCTCAACACGCGCGTTCGACCAGGGAGCCAGGTTGTATGCGGCGATGGCGGCGGTCACCTCATCGCGGTCGACCGCGGTCACCTCGATGTCGAGTGCCGCGATCGCGAGGGCGTCCGCGCCGATTCCACAGCCGAGATCGGCGACCCACTTCACCCCGGCCTCCTGGAAGCGTCCAGCGTGGCGGGCGGCGACCTTGAGCCGGGTGGCCTGTTCGAGCCCGGCGGCGGTGAACAGCATCCGCTCGGCGAACGGGCCGAACTTCGCGGCCGCCTTGGAGCGTAGCCGCGACTGGCTCAGGACCGCCGCGACCAGTCCGGGGGAGTGGCCCGCCTTGCGCAGGTCGGCAACCGCGCGAACGACGTCGTCCTTCGATTCGTAGGGAGCCAGCGAGTCGAGCAGGCGGAGTCCCTCTGAGCTCAGCAGCTCGACGAGTTCGGAGGTCTCCATGTGTTCATCCTGCCACCCGCGAGATTGGCACTCGGATTGATCGAGTGCCAGCCCACCCTCTATAGTTGTTTTGGCACTCTCATAGGGAGTGTGCCAACCAAGATTTTCAGAAAGTAGGTCAACCGTGTCGGTCTCCATCAAGCCGCTCGAGGATCGCATCGTGATCAAGCAGGTCGAGGCAGAGACGACCACCGCCTCGGGGCTCGTCATTCCTGACACCGCCAAGGAGAAGCCCCAGGAGGGCGAGGTCGTCGCTGTAGGCCCCGGTCGCATCGATGACAATGGCAACCGCGTTCCGCTCGACATCGCCGTTGGTGACAGGGTCATCTACTCGAAGTACGGCGGAACCGAGGTCAAGTACAACGGGGAAGACCTGCTGGTTCTCTCCGCGCGCGACGTACTCGCGGTCGTCGTCAAGTAGCTCGCACCGTTTCTGCCAAAAGGCCCGCTGGTGCTGCCAGCGGGCCTTTTGCATGCCGTCGCACGGGCAGCGGCGTTCTAGAGTTGACCAGTGCCAACACCGCCCGTGACCCCGCCGGAGCGGTACGGCAGGGGAATCCTGTTCGCCGTCGGCGCCTACGGGCTGTGGGGATTCCTGCCCGCGTTCTTCGAACTCCTTGCGCCGTCGAGTGCCCCGGAGATCGTCTCCTGGCGGATCGCGCTCTCGCTGGTGTTCTGCGGCATCCTGCTCACGGTCACCCGCACCTGGGGCAAGCTGTTCACCATCCTGCGCGACCGGCGCACGGTGCTGACGCTCGGGCTTGCCGGCGTCTTCATCCTCATCAACTGGCTCGTTTACGTCTTCGCAGTGCTCACGAACCACGTCGTCGAGGCCGCGCTCGGGTACTTCACCAACCCGATCGTGACCGTTCTGCTCGGGGTGTTCATCCTTCGCGAGCGTTTGCGGCCGGCGCAGTGGACCGCCATCGGAATCAGTGCCGCCGCGGTTCTGGTGCTTGCCGTGAACTACGGGGCATTCCCGTGGATCGCCCTCGTGCTGGCCTTCTCCTTCGGCCTGTACGGGCTGATCAAGAAGCGGGTGGGGGGAACGGTTGATGCCATCAGCGGCCTGACCATCGAGACCGCCTGGCTCACTCCCCTGGCGATCGCCCAGCTGGTCGCGCTCGCCGTGACCGGCGGGCTCACGATCGGCCACGTCAGCACGGCGCACACGCTCATCATGCTGAGCGCCGGCATCGTCACCGCTGTTCCGCTGCTGCTGTTTGCAGCGGCCGCCCGCAGGCTGCCCCTCACCTACCTCGGCCTGACCCAGTACCTTGCGCCCGTGCTGCAGTTTTTGTTCGGGGTTGTCGTGATGCACGAGGACATGCCGCCCGCCCGCTGGGCCGGATTCGCCCTCGTGTGGCTCGCCCTCATCATCCTGACCGTGGACATGTTCCGGTCACGCAGGGTGACGCTGGGAGATCCGGTGCTGGTCGCGGAATAACCAGCCCCCAAAGCGGTTAATATTGGGCAACAGGTACTCAGCGTCGCTACCGGTTTTCAATCAATCCAAGGGGACACATGGACCAGCCTGACCCGTTCGGCTTTATCGGACTCACCTACGACGACGTCATGCTGCTGCCTGGCCATACGGATGTCATCCCTAGCGAGGCGGACACCACCTCGCGCCTCACAAGACGCATCTCCGTTGCCTCGCCGCTGCTCTCCGCCGCGATGGACACCGTCACGGAGTCGCGCATGGCCATCGCCATGGCACGGAACGGCGGAATCGGTGTGCTGCACCGGAACCTGTCGATCGAAGACCAGGCCGCACAGGTCGACAAGGTAAAGCGCTCCGAGTCGGGGATGATCACGAACCCGGTCACCACGACGCCGGAGGCGACCGTTGCCGAGGTCGACATGCTCTGCGGGCACTTCCGGGTCTCCGGACTTCCCGTCGTAGAGGGCGACGGCAAGCTCGTCGGCATCATCACGAACCGCGACATGCGGTTCGTCTCCGACTTTGAGAAGTCGACGACCCTTGTGCGCGACGTCATGACCAAGGCGCCGCTCATCACTGCGCCCGTCGGTGTCGACCCGGACTCGGCGATCGCGCTGTTCGCGCAGCACAAGATCGAGAAGCTCCCCCTCGTGGACGCCGATGGCCGCCTGCGCGGACTCATCACCGTCAAGGACTTCGACAAGAGCGAGAAGTACCCCAACGCCACGAAGGATGAGGAGGGTCGCCTGCGCGTCGCCGCCGCGATCGGGTTCTTCGGGGACGCCTGGGATCGCGCCGTCGCCCTGAACGAGGCCGGCGTGGATGTCATCGTGGTCGACACCGCCAATGGCGACTCGGCTGGCGTGCTCGACATCATTTCGCGCCTGAAGTCGGACTCGGCATTCGGCCACATCGACATCATCGGTGGAAACATCGCGACCCGCTCCGGCGCGCAGTCGCTGATCGACGCGGGTGCGGACGCGATCAAGGTCGGCGTCGGCCCCGGCTCGATTTGCACGACACGCGTGGTTGCGGGAGTCGGCGTACCGCAGGTGACCGCCGTGTACGAGGCATCGCTTGCTGCGCGGGAGCACGGCATCCCCGTTATCGCGGACGGCGGGCTGCAGTACTCGGGCGACATCGCCAAGGCGCTCGTCGCTGGCGCAGACACCGTGATGCTCGGCTCGCTTCTGGCCGGATGCGACGAGAGCCCCGGCGACCTCGTCTTCATCAACGGCAAGCAGTTCAAGAACTACCGCGGCATGGGGTCGCTCGGTGCCCTGCAGACGCGCGGCAAGAAGACCTCGTACTCGCGCGACCGGTACTTCCAGGCCGACGTTCCGTCAGACGAGCAGCTCATCGCCGAGGGTATTGAGGGCCAGGTTCCGTACCGCGGGCCGCTCTCGGCCGTCTCCTACCAGCTGCTCGGCGGCCTTCGCCAGTCGATGTTCTACACCGGAGCGCGCACGATTGCCGACCTCAAGCAGAAGGGCAAGTTCGTGCGGATCACGGCTGCCGGCCTGAAGGAGTCGCACCCGCACGACGTTCAGATGGTGGTCGAGGCGCCCAACTACCGGAAGTAGCGCGGGGTGCTGTCTCGCGGCGGGGGTTGCGGGGGTTCGGGTTCTCCGTTTCTCGAGGTGGCGGGAGTTGCGATCACGCGGCGGGGGCTATGAGCTGAGCGGCGGGAGTTTTAGTGAGGTGGCGGGAGCCTAGGCTCCCGCCAACTCGCACTAAGTCCCTCCGCGACGGGGTACGGATCGCGCGGCGGGAGTTCCAGTCGGGCGGCGGCGGGAGTTGCGGGCCGCGGCGGCGGGAGTTGCCGCGCGAGGTGGCGAGTTGCCGCGCGAGGTGGCGGGAGTTGGGATCGCGCGGCGGGAGTACGGATCGCGCGGCGGGAGCTATGAGCTGAGCGGCGGGAGTTTTTGTGAGGTGGCGGGAGCCTAGGCTCCCGCCACCTCAACTTTTTTCCCTCCCCCACAGTCGCGCGGGCGAGGATGCTGCGCACCGATCGCCCGCGCGCGACCCGCGCCGCGCCTCGGGTCCGCATCCTGTTCGCATGGAATACGCAGCGTTCGCCCGCGAGGGCCTCATCCTGTCCCGCGAGGTGCGCCGTCTGCTCACCGACCAGCGCGCCATCCGGCGAGACGTGGAAGACGGCACGCTGATCAGGCTGCGACGCGGCGCCTATGTCGAGCGTGACGTGTGGGCGCCACTGTCCGCGCGGGAGAAACACGTGTTGCGCATCCGCGCCGTGCAGGCCATGGCCGTGCATCCGGTCGTCGCGGCTGGCGTCTCGGCGGCGGCGCTGTGGGGGATGCCGATCTCGGGCGCGTGGCCTGAGACGGTGACGGTGCTCGACCGCTGGCGGGGCGGGGGCCGGTCCGAGCCGGGCGTGCACAAGACCGCGCGCGGCGAGCGGACCGCCGGGCAGGCGACGCTCCGCGGCATCGACTGCACGACCCTGGCTCGAACGGCTTTGGATGTGGCGTTCGGCCAGTCCTTTGCAGAAGCGATGGGCAGCGTCGACTGGGCGCTCTCGAACCAGAATCAGGATGCCGTGTCGGCGGTCGAACTCAGCGACGAACTCCGCGGCATGAACCTCCGCGTCGGCGCGCGACACCTCCGGCAGGTGATCGGATTCGCGACGCCCCTGTCTGGTTCGTTCGGTGAATCGCGGGCGCGGGCGGTCATCCACCTTCTCGGCTTCGAGGCACCCGGGTTACAAGTGCGATTTGCGGATGCTGAGGGGGAGATGTTTCCGGACTTCTACTGGGCTGGCGTTCGCGTGGCGGCGGAGTTCGATGGCCGGGCGAAGTACACGCGCGACGAGTTCACGCGCGGCGATCCGGCCCAGGTCGCGTGGAGGGAGAAAAAGCGCGAGGACCGACTGCGCAAACAGGTACGCGGAGTGGTGCGGATCCTGACCGAGCACGTCGAGAGGCCCGCGGTGCTCGAGCGCATGCTGCTCGAGGCCGGCGTACCTCGTCGCGGACGGAGTTAGTGCGAGTTGGCGGGAGCCTACGCTCCCGCCAACTCATCGCAACCCCCGCCGGTGCGCTCGCAACTCCCGCCGCGCGACCGTTTCTCCCGCCAACACCTGCAACAACTCCCGCCGGGTGGGAGATCACCCCTGCCGCGCGGGACGCAACTCCCGCCGCGTGACCGTTTCTCCCGCCACCACCTGCCACAACCCCCGCCATCCCCCTGTAGTCTGGTCGGCTGCCCACTCGGGCCGCCGGCCGCAGGGCCGCAGCGCCGCACGGCCGCGAGCCCGCAGCGCCGCGAGCCCGCAGCGCCGCAAGCGCGCCACGGCCGCACCCGCGCAGCCGAAGGGAGCAATAGTGGGCTACATCGACGTGAACGGCGTCTCATACTCGCTCGCCGACGGCCGACCGTTGCTCGACGAGGTGTCGTTCCGGGTCGGCGAGGGAACGACCTCCGCTCTCATCGGGGCCAACGGCGCGGGCAAGTCGACGCTGCTGCGCATCATCCGGGGCGAACTCAAAGCGGATGCCGGTGCGGTCAGTATCGACGGCGGCCTCGGCGTCATGGACCAGTTCATCGGCCACCTGCGCGACACCTCCACGATCCGCGACCTGCTCGTCGGCGTCGCACCGACGGCGATCCGGGATGCCGCGCGCGGCCTCGACGCGAGCGAGATCGCGATCATCGAGAACGACACCACCGACAACCAGCTGGCGTACGCGACCGCCCTCGCGGACTACGCGGATGCCGGCGGCTACGACCAGGAGACCGTCTGGGACAAGTGCACGATGGCCGCTCTCGGCATCCCTTTCGAGCGGGCGCAGTATCGCGAACTGAACAGCCTGAGCGGCGGCGAGCAGAAGCGGCTGGTTCTCGAGGCGCTGTTGCGAGGACCCGAGCAGGTGCTGCTGCTCGACGAGCCCGACAACTATCTCGACGTTCCGGGCAAGCGCTGGCTGGAGGAGTCCCTGCGCGCGACGGCCAAGACCGTGCTGCTGGTCAGCCATGACCGCGAGCTGCTCGCCCGGGCCGCCGACCGCATCATCACGGTTGAGGTCCAGGCGGCGGGCAACTCCACCTGGACCCACGGTGGGAGCTTCGCCACCTACCATCAGGCCCGCGCGGACCGCATGGACCGGCTCGATGAGCTGCGTCGCCGCTGGGACGAGCAGCACACGAAGATCAAACAGCTTGTCTACAACCTGAAAGTGCAGGCGACCGCGAACGACAAGTTCGCTTCGCGCTACCAGGCGGCTCTCACCCGGTTGAAGAAGTTCGAGGAGATCGGGCCACCGCAGGAGCGGCCACAGGACCAGGACCTCAAGATTCGATTGAAGGGGGCCCGCACCGGCAACCGGGCGATCGTCGCCGAGAACCTCGAGTTGACCAACCTCATGGCGCCATTCGACCTCGAGGTGTGGTTCGGCGAGCGGGTCGGCGTGCTCGGCAGCAACGGCTCGGGAAAGTCGCACTTCCTGCGACTGCTCGCGCTCGGCGGCACCACGCCCGAGAAGGAGCACCTGACCACCGTGGGCGAGACTCTCGCGCCGGTAGAGCACACCGGGCGGGCGAAACTGGGTGCGCGCGTGGTGCCCGGCTGGTTTGCCCAGGCCCACCAGCATCCGGAGCTGCTCGGTCGCACGCTGCTCGACATCCTCCATCGCGGGGATGACAACCGCGCGGGACTCGGCCGTGAGGCGGCCAGTCGCGCCCTGGACCGGTACGGACTTGTGGATGCCAGCGAGCAGGTCTTCGAGTCCCTCAGCGGCGGCCAGCAGGCTCGGCTGCAGATCCTGCTGCTCGAGCTGAGCGGCGCAACGCTGCTGCTGCTGGATGAGCCGACCGACAACCTCGACCTGGTTTCGGCCGAAGCGCTCGAGGATGCCCTCGGCCGCTTCGAGGGCACGGTGCTCGCCGTCACCCACGACCGCTGGTTCGCACGCTCGTTCGACCGGTACCTGGTTTTCGGCGCCGATGGTCGCGTCTACGAGTCCGCGGAGCCGGCGTGGGACGAGGCGAGGGTGCAGCGCGCCCGCTGAGCCGGGCCGGTCAGTTCTTCAGGTCTCGCCGCACCAGCGCCACCACGGCGACGGCGAGAAACAGGATGCTGAATCCGTACAGCAGCCCCAGGCCGCCCCAGTCCACACCGCTAATCAGCGGCGTGTGCTGGTAGGCCCAGCCGTAGGGGGAGAGGTCGCGGAGCCAGTCGAGGTCGGCCTGCTGGTTGCCTATCGCGTTCAGGACGTACCCGTACACGGCCACTCCCGCCCCGGCTGCGGTCGCGTAGAGCTTGCGCCCGGTGAGCGCACCGACCATGAGCGCCGCGGTCCCGGACAGCAACGCGAGCCCGAGCCAGGCCCCCGCCGTCGCGGCGAGCCGCGCTGGCGTCAGTTCCAGCTGCGCGGGTGTATTGAGCGCGAGGATCAGCAGGAAGCTGAGCAGCGCCAGCCAGGCCAGCCGCAGCACGAGTGCGATCGCCCGCTCCAGCACGACCTGCCGGCGACTCACACCGTGCGCGAGCGTGAGCTCAAGGCCGCCGCTCTCTTCGTCTCCGGCGATCGCCGCTGTGCCCCAGGCCGTCGCGGCGATCACGATGAAGACGAAGCCGAGCAGGCCGAAGAACGTCGACTCGACGTACCCGCCACCGCTGGTGAGGTTCTGGTAGTTCAACGTTCTGACCAGCTGCGGCGGCAGCGTTTCGATGAGTTTGGCCATCTGCGAGTCCTTGCCCCCGAGCGACGGGAACAGCGGCACGTACAGGAAGATCGCCGCTGTCACCCCGATGCTCCAGCCGACCAGGGACCGCCAGGAGTCGCCGAGCGAGCGGCGCAGGACGGGCAGTCGACTGGTGGCGAGCCTCGCCGCCCGGTGGTGGGCCTGTTCGCTAATCGACACGGGGGGCCTCCTCGGGCGCAGCGCCATACAGCGTGAGTACCGATTCCTCGAGGTCGGGCTCCTCGACCGCGAGATCAGCGACCGTGAACCTCGAAATAGCCTTCACGAACGCATCTATATCGCCCTCGATTTTCGCGGTCACCTCGGTCGGCCCGGCGCCGTCGACGACATCCAGGCGCGACAGGTTCGGGATGCCCGCAAGCGAGGCTCGGAGGGCCTCCGCGGTCGTGCCGGAGAAACCCGCCCGCACGTGCCGCGTCGCGGTCAATCGGAGCTTCTCCACCGAGTTGACCGAGACGATTTTCCCGGAGCGGAGAATCGCTACCGCGTGCGCCGCCTGCTGGATCTCGCTCAGAACGTGCGAGCTCAGGAACACGGTCTGCCCGTTGGCGCTCGCTTCTTTCACCATGGTGAGAAACTCCCGCTGCACGATCGGGTCGAGCCCGCTCGTCGGCTCATCGAGCACGAGCAGCCGCGGCCGGTGCATGAACGCCTGCACGATTCCCAGCTTTTGCTTATTGCCCTTGGAGAGGGTGCGCACGCGGCGGTCGAGATCGAGGCCGAGGCGATCGGCGAGCTCCTGCATCCCTCCCGGAACAATCGGACCGCTGATGCGTGCGTAGTGGGTGAGCAGCGCCCGACCCGTGACGCGTCCTTCGAGGCGCAGCTCGCCCGGCAGGTAGCCGATGTGCCGCCGCAGCGCCGGGCCGCCGGTACGCGGGTCGCGGCCGAGCACAGTGGCAGAGCCGGATGACGGCCGGATCAGGTCGAGCAGCAGCCGCATGGTCGTCGTCTTTCCGGAGCCGTTGGGTCCGATCATCCCGAAGACGGCACCGGTGTCGACGGTGAGATCAATGGCGTCGAGCGCGGTCGTGGACCCGTACCGCTTGCTCAGCGCCCGCAGCTCGATGGCTGGCTGTGTCGTCATTGTTGCGGACCCTTCGCTAGTGCTTCCTCGGCGGCGCGCAGCAGCGCGTCGGACGTGTACAGCCCGTGCGTGAAGAGTTCCAGCGCGGGGATTGCGATTCGCTGCCCCGTGGTCGTGTTCAGTCCGTCCTCACCGATCGCGCGACCGATCTGGCGCTCGAAGACCAGCGATGAGAGGCCGTATGCGGTGAGCACGACGGCCCGCATGTGCGGATCGCTGGATTCCCGGATGCTGCCCGCCGCGACCCCATCGGCGAACATCTTCTCCGTGTAGGCCACGATCTCGTCGAACAGCCGGTCGCCGAGCTCGGTCCCGTCGGTGAGGAGCCGGGAGAAGTAGTCCAGCCACGGGCGGTGCAGGTCGATGTCACCCAGCCAGCGGGCGATCGCGGCGCTGGTGCCGGGCCCGCCGCCGCCGATCTCGTCGCCCTGGGCGGTGATCTCGCCGAGGATGTACTCGTCGCAGGCGCGACGCAGGCCGTCTTTGGAGCCGAAGTGGTGGATGACGAGCGCCGCACTCACGCCGACATCTTCGGCGATGGCTCGCACACTGGTCCCGCGCACGCCGTCACGCCCGAAGCGGCGGATGGCGGCATCCCGAATGCGCGCTCGCGTTGTCGCATCGTCGGGATGAATTGAACGCATGTTCAGGATACTAAACGTCTGTTCAGCCGAGTGCAACACTTTCGACGAAGCGGCCGCCGGTAGGGTTGAACGCGTGAGTGACATCGAGATCGGACGCGCCAAGCGCGCTCGCCGCGTGTACGCATTCGACGACATCGCGATCGTCCCGAGCAGACGCACCCGCGACCCACAGGACGTGTCGATCAGCTGGACCATCGACGCCTTCACCTTCGCCATTCCGGTGATCGCAGCCCCGATGGACTCGGTCGTCAGCCCCGCAACGGCCATCGCGATGGGCAGGCTCGGCGGTCTGGGCGTGCTCGACCTCGAGGGCGTGTGGACCCGCTACGACGACCCCGAGCCCGTACTCGAGACCATCCGGGGACTGAAGCCGGGCGAAGCCACCCGCCGCATGCAGGACATCTACGCGGAGCCGATCAAGCCGGAGCTGGTGCGCGACCGCCTCGCCGAAATCCGTGCGGCCGGGGTTCCGGTTGCGGGCGCGCTGAGCCCGCAGCGCACCCAGGAGCTCTACCAGACGGTCGTCGACGCCGGCGTCGACCTTTTCGTCATCCGCGGTACCACGGTCAGCGCCGAGCACGTCTCCAAGTCGGTGGAACCCCTCAACCTCAAGAAGTTCATCTACGAGCTCGACGTTCCCGTCATCGTCGGGGGTGCTGCGACGTACACCGCCGCACTCCACCTCATGCGCACCGGAGCGGCGGGCGTGCTTGTCGGCTTCGGCGGGGGTGCGGCGTCGACCACCCGCGCGAGTCTCGGCATCCACGCTCCCATGGCCACCGCGGTGGCGGATGTTGCGGGCGCACGCCGCGACTACCTCGACGAGTCGGGCGGCCGCTACGTGCATGTCATCGCCGACGGCGGCCTCGGTACCAGTGGCGACATCGTCAAGGCCATCTCGGTCGGTGCGGATGCCGTCATGCTCGGAAGCACCCTCGCGCGCGCTTCTGACGCACCCGGCGGCGGCTGGCACTGGGGCGCCGAAGCGCACCATAGCGAACTGCCGCGTGGCAACCGCGTCGAGGTGGGCACACTCGCACCGCTTGAACAGATCCTGTTCGGTCCGTCCACAGTTGCGGATGGCAGGGTGAACCTCATCGGCGCGCTGCGCCGGTCCATGGCGACGACCGGCTATTCGGACCTCAAGGAGTTCCAGCGCGTCGAGGTCGTCGTCGCCCCCTACCACCAGAGCTAAATCACCACCGCGGAGAAGGCAATGGCAGAACTCAAGTCAGTTACTCGCTCATCGAAGCTGGGCCCTGAGGAGCGTGCCGCGGCCATCGAGTCGCTCAAGGCCAAAGAGCTGGACATTCTCGTCATCGGCGGCGGAATCGTCGGAACGGGTTCGGCCCTCGACGCGGTCACGCGGGGCCTCAGCGTTGGCATGGTCGAGGCGCGCGACTGGGCGAGTGGCACGTCGAGCCGGTCGTCCAAGCTGGTGCACGGCGGCATCCGGTACCTGGAACAGCTCGACTTCCGCCTGGTTCGCGAGGCGCTGATCGAACGCGGGCTGCTGCTGCAGCGCATCGCCCCGCACTTGGTCAAGCCGGTTCGGTTCCTCTACCCGCTGACCACACCACTCATTGAGCGCGCCTACATCGGCGCGGGCATGACGCTCTACGACCTCTTCAGCTACACCGGAGGACGCGCTCCGGGCGTTCCGCACCACCGTCACCTCACCAAGCGGCAGATGCTGCGCGCAGCCCCGAGCCTCGCCCATGACGCGTTCGTCGGTGGCCTCACCTACTACGACGCGCAGGTGGACGATGCCCGCTACGTCGCCAGCGTCGCCCGCACCGCGAGCTTCTACGGTGCCCACGTGGCCAGCCGCGTGCGCGTCGAGGGCTTTCTCAAGGTCGGCCAGCGCGTGGTCGGCGTGAAGGCGCATGACCTCGAAACCGACGAGCGATTCGAGATCCGCGCCCGCCAGGTCGTGAACGCGACCGGCGTCTGGACGGATGACACCCAGGCCATGGTGGGCGAGCGTGGCCAGTTCAAGGTGCGTGCCTCGAAGGGCGTGCACCTGGTCGTTCCGCGCGACCGGTTCCAGTCGAAGCTCGGCCTGCTGCTGCGCACCGAGAAGAGCGTGCTCTTCGTCATCCCGTGGGGCCGTCACTGGCTCATTGGAACGACGGATACCGACTGGTACCTCGACAAGGCGCATCCCGCCGCCACGGCCGCCGACATCGACTACATCCTCGAGCACGTCAACAAGGTGCTCGCCGTCAAACTCACCCGGGACGACGTCGAGGGCGTGTACGCGGGCCTCCGTCCGCTGCTGGCCGGGGAGTCGGAGGAGACGTCGAAGCTCAGCCGCGAGCACATCGTCGCGCACACGGTGCCAGGCCTCGTCGTGGTCGCCGGCGGCAAGTGGACCACGTACCGCATCATGGCGAAGGATGCCATCGACGAGGCCGTTGCGGCCCTCGACGGCAGGGTGCCTGAGTCGATCACCGACGACGTCGCCCTGCTCGGCGCGGAGGGCTACCACGCGGCCTGGAACAAGCGGTCGAAGATCGCGCGCGCGTTCGGTGTGCACAAGGTGCGCATCGAGCACCTGCTCAACCGCTACGGCGTGATGACGGATGAGCTGCTGGACCTGATCCGCGCCCGTCCGGAACTGCAGGAACCGCTTCCCGGAGCCGACGACTACATCCAGGCCGAGGTGGTCTATGCGGCGACCCACGAGGGCGCGTTGCACCTTGAGGACGTGCTGGCCCGCCGCACCCGCATCTCGATCGAGGCGTGGGACCGCGGGGTGTCCGCGGCACCCGTCGCCGCCGCGCTCATGGGTGAGGCACTCGGCTGGGATGCGGCCAGGATCGAAAGCGAGACCAATAACTACCTGCGCCGGGTCATGGCCGAGCGCGAGAGCCAGGAGCAGCCGGACGACGAGTCGGCCGACCGCATCCGGCTCGAGGCGCCCGACATCGTCTCCACCCGGTAACCGGGTCACCTCCGAGAGGGCGCCGTTGCGCTGCGGGCGAAGCGCAATCGCCGCAAACACCCGCCCCAGTAGACTGGATTCATCGGGGAAAAGGGAGCGCATCCATGGTCGACGTTCGGCGGGTCAAACTCCCCGGCGTCGGGGTGCTGCACACCTTTGAGACCGACGGCGGCGGCAAGGTCGGCGTCGTCACGCACCGCTCGGGGCAGAGCGACCTGATCACCTTCGCGGACGCGGAGGACCACGCGAACTCGCCGAAGGTGTCACTGCGACTCGACGAAGACGAGGCACACACCCTCGCCGAACTCCTCGGCGGCACCCGCATCACGGAGTCGCTCTCGAAGCTCGACCAGATACCCGGGCTCTCCATCGACTGGCTGGCCGTCGACTATGACGACTACATCGCTGGCCAGCCCCTCGGCGACCTCGCGACACACGGCGTCGTCGGCCTCACCGTTGTCGCTGTCGTTCGCGGTGAATCCGCGAACCCGGCGCCCGCCGACGACTTCAAGGTTTTCCCGGGTGACACCCTCGTGGTCGCGGGCTCACCCGAGAAGGTCGCGAAGGCATTCAACTTCTACCGGACCGGTGAAATGAAGGCGAAGACGTCCGTCGACGCGCCCCCAGGGAGCTAGCGGATGTCCACGGGCCAGGACCTCATCGTCCTCGGAGTCCTGTTCCTCCTCGCGTACGTGCTCGGTCGTCTCGGCAAGCGCGTCGGGCTGCCATCCATCCCGATCTACATGCTGGTCGGCCTGCTCGCCAGCCCGCACTTCCACCTCTTCCCGCTGAACTTCAAATCGGCGGATGTCGAACTCGTCGCGGTCTTCGGCCTCATCTTCCTGCTGTTCAACCTCGGTCTCGAATTCGACCAGGATGAATTCTTCACCAATGCGGGGAGCCTGCTGCTGTCGGGCGGCATCCGCATCGCCATCAACATGGCGGTCGGCCTGCTCTTCGGGTTCTGGGTCGGCTGGGGCGCACGCGAGGCGCTGATCATCGCCGGCATGACGGCGACATCCTCCAGCGCGATCGTGACCAAGCTGCTGATCGAACTGCGGCGCCTGGCAAACCGGGAAACCCCGGTCATCCTCGGCACCACCGTCGTCGAAGACGTCTTCATCGCCATCTACCTCGCAATCGTCGCGGTCGTCATCGGCGGCGAGAAGAATATCTGGGCCATCGTGCTGCAGCTGGTGATCTCGTTCGCGTTCCTCATTGCGATGTTCGTCATCGCGCGCTGGGGAGGCCGGATCGTCTCGCGGCTGGTGCAGACCAAAGACGACGAGCTGTTCACCATCCTGTTCTTCGGCCTCGCTGTCGCGTTCGGCGGCATCGGCCAGCTGCTCGGGGTATCCGATGCGATCGGCGCGTTCCTCATCGGTCTCGTTCTCGGGGCCACCCGTTTCCGCACCCGCGTCGAGAGTTTTTCGTTGCCGCTTCGAGACGTGTTCGGCGCGTTCTTCTTTCTGAACTTCGGGCTGGCTCTCGACCCATCGACGTTCGGCCTGGTGGTCTGGCCGGTCGCTGTCGCCGTGCTGCTCACCCTCATCGTGAACGTGGGAGGCGGCCAGCTCATTGCGCTGATGAACAAGCTCACGCCCGCGGAGGGCGTGAACGTGGGGCTCATGCTGCAGAATCGGGGCGAGTTCGCGCTGATCCTCGCGACCCTGGCGGCAGCGGCGGGACTCGACGCACGGCTCACGCCCTTCGCCGGGCTCTACGTGCTCTCCATGGCCGTGCTGGGCCCGGTTCTCGCGGTGAACTCGGAGCGGATCGGCCGAGGGATCTTCCGGCCGAAGCGGCGACCGGAGCCTGCGGTCGAGGCGCGCAATCGTGAGGCGGAGGAGGCGATCGCACTCATGTCGGGCTCAGGGACGGAGCCGCCCGACGTGGAACCGCCCTTCGGCTCGGCCGCCGCGGACGAGGACCTGTACGACCAGCCCTCCGATTTCGCTGCGGCTGAGCCCGATGACCTCATGGTTCAGCAAGCCATGGAACAATCGGACGAGCTGAACGGCCGTAAGCGGGATCCGGAGTACTGAGACCAATGTGGAGAGTTGCACGGCGACCGCGCTGGATCGCCGCCCTCCTGCTTGCGCTCGTCGTCGCATCCGGTTTTGCCGCTCTCGGCCGCTGGCAGCTCGACCGCAGCGTGCAGTCCGCGGTCGCCGCCACCCGGCCGACCGAGAAGGTTCTTCCCCTGGCGCAGATCGCGAAGCCGCAGTCCGGCGTGCTCACCAATTCGATCGGCCAGCGGGTCGAGGTCACCGGGTCGCGGGTGGCCGGTGACCTGACGGTGCTGTCTGATCGCGTCAACCTCGGTGCCACCGGATACTGGGTGACCGGCCACATTGTCACCGACAACGGTGCAAGCCTCGCCGTCGCGCTCGGCTGGGCGGCATCGAAACAGCAGGCGGATACGGCCGTCAGGGCGCTCGCGGGCGGTTCGGCATCCACCCTCTGGACCGGTCGCTACCTCGTGACCGAGGCGCCGCAGCAGGGTGACTATGAGCACGGCAAGCAGCAGTACATGTCGGTCGCGAGCCTCATCAACCTGTGGAAGGACGCCCCCACCAGCGTCTACGGCGGCTACCTCGTCTCCGCGGACGCACCCGCCGGCCTCACCGCGATCGACTCGCCGCGCCCGCCCGACGATGTTGTCGTGAACTGGCTGAACATCTTCTACGCCGTCGAGTGGGCGGTGTTCGCCGGCTTCGCGATCTACCTCTGGTTCCGGCTCGTTCGGGATGCCTGGGAGCGGGAGCAGGAAGAGTCTCTCCAGGAAGAGCCCAACTAAACTAGGCGCATGGCCCTCACCCCGAAGCTCTCCGATATTCCGAAGATTCGCGGGGCCCTGAAGCTCTACCGCGTGACATCCATCATCACCGGAACGTTCCTCCTGTTGCTCGTGCTGATGATGATCTTCCGCTACGGGCTCGGCGTCGACATCGAGCTCGGCGGACCCTTCGGGTTCCTCGCTCTCACGCCGCGCGCGCAGCTGACCGCGATCGACCTGTCGACCCTCATCCTCATCGCCCACGGCTGGTTCTACGTTCTGTACCTCTTCAGCGATTTCCGGCTGTGGAGCATGATGCGGTGGCGCTTCCGCACTTTCCTGCTCATCGCCCTCGGCGGTGTCATCCCGTTCCTGTCGTTCATCGTCGAGCGGCGCGTGCACGTTCGTACGGTCGCGGAGCTCGCCGCGCTCGAGCCAATCAGCACACCCGTGGAGGCAGCACATTAGCGACAGCACCGGCCGGGACGGTTCCGGCCCCGACATTTCCGGCTTCGACGGCACGGATCGTCCCGTTCTCGTCGTCGACTTCGGCGCCCAGTACGCGCAGCTCATCGCTCGCCGCGTGCGCGAGGCGAACGTGTACAGCGAGATCGTGCCGCACACCATCACCGCCGCGCAGGTCGCGCAGAAGAACCCCGCTGGCATCGTGCTGAGCGGCGGGCCCTCGAGCGTGTACGAGGCGGGGTCCCCGACACTCGACCCGGGCATCCTGAACCTGGGGGTTCCGGTGCTGGGCATTTGCTACGGCTTCCAGGTGATGGCGCAGCAGCTCGGCGGCGAAGTCGCGAACACCGGGCTGCGCGAGTACGGTTCCACGGCCGTGCACCTGGCCTCCGGATCCAGCACGCTGCTGGGCGACCAGCCGGCCGACCAGACCACCTGGATGAGCCACGGTGACTCGGTCTCGAAAGCACCCGAGGGATTCGAGGTTCTCGCGTCCAGCGCATCCACGCCGGTTGCGGCCTTCGCCTCGGACGCCCGCAGGCTGTATGGCGTGCAGTGGCATCCCGAGGTGAAGCACTCCGAATTCGGCCAGCAGGTGTTGGAGAACTTCCTCCACAACGCTGCCGGAATCCCCGCCGACTGGAACAGCGGCAATGTCATCGCCGAGCAGGTGGAACGCATCCGCGCGCAGGTCGGCACCGGGCGCGTGATCTGCGGACTGTCCGGCGGCGTCGACTCCGCTGTCGCTGCGGCAATCGTGCACAAGGCGGTGGGCGACCAGCTCGTCTGCATCTTCGTCGACCACGGGCTGCTTCGGCAGGATGAGCGCCGCCAGGTCGAAGAGGACTACGTCGCATCCACCGGTGTGCGCCTGGTCACCGTTGATGCCGTCGACCAGTTTCTCGACGCGCTCGCCGGCGTCACCGACCCGGAGCAGAAGCGCAAGATCATCGGCCGCGAGTTCATCCGCTCGTTCGAGAACGCGGCCGAGGCGCTCGTTCTCGAGGCGAAGGGCGATGGCGCCACCATCGACTTCCTCGTGCAGGGAACGCTGTACCCGGACGTCGTCGAGTCGGGCGGCGGAACCGGCACCGCCAACATCAAGAGCCACCACAACGTCGGTGGCCTGCCCGAGGATCTGCAGTTCACGCTCGTCGAGCCGCTGCGCACCCTCTTCAAAGACGAGGTGCGCGCGATCGGTCGCGAGCTCGGGCTGCCCGAGGTCATCGTGTCGCGGCAGCCGTTCCCGGGGCCGGGGCTCGGCATCCGCATCGTCGGCGAGGTCACTCACGAGCGACTCGAACTGCTGCGGTCGGCGGACGCGATAGTGCGCCACGAACTCACCGCCGCCGGACTGGACCTCGAGATCTGGCAGTGCCCGGTTGTGCTGCTCGCCGATGTGCGCTCCGTGGGAGTGCAGGGCGACGGACGCACCTACGGCCACCCGATCGTGCTGCGGCCGGTGTCATCCGAGGATGCGATGACCGCCGACTGGACCCGCCTGCCCTACGACGTGCTGGCACGCATCTCGACGCGCATCACCAACGAGGTGCCGGGCGTCAACCGGGTCGTGCTCGACGTCACGTCGAAGCCGCCGGGAACTATTGAGTGGGAGTGATCGCGCGCGTCGTGCTCTTCGTGGGTTGAGTAGCAGCCGAGGCACGAGGCCGCGTATCGAAACCTGTCGTGTACCGAACACCTCAACCGTCGAACGCCTCGTGGGTTGAGTAGCAGCCGAGGTACGAGGCCGCGTATCGAAACCGGTCGTGCGTCGAACAACCCTCGTGGGTTGAGTAGCAGCCGAGGCACGAGGCCGCGTATCGAAACCGACCGCGTATCGAAACCCCCGTTGGTTGAGTAGCAGCCGAGGTACGAGGCCGCGTATCGAAACCGGTCGTGTACCGAACACCTCAACCGTCGAACGCCTCGTGGGTTGAGTAGCAGCCGAGGCACGAGTCCGCGTATCGAAACCGGTCGCGTACCGAACACCTTAACCGTCGAACGCCTCGTGGGTTGAGTAGCAGCCGAGGCACGAGGCCGCGTATCGAAACCCAAGCTACGCCGGGGCGCACGCGCAGCCCGGCGCCCGCACTGCTCAGAGAAAGTTGTCCCGGGTCAGCGGCGCCAGCGGGAGCGCGCGAAGCTCCGCCGCGGTGAACCAGCCCGCCGCCTCGATCTCGGCGGCGGCCAGCACGACGCCCGGGTACGGCACGGTGAACACGTCGCAGTCGACGACATGGCCGGGCTCATTCGCGGCCGCCGCGTCGAAGCGGCCGACGTGTGCGAAGGTGGCGGGGTCCAAAAGCAGTCCGAGTTCCTCGCCGAGCTCGCGCGCCAGGCAGTCCGCCGCGGTCTCGTCGGGTTCGAGTTTGCCGCCGGGCTGCATCCACATGGTGGTTCCGCGCTTGCGCACCAGCAGCATCCGGCCGTCAGGATCGTGGATCAGCGCGGCTGCGATTCGGAGCACGGGCGGCATGAGCTCAGGATAGTTGTCGCTAACGACGGCAAGTTTCGGCCGGACGCGGCGCGGCGCGTCGTGATGGCGGCGATTCGGCGCAGGGTGCCGTCTTTCGCGACGCCTCGACCTACGCTCTGAGGCGGCGGGGGATGCGGCCGATTCCTGCGATCCAGCGCGCGAGCCAGGCCGAGCCCGTGAGTACGACGGCAGAGATCCCGAGCGCGGCGGGCATGTCGGTGTACTCGTGGAAGACGTGCGCAGTAGCAACCGCGTTCGCGATGATGACCAGCACGGTGATGTAGCTGCGCAGCGGCCGACTGCGCACCAGCAACCAACCGAGGTAGGGCGGAATCAGAATCCACAGCGACTGCGGTCCGGTGAGCAGGATCCACGCGGCTGCGAGCGACGGCCCGACCGCCCACAAGCGGCGCGCGCCACCGGCGGGGAGGATGAACCAGCCCGTCACGTGGCCGATCGTGCCCAGCAGGAGCATCGGGATCTTGTGCGTGTCCGCGCCCGCAACGCAGAGCATCCCGCCGACGATCAGGGCAAGGCCGGCCAGATACCGGCCGCGGTAGGTTCCCCACCGCAGGGGGAGCAGGGACGTCGGTTCCCTCCAGCCGGCGAGCGAGGACACGAGGTCAGCGGCCGCTGGCGAGAACCACGGCGGCCACAATCAGGCCGATGCCGATGAGAAAGCAGACAATGCCCCCGGCGATCAGTGCGCCGGGCGGTGCGCGTCGTGGGGTCGGTTTGGCGACCGCCTTGTCGTCCGGGCGGATCGCCGACGGGATGACCGCCGACGGCGTCGCGATCGCGGATGCCTCCACCGGGCGAGCAGCGGCAGCGGCAGCACCAGCGGCGGCACGGCCCGACCCCGGGGTTGTAGCAGCGGCAGCAGCGCCCGAATCGGAGACCGCGGCAACGCCCGGGGTCGCAGCACCGGCCGGGTCAGACGCAGCATCCGCAGCATCCGCAGCAGCAGCACCATCCGCCGCAACAGTGGCAGTACCCGGGGTAGCGACGGCCGTAGCGCCGTCGGCAGCCGCAGCGCCAGCAGCACCGCCACCAGCCACCGGAACCGCACCAGCACCGGCATCCGGCACCACATTTCCCAAGGCGACGGATGCCGACAGGCGCGAACTGGTCGCGGCGGGCACCGCGGTTCCGCACCGGATGCAGAACTTCCAGGTGGGCTGCAGCTCTAGTCCGCAGTTCGCGCAGGTCGCCATTCCCAAATTGTATTGGCGTAGCGTGATCGCGTGACCCCTCGCCCCCTCGTCATCGCCCACCGGGGCGCCAGCGGCTACCGCCCGGAGCACACGCGAGCGGCGTACGAACTCGCTATCGAGCTGGGCGCCGACGCCATCGAACCGGACATCGTGGCCACCAGCGACGGCATCCTGGTGCTGCGGCACGAGAACGAGATCTCGGGAACGACGGATGTCGCGTCCCGCCCCGAATTCGCCGATCGCCGCACGACTAAGGTCATCGACTCCGCCGCACACACCGGATGGTTCACCGAGGACTTCACCTGGGCCGAGCTGCAGACGCTCCGGGCGATCGAGCGGCTGCCCAAGGTGCGCCCCGAGAGCGCGGCGTTCGACGGTCGGTTCGGCATCCTGCGGCTGACCGACCTGCTCGAGATTCTGGATGCTGCGCCCCGCCCGGTCACCCTCGTCGCCGAAATCAAGCACGCCACCTACTTCGCGTCCATCGGCCTGCCGCTGGACGAGTTATTCGCACGGGAGATTCGGCGGTGGGCAACGGCCGACAACCTCGTGATCGAAAGCTTCGAGCAGTCGGTGCTGGAGCGCATCCGTCGCCTGGGGGTTCCGGGCAAGCTCGTCTACCTGATCGAACGGTGCGGTGCCGCCGAAGACCTGATCGCCGCGTATCGCTCCAGGGCGCCGAGCTACGCGTCGCAGCTCTCAGAGCAGGGGCTGGCGAAGCTCGCGAACGAAGTGGATGGCATCAGCCCGAACGTCGCGCTGTTGCGTGGCGTGCACGGAACCGAGCTCGTCGCGCGCGCGCACGCCCTCGGTCTCGAGGTCTTCACCTGGACCCTGCGGGCGGAGAACAAGTTTCTGCGGCGCCGATTCCGTGCGGGTGACAGCCACGAATACGGCGACTGGCTGGCCGCGTTCACCGCCGTCATGGCCAGCGGTGTCGACGGCGTCTTTACCGACCAGCCCGATCTCGCGATTCGTGCTCGCGACGCGCTCTGAGCGTTCCACCGCCCTGGCGGTGACCCGGCGAGCGTCGGCCGCCCCGTTTAGAATTGCACGGCCATGACCTTTGTTCTCGACCCATTCGAGCAGTCCCAACCGCAGCCCGGCGGCTCCTTCGAAGACGCTCTGCTCGACGGGCTGAACCCCCAACAGAAGGCCGCGGTGCAGTACCGCGGCCCCGCGCTGCTCATCGTCGCGGGGGCGGGTTCGGGCAAGACCAGTGTGCTTACCCGCCGCATCGCCGGGCTTCTGCAGGCCCGCGAGGCATGGCCGAGCCAGATCCTCGCGATCACCTTCACGAACAAGGCGGCCGCAGAGATGCGCGACCGCGTTCGGCAACTCGTCGGCAACCAGGCCGAGGGCATGTGGATCTCGACGTTCCACTCGGCGTGCGTCCGCATCCTGCGTCGTGAGGCGGAGAACTTCGGGTTCACGAAGAGCTTCACGATTTATGACTCCGCCGATTCGAGGGCGCTGATCAAGCGGATCATCAAGGAGCTGGACGCCGACACCCTCGGGTTCACCGTCGGCTCCGTCGCGGGCCGCATCTCCAAGCTGAAGAACGAGCTGCAGGATGTCGAGACCTACGCGCGCGGTGCGAACTTCAACGACCCCGCCGAGGTCATGTTCATGGAGATCTTCCGCCAGTACACGCGCGGCCTGACCAGCGCGAACGCCTTCGACTTCGACGACCTGATCGGCCAGACCGTGTACCTGTTCCGGGCGTTCCCCCAGGTGGCGGCACTGTACCAGCGGCGGTTCCGGCACATTCTCGTGGACGAGTACCAGGACACTAACCACGCCCAGTACGCGCTGATCCGCGAACTGACGCGCCCCGTGAACCAGGGCGACCTGCCGCTCGACCTGCAGGGAAAGGGATCACTGGATGCGGCATCCCTGACCGTCGTCGGAGACAGCGACCAGTCGATCTACGCGTTTCGCGGTGCGGACATCCGCAATATTGTCGAATTCGAGCGCGACTTTCCCAACTCGCAGGTCATTCTGCTCGAGCAGAATTACCGGTCGACCCAGAACATCCTGGATGCCGCGAACTCGGTGATTTCGAACAACTTCGACCGCAAGGCGAAGAACCTGTTCACGACCGTCGGATCCGGCGAGAAGATCGTCGGCTTCACCGGATACTCCGGCCATGACGAGGCGCAGTTCGTTGCGGACGAGATCGGAGTTCTGCACGAATCGGGTGTCGCGTACAAGGACATCGCGGTGTTCTACCGAACGAACGCGCAAACGCGAGCCCTCGAGGAGATCTTCATCCGGTCGGCGCTGCCCTACCGCGTGCTCGGCGGCACGAAGTTTTACGAGCGTGCCGAGATCAAGGATGCGATGGCGTACCTGATCGCCGTCGCCAACCCCTTCGACCCGCTCGCCCTGCGCCGCATTATGAACACGCCCAAGCGCGGCATCGGGCCCGCGACCGAGGCGGCGCTGCAGAACCACGCGGACAAGAACGAGATGACCCTGCGCGAGGCGATGCGGGAGGCGAATGTCCTGGGGCTCGGTCCCAAGGTGACCTCTGCGATCCTCGGGCTGGCCGCCATTCTCGACGAGGTGGGCGAGACGGCCGATACGGCCCCGGCATCCGACATCCTGACCACCCTGCTGAGTCGCACCGGATTCATCGAGGCGCTGCGCGCATCCCGTGACCCGCAGGACGAGGCCCGAGCCGAAAACGTCGAAGAGCTCGTGTCGGTGACGAAGGAGTTCCAGAAGAACAATCCGGATGGCACGCTGCTCGACTTTCTCACCGAGGTCTCGCTGGTCGCGGCTGCCGACGACCTCGATGACAGCAGCGGGACCGTTTCGCTCATGACGCTGCACACGGCGAAGGGGCTCGAGTACGAGGCGGTGTTCCTGACCGGGGTCGAGGAAGATCTGCTGCCGCACCGGATGTCCGCGGGCGAACCCGGGGGACCCGCGGAGGAGCGGCGCCTGTTCTACGTCGGCATTACGCGCGCCCGCAAGCGCCTCTATCTCTCGCTTGCAATGACTCGCGCCCAGTTCGGCGACGTGAGCGTGGCGATGCCGTCGCGTTACCTCCAGGAGATTCCGCCGGAGCTCATCGAGTGGCGCCAGTCGCCCGGGGACGCGACCAGTCGCGGCGGCCTCCAGCCGCGCGCGCTGAATGCCCGGCGCGAGGGCAGTTTCAATTTCCGGGAGTCCTACTCGCAGCTGCCGCCAGCCGAGCCGCGCGTAAAGACCGAGTGGGCGAACAAGGTGACCGCGACGGTGCGCGACAACGGTGACCTCACGCTGGCGGCCGGCGACCGCATCCGTCACGTCGATTTCGGCGAGGGCCGGGTGACCGCCGTAACCGGCGTGGGTGCGAAGAGCATCGCCGAGGTGCAGTTCGACACGGCCGGGCGCAAACGCCTGCTGATCAAGATCGCGCCGATCGAGAAGGTTTAGCGCGGGGTTGGCGGGTTGGCGGGTGGTCGTGCGTGCGTGCGTGCGTGCGGTCGGTCATGCGTTGCGTTGCGTTGCGGCCGGGCCGGCTGGCTGGTGCTGATCCGGAGCTTGGGGCCGGCTGGTGGCTGGCGGCGGGGGAAAAGTGCTCGCGGCGGGGGAACGGTGCTCTTGCGGGGCTGGTGGCGCGAGATCCTGCTGACGAGAGAGCTGGTGGCGGGGGAAAGGCGCTCGCGGCGGGGGAAGCGAGCAGACAAGAATGCTGCTGGCGGGAGAAAAGTGCTGGCGGCGGGAGCCTAGGCTCCCGCCATCAGCACATTTCACCCGCCGTACTGCCTCTAACTCCCGCCGCCACCGCATTCAAAGTGCGACTGTGCACGGTTGGCACGCACGGCACACCCACCGTCGCCGCCGTACTGCCTCTGACCTCCGCCGTACTGGCTCTGACTCCCGCCACCTCGCTCTAACTCCCGCCACCACCGCATCCACGGTGCGACCGGACGCGGCCAACACACCCACCGCCCCCATCCCCAACCCGAACCGCACCCACCCCCGACCCGCCCACCCCCACACCCCCCCACAACCCCAAACGGGGCAGACCCGAACGGGGCATACCTCTCCGCCCCGCCGCGAGCTAACCTGAACACGGGAATCAGGGGGACGGTTTCCGCCGGGGGGAATCGTGGAATTTTCAATCGTCGATCGTGATGGCGACATCGCCGTGCTTCGGCTCAACGGGCGGCTCAACATGGTCAGCGCTGGCCGCGTTCGCGACGCGGTCGCGACCGCCGTCGCCGATGGCCGGTCGCGCGTGGTCGTCGACCTCACTCGGGTCGAGTTCATGGACTCCTCCGGGCTCGGCGCGCTCGTGAGCGGCATGAAGGCCGCACGCCTTGCCGGCGGTGATCTCCGCATCGCCTCGCCGACCGAGCAGGTCAAGCTCGTGTTGCAGCTCACCAACATGGACCGCGTCCTGCCCGCCTACGACGACGCAGAGACCGCCTTCGCGAATGCCTGAACTGCCCCAGCATGTCCTGACTCTCTCCTCCCCACCGGATGACATCGACGCGGTTCACGACCTGCTGGCCGAGGTGTGGATGCAGCTGCCCACCATCTCGAAGACCGACCGCCACAGTTTCGAGACGGCACTGATCGAACTCACCGCGAACGTCCTTCGCCACGCCGACCCGGGCAAGGAGGTCACCTGCAGGGTGCAGGTCGAGACCTTCGCTGACCGCATCGAGGCGACGCTCTCCGACACCGGCGCCGCGGGCGAGGTTGAACTCATCGAGCGGGACATGCCGCACTCGCTCTCCGAATCCGGCCGCGGCATCCCTCTTATCCAGGCGCTCGTCGACGAACTGGACTACTCACGCGTGGGTGCGACGAACATGTGGCGGATGACCAGGTGGTTTCAACTATGAGCACCGCGGGGGCAAGCGAGGTCTCGATCCTCGGCGTCATCGACGAGGTGTCTCGCCACCGCGCGATCGATGAGCTGCACCTCCTCGAAAGTCGCGCCGAAGATCGCTTCGAGCGGGTCGCCCGGCTGGCTCGGGAGCTCTTCGGCGTGAAGACGGCACTCATCACCCTCATCGACGGCGACACCCAGCACTTCAAGGCGGGTCCGCTGACGAGCGTGGAGAAGATCCGGCTCGAGGATTCGATCTGCCGCGCGACGATCCGGCAGGAGGATACCTTCGTCGTCAGCGACGCCAGCAAGGATGTTCGCTTCGCCAACGACCTTTACGTCACGGCCAACAACGGGGTGCGGTTCTACGCCGGACATCCCCTCTTCGCTCCCGGCGGCGAGCCGATCGGCACGCTGTGCATCGCCGACCCGGTGCCGCGCGGCTTCAGTAACGCTGAGAGGATTCTGCTCGCCGACCTCGCGATGTGGACCCAGAACGAGATGAGCGTGGCGCAGGAGCTCGACCGTGCGGCGAGGGTGCAGCGCAGCCTGCTCCCCAAGCAACTGATGAGCCTGCCCGGTTTCGACGTTGCCGGCGGATGCGCGCCCGCCCAGGCGGTCGGCGGCGACTTCTACGACTGGTACCCGGTGGGGGAGGGCGCGGCGTTCACGCTGGCCGACGTCATGGGCAAGGGAATCGGGGCAGCGATCATCGCGGCCACGGTGCGCGCGGTGCTGCGATCGGGATCGCGGCACAAGGAGATCGTCGGGTCTGTCGACGCGGCGGCCAGCATCCTCGAGGGTGACCTGGATGAGGCGGGCACCTTCGTCACGCTGTTTCACGCGCGCCTCGATATGGACACCGGCACGGTGCGCTACGTCGATGCTGGCCACGGCCTCTCGCTGGTCGTCTTCGCGGACGGCCGCACCAAGCGGCTGGCAACGACCAGCTTTCCACTCGGCGTCGACGGCGACGACACCCGCCGCGAGCACCGCGTGACACTCCTGCCCGGTGACACCCTGGTCACCTTCAGCGACGGTGTTCTCGACCTGTTCGACGGAACGCTCGCCAGCCTCGACGAGATCGAGAAGCTGGTGCGCGCGGCACCGAACGCCCAGGCGATTGTCGACACGCTGCTCGCGCTTGCCGGCAGCAACGCACCGGATGATGTGACCGTCGTCGCGGTCCGTCGCGACCGCTAAACGCGCGGATGCTTCATCCCCTCAGTTTCGCGAGGTATCGGTCGCGTGGCAGCGTGCGAACCGCGCGGGGCAACCGCGGGTAGCCCCACCGGATCAGCGCCATCGCACGATCGAAGCGCTTCTGTCGTCGCGCGCCCCACGGGAGCCCGAAATCGGCGCGGAGCCGCTGTGGGAGCAGGCCCGCCGTCACCAGCCGCGCCAGCGGCATCCCGAGTCGGATCCACCACGGCACCGCTCGGGCGTGGAGCAGGTCGTTGGCAACGCGGCGTGCGTCGTCGGTGACGACGAGGCCCGCGACAGTCCGCGACCAATAGGCCGCAAAGGCGGCGCGATCGGCCGGCCAGAGTTCCGTCGGCATCTGCAGGGCCGTGCCGATGACGCGGTACTCGTCGTAGATCTGGTCGGCAGAGCGGGGATCCAGGGGCCCGAAGATCCGCTCGCGCACCTGAATCGCCGTGTCGTACAGCGTGGCCGCCACCCAGAGCTGCAGCTCGCCGTCGGCAGCGTGCTCGACCGGTTGGTGCGCGGAGTTGACGAGCGCGGTGACCCGGCGGATGTCATCCGGCGTGCCGTAGACCAGCGCATAGAGGTAGGTCAGCGTGTTTTGCAGCCGCTGCATCGGGCGGGTGACAAAGTCGCTGTGCTTCGCGACACCGCGCCCAACCTCCGGATTCGCGACCTGCAGCAGTATGGCCCGGGCGCCGCCCGCGATGAGCACCGCGTCTGCCGAGATGTCGGCAAGGTTGAGTGGCCGGTCCATCTGGCCATTCTCCCAAGAGGGAGCGAGTAGAGTTTCCTACGGTCAAAGTGTCTTGATATCGAGTTATCTCGAGGTCGAGACATTGGCCCGTTCATCCTCCATCAGCCACGGATAGGAAGCGCAACGTGGATCTTTTCGAGTACCAGGCCAGGGACCTTTTTGAGTCCTACGGAGTGCCCGTACTTCCCGGAATCATCGCCGACACCCCCGAGGAGGCGCGGGCAGCAGCCGCGAAACTCGGAGGCACGGTCGTCGTCAAAGCCCAGGTCAAGGCGGGTGGTCGCGGCAAGGCGGGCGGCGTCAAGGTCGTCCACAATCCGGATGACGCGTACACGGCCGCCGAGCAGATCCTCGGTCTCGAGATCAAGGGCCTCACGGTCAAGCGGGTCATGATCGCGGGCGGCGCTCGCATCGCCCGCGAGTTCTATTTCTCGGTTCTCCTCGACCGCTCGAACCGCTCCTACCTCTCCATGGCATCCGTCGAAGGCGGCATGGAAATCGAAGAGCTCGCTGTCGAGCGCCCCGAGGCTCTCGCCAAAATTGAGGTCGACCCGCTGGTCGGCATCGACACCGCGAAGGCGATCGAGATCGCCCGCGCCGGTGGCTTCCCGGAAGACCTGATCGACAAGGTCGCGCCGGTCATCGAGCGCCTCTGGTGGGTGTACAAGGACGAGGATGCGACCCTCGTCGAGGTCAACCCGCTCGTGCTCACCGAGGACGGCCAGATCATCGCCCTCGACGGCAAAGTCACTCTCGATGAGAACGCGGACTTCCGCCACGAGAACCACGCGGCTCTCGAAGACGCGGATGCCGCGGATCCTCTCGAGGCGAAAGCGAAGGCATCCGGTCTCAACTACGTGAAGCTCGACGGCGAAGTGGGCGTCATCGGAAACGGTGCCGGGCTCGTCATGTCCACCCTGGATGTCGTCTCGTACGCGGGTGAGCGCCACGGCGGCGTGAAGCCGGCCAACTTCCTCGACATCGGTGGCGGAGCATCCGCTGCGGTCATGGCGGCCGGCCTCGACGTGATTCTCGGCGACCCGCAGGTCAAGAGTGTGTTCGTCAACGTCTTCGGCGGCATCACCGCCTGCGACGCGGTCGCCAACGGTATCGTCGGCGCACTGCAGACGCTGGGAGACACCGCGAGCAAGCCGCTCGTCGTTCGCCTCGACGGCAACAAGGTCGAGGAGGGGCGCGCGATCCTCCGTGCAGCGGGTCACCCGCTCGTGACCCTCGCCGACACCATGGACGAAGGCGCCGATCGGGCCGCCGAGCTCGCCTCCCGGTGACCGAGCGCAGTCGAGACCAGAACAGTTAGGGACCAAGAACACATGTCGATCTTCCTCAACAAGGATTCCAAGGTCATCGTCCAGGGCATCACCGGCGGCGAGGGCACCAAGCACACGGCCCTGATGCTCAAGGCTGGCACCAAGGTCGTCGGTGGCGTCAATGCGCGCAAGGCCGGCACGACCGTCACCCACGGCGACGTCGAGCTGCCCGTGTTCGGAACCGTCGCCGAGGCGATCTCCACGACCGGCGCCGACGTGTCCATCGTCTTCGTTCCGCCGGCATTCGCGAAGGACGCCGTGCTCGAGGCCATCGAAGCCGAGATCCCGCTCGTCGTTGTGATCACCGAGGGCATCCCGGTTCAGGACTCCGCCGAGTTCTGGGCGACCGCGAAGGCCAAGGGCGGCAAGACCCGCATCATCGGCCCGAACTGCCCCGGCATCATCACGCCCGGCGAATCGCTCGTCGGAATCACGCCCGCGACGATCACGGGCAAGGGACCGATCGGCCTCGTCTCGAAGTCGGGCACGCTCACGTACCAGATGATGTACGAGCTGCGCGACCTGGGCTTCTCGACCGCGATCGGAATCGGTGGTGACCCCATCATCGGCACCACCCACATCGATGCGCTCGCCGCGTTCGAGGCGGACCCCGAAACGAAGGCAATCGTGATGATCGGTGAGATCGGCGGCGACGCCGAGGAGCGCGCGGCCGACTACATCCGCGCGCACGTCACCAAGCCGGTCGTCGGCTACGTCGCCGGCTTCACCGCGCCCGAGGGCAAGACCATGGGCCACGCCGGCGCCATCGTCTCCGGCTCGTCCGGCACTGCCCAGGCGAAGCAGGAGGCCCTTGAGGCCGCGGGCGTCAAGGTCGGCAAGACCCCGTCCGAGACGGCTCGCCTGGCGCGCGCCATCCTCCAGGGCTGAGCGTTGCGGCTGGTGCCGCGCGAATCAGGAAGCGGGTCCGCCCCCGGCGATGGGATGCGGGCCCGCTTTCGTGTGAAGCCGGTCCGGGCCGGCGTGTCTGGCCTGCTTGGCCGGCGCTGTCATTGAGGGCTGAACTCTCCTCGCCTCACCTTCGGCAGGTCCGGCGCGCCCGCATCCGTACTTGCTCCGGTCCCGGCCTCAGGTACGGCCGGCATACGGCGCTCCGCCTCTGTCGTCGCAGCGTAGAGCGTCGCCGCCGCGACGGCGGCCGTCAACGCGAGCGCCCCGGCGGTCAGCCGACGCGTCCGGCGCTCGCTGCGCCTGCGTACGGCGGGCGGGGCCCAGGGCACCATCGCTGCGCAGTCGACGGCCAGCA
>JAODMF010000005.1 GCA_025464095.1 Glaciihabitans sp.
CAGCGACAGGGTGCAGATGGATGTCGTGAGCAGCAGCACCGGCCGCATGCCCCATTGGCCCATCCAGCGGCTGGTGAGAGGTCCAGAGACGGCCTGCCCGACGCTGGTCGCGGCCAGCACCAGGCCGGCCGAGCCGTATGAGCCGAAGATGTGCTGCATGTGCAGCAGGAATCCGAGCGAGAGCATGCCGCTCGGGAAGCGCGCCGTGAGCTGCGCGCCGATGATCCGGGCCACCCCGGGGGTGCGCAGGAGGCTCAGATAGGCGTTCACAACCTTTCCACTCTATCCCCGTCCGACGGGGTCACCGGGAGTGTCGGGAGGCCGCTCTAGGTTGTGGAATGTGTTGATAAGTCCGCGAACTTATCCACATTCTGTGGACGACACGCCCACTACATGTAGTGGTTGCCACTCGGTCGGTGCCCCGATATATAGTGATGGAACTTCCCGGCCGGGGGATGGGACATCGGTCGTCGAGCGTTGTAACTATTGGGCTGAAAGGCGTCCATTTTCGGACGTGCGGGGATTGTGCTTGAGGGCACAGAAGGAGTGGGCAATGGCCATCACGGTCGTGAAGCGCAACGGTGAGCGCGAGGCGTACGACGCCAACAAGATCAACATCGCGATCGAGCACGCGAGCCAGGGTCTCGACGAGAACATCACCTGGGTCACTCAGATCGCGAGCGAGTTGGAGCTCACCCTCTTCGACGGCATCACGACCCAGCAGCTCGACGAGGCCGTCATCCAGGTGGCGCTGCAGAACGTCAAAGACGACCCGCAGTTCGACACCGTGGCCGCCCGCCTGCTGCTCAAGACGATCTACAAGGGCGTGCTCGGCGACTACGAGACCGCCGACGAGCTGAAGGCCCTGCACGTCGCACACTTCCGCGCGGCGATCGAGCGCGGCGTCGCCGAGACCCTGTTCGATCCGCGCTTCACCTCGCTCTACGACCTCGAGCGCCTGGCGGGGGCTCTGGAGCCGAGCCGGGACGAGCTGCTCAAGTACATCTCCGTGGTGACCCTCAACAACCGCTACGGCATCAAGGCCCGCAACGGCGAGCCGCTCGAGGTGCCTCAGTACTTCTGGATGCGCATCGCCATGGGCCTCGCCCTCAATGAGGCCGACCCCACCGGAGTCGCACTCGGCTTCTACGACAAGATGTCGAAGCTCGAGTACATCGCCGCCGGCTCGACGCTGGTGAACGCCGGCACCGCGTACCCGCAGCTGTCCAACTGCTTCGTCATGGAGATGCAGGACGACATCGAGAACATCGCCAAGAGCGTGCGCGACGTCATGTGGCTCACCAAGGGCACAGGCGGCATCGGCCTCTCGGTCACCAAGCTGCGCGCGCAGGGCTCGCCGATCCGCTCGAACAACACGACGAGCACCGGCCCGATCCCGTTCATGCACACCATCGACTCGATCCTGCGGGCGGTGAGCCGCGGCGGTAAGAAGTTCGGCGCTCTCTGTTTCTACATGGAGAACTGGCACATGGACTTCCCGGAGTTCCTCGACCTCCGCCAGAACTCCGGCGACCCGTACCGCCGCACGCGCACCGCCAACACCGCGGTCTGGATCAGCGACGAGTTCATGAAGCGCGTGCAGAACGACCAGGACTGGTACCTGTTCGACCCGCTCGAGGTCTCCGACCTCAACGAGCTGTACGGCAAGGCCTTCTCGACGCGTTACAACGAGTACGTCGCGCTCGCCGAGGCCGGCCAGATGCGCATGTTCAAGAAGATCGGCGCTCGCGAGCAGTTCAAGTCGATTCTCATCTCCCTCCAGACCACGAGCCACCCGTGGCTCACCTGGAAAGACACGATCAACAACCGTGCGCTCAACAACAACACGGGCACCATCCACCTCTCCAACCTGTGCACCGAGATCACGCTGCCGCAGGACGAAGACAACGTCTCCGTCTGCAACCTCGCGTCGATCAACCTGTCGCGCCACCTGGATGATTCGTCGAAGCTCGACTTCTCGAAGATCGAGGAGAGCGCCCGCCTCGCCGTGCGCCAGCTCGACAACCTCATCGACATCACGCGTTCGAGCGTGAAGGAGGCGGACTTCTCCAACGAGCAGAACCGCGCCGTCGGGCTGGGAGTCATGGGCTTCACCGACATCATCGAGCGCATGGGCATCAGCTATGAGAGCGAAGAGTCGTACGACCTGATCGACGAGATCATGGAGCACGTCTCCTACGCGGCGATCGACGAGAGCGCGAACCTCGCCCAAGAGCGCGGCTCGTACCCGAACTTCGAGGGTTCCGGCTGGTCGAAGGGCATGGTTCCGATCGACACCATCGCGCTCACCGAGCAAGACCGCGACCTCGAGATCAAGGTCAACCGCACGACGCGTCTCGACTGGGATGCCCTCCGCGCGAAGGTGCAGGGGGGAATGCGCAACGCGACGCTTATGGCGATCGCGCCGACGGCATCCATTGGTCTTGTTGCCGGTACGACGCCCGGCTTCGACCCGCAGTTCGCGCAGATCTTCAGCCGCGCGACCTCGAACGGCAAGTTCCTCGAGGTCAACCGCAACCTCGTCACCGACCTGCAGAAGCTCGGCATCTGGGAGTCGACAAAGGAGACGATCCTGCGCAGCCAGGGCGACATCCAGAACATCGCGTCCATCCCGGATGACGTCAAGGCCACCTACAAGACGAGCTTCCAGCTCTCGCCGTACGCGTTCCTCGAGGTAGCGGCGCGCGCCCAGAAGTGGATCGACCAGTCGATCAGCCGCAACATGTACCTCGAGACGCGTGACCTCGGCGACATGATGGACATCTACTTCGCCGCATGGGAGCGGGGCGTGAAGACGACCTACTACCTGCACATGAAGCCGCGCCACACGGCCGAGCAGTCGACGGTCAAGGTCAACAAGAGCGAAGACGTCGGCACCGGCGCGCGCACCGGCTTCGGTGCGGCAACGGCGTCCGTCGCTGCATCCGGGGCGCCGGTTGAGCCCGTCGCCCCGAAGAAGGGCTTCGGCTTTGGCGGACTGGCACCGAAGGCGGATGCCTGATGTTTGGGCAGGGCCAGCCCGGGACCGCGCAGAGCGTGTTCGAATACGAAGTACCGGTGGATCCGATGGATGACCTGCAGTGCGAAAGCTGCCAGTGATTTCGACCGGCTCACCAACCGATTTTTGCGTCAGGAAACTGTAAATCATGGGAATTCTAGGAACCGGCCTCCAGGAAGGCCTCCTGCTCAAACCGATCAAGTACCAGTGGGCGATGGACCTGTATGACCAGGCCGTAGCGAACACCTGGTTTCCGAACGAGATCCAGCTGGGCGAAGACATCGCCGACTTCAAGAAGATGACCGACGAGGAACGTCACGCGGTCACCTTCCTGATGAGCTACTTCAACCCGAACGAACTGCTCGTCAACAAGGCACTGGCGTTCGGCGTCTACCCCTACGTAAGCGCGGCGGAGTGCAGCCTCTACCTCGCGAAGCAGATGTGGGAAGAAGCCAACCACTGCATGTCGTTCGAGTACGTGCTCGAGACTTTCCCCATCGACCGGGAGGCCGCGTACAACTCGCACGTCGACATCCCGTCTATGGCACGCAAGGAAGAGTTCGAACTCAAGTACATCCGCCGGATGACCGAGCAGACGCTCGACATCACGACGACGGAGGGCAAGAAGGACTTCGTTCGCAACCTCGTTGCCTACAACGTGGTGCTCGAGGGCATCTGGTTCTACTCCGGGTTCATGGTGGCGCTGTCGTTCCGCCAGCGGAACCTGCTGCGCAACTTCGGCTCGCTGATGGACTGGGTGGTGCGCGACGAGTCGCTGCACCTCAAGTTCGGCATCAACCTCATCCTGACCGTGCTCGAGGAGAACCCCGACCTGCAGACGGCCGAGTTCGCCGCCGAGATCAAGCAGATGATCCTGGATGCCGTGGAGATGGAAGAGGCGTACAACCACGACCTGCTTCCCGGCGGAATCCTCGGTCTCAATGCCAACTACATCAACCAGTACGTGAAGTACCTGGCCGACCGCCGCCTCGAGGAGCTCGGTTTCGAGGCCGAGTACAACGTGTCGAACCCGGCAAAGTGGATGGCGGCAGCCAACGACACCCTGCAGCTGGTGAACTTCTTCGAGTCGACGAACACGTCGTACGAGTCGAACGCCTCCGCAACGGTTTCAACGAAGACCGAGTAGGCGTGGCGGACGAGATTACCGTGCGCGAGGTGCCGTTTGCCTCGCCGGCCGTAACGGCGATCCTCGAACGCATGGATGCCGAAATGGGCGCGCTGTACGACGGTGTCGACGCCGATCTCTCGCCGGAGCTGATCGAGAGGGTGAACGTCGCCCTTGCCGTAGACGCGTCGAGCATCCTGGTGTCTGTTGGCGCCTTCGACGGAGGCACGCTGGTTGGCCACGCGGCGCTGCGCCCGTTCGAGGATTCGCTCGAGGTGAAGCGAGTGTTCGTTGACGAATCGGTTCGCGGGCGGGGAGTCTCCCGACTACTGATGAACGCCCTCGAGCAAATCGCGCGGAAACGGGGAGCGCGCTCCCTGGTGCTGCAGACGGGCGATCGTCAGGCGGCGGCGATCGCGCTCTACCTTTCTCTCGGCTACGTGCTGACCGAATCGTTCGGCAGGTACGCGGGTGTTCCGTTCTTCCTCTGCTACGAGAAGACCCTCTAGGTACGAGGAGTTGCGTGTTCTTGCCCGCCGGCGCAGGATTGCGGCCATCCCCGCCAGATTCACGCAGAATTCCCGCGCCTCCTGTCACAAGCGCGAAACGCGCAACGGCTATTCTCGATCCAGGGCCGATCCGGAGTTTTTCCCCCGGAGCGCCCACCCGCCCAAGAGATAGATAGGAAGATCAATGCGCATCAGATATGGAGCTCCTGTCCTGGCAGTGGCGGCACTCGTCGCCCTCAGCCTCACCGGCTGCGTGGACAATTCGACCCCATCGGCGCCGACCACAGCCACGGCGCCCGCTGGTGGCAAGGACGCGGCGGCGGCGGCACTGGTGCCCGCAGCTATCGCATCGGCCGGCGTCCTCAACGTCGGAGTCGACGCCACCTACCCGCCGAACGAGTTCAAGGACTCGGCTGGCAAGCCGGTCGGATGGGACATCGAGCTCCTCGACGCGGTCGCGGCGAAGCTCGGCCTGAAGACCAACTACAACGTCGCCAGCTTCTCCACCATCATCCCCGCCGTCAAGGGCGCGAAGTACGACGTCGGGCTCTCGTCCTTCACCGACAACGCTGATCGTGAAAAAGAGGTCGACTTCGTCAACTACTACACGGCAGGAATCCTCTGGGCGGCGCCGACGGGCAAGACGGTCGACCCCGCTAACGCCTGTGGCCTGAAGGTCGCCGTGCAGGCTACGACGTACGAGGACACCGACGAGGTTCCGGCCAAGTCGAAGGCGTGCACGGATGCCGGCAAGAAGCCCATCCAGATCGTCAAGTTCGACGCACAGGACCAGGCGACCAGCGCGGTCGTGCTCGGCCAGGCCGACGCGATGAGCGCCGACTCTCCCGTGACCCTGTACGGCATCTCGAAGTCGGGCGGCAAGCTCGCGCCGGCCGGAAAGTCGTTCGAGGACGCCCCGTACGGCGTCGCTGTTGCGAAGGGCTCAAAGCTCAGCGAGGCGCTGCAGAAGGCGTTCCAGTCGATCATGGACGACGGCACCTACAAGAAGATCCTCGACAAGTGGGGTGTGGCTGACGGCGCGCTCTCGTCAGCGACGATCAACGCCGGGGCCAACGGCTAGCCATGGCCTCATCAGGTCAGCTTCGTCCGGCGTCGGGGCACACCCCGGCGCCGGACGGCACCGGATCGGCGCCCGTCATTAAGGCGGTGCGGCTGCGCCACCCGTGGCGCAACCTGATCGCGGTCGTGCTTGTCGTGTACGCGGCGGCGTTCCTCTGGGATGCCGCGACCCGCAAGCAGCTCGAGTGGGACGTTTTCGCAAAGTACGTCTTCGATCGCCGCATCTCCGAGGCCGCGTTCAACACGCTGCAGCTGACCGTCTACTCGATGCTCATCGCGGTGGTGCTCGCGCTACTGCTCGCGGTCATGCGCCTGTCGCCCAACCCGGTCTTCAAGAGCATCTCCTGGTTTTACCTCTGGATCTTTCGTGGCACCCCGGTCTACGTGCAGCTCACGTTCTGGGGGCTGCTCTCGGTCATTTATCCGACCCTGAGTTTCGGGCTCCCGTTTACGGCGCCCCTCGTCACCCTCCCCACCGGCGACGCGTTGAATGTGTTCCAGCTGGCCGTGATCGGGCTTGCGCTGAACGAAGCGGCCTACCTTGCGGAGATCATTCGCGCCGGCATCCTCTCGGTCGACCGCGGCCAGGAGGAGGCCGCAACTGCGCTCGGGATGACGTGGTCGCAGACCATGTGGCGCATCGTGATTCCGCAGTCGATGCGCATCATCATCCCGCCCACCGGCAACGAGGTGATCTCGATGCTGAAGACCACCTCGCTGGTGACGGCGGTGCCTTACAGCTTCGATCTGTTCACCCGGTCACGCGATATTTCGGCGGAAACCTTCTCGCCCATCGCGCTCTTCCTCGTCGCTTCGGCGTGGTACCTCGCCATCACGTCGATTCTGATGGTCGGCCAGTACTTTCTCGAGAAGCGCTTCGCCCGCGGCATTGGTGACGCGCGCCCGGACAAGGGCGCTACCGCCGACCCGGACGCACTGCTCGTCGACGGTCGCGGCCCCCTCGGGTTCCTTCGTTCTCGCGGCCGCCAGAAGCGGGAGGAACTGTGACCGACACGTTGATGGTCGATGCCGACCAGGTGTACAAGAATTTCGGTGCGAACCAGGTGCTGAAAGGCATCTCGCTCGAGGTCAAGCGCGGCGAGGTGCTGTGCCTCGTCGGGCCGAGCGGTTCGGGAAAATCGACCTTCCTGCGCTGCATCAACCATCTGGAGAGCGTCGACGCCGGTCGTCTCCGGGTCGACGGGGTGCTCGTCGGCTACCGCGAGCGCGGCGACAAGCTGCATGAGCTGAAGCCCTCAGAGGCCGCCCTGCAGCGCCGTCAGATCGGCATGGTCTTCCAGCGCTTCAACCTCTTTCCGCACATGACCGCGATCGAGAACGTCATCGAGGCGCCGATTCGTGTCAACAAGGCGAGCAGGGCCCATGCGGTAGCTCGCGCTCGGGAGCTGTTGGACCGGGTCGGGCTCGCCGACAAGGGTGGCTCCTACCCGGCACACCTCAGCGGCGGGCAGCAGCAGCGGGTCGCGATCGCACGCGCCCTCGCCATGGACCCGAAGCTGATGCTCTTCGACGAGCCGACATCCGCCCTCGACCCGGAGCTGGTCGGAGAAGTGCTCGACGTGATGAAGGCGCTGGCCCAGGACGGCATGACGATGATCGTGGTGACGCACGAGATGGGTTTTGCCCGCGAAGTTGCGGACTCGCTCGTCTTCATGGATGGCGGGGTGGTCATCGAATCGGGGAACCCCCGCGAGGTGCTCGCCAATCCACAGCACGAGCGCACGAAGGCGTTTCTCTCGAAAGTCCTGTAGCGGGACTGGGACCGGAGTCGCGTCCCTGCACGTGTCAGCGCCTGCAAGTGTCAGGCCTGCACGTGTCAGCGTCTCCACGTGCCCGCGTCTCCACGTGTCATACGAGGCAACACTGCGGCGACCCCCTCGCGCGCCGAATAGTCTCTCCCAGTGACCTTCCTTGACGAACGCGCGACCGACCCCGGGACTGTCGCGGCGGCAATCCCCGCGGTCTTCTCCTCTGCGATCGGCCTGGTCGGAAACACGCCGCTGGTCGAACTGCGCAATCTCGCGGTGGGGCTCGGGGCTCGGGTGTTCGTCAAGCTCGAAAGCCGCAACCCAGGCGGCTCGGCAAAAGACCGCATCGCCCTGCGCATGATCCGCACCGCAGAGGCGAGTGGCGTGCTCAGGCCGGGCGCCACCATCGTCGAGTCGAGTTCCGGCAATACCGGAATCGGGCTCGCGCTCGTCGGGCTGCTCACCGGGCATCCGGTCATCATCATTCACAGCGGGTTCATCTCCGCGGAAAAGCGCGCGGTGCTGCTGGCCTACGGCGCGCAACTCGTAGAGGCCGACTGGGAGGCCGGCCCGGACGACCCCAACAACGCGCGCGCCCTCGCCGATCGCATCGCCGCGGAAACGCCGAACGCGTGGCGCTCCTCGCAGTACGAGAACGCCGCGAATCCGGATGCGCATTTCACGACGACGGGACCGGAGATCTGGGCGCAGACCGCCGGTTCGATCACGCACTTCGTCGCGGGCATCGGAACGGGCGGAACCATCACCGGCACCGGGCGCTTTCTGAAGCAGCAGACCGGGGGACGCGTTCGGGTGATCGGAGCCGACCCGGTCGGCTCCACCTACAGCGGCAGCGACTCGTCCACGATCGTGGTTGACGGCGTCGGCACTCGCTGGCCGAGATCGAACTGGCCGGGTACCTACGACCCCAGCGTCGTGGACGAGATCCAGGTCGTCCCTGACCGACTGGTGTACGAGACCGTCCGTCGCCTGGCCGTCGAGGATGCGCTGCTGCTCGGCCCATCATCCGGCCTGGCCGTCGCGGTTGCCCTGCGGGTCGCGGCATCCGCCGAGCCCGGATCCACCGTCGTCGTCATTGCGCCGGACGGTGGCGGCAACTACCTCAGCAAGGCATTCAACGACCACTGGCTGGAGTCAGCGGGAGTAAACGCCGACGGATTCGCCGACGGATCGTCGGACTGACCCGTCCTGCCGACGATTGGCAGAGCGACAGAAAGAGCGCACCACATGACACAACTGCACTTCGGCTGGTTTCTCGGCGCGGGCTTCGGCGTCCAGGGCTGGGGCGACCCGACCTACGGCATCGGCTATGACTGGAAGAAGCCGCAGGTCTACCAGGACGCGGCGCGCCTGTTCGAGGCGAGCGGCTTCGACCTGTTCATCATCGAGGACGGGGTGACGGTTCCCGACACGTATGGCGGCACCGCGGAGGTCAACCTGTCGACCGCCCGCTTCGTGCCCAAGCACGACCCGCTCCCGCTCGTGCCGTACCTGCTGGCCGCTACCTCGAAGCTCGGCATCGTGCCCACCCTGTCGGCCAGCTTTTACGAGCCGTTCACGGCGGCCCGGCTGCTGGCCACCCTGCAGCACTTCGCGGACGGTCGCCTCGGTTTCAACGTGGTGACCAGTGGCAGTGACATCGCGGCCCAGAACTACGGGCTCGACAAGCAGATCGACCACGATCTTCGCTACGACCGCGCCGATGAGTGGGTCGACGTGGTGCGCAAACTCTGGCGCAGCTGGGATGCCGACGCCGTTCTCGAAGACACCGCGCGCGGCGCCTTCGCCGACTTCACGAAGGTGCGCCCCATCCACCACCGGGGTGAGTTCTTCAGCGTGCGTGGCCCGCTGAACACCGTCCCGCTGGCGTCGGAACCGGTGATGGTGCAGGCCGGTGCGTCGGGACGGGGGCGCGATTTCGCCGGCAAGAACTCGGACGTGGTGCTGGCCCTCGCGTCGACCGCCGAACGGATGAAGGCGTACCGCGACGACATCCGCGCCGTAGCCGCAGACAACGGCCGCAATCCCGACGACATCAAGGTGCTGTTCGTCGTGCAGCCGATCGTCACCGCAAATGACGAGGAGAGCGCGACGGTTCGTGCCGGTCGTGCGCTGCTCGACCAGGCCGCGATCGACGAGGCGCTGCAGGGCATCTCCTACCTCTCCGGGGTCGACTTCAAGAAGTTCGACCTCGATGCCCCGCTGCCCGACCTCTCGACCAACAGCAACCAGGGCACACTGGAAAACTTCGTCCGATCGGCGCCCGAGGGCTCGACGCTGCGGGAGATCCTGCAGGTGCGTGCCAACAAGGATGGTCTCGCGGTGATCGGCACGGCCGACCAGATCGCCGACCACCTCGGCGAACTCGGGGATGCCGTGGGCGGTGACGGGTTCCTGTTCACCGGCCAGGTGCATCCGGCGCTCACTCACCGCACCCTCGATCCGCTCGTTCCCGCGCTGCGTCGGCGGGGGCTGCTGCGCACCGAACTGGGCGACGGCGGACTCCGCAGCAACCTCACGGATTTCTAATGCCCGTGCTGTCGCGCGCCGTCATCACCATCGCGGAGGTCGTGGAGGTGGCTCGCGGCCGGGCCCCGGTGTCGTTTGCGCGCCCCGTCGAGCTCGATCTTGCCGCGTCGCGGGCTGTCGTTGAGAAGATCGCGGCATCCGGCGTTGCGGTCTACGGCCTGAACACCGAGCTCGGCGCGGGGCGCGACATCACGGTCGGCGCGAATGCCCTCGAGGCGTTCCAGCAGCGTGTGGTGCGCAATTCGAGCGGGGGCGTTGGCGAGCCGCTGAGCGAGGAGCAGGCTCGCGCGGTCATCTATGCGCGGCTCGTCGGGTTCACACGCGGGGGAGCGGGCGTGACCCCCGCGCTTGCGGCGCAGTACCGGGAGCTGCTCAATCGCGGCGTGTATCCATTCATCCCGCGCACCGGCTCGGTCGGATCGGCGGACCTCACCCACCTCGCCGCCATTGCCGCCGTCGCGGCCGGAAGTGGGCGCGCAATCGTGGAAGGCTCCGTGGTGCCCGGACAGGCCGCACTGGAGGCCGCTGGCCTCGCGCCCCACGTGCTCCAGGCGCACGAGGGACTCGCCGCGCTCTCCAGCAACGCGTTCAGCGTCGGTGTCGGCGCGCTGGTCGTTACGGACGCACGCGCCACGATCCGTGCGGCGGATGCGGCCGTTGCCCTCGCGCTCACGGCGCTCGCCTCGCACAGCGGCGGCGGCAGCGCATCGCCGTTCAGCGAAGTGATTCAGGCTGCGCATCCGTCGCCCGGGCAGGCAGCCTCGGCCGCTCGAGTGCGGGGCCTCCTCGGCACGGTCAGCGCGGCATCCGTGCAGGACCCGATCTCCTTCCGCTCGGCTCCGCAGATCACGGGCGCGGCGATCGAAGCCGTCGAGCGCGCGGCGTCACTGGTCGCGCTGGAGCTCAACTCGCGAACCGAAAACCCTCTCGTCGACATCGAGACCGCGACGATGACCTCGGGCGGCAACTTCCAGGTGCTCGGTCTCGCGCTCTCCTTCGAAGCGCTGCGGCTGGCGCTCGCGCACGTCGCGGGCGCGTCAGAACGCCGGCTCGCCAAGCTCTCGTCGCTGTCGGCGGATGCTCGGCGCTCTGGCACTGCACGCGTTCCGGGGCTGTCGTGGTACTCGTCGTCCGTGCTGGTTGCCGAGCTCAATCACCTGGCGAACCCGGTGACGCTCGGTGGCAGCTCGCTCTCTGACGATGTCGAAGATCATTCCTCGCACGCGGCGCTCGCGCTGCAACTCCTGGAGCGGTCGGTTGCCCTCACCCGCACGGTTCTCGCGATCGAAGCGCTCACCGCGGCGGAACTGGTGCTGCTCGCGGATGCTGCCCCGGCATCCGCGTTACAAACCGTCGTCGATGCCGTGCGAACCGGTCTGGATGCTGGCCTCCCGGTCGACGAGCTGGTCACGACGCTTGAGGCCGCGCTCTTGGCCGTGGGCTGACTGGCCTGCTGCTGCTGACTTGCACTGCTGCTGCGTGCACGAGTCCTGCGAGTGAGCGCGCGCAGTGCGGCCGGATGTTGCGCCGGTCAGGCGACGCGCGACCCTTCGACCGGCAGTCGCTTGGCGAAGCTGAGGTAGCTGATCTCCTCGAGGTCGCCGGCCAGGTCAAAGCGCGGCCCGTATCCGATCGACAGGTACAGGGCGACGGCCTCGGGCTGGCGGGCGCCCGTGGTGAGTTCGGCGGTGGTGTAGCCGGCGCTCGCCGCCCGCTCCTCGAGAATCGCCATGACCTCGCGCGCGTAGCCGCGGCGACGGTGGGCGGATGACGTCCAGACGCGCTTGATCTCGGCCGTGTGGGCATCCTGCCGCTTGTAGGCGCCGCCAGCCACAGCGAGCCCGTCGATGACGAGCAGCAGGAATGCGCCACCGTGCGACGACGCGAAGCGCTCGGCCGGATACCGGCTCAGTTCGTACGACGATGGCACCCCATCGTTCAGGCCGTAGCGCTCGTCGTACTCGCGCGACAGTTCCTCGATCAGCGGCAGGGCGAGCGGATCGGCGGGCGTGGTCCAGACGACGTCCGCTCGCACGCGCGTGATGCTCATGCAGCGAAACTAGGCGGCGACCGGATGACGGTCAACGTGGGCCTTCACACTACGTAACGGAGTTACGGCGCGTGACGCCCGATCGCGCGAGACGGATTCCGGATGCCTAGGTTGGGGATATGAGCAGGCCCCTTCGCGTTGTCGCCGTCTCCGGCAGCCTCACAGATCCATCACGAACCACCGCGCTTGTGGAGGCGATCGCTGCGGCGTTCGCTGTCGCGCTGCCGACCGAGACGCACGTCATCAAGCTGAACGAGCTCGGCCCGCACCTTGCTGGCGCGCTCACCCGCGCGGAACTGCCCGCCGAGGCCGAGGCGGAGCTGCGACGGATCGAGGGAGCCGACCTGCTCGTCGTCGCGAGCCCGGTGTACCGGGCATCCTTTACCGGGCTGTTCAAGCACCTGTTCGATTTCGTCGAGCAGTTCGCACTGGTCGATACCCCGGTGCTCCTGGCCGCCTCCGGTGGCAGCGATCGTCACGCGCTCATTATCGAGCACCAGTTGCGCCCGCTGTTCGGCTTCTTCCAAGCGCTCGCGCTGCCGGCCGGCGTCTACGCGAACGACTCGGACTTCACCGAACGCGAGATTTCCAACCCGCTGCTCACCGAGCGGATCGACAAGGCGATCGCGCGGGCACTGCCGTTGGTGAAGTCGAGCCTCGCGGAGCGCGAGGAGATCGAGCGCTCACTCGCCGGCGACCAAATCCCCGCCGCCTAACCCTCGCCCCTGCGCCCTCCTCCCCCCTCCCTCTCCCCGAGTTGTCACATATCGACCCAAAACCCGGGTTTTAGGTCGATATGTGACAACTCGGGGGAGCTGGAGCTAGAGGCGCTCGAGAATGGTCGCGTTGGCCATGCCCGCGCCCTCGCACATGACCTGCAGGCCGTAGCGCCCGCCACCCTGTTCGAGCGTGCCCAGCATCGTTGCCATTAGTCGAGTGCCGCTCGAGCCGAGCGCGTGGCCGAGCGCGATGGCCCCTCCGCGCGGGTTGAGCTTCGCAGCATCCGCACCGACCTCCCGCGCCCATGCCAGCGGCACCGGGGCGAATGCCTCGTTGACCTCGTAAGTGTCCATGTCGTCGATCGTGAGCCCCGAGCGCGACAGGATGCGCCTGGTCACCGGAATCACGCCGGTCAGCATCTCGATCGGGTCCGAACCGACGACGGCGGATGCCACGAACCGAGCCCGCGGCGTAAGCCCCAGCGCCTCAGCCGCATCCTCGCTCATGATGAGCACCGCGGAGGCGCCATCCGTCAGCGGCGAGGAGTTGCCCGCCGTGATGCGCCATTCGATCTGTGGAAACCGCCTCGCGAGCGCCTCGTCGTAGAACGCCGGATGCAGCTGCGACAGGGCCTCGGCGGTCGTGCCCGGGCGAATGGTTTCATCGACCTCCGCGGCGCTGCCGGGGTGGCCGTCGACCGCGACGATCTCGCGGGAGAAGTCGGCCGCCGCCGCGAGGCGGTGCGATCGTGCGGAGAACTCATCCAGTTCGTGTCGGCTGAGGTTCCAGTGGGAGGCGACGAGCTCTGCCGAGATGCCCTGCCCGACGAGTCCAGCGGGGTAACGCGCGGCGATGCCGGTGCCCCACGGGTCCTTGCCGATGGCCGCCGACCCCAGGGGCTCGCGACTCATCACTTCGACGCCACACGCGATCACGATGTCGTAGGCGCCCGCGACCACACCCTGCGCCGCGAACGTTGCGGCCTGCTGGCTTGAGCCGCACTGCCGGTCCACGGTGGTGGCCGGAATCGTCTCGGGGAACCCCGCCGCGAGCACGGCGTTGCGCGTCACGTTCGCGGACTGCCCGCCGACCTGGCTGACGCATCCGCCGATCACGTCATCGATGACCCCGGGGTCGAGCTGGTTGCGATCAACGAGTGCGCGAAGTACGCCCGCGAGCAGATCGACCGGATGCGTGTCAGACAGGCGACCGCCCGGCTTTCCTCGCCCGGAAGCCGTGCGCACCGCGTCAACGAGAACGGCTGTTGGCATGTTCTCAGGCTACGCCGGGTGACCCCTTCACTGGGGTGGAACCGACGAACCTGCGCACTGCGCGCGCTCAGTAGGCTGAGCGCACGCCACGTGAGGATTACATGAAAAAGCCACTGATTACCGTCGTCCTGATCACCGCGCTCGCCGCTTTCGGCGTGCCCGGGACCGCTGCGGCGGTCGCCCCCGCGAGAGTCGCGCCCGCGATAGCCGTGCCCGTGACCGGTGGAATCGTGTTTCACTTCACGACCCCGAGCGGAGCCACCTACAGCGGATCCGGCGTCGTCAACCTGTACAGCCCGACCCTCGAAGACTCGGCCACGCCGTACCAGGGCCAGGCGACAATCTCCCACGGCACGGCGACGTTCACCGACGAACCGGAATCGACATACGTTCCGCAGCTCTTCCTGCCGTCGACGTCGACGTACATCATGCCCAATTTTGACAACGTCTCTTCCGTTGCGGGCGACACCGTCGTCGTCGCAGTGACCATCGCGAGGGGCGCTTCCATTTCCGGCACGCTCAAGACCAGCACCGGCTCTGTGCTGAAGGATGCGCAGGTCGCGGCGATCGGCGAATCCGGCACCATCGTCAAGACTGACGCAACGAACTCGCGCGGCCAGTACAGCCTCGCCGGCCTTCCGACCGGGGACTACCGCATCCAGTTCAACTCCCGCAGCTCCGGCACCGGGAACGCCGCGACTATGAAATACATCTGGTCGTACTACAAGTCCAAGCCTCACCTGGCCGGTTCGAACGTCCTTGTGGTGCACCAGCAGGCGCCGGGCGTCACCGCGTCTGTCAAGACCGGTGTCAGTGGCAGCGTCAAGGCCGGACATTCTCTGGTCGTCGCATCCAGCCTCCCCGGTGACACCAGCTACAACGAGGTACAGATCGTCTCGGAAGCGGCGCCGGATGCGGAGAGCTTCTCATCGTGGCTGAACGCTGCCGGCACCTCGACGAGGGTCATTTTGGCGCCAGGAAGCTACAAGGTCAGCATGGCCGGAGCCTACGATCCGGTGACCGGTGACTTCCCGATCTACTGGTACACGGGCCCGGGCACCGCGCCGTCCACGGATGAGACACAGGCCGTGGCGTACACCTTCACGGGAACCACCAGCAAGACGATCACGTTCATCGCCCCCTCGATCAGTTAGGGCGCAAGCACCTTCTGGATCCGCTGGGGCGACACCGTCTCAGCGGTTCCGAGGTGCTGGGCGAACAGGCTGATGCGCAGCTCCTCCAGCATCCAGCGGGCGCGCACGATGTGCTCGGGGCTGTCCGGCGCGAGCGGGATGCGACCACCCGCGGCCGTGTAGCGAGCCGTCGTGTTCTGCACCTCGAGCATCCACACGCGGTCGCGGGCGACATCCGTCGGCAGCTTGTCGAGCCGACTCGTGATGCCGCGCAGGTAGCGGGGGAGGTGCCGCAGCTGCGTCATGCCGGTGCTCGAGATAAAGCCGGGAAAGAGCAGGCCGACGAGCTGCGCGCGCGCATCGGCGACCGCGGACAGCACCGCCATGCTCGTCGTCGCCGCGATGGCGCGCTCGACCTCACGCTGCGCCGTGAGGATCTGGGTGACCGTCGTGACGGTCGCGTAGAGGGCATCCATCAGGCCCGCGGAGATGGCGACGCGGGCGGCGTCGAATTCGGCGCGGGTCCACAGCAGGCCGTCCGGATGCCGCTGCCGCAGGCCCGCATCCACGCAGGCAAGCAGGGCGTCGTCGAAGAGCGCGGTGGAGTTCTGGTACGGACTCGCCGCGAGCATGAGCTTTTCCTTCTGGCTCAGGTGCTCGGTGACGTAGCCGAGCGGGGACGGGATGGACAGCATGAGCAGGCGACGGATGCCGGCCGAGCTCGCCCGCGCCTGGTCCGTCGGCGTCGCCATCAGCCGCACCGAGACGCTCGTGCCGCGGTCGACGAGCGCGGGGTAGGCGCGGATGACGGTGCCCCCCTGCCGCGTATCGACGAACCGGGGCAGCTCATCCAGGTCCCACGTTGTCAGGCCGTCGCGCTCCATCGCGTGCGGCACCGCGACCGTCACGCGGGCAACGGATTCGCGGGCGCGCGTTGCGAGTTTGTGCTGCAGCGACTCCAGGTCCTTGGACCGGGCGACTTCCTTGCCGTTGTCGCCGATTACGGCGAACGTCACGCGAAGGTGCGGCGGCACGCGCTCGAGGTCGAAGTCTTCCACCGTGACCGGGGTGTGGGTCTTCCGCTGGATGGTGTTGGCGAGGAATTCGGCGAGCGTGGTCTTCTCGAGTTCCTCCGGGTCCGTCGTCGGCAACGCCTCCAGCAGGCGCCTGGCCCAGTCCGCCGCGGGAACGACGTTGCGACGGATCGCCTTCGGCAGGCTCTTGATCATTGCCGTGACGAGTTCCTCGCGGAGCCCCTCCACCTGCCAGTCGAAGCCCGCGGGGGACAGGCGCGCCAAGAGCGGGAGTGGCACCTGCACCGTGACGCCGTCATCCTCGGCCCCCGGCTCGAAGCGGTAGGCGAGCGACAGCGTCTGGTCGCCCTGGCGCCACGTGGTCGGAAACGACTCCTCGTCGATCTGCGCCTCGCCCGCGAGCGCGTCCGCGGTCATCGTGAGCAGTTCGGGCTGTTCTTTGCGCTCCGGGCGCCACCAGGCCTCGAAGGTGCGCACCGAATATACGCCGGCGGGAATGCGACGCTGGTAGAACTCGAAGACGGCTTCATCGTCGTACAGGATGTCGCGGCGCCTGCTGCGTTCCTCGAGCTGCTCCAGCTCCTCCCGCAGGGCGCGGTTCGCCCGGTCGAAGTCGTAGGCGCGATCCTTGGCGATGTCGGATGACCACTCGCCGTCGACGAGAGCGTGCCGAATGAACAGCTCCCGGGCGTAGGCCTGGTCGATGCGCCAGAACTGCGCGCGACGCTTTTGGATGATCGGCACGCCGTACAGCGTGACCCGCTCCCATACCACCGCGGCGCCCTGCTTCTTCTCCCAGTGCGGCTCACTGTAGCTGCGCTTCACGAGGTCACCGGCGATGGTCTCCGCCCAGGCCGGGTCGATGGCCGCGTTCGTTCGGGCGAAGAGCCTGCTCGTCTCAACGAGCTCCGCGCTCATCACGGCGGCGGGCTGCTTCTTGGCGAGCGCGGAGCCGGGGAACAGCAGAAAACGCACCTGGCGCGCGCCGATGTAGTCACCCTTGCCCTTGACCGTGTCGCGCAGGCCGATCTGGCTGAGCAGCCCCGCGAGCAGCGAGCGGTGGATGCCGTCCGGGTTCACGTGCGGGTCACCGACGACGAGTCCGAGGGTTTTCGCTTGCCGGGTGAGTTGGCGATAGACGTCGTTCCACTCCCGCACCCGCAGGTAGTTGAGGTACTCCGCCTTGACCAGCCGACGGAACTGGTTGCCGCTGAGCTCCCTCTGTTTCTCCTCGAGGTAGTTCCACAAGTTCAGGAGCGACAGGAAGTCGCTCGTGACATCGGTGAACCGCGCGTGCTGCTGGTCGGCCTGCGCGCGCCGTTCCAGCGGCCGCTCCCGCGGATCCTGGATGCTCAACCCGGCCACAATCGCCATGACCTCGCGCGTGGTTGCATGCTTCTTCGACTCGAGAACCATGCGGGCCAGCCGCGGGTCGAGCGGCAGGCGGGAGAGCTGCTGGCCGATGGTGGTGATTGCGGGAGCCCCACGGTTCGTGGTGATCGCGCCGAGCTCGGCCAGCAGGTCGAGCCCGTCCTTGATGCCGCGCGAGTCGGGGGGCTGCAGGAAAGGGAAGTCCTCGATGCTGCCGAGCCCGAGCGCGATCATCTGCAGGATGACCGCCGCCAGGTTGGTGCGAAGGATCTCCGGTTCGGTGAACTCCGGTCGGCTCGCGAAGTCCGCCTCGGAGTACAGGCGAATCGCGATGCCGTCACTCGTGCGCCCCGACCGCCCGGACCGCTGGTTCGCGGATGCCTGCGAGATCGCCTCGATCGGCAGGCGTTGGATCTTGGAGCGCACGCTGTAGCGGCTGATGCGCGCGTTGCCGGCGTCGATGACGTAGCGGATGCCCGGCACCGTCAGGCTCGTCTCCGCGACGTTGGTCGCCAAAACGATGCGGCGCCGGGCGCCGGTGGCCGATGGCTGGAACACCCGGTGCTGGTCGGCCGCACTGAGGCGTCCGTAGAGCGGCAGCACCTCGGTGGTCGACCCCGCTGCCGTGCGCGCGAGGTGGCCACGGATCGTCTCCTCGGCGTCCCTAATCTCGGACTCCCCGCTGAGGAACACGAGCACGTCGCCGGATGACTCACGGGCGAGCACGTCGAGCGCGTTGTTGATCCCGTCGCCAAGGTCGACACTCTCCGATTCGCGGGTCGAGTCCTCGGCGGGCTCGTCCGCCGACGCGATCGCGTCCGGGGTCAGCGGCCGATACCGAATCTCGACCGGGTAGGTGCGTCCGGACACCTCGATGATCGGGGCGCCACCGAAGTGCTTCGAGAAGCTCTCCGGGTCGATGGTTGCGCTGGTGATGACGACGGTGAGGTCGGGGCGGCGCGGGATCAACTGCTTGAGGTAGCCGAGTAGAAAGTCGACGGTGAGGCTGCGTTCGTGCGCCTCGTCGATGATGATCGCGTCGTACTTTTTCAAGTCGCGATCGCGATGGATTTCATTGAGGAGGATGCCGTCGGTCATCAGCTTGATGCGGGTATCCGCGCCGACGCGGTCGGTGAATCGCACCTGGTAGCCGACCGTCTGGCCGACCTCCTCGCCGAGTTCCTCTGCGATGCGCTCGGCTATCGTGCGTGCGGCGATGCGGCGCGGCTGGGTATGCCCGATGCTGGTGCGGCCGAGCTCCAGCAGGATCTTCGGCAGCTGGGTGGTCTTGCCGGAACCCGTTGCCCCGGCCACGATCACGACCTGGTGGTTGCGCAGGGCGTCGGCGATGTCATCCCTGCGCTGGCTGACGGGCAGCTCAGGCGGAAAGTGGATGACGGGGGTGGCCCCGAGGTCGGCAGACATAGCCTTCCATCGTAAGCGCCAACAGCGGTCGGGGTTGGGGCCCCTGCCCGACGACGAACGTTGCGCTGCGTTACGGCTGGCCTGCGCGGGGGCGGCGGGCTTGCCTAGGGTGAGCGCATGAGTGATTGTGCGCTGCTTCCGGTGGTCGGTGGGGATCTGCGCGTTCCTCTCGTCACCGGGAGCGAGACGCGCTACACCAATCTCGACTACGCGGCGAGTTCGCCGGCGCTCGAATCGGTCGCCCAGCACATCACCGAGATCCTGCCGCTCTACGCCAGCGTGCACCGCGGCGCGGGGTACGCCTCCCAGGTGAGTACTTCTGCATATGAGAACGCGCGCGTTGTCGTCGGCCAATTCGTGGATGCTCGTCCGACCGACGAGGTCATTTTCACGCGCAATACGACGGACTCCCTCAATCTCCTCGCCTCGATCGTGCCCGGCGAAACGGTCTTTCTCGATATCGAACACCACGCGAACCTGCTGCCCTGGTCGGGATCGGGTGGGCGCGTTGTGCTCGCCGCCGACACCATCGCGGAGACCCTGGAGCGGGTGGACGCGGAACTCGCCCGGTCGCACGCCGCACTGCTCGCTGTCACGGGAGCCAGCAACGTCACCGGCGAAATCCTGCCCCTGCGTCAGCTCGCCACCATCGCCCACCGCCACGGCACGCGGCTGGCCGTCGATGGCGCCCAACTGGTTCCGCACCGCCGGGTCAGCCTCATCGCGCAGGGCATCGACTACCTCGCCTTCTCCGGCCACAAGACCTATGCGCCGTTCGGCGCCGGTGTGCTCGTCGGTCGCTCGGACTGGCTGGATGCAGGGACGCCCTACCTTCTCGGCGGCGGAGCCGTGACCTCGGTCACGCTCGAGCACACCGAGTGGCGCACCGGACCCGCTCGCCACGAGGCTGGATCGCCGAACGTGCTGGGTGTCGCTGCGCTGGCGCGCGCCCTCCAGGCGCTCGATGAACTCGACGAGGAGCAGTGGATCGCCCACGAGAACGCACTGCGGGAGCGCCTCGTCGCGGGGCTCGCGCCGTTGCCGCAGGTGCGCATCCACCGGATCTTCGAGGATTCGGAAGCACCGGTCGGTGTCGTCAGTTTCTCCGTTGACGGTGTCGATTCCCGCCTGCTTGCAACGTACCTCTCGGCCGAGTGGGGCATCGGGGTGCGCGACGGCAAGTTCTGCGCGCATCCGCTGCTCGCCCGTTTGGGCGTCACCGGTCCGGCCGTTCGCGCCAGCTTCGGTGTCGGATCGACGATTGCTGATGCCGACCTGCTCGTCACAGCGATTTCTCGGTACCTCTCTGTGGGTCCCAGCTGGGACTACGAGCTCGTCGACGGGCACTGGTTTGCGAGCGGGGATGCGCGCCCGCGCCCGACGTGGGCTCCCGAGCTTGCCGCCAGTGCCGGCTTCTACGGCTGCGCCGCCTGACGTCGCTGCCTGCAACCCAAGGCCAGGGGGTCGGCTTGGCTGCGCGCGAGTGCGACGATAGAAGCATGACAAGCACAGACCCCACCTCGGTCCCCACGATCACCCTCAACGACGGCCACACCATCCCGCAGCTCGGGTTCGGCGTGTTCCTCGTCGATCCCCACGAGGCAGAACGCATCGTCAGCGACGCCCTCGAGGCCGGGTACCGCCATATCGACACGGCCGCGATCTACAAGAACGAGGAAGGCGTTGGGCGTGCGATCGCCGCGTCCGGCATTCCGCGCGAAGAACTGTTCATCACCACGAAACTGTTCAACACCGACCAGGGCACCGACACGGCGCACGCCGCGATCGACCTCAGCCTCTCGAAGCTGGGGCTCGACTACGTCGACCTGTACCTCATCCACTGGCCGACTCCGAAGCGCGACCTCTACCTCGAGAGCTGGCTTGCCCTCGAGCAGATTCGGGATGCCGGCAAGAGCCGGTCGATCGGTGTTTCCAACTTCCAGCTCGATCACCTGCAGCGCGTCATCGACGGCAGCAACACGGTGCCCGCCGTCAACCAAATCGAGCTGCACCCCGCCTTCTCGCAGCCGGCGCTGCGCGCATTCCACCGCAAGAACGGCATCGAGACGGAGGCCTGGGGACCCCTCGGACAGGGCAAGTACGACCTGTTCGACCTGCAGCCGATCCAGGATGCCGCGAAAGCACACGATGTCACCCCCGCGCAGGTCGTGCTGCGCTGGCACCTGCAGCTCGGCAACATCGTGTTCCCCAAGTCGAACTCGAAGGAGCGGATTGCCGAGAACTTCAACCTGTTCGGTTTCGAACTGACCGAGCTCGAGATGTCAGCGATTGACGCGCTGGACGAGGGCAAGCGGGTCGGCGGGCACCCGGACGAGGTCAACTAAGCCGCGGGATTCCGGGAGCGGGCACCATGCCGAACCGTTTGGCCGATTCAGTGAGTCCGTACCTGCGGTCCCACTCGGACAACCCGGTTGACTGGTACCCGTGGGGCGCCGAGGCGTTCGCGGAGGCCGCACGGCGCGATGTGCCCGTTCTCATCTCCATCGGGTACGCCACCTGCCACTGGTGTCATGTGATGGCGCGCGAGAGCTTCAGCGACCCGGTGCTGGCGGCGTGGATGAACGAGAACTTCGTCAGCATCAAGGTGGACCGGGAGGAGCATCCGGATGTTGACTCCAGCTACCTCGCCGCCGCCAGCGCCTTCACCGACCAGCTTGGCTGGCCGCTGACGGTGTTCGCGACCCCCGCCGGCCGCGCCTTCTATGCGGGCACCTACTTTCCGCCGGTCGCGATGCTCGAGCGGCCGTCGTTCCGTCAGGTGCTCGAAGCGATCCTGGATGCCTGGACCCAGCGCCGCGCAGAGGTCGAGTCCAATGCAGAGCAGCTGGCGGCGGCGATCCGTGCCCAGGCGCTGGACGCCGGGGCGCCTCGTGCCGCCCGCTCCTCGCATGCCAACCCCGATGCCAACCCGATGCATGCCAGCCCCGATGCCAACTCGACGCATGCCAGCCCCGATGCCAACTTGCTCGATGCCGTACCCACGGAGGCCGACTTCGCCGCCGCGCTCAGCGAGTTGGCCGGCTACGAGGACCAGGAGTTCGGCGGTTTCGGGGGCGCGCCCAAGTTCCCGGTTGCACCCACGGTGAACTTCTTGCTGGATTCCGGGAGCGCCGAGGGCATCGCTCTGGCAACGCGAACTCTCAGTGCGATGGCGGCCTCCGACCTCCGCGACCAGGTCGAGGGCGGATTCTTCCGCTATGCCACTCGCCGCGACTGGAGCGAGCCGCACTACGAGCGGATGCTCTATGACAACGCCCAGCTCCTCGACGCCTATGCGCGGGTGGACAGCGCGGCCGTCGCGACCGGGATTGCCGACTTTGTGCTCGCCGTGCTCCTCCTGCCATCCGGAGGTTTCGCGTCGGCTCAGGACAGCGAGAGCACGGTCGACGGCCAGCGCGTCGAGGGCGGCTATTACGCGCTGAATGCCGAGGCCCGCGCCGCCCAGGTGCCGCCCGCACTCGACGACAAGGTGCTCACGGGCTGGAACGGGTTGGCGATTGGTGCCCTGGCATCGGCCGGCTCGCGGCTGGGCCGACCGGACTGGGTGGATGCCGCGGCGCGCGCCGCGGAGTTGGTCGCGACCCCTGCGTCCGGCAGGCTCGTGCGCGCCCGAATCGGCAACCGGATCTCGACGGCGCGTCCGACTCTCGAGGACTACGGCATGCTCGCAAGCGGTCTCATCGACCTTGCCCTGGCGGCGGGGGAACCGCGCTGGGCGATTCGGGCGCGGGAACTCATCCGCGCCTGCACGACCGCGGGCGCTGATGGCGCTGGCGGCGCGCCCCGGCCATTTGCCGTGCCGGGCGGCCCCGATCCGGTTCTCGCGGCTCACGGACTCGCGCTCGACGCGGATCCGAGCGAGGGCGCCTACCCGAGTGGCCTCAGCGCGATCTCCTCCGCGGCCCTCAAGATCTACTCGCTCAGCGGCGACCGAACTCTGCTTTCTGCCGCCGCGGCCGCAATGGCGCCCGTTGCGGCGCTCGCGCTCCAGCGGCCGCTCGGGTTCGGCGCGTCGCTGGGCGTGCTGCGCGGCATCCGTTCGGGCAGCCGACAGTTGGTCGTCGTCAGCGAGGACCGGGATGCGCCGGTCGCACGCGCCGCACGCGGCTGGCGCGCGGCCGGAGCGGTGTCCAGCGTCGTGACGACAGCTCAGGCAGCAGCGTGGACCGAGGCCGGATTCGAACTCTTCGAGGGTCGCGTCACGCGCGACGGCGCACCGACGGCGTACCTCTGCGAGGACTTCGTCTGCGCGCTGCCAATCACCGAGGCACACCAGCTCGCTGAGACGCTGAGACGCTGAGACGCTGAGGCACTGAGGCTGTGAGGTAGTGGGCGCCCAGGCACTGAGGCACTGAGGCTGTGAGCCAGCGGGCGCCGAGGGACCTGCCCGCTGTGGACCTGCCCGCTGTGGACTAGCCCGCTGTGGACCAGCCGTGTGGACCAGCCGCGTGGACTAGACCGCCGTGGACTGGCCCGCCGTTGCCACGAGCTGTGACTCCGGATCCGCGGCCCACTCGTTCAGCGAACCGTCGTAGATAGCGACGTTGCGGTGGCCGAGCAGCGTCAGCGCGAGCGCGTCGGATGCGGCCGCGATTCCGCCGGCGCAGTAGGTGACGATCCGCTCCTGGCTCGCGGCGCTGCGATCCGTGGCGAACACCGGCGCGAACGCCGAGCGCAGCGCATTCTCGCCGAGAACGGTATTCGTTTCGCGATCGACGAGTCGTCCCGCCGGCACGCTCACGCTGCCCGGGATGTGTCCGAGGCGGGCGCGGCTTCCCGATTCACCGCTGAACTCCTTGGGCGGGACTCCGCAGACGAGTGTTCCGCTCGCGCTGCCATTCACGATCGCCTCCACGTCGGTCTTGTCGACCCAGAGCTCGGGCCGCTCGGTCACGGTGAATTCGCCGACGCCCGCTCGTGGCTCGACGTGGGCGAGTTCCGTCGGGCGCCCGTCGGCCGTCCACCTCGTGTAGCCGCCGTCGAGCACGGACACGTTGTCGTAGCCGAATGCACGGAACAGCCACCAGACCCGGGCCGCCCACTGGCCGACCGAGGCGTCGTAAACGACGACGGAGGTCTGGTTGTCGATACCGAGAGCAGCGACGGCGGCGGCGAACCGCTCGGCGGAGGGGCGCGTGAAGGGGAGGCGAGCATCCGGGTCGGAGAGTTCGTCGACGAGGTCGGCGAAGACGGCGCCGGGAATGTGCCCGCCGACCAGGTAGGTCTCGTGACCGCTGAGGTAGCCTGCCCGGCCGTTCGGCTGGGTGTACGGCAGCACTGTCGCGTCGAGCACGACGAGCCCGTCGCTGCCCAGGTAGTCGGCCAACCACTGGGTGGAGACAAGGGGGCTCAACAGCAGGGGGCTGGCGCTGGTGAGCTGCGAGCTCGGGCGGGAAACGTCTGGGTCGGAACCGGTCATGCTGCCACGCTACAGACCCCGGTCGAACCTGGCATTGGGCGCCGAAACGCTGCGTAACGCAGTCCGGCGGATTAGAGTGCTCGCGTGAGAAGACTCAGCATTCTCGTGGGTGGTGCGGCCCTGCTTGTCGCCCTGTCCGGATGCTCGCTGCTGAACACTCCGCTCTTCGACACGGATCACACCCACATCGCGATGCCGACTGAACTGCCGACGGACCTACCGACAGACCTGTCGACGCTCCTCCCTCCCGGAGACACCCCGACGCCCGGGTCGGGTGGCGGTCCGGCGACCGACGCCAAGTGTGCCAACGGTGTCGCCCTGCTCAGGGAGTCCAACTCGATCATCAGCTTCACCGGGTCGTGTGGGCTGCTGCAGATCCAGGGCAGCAATATCCAGGTGACCGGTCAACACATCGACCGCATCATCATCAGTGGTGACGGCTCACGGGTGACGACCGGTTCGGTCAGCACCGTCGTTATCAGCGGCCAGAACAACAGGGTCGCATCGGACGCGGTCGGGGTGCTTGTCATCAGCGGTGACGGCAACGCGGTGAAGGCTGCGACCCGGGTAACCACCGTGACCGTCAACGGAAACACCAATACCGTCACGTCGGTCGAGAAAATCGGCTTCGTCGCCAACCACGGCACCGGCAACTCGATCGGTTAGCGCGAGCTGTGCTGGGCCGACCGATACCGGCTTGTACTGCTAGCAGTACCGTTAGCAGTACCGCTAGCAGTACTGCTAGCGGATCGTCTTGCGCGCGGTAATCTGGCCGGTGTCGAATCCGAGCAGGTGCAGCCCGCCATGGAAGCGCGCGTGCTCGATCTTGATGCAGCGGTCCATCACCACCGTGAGGCCCTTGCTCTCGCCGTACATCGCGGCATCCTGGTTCCAGATGCCGAGCTGAACCCAGACGGTTTTCGCCCCGATCGCGAGCACGTCATCGATGACCGAAGGGATGTCGCTGCCCTTGCGGAAGACATCCACGATGTCCGGCACCTCCGGCAGCGATGCCAGGTCGGGGTACGCCTTCTGTCCGAGTATCTCGTCGGCGTTCGGGTTGACGAAGTAGACGCGGTAGTCGCTGGACTGCAGCAGGTAGGTGCCGACGAAGTAGCTTGCCCGCGCTGCGTTGGGGGATGCTCCGACGATCGCGATCGACTTGGCGTTGCGCAGGATGCTCAGCCGCTTCTTCGCGCTTGGCCCGATCCAGGTGCGGTTCGATTTCAACAGCTTGCCGAGGGGCGAGTCGGACGGCACCTCGCAGGTCAGGCCGTTCGACAGTTGCACGGATGCGCTGGACGAGCTCGTCGCGCTGGTCGCGCTCGTCGAGGCCGCGTCGTTCACTACTTCAGCGTTCGCTACATCAGCGTTCACAGATTCAGCGTTCACTACTTCAGCCACAGGTACTTCAGCCACAGGTTGATCCTTCGTAAGATTTCGACACGCTCAGTCCGCGGAGCGCAGTGCCGCGGTCAAGGCCTGGTCAAGGTCATAAACAATGTCGTCGGGGTCTTCTATTCCGACGCTGAGGCGAACGGTGCCCGGTCCGACGCCCGCTTCGAGCAGTTGCTGCTCGGTGAGCTGGGCGTGCGTGGTCGACGCGGGATGAATGATCAGCGTCTTCGCATCGCCGATGTTCGCGAGGTGGCTGGCGAGGTCGACAGATTCGATGAACTTCTGCCCCACCTCGCGGTTGCTGCGGCCGGCGGTTCCGCGCACTCCGAACGAGAACACGCTGCCCGGACCCTTGGGCAGGTATTTCCTGGCGCGCTCGTGGTGCGGGTGCCCTTCGAGCCCCGCCCAGTTCACGTATTCGATGCGCGGGTCGGCCGCGAGCCATTCGGCCACGATCTTCGCGTTGTCGACGTGTGCCTGAAGCCGGAACGGAAGCGTCTCGACTCCCTGCGCCAGCAGCCAGGCGGAGTGCGGCGAGAGCGTCGGTCCAATGTCGCGCACCTGCTCGGCCCGCAGGCGGGTGAGGAACGCGTATTCACCGAAGATGCCGTGCCAGTTGAGTCCGCCGTAGCTCGGGGTGGGCTGGTCGAAGGCGGGAAAGTGCTCGTTGGCCCAGTGGAAGCGGCCGCCCTCCACAACGACGCCACCGAGGGTCGTGCCGTGTCCGCCGAGGAACTTCGTGGCGGAGTGGATGACGACATCCGCTCCCCACTCCAGCGGTCGGTTGAGGTACGGGGTCGCGAGCGTTGAGTCGATGATCAGGGGCAGGTGGTGAGCGTGAGCGACCTCGGCGAGGCCCTCGATGTCGGCGATCTCGCCCGACGGGTTCGCGATGGTCTCGGCGAAGATCAGTTTCGTCTTGTCGGTGATGGCCGCGGCGTAGTCGGCGGGATCGGAGCTCTTCACGAACGTCGTGTCGACTCCGAAGCGGCGGAGCGTCACATCCAGCTGGGTGACGGAGCCGCCGTACAGGTTCGCGGATGCCACGATGTGGTCGCCCGCGCCGGCGAGGGAGGCGAAGGTGACGAACTGCGCGGACAGGCCGCTGGCTGTTGCGACCGCTCCGATGCCGCCCTCGAGGCTCGCCACCCGCTCCTCGAATGCGGCGACCGTCGGGTTCGCGAGGCGGGAGTAGATGTTGCCGTACTTCTGCAGGGCAAATCGGGCGGCAGCATCCGCGGTGTCGTCGAAGACGAACGCGCTGGTCTGGTAGATCGGCAGCGCACGTGCGCCGGTGACCGGGTCGGGGATGTTGCCGGCGTGGATCGCACGCGTGCGGAAGCCGTACTCGTGGTCGGGGGTGTTGGTGCTGCTCGTGTCGGTGTTGCTCGTGCTCGTGCTCGTGCTGGTGTTGGTGTTCGTGCCGTCGCCGGTGCTATCTGCCATGCGGCCACGCTACCCGAGCCGGAGAGCACCAACCGGCGCCGACGTAACAGTGCTTAACCGCTAGCGCCAGCTGTCGATCCAGTAGTGCAGCCGGATGAAGTTGAAGTCGACCTGCATCCCGGTCCAGAGCGGCCAGAAGAACACGCTGATCACCACGGCCAGCGCGAGAAAAACCGCGACGAGGCGGGCTCCGCGTTCACGGGGATACGGCGGATCTCCCCTCGCTCCGAGCAACTGGGAGATGACGAACACCAGCGCGAGAATGAGGTACGGCTCGAAAGCGATCGTGTAGAACTGGTACACCGTGCGGCCGAGGTAGAGCAGCCAGGGCAGGTAGCCGGCGGCGAGACCGGCGAGGATGAGTCCAACCCGCCACTCGCGGAAGCGCACCAGGCGGTAGACGAGGTAGAGCGCGGCCGCGACTCCCGCGTACCAGATCAGAGGGTTGGCGATCCCGGTGATCGATTCACCGCAGAAGCTCACACCGCAACCGTTCGTGCCGTAATTCGAGCCTTGGAAATACATGCTCGTCGGCCGGATCATGAACAGCCAGGTGAGTGGGTTCGCCGCGTACGGGTGCGGGCTCTGCTCATGGATGTTGTAGTTGTAGACCTCCTGCTCGAACTTGATGAAGCTCTGCAGGGAGTGCGGTACCCAAGCGAAGGCGCCCTTCCACGCGTTCACCGGGTTGTCGGCCCACGTGCGGTCATAGCCGCCCTTGGTGGCGAACCACCCGGTCCAACTGACGAGGTAGGTGGCGAGTGCGACCGGCACCGTCAGCAGGAAGCTCACCGGTCCCTGCTTGAAGATCGTGCTGCTGATCCAGAACGGTATGCCGGCGTGTTTGCGGGCGACAGCATCCACCACCAGTGTGTAGATGGCCAGGGCGGCCAGAAAGTAGATGCCGTTCCACTTGACGGCGGATGCTGCACCGAACGCGACACCCGCGGCGATCAGCCAGGGCCGCCACCAGAGCGCGGGACCCCAGTCGATGCTGCGACGTGCATCCTGTCGACGTGCGATCCACACGGCGAGCCGCACCGAGCTCCACTGTCGGTCGAGGAGTACGGCTCCGAAGCCGAGCAGCGCGAAGAACATCACCGAGTTGTCGAGAAGTGCGACACGGCTCATCACGATCGCGTTGCCGTCGATCGCCATGAGAAGGCCGGCGATGGTGGCGACGAGCGGTGAGCGGAAGAGGTACCAGGCGATCGCCATCAGCAGGATCACCGCGAGGATGCCGACCACCGCGGTCGCGATGCGCCAGGACGCGGGGTCTTCCGCGCCGCCGAACGCGGTAAACCCGAGCGAGATGATCCACTTGCCGAGCGGCGGGTGCACGACGAAGGAGGGATCGGTGTTCCACACGTTCGGATGTCCGGCGTTGAAGCTGTCGTTCGCCTGTGCGGGCCAGGAGGATTCGTAGCCGTTCTTGAGCAGTGTGTAGGCGTCTTTGACGTAGAAGGTCTCATCGAAAACGAGGCTGTGTGGGCTGCCGAGGTTCCAGAGTCGCGTGCCGGCTGCGACGAAGACGACGAGGATCGGTCCGATCCACCTCAGGATTCGCTCGCCGTACGGGAGGGCAGCGATCCGGTCGTGGAGGCGGTCGAGCCCGGTGAGCGAGTTGCGTCGTCGCGAGTCAGCGTCGTCGTGTTCGTCGTCTGAGCGGCGCGGGGTGGCAAACCGCCAGTCGTGTGCGTCGCGCGAGTCGGGGTGGACCTGGTGCGCGTCGCGCGAGTTGGGGTCTGTGTTGTGCGCGTCAGGTGAGCCGGGCTGGACACGGCGCGCGTCGCGCGAGTTGGGGTCTGTGTTGTGTGCGTCGGGCGAGCCGGGGTCGGCATGCTCGGCGGCTGCGGCACCGTCGATGTCGTGGTCGTGGTCGTGGTCGTGGTCGTCGTCGTCGCCGTTGTTGTTGTGGTTACGCTCGTCGCGGGCGCCTTGGACAGGCCGGGCGCCGTGGGGGCCGGCGATGGCACCCGGATCGTCGGGATTCCTGCCCGTGGCCTCCGCGAGGATCGCGTCAAAATCCCCGTCGCGGCTGTTCGTCACACCGCCATCGTAGCCAGCTTGCGCTGCCGGGCTTGCGCTGCTGGGCCCGGCGCTGGGGTGCGCGTGGTGCTGGGCCGGAGCGCCGGGGGCGTGCGCCGCTGGGGTCGTGCGCTGCTGGTCGTGCGCTGCTGGGCCGGGCGCTACTGGGTGTGCGCTGCGGGTCGGAGTGGCGATGCTTGGCTACACACCCGCGAGCACGCCCGGGCCGCATGACCCGCTGCACCGCCCCGCCCCCAACATCACGCACCGCACCGCCGCCCAACAGCACGCACAGCACGCCCGGCCCCGCCCCCAGCAGCCGGCCCGTCACCGCGCCTAGCTCGCCCTGGCCGCCACGAACTCTTTCCAGGCCCGCGACTTCGACTCCATCGCGACCGGTTTCTGCTCCGGGTCGATCGTCGGTGGAGGAATCAAGTAATAGTTCGAGCCCCTCCGCAGGAGTTCCCACCCATTGTTGTGCAGCAGGAGGTGGTGGTGCTTGCACAGCAGGATCCCGTCGCGAACGTTGGTTTCGCCGTGATCTCGAAGCCAATGCTTGAGGTGGTGGGCCTCGGTCCAGGATGGCGGCCTGTCGCACCCGCCCCACCTGCACCCGCCGTCCCGGATCGCGAGAGCTCTGCGCTGCTTTTTCGTGAAGAGCCGCGCATCCCTGCCCAGGTCGAGCGGCTGACCGTCGGGGCCGATGGTCGCGATGACCACATCCCCGGAGCAGGCCAGCCGCTCAACCGTTTCACGGGAGACCGGATCTGACTGGCCTTCGAAATATCCGTGCCCGAAACGCGTGGGGCTGGAGGGTTCGGAAACGCCCTGCTCGTCCTGCGAGCCGGGCGTGCTCGGTGAATGCGGCCCCTTCACGTCGACCCCCGTCACGTCCACGACCGTCGCGGCCACAAGCACGTGAACTTCGGAGGCGCCGGAGCCCAGCAACTCGCTGTCGTCCGCATCCGCGCCCGCTCGGAGGAGGTGCGCGAACCCGTCGGACGCGATCTGGTCGGCGCTGCGCGGGTCATCCGCGATGGCTTCGGCTTGGGCAGCGAGGGAGGGATCGACGAAACGCACCCCGCCGAGCTTCGGGGATGTCATACGGTCGCGCAGGTCGATAACCCCGGCGGCCGTCTCCGGGTCCATCTCCCAGACCAGTCGATACATTCCGTTCGGCCTGGCGTAGATCCGAAGGCTGCGGGCATCCCGACGCTCCTGCTCGCGATCGGCGATTCCTGCCGAGTCGAGCTCGTCGCGAAGCTCCCGCGCGCGGCGGAAAAGCCGGTCGGCATCGCTGCCGACGGCGCCGATGGCTGTGGCGTCGGCAACGAGTCGGTTGACCGCCACCGCGAGCATCTCGCGAGTCACGTTCGCGGTCTCGCCGCCCAACCCATTGCGGATGGACGCCAGCTGCGCGGTCGACAGCCGCCCCGCGGTCACTGCGACGGCTGCGGCGCGCATCCACGGTTCACGTGACTCGGTGAACTCGCCGCTCGCCGGGTCGACACTGCCACCGGTGGTCACTTCTTCGATGAGCCGCCCTGCCCGCACGGTGTCTATCGCGTCGCGCTTCGTCACTCCGGTCGTCGCTTGTACGAATGCCTCGGCGGTGCGGTGCCCCGAGCGCTGCGCGAGACCCGCCGAACCGAGAGAGGGAGCCGAACGTCGATCGATCTCACCCGCGATCACGGCGAGGTGTGCGCCGCCCGCGCGCTGGTTCTCCATCCACGTCTGCTGCAGGGAAATGAGCTGCGCATCGTCGAGGTCACGGTAACTGTCGACGGAGGGAGGCACGGATGCAATCGCGTCGCGCACGGCAGTGGACCCGGAGATCAGGTCGGGCGCGGGTGCGGTGGTCGGCATGGAACTATTTTCCCATGTCGAACACAGATTCGAAAGTGTATAAGTATAGGACTTATCAACATTCCATCCACAGGGGGTGTGGAGGAGGGGACGCCCAGCACTCTCCCGACGGCCAGCGGCTGCGACAATGAACCGGTGATCATCCTCGCTGCCACCCCGATCGGAAATCTGGGTGACGCATCCCGCCGGCTGGTCGAGGCGCTCGGCAACGCGCAGGTGATCGCCAGCGAAGATACCCGCACCACCATCCACCTGATGCGCGCCCTCGGGGTCGAGAACCGGCCACGACTTATCTCCCTCCACGAGCACAACGAGGTCGAGAAGGCCGCCGAGATCGTCGAGCTGGCCCGGGAGCAGGATGTCCTGGTGCTGACCGATGCAGGGATGCCGGCCATCAGCGACCCGGGCTTCCCCCTCGTCGCCGCGGCCGCGGCCGCCGGAGTGACGGTGACCGCCCTCCCCGGCCCCAGCGCCGTGCTGATGGCGCTCGCCGTGTCGGGCCTGCCAACCGACCGCTTCACTTTCGAGGGATTCCTGCCGCGCAAGGGTCGAGTCGGGTACTTCTCCGCGCTCAAGCGCGAGCCTCGCACCATGGTCTTCTTCGAGTCACCGAACCGCCTGCCTGCGGCGCTGGCCGATCTCGCGACCGCCCTCGGCCCCGAACGACGCGCGGTCGTCTGCAGGGAGCTCACCAAGCTGCACGAAGAGGTGAAGCGCGGCACCGCCGCCGAGCTCGCCGCCTATTTCGCCGACGGGGCACGGGGCGAGATCTGCATCGTGGTGGAGGGCGCGCCCGAGATCGAAGGCGACCTCGAGGGCGGCGTGGGCCAGGTCCTCGCGCTGATGGAGCAGGGCATCCGGCTCAAAGAGGCCTCGACCGAGGTCGCCGAAGCGACCGGACTCAGCCGCCGCGAGCTGTACGAGACGGTTCTCGCCCGGCGCAAGCCCTCCGCCCCGTAATACGGCGGCAGCACCCTCGACGCCCATTTAGTATTGAGCAATGGCCGAGCGCGATTCCTTCTATATTGCGACGCCTATCTTCTACGTCAACGATGTTCCGCACATCGGGCACGCGTACACCGAGACGGCCGCCGATGTGCTCGCCCGCTGGCACCGCCAGGCCGGCGACGATACCTGGCTGCTCACCGGAACCGACGAGCACGGCCAAAAGATCCTCCGCACCGCGGTCGCCAATGACACGACGCCGAAGGCGTGGGCGGACAAGCTGGTCAGGGATGCGTGGCTTCCGCTGCTGGAGACCATCAACATCCAGAATGACGATTTCATTCGCACCACCGACGAGCGTCACGAGAAGGCCGTCGGCATCTTCCTGCAGAAGCTCTACGACGAGGGCTTCATCTACTCGGGCGAGTACGAGGGCTACTACTGCGTCGGCTGCGAGGAATACAAGCAGCTCGACGACCTCATGGAGACACCGGACGGCGACTATTCCGGTCAGCTGGTCTGCAAGATCCACGGTCGGCCGATCGAGATCCTCAAAGAGACGAACTATTTCTTCCGCATGAGCCAGTTCGAGCAGCAGCTCCTCGACCTCTATGAGGAGCGCCCCGACTTCGTGCAGCCGGCGAGCGTGCGCAACGAGATCATCCAGTTCGTGAAGCAGGGACTGTCGGATCTCTCCATCTCACGATCGAGCTTCGACTGGGGTATCCAGATCCCGTGGGACCCGACGCATGTCGTCTACGTGTGGTTCGACGCGCTGCTGAACTACATCACCGCAATCGGGTACGGCACGGATGACGAACAGTTCGCCCGACGCTGGCCGGCCACCCAACTGGTCGGCAAGGACATTGCGCGTTTCCATGCCGTGATCTGGCCCGCGATGCTCCTCGCTGCGGGACTCGAGGTTCCCACGCGGGTCTTCGGCCACGGCTGGCTGCTGGTCGGCGGCGAGAAGATGAGCAAGTCGAAGCTCACCGGTATCGCGCCCGAACAAATCACCGACACCTTCGGTGCGGATGCCTTTCGCTACTACTTCCTGCGCGCGATCAACTTCGGCCAGGACGGCTCGTTCAGCTGGGAAGACCTCAGCGCTCGTTACCACGCGGAGCTCGCGAACGGCTTTGGCAACCTCGCCTCACGCGTGACGGCAATGGTGACGCGCTACTACGGCGGCGTCGTGCCGTCGCCCGGCGAGTACTCCGACCGCGACCTCGCCATCCAGAGCACGCTGCAGGATGCCGTGACCACGGCGGACGCGGCGATCGAGCGTCTCGCAATCCACGACGCCATCGCGGCGATCTGGACCGTCGTCGACGAGCTGAACGGGTACATCACGCTCGAGGAGCCGTGGGTGCTGGCCAAGAGCGACGAGACGCGCGAGCGCCTCGGTACGGTTCTCTACACGGTGACCGAGGGACTTCGCGCGCTCGCCGTGCTGCTGTCGCCGGTCATCCCGACCGCGACCGAGAAGCTCTGGGCATCCCTCGGGGCCGCCGACGGTCTGGGCGCACTTCCTGAGCAGTCCATCCGGGATGCCGGCCGATGGGGTCAGCTGCCGGTCGGCAGCGCGGTCAGCCCGCTGGAAGCGCTCTTCCCGCGTATCGAGGTCGCCGCGGAGTAGTGCCGTGTCAGCCGTCGGTCCGGCGCTCCGCGCGCGCGGCTGCGAGGTGCGCGGCATCTTGAATCAGCTCGGTCACCTGCCGGGAGGTCTGCTCGCCGGGGTTGAGCACCGACACCCAGCCCTGGGTCGCATAGATGGGGTGGGGAAGCACCGCGTCGAGCGTCGTGTAGTCAAACTCCTCGGAGTGGTTCGAGTGGTCGCGCGCCGGATGCCCGATCAGGTTCTCGTACCGCTCGCGACCGACGGCGATATTCACGCGGAAAACCCCGTCGCGGTTCAGGTGCGACGCCTCGTCGAACCCGGCGAAATCCTGCGTGACGATCGTGGTGAACGGCATCCTCCGGTTCGGCGGGAGGTCGCCCTGCGGGTCGTAGGAGAAAAAGGAGTCGCCCCAGGTGCCGACCGGGCCGCCATTGCTGTCGCTCGAGGTCGTGACGACGACCCCCGGAAGCCCGCCAACGAATTCGATGATCTCGCTTTCGGTCATGGCATCCATTTTCGTCTCCTGGAGGCCGCGTAGCATCCTCATCATGAGCCAGGAGCGGGTGTTGAAGTACCTGCTTTCGCGCACGGTCGCGCAGCTCGACGCGGCCGGGGCGAAGGATGAAGCGCTCGCGACCTTTGTGCCCTCGCGAGGAATCGGCCCGATTCGAACGCCGGATGCGCTGCGCCCGGCCGGCCGTGCCTGGCGGCTGGGCGTGTTGCTGCTCGATCGACACGGCAACCTGTTCTCGGTCGGCGAGGTGACTCGCGCCGTCGAGCCGGGCCGCGCTGCGACCAACCGGTCGGCCGAGGGCGAGCGCCGGCGCGCCATCCGCAGGATCGCCGCGCGCGGCCGTTTCGCGCCAGGCGAGGTCATCAACTTCGACTACCGGCTAATCGAGCCCGGCCGGGATGCCGTGGTCTCCATCGATGACGACGGCAGGCCGGTGCTGCACTGGGATGTCGGTGGCCGCGAGGCGACACAGCCGCTGGACGAGTACCTCGCCGACCGCGCCGAACTGCTGATTCTCGGGCCGGACGCCTCCGCTCGCGACTAGTTCCGCCGCGCTGTGTCAGGCCATCACGGCGGCCGCGAGAATCTCGAGGTCGCTTGCGCTGTGTGCGACGAGCGTCACCCGTCGAAGCGCGGTGTCGGGATGCTCGGCGAGCCACCCGCGAATGGTCGTCACGGCCACCTGCGCCGCCTCGCGAATCGGGTAGCCGTAAACGCCGGTCGAGATCGCCGCGAACGCGATGGAGTCCAATGCGGCAGCAAGGTCGAGGCTGTTGCGGTAGCAGTCGGCGAGGAGCTGTGCTGCTCGCTCGGGGCTATATGAGCGATACACCGGACCGACCGCGTGGATGACCTTCTGCGCGGTTGCGATGCCAAACGCATCCGTCATCTTCGCCTCACCGGTCGCGGCGCCGCCGAGTGCACGGCAGGCCTCGAGCAGCTGCGGACCAGCGGCCCGGTGGATCGCGCCATCCACTCCTCCACCGCCCAGGAGGCTCGAATTCGCGGCATTCACGATGGCGGCGGCCGGGAAGCGCGTGATGTCTGCCTGAACCGCGTCGATCGTTGTCATTCCTGCCTCCCCTGTCCACCGTACCGAGTGGAGCGTGAGTTGACGCGGTCGTGCCTCCAAACGCAGACTGGCACAGCGCGCCAACGACTGCCGCGCATTCCAGTGAGGATGCCCATGCCCGACGCCGTCACATTTTCCCGGTATGGAGGCTCCGAGGTACTGGAGCTGACGCAGGTCGAGGCGAGAGCGCCGGGTCGTGGTGAGGTGCAGGTTTCGGTTGTCGCGGCGGGAATCAACCCGGGCGAGATAGCCATCCGCGAGGGTGCGACACGTGAGCGGTACCCGGCGCGGTTCGAGAAAGGCGAGGGGCCGGAGGGCCAGGGCAGCGACTTCGCCGGCGTGGTTCTCGAGGTCGGGCCGGAGGTCGACTTTCCCAAAGTGGGCGACGAGGTGATCGGATTCTCCGACGGCCGCAATGCGCAGGCTGAGCTGGTCACGATCAAGGCCGACCGCGTCATCCCGAAGCCGCACAGCGTCAGCTGGAATGAGGCCGGATCGCTCTACGTTGCGGGCACGACCGCCCGCGCGTGCATCGCGGCGGTCGGACTCCGCCGCGGCGAAACGGTAGTCATCGCCGGGGGAGCGGGCGGAGTCGGGGTCGTGGTCACGCAACTGGCGGTGCTCGCCGGTGCAATCGTCGTCGCGACAGCGAGCGAGGAGAACCACGCGTTCCTGCGCGAGGTCGGGGCGATTCCGGTCGCGTACGGACCGAAGCTGGCGGAGCGCATCCGCAAGATCGTTCCGGATGGCGTCGACGCCTTCATCGACACCCACGGCCACGGGAACGTTGAGGTGGCTCTCGAACTCGGCGTCGCCAAGGACAGGATCAACACGATCACCGATTTCGCGGCCAGGCAGAAGCACCGCGTACTTGCCGAGGGGATGTCGACCGTCGAGCCGCGCGAAGCACTCATCGAGCTAGCGCGGCTCATGGGCAATGGCCAGCTGCGCATCCCGGTCTACGCCACCTACCCGCTCGGCGAGGTGCGCGCCGCGTACGAGCGGCTCGCGAGGGGACACGGCCTCGGAAAGATCGTGCTCGAGGTCACCAGCTGGGACTAACCCCCGCCGCGCCGTGACCGGGCCACCGGCCACGCTCGCTACGCTGGAAACATGACCGAACCCGCCCTGCACGTTCGCTCGCGCGACGCGTCGGCGGACGGACAGCCGCGTGACCTGGAGTATCCACCGCTTCCCGAGGCGCTCGTCGTTGGTGTCTACGACAACCACACCCACCTCGAGATTGCCGACGGTGGCCCCGATGGAGCGCTGGATTACCGGGAGCACCTGGACCGGGCATCCAGTGTCGGCATCCGCGGTGTGGTGCAGGTCGGCAACGACGTGCAGACCTCGCGCTGGTCCGCCGACATCGCGGCGCGCGAGCCGCGCGTTCTCGCCGCGGTCGCCATCCACCCGAACGAGGCGCCGCGCCTCGAGGCCGGGGGCACTCTGGATGACGCGATCGCCGAGATCGCGGAACTGGCCGGACGCCCGCGCGTGCGTGCGATCGGCGAGACCGGCCTCGACTTCTTTCGTACCGGCGACGAGGGACGCGCCGCCCAGCAGCGCTCCTTCGAGGCCCACATCGCGATCGCCAAGGAGCGCAACCTCGCGCTGCAGATCCACGACCGGGATGCGCATGCTGAGGTGGTTGAGACGCTCCTGCGTGTCGGCGCACCCGAGCGGACGGTGTTCCACTGCTTCAGCGGTGACGCGGAGCTCGCCCGCATCTGCGCCGACAACGGCTGGTACCTCTCCTTTGCCGGCACGGTCACGTTCAAGAATGCGCAGAACCTCCGCGACGCGCTCGAGGTGATCCCGCGGCGGCTCGTGCTGGTGGAGACGGACGCGCCATTCCTGACGCCGGTCCCCTTCCGTGGACGACCGAACTCGCCCTACCTGATCCCGCACACGCTGCGCGCAATGGCGGCGTCGCTCGGCACCGACGTCTCGATGCTGGCCGCCCTCATCTCGTCGAATACCGAAGAGGTGTACGGCAAGTGGGACAGCGAGCCCGTCGACCAGCCGCCCAGCCCGTTCGGCGAGGGCTGACGATGGCCGCAGACGCGGATGCGGACGAGCCCGCGCGCCTGCTCGGCCCCGCAGAAATCCGCGACCTCGCGGAACTGCTCGGCATCCAACCGACCAAGAAGCTCGGCCAGAACTTCGTTATCGATGCCAACACCGTGCGCCGGATCGTGCGGGTTGCGGGTGTCGCCGCCGGGACCGTCGTCGTGGAGGTCGGGCCCGGGCTCGGCTCGCTGACCCTCGGCCTGCTCGAGACCGGAGCCGAGGTCGTCGCCGTCGAGATCGACAAGCGGCTGGCTGCCCAGCTTCCGCTGACCGTGGGGACGCTGCAACCGGATGCCCGTCTGACCACGATCACGGCCGATGCCATGGCGATCACCGAGCTGCCCTCGCAGCCGACCGTTCTCGTCGCCAACCTTCCCTATAACGTGTCGGTGCCCGTGCTGCTGCACTTTCTTGAGACGTTTCCCGCGCTGCGGAGCGCGCTGGTGATGGTGCAGGCCGAGGTCGGCCAGCGCATCGCCGCGCCCCCCGGATCGAAGGTGTACGGATCGCCCAGCGCGAAGGCGGCCTGGTACGGGAGGTGGCGCACCGCCGGCAACGTGAGTCGGCAGGTGTTCTGGCCGGTGCCTAACGTCGATTCGGTGCTGGTCGCGTTCGAGCGCGGCGAGCTGCCCGGAACCGAGGATGAGCGGCTCGCCACGTTCGCCCTGATCGATGCCGCATTCCAGCAGCGACGCAAGATGCTGCGGCAGGCGCTGTCGGTCGTCCTCGGGGACTCGGCCACGGCATCCGCTCGCATCGAGGCCGCAGGGCTGCCGCCCACCGCTCGCGGGGAGGAGTTGAGCGTGCTCGACTTTCTCGCGATCGCGCGCACGGCCCCGCCCGCCCCCGTGCTCGCCTCCTGATTGCCAGTGCTGTCCTCCTGATTGCCCCCGTGCTCTCCACCTGATTGCCCCCGTGCTGTCTTCCTGATTGCAAATTCAGGAGATCGCAGCCGACACGCCGCTCAGCCGCAAGAATCGCCGGGCGAGTGATGCAATCTCCTGAATTTGCAAAGGGAACGAGGCGCAGGAGGTTGAATCGGGCCGCCCCGAATGGATGCCAGCAGGCCGAAAAATCGTCTCCCTCCCGTTGCGACTAGGTTGGAGCTATGACCTCCGCGGCCGCTCCGACCATGGTGCACGCGAAGGCGCCCGGCAAGATCAACGTGTTTCTCAAAGTGGGCGCGCTCGCCGAAGACGGCTACCACGACGTCGCGATCGCGTACCAGGCGGTCTCGCTCTACGAGGAAGTCCGCGCGTATCCGGCTGACGACTTCTCCGTCACAGTCGGCGGAACGGTCGAGCTCTCCCGGGTACCAACGGACGCGACCAACATCGCCATCAAGGCCGCTCGCCTGCTCGCGCGGCGCACCGGCTACCGCGGCGGCGCGCGGCTCGAGATCGACAAGCACGTGCCGGTCACCGGCGGCATGGGCGGCGGGTCGGCGGATGCCGCGGCCACCCTTCTCGCCTGTGACGCGCTCTGGGGCACCGAGTTGCCTCGCGACGAGATGCTCGCCCTGGCCAGCCAACTCGGCGCGGACGTACCCTTCGCCTTCACCGGCGGCACCGCCATCGGCACCGGCCGCGGCGACCAGTTGAGTCCCGCGCTGGCGAAGGGCCAGTTCCAGTGGGTGCTCGCGCTCGCCGATTTCGGTCTCAGTACTCCCGCCGTGTACAGCGAGCTCGACAGCCATCGCGACCGTCACGCGCAGGACATCTACCCGGCGGATGTCGCACCGTCCGTGGATGCGAACGTGCTGCAGGCCCTGCGCGCGGGCGACCCGCACATGCTGGCGGAGACTCTGTACAACGACCTGCAGGCTCCGGCACTGCACCTCGAACCATCGCTCGCGGGGGTGCTGGAACTCGGCGAGGAGAACGGCGCGCTCGCCGGCATCATCTCGGGCTCAGGTCCGACCGTCGCGTTCCTCGCGGCCGATCTCGACAGCGCTCTTGAGCTCCAGATCGCTCTCAGCGCTGCCCGTCTCACGGTCGTCCGCGCGATCGGGCCCGTACACGGCGCCCGCCTCGTCACACTCTGAAGCCGCCGCCAACCGCGCTCGACGAGCGGGCCGCCCAGCTTCCCAGCCAAAATCCCGCGACCCGGCTCTATGCTGCGAGGAGCGTCGGAACCGAGCAGGGAGCAAGCGATGACCGTTCGCCGCGTCAACCGCTTCGCGGGCCTCGTCGGACTCGCCACCGCGCTCATCACGCTCGCCGGCGCGGAAGTCGTCTCCCTGCTGGTCGCACCGGGCAGCAGCCCACTGTTCGCGGTCGGATCGTTCGTCATCGACATCGTTCCGCCGTGGGTGAAGGATGCCGTCATCCAGCTGTTCGGCACCGCCGACAAGGTGGTGCTGCTCTCCGCGCTCGGCGTGCTCGCGCTTGTGCTCGCGATCGGCATCGGCATCCTCGAGTACCACCGGCCGCGCTGGGGAGTCTCGGGGCTCATCCTTCTCGGGTTGGTCGTGGCGATAGTCTCGGTCACCCGCTCGGGCGCATCCCTCCTCTGGGGTCTGCCGACGGTCATCGGCATCGCGCTGGGTGTGGTCATACTCCAGCGCGGCATGCGCCGGCTGCACCTGTTCGTGGATGCCGCATCCCGTGACGAACTCGCCCCCGACACCGGCGAGAAGGCGGATGAAGCCAGCCGCCGCGCCGTCGTCGGCCGCCGCGGATTCTTCACCTTCGTCGGTGCGGTATCCGGTGCAGCCGTGATCGCTGGATTCGCCGCACGCACGGTCAACGCGGGCACCGCGGCCGTCACTGCCGTGCGGGAGAAGCTGAAGCTGCCGGCGCCAACGACGCCTGCGCCGGCGATCCCGGCGGGTGCCTCGCTCGACATTCCCGGGATCTCGCCGCTGATCACGGCCGCGAAGGACTTTTACCGCATCGACACGGCGCTGCAGGTGCCAGCCATCGACGCCTCCAAGTGGTCACTCACCATCACCGGGATGGTGGAGAACGAGGTGACCATCACTTTCGCCGAGCTGCTGGCGCTGCCGATGACCGAGCGCACCATCACGCTGCAGTGCGTGTCGAACGAGGTCGGAGGGGACCTGGTCGGCAATGCGACGTGGCTCGGGTACCCGATCCGGGAACTCCTGCTGCGCGCGAAGCCGACGGCCGGGGCCGACATGGTGCTCTCCCGCAGCATCGACGGCTTCACCGCCGGCACGCCGCTCTCCGTCCTGCAGGACGACAAGCGCGACAGCCTGCTCGCTGTCGGCATGAACGGCAAGCCGTTGCCGCTCGAGCACGGCTTTCCCGCCCGGATGGTCGTGCCGGGCCTGTACGGGTACGTTTCGGCGACGAAATGGGTCGTCGAACTCAAGGTCACGACGTTCGCGAACGACATGGGCTACTGGACGCCGCGAGGCTGGGACGCCCTCGGTCCGATCAAGATCTCCTCCCGAATCGACGTGCCGGCGTACACGGCGACCATTCCCGCGGGCAGGACGAAGGTCGCCGGCGTCGCCTGGGCACAGCACACCGGACTCAAGGCGATGGAGGTGCGTTTCGACCGCGGGCCGTGGCAACCCGCGGTCCTCGCCGATGCGATCTCGGCCGACACCTGGCGCCAGTGGTACTACGACTGGGAGGCGACAAAGGGCGTTCACCTCATCGAGTGCCGGGCAACGGATGCGAACGGCCTGGTGCAGAGCGGACGACACCAGGCGCCCGCTCCGAACGGCAGCGAGGGCTGGGAGACGATCACCGTCGAGGTCGCGTGAGCGTGAGTGCGGCAGAGTCCGGTATTCTTACCCACCTATGGCACACCTTCTCGGGGCGGAATCCCTGCACCTCGAGTACCCCACGCGCGTCGTGTTCGACGACCTCACCATCGGCATCGATGAGGGGCAGCGCATTGGCGTCGTCGGTCGCAACGGCGACGGCAAGTCCACCCTGTTGCGCCTGCTCTCGGGCCGCACCGAACCGGATGCCGGACGCGTCACGCGCCGCGGCGGCGTCACGCTGGGCATGCTCGACCAGGCCGACACGCTCGACGACGACCTCATCGTCTCGCAGGCGATCGTCGGCGACCGCGACGAGCACGAGTGGGCGGGCGACCCCAAGGTTCGCGACGTAATCGCGGGGCTCGTCGGCGGCATCCCGTGGGACGCGGCGATCAAAGACCTGAGCGGCGGGCAGCGCCGACGAGTCGCGCTGGCGGCCCTGCTGACCGGTGACTGGGACATCCTCTTTCTCGACGAACCGACCAACCACCTCGACGTCGAGGGCATCTCCTGGCTCGCCCAGCACCTCAAACGCCGCTGGTCGGTCAACGCCGGCGGGCTGATGGTCGTCACTCACGACCGGTGGTTCCTCGATGAGGTCTGCACTGACACGTGGGAGGTGCACGATCGCCTGATCGAACCGTTCGAGGGCGGGTACGCCGCGTACATCCTGCAGCGCGTCGAGCGTGACCGCATGGCCGCTGCATCCGAGTCCAAGCGCCAGAACCTCATGCGCAAGGAGCTGGCCTGGCTGCGCCGCGGTGCGCCGGCCCGCAGCACCAAGCCCAAATTCCGCATGGATGCCGCTGCCGAGCTGATCGCCAACGAGCCGCCACCGAGGGACAGCGTTTCGCTCGCGTCGATGGCCATGCAGCGGCTCGGCAAAGACGTCGTCGACCTCGAGGACGTCTCGGTCACCTACGAGGAGGCGACCACGGGCGCCCCGAAGCGGATCCTGCACGACCTGACCTGGCGCATTGCACCGGGTGAGCGCACCGGCATTCTCGGCGTCAATGGCGCCGGCAAGAGCACGCTGCTGGGCCTCGTCGCCGGAACGCTCAAGCCGACCTCCGGTCGTGTGAAGCGGGGCAAGACCATCAAGGTCGCTGTGCTCACGCAGCAGCTGGCCGAGCTCGAGGACATCTGGGAAGACCGGGTCAGCGAGGTGCTCGGCAGGCAGAAGAGTTCCTACGTCGCCGGGGGCAAGGAGATGACCCCAACGCAGTTGCTGGAGCGGGTCGGCTTCCAGAGCGCTCAGCTCTCGACGCGGGTGAAGGAGCTGTCGGGCGGCCAGAAGCGGCGCCTGCAGTTGCTGCTCATCATCCTCGACGAGCCGAACGTGCTGATCCTCGATGAGCCGACCAACGATCTCGACACCGACATGCTGGCCGCGATCGAAGACCTTCTCGACTCCTACGCGGGCACGCTGCTCGTCGTCAGTCACGATCGGTACCTCATCGAGCGCGTGACCGACCAGCAATACGCGGTGCTCGACGGCAACTTCCGACACCTGCCGGGCGGCGTGGAGCAGTACCTGTCACTGCGTGCCGGGCAGCTTGCCGCGGCATCCAGTGCCGGCAGCAAGGCGGCGTCCGCGGCACAGTCGCACACGAAGCTGCGCGGTGCTGAACTGCGCAACGCCGAGAAGGAGCTTGCCGCGGCGACGCGCAAGCTCGAGAAGCTCGGCGTTCGCGTCGATGAGCTGCACGGGCTGATGGCGACGCACGACACATCCGACTACGCGGGCCTCGGTGTGCTGTCGAAAGAGCTTGCCGAGCTGGAGGCGTCCATCGCGGCGCTCGAGGCCCGCTGGCTGGAACTCGGCGAACTGCTCGCCTGAGCGGCACCCGCTGGTTGCCCCTCGTCAACCTCCCGTTACCCGAACGGCCCTTAGCTTGGGTCAGCGATGCTGCGAGCACGCAGACGACGGGGGCGATGAGGGCATGGGCGCACACATCGTCTTCGCGCGCTTCCCGTCGCTCGACAGTTTTCGCATCCGCCCATGGACGCAGCACACGGCAGAGGTCACCGGGGGCGAACCCGCCGCGTCATCGGCCGGATCCGGCGTGGTCGTCTGGCAATTGTCATCCGCCAATCATCGCCAGCTCGCCCGCAGTGCCCTCGTGCACCGGACGGTGCTGGATGCCATCGACGACGCCAGCACGGTCGTGCGCGAAACGGATGGCGAGGTCATCCTCGTACGCAAGGACGGCGCTGGCGCTTTCGGTTGGTACCTGGCGACGCCGTACCGCATCCTCGCCCTCTGCCCGCGCTGGTATGCGACCGAGCGCGAGCGGCGACACTCCATCGACCTGGTGGCAGGCGCCCTGCCCGGAGCCCAGCTGAGCCTCACCGTGCGCGTGGTCGGCGCGGATCACACGGAAGAGCTGCCGGCGGTGGAGCGGGTGGAGCGGCTTTTGCGGCGGTAGGGGTGGATTGGGGTGGGGTCGCAGCTGGGTTAGTCGAAGTCGAGGCTGAGCTTGCGGAGCAGGGCGCTGAGGCGTTCCTGGTCGGCGGCCGAAAGCCCATCCAGCAGGTCTGATTCGGCTTCGACGAGCAGGGTGATCGCGGAGTCGACCCGTTCCCGGCCGCGCTCGGTCATGATGACGAGGATGCCCCGGCCGTCGTGCGGGTCGGTGCGGCGCTCGACCAGCCGACGTTCGACCAGGCGGTCGATGCGGTTGGTCATGGTCCCGCTGCTGACGAGCGTCTGCTGCAGCAACGCCTTGGGGCTCAGCTGGTAGGGGGTGCCTGCCCGGCGCAGGGCGGAGAGCACGTCGAACTCCCAGAGCTCGAGCTCGGATGCGCCGAACGCGGTTCGGCGTGCGCGCTCGAGGTGGCGCGCAAGGCGGCCGACCCGGCTCAGCACCTGCAGCGGTGCGAAGTCGAGGTCCGGACGCTCGCGGGTCCACGCATCGACGATCCGGTCGACTTCATCGTGTGCGGGCATCCCCCCATTATCCCGTTCGCTGTTTCTCGCTGGTGGCGGGGGTTGTGTGCGTGCTCGTGGCGGGAGTTGTGTGCGTCACCTGGTGGCGGGGGAAGTGTGCTCGCGGCGGGTGAACAGCGCTGGCGGCGGGGGTGGTTGCGAATGCGGCGGGAGTGGTGTCTACGTGGCGGGAGCCTGGGCTCCCGCCGCCTGCACGTAATCCCAGCCGTGCCCTGCCTCGCTGCCCATAACTCCCGCCACAACCGCGCCTAACTCCCGCCGCCGCGCGCACACAGCACATATCTCCCGCCATCACGGCACTCACCTCCCTCCGCGTGCACCCAACCCCCGCCATCATCCGCGCACCTGCACGTAACCCGCGCGGCCACGCCATCACCGCACTCAACCCCCGCCACCACAACCACCACAACCCCACAACACCTCACAACCCCCCCCCGCACCACCCGCTTCCTGCACCCCGCCCCGCATCTGGCAGACTTGTGGCGCGCGATTGCGCGGTCCGCCTTGGTGTAATGGCAGCACGACAGCCTTTGGAGCTGTTAGGTCCAGGTTCGAGTCCTGGAGGCGGAGCAGCAGGGTATCTTTGAGCCTCGTGAGCACCATCCGTGCGACTCCGGGGTCGCAAACTTCACTTCGTGAAGCTAACCGCGCGCGGATTGTGGATGCCGTGCGGCACCACGGCGGTCTCACCCAGGTCGAACTCGCTGGCGCGACCGGTCTCTCGCCGGCCACGGTGTCGAACATCGTCAAGGAGCTGACGGCATCCGGGTTGCTGCACACCGCTCCGACCTCGCGCAGCGGGCGCAGGGCCGTGCACGTCACTCTCGCCCGACGGCTCGGCCTTGTCGCGGGCATCCACATTTCGATGCGGCATATGCGGGTCGCGCTGGCGGATGTCGCCAACACGGTCGTCTCCGAGCACTCCATGCCGCTCGCGAAAGACCACAGGGCCGACAACGAGCTCGACAAGGCCGCCCGCCTGATCGTGGACATGCTCGATTCCGTCGACGCGAGCCTGGATGAGGTCCTCGGCGTCGGCATCGCGATGTCCGCCCCGGTGGATGCCGCTACCGGCATGATTTCCCGCTCCGGCCTGATGCGCGGCTGGGACGGGATCCCGATCGCCGAGGTGATGCAACGCCGCATCCATCGTCCCGTTTTCATCGACAACGACTCCAATCTCGGCGCGCTCGCGGAGTCGCGCACCGGTGCGGCCCGCGGGCGGTCGGATGTGCTCTACATCCGTCTCGCGCAGGGAATTGGCTCCGGGCTCATCCTGGGCGGCCAGCTGTATCGCGGCTTCGGCAACAGCGCCGGCGAGTTCGGCCATATGACGATCGACGAGAACGGCCCGGTGTGCCGCTGCGGAAATCGCGGATGCCTGGAAGCTCTTGCCGGGGGACCGGCGATTCTGGAGTCCCTGCGCGAGACGCACGGCGCGCTCAAGCTCAATGACGTGATCGTCCGCGCGATCGGCGGCGACCAGCTCTGCGTCCGTGCCCTCGCGGATGCCGGCCGCCACATCGGCATTGCGGCCGCGAACGTCTGCAACCTGCTCGCACCGGAGCGCATCGTTGTCGGCGGCGACCTCGCCCGCGCCGGCGAGCTCATCATCGGCCCGATCCGGCACAGCATGGAACGCTCGGTGGTGATGGGCGCGAACAAGGTCGCCGACCTCGTTCAGGGCCAGCTGGGGGAGCGCGCGGAGATGTCCGGCGCGCTCATGTTCGCGGTCGATTCCAGCAGTTTCGGGCATGATGACTTCGCCGCGGCGCTTTCGTAGTGGTTGACATGTTCTCGATACTCTTCGGTAAACCGGCACGCCTATCCCGTACGTCCACCGCGACCCGACGCGCACAGCATCCGGAGGTTTCTCAATGACGATGACCACCACCCGAACGGTCCTGGCCGCCGCCGTACTACTGCTCGTGGCATCCGCCCTGACCGGATGCGCCACGGTTGCTGGTACGGCGAACGCGCCGCGGGTGGGCCTGCTGCTTCCCGACTCCGTCACCTCCCGCTATGAGGCGGCCGACAAACCGTATTTCGAGGCGAAGCTGCACGCGCTGAACCCCCGGGCCACCGTTCTCTACGCGAATGCGGACGGGGATGCCGGAAAGCAGTTGCAGCAGGCCGAGTCGATGCTCACCCAGGGCGTCAACGTTCTCGTGCTCGACCCGTACGACAGCGCAGCGGCCGCGAGCATCGTCACCGAGGCGACCGCGAAGCACGTGCCTGTGATCTCCTATGATCGGCTCATCGCGGGCGGGGGAGCGCAGTACTACATCTCCTTCGACAACGAGCGGGTGGGCGAGCTGCAGGCGAAGGCGCTGGTCGACAAGCTGAAGAGTGATGGCGTGCCGGCGGGCAGCGGCATCCTGATGGTCAACGGGTCTCCGACGGACAATAACGCGAAGCTCTTCAAGCAGGGCGCGCACAAGATTATCGACCCGAGCGGATACACCGTGCTCGGCGAGTTCGACGCCCCGGGCTGGGAGCCGTCGAAGGCCCAGGACTGGGTTTCCGGTCAGGTCACCAAGTTCGGCGCGAGGATCACCGGCGTCTATGCCGCCAACGATGCCGTCGCGGGCGGCGCCATCGCGGCGCTCAAAGCGGCCGGCATGACGACGGTTCCGCCGGTGACCGGGCAGGATGCTGAGCTCGCGGGCATCCAGCGCATCCTCGCCGGTTCCCAGTACATGACCGTCTACAAGACGATCAAACCGGAAGCCGAGAAAGCGGCCGAGATCGCTCTCCGCCTGGCCAAGGGTGAAAAACCGAAGGGCGACACGGTTGTCGACGGGGTGCAGTCGACCCTTCTGGTTCCGGTGGCGGTGACAGCGGACACGATCCAGTCGACGATTGTGAAAGACGGCTTCTACGCCGCGGCCCAGATCTGCACGAGCGCGTACCGGGCGGCCTGCGCCGTCGCCGGCGTGAAGTAGCCGGCAGCGTTGGCCGGCATCCGTCGTTACGCAACAGCACAGAATGTCCAACAGGTAAGGAACGGCACGTGACTCTCGCAACAGAGCTGGACCCGGCACGGCGGGTCGGCGCCGAGCCGGTGCTGACCATGCGCGGAATCAGCAAGGGCTTTGGCGCCGTCCAGGCGCTCACCGACGTCGACTTTGACGTGTACCCGGGCGAGGTTGTCGCCCTGGTCGGCGACAACGGCGCCGGCAAGTCGACGCTGATCAAGATCCTGGCCGGGGTGCATCCCCAGGATGCCGGCCAGATCACCTTCGACGACCGCATCGTCTCCATCACGAGTCCCGCGGCATCCCGCGAGCTGGGCATCGCCACCGTCTTCCAGGATCTCGCGCTCTGCGACAACCTCGACGTCGTCTCCAACCTGTTCCTCGGGCGGGAGATCGGCTCCGCCGCCCTCGACGAGGTCGAGATGGAGAGCCGCGCATGGGACCTGCTCCGGCAGTTGAGCGCCAAGATTCCCTCGGTGCGCATCCCGGTCGCTTCCCTCTCCGGAGGACAGCGCCAGACCGTGGCGATCGCCCGCTCGCTCATCGGCGACCCGACGGTCGTGATCCTGGATGAGCCGACCGCAGCGCTCGGGGTCGTGCAGACGGCGGAAGTGCTGAACCTGGTCGAGCGCCTTCGCGAGCGTGGCCTCGGTGTACTGCTCATCAGCCACAACCTCGCCGACGTGCAGGCGGTGGCCGACCGCGTCGTGGTGCTGCGGCTCGGCCGCAACAATGGCAACTTCAACATGTCCGACGTCAGCTACGAAGACATCATCGCGGCAATAACCGGTGCCACCGACAGCGCCGGCCTGCTGCATCCGACAGCATCGACGTTCGATGCCGCCGACACCGAGGGTGACACCGAATGAGCAAGACACAGGTCGCCGCCTCCGGCAGCGTCTCCGACCTCCAGCCGGATGCCTTCGGCCCGCCGCGCGGCATCGGGGGCTCGCTTCGCGCGTTCTTCTCGCGCATCCGCAGTGGTGACCTCGGCTCCCTGCCCGTCATCATCGGGCTCGTCATCATCTGGACTGTATTCCAGGTTCTCAGCCCCAACTTTCTCTCCGCGAACAACCTGGTAAACCTCGCCCTGCAGTGCGCTGCGGGTGGCATCATCGCCATCGGCGTCGTGCTCGTTCTGCTGCTCGGCCAGATCGACCTGTCGGTCGGCTCCATCAGCGGACTGTCGGCGGCCATCCTCGCGATCGGCCTGACGAAGCTCGGCTGGTCCCTGCCGGTCGCGATCCTGATCGCGCTCGCGGCGGGGGCCGTTGTCGGGCTCTTCTACGCGTTCCTGTTTGTGCGGTTCGGCATCCCCAGCTTCATCATCACCCTCGCCGGTCTCCTCGGCTTCCTCGGGCTGCAGCTCGCGGTGCTGGGGCCAACCGGCTCGGTGAACATTCCGCCCGACTCGCCGATCATCGCGTTCACGCAGTTGTGGTTCCTGCCGCCCGTCACCTCGTACGTGCTCGCCGCGCTCGTCGTGGCCGCCTACCTCTTTGTGCACCTGCGCGCCGCTCGGCGCCGGGCGCTCGCCGGGCTCAGTTCGGCGTCCCTGGGCGAGAGCGTGCTTCGAGCGGCAGCGCTGCTCGTGCTGCTGGTCGCGGTCGTGTACGCCCTGAACAACGACCGCGGCGTGCCCGCGTCGTTCCTGCTGTTCATCGCACTGGTCGTCGTCATGAACTACGCGCTCACCCGAACCAAGTGGGGCCGCTCGGTGTTCGCCGTCGGCGGGAGCGTGGATGCGGCTCGCCGGTCCGGCATCCGGGTCACCCGGGTCTACGTCACTGTCTTCGTGCTCTGCTCGCTGTTCGCGGCACTCGGCGGCCTGCTCGCGGCCGGTCGCGTGACGACGGCGAGTACCTCGACCGGTGCCGGGGACGTGCCGCTCAATGCCATCGCCGCCGCCGTGATCGGGGGAACGAGCCTCTTCGGCGGTCGCGGCAGCGCCTATTCCGCCCTGCTCGGCATCGTCGTGCTGCAGTCGATCTCGAGCGGGCTCACGCTGCTCAGCCTCGACTCACCGGTGCGCTACATGATCACCGGGGCGGTCTTGCTGCTTGCGGTGATCATCGACTCGCTGTCACGCCGTTCCCGCGCCTCGCACGGCCGGGCCTAATCTCCGAGAACAGCGCGCGAGGGCGCGAGCGCGAGAGAATGGCACCATGACCGATTCCTCGCTCGCCGTCATCGTGCTCGCCGCCGGCCAGGGAACGCGGATGCGCTCCTCACGCCCCAAGATCCTGCACGAGCTGGCGGGCATCCCGCTTGTTGCCCACGTGCTCGCGACTGCCCGCGAACTCGACGCGGCACACGTGCTGACGGTCGTGCGGCACGAACGGGATGTCGTCTCCGAGCTGGTGCTCGAGATGTTCCCCTCGACCGTCATCATCGAGCAGGACGAACTGCCGGGCACGGGCAGGGCGGTGCAGCTGGCCGTTTCCCAGCTGCCCGAAGGCTTCTCCGGCCGCGTTGTCGTCCTCAGCGCTGACGTTCCGCTGCTGGACGCCGCGACGGTGCTCGGCCTGCTCGCCAGCCACGACGCGTCCGGCAACGCCCTCACCATGATCAGCGCGTTTTTCAATGACCCGACCGGTGGCGGCCGCGTCGTGCGCGGCACCGACGGTTCCTTCGAGGCGATCGTCGAGCACCGCGATGCGACCGAGGAGCAGTTGCTGCTCACCGAAGTCAACGCGGGCGTGTACGTGTTCGATGTGGCGGCGCTGCGCTCCGTGCTCGAGTCGATCGGAAGCAGCAATTCACAGAACGAGATGTACCTCACGGATGCCGCCGCCGGCATCCGAGCGGCGGGCGGGCAGATCGAGGCCGTCCCCGTCTCCGATCACTGGCTCGTGGCAGGCATCAACGACCGTGCGCAGCTGAGCGCGGTTGCCGCCGAGTTGAACGCTCGGATCATCCGCGGCCACCAGGTCGCCGGCGTGACCGTACGCGACCCGGCCACAACCTGGATCGATCTCGCGGTCACGATTGGCGAGGATGCGGAGATTCTGCCGGGCACCCAGCTGCTGCGCGCGACATCCATCGCTTCGGGCGCGATCATCGGGCCAGACACCACCCTCGTTGATACCGAGGTGGGGGAGAACGCGGTCGTCAAGCGCACCGACGCGACGCTGTCCGTGATCGGGGCTCGGGCATCCGTGGGGCCGTTCGCCTATTTGCGGCCGGGAACCTACCTCGGGGAAGACGGCAAGATCGGAACGTTCGTCGAAACGAAGAACTCCACGATCGGTGCCGGGAGCAAGGTTCCGCACCTCAGCTACATCGGCGACACGGCGGTCGGGGAGCAGAGCAACATCGGTGCCGGAACGATCACGGCGAACTACGACGGGGTGAAGAAATCTCGCACCGAGGTGGGGTCGCACGTGAGAAGCGGGTCGCACAACGTGTTCGTCGCCCCGGTTAGAATTGGCGACGGAGCCTATACGGGAGCGGGAACCGTGGTGCGAAAAGACGTGCCGGCGGGAGCCCTCGCAATCAGCGTGGCACCACAACGAAATATGACGGGCTGGGTCGAGACCAACCGGGCGGGCAGTGCGGCGGCGGAAGCGGCCGCTGCTGCCGACGAGGGTTAGGCGGCAGCCGCACAGGGTCGGTTCGCCGGCCGAGAAAGCGGGACGAATGGCCGAGATCACCGTCAGCGGGAAGAAACGCCTCGTCATAGTCACCGGAAGGGCGCATCCGCAGCTGGCGATCGATATCGCCACCCAACTTGGCACCGAACTCGTCCATACCGATGCCCGAACCTTCGCGAACGGCGAGATCTACGCACGGTTCGACGAGAGTGTTCGCGGCACGGATGCGTTCGTCATCCAGTCGCACACGAACCCCATCAACGAGTGGCTCATGGAGCAACTGATCATGGTGGATGCCCTCAAGCGCGCGTCCGCCAAGCGCATCACCGTTGTGGCGCCGTTCTACCCCTACGCCCGCCAGGACAAGAAGGGCCGCGGCCGCGAGCCGATCAGCGCCCGCCTGGTCGCCGACCTTTTCAAGGCGGCCGGCGCCGACCGCATTATGAGCGTCGACCTGCACGCGGCCCAGATTCAGGGCTTCTTCGATGGCCCGGTCGACCACTTGTTCGCGATGCCGGTCTTGCTCAAGCATTTCAAGGAGCGCCTGGACCCGGCGACCCTCACGGTCGTCTCACCGGACATGGGCCGCGTGCGCGTCGCGGACATCTGGAGCGACAAGCTCGGAGCGCCGCTCGCGATCATCCACAAGCGACGCGATCCGCTCATCCCCAACCAGGTCTCTGTGCATGAGATCGTCGGTGAGGTGAGCGGTCGGGTCTGCCTGATCGTCGACGACATGATCGACACGGGCGGAACGATCGTGAAGGCCGCCGACGCGCTGAAGGCCGCGGGAGCTACCGGAGTGGTGGTGGCCGCCACGCACGCCATTTTCTCCAAGCCGGCATCCGAGATCCTGCAGAGCGCCTCGATCGATTCCGTCGTCGTGACCGACACGCTCCCGATCCCTGCGGAGAAGCGTTTCGACAAGCTCACGATCCTGCCCATCGCGCCGCTGATCGCGAGCGCGATCCATGAGGTGTTCAGCGATGGTTCGGTGACGTCGATGTTCGACGGCGCCGCCTAACGACGGCGACGCCTACCCCGCACGCCTAGTCCGCGAGGATGAGGTAAAGCGCACGGCGAGCCTCGTCGAGCTTCTCCACCGCGGCAGTGCGCTGGGCATCCGTCGTTCCGATGCGGAATTGGTGCACCACGCCCATGAGCTTGCCCACGCTCTCGTGGAACGCGGCATCGGCTTCGGAGCGGCCGGGGGTCGCGGCCCAGGCCTGCTTCATCTCGGTCTCGTGCTCGACCAGGTAAGCCTTGCCGGCATCCGTCAGCTCGAATTCGGTGCGACGACCCTCACCCGTCGTTGTGATGAGTTCTTCGTCGACGAGTTGCTGCAGCGTCGGGTACACCGATCCGGGGCTCGGCCGCCAGGCGCCGTTGGTTTTTTCGGCGATCGCCTTGATGAGGCCGTAGCCGTTGGACGGCGCCTCGCCGAGGAGCGAGAGGATGGCGGCGCGGATGTCGCCCCGACCGGCACGGCCGCCGCCCCGTGGTCCGAACCCGCGGCCGAAGTCGCCGCCGAAGCCGTGGCCGCCGGGTCCGTGCCCGAAGCCGGGGGAGCGTCGCGCGAAGTCGCGCGGAAGTGAACGATCGCCGAAGCCAGCGTCGAAGGAATCGTGGTGGTGGTGATGGTGCTGCAGGTGGTCTTCAGGAATGCGTGTCATGGCGCATCCCTCCTTTCCAATTAGTATCGCCGCTATTCAACGATGGTCTAACGATATATCGGTACGAATGGCATGTCAATATCCGGTGATCCGGAGTGGATCACCGCTAGCTGCTGCCGACGGTTCCCCCCGGAATCGCCGGGACCCCTGGAATCAGCCCGAGCGAGGCGATAAGCCGGTCTCCGCCGAACGCGCCGCTGGTGTAGCACTCCCAGCCGATAAAGCTCGGCCCCAGAACCTCGAATCGCGCCTCGTAGCCCGGGGACCCCGGAACCTCATAGGCGACCCATCTGCGGCACGACTCCTGCGCGTTTGCTTTGCCGACACTGACGATCGTCGCGATCGCGGGAAGCACGAATCCGAGGAGACCGATGATCACGATCGCGCGCATCGCCAGCACCGTGCGCCGACGGCGAAGAGGCCGGGCGGAATCGTGCGGCACGTATCCGGCGAGCTCCGGCTCGTCGTCGTACTCGCTCATTGGTTCAGTCTCGCACGGTCGGACACACCGAACACGGGAGAGAGCATTCCCGCCGAGCCGAGGGGTGCGTCACGAGTTCACCCGGGGCTGATACGGTGCGATCGTGGCTGAACTACTGCGTCGACTGGGAACTGTTCGAGCGGTGTTCATCGGACTCGCATCCATGATCGGGGCCGGCATATTCTTCGTCTGGGCGCCCGCGTCCGCCGCCGCGGGCACCGGCCTCCTGTTCGGTCTGCTCATCGCCGCCGTGGTCGCGACACTCAATGCCCTCAGTACCGCGCAACTGGCGATCGCCTATCCGGTGTCGGGTGGCGCCTACGCCTACGGCCGGGCGAATGTCGGGCCGTGGACGGGATTTGCCGCCGGCTGGCTGTTCCTCGCGGGCAAGTCCGCGTCGGCGGCCGCGATCGCACTCATCGCCGGCAGCTACGTCATGCAGGAGCATACGAAGCTGGTGGCCGTGCTCATCGTGGTGGTACTCGCGGGTGTGAACGCCTCGGGCATCCGGAACACCGCCCTCATCGCCTCCGTGGTGGTGTGCATCGTGCTCGCCGGGCTGGCGGCGGTGCTGGTCGATTCGCTCGCCACCTCGTCGCTGCATCCAGTCCCGTTGAACGGCGGCGCCGGCTGGTACGGGGTGCTGCAGTCCGCCGGCCTGTTGTTCTTCACCTTTGCGGGGTACGCCCGGATGGCGACGCTGGGCGAGGAGGTGCGGAATCCGCGGCGGACGCTGCCGCGCGCGATCCTCATCGCGCTCGGGGCGACCCTCGTCATCTACGCAATCGTCGGAGTCGTCTGCGTCTCTGTGCTCGGCACGGCCACGCTCGCACACAGCGCCGCGCCGGTTGCCGACCTGGTGACCGGGCCGATGGACACCATCGTGCGCATCATCGCCACGATTGCCTGCCTGGGCTCCCTCGCGGCCGTGCTCGCCGGACTCAGCCGCACCGGGCTGGCGATGGCCAGGGAGCGGGACCTGCCCGGCCCGCTCAGCCGGATCTCGCCGCGCACGAACGCGCCCGTCGTCGCCGAACTCGTGCTCGCCGCGGTCGTGATCGTGGGCATCCTCGTTCTTGACCCGGCGAAGCTGATCGGGTTCTCCAGTTGCTCGGTGCTTGCGTACTACGCGATCGCGCACCTCAGCGCGCTTCGGCAGGCCGCCGTCGACCGGTGGTTGCCCCGCCCGATCCAGGTGATCGGGTTGTTCGGCTGCGGCGCCCTCGCGCTCACACTGCCCTGGCAGTCGATTCTCGCCGCGGTGGCCGTGCTCCTGGTCGGTTTTGCCCTGCGCGCTGTCGGCCAGCGCGCCCGGTCAGACCGCAGTCTCTGAGCGGTCGCCCGACCACAGCGTGTGGAAGGTGCCATCCTTGTCGACCCGCTTGTAGGTGTGCGCTCCGAAGAAGTCGCGCTGGCCCTGGGTGAGCGCGGCGGGGAGACGGTCGGCGCGCAGGCTGTCGTAGTAGGCCAGCGACGACGAGAACACGGGGGCGGGGATTCCCGCGTGGGCGGCATCCGCGACGACGTTGCGCCAGGAGTCCTGCGCGGTGGCGACGACATCCGTGAAGAACGGCGCGGTCACGAGCGAGACGAGGCCGGGGTTCTCGGCGTACGCCTCGGTGATGCGGTTGAGGAACCGGGCGCGGATGATGCAGCCGCCGCGCCAGATCTTTGCGATCTCGCCCTTTTTGATGTCCCAGCCGTACTGCTCCGCGCCGGCGACGATAGCGTCGAATCCCTGCGAGTATGCGATGACCTTTGACGCGTACAGCGCCTGGCGCACACCCTCGATGAACGCGTCGACGTTTTCCACCGGTGACGCCGTCGGCCCGGGGAGGGACGCCGCTGCAGCGCGCTGCGCGGGCTTCGATGACACCGCGCGCGCGAAAACGGCCTCGGCGATTCCCGAAACGGGGATTCCGAGGTCGAGCGCCGTCTGCACGGTCCAGACGCCGGTGCCCTTCGAGCCGGCCTGGTCGACGATGACGTCGACGAGCGGCTTGCCCGTCTCCGCATCGACCTGGCGAAGCACCTCGGCCGTGATCTCGATCAGGTAGCTCTCGAGGTCGCCCTTGTTCCACTCCGAGAAGATGTCGGCGATTTCGGCCGGCGTCTTGCCGGTGCCACGGCGGATGAGGTCGTACGCCTCGCCGATCAGCTGCATGTCGGCGTATTCGATGCCGTTGTGAATCATCTTGACGAAGTGGCCGGCGCCATCCGTGCCGACGTGCGTCACGCACGGCTCGCCTTCAGCCACTGCGGCGATCGACTTGAGGATCGGGCCGAGCGTCTCCCACGCCTCCGCGGATCCGCCGGGCATGATCGACGGGCCGTTCAGGGCGCCCTCCTCGCCGCCGGAGATGCCGGCGCCGACGAAGTTGATACCGGTCTCGCGAACCGCCTTCTCGCGACGAATAGTGTCGGTGAAGAGTGCGTTACCGCCGTCGACGATGATGTCCCCCGGCTCGAAGACCCTGGTCAGCTCGTCGATGACCGCGTCGGTGCCCTTGCCGGCCTGCACCATGATGAGGGCGGCTCGGGGCTTCGAGAGGGAGGCGGCGAACTCCTCGTAGGTCGCAGCCGGAACGAAGTTGGCCTCCGGGTGCTCGTCGAGCAGGGACTGGGTCTTCTCGTAGGTGCGATTGAAAATGGCGACAGTGTTGCCCTCGCGGCTGGCGAGATTGCGGGCGAGATTCGATCCCATGACGGCAAGGCCGACGACGCCGATGTTTGCTTGTGCCGACTGCTCTGGCATGGGTTTCTCCTCGAACGTGGTCATCGTGACCGGTGTGCAAATCCGCTATCTAGGCTACCGGGTTCGCGCTGGGGGCTGACTGACCGGCCGGGTCGGACCGGTACATTGAAAGGATGCCGCTCGTCCCGACCTCGCCGCCGCGCGCCCTCGTCGTGATGGGTGTCTCAGGCTCCGGCAAGAGCACCGTCGGGAGCGAGCTCGCGCAGACCCTCGGCCGGCCGTTCGTTGATGCCGACGACCTGCATCCGGCGTCCAACAAGCAGAAGATGGCCGCAGGCATCCCGCTGACCGACGACGACCGCCTGCCCTGGCTGAACGCGGTCGGCGCCGCGCTCGCCGAGGAGACCGCGCCGGTCGTCGCTTGCTCCGCCCTCAAGCGGGTGTACCGCGACATCCTGCGCCGGGCCGAGCCCGCCATCGCCTTCGTGGAACTGGACGGCAGCCGCGAGCTCCTCGAGGAGCGGATGCGCGCACGCCGGGGCCATTTCATGCCGACGAGCCTGCTGGACTCCCAGCTCGCGACGCTCGAGCCCCTGCAGGGCGATGAGGTCGGCGTGCGCATCGACATTTCGGCGGATCCCTCGACCCTGGTCGACCGGGTGCTGGGTTCGCTGGACCTGGCCCGCTGATGAGTCGGCCCGTGCCCGACCGACTGCGGGTCGTCGTCGCGTCCCCCCTGCCGCAGGAGTACTGCGACCTGATCCAGCGGCTCGAGCCGCGACTCGAGGTGGTCTGCGACCAGTCGCTGTTTCCGCGACAGCGCTATCCCGGCGACCACAGTGGTGACCCGTCGTTCGAGCGAAGCCCGCAGCAGCAGGCCGACTTCGAGGCACTCGTCGACTCGGCCGACGCACTCTTCGGGCTGCCCGATGAAAACCCGCAGGCCCTCGCCCGAACCGTTGCCACGAACCCGAAGCTGCGCTGGGTGCACACGACTCCCGCGGGCGGGGGAGCGCAGGTTCGAGCGGCGACGCTGCCCGAGGAGGCGCTGGAGCGCATCGTGTTCACCCAGTCCGGCGGCATCCACGCGAAGCCGCTCGCCGAGTTCGCGCTGCTGGGACTGCTGGCCGGAGCGAAGCACCTTGGCACCCTGCGTGCCCACCAGGACCGCTCCCAGTGGGCCGACCCCTTTCCGACGCCCCTGCTCAGCGAGCAGACCGTGCTCGTCGTCGGCCTGGGCGGAATCGGCAAGCAGGTGGCGGCCATGCTCGCCGCGCTCGGCGTTCGCGTGATCGGGGTCCACCGCAGGCAGCTGGATGCTCCCGGCGTCGAGTCGATCGTTCCGGTCGAGCGCCTCGTGGATGCGGTGGCCGAGGCCGACGGGATTGTTCTGACCCTGCCGAGCACCGAACTCACCGACCGGATGCTGAGCCGCGAGGTGCTTGCGGCGGTGCGTGCCGGCGTCACCGTCGTGAACGTCGGCCGCGGGTCGACGATCGACGAGCCCGCGCTCATCGAGGCGCTGGGCGATGGACGCGTGGGGTTTGCGGCACTGGACGTGTTCGCGAGCGAACCGCTCGCATCCGACAGCCCGCTGTGGAGCATGCCCAATGTCCTGGTGAGTCCGCATGTGGCCGCGCGGCACGCGGGCGAGGACAAGCTGATCGCGCAGCTGTTCGCCCAGAACGCCACCCGCCTTCTTGACGGCGAACCTCTCGTCAACCGGGTCAATACCGTCGAGTTCTACTAGGCCACAGCGCTACGCCATCACTCCGAGCGACGTGGGGTGCCAGTCGGGAAAAACGGATGCCATCTGGCCGGTGCTGATCCCGAGTCGCGTGGTGACGACCTCGGTGAGCACGTCGCGGTAGTCGTTCCAGCCGGGAACATCGCCCTGCTCCAGCATGCTGCCGTCGAGTCCGTCCCAGCGACCGTGCACGCCGCCGCTCACTCCGCCGCCGATCACGAGCACCGCGCCGCCGTGGCCGTGGTCGGTTCCGCCGCTCGCGTTCTGCTCCACGCGGCGACCGAATTCGCTCATCGTGACGATCGTCGTCGAGTCGAGGTCACCGGCGAGGTCCTTCGTGAAGGCGGCCAGCGCGATTGCGAGGTCACCGAGGTGATTCTTCATGTCACCCGAGTCGACGTCGCCCATGCCGGTGTGGGTGTCCCAGCCGCCGACGTCGATGCAGGCGACCTTCACGCCGACCCTGGCCTTGATCATCGTCGCGAGGGAACTGAGCGCGTCACCCAGATTGCCGTCCGGGTAGGTCACGGTCGGCTGCGCGGCGACGTCGCCGGTGATGCTCGTCACGGTGTGCAGCGCCTCGATGGCGAGCACCGCCTGGATGCTGATCGGGTGCTCGACACCGGTGTACAGGCTGTGCAGGGCGGTCGTGGTCTTCTCCGACTGCGCCGCGTCATCCTGTCCGTTCAGGTTGAGGTCGGAGAGCTTGCCCATCGACATCGACTGCGAGGTGCCCATGAGCGAGCGCGGCAACAGCCCACCCACCGCGACGGAGCGAAAGGTGGTGCCCGGTCCGGAAACCTCGAGAACCCGGTCGAGCCATCCGGAGGTCAGCGTGTTCGTCGATCCGCGCTCGAGGCAGTCCTGCGCCTGGAAGTGGCTGCGCGACAGGTCGGGCGTGGAGACGGCCGGCACCGCCGCCACCTTTCCGGCGGTGATGAGCGACTGCAGCGGTGCCATCGCCGGGTGCAGCCTGAAGCCGCGCGTCATGCCGATGAGGCTGCTGCCCTGCACCGCGATGCCGGGCCGGTTCTGCACCAGCTGGTCGGTCTCCGGAGGAACGAGCAGCGACAGCCCGTCCATCCCGCCACGCAGGAAGAGGACGACCAGCGTGCCGTTGGTCGGCGTGCCCGGGTCCGCGTACGCGACGCGGCTGGTGACGAGCTGCGACCCGAGCGCGGCGACGCCGACGCCGAGCCCGCCCTTGAGGAAGGTGCGGCGGTTGAAGCCGCCAGCCCAGCTGTCCTGACGCTGCTGCGCGGCAATTTTGTTCGCCTCGGCCGCGGCGCGGATCGCCGACTCCCGAATGTTCGGTCCCAGCTGCGTCCAGTCCGGGCAGTCCGGATGCAGCGAGCTGAGGATCGCGTCGTCTTTCAGCGGCTTCGAATTCGCCTGTGCCATGTGATCCCCCAAGATCGTCGGTGTCGAGCGTTAGCGCAGCTGGAAGTACGCGGAGTCGAGAAGAAGGCTGACAGTCTTGCCCGCCCACCAGTTGTAGGTCGGCGGCTTGCCCGCCGACAGCTCCCCGCCCGCGATTACCGCCGCAAGATGTTCGGGACTGAGTTCGGTCCCGAGCAGCCGCCGCGCGAGCGCCTGCACCCACTGCTCGGCCGTGTCGCCCGCGTGGATCGTCACGATCTTCAGCGGTGTCGTGTACTTCAGGCCGCCCCACCAGCCGTAGGTCGCCGCGCGATGCACGTTCCACCGCTGGATCATCGAGCCGGCGCCGAGCCAGGCGGCCGCGACATCCGGGTACCCGTTCGGCGGGTTCCAGCCGAGCGGGGGCTGACCCGCCTCCCACAGTCCCCAGTACATGTTGGTGATGCCCTTTTTCGTGTTTTTCGCCGTGCTGCCCATGCTGACGTTGAGCACGCGGGCGGCGCCGACCGTGTCTTCCAGCGGACGGCGCATCCGCACGCCGACGGCGCTCCAGAAGTCGCTGGAGAGGAATACCGCCCGCACGACGGCGAGGATGCTGGTGTCGTTAGCGAGGTAGACATCCGCGAGGCGCTGCACGAGTTCCGAACTCGGCTGGTCGGAGATGAAGCGCACCGCGATCTTGCGGGCGACGTTGCGGGCGGTCGACGGATGCGTCGCGAGGTAGGCGAGGTACGCGTCGCCGACCGCTTCTCCACCACTCTCGGTCGCGTTCGCGGAGCGGAACTCAAGCACGGCCACAGGTCCGGTGGCGTGCCGGTACCTGTCGTAGCGGTAGGCGCCCCGGTCGTAGTCGATCGTGCGCCCGGAGAGGATGCGGGCGCTCGCCTTCACGTCGTCTTCGGTGTATCCGCTCGCGACACCGACGGTGTGCAGTTCGAGCAGCTCGCGTCCAAGGTTCTCGTTGACGTGTTCCTTGTACGACTCGTCGTTGTTGAGAAAGTTGAGCATCGCGGGGTGCTTCATTGCGGCGCGCAGCATGTCGCGGTATTTGCCGAAGGCATACTTGCGGATCACGTTCTTCGCGTAGCCGGGGGAGGTGTTCCACTGCTCCGAGGGAATCGCCACGTGCAGGTGGTTGGCGAAGATGTCCACGACGATCTCATACAGCTGCCGGCGGGAGAAAAGCTGCCGGCCGAGGGTCGCCTGGCCGGTCTCGAACATCGCGTCCCAGCTGTACTTCGCTGTCGTGCGGTTGATGGTCGACGGGGTGGCGCCCGCGAGCGGAAACGCTGCCCATGCCGCCGCCCCGGATGGGTCGTCGATAGTGGATGGCGCAAGCTGCCGCTTCAGCCAGCCGTCGATGCCTCTCTTCTTGAGGTCGGAAACGTCGTAGGGGCGGGCGCCGAAGGTGGCCCGACGAAGCAGGTGGGCGTGGGCATCCGTTCCGTCGAACAGCGACGAGGCCAGCGGCTGTGCGGCCCTCGCTGCCGCGGAGAACGTTGGATACTGCGCGCCGACCGAAAGGGTCGTCGCGCCAGTCGGCACGGCGTTCGCCATGCTCTGGTCGCGGCCGGTCGGACCGCCGTGGGCGAACGGTTTCTTCGCGATGGCTCGTGGCGCGGGCGGCGCGGGGGAGGCGGATGAGGTGGGGGCGGCGGACGGAGTCGCCGTGGCCGACGGCGTAGGCTCGGCCGCAATCGCCGGTGCGGCGTTCGTGAGAGCTTCTCCGGCGAGAGCGGCGAGAACGGCGGATGCGCCAATGCCCAGCGCGTTGGAAAGGCCGACACCCAGCAGTGCGCGACGCGAGGTCGCGACCTCGTCACTCTCGATCGTGGCGGCGTGCTCGGGGCTCGACTGCGGCGTCGCTGGAGATATCGCAATGCTCACAGGAGTGCCCCTCGACTCGACCGGAGAATGCTCCTGACCGTACGTTCGTGTGCGAGCGCGCACAATACCCCCGTGAGAGCGCCCGTCATTAGGGGGACACGCGCAGCCATGTAGACTCTCTCTTTGGTTCGGCAGCCGTTTCGGCATCCGGACTCCAGGAACTTCGGCGAGGGAGTTGCGGCTGCGCCAGGCAGGGCAGCGTGATTCCGTGATCGACGCGGTGGAGCGGGCTTCGGTCGTCCTCACGCTGACACGCGTTCGAGTTGAAATAACGAAACGGGCCTTCCGGCTCACTATTGGAGATTTACCATGGCTGACGACAACGGCAACCACCTCGCGGCAGAGCCGCGCACATCCTTCGGCAAGGGCGCTGCCCGCAAGATCCGCGCGGCCGGCAAGATCCCTGCCGTGATCTATGGACACGGCACCGACCCCCAGCACGTCACCCTTCCGGGTCATGAGGTCGCCCTCATCATCCGTAAGTCCAACCAGGTGCTGGAGCTCGACATCGCGGGCAAGCCGCAGCTGGCCCTCGTGAAGGACGTGCAGAAGGATCCGGTGCGCCAGATCATCGAGCACCTCGACCTCATCGTCGTCCGCAAGGGCGAGAAGGTCACCGTCGACGTCACCGTGCACCTCGAGGGTGAAGCGGCTCCCGGCACCACTGTCAACTTCGACTCCAACACCCTGTCGCTCGAGGCCGAGGCGACCCACATTCCTGAGCGCCTCGTCGTTTCGATCGAGGGCCTCGAGGATGGCGCCCAGATCTTCGCGAAGGACGTGGAGCTGCCCGCAGGCTCGACCCTCATCAGCGACCCCGACCTGCTCGTTGTCGCGGTTTCCGCTGCCGGCGATGCCGACCTGGGCGAGGAGCCCGAGGCCGAGGCTCCGGCCGAGGGCGCTGCAGACGCTTCCGACGAAGCCGCCGAGTAGCCCAGCACCTCTTAACCGACGCCGGTGGACGACAACCAGTGGCTTGTGGTCGGGCTCGGGAATCCCGGGCCCGGCTACGCCAGCAATCGTCACAACGTGGGCCAGATGGTGCTCGCCGAGCTTGGCGACCGTGCGTCCGCTCCGTTTCGAAGCCACCGCACCGGCTCGCTCGTCGCGGAGGGACGAACAACGATCACGGGTTCCCGGCTGATCCTGGCCAAGCCCGGCTCATTCATGAACCTCTCCGGCGGACCGGTTGCGGCACTTCTGCGCTTCTACAAGCTCGAGCCGAATCGCCTGATCGTCGTCCACGATGAGCTGGACCTGCCGTTCGATACCCTTCGCCTGAAGGTCGGTGGCGGCGCCGGCGGCCACAACGGAATCAAGGACATCATTGCCGCGACGGGCACCCAGGAGTTCGTCCGGGTGCGGGTCGGCATCGGTCGTCCGCCGGGCCGCCAGCCGGCAGCCGACTTCGTACTCAAGGACTTCAGCGGCGAGGAGCGCAAGGTGCTTCCCAACCTGCTCTCCGATGCCGCCGACGCGGTGGAGCACATCGCCCGCGACGGTCTTACTGCCGCCCAGTTGAAGTGGCACACGTCCGCCTGACAGTTTGCCGGTAGCCGGGCGCCTGAGTTAGTCCCACTAATCTTGAAGGCATGCGTGTTCTTTTGGCCGGTGCGACGGGCGCGATCGGTCGCGAACTCGTCCCCCAGCTGATCGCCGCGGGCCATGAGGTCATCGGCATCACGCGCCATGCGGGCGCGCTCGCGGGTAGCGGCGCCCAGGAGATCGTTGCCGACGTGCTCGATCGCGAGGGCTTCCTCCGTGCCCTCGATGGTGTTTCGGCGGACGCCGTTATCAACCAGCTGACCGCGCTCGCGAAGCCCCCGGTGCACTACCGCGACATGCGCCAGACGAATCGGCTTCGCACGGAGGGCACGAGCACCCTCATCGCTGCAGCCCGGCAGGTGGGGGCGAAGCGGTTCGTCACGGCATCCATCTTCTATGGCTACGGCTTCTCCGACCGCGGACGTGTGCTGCTGGACGAGTCCGCGAGCTTCGGCAGTGAGCCGGACAAGTCGCCCAACGACGACGTGCTGCGCGCGGTGCTCAGCAACGAGCAGCAGGCTCGCGCGTTCGGCGGGGTCGCGTTGCGCTACGGATTGTTCTACTCCGCGCATTCCCGGCCGTCGCCGGTCGCCCGTCGCTGGGACGGCGCCCTGCCCGTCGTACACATCGCCGATGCGGCCCAGGCCGCCGTGCTGGCCCTCACGAAGGGCAAGCCGGGCGAGGCGTACAACGTGGCAACCGACGAGGAAGTCACCTATCGCGAGCTTCAGGATCGCCTCGCCGCGCTCGAGGGCGTTCGTCGGCCCACCGAGGTTCCGGATGGCCTGCTGCGGGCTGTCGCTCCGTTCGGTTCCCAGCTGGTCACCCGCGCATCCGTGCGCCTGTCGAGCGAGAAGGCGCGTCGCGTTCTCGGCTGGCGTCCGAGGTACGAGAGGCTGGACGACCTGCTCCCTCCGGCGCCGGCGCGCTCGCCGCACGTGCGGCTGCCCAGCGGCCCCACGCGCGAGGAGGCGGCGGCCACCCGCGCCGCCGCCGTGCGAATCGCCGATGCCAGGGCCGCGCAGGCCCGGGAAGCTCAGGCCCGCGAAGCGTACGCCCATGCGGCAGCCGATCGTGCCGCCGCCGCACAGGCCTCACTCGAGAACACGGTCGTCGCCGACGAACCCGTGAGGGCCGAGCCCGAGTTCGTTCCGATGGACAGCGTCGAAGCCGACACTGTCGCCTCCGTCGAGGCGGATGCGGAAGGCGTGGATGCCGTCGAGCTTGAATCGGCAACGGACGACATCGCGACCGTCGACGCCGCGCCGGTCGATACCGCGCCAGCTGAGGACGCCGAAGAGTTCGATGAGGCCGACGACCTGGGCCGGAAGCTGGCCGACGCCGCCGTTGCCCGCGCAAAGGATGCGTCGCAGAGGGTAGCCGAGGTGTCCGTCTCGCTCACCCGGCGGGCACGGGAGAGCGTGGCACGCCTGCGCGAGCAGCGTGCCGCCGACGCCGAGCAGCGCCGCCGCGCCCTGGTCGAAGCAGCCGAAGCAGCCGAAGCAGCCGAAGCCGAAGCAGCCGACAGGCAAGCGGCGCTGAACGCCGAGGCCGCAGCGTTGCAGGCGGCCGAGCAGGAGGAGACCGCCGTGCCGGACACTGCTGTGCAGGACAGTGCCGGGCAGGACAGCGCCGTGCAGGACAGTGCCGAGCCGGACAGCGAAGTGCAGGACAGCGCCGAGCAGGACAGTGCCGAGCCGGACAGCGAAGTGCAGGACAGCGCCGAGCGGGAAGTGTTTGTCACCGCTGCATCGAACCGGGTTGCTGCCCTGGCCGCGGTGAAGGCCGCCCAGGTCGCCTCATCGCCGACCGCCGATGAGGATGACCCCGACTCCGTCGAGACCGTGTACGCCGAACATCAGCCCACGGGCGATGACCTCGAGGCCGCCGAGGTGCACGAGGCGGAGAACGAGCGGGAGAGTCCGGCCGAACGAGAACCCCAGCCAGTCGTTGAGATCACCCTGAGCCGTGCCGAGCTGACCGATCTCGCCCGCGCGAAGATCGGCTCGCGGCGCATCACGCTGCGACAGGGACCGCCCCTCGACGTCTCGAAGCCCATCGACATCTCGAAGGCCATCGACGTTCCGAAGTCGCCGGGCGAGTAGCGGTCGAGCGGCGGGCTTACTTCCCCGCCCAGACCGCCGCTGAGCCGCCGCCGGCCGGCCGCGATCGGTCCCACCGGCAGAGTTGTCAGAGGGGGTCGCCTAGACTCGTCGGGTGATACTCGAAGGATTAATCGCGGGGCTTTCGCGCGCCCGCACGTTCGAGAACGCACTTTCGTCCGCCCGTCGCAGTGCCGATTTCTCGCTCGTCGACGGACTTCGTGCCCCGCTGCTCGCCGGCCTGCTGGGTCGACGCGCCGGCCCGCAGGCACTGCTTGTCATCACGGCGACCGGTCGCGAATCCGAGTCGGTGCGCGGCGCGCTCAGCAGCGTGCTGACGGATGCCGACATCATCGAGTTCCCGGCGTGGGAGACCCTGCCGCATGAACGCCTCAGCCCCAGCGCCGAGACCGTCGGCAACCGCATCGATGCGCTCCGGAGGCTGCGCGACTGGGAGGCGGCAGGTCCGGACAAGAAGCACATCGTGCTCGTCGCCTCGGTTCGCGCCGCGCTCCAGCCGCTGGCCGACAACCTGACGAGTGTCGAACCCGTCGAACTCACGGCCGGTGGTCGCGGCTACGACCTCACCGCGATCTCCCGCCGGCTGGTCGACCTGGCCTACGCGCGGGTCGACATGGTCACTCGTCGGGGCGAGTTCGCCGTGCGCGGCGGCATCCTTGACGTGTTTTCTCCTGTGGCGGAGCATCCGATTCGCGTGGAATTCTTTGGCGACGAGGTCGAGCAGCTGCGCTACTTCTCGGTTGCCGACCAGCGCAGCCTTCCGGTCGACCTCACCGCAGCGACCCTGCCGCCGAGCCGTGAGCTGCTGCTGAGCGAACCCGTGCGGCAGCGGGCGCGCGAGATGGTGCACGAGTTTCCCAGCCTGAGTTCAATGCTGGCGAAGATCGCCGAGGGCATTCCGGTCGATGGCATGGAGTCGCTCGCCCCCGCCCTGGTCGACCGTCTCGTGCCGCTGACCCACTACCTGCCGACGGATGCCGCGATCGCCGTGCTCGCGCCGGAAAAGGTTGCGACGCGCGCGGTCAGTCTCGCCGAGACCAATCGCGAATTCCTCAGCGCGGCGTGGAATGCGGCCACCGCGGGAGCGGAGGCGCCGATCGATCTCGACTCGGGCGACTTCCTCACGCTGGGCGGCCTGCGCGCGAGTGCGGGGGACCGCGCGTGGTGGACGCTCAGTGCATTCGATTCCGGCGCCGATTCGCGGCAGCTGCCTGACGACGCCGCCGTCATCGACGGTCTCGTCGATGAGATCTCGACAGGCTCGACCCGTGATGAGTACACGCGCATCGAGGCCGGGTCCGTACCGAGCTTTGCCGGCCAGGCCGCCGGTGCCGTCGACCACGTGCGCGACCTCACCCGCGACGGCTGGACTGTCGCCGTGGTGGCCGGCGGCGCGGGACTGGTCGAACGGGCGGCCGACGTGCTGGGCGAGCACGAGGTTGCCGCCCGCGTGGTCGACGCTTTCCCCGCGGATGCCGAACCGGGCATCGCGTACCTGCTGCGGGCATCCGTCGAGGCGGGCTTCGAGCTGCCCGAGATCAAGCTGGCGCTGCTCAGCGAGGGCGAGTTCTACGGGCGCACCGCCGGGTACGACTCCCGGCAGGTGAAGAAGCTGGCGAGCAAGCGCAAGAACGTCGTGGACCCGCTGCAGCTGCGCGCGGGTGACTTCGTCGTGCACCAGATGCACGGAATTGGCAAGTTTCTCGAGCTGACCCAGCGGGAGGTGAGTTCGGGCGGCCGAAACGCGGTGAAGACCGTGCGCGAGTTTCTCGTGATCGAGTACGCGCCGAACAAGCGCGGTTACCCGGGCGACAAGCTGTACGTTCCGACCGACCAGCTCGACCTGCTCACTCGCTATGTCGGGGGTGAGGCGCCGAGCCTCAGCAAGATGGGCGGCAGCGACTGGTCGGCCGCAAAGGGCAAGGCTCGCCGAGCCGTGCGGGATATCGCCGTCGAGCTCGTGAAGCTGTACTCCGCGCGGATGGCCAGCCGCGGGCACGCGTTCGCACCGGATACGCCCTGGCAGCGCGAGCTGGAGGAGGCATTCCCGTTCGCGGAAACCATCGACCAGCTCACGACCATCGACGAGGTCAAGCGCGACATGGAGTCGCCGATCCCGATGGACCGCCTGCTCTCCGGCGACGTCGGCTACGGCAAGACGGAGGTGGCGGTGCGCGCCGCCTTCAAGGCGGTTCAGGATGGCAAACAGGTCGCGATGATCGTGCCCACGACGCTCCTGGTGAAGCAGCACATGGAGACCTTCGCGGAACGGTTCGCGGGGTTTCCGGTGCACCTGCGTCCGCTCTCCCGGTTCCAGACCGACAAAGAGGCGAAGGAGACCATCGAGGGTCTCGGCCAGGGAACCGTGGATGTCGTGATCGGCACCCACCGGCTCCTCGCCGACGGACTGACCTTCAAGGATCTCGGCCTCGTCATCATCGACGAGGAGCAGCGCTTCGGTGTCGAACACAAGGATGCGCTCAAGAAGATGAAGACGAACGTCGACATCCTCGCGATGAGCGCGACGCCGATTCCGCGCACACTGGAGATGGCGGTTACCGGTATTCGGGAGATGTCGACCCTTGCGACTCCGCCGGAGGACCGGCATCCGATTCTCACGTTCGTGGGTCCGTACTCGGAGAAGCAGGTGGGTGCCGCGATCCGCCGAGAGCTGCTGCGCGAGGGGCAGGTGTTCTTCGTGCACAACCGCGTGTCATCGATCAACCGGGTTGCCGCCCAGTTGGCCGAGATCGTGCCGGAGGCGCGCATTGCCGTCGCGCACGGGCAGTTGCCCGAGCACGTGCTCGAGCAGGTCATGGTCGACTTCTGGGAGCGCAGGTTTGACGTGCTGGTCTCGACGACGATCATCGAGACCGGCCTCGACATCGCGAACGCGAACACCCTCATCATCGACCGCGCCGACAAGTACGGCCTCTCGCAGCTGCACCAGTTGCGCGGCCGGGTCGGACGAGGCCGCGAGAGGGCCTACGCGTACTTCCTCTACGACGAGCTGAAGCCGCTCTCAGAGACGGCCCACGATCGCCTGGCCACGATTGCGGCCAACAACGACCTGGGGTCGGGGATGCAGATCGCCCTCAAGGACCTCGAGATCCGCGGCGCGGGAAACCTGCTCGGCGGCGAGCAGTCCGGCCACATCGCCGGCGTCGGTTTCGACCTGTACCTTCGCATGATCGGCGAAGCGGTCTCGGCGTTCCGCGGGGACGTGGCCGAGGGCCAGACAGAGTTGCGACTGGAGCTGCCGGTGGACGCGCACATCCCCGACGAGTACGTCGAGAGCGAGCGGTTGCGCCTTGAGGCGTACCAGAAGCTGTCGACCGCGTCTGCGCCGGCATCCACCCCTGACCAGATCGACGAGGTTCTCGAGGAGCTGACGGACCGGTACGGCGAGCCGCCCGCCGCCGTGCTCAACCTCATTGCGGTGTCGCGGCTTCGTCGCGCGGCGGTCAAGGCAGGGCTGTCGGAGGTCGTCGCGATGGGATCGAACCTTCGGGTCGCTCCCGCAGACCTGCCCGACTCGATTCAGGTGCGGTTGCAACGGATGTATCCGGGTTCGCGCTACTCCGCCCAGGCAGGTGCCATATCGGTGCCGCAGCCGCGCGTCAACGGCGAACCGCTCGCCGATTCCGACCTCATCGACTGGGCCGCGACGCTGCTGGCGGCGATCTTCCCGGCTCCCGTCCCGGCCGTTTCGCCGGCCGACTAGACCCGGCGTACCTCGGAATGGGGTATGCCAAGTGATACCGCTTACCTCCCACTCGCGCCATCATTGAGGCGTGCAGGTGCCCGTCTGGGACCGAAGCGTACGACCCGATGTGATCAAACCCGATTGTTTCGCTGGTCCTCGCTGTGCCCAAGGGGGACTTTCGAGATGCGTATCCAGCGGCGTTACAGCCGGCGAGCCATCGCCATGCTCACATCGGGGGCGGCCATCGTCGCTCTCGCACTCGTCGCCGTTCCCGGCATGGTTGCCGCCAATGCGGCTGGCGTGAGCCAGACCTTTGCCTACTCGTCCTCACCACAGACCTTCACCGTGCCGGCCGGGGTCACCCGTCTCGATGTCTCGCTTCTCGGTGGCGAGGGCGGCCTCGGTGGCGCGGACAGCACCGCTCCCCTGCAGGGCGGCTACCGCGGAAGTGTCAGCGGTACTCTTTCCGTCACCCCCGGCGAAGTCATCACAATCGGCGTCGGCCAGGGCGGCAGCGCGGGCGCGAGCAAACTCGGTAGCGCCCCGGGCGGCGTCGGAGGCTCCAACCCGGTGACCGGATACACCGGTGGCACCGGTGGAATCGCGGGCGACCAGGGCTCGTCCGGCGGTGGCGGTGGCGGTGGCGCGGCCACGGTCATCCAGGTCGGAACGCGCACGGTCATCGCCGGTGGTGGTGGCGGTGGCGGCGGAAGCGGCCAGTTCGCGCCGACAGCGGGCCAGCCCGGAGCCGCAGACTTCACCGCTCGCACCGACGTCGTATCCACCGGCGGCCAGAACGGCATCTCTACGGGCGCGGTGTGCACCGCGGGGATCCGCTGTGACGGTGGTGCCTCGGGTGCCGGTGGTGCCGGCGCCGTTGGTGGTGCTCCTGGTGCAGTCGCTTACGGTGCAGGTACCAGCACTGAGTACTTCGGTTACGGTGGCTCGCCCGGCGGAAACGACGCGAGTGCGCTGACGTCGGCGACCGCGGTCTATCAGTACTACGCGGTGGATGGCGCGAACGGCTCCGTCACGATTTCTTACGACCAGAGCGCTCCGGGCGCGCCTACGGGCGTCTCCGGCGCGGTTGCCGACGGAGCGACGAACCTCAGCTGGCTCGCTCCGTTGAGCTCGGGCGGCGCGGACATCACCGACTATGTCGTTCAGTACGCGCTCGCCGGCGCCTCGCCGAGCTGGCAGACCTTCGACGACGGCACCTCCGCAGCCACCTCCGCCCAGGTGACGGGACTCACCAATGGCACCGCCTACCAATTCCAGGTCGCGGCGGTCAACTCGTTCGGGCAGTCAGCCTTCTCGGCGGCATCCACAGCAGTCACGCCGAGTGCCGTGCCAGGAGCGCCGACGCTGACCTCGCTGACCGGGTCGGACAGCAGGATCTCCGTTGCGTTCACTGCGGCGACATCTGACGCGGCGATCACGAGCTACGAGTACCAGCTCGACGGCGGAGACTGGGTCTCCACCGGCACCTCGTCACCGTTTTCAATCGGCGGACTCACCAATGGAACGCCCTACTCGCTGGTGCTGCGCGCGGTGAACTCGGTGGGTGCTGGAGCAGCATCCGGATCGCTGTCGGCGACCCCGGTCTCGACGCCCAGTGCCCCGACGATCACGGCGATCGCGACCGGCATCGGATCTGCGTCAGTCTCCTTCTCCGCCAGTAGCGCCGGTGGAAGCCCGATCACCGGATACCAGTACCAGCTCGGTTCGGGGTCGTGGATCTCGACCGGGTCGACCTCCAGCCCCTTCAGCATCACCGGCCTCGCGAACGGCACGAGTTACACGGTCGCATTGCGCGCGATCTCGGCAACCGGCTCGGGCGCGAGTTCCGGACCGTCGACTTTCGCTACGCCCGGTGCTCCCAGCGCGCCCACCATCAGCGCCATCTCGGTCGGCGATGGATCACTTGACGTCAATTTCACGGCCGGAAACAGTGGTGGATTAGCCATCTCCGGCTACGAGTACCAGCTCACCTCCGGGGGAGTCTGGACCGCGGCCCCGACCTCGTCGAGCCCGCTCGTACTGTCTGGCCTCGCTAACGGCACCCCCTACTCCGTGCGACTTCGCGCGATCAACGCGATCGGCACCGGGCCCGCCTCGGCTGCCGTGTCAGCAACTCCCGTTACAACGCCCGGGCCGCCGGCACTGCTCGCGGGTTCGGTCGCCGGCGGTAACCAGCAACTCGATGCCAGCTTCACCGCGCCGACTTCCGATGGCGGCACGCCCATCACGGGCTACGAGTACTCGACCGACGGTGGCGTGACCTGGCGCGCCCGCGCGACGGGAACGACCGAAAGCCCGCTCGTCATCACAACTCTCTCGGGCGACGGAACCACGACCCTCGTCAACGGCACGACCTATTCGGTCGAGGTGCGAGCCGTGAACGCGGTCGGCGCCGGCACCTCATCGGGTGTCGCCGAGGGAATCGCCAGAACCTCTCCGGATGCCCCGAGCCTGACGACAGTCGACTCGCTGCCCAAGGCGCTCCGCGTCGACTTCGCTTCGGCGTCGAACGGTGGCTCGCCCATCACGAGCTACCAGTACCGACTCAACGGGGGAACCTGGACGAACACCGGCTCGATGAGCACCGAGTTCACGATCGGTGCACTCGCCGACGGCACGTCCTACGCCGTCGAGGTGCGCGCGGTCAACGCCGTCGGCGCGAGCTCCGCGTCGAGCCCCTTGACCGCAACGCCGGCCTCGCAGCCGGGTCGGGCATCGATCGGAGCCGTCACGGCATCCGACCGCTCGCTGTCGGTCTCGGTGTCGATCGCGTCAACCGGCGGGAGCCCGATCACGGCGTGGGAGTACACGACGGATGCCGGCGCGAGCTGGGCGAGCCTCTCCGACACCTCCAGCCCGATCACGATCTCGAATCTGTCCTCCGATTCCAGCAAGCGCCTGACCAATGGCGTCAGCTACCCCATCGAGGTGCGCGCGGTCAACGCTGTCGGCACTGGGGCGGCATCCGACTCCACCCTCGGCATTCCGCTCACGACGCCGAGCGCACCCACTGTCACGCTCACCGCACGTAACGGTGGAATCGGCGTGAACTTCGTCGCCGGAAGCTCCGGCGGCTCGAACGTCACCGGCGTGGAATATTCGATCGACGATGCGACCTGGATCCCAGTCGGATCGCTGAACACTTCTTTCGCCATCGGGTCGCTGACCAATGGCACGTTGTACAGCGTGCGCGTGCGGCTGGTCAACGGAGCCGGGAACGGCGACGCTTCGGCGGCACAATCGGCAACGCCCTGCACCGTTCCTGACGCGCCGGCCGCCGTCGCGGTATCTCCCGATGGTTCAGTGGCAACCGTGTCGTGGTCCGCTCCGGCGTACGACGGCGGAGTTGCCGTCACCGACTACACCGCGACCGCCTGGTCCGCGGCATCCGGAGGTACCGCCGTCAGCAGCTGCTCAACCAACGGTGAGACCTGCACGATCGGCGGCCTTACGAACGGAACGGTCTACTACGTCTCCGTCGTCGCTACCAACCCGGCTGGTTACGGTGATGCCTCGTCGCCCCGTGTCGCGGTGGTGCCGCTCGCGAAGCCTTCCGCGCCGGCCATCTCGAGCATTACGCCCGCCAACACCTTCCTCACGGTGAACTTCTCCGCGGGTTCTGCGGGGTCATCGGCGATCACGGGGTACCAGTACAGCCTCAATTCCGGTGCCTGGGTCTCCGTCACGACCACCACGAGCCCACTCGTCATCTCGGGCCTCACGAACGGTGTCACCTACTCCGTTGTCTTGCGCGCGGTCAACCAGTCCGGACCCGGTGCGTCGTCCACGGCAGTCGTCGGCACCCCATTCGGCGTGCCGGACGTGCCGGATTCAGCGCTGATCACGGCCACGCCCGGCAACGGTTCCACCACGGTGAACTGGATCGCCCCTGACAACAACGGTTCGGCCATCTCGAGCTACGGGGTTGTCGTGTGGTCCGCATCCTTCCAGGGCACCCAGGTGACGACCTGCGCGACCGCCATGCTCACCTGCACGCTGTCCGGGTTGGTGAACGGCACGACCTACTACGTCACGGTTGATGCGACCAACGCCGCGGGAACGACTACGCGCTCGACGCCTCGTGTGGCTGTCACCCCGGGCGCTCCGGGATCGGTGGCCGGCCTGGCCGGCACAGCCTCGGATGGCACGGTCGCCCTGTGGTGGGCCCCGGGCTCGTCCGGTGTCGGCCCGATCACCGATTACACGATCTGGTACGCCGCGGTCGGTTCGAGCTCGTACACCCAGTTCGCTGACGGCGTCTCGACGGGTACCAGCGCGACCGTGACCGGTCTCAGCAACGGCACCGCGTACCGGTTCCTCGTCTACCCGGTCAACAGCTTCGGCGTCGGCCAACCGAGCTCTGCCTCCGCCGCGTACACGCCGCTTGCGGCGGGGACCACACCGACTCTGTCTACCGCGGGTTCAGCGGATGGTGGTTTCTCGGCCACGATCACCAACCCGGAAATCGGCACCGACTACAGTGCGGTGTCTGACTATGGGGCAGCGACCATAAGCGGCGATACTGTCACTGTCGTCGGTCTCGACGCTGGACAATCGGCCACCGTCACGGTCACCGCGACGCACTTCGGTCGCACGACAACGCAGGCGAGTGTCGATGGAAGCGCGCTGCTCGCCGGCACACTGCCGGTTCTGGGCGCGACCGCGAGCACGCCCGATGGATACACCGTCGAGATCTCTAACTATTCGAACAGCGTGACGTACACGGTTTCCGCCACGAATGGCGCCACTGTCACGATTGATGGGTCGTTTGTCACGGTGTCCGGGCTCGCGCCGGGCGACAGGTCCGACGTCACGGTTGTTGCCACGCGCGCCGGCTACACAACGCTGAGCACGGGTGCGAGCGGCGCGGCCCTCAATACGGGCGTCGCGCCCGACCTCTCGTCGGCGACCTCGACCGCCGACGGCTACGTGGTCACCATCGATAACTACTCCAGCAACTACGACTACAGCTACTCGGCGACCAAGGGCTCGGTAACCGGATCCGGCGCAACGGTCACGGTGACCGGACTCGACCCCTCGGAGTCGTCTACGATCACCGTGGTCGCCACGCGCGTCGGCTACACCACCACCTCGTCCGACGCCTCCGGAGTCTCGCTTGACCCCGGGGCTGACCTCTCGACGACGGCCGTCACCCCGACCGTCGACGGCTTCACCTTCAGCCTCGTGAACTACGACTCGTCGTTCACCTACTCGGCAACGAGCACGGCGGGTGACGTGTCGTTCGTCGATGGTCTGGTGACCGTGACGGGTCTCGCCCCCGGCGAGACCGCCAGCGTCATTCTCAGTGCGACGAAGCCGGGTGCACAGGATACTGGCGCGGACGTCGACGGAGCTCCCCAGGTTGCCGCGGGAACCGCGCCGGTCCTCAGCGAACCGGTACCTGTGACGAACGGGTTCACGATGACCATCACGAACTACGACCCGCTCCTGACCTATGACGTCACGGTCAGCTCGGGAACCGTGGTGCGCAACGGCGATCTGTTGACGATCACTGGATTGGGCGACGGCGAACTGGCATCCGTGACCGTCACCGCGACGCGGGCCGGATACACCACAGAATCGGGCACGGCGCGAGGGACGGCACTGGACGCAGTGCCCGTACCGACGTCAACTCCGACGTCAACTCCGACCTCGACACCGGGACCGACGTCGACGCCGCACTCGACGCCCGCACCCACTCCGACGAGCTCGGACTCCCATTCGACGGACTCGCCGTCATCGGGAAGTTCCTCTTCCGACGGAAGCTCGAACACTGATAGATCCGACGACACGGGCGGCAGCGACTCGCCGCCGACCAGCGACGGCGTGACGCCTGGCGGATCGACGGCCAACGGTGGTTCGGGCAAGCCCTCGACGACGCTGATCACCACGACGGGGTCGAACTCGGGCTTCGGTGCCCTTCTCGGGTGGACAATCGCGGCGCTCCTGCTGGTGATTATCGCGGTCGGGCTGTTCTTCCTGCTGGCGTGGCGCCGTCGTCGCCGTCGCGATGATGAAGAGGAAATGCCCTACCCGGCCCACCAGGCGTGACGAAGATTGGTGATCGTGGCACCTGCCGCGATCACCAATCTCCGGGCTAGGAGCCACTCGGGTTGGAGCGCACCTCCGCAGCTGCCGACGACGCGCTTTCCTGCACTTCGTCTTTTGCGTCGGATGCCTCGGACTTGACGTTCTCGACCGCTTCGGCCGCTGTGTCCTTCACTGCGGCGACCGCCTCCTGGGCGGGCTCACGAAGGTTCTCGGCGACCTGCTTGGCCGCATCCGTCAGTTCACCTGTCAGAGGTTCGGCTTTCTCCTTGAGGGTCTCGGCAAGCTCGCGTTCCTTGCTCGTCGAGGGAAGCAGGGACGACACGAGCAGGCCGACCCCGAACGCAATCAAGCCGACCGCAACGGGATGGCCCTCTGTCTTCGCGGCGACCGCGCGCGGGGCGCCTGCCACCGCTTCGCCGATTGCGGCAACGCCGCCTTCTGCGCGGTCCGACACGTCCGAGGCAGTGCCCATGACTTTCTCCCGCACCGTGCCCATTGCGCCGCGAATCTTTCCCACTTGTCGCTGGGCGATGCTGGATGGCCGAACCTTGTCGGCCAGCGCGTCAACATCGCCACTCAGCTCGCCTCGCGTGCGCTCGATATCGGCGCGGATCTCATCTGGATTGTTACTCATTCTCGCTACTCCTCTGGTTTTAGGGCGTTCGGGATCTGCTTCACGGTGTCGGCGGTTTGCGGAAGCCCACGAATAGAGGCAAGCGCCCGGCGTCCGACGACCGCGAGGATCGCTGCGGCAATCGCGTAAATGACGGCGACGATCAGGGCAGACCACCCGCGCCCGATCGCGTCTCCGAGGCCCCACCACAGGGCAATGCTCAGAAACAGCAGGGCCATGTGCGCTGCAATGGCGGCGCCGCCCACCATTCCGCCGCCCCTGCCGGCCTTCTTTGCGGAATCGCGCAGTTCTGCCTTGGCCAGTTCCACTTCCTGGCGCATGAGCGTCGAGAAATCGCGACTGACTTCAGACAGCAGTTCGCCGAGTGAATTCTGTGCTGCCTTGTCGGATGGCGACGGATCTGTCACGGGAGAACGTCACCACCTCGGTTGTCGACGACTTCCTCGTACACGGGGGTGTCGACTCGTGAGGTGCTCGACGCGGTTCCGGGCTGGAACTGCGTTGTCGGCGGACGGCTGGTATAGCTGTCGCCGAGGCTGCCCGTACGGGCCGCAGTGCCCAGGTTTCCGGGTGCGCTCTGGGTCGAGGACGCATTCTCCGCAGCAGAATCGATGAGTGACTTGGTTACGCGTCCGGCCAGCACGCCTGCGCCAGCAGCAATCGCGATGAATACGCCGGGCCGGGTACGGGCGAACTGTTTCACCTCGGCGAGCAACGAGCCGGGGTCGCGGTCACCAAGCCAGTCCGCAACCGAGGACGCTCGCTGCGCCACCTGCCGCACCACGTCGGATGCGACGCCCTGTTCGTCTGATCCGTCCGCCATTCGCTGCAGCTCGTCTCCGACCGAGCGCAGTCCCTGGGAGACTCGTTCCTGTTGCGTCGCCGCCTGTTCGCGCAGTTCGGCTGCCGTTTGGCGTGCGAGCTGCCGCGCTTGCCCCGAGGCTTCGTGGGCTACCCGCGACGTCTCTTCCCGCGCGGTGCCAGCGACTCGGGCGCCCGCGTTCTTCGCATCTTCGGCCACTCCGGCCGCCTGTTCTTTCGCCACTGAGGCTGTGCTCGCGACGTTCGTTGAATCGCTCATTCGGTTCCTTTCCCTTGTCTTCCAGATTTCGTCTAAGGATCATCGGAACAAAGTGCTTGCATTTCGCGAGTGGGAGGAGTATTCGCGCGCCGCTGCGTGCGAACACTGCTCTGACCGCTAATGCAACCCCTTGTCGCACCTGGTGACTCGGGATGTGCTGGAAGTCGACGAAAGGAATGAGCCATGACTTCCGAGCAACCAGCACGTATGGACGCCACCGGCGAACCTGTCACCGACCGCGAGGCCCACGGAGCCGTACCCGCGGAGCCGCAGCAGAGCCTTCGCGATGAGGTGGTCACCCGAGAGCAGAACGAGTTCGGCGGAATGAAATTCGGTTCCGCCTTCTTCGGCTGGCTAACCGCCACCGGCACCGCAGTGCTGCTTACCGCGCTCGTGGCCGCCACCGGTGCCGCCGTGGGCCTGGGGACGAACACGACCGCGAGCGAAGCGGCCAACGCGGCCGGGTCGAACTCCGGGACCGTGGGAGTCATCGGCGTCATCGCGGTTCTGCTGATCCTGCTTGTCGCCTACTTCAGCGGCGGTTATGTCGCCGGTCGCATGGCCCGGTTCAGCGGGGCCAAGCAGGGCATCGCTGTCTGGATCTGGGCGATCGTGATCGCCATCGTCGTTGCGATCATCGGTGCGCTCGCGGGCGGCCAGTTCAACATCCTCGCCAACGTCAACAGCTTCCCGCGCATCCCCATCAACGAGGGAACACTGACGGTCGCGAGCGTGGTCACCGTCGTTGGAGCGATCGTGCTGAGCCTCGTCGGCGCCGTCCTCGGCGGCCTCGCCGGCATGCGATATCACCGCAAGATCGACCGCGTCGGCCTCGGCCGCTAATCGAGCCGGCGCGCTCTCACAGTACGTATTTCGGCAAGAAAGGATGACGAGATGATTCGGTCAGAAGATGCCCGCAACCTGTCGGGCGCGACGGTGCTCTCACCGGAGGGCGAGAAAATCGGCACGGCCGGCCAGGTGTATGTCGACGCTCAGAACGGTCTACCGACCTGGGTGACGATCCACACCGGACTGTTCGGTCGTTCCGAGTCGTTCGTTCCGCTCGAGAACGCCTCCATGGACGGCGAGGCCCTGCGCGTGCCGTACGACAAGGACGTCATCAAGGATGCCCCGAGGGTCGACCCCGACGAGCCACTCAGCCCGGAGCAGGAGCGTTCGCTCTACGCCCACTACGACCTCAGCGATGAGAACAACGACGACGAGGACGTGTATGCGGCGCCCGAGGCCGGTGCCGAGGGCGACCGTGGTGCCGAACGCGAGGATGTTGATGGTTCAGCTGCTGCTGCCGCCGCCGGCCCCGTTCCGGTGCCTGGTGCGCGGCTGCGCAAGTTCGTGGTGACGGAGTACCAGACGGTGACCGTGCCGGTCACCCATGAAGAATTGCGGGTCGAGCCGGACGGCTCGTCGGCGGACGCCCAGCCAGCCGACGGCACACAGCAGTCCGGCTCGACCGACGCAAGCCAGCCAGCGCCCCAGGCGTCGGAGACTTCAGAGGACCCCTCGCCGCGCCATTCGCTCTAGCTGCGTAACCCCACCGTGAACGGCAGCACGCCGTTCGCGCCCGCGAGCCGCAGCATCCGGGCGGCAACGGTGAGCGTCCAGCGGCTGTCTGCCAGGTCGTCGACCAACAGCACCGGTCCATCGAGCCCGGCCAGCTGGGTGGCCAGCGACGGCCCGACGGCGAACCGGTTCCACACGGTGGACAACCGGTACGCGCTGTTGCCGCCCGGCTCGCTCGCCGCTGTGCCGACGAGGTCGAGTGTGCCCAAAAATGGCAGGCGCCCCGCCGATGAGAGGCCCTCCGCCACCGAGGTGACGAGCAGTGGATGCTTCGCGGAGGGCACCGCGACCACGGCAACCGGACGGGCATCCCACGCCCACTCTCCGAGCACCCGCACGCAGGCGGCGAGGAGCGCGGGGCTGGCCGCTGCGTCCCGGGTGCCGGGGGCGAAGAGATCGCGTAGGGTGTTGCCCCAGCCGAGGTCGGTGAGGCGGGCGAGGGCACGGCCTTCGAGCATCCGCTCGCCCGGTTTGATGTTTCCTTTCACGGGGACGCCCAGGCGGTCGGAACCGGCCGGCCACTGCGCCCGCGGCTCGAGCACGACGCCGACCCGGTCGAGCGAGGAGCGAGCGGATGCCGCGGCATCTTCCGCGACGTCTGCCGGGTACCAGGCGCCAGCGCAGTTGTCGCAGCGTCCGCAGGGTGTTGCGGTGTCGTCATCGAGGGCGTGCTGCAGGTACGCCATGCGGCATCCTGCCTCGCCGGCGGGTAACGCCTCATAGTCGAGCATGTGCTTCTGCTCGGCCGTGCGCTCGGCGGCGATGCGTTCGTAGCGGTCGCGGTCGTAGGCCCAGGGTTGTCCCGTCGCGATCCACCCGCCCTGCACGCGCTGCACGACCCCGTCGACGTCGAGCACTTTGAGCAGAAGTTCGAGCGGCGTGCGGCGGATGTCGACCCGCGACTCCAGGGCCGGGGTCGACAGCGGTCCGTCGTTCTGCGCGAGCGCATCGAGCACGGCATTCGCACGGGCCTCGCTCGGCATGGATGCGGTGGCAAAGTACTGCCAGATCGCTTCATCCTCGCTGCCGGGCAGCAGGAGCACGTCGGCATTGTCGGTCGCGCGACCCGCGCGTCCCACCTGCTGGTAGTAGGCGACGGGGGAGGAGGGAGCGCCCAGGTGCAGCACGAAGCCGAGGTCGGGCTTGTCGAAGCCCATGCCAAGCGCGCTGGTGGCGACGAGGGCCTTCACCTCGTTGCGCTTGAGCATCCCCTCGGATTCCTCGCGCTCGGCGGTGTCGGTCTGCCCGGTGTAGGCGCGGACGGCGTGGCCGGCGTCCCGAAGCAGGCGCGCGGTGTCTTCGGCGGCGGTGACGGTGAGGGTGTAGATGATGCCGCTGCCGGGCAGCTCGGCTAGGTGGCTGAGTAGCCAGCCGAGGCGCGTCTTCGCGTCCGGCAGCCGCAGCACCCCGAGTCGCAGGGATGCGCGGGCGAGCGGCCCGCGAATGGTGACGACGCCCCCGTCACCGTCGGTTGAGTAGCTCTGGGCCGTCTGCTCGGTCTCGTTGGTTGAGTAGCTCTGGGCCGCTTGCGGCACAGCGCGTATCGAAACCCGGGTCTCGTTGGTTGAGTAGCTCTGGGCCGCTTGCGGCACAGCGCGTATCGAAACCTCGGTTTCGTTGGTTGAGTAGCTCTGGGCCGCTTGCGGCACAGCGCGTATCGAAACCCCCTGCAGTTGCTCCGCCACATCCAGCACGACCCGCTCGTTGGCGGTAGCGGTCGTGGCCAGCACCGGCACCTCTTCCGGCATGCGCGAGATCAGTTCCCGCAGCCGCCGATAGTCCGGACGAAAGTCGTGTCCCCAGTCCGAGATGCAGTGCGCTTCGTCGACGACGAGCATCCCGATCCGGTCGATGAGGGCAGGCAGCTGCGTCTCGCGGAACGTCGGGTTGTTGAGGCGTTCGGGCGAGACGAGTAGTACGTCCACTTCGTCGGCGGCGAGCATCCGTTGCACCTCGTCCCACTCGTGCGGATTGGTCGAGTTGATGGCGACGGCGCGAACCCCGGCGCGGGATGCCGCGGCGATCTGGTCGCGCATGAGTGCGAGCAGCGGCGAAACGAGGATCGTCGGACCCGCCCCCCGCCGCCGGAGCAGCAATGTGGCGACGAAGTACACGGCGGACTTGCCCCACCCGGTGCGCTGCACGACGAGTGCGCGCCGCCGCTGGTCAACGAGTGTCTCGATGGCTTCGAATTGTCCGTCGTGAAATTCGGCATCCGGCCGGCCGACGAGGGTGCGGAGTACGGCAACGGCGTCGGAGCGGGTGGAAGATTCGGCGCTTGTCGCGTTGTCGGATGTCACCGGGCAAGCCTGTCACGTGCGGCTGACCTCGTCAGAAGCGGTCAACCACCTCGGGGTGGAAGTAATCGAAGAGGGCCGCATGAATCGGCTGCTCGAAGCGGAGCGTCATTCGAACGACAGAAAGTGGCTCTCCGTCTTGACCGGGCATGGTCGTCGCCTCCGCGGCTTCGGCCCGCGCTCGCCCGAGGTAGTAGAAGTCGCTGCCGTCAGCGTCGTCCTTCTTTGCGAAAACGTGAAGCTCGACGGTGTTGTCAACGATGGCCTTCACGTCCGGGCTCTTGAGCGTTCTCTTGCTCTTGGAATACCAAATCATCGAGCTAGGATCGACCAGCCTGTCCCCGTAGGCGGTGCTAGCGGAAATGTCACTCGACTTATGCAGCGTGTTGAAGATGGGGCAGGTCATTGTTGCTTGATCGACGCGATAGCCATAGATCGTGGAGTACATGTTCGAGGACCAATTGAGGAGTCGACTTGCGTCTTTTCGGGAGTACTGGCGCTCCGGCGTGAACGGCATGCCCACCTCGTATCGAGACTCGATCAGGGATAAGCCTGTGTGGATAACGTCGTCGAGACTCATCCGGAAACGAGCGGATGTTCCGTAAGCGTCGAGCAGCGGCTGGCTTAACCCAATGTGGCCATTTGGCCGGCGCTCTGCGATTCCGTCGACCCCGAACGCTGCCTTCTCTGTCAGAGTGTTGAACTCGAAAGTGAGGCTTCGGAGCGCGCTCGAAACCGTGTCTTCGTCGAAGGGAAGTCCTGCTCTCGCAAGCGACCCTGCAATCTCGTCGACCGATGAAGGGCCCGATTCAAGCAAGTGGCGAAGCAAATACAGCTCGTGAGCCCTCTTGGTCGTCAAAAGCTCTCGTGAGACGACCGACAACATCGAGGACTCACCATCGCTGAGTCCGGTCTCTTCGATCTTCACTTTGGAGAGAAGCTCCGGATAGTTCCCAGCCTTCGTGGCCATCACGACCGGATCCACCGATTCGAATCGAAGGAAGTCGAAAAGTGCAGGGGTATGACCAACGCGGTTGCGAATAGTTTCGATTGCAGATTTCAGGTTTGACAGACTGTCGAGCCTCGTTTGGGCGAGTGAAGCAAGGACCCTCTCCTGCGCGATCCGGTCGAAGCGGACACTGGATAGCCCAGCGATCACGCCGATCTCTTCAGCCGCGATTAGGTTCTTGCGCAGGGATTCCTTGTTCAATGAGTCGTCACCGAAAAGAGCAATGGGGATGAGGTAGTTGTTCGTGTAGTTGCCGATGAAATCGATGACGACCAGGTAGTCCTTGCCTGCAGACTTCCGCAAACCGCGGCCGAGCTGCTGGACAAAGACGATGCTCGACTGAGTCTGCCGAAGCATCACCACCTGATTGAGGGAAGGAATGTCGACACCTTCGTTGAACACGTCAACCGTGAGGATGTAGTCGAGCTCGCCCGCCTCCAGCTGTTCCACGCGTTGCTCACGCATTTCGATTGAGTTCTCGCCGGTTAGCGCCACCGTGCGCAATTTCTCGCCACGGAAGGTTCGCAGATTCAACTCCTGAGATAGCCGGTGCGCCTCCTCCTTGCGACTACAGAAAATGAGACCGCGGGGCCGAATCCCCGACTGACCGTAAGTTTCGAGTGCCGCGAGCACATGATCCACCCGCTCAGTCGCCACGAGATATCGCAGGTCTGTGACCTCCGAGGTGACCTCGCCGTCCTCAAAAGTGATGTCGGCGACGCCGTAATAGTGGAACGGCGCCAGCATGTCCAACTCCAGCGCCGCGCCTAAGCGGATCTCATAGGGAACGTTGAAGTCGAAGAGCTCGAAGACGTTCTGGCCGTCACTTCGCTCGGGCGTCGCAGTCATGCCGAGCAGGAACTTCGGCTGGAAATGATCGAGCACACGACCAAAACTGGCAGCGCCCGCGCGGTGAACCTCATCAATAAGGATGTAATCGAAGGTCTTTGGGTCGATCTGCTCTAGGACATTTGGTTGCGAAAGGGTCTGAACAGTCGCGAAGACATACCGCCGGTCAAGTTGCCGGGTCGAGCCCCCCAATTTGCCAACCTCTTCCGGCGATGCGCCGAGAACTCGCTGGAACTCGCGCATAGCTCTGTCGAGAATCTGTTCTCGATGAGCGACGAAGAGCACCCGATCTGGGTTGACCGCTCGAACGTCGAGTGCCGACAGGATCGTCTTTCCCGTGCCAGTCGCGGAAATCACGAGCGCCCGGCGGTTGCCGGCGTCCCGAACACGCGCGATCGAAGCAAGGGCGTCCGTCTGCATGGCGTTCGGACGAATTCCCTCGGCGAAGATTGCTGACTCGTCGCCCAGAGTCTGGGGGGACGGAGACCGGTGCCGCAGCCCCCGTGTCGGCTGCACGTACGTCGCGGTGTAGTCGTCGATCCAAGTTTGTGTTAACGGTGAGGAATTGAACAACTGCTCATCGAGGAGATTGGTGAACTGGTCTGCCAGGTCACTGTCCCGTGTAAGCGACACCCTGAGATTCCACTCGTGATTTTGCGCAAGCGCACTCTCAGTGAGATTGGAACTCCCAAGAATCGCCGTCACGCTCTCTGGCTGCTCGAATACATACCCCTTCGGGTGAAAGGCTGCGTCGTTGTGAAGGCGGACATCAATGCCGATTTTCGCCAGATTCAGCAGCTCCGCAAATGCCCTCGGCGAATTGAAACCGAGATAGTCAGAGGTAATGATGCGGCCGACACCTTCGAACTCGAGCAGCTCCTGCTTTAACAGGGCGATTGCTCGCGGTGAAACGAACGCCACGGAGAAAGTGAAGGCTGTGGCGCGTCGGAGCTCATGGCGTAGCGCTCGAAGCATGGAATCGTTCTTCGTGTTTAACACCAGCTGTGGCTGATGCCGCTGTGGCGAACGAACGGTGCGATCGATGTAGCCAAATCCCACGTCCCGACCGAACGGGTCGAGCTCGTTGAGATCCAGACTCATTTGGCGCCCAAGTCGGACCGCACCACGTCGACTGCAGGGACGTCAGCGGGCGCCCAGTCGAGCGACCCAAGCTCGGATGGGCTCAGCCAAAGTGCAGCTTTGTGTTCAGAAATTACCGGTTCGCCTTCGCTCAACTTGCAGTAGAAGGTAGTCAGATTCACGACTCCAAAGTCATATTCGTGGGAGGTTGACGTTACTTTTGCTCCCACGATCACTTGGCACGCAAGCTCTTCCCGAATCTCACGTCCGAGAGCGGTGGTTGGTGACTCGCCGACCTCGAGCTTTCCACCGGGGAATTCCCACTTGCCTGCCAGCGCACCCCCTTGCCCGCGCTGAGCGCAAAAAACCAGGTCGTCGCGCACGATCACAGCGCCAACTACGTCGATTTGCTTCGGCATTGACATCCTTTTCGAGATTGCGAACAGCCTATTGGCGGCCGGCGATCTGACTTCACTTCGTTGGCTATCGAATTCGCGCCAAGCAGTGCCGAGTAAGAACGAGAACTCCAGCGGGGGCTCCGAGATCCGGCGGTGCCAGTGTGGCTACTCTTGCGAGAGCGCGCGCCTAGCTAACCCGGACCCACAACCCGTCCGGCCCGTGTCATCGCCATACATTGCTCGCGGCGATCGAGGTCGAGCGTGTCTAAGGCGGCGGAGTCCGTGGTTGTCGAGCGGACGGGATCCACCAGCCTGGCCGGGTTCGGCGACCAGGACTTGCTTGACTCGAGGCCCTTTGCGTCGCCGCTGCAACTTCCGGCCGGCGGCCGTCGTCAGTCTGCCTCGGCGAGGGATTCTCGGCTGGCGCCAGTCGGGTTGGCGCGGTGCACCCTGTTCACGAGCACCGGGATCAGCACCAGCGACCTCAGGTCGATCAGGGCGTGCACAATCATCACAACAACGATGGAGCCGGTCAGCACGTAAATCACGGTGAAAATGAGGCCGAGGATGGTCGCCGCCAGCATCCCCTTCCAGCCCTGATAGAGGTGCAGCAGCCCGAACAGCAGCGCCGCGATCGCAAAGGAGATCACCGCGTCGCCGGTGATGCCGAAGATCAGGGCCGGCATCCCGAATCGGAACAGCAGCTCCTCGACGAGTCCGGCGTTGAGTGCGAGACCGGATGTGTACACGAGCTCGCTGCGGTTGCGGGGGAGGAGAGCTGAGATGTCGCCGACCATCGGAATCTCCTCCAGCTGCCGGCGCAGCAGGATGACCGGAAGCACCAGCAGTACGACGAAGGCGATCCCGATCCCCACGCCGACGCCGACGCCGAAATCGCCGCTGAGGTGCCCGGTCAGCCAGGCGACGGGCGGCCAGCGGCGGGCATCCTGCAGCGTGGGGGAGAGGAAGGTGTACGAGGCGAGCAGCATGGCCGCGCTCAGGCCGCCGAAAACGAGGAACGCCTCCCGCAGCCACCTGCCGTAGACGCGCTGGCGCATCCGGGTGTTCGTCAGTCGCTTGAAGCGGCCGTACTGTCGGCGCTCGCGGGTCACCGCGCGCACCGCGAGCACGGCGACCGACACGAGAAGCAGGGAGAGGAGGGCGAGCTGCACGGTTCTATTGTCGCGGGGATTCGGCGAAGTCGAGATCGGAACATGTTCGACCCGGACAAGCTCGATCGCCGGGTGGGAATAGTCGGCGGAGCGTGGCACGTTGGAAGCAGAGGGCGAGTGCCCGACCACGTTCAGCAGGAGAAGTGCCAGTGACAAACACTATTTCGCGCAGCGACGTCGGATTCCGATCCGAGCGCGGCCCGATTCTGATCGCCCTGATGGTCACCACCGGCCTCGTGGCGATCGACGCGACGATTCTCGCGACCGCCGTTCCTTCCATCGTCAAGGATGTCGGCGGTTTTGCACAGTTCCCCTGGCTGTTCTCGATCTACCTTCTCGCCCAGGCAGTATCGGTTCCCGTGTACGCGAAGCTCTCCGACGTCGTGGGGCGCAAGCCGATCATCCTGATCGGAATCGGCCTGTTTCTGCTCGGGTCCATCCTGTGCGGATTCGCGTGGAGCATGCCCGCGCTGATCGCGTTCCGCGCGGTGCAGGGGCTGGGAGCGGGCGCGGTGCAGCCGATGGCCATCACCATCGCCGGTGACATCTACACGGTCGCGGAGCGCGCAAAAGTACAGGGCTATCTGGCGAGCGTGTGGGCGATCTCGTCGGTGGTCGGGCCGACGCTGGGTGGCGTGTTCTCGCAGTTCGTCAGCTGGCGCGGCATCTTCTTCGTGAACATCCCGCTCTGCATCATCGCGATCGTCCTCATCGTTCGTACGTTTTCGGAGAGGATCGAGCACCGGCGGCACAAGGTGGACTACGCGGGTGCGCTGCTGCTCACGGGGTCGCTTTCGCTGCTCATCCTCGCCGTGCTCGAGGGCGGCCAGGCGTGGGCGTGGAACTCTCCCATCTCGATCGGCGCGTTCGTGCTCGGTGCGCTGTTGCTGGTCGCCTTCGTACTGGTCGAGCGCCGGGCGGCGGAGCCCATCCTGCCGCTCTGGGTTTTCTCCCGCCGGTTGCTGCTCACGACCTCGTTCATCGCACTCGGCACCGGCGCCATGCTCATCGGTCTGACGTCGTACGTTCCCACGTACCTCGAGGGCGCGTTGGGCGTCGTGCCGCTGGTGGCCGGCCTCGCGCTGGCCGCGCTGACCGTCGGGTGGCCGCTTGCGGCATCCCTGTCGGGCCGGCTGTACCTGCGCATCGGATTCCGCAACACCGCGCTGATCGGGATGTCGCTGACCGTGCTCGGAACGCTCGTACTCGCGATCCTCGGCCCGACCCCCGTGCTGTGGGCCGTCGCGCTCTGCTGTTTCGTGGTCGGACTCGGCATGGGACTCATCGCCACTCCGTCTCTGATCGCCGCGCAGTCGAGCGTGCCGTGGAACGAGCGCGGCGTCGTCACCGGCACCAACCTTTTCGCGCGTTCCATCGGCAGCGCGGTCGGCGTCGCCATCTTCGGTGCGATCGCGAACGGCATTTTCCTCTCGCTCGGCAAAGGGGAGCAGGATGCCCACGCGGTATCCAGCGCATCGACGGCCGTCTTTGTGGCGGTTGCGATCGCGGCCGTCGCCACCGTGGCGGCAGGATTCGCGATGCCGCGCACTCCCGTCTCCGCGCCGAACGCCCTCGGATCGGCCCCGGCCGCGGAGCCTGCCGCGGGTTAGTGGTGGAGGCTGCCGCGGGTTAGCGGTGGTCGGCTGCCGCGGGTTAGTGGTGGTCGAGTGCGTGGTCGAGTGGTGGTCGGGCGGCGCTGAATTCGCGCGGGGATTGGGTGCGCGATTTCGCGCGTGACTTCGTGCGCGGCATTGGGTGCGAAGAGCTCCTCCTCGCGTCCTTCGCCCGCTCTTGCCTTCCCGCGCCTTCGACGCTCCCGCTGCTTCTCACGCTCTAATTCTTCTTCTTCTTCTTCTTCTTCTCACCTTCTTCTTCACCCGGTGGTGTCTTCCCGTCCTCCGTCTCGTTCACGCCGTCGCAGTTGTCTTTCTGCGCTTGGTTTTTCAGTTTGTTGTGCCTGTCCGCCTGACCTGTGTCGTTGCCTTGTCGTCCTCCTCTTCGTCACCTCCGTTCCATCCCCTTCCCATCCCGCATCGCGCCTCCTCTTGCCCCGCGCTTTCGTCTCCTTTCCTTCCCCTTCCCCGCGCTTCGCTACCTCTTCAGTTCTTCTCCTTCTGGGGTTCTTGTCCTTCACAGCCCCTGTGGAGAAGATGTTTATACGTATTGGACGCAAACACTTTCGAATGTGTGTTCGATCTGAGAAAATAGTTCTATGACTTCTTCGGCCCCGGCGCTTGACCTCGTTGCGAGGTCCACCGCGCTGCGCGAAGTCGCCGCCGCTCTCCGCCCGGACCCGCTGCTGCTCCGGGACCTGGACGATTCCGCCCTGCTGTTGCTGCAGGGCGGCTGGGCCGACACCTCCCGCACGGCCGGCGCGCACCTTGCCGCCATCGCTGGGGAGATCGCCCGCCGCTCGGACCGGGCGCTGGGCAGCGGAGGGTTGGCGCAGCGGGCGGGGTTCCGCAGCCCGGAGGAGCTGGTGAAAGCAAGCACCGGGCTCACCAAGCAGGAAGCGATCGCGGTGGTGCGGGTGGGGCGGGTGGTTGAGCAGAATGCTTCCGGTGGGGTGCTGGACCCGCTCACTGGTGAGTTGGCCGCACCCCGCGAGCCGTGGCTTGCCGCTGCCGGCACGGCGCTGGTCGCCGGAACCCTGTCCAGCAGCCAACTGACTGCGATCCGCACCGGTCTTGGCCAACCAACCAGCAACGTCCCCATCCAGGCCCTCACTACCGCGGTGGAGAACCTGGTCACCGAAATCACCACCACCACCCCCGGCAGCGTGGCCGGGGTGGCTGGGGTGGGGTGGGATGTGGACCGGGTGTTGCTACGGGCCAGGGAACTGCGCGACGCAATAGA
>JAODMF010000011.1 GCA_025464095.1 Glaciihabitans sp.
ACAGGCTCGACCCGAGGACCAGCTGTATCCGAGAAGTCCTAGCTGCGACCGAAGGTCACCAGCGGTAGTGGGCGAATGCCTTGTTCGACTCAGCCATCTTGTGAGTGTCTTCACGACGCTTCACGGCGGCGCCGAGACCATTCGACGCGTCGAGGATCTCGTTGGTGAGACGCTCTGTCATGGTCTTCTCGCGGCGAGCCTTTGCGTAGCTGGTCAGCCAGCGCAGCGCGAGCGTGTTGGCACGGTGCGGCTTGACCTCGACAGGAACCTGATAGGTCGAACCACCGACGCGACGCGACTTGACCTCGAGGGTCGGGCGCACGTTGTCGAGTGCCTTCTTGAGCGTGGCAACCGCGTCCTGGCCGTTCTTGGCCGAGACTCCCTCGAGGGCACCGTAAACGATGCGCTCCGCGAGCCCCTTCTTGCCGTCGAGCAGGATCTTGTTGACGAGCTGACTGACGATGGGTGCTCCGTAGACCGGGTCCGCTATTACTGGACGCTTCGGTGCTGGTCCTTTACGTGGCATTACTTCTTGTCCATTTTCGCTCCGTAGCGGCTGCGAGCCTGCTTGCGATTCTTAACTGCCTGGGTGTCGAGCGCGCCGCGCACGATCTTGTAGCGAACACCGGGGAGGTCCTTAACACGACCACCGCGGACGAGCACCATCGAGTGCTCCTGAAGGTTGTGACCTTCGCCGGGGATGTAGGCCGTGACCTCGGTTCCGTTGGAAAGCTTGACGCGAGCAACCTTGCGCAGGGCCGAGTTCGGCTTCTTCGGGGTAGTCGTGTAAACGCGGGTGCACACACCGCGCTGCTGGGGGTTGGACTTCAGGGCAGGCGCCTTGGTCTTGACGACCTTGGGGCTGCGGCCCTTTCGGACCAACTGCTGAATGGTTGGCACTCTGGTAACTCCTTGTATGTACTGCACGGTGACAGTTGATGCTTAACTGCTGAGCATTCGCGCGCATCCAGAATCAAATGCGTCGAGTTCAATTGGACCAACCGCGAATGACGGCGAGGTGCCGGTTCTGGTTGGTATGCCGTGGGGGCCGCCTGTGAAGGCGAGCCCAGCGTGTGTTACGAGTGGCCGCAATCCCGACTGTTCCCCGATTTTGCATGAATGCAATCAGGGCACGGCGAGAGCGCACGACAAAGCGCACACCCGTAAAACAATAGTGGTGCGGGGCGGGGTCGCGCAAATGTGGGCGCCCCTGTTCGCTGACAGCGGTCAGGCGGTGGCGACCGGCTCGGCCTCGGTGCCGCGCTCCCGCTCGGACCGCTGCTCGGCGAGTTCGCGATCGAACTCCTCCCGAGCGAGGACGTTGCGTGCCTTCACGCGACGGCCGCGGGCCGCGATGGCCGCACCGACCCACAGCGCCACCTCGCGGGCGAGCAGGGTCGCGCTCAGGATGATCGGGCTCGCGAACCCGGCGCGAGCAAGTTGCGCTGCCTCATCCGGGGTGTGGGCAATGATGCCGTCCGTCAGCAGCAGCGTGCCGGTGCTGGCGAAGTAGACGAACACCGCAACGAGCAGGCTGCCGACCACGTACGCCCACCAGTTGGCACGGTTGGCGATGAGCACCAGGACGACGAAGCCAAGGGCAAAGTAGATCACCGGAATGAAGAAGGTCGCGGACTGCAGGAACGGCGCCAGCGGGGCCGTGCCCGCAATGGCGTTGCTGACGATCACGAAGAGCACGGCGTACAGCACCGCGAAGACGAGGGCGGAGATGACGGCGAACAACGCTCCGACGCCGCGGTTCCCCTTCTTGCGGGGTGGCTGCGGGGTCTCGACATAGACGATGCGGTGCTCGGATGCCGTAACCGGCTCCACGGCGCCGGTTTCCGTTACCGGGGCGGCGATTTCGACTGCGGCAGGGTCATCCGTCGCAACGACGGGCTCGTTCGCCGATGCCGTAACCGGCTCGACGGCGACCGGGACCTCGGCCGGTGTCACTTCACCACTGTCGGTGACAGGGGTGTCGGCGCCCGTCTGTTTCCTGGCACGCGTGCTGGCGACTGGCTGGTTCTCGCTCATGATGGCACTCCTCACCGCCCGAAATTGGCGTCGAGAGCCACTCTAGCGGTGGAGTTGGCCCCGAAAAGGGGGACAGCTCCACCGAAGAGCGGGGCGCTTATGGAGTCGGAGTCGGAGTCGGCGACGTCGGAGTGGTGGTCGGCGTGACCGTTGCACCTGGCGTCGGCGTTGCCGCTGGCGCAGGAGTTGCGACCGGAGCCGGTGTGAGTTCCGGGCTGGTTCCGGTGAGGGTGAACGCGAAACCGGTGATGGTTCCCAGCACCGAGCCCCCCTTGCCCGTGCTCGCTGGTGCCGTGGTGACCTGCGCTGCGAAGTAGAGTCGCGCTCCGCTCTGCAGGCCGCCAATGAAGGCCTTCACGTCCTCGAACTTCCCGGTGACGGCGACGACGACAGGGACCAGCACAAATGATCCGGGAGGCACGGCCGCGACGGTCGGAGCGGCGGCCGCCCCCGGGTCGGGAGTGGCGGTTGGAGTCGGTGTCGGTGTCGGTGTCGACGTCGCACCGGTCGCGGGAGGTGCTACCGGTGCCACCGGGGCCACCGGGATCAACGCGTCGGTCACGGCCACGTTTGTCAGCGTTACGTGATGCTCGGCGCACAGCTGGTTGATTTCCTTGAGGAATACGGACATGTCCGCACCGGTGGGAATCGACGAGCGCAGCCCGAGGAGCTCTGCCTGCATCGCCGGAAGTTGCACCGACTTGGTGCGCAACGCGGCGACCTTTGCCTCAGCGGCCTGGTTGCTCTCGTTGATGCTCGCCGCCTGCGAATCGGCGTCGGATGCCTGCGAGAGCAGCGGGGAGACGCCGAGCGTCCACCCCATGAGAAGCACGACCGCCATGACCAGCACGGCTCCGATCATCCAGACTCTGTCCCTGTTCATTGGTCCTAACCTGCCTTCGGGGCCGGGAAACGGTTCGCCAGCGCCGCGTCGTTGATGTGGAGGTCGACCACGACCTTGTAGGAGCTGCCCTTGTCCTGGTCGACGGACCCCGGTGTCGCATCCACGAACCCGGGAAGGCTCGTGAGGTTGTCGAGCCAGGTGGCAATGGACTTCTGGGGCGTAGTGACCGTGACCTTGAGGGATGCGATCCGCGGCCCCTCGAGGGGAACCGTTACCGTCGTGGATGGCAGGAACGCTCCATCGATTCCGGCCTCCAGCGACACGATCTTCATTCCCTCGGTCAGCGTGCCACTGAGCTTGTCGATGTATGGCGCCCAGGCGATTTCCTTCGCGGTGGCCCGGATCTGCGCCTTCTTGATGGCGGCGACGTCGGTTTCGACCTGCGTGACCGCGACGTACTTCCTCTGCTGCACAGCGATGCTGGCCGACGCGGATTGCGCGGACAACAAGCCGGTCTGCGCGTTCAGCGTGGCGAGGTAGGCACCGGCAACGGCTAGCGCTGCGACCGCCAACACGGCGACGACGCCAAGGCCGAGCCGGCTCTGCAGCTGACGGCTGCGCTTCTTCTGGCTGACCTCGGGCGGAAGAAGGTGAACGCGTGGCGATCCACCGACAACCAGGGTTTCCCCTTTCGGAATCTTGTTGCTCATGCTGCGCTCCCAATAGCGAGGCCGAGTGCGACGGTTGCCGTACTCGAACTGGCGGATTTCTCCGCGGCGAACTTCTTGCTGACGGAAATCATGGCGAACGGGTCGGCGGCGACCACCGGGATTCGCGTGGTCTCGCTGAGGGCATGCGCAAACCCGCTCAGCTGGGAACCGCCGCCGGTCAGCAGGATCTGGCGAATTGGTTCGCCGGTTCGGGATGTCGCGAAATAGCTCAGCGTGTTGCGAATGCTGTTCATGAGTTCGCCGGTGATCTCGTAAATCGTTTCGACGATCGGTCGGTGCTCGGGAGCGACACCCGGCGTCGTGAGGCCGAGCGCGCGTTTCGACGACTCCGCCTGCTCGGTCGTGAAGTTCAGGCGGGTCTTGATCGCCTCGGTGACGTCGTTGCCGCCCGTCGCGATGATGCGAACGAATTGCGGAACGCCATTGATGGCGATCACGACGGTCGACGTGCTCGCACCCACCTCGATGACGGCGACCGTGCCCGGCGCGTTCGAGCCGCGCAACAGCACCCGACTGAGTGCGAAGGGGATGAGGTCGACCTCGACCGGGTTGAGGCCGGCAAGTTCTGCGGAGCGAACATTCGCGACCACAGACTCCTTTACGGCGGCCACGAGCAGCCCGTTGATCATCGGGCCCTGTTCCCCGATCGACTCGGAGACCGGGTAGAAGTCGAGAAGGGCATCCTCGACCGGAACGGGCAGCATCTCCTGCACCTGGAACGGAAGCGATTCGCGGATGTGCAGCAGCGACATCTTGGGAACGGTCAGGTCACGAGCGAGCACGCGGCTGTTCCCCATGCCCAGCACGACGTCTTTGCTGGTGAAACCGCCGTTGGTCCAGAGCTGCTTGAGCGCGGTCGCGACGGTGCGGGGCTCGATGACCTCGCCATTGACGACGGCGCCCTCGGGCAGCGTGGCCGCCCTAAAGCGCTGGACGGTCGGACGATCGCGCGTCGCATCGCTCACCTCAACAGCGCGGATGCCCGAGCTGCTGATGTCGATACCGACGATGTTCTTTGCCATTGTTCCCCCGAAGTGCCTATTTATCTGAAGCGCGTGCGCTACGCGGTAAGCCCGATCAGCGACAGGTAGCCGCCCCATAACTGATTGCCGAAAACTATGCCCACCCATGCGCCCGCGAGCATCCAGGGGCCGAACGGGATGCCCGACTTGCGATTCGCCTTTTTGGCTGCCAGCAGCACGATCGAGAAAATCCCGCCGAGCAGAAAAGCGGCGAATGCTCCGATGAGGAGTGGTCCCCATCCGGCCCAGCCCAGGAACAGGCCGAGGACCCCGGCCAGCTTCACGTCGCCGAAGCCCATGCCGCGAGGGTAACTGAAAGCGAGGATTGCATAGAGCAACCAGAGCCCCGACATGCCGATACCCGCGCGAATCAGTGCGTCGTAGTTGCCGGCGACGATACTCGCCGCGAGAAAGAGTGCCCCCGCCACTGCGTAGCCGGGCAGCACGATTCGGTTGGGCAGCGTGTGTGTCTCGAGATCGATGAGTGCCAGCGCCACAGTGATCGCGACGAGGTACAGGTATGCAACCAGCGCGAGAACGTTCGAGATGGCGAGCGCAGTCGGTTGCGGCGCGGCGACCGAGTGCGAGAAGTAGGCCGCAACGGCCAGGAAGAACACGGCGGTGCCGCCCTCCACGAGCGGGTAGCGGGCGGAGATCGGCTCGCCACAGTCCCTGCACTTGCCGCGCAGCAGCAACCAGGAGAGCACGGGCACATTGTCGCGCTTGCGGATCTCGGTCTTGCAGTTCGGGCAGGCGCTCGCGGGTGCGACGAGCGACATCCCCAGGGGTACCCGGTAGACCACGACGTTGAGAAAGGAGCCGATAGCGATGCCGAATATCCCGCTGAAGACGGCGATGAGCACGGCGATGCTCATGGGATCTGGCGTCATGGCTTGTAGCTGCCATCCGCATTGAAGGCGGTCGGCGTGTCCATCCACGTGGTCACGCCATAGGTGGTGGTGACCGGGGAGAGGAACTTGGGCGGCGCCGTGTACTTCAGGCGCGCGTCGTACACGTAGTTCTTCGCGTAGCCGGTTGCGATGGAGTACGTGCTGCCCGTTCCGACGGGACCTCGGAACTTCTGTGCGATTGCGCCGTTCACGGTGAGCGTGCCGAGACTGCCGCCACCGTTGTAGTTCTGCACCTGGAACGTGTGGGCGAGCGACAGCATTGCCGCATCGATCCGGCGATCCGTGTCGCTCACCAGGTTGTTGCCGCTTGAGTTCAGCGGATTCCACACCCAGATCGCGTTGTTCCCCACGAGGCCAAGAATGTCAGAACTCGCGTCGTTGTACTTGATGTCGCTCGTGATGTAGATGTAGTTCTCCGCCGCCGCCGTCATCTGGCCGCTCAGCGTGCCCTGCACGAACAGGTCGCCGTTGGTGCAGCCGTACGAAGTCGTGCTTGGCGCGACCTCTCCGTTGGCGGGGTAGCCGATGCCGTTGCCGACGGTTGTGCCACCGGCGGCTCCAACGCAGCTGAACCCGGTCGGCGTTGTCGATCCCCAGTAGTTCGGGTCGGAGGTCACGGCCGGCACGTTCTGCACGTAGACGACGGTGTTCGCATGCGGCGTGAAGGTCGCTCCCGCGGCGGTGGCGAGTCCGTTGGCACCCGTGCCGGGCGTTCCGCAGGTGCTTGAGATCGAACCGCTCGTGGCCGGATCCCCCGCCACGTTGGTGAACTTGGTCCACGGCGAACGTACGGTCAGCGAACCGTCGGCATTGAAGACAATTTTGGTCGGGCCCGTATACAGGCAGCCGGGGTTGGGAACGTCGCTGGCCAGGTCGGAGCGAACTTCCTTTTTCATCTGGGAGTTCGTCGCCGGCATCCCGACGACGGGCCCGTAGGTGGGGTTCCCTGAGTTGAAGGTCGCCGCGCCGCATCCGGTCGGCACGGTGTAGAGCCTGCCGTTGGAGGGGGTGCTGTTGCCCGTGGTCACAATCCCCTGGAACGTCGAACCACAAATCTGGATGGTGTCGTTGGAGTGAACCGGCCCCTTGATGTTGTCGGTCGAGGCGAACTGGATGCCCGCGCACGTGTTGGAGCGGCCAGCCCAGGCGTACTTGACGCAGGTGGCTGCAGCCCCGCTCACCGTCGGGTCCTGGATTTCATAGTCGGTGAAGTACAGGAAGTCGATGAATCCCTGCTGCTTGAGGTCAGCAACGATGCTCTTCGTTGCTCCGCCCGATCGACCTGTCGCCCGCACGCGGAGAACGCCGGTGGTCAGGTACTTGGTGGTGTCGACTTCGTAGCGGAAGACGGACTGGCCGCCGCTGCCTGCGATCGTCGCCCAGGTTCCGGACGTGCCCAGCCCGAACGCCGGGTTCGTCTGCGTGCCTGTGGGGAGAGTGACGGAACTGCCCGCGCCGAAGGTTGCCGCGGGGTTGCCGTATTTGACATACGAGCTGTCGTTCGCGAGGCGACTCTGGTACTCCTCGATTCCGGCATAGGCGGCCGCCTCGGCAGCGCCCGCGTTCTGGTCGGTGCGCGTTGCGGTGAGCCCACTGAGCGAGTAGCTCACCGCCACCGTGGCGAGAATCATGAGAACTGCACCGATGGCGATCACCATGACGAGAGCGAAACCCTCGTCAGCCGAGTTGCGACGCTTGAGCGTCGCCGCAAGAAAGCGGAGCATCACTGGCCCGTCCTGTTGAGTCCGAGGTTGGGCAGGCCAACCGTGTTAGCCAGAATGAGCGGATTCGACGTGCCCGTCTCGCCCTTGATCTTCATCGTGATCGTGACGGCCGCAACCGTCGGGGTTTGGGTGCTGGAGAGCCCGGCCGCGGGAACAGTGAGCAGCGTTCCGTCTGCCGTCTGGTAGCTGAACAGCGGCAGTTCCCCTGTCGCCGGCGCGAGCACGGTACCGGTCAGAACACGCGTGCTGTACGCCGCCGAGTTGAACCCCCAGTAGCCGTTGCTCACTGAATAGGCCGCGAAGCGGGACTCGACGAGCCGCCGCGATCCGTCGAGTGAGAACGTTATCTTGATCGGCTGGGGCGCCGAGGCATTCGCGTCCACGTAGCTGTAGATGGTGAGCTGCTCGATTTTCGCGACCACGAACGCGGGGTCGCTGATCGGTTGGCCCATCACCGGGTTCGTTGCGGCGAACCGCACGACGCGCGACATTTCTGTCATTCCAAGCGACGCCCGCTTCAGGTTGTTGTTCGCGGCCCCGGCGAATCCAACAGTCTTCTGCATCGTGGCGTACATGCTGCCGATCAGCACAAGGACGATGGACAACAGGAGCATGGCGACCAGCAGCTCGACCAGCGAGATGCCCCGCTCGCTGCCGCCGAACGCGCGGTCACGGCGGCGGCGGACGCTTGCTGCCAGGGCGCGCATCACGGCTTCCTCGGGTCGAGAATCGCGATGTCGCCGTTGCTCGAGTCGGTTCCACCAGCACCCTGCACCGCCATGTCCGAAGCCTGCACCCGGTTCGACGTGGAACCGAAGCTGCCCCCCGAGAAGATCTTCCACGATCCGTAGGGCAGCGCCACGACTGGGTTTGACACCGGCGCCTTTCCGAACCTGTAGGTCTGCAGCGCACCGGCCGAGCATCCCGGGTCGCCGAACTTGGATGGGCCGACGACCTGGATCGCGGTGACGTAGCTGTCCTTGGCCACGTTGTTGAGCTTGACGCCGCCCATTTCGACGTTCGCCGCCACGGTTCCTCCGGGAACGGTTGCCGCCGGCAGCGCTCGCACGCCGGCGGAAACGTCCGCACCGGACGCCCCCTTGCCAGCAGGCCAGGCACCCGGATCGTTTGCCAGACAGACGGTGGCGGGAGCGGACGAGTCACCGTATGCCCCCGCGATGATGTTGTATCCGCCGGTGAAGGGATACAGGTTGACATTGCTCACCGGGGTCGTGGCGGTGTAGGTCGGGTAGGTGCTGACGAAGCTGACGTCGAGGTCCTGGGCGATCATCGGTGCACCGGAGACATTGCTCGCGTAGGTCAGCGTGAATCGGCCGGACCTGTCGAACTGGAGCGGGCCGACGGAAGCGGCGCCTCCCGCCACCACGCCCACCGTGCGGGCGGATATCGCCGACTGGTTCGTGTCGAGGTAGCCGGTCTTCGAGATCGTGACGTCGTAGTTGCCTGGCACGACGGAAAGAATGTAGGAGCAGCCGTCGGCGTCGGTCGCATCCGGTGTGGCCGTCAGCGCCGTTGCACCGTTGGGCACTGCCGACGGCGTGGCCGTGACCGTGACGCCGGCAGAACCGGTGCCGGCGGCGTTCAGCACGGAGACGAGGATGGTTCCCCGCGTCGGGTCGTTGATGCGGGTACCCGGGTCGATGAGCGTGTCCGCTCGAACCGACGGGGTTGAACTGCGCATGCCGTCCCAGCCCACGGTGACGTTCACGCGCTTGTACTTGAGCACGCCGCCGCCGATTCCGCATTTCTGGTCGATCGTCGGATCGGAGACCCACTGCGTCTTGCGGTAGATGTGGTACGTGGTGCCGTTGACGGTGACGTTTCGGGTCGCGTCGGTGAGGTCGAAGAGGTCGGTGATGGACCGGTCCAGGTCAAGTTCCTGCGCTGCGAGGCTGGTTGCCTGGGCGCGGCTCTGGGTGTCCGCGGTCAGTGAAAGAACTGCGGTCATCGTGTACGCGACGGCCGTTGAGATGATCGCGAACACCATGATGGCGACGATTACCTCGATCAGGCTGAGACCTGATTCGTCAGAGGCGGCTCGATTCAGCGACCGACGGATTCTGTTCATCTTTACCCACCCCCTGGGAAGACTTACGTGTGAAGCAACCGTCCGGGTGAACGGTGGTGGTGCGGTGCAGGTGCCGAACCGCCCGGTGGTGAGACGTCCCCTCGACGTCCCACCACCGGGTCAGCGTGCAGCGACTGCTAGCAGCCGGTAGCCGGCTTGGTCTTCGTCACACCGATGGAGTCGGTGACGTAGAACTTCGAAGGCGTGGTACCCGAGTTGGCGGTACCGACGAGGCAGAACGAGGTCGCTCCAGCGGCCGGTGCGACCGAGTAGGCAACCGACGCCGTGTTGCTGGACACGGTGTAGCCGTACTTGCCCAACGTCGCGGCATCCACCGTGGCGGGGAGCGCGTTGTTGTCAGTCTGGTAGGCGACAACAGCGATCTTCGCGTTGGTGACGTCCGACTGAACGGCCGCGTCCTTCGACGACTGCTGGACACCGAGGTAGATCGGAACAGCGATCGCGGCCAGGATGCCGATGATGATGACCACGACAAGGAGCTCGATGAGCGTGAATCCCTTGTCGTTGTTCTTGAGAAGGCTCTTACGGGTGTTGAGTGCATTCATGATTCGGATCATTGTGTTATTCCTGTTCAGTGTGAGTGATTGACAGGCCGCCCCCCCTACGGTTGTGACCCGTTTCTGACTGTATTGCCGGTGAAACGCCCTGAGAATCCCGCGAAGTGGGTACAAACAGTGATATCGCGCCCCCAGTAGGAGGGGGGCGCTCCCACAACGCGGAGCTGGGTCAGCAGCCCGTAGCGGGCTTTGTCTTGGTGACGCCGATGGATTCCGTCACGTAGAACTTCGCTGGCGTGGTGCCGCTGTTGGCGGTGCCGACCAGGCAGAACGTCGTAGCTCCTGCTGCCGGCGCCACCGAATAGGCGACGGAGGCCGTGTTGGTGGACACGGTGTACCCGTACTTGCCGAGCGTGGTGGCGTTGACGGCGGCCGGGAGCGCGCTGTTGTCGGTCTGGTAGGCGACAACGGCGATCTTCGCGTTGGTGACGTCAGACTGCACCGCGGCGTCCTTCGACGACTGCTGCACGCCGAGGTAGATGGGCACGGCAATCGCCGCGAGGATGCCGATGATGATGACGACTACAAGAAGCTCGATGAGCGTAAATCCGCGCTCCCGCCCATTCGAGATCAGGGTGAGACGGTGACTCAGCGTTGACGATCGCAGCTGCGTTGCCGCGCTGTTAAAACGAATAAACATGATTCCCCCCAAAGGAATGCAATTTCGGATTAGTCCGATCCCCCCGGATCGGTAATGCGGTACTTCAGACCCTAGGTCGGTCGTTTCGTACAAGGCAGCCCCCGCACGGGGGCAATCAGGCGCTTTTCAGTCCCCAATAAAGGGGACATGCCTACTTGATCAGGGTGAAGATGTTGAAGATCGGCAGGTACAGGGCGACGATCATGCCACCGACCACCACGCCCAGGAAGGCGATCATGAGCGGCTCGATGAGAGCGGTCAACTGTTCCGTCGTCGACTGCACCTCGTTGTCGTAGAAGTCACCGATCTTCGAGAGCATCTGCTCGAGCGAGCCGGAGTCCTCACCGACGGCGATCATCTGGGTCACCATCGCCGGGAACACGGGGGCCTGGCTCAGCGGCTCGGCGATTGACTTGCCCTGTCGCACGGAATCGGCGACTTTGCGCAGGGCTTCCTCCACGACCCAGTTACCCGACGTCTCACCGACAATGTTGAGCGCCTGGAGAATCGGGACACCGGCACCGATCATGCTGGCGAAGTTGCGGCTGAAGCGGGCGACGGCGATCTTCTTGAACAGGCCACCGAACACCGGCAGGCGCAGCTTGATCGGGTCAAGGAACCTGCGCACCCGCTCGGTGTTCTTGTTCCTTCTCCACCAGAACGAGAAGATGATCCCTACAACGATGAGCAGTGGCGCGAGCCAGGTCATGATGCTCGACAGCCACACCAGGATCTGGGTGGGGATGGGCAGCGTTCCGCCCAGCCCCTCGAACATCTTCTTGAAGATCGGAACGATGAAGATGAGCATGACGACAACAGCGACGATGGACATGACGAGCACGACGACCGGGTAGGTCAGCGCCGACTTGATCGTTCCGCGGAGCTTCACCTCCGACTCGAAGTTCTTCGCGATCGTCTCGAGAGCGCCATCCAGGAATCCGCCGGTTTCACCCGCGCGCACCAGGTTGATCATCAGGGGCGGGAACTCCACCGGATGCTTGTACATCGCGTCGGAGAGCGCCACACCGGACTCGATGTCGTGGGTGACGGCCTTGAGCACCTTCGCCAGCGGCTTCGACTCGGTCTGCTCGCTCAGGATGGTGAGCGTTCGCAACAGTGACAGGCCGGAGCCGATCATGGTCGCCATCTGGCGGCTCATGATCGCGAGGTCCTTGAGGCCAACCCCCTTGCTGAAGCCCGGGATGTTGATCTCCATGCTGAGGCCGGAGGCCTCCGCTGACTCGTGGATCGAGATCGGGGAGACGCCCATCGTGCGCAGGCGCGACGCGGCCGCGGCCTCCGTCGTCGCATCCAGTCGGCCCTTGACGATCTTGCCGGAGCCGTCACGGCCGCGGTACGCGTACGCGAGTGCGCCAGCCATCAGCCGATCGCCTTCGAGTGCGCGTCACCGAAGTCGATGGCCGACGCGGCCATGGCGCGTCCCGCGCTGTCTGACGGGGTCTCTACACGGTGGATCATCTGGCGAAGTCCTTCCACGTCCTGTGCCTTGTCCATGGCGGCCTGGTTCGTGATGATGCCGGTGTTGGCAAGGTCGGCGAGGTGGCGGTCCATGGTGTGCATTCCCAGGTCGCCGCCGGCCTGCATGGCCGATGAGATCTGGTAGGTCTTGCCCTCACGAATGAGGTTCTGGATTGCCGGGGTCGCGATCATGACCTCGGTTGCGACAACTCGGCCACGGCCGGTCGCTCGCTTCACGAGGGTCTGGCAGACGACGCCCTGGATGGTGGCCGCGAGCTGCGAGCGCACCTGGCCCTGCTGGTGCGGCGGGAAGACGTCGATGACGCGGTCGATCGTCTGGGCGGCATCCTGCGTGTGCAGGGTGGCGAAGACGAGGTGACCGGTCTCTGCCGCGGTCAGCGCAACCGAAATCGTCTCGAGGTCCCGAAGCTCACCGATGAGGATCACGTCGGGGTCCTGGCGAAGAACGTGCTTGAGGGCGGCGCCGAACGAGTGCGTGTCCTGGCCGACCTCGCGCTGGTTGATCACCGACTTGTGGTTGCCGTGCAGAAACTCGATCGGGTCTTCGACGGTCATGATGTGGTCGGCGCGCGTGCGGTTGACCAGGTCGATGAGCGCGGCCAGCGTCGTGGACTTGCCCGAACCGGTGGGGCCCGTGACGAGCACGAGGCCGCGGGGCAGCGTGGCAAACTGGCGCACCGAGTCCGGCACGCCGAGGTCGTCGAGGCGCTTGATCTCCGTTGGGATGAGACGGAAGGCCGCCCCCATGAATTCGCGCTGCTGGTAGAAGTTCACGCGGAAGCGGGCATTGGCCGAAACCGTGTACGCGAAGTCGTACTCGAGCTCCCGGTCGAAGATCTCCTTCTGGGCATCCGTCAGGATGCTGCGCAGGGCACTGGCGACCTTCTCCGGTCCCCATGCCTTTCTCCATGATCCGGGCGTGAGTGCGCCGTCGATGCGCAGCATCGGTGCGGCGTTGGCGCTCACGTGGAGGTCCGACGCATTGCGGCGCAGTACCTCTTCGAGCGCATGGAGCAGGTCGCGGTCGGGGTTCAGTCCGTTGCGGGCCGTGGATGACTGGAGAAATTCCTCGGCTTCGGGTGACAACACACCCGGGAGCGGCTCGTCATCCGGATCGGCGGCCTGCGCTGCGGCCTTCTGTGCGGGCGGGGCCGGAGCGAGGTGCGCCGCCTTCGTCGGCGGGGCCCAGCCAAGCGCGGTATCCACCTCCGGGGCCGGCAGGTGGAACGCGGCGTTGGCATCCGGTGCCGGAACGAGAAGCGGTGACTGGGTGAGCCTCGGTGCTGCCGGCGGCGCGGACGGCGCCGGTGCGGACGGCGCTACTGCTGGTTGCGCCGGTGGGGTGAATGGAGCTGCGGGCGCCTGGGCTGCCGGCGCTGCAGCCGGAGGCGGTGGTGCACTCTGCTGGCCGGGCATCGGCAGGTCGTACGCGAGCGGCGGGATGCCGTTCGAGTCCTGCGCCTGCATCGCGGGCGGCGGAAACGACATCCCGGGCGGCGGGGCCTGGGTGTAGCTGATCGGTGCCGGCATGCCAACGGTTGCGCTGTAGGCGGCCCCGGGTGCGGATGGTGGCGGTGGCTGGGTGCCGAAATCAATCGGCGTACCGGGATCGCCCCCGTCCAGGTCGTAAACAGGCTTACTCATGTGGTTCCCCCCAGCGTGGCCTAGGCCACGACCCTGAGTATCTCTTCAATGGACGTGTCGCCGAGCATCGCTTTCTGCCATCCGTCTTCACGGAGCGTGAGCATGCCCTGCTCGCGGGCGAGACGGCCGATCTCCGCGCTGGAGGCGCGGGCAACGGCCATGCGTTCGATTTCTTCGGAGACGGTCATGACCTCGTGCACTGCGATGCGGCCGCGGTATCCGGTGTTGGAGCAGCTGGTGCATCCAACCGGCCGGAACAGCGTCGGAACCTGCATGCCAGCCTCGAAGCCGACGCGCAGGTTGATGAGGTCCTGCGGTTCTGCCGCGTACGGCTGCTTGCAGCGGTCGCAGAGGCGACGCGCAAGTCGCTGGGCGACGACGCAGTCGAGAGCCGAACCGACGAGGAAGGGCTCGATGTCCATCTCAGTGAGTCGGGTGATGGCGCTCGGGGCGTCGTTGGTGTGAAGTGTCGAGAGAACGAGGTGGCCGGTGAGCGAGGCCTCGATGGCGATCTGCGCGGTCTCGTGGTCTCGAATCTCACCGAGCAGCACGACATCCGGGTCGGACCGAAGGATGCTGCGCAGGGCGCTCGCGAAGGTAAGCCCGGCCTTCGGGTTCACCTGCACCTGGTTGATGCCCTTCATGCGGTACTCGACCGGGTCTTCAACCGTGATGACGTTGATCTCGGGTCGGGCGACGGCGTGAAGCGTCGTGTACAGGGTCGTGGACTTTCCCGAACCGGTCGGGCCGGTGACCAGGATCATGCCGTACGGCTTGGTGTACGAGGCCTTGTACGCGATCGAGTTGCGCTCGAGCATGTGCAGGTCGTCGAGGCTCATGCTCGATCCACTGTTGTCGAGGATTCGCATGACGACTTTCTCGCCATAGACGGTCGGCAGCGTCGCGACTCGGAGGTCGATCTTGCGACCACCGTGGCTGACCGACATGCGGCCGTCCTGCGGTTTGCGACGCTCGGCGATGTCGATGTCGGCCATGATCTTGAGGCGCGAGATCACGCCGTTCGTGATCGCCTTCGGGGCCGTCTGCATCTCGTGCAGAACCCCGTCGATGCGGTATCGAACGCGCAGGTCGTATTCGGCCGGCTCGATGTGGATGTCCGACGCGTGGTCCTGGATGCCCTGGCTGATGAGCAGGTTGACGAAGCGCACGATCGGCGCGTCATCCTCGAACGCCTCGTTGGCCACAGAAGGAACGAGATCCTTGCCGCTCTCCTGCTCCAGCTCGGTCGTCAGCGAGGTGATCTCGTTGTCGGCGCGGTGGTAGCGGTCGATCGCGGCACGGAGGTCGGACCGCTCGGCGACGACGGCGCGTGCCTGCATGCGGGATGCGGCGCGCACGTCATCGAGAGCAAAGACATCACCGGGGTCGACCATGGCGACCATGAGGTAGTCGCCGGCGAGACCAATGGGGAGCACCTCATGACGGCGGCACATCGCGGCCGGAACGAGCGCAACAGCGGCTCGATCAACCGGGTACTCGAGAAGTTCTACGAACGGCAGTCCGGCCTGTGCGGCTCGGGCGGAGGCCAGTTGCGCCTGGGTGACAACACCCTGGTCGAGCAACTGCAGGATTGCCTCTTCGTCCTTGGCTCGTTCGCCAGACACAGAGTCCAGCTTTTCAATAGGAACGATGCCGCGCAGAATGAGAATTTCGGTCAGTGATGCCACGTATCTTCACCCCCCAGTGAGTTCGTATGGCAGACCATGCCAGACAGTCAAGCTAACCTCGCAGGCGCCCCATTTGCCATACCCGCGAAGGGGGGTCGAACCCCACTGGCCCCATGCGTTACCCGGAGAGGGCTGTGGCTGGAACCGCGATCGCGTTGCTCGTCGCACTCGCCCTGGTGAAACCGCTGCGCGTGGACGTGATGACGACGGTGACCGCGTGACCCTGGCTGGGCGAGGTCACGGTGTAGGTCGACCCGGTCGCGTTGCGGATCGGGACTCCGTCCCGCATCCATTGATACCCGAAGGTGGTCGAGGTGGTGGGCGACCATGACCCCCTGGACGCCGTGAGCTTCGATCCCACGACCGCCGCGCCAGTGATGGTGGCACCGGTGTTCGTGAACTGGCCGTAGCCGATGACCTGATCTGCCGCCGCCCTCGAGATCGAGCTGTATCCCGTCTTCGACGCCGAGATTTTGACCTTGACCTGCTTGCCGCGGTAACTCGAGGAGAGGGTGAGGGTCGAGGATGTCGCGCCTGTGACCGCCCTGCCGTTTGAGTACCACTGGTACCGGTAGCCAAGGGTGCCCGGTCCCCAGCCGGCGTGGAGCGCGGTGAGCCGGGAGCCAACCCTCGGGGTTCCCGAAATCGTCGCGGCCGGGGCGACAATTGTGCCTGCGGCAACGGAAGATGTCGCGTTGCTCGTCTTCGAAACTGACGCGAAGTCGGTCTTGGTCCCCGTGACCCTCACCGAGAGGGTCTTCCGGTAATCCGAGCCAGTGGAGAGATAGGTCGCCCCGCGCGCACCGCTGATCGCCGTGCCGCTGCGATACCACTGGTACGACAGGGTGACGGTTCCCGGTCCCCACCCGTCCGTGTTGCCCGCTGTGAACACCTCGTTCACCCTCGGTACGCCGGTGGAACTGACGGTTGGCTTCGGCGCGACCAGCAGGCCGGCGATGGCCGCGGTCGGGCGGGACGGAGGGGAGGTCGTGACATCGCAGCAGGAGCCGGACGCCAGCACGCTGACCGTGATCGTCTTGCCCACGTCGGCGGCCGTCAGCTGGCGGGTTGGGCGATTGGACGGAGCTTCCGCACCTTCACCACCGACTTTCCAGATGTAGCTGAGAGTGGAGGCTGCAGGCGACCACACGCCCGGGTGCGCCGTGAGAGTGCTGCCGCTGATCGTCGCACCGGTAATCGTCGGCGTGGCCACCGTCGTGAACGGGCTCGCTACCGGCGCCGTGGGGAGCGAATAGAGGGGTGCGGTGGTGAAGGAGTCCTTGAGGGGTGTGACGCGGGCCCGGATCGTCGTACCCTTCATCGCGCGCGTGACCGTGAGCGTCGACTTCGTCTGGCCGGCAATCGGAGTCGTCGGCGCGGCGCTGGAGAACCACGCGTAGCGAAACGTGACGGGAGCGGGGGACCATCCCAGCCCCGGATGGACGACGAGTTGGGAGTTGACGACGGCATCCCCGGTGACCGTGGGTACGAAACCATCGGACGGTGGATCTACCGCGCCAGGAATGACGTGGATCGAGTCCGTTGTCTTCGGGAGTGCGGTGTAGCCGTCGAGGACCGGGGTCACGCTGACCGAAATGTCTCGTCCCAGGTCGTCGGAGCGGATCGTGTAGCTCGGCCCGGTGTTGGGCATCTGGGTCTTGGTTTGAGGATCTGTACTGCTCCGGAACCAGACGTAGGTGAACGACGACGGCGTGGGCACCCACAGCCCCGGGTCGACGGTGAGGGTGTCACCCGTCTTGCCACTTCCGCTGAGGGTCGGCCCAGGGGGCGGTGAAGAAGTGAAAGGCCCGCTGATCGCCCCGGCGTCTGTGACCACGACACGGTCCTGGTAGCCGTCCAGCCGTGCGGTCAGTTCCACGGTGAGGTTCTCGCGCGCGTCGGCAGTTGTGATTGTGTATTGCGCCGAGGTTTCACCGGTTATGGCTACTCCATCTCGCAACCAGCGAATGGAAAAACTCGTGGGGGTAGGCGACCAGCCCTGCGGTGGGTCGTAATTCAGGGTGAGCAAGCGCCCCACCTCACGTGTGCCGGTGATGCTCACCGCGCCCGCGGCGGAAAACCTGTTGAGTACCGGGCCGGCCGGGCCGGAGACTTCGGATTGTGGCTCGTACCCGGGAGCGCGGCCGAGCACGTGCACCGTTATAGTCGTGCCCACGTCCGCGGCTTCGAGCTGGTAGCTGTCGCCGGTCGCGCCCGGGATGTCTCCGCCGTCCCGCAGCCACTGGTAGCCCAGCGTCGGCGTCGGTGTCCACGTTCCCGGATCGACGGTCAGGACCTGCCCGACGACGGGCGTGCCCCCGATCACCGGGGTCGGGGCCGCCAAGTGTCCACCCGGAACGTGGACGGCGGGGAAGGGAAACACCTGCGCATCGCCGGCGCTGTGCTCCGCGGTAATCGAAACACTGATGTCGGTTCCGCCGTCAACGGCGGGTTGAATGTCGTACCAGGCGCCCGTCTCGTTCGGGATCGGGACCCCGTCGCGCAGCCACTGGTACCGCGTGGTCACGTCGTTGGGGGAGAACCCGAAGTAGGACGGCACCAGACGCTGCGGGTTGCCGTTTGCCGCATCCGCCGCCAGGTCAACCGGGCCAAGAATCTGGATCGGGTCGGGCGCGTCGCCGAGCTCGACATCCCCGAGTGAGCGCTGCTCCCCTTGGCCGAGCACAAGGTTCTCGGCGTTCGCGAAGGTGCTACCCGCTGCGCCGTACCACTGACTCGCGAAGGCGGTGGTGCGAACGATGTCCTGCGCGGCTGCGCCACGGTCATCCGTGAAAAGCACACGGTAGTTCTTGCCCGCCTCCACCTGCTCCGAGAACCAGCCGGCGGCATCGGTCTGGTTCGGGGTGGCAGTGGTCGTGCGTGACCAGGAGGAGCCGCCCTGGATGAAGGTGGACCAGGCGACATGCGGGAGCGGGTTGCCACTGCCATCGACAACCCGGCCTTTGATCGACGGCAGGTATTCGAGCGCTGCATCCGCGCCGCCGTTGGTGGAGCCGGCGGCGACAGTGAGCTGCTGCGCGCCGTCGGCGTAGTACTTCACATTCTGGAAGGACTGGTCCGGGTCACGGTACGAAGCCGTGAGGTCAAAGGTGTCGGCGGGGACCTGGCTGAAGCTGTAGCTGCCGTCTGCTGCGGTCGTCGCGTCCAGCCCGTTGGGGGCATCCGGACGCGCGAGGCTGACCTTCGCACCGCCGAGCGCCTGGCCACTGCCGTCCGTGATCTGCCCGGAAACAGTGGATGCTGCGCTGAGCTGAAAGTCGGCCACCCTGATCGGCGCCGCCTCCGTCAGGGGGAACGTCTCAGCGAGCGACAGCAGTCCGTTTCTGCCGTACCAGTCGGAACTGTAGTCGGGGAGGCAAGCCGGGCTTGCCGCGCAGTTGTTGAACTCCAGGCTATAGTCGCCGGCAGCCGGAACGGCGATCGTGTACAGCCCCGCGACGTCGGTGACGGCAGTGGGTCCGGCCACGCCGTCCGCGTCGAACGACCGTACCGTCACACCCTCGAGCGCTGCCGCGTCGGTTGCGCCGACCGCCGTGCCCGTCACGGTCCCGGTGATCAGGAAGACGGCATCCGCGCTCGCCGTTGCTGGCGCCGCCAGCAGGAGCCCGGTCGCGCCGAGCACGACAGCCGCGGCCGCGATGAGCGCACGCCGAAGAGCGCTCTGGGCGGCGACAGACGTCGTCACGGAAAGCCTCCCGGGTGCGAATCGGGGGCAGCCGTAAAATCCCCCGGTTCACGATAATCCGCGGGGCAATTTTTCGCCACATGGCATCGAAGCGGGCCGTGCCGGTGAGAGCCGTGCCGGTGAGAGCCGTGCCCGTGAGATCAGTGCCAGTGAAATCAGTGCCAGTTGCTGATCGCGACGTCGCGCGGGTCCGGGTTGCCGGTGCCGGTCTCGAGCAGCGACTTCAGGCTCATCAGGAAGACAGCCCACTTAGTGCTGCAGTGATGCATGAACTCAACCGGCTCCTTCCAGCCGACGTGGCTGAACAGGATGATCGCGTACTCACCCTCTTGTTTGATCTCCCAGTTCACTGTCGTGCCAATCCACTCCGCCGGCCCGCCGACGACCTCCCAGAGCACGCGCTCTCCCGGGGTGAGCTCGAGGACCTGCATGTCGATGCCGCCGGGCTCGAAGCGAAACTCGAGCACCCCGCCCACTGTGACGGACCCCGACGTGTCAGTTGCCCACCAGTCGGACAGCCCGCCGAGCGTCGTCAACGCCTCGTACACCTCGTCTGGGGATGAGCCCTTGACGCCGATTCTGTGGAGGATGTCCACCATGTCCTACTCCTTCGTGGTTTCGCCGGTTGCATCGCCGGCTGCGTCGTGGGTTCGCTGGATCGCCTCGGCGATGCTCTTGATGCGTGCCAGCCGTGCGTCCCAGGCCGTCCCAACTGCGGCCAGCTGGGCCACCGCGCGGGCGAACTGTGCGTCGTCGATCCGGTAGCGCATCTCCCGGCCTGAGGGTGCGACATGGACCAGGCCGACCCGGTCGAGCACGGCGAGATGCTTCGCTACGGCCTGGCGGGTCACGGGCAGGTGTTCGCTGAGGCTCGTTGCTGTTCCCTCCCCTGCCGCCAGGAGCAGGTCGAGCATCCGACGACGCGTTGGATCCCCCACCGCTGACCAGAGGTCGTCGTCCACCGCGACGGTCATGAGGTCGAAACCAGCCGAGCGACGTACTCGCCGAGGCGGGGGATGAAGTAATCCCAACCGCTGGTGTGCTCCTGGTAGGTCTCCTCCAGAACGGCCGCCTCCCAGCCGCGCTCGCGAAAGCCGGTCTCGGTCATCCTGACCCGGGTCCCCTGCCCCGAGGGCTCGAGGTCGAAGCTGACCAGCAGCGAGTTGCTCGGCGCCGGTAGCGCTTCCGCCTCGTACACCCAGCGGAACGAGAAGTGGCGCGGTGGCCGCACTTCGACGACCGTGATCGGAACGACTCGCGCCTCTTTGGGTGCGCCGTGATGGAAGGCGACGCTCCCGGTTGCGCCGGGCGCCGGATTGACGTCCGCCTCGTCCGGCCACCACTGCGTGAGGTGCTCGGGCCGACTGACGACCTCGAAGACGACCTCGAGAGAGGCCTCCACGTGGATCTCGCGCTCGATGCTTCCGTACTCCATGATCGTCTCGCTTTCTGCAACGTTTGGTTGCACATCACGATAGGTCATAGAGGTGGGTTGTGCAACTCATAGTTGCGTGTGCCGCGCTCGACTGCCGCCTGCATACGCAAAACGCTCGGCCGGGATGTTCCGGCCGAGCGTTCGCGTGGTGCTACTTAGTTGTAAGTACCGGGCGTGTAGTCATCCGACGAGAAGCTGTCGAAGTCGACGAAGCTCAGGTCAGACTCGCTGAAGACCGACTCATCCGTGAAGATGCGGTTCGGGTAGCGCTCTGCCTTTGCCTCCTCGGTGGCTTCGACTGACACGTCGCGGTACTTGGGAAGACCAGTACCGGCCGGGATCAGCTTTCCGATGATGACGTTTTCCTTCAGGCCCATCAGCGGGTCGGACTTGCCCTCCATGGCGGCCTGCGTGAGAACACGCGTGGTCTCCTGGAAGGACGCGGCCGACAGCCACGACTCGGTCGCGAGGGATGCCTTGGTGATACCCATGACCTCCTGACGAGCGGATGCCGTCGCCTTGCCTTCGGTCAGCGCAGCACGGTTGAGTTCGTTGTACTTGAGACGGTCAACGAGCTCACCCGGCAGCAGACCGGTGTCACCGTGGTCGACGACAGTCACCTTGCGGAGCATCTGACGAACGATGACCTCGATGTGCTTATCGTGAATCGGTACACCCTGCGAGCGGTAGACGCCTTGCACACCGTCGACGAGGTGCAACTGAACCGCACGGACACCCTTGACACGAAGAACTTCCTTC
>JAODMF010000020.1 GCA_025464095.1 Glaciihabitans sp.
ACGCACGGCGTAACCGTCCATCGCGCTGTTGTCGAACCCGGGCAGCGGCGCGGGCGCCACCACGTCCTCGGTCAGCACGCAGCCGTGCGCGTCGAGGATGCCGAGCTCGATGGGAGCGAGGGGCCGGACGACGGCCAGGACCGAAGCCAGCTGGTCGGCGACGGTCCTCATCGGGTGGGCAACCACTCACGCAGCCAGTCGAGCAGTGGCGGGCCGAGGTCCTCCCGGTCGGCGGCGAGCCGCACCACGGCCTTGAGGTAGTCGAGCCGGTCGCCGGTGTCGTACCGGCGGCCGCGGAACACGACGCCATAGACACCCCCGGCAATGTTCTGGCTGGCGAGCACCTGAAGCGCATCCGTCAGCTGGATTTCGCCGCCCTTGCCGGGCTCGGTCTTCTCCAGCACGTCGAAGACGTCGGGCTGCAGCACGTACCTGCCGATGATGGCGAAGTTGGACAGCTGGGTGCCGGGGGCGGGCTTCTCGACCAGCCCGGTGATGCGAACGACGTCCGCTTCCGCGGTCGCCTCCACCGTTGCGATGCCGTAGAGCTGCGCGGCCTCGGGCTCCACCTCGAGCAACGCGATGACGGACGCGTGCTTCTTGCCCTGCACCTCGATCATGCGTGAGAGCAGCACATCCCGACTGTCGATGATGTCGTCGCCGAGCAGAACCGCGAATGGCTCGCGCCCCACGTGCATCGCCGCGCGTAGCACCGCGTGCCCGAGACCCTTCGGATCGCCCTGGCGTACGTAGTGCACGTCGGCCAGGTCGGTGGAGTAGTTCACCTTCTCCAGCTTCTCGGTGTCGCCCTTGCGTTCGAGAGTCGCTTCGAGTTCACCGACGCGGTCGAAGTGGTTCTCCAACGCGTTCTTGTTGCGACCGGTAATCATGAGCACGTCGGTGAGGCCAGCGGCAACGGCCTCCTCCACCACGTACTGGATGGCCGGCTTGTCCACAACGGGCAGCATCTCTTTTGGCATCGCCTTCGTGGCGGGCAGGAATCGCGTGCCGAGGCCTGCAACGGGAATGACGGCCTTAGTGATGCGGGATGACATGACAACAGGCTATCGGCAACGGCTCGTAGGATAAGGGACATGAACGGCGACGTCAGTCACCAAAAGCGGGCGCTTCGGGCCGAACTCCGCGAGCGTCGCCGAACGATGCCGAGCACGGAGCGCGATCACAGCACTACGGCGATCACCGCCAACCTCGAGAAGCTCACGACCGAGCTGGGCGTCGACTACCTCGCCGCCTACCTCTCGACACCCGACGAGCCGAGCACGCGTGCGTTCCTGTCGTGGGCGTGCGATCGTGGCATCCGGGTGCTCCTGCCCGTCTCTCGCCAGGACGGCCTGCTCGACTGGGCCCCGTACGACGGCGAGGAGGAGGCGCTGGACGACTTGGGGATGCCCGCCCCGACGAGCGAACTGCTCGGCCCGATCGCGATCAACGACGTCGACCTCATCCTGGTTCCGGCGGCGACTGTCGACCGCACCGGCATGCGCATGGGCTGGGGGCGCGGCTACTTCGACAAGACCCTCGGCAGCATGGAGGGATGCCCGCCCGTCTATGCTGTGATCTTCGACGATGAACTCGTCGACAGCGTGCCCAGCGAAGTTCATGACCAGCGAGTCGACGGCGTGGTCACACCCAGCGGCATCACACAGTTCTGAGGATCAGCTTGCCCACCTATTCCTACCGCTGCACCGAGTGCGGTACAGCGTTCGACATCCACCAGCAATTCACGGATGCGACCCTCACCGCATGCCCGAACTGCGGCGGCAAGCTCCGCAAGATTTTCAGTGCCGTTGGCGTGACCTTCAACGGGTCGGGGTTCTACCGCAACGACTCGCGGGCGAAGGCGTCGTCGTCGGAGGGCGGCGGGTCGGCATCGTCGTCGTCGTCATCGTCGTCTTCGTCGTCGTCGGATTCCGGGTCGTCGTCGACTTCGTCCTCGGCTCCATCCTCGTCTGGCTCGTCTGGCTCATCGGGCTCGTCCGGCTCGTCGTCGGGCTCGAAGTCGTCGTCGCCCTCCCCCGCGCCCGCGAAACCCGCCGCGAATTGACCCGGCGCTGACGTCTCCGTCAGAGTGGACTCATGATCAAGGGATTCAAAGAGTTCATCCTCCGCGGCAATGTCATCGACCTCGCGGTCGCTGTGGTTATCGGCACGGCGTTCAGCAATATCGTGACGGTCATCGTCGGCTCGGTGTTCAATCCCCTGATCGGTGCGCTGTTTAGCGCCGAGACCCTGGCCAAGGCGCTGCCGGTCAGCTTCCCGACTCTCACCGGATCCGGGACCGCGACCATCTTCTTCGGCGCGGTCATTGCGGCGATCATCCAGTTCCTGCTGGTCGCGGTCGTTGTGTACTTCGCGCTGGTGGTTCCGATCAACTTCATCAAGAAGCGCGCGTTCCGCAAGAAGGAGACCGGCCAGGCGGCGGTGGCGGCGGACACCCCGCCGACCGAGCTGGAGTTGCTCACCGACATCCGCAACCTGTTGGCTCGGGACACCGCACCCGCAGGCGAGCACGGCAAGCACACGGACGCGCCGACCCCCGCCTAGCCCCCCATTGCGGAGGATGACGCGCCGCGCGCGGCGCGGTTGCGGGGCGAACTGCGGCGTGTCGTCCTCCGCAATGGGGGTTAGTAGTGCGGGGGCTTCTCGGCGCGCAGGCGCTCGTCGTTCTCCTCGAGCGTGTGCCGCGCCTCCTCGCTCAGCGGCTCAGGATCGGATCCGGGCGGCGGCTCAGTCGTTACCCGGCGTCGACGGCGCGGAGTCGGCTGGTCCGGACGGGGACGGCCCGGAGTCGGCTGCTCCGCAGGAGGCTGCTCCGCGGGCGGCTGGTCCGCAGGGGGCTGTTCTTCAGTCACGGGATGACGGCGCTGCGATGATCTGGATCGGCTGGGTCTCGACCCCGGCCTCCGCGCCGAGCAGGGTGACCACCCTCGCCGCAACCGCATCCGGGTCGCTGAACAGCTCGAAGGAGTGCACGCGCAGGTAGTGCCAGCCGAGCCGACGCAGCAGCGCAGGCCGAAGGCGAAGCGACTCACGAAGGCTGGCGCGGTGGAGCACGTCGTCGGTCTCGATCGCGACGCAGGTGCCCCGGTACGCGGCAACGAGCCCGAGCTTTCCGCGCAGGCCGAGCGCCACGGTCAGCCCGCGGGACTCGAGGCGGCGGGCCAGGTCGACGAGCATGGGGTCGCTGTCATCGGGGAACGGCACCTCGGATGCCCGCGCACCGATCTCGCCGAGGATGCCCGCGAGCGAGATCGCTCCGTGCTGGATGCGGCCGTCGTCGATATCGGATGGCTCGAAGCAGGTGACGATGACCATCGAGCGACGTGCACGGGTCATTGCCACCGCCAGCAGGCGGTCGCCGCCGGGCTCACCGAGTGGCCCGAAGTTCGAGAGGACGCGCCCATGCGGGGTGCGGCCGTAGCCGAGCGAGAAGATCACCCGGTCGCGGCTCTGCGCCACTGCCTGGTCGATGGTCGTCACGGTAAACGGTTCCGGCCGGTCACCGATGAGGAAGTCACTGACCTCCGGATGCGCCGCGACGGCACTCAAAACTGCCTGCTGCACCCGAACGGCGTGCCTTGCGCTCGCGGTGATCACCATCAGCGTCTCGCGGTCGCGGTTGGCTGCGTGCTCCAGCACGAGGTCAACCACGCGATCGACCTCCGCATCGACACTCTCCACGGCCCCGGTGTCGGGGTCGGGCATCCCGTGTCCGTTGGCGATGTAGTCGAGCGTGAGACTGCCGTGCCCGAGGAAGCTGCCGGCCCAGGGCAACGACTCGATGCGGCCGCCGTAGAAGCGGCGGTTCACGAGTTCGGCGAGGTCCTCACCTCCGGCGCGGTAGCTGCGCGTGAGAGACAGTGTGTGCAGCAGGCCGCCGAGAAGCGCGAGCGCGGAGGAGTCATGCAGCTCGTCGGGGTCGACCGCTGGTGTCGGCGACGACTCGTCATCATCCCGGATGGCGATGCCGAACGGTGCCGGGCTCTGTGTGACCGGGTCGCCGAAAGCGACGACCTGCTTGGCGCGGCGGATCGCGGCGACGTTCTCGGCGAGTGTCGTGGCGCCGGCATCCACGAGGATCACGGTGTCGAACGGCATGGTGGCTGTGATCTGGTCGACCTCATACGGCGACGCGAGCCAGACCGGCGCGACAGTACGGGAGAGGTGGGGAGCGGTGGTCTGCAGGTCGAACGCCGTGACCTCGGATCGCAGCAGCAGTCTCTTCAGCAACTGGGCCTCATCCGGCCAGTCGACGAGCCCAATCTTCCAGTTTTCGGCGAGCTGCCAGCCGAGCAGCTGTGCGCTGCCCGCGGCGTGGGCCTCATCGACGAGCCGGAAGTCTGCCTCGAGCCGATCCAGCACGCTCGTGTTGGCTCCCAGCAGCGCACGATCGGCCTGCAGGAGCGATTCGAGTGCCGACTGCCACCAGGAGAGCTCGAGTTCCGCTGCCACCTGCTCCTCGGGAATGTGGCGAGCGGCCAGGTCGAGCGTGAGCGGCTCGAGCTGGAGGGTGTGCAGGCTCGCCATGAGCGAGGTGCGGTCCTGGAGGTTGTGCAACACATCCGACTCGGCGGCCAGCGCGGCGATGCGCTCGACAAGCGCGGGAAGCGGGATGTACTCGAGCTGCGTCTCGCGGGTAGTGAAACCGAGCGGCCCGTTGAGTATGGAGAGGTCCTGCGCCACCTCCTGGAACACCACCTGCACGTCGGCGATACCGACGGGCACCTCGGGTGGCACGCCTTCGGAGACGAACCGCTGCCAGAGAACGCGCTGCTGCTGGATGCGCACGAGCGACTCGTGCAGGTCCGACACGTGCACGCCGGGCCGCACGTACTCTTTGGCCAGCTTCCTCAACCGACGACGGTTCGGCCCGGACATCTCCGGCGCATCCTTGCGCGACGACGTTGCGATGATCAGTTCGCTGAGCGACCGGTCGAAGACAATGGGGAGGAATCGGTCAAGTGTGTCCCGGAGCTCGACCAGCAGCCGCAGGTAGATGCCGAGCTGGGTGATGTTCTCGAACGGACGCATGTGCGTGTTCTTGATGAGCTCGCGGGCGCGCTCCAGCAGCCGAGGCAGACTGTCACCGTGCAGGTATTTGGCTACCTCGTGCGCACGGAGCGCGGCCTCGCCGGTCTCGAACTGCGCCCCGTACCAGGGTGAGTCCCCCGGACCGTACCTGAACTCCCCGAGGGTCGCGGCCTTCACCATGGTCTCGGCGACGTGCTTGCGGTCGCTCGCGAGGGCCTCGACGGTCGAGCGGCTGAGTCGAGCCGTCGTCGAGGGAGGCGTGGGCAGCAGTGCGAGGCGGCTGAGCTCGGTGACGCAGTCCAGCACGCTGATGCCGAGCACGGCATCCGGTCGGGAGAGAGCGCCGCGATAGTCGAGCAGCACCTTCCGCAGGCGCACGAGCGCGTCATCCACCTCGGAAACCTGGGGCTGGCGGGCCTTCTCACTGCGTGAGATCGACCGGATGATGTCCTTGCGGAGCGTACCGACGCCAACGGCGAGGCCCGCAAGCCCGACGTCGCCGAATCGCTGCGCGATGCCCTGCAGGCTGGAGCGGCGCGGGCTCACGACCAGCACGCGCTTGTTTTGCCCGACCAGCTGGCCGATGGAGTTGACGATGGTCTGCGTGCCGCCGGTGCCGGGGAGGGTCTTGACGACGAGCGAGTTGCCGGCCGCGATCTGCGCGACGACGTTCTCCTGCTCGGTGTCGGCATCCAGGAGCAGGGTGTCGGTCTGCGGCGGGCGGTCGTCGGGGTTGGCCGGCGCGACCTCCGCGAATGACTCCTGGACGCTCCACTTTGCCGTGACGTTGCCGGCGAGGGCATCGAGCACCGGGTGTGCGAGGTCGGTTGCGTCCTCGACGAGGCCGGTAGCGACATCCGCGAAGGATGACACCACCAGGCGAGGCTGCACGTTGAACCATTCGAGATGGCTGGTCAGCCCGCGCAGTCGGTCGATGACCGGGTTCGGCTTGAAAGAACCGTCGTCGTCGGTGAGGGCGACGAACGCCTGCTCGTCGAGGTCGAGCTGGAACTGCTCGCGCAGGGCGCGGGCGAGCGCGGGGTTGAGGAAGGCCTCGCCCCGCAGCTTGACCTCGAAGTCCCGACCGTGGCGGCGGATGGCGAGCGGCCGCAGCAGCAGCGGCGCCCGGTAGTCGACGTCGTCGTGCTGCCACTCGGCGATGCCGATGCCCAGGTGGATGGCATCGATTCCCCGCGCGGTCGACAGCTCCAGGCCCTTGGCTGCGATCTCCCCCGCGGCAACGCGGGCGGCGCGCAGGGCGACCTCGTCGCGGATGAGGTTGGAAAGCAATGTGGTCTTGCCGGTGATGAACTGGGCCAAGCCACCCGGATGCGTGACGCTCAGTTCGATGCGCGTGCGCGGCGTGTCAACGAAGTGCAGGAGGGGCGATCGGCCGCCGAGGGCAGCGAGTTGCTCGCGCCATACTGCCCATGCCGGTTCTGCCACGTTGCCCACCTCGAAGTTCGAGAGGCCCAGTCCCAGCGCGTGCGGTGCCGTTACCTGGGTCTCGACGTGAGCGAGCCCATCGTCGACGAAATGGTCATCGTCAGTTCTTCCGGCACGCCACACACCGCAACGTTAAAGCCGAAAGCCTCCCTTTTCGGGGAGGCTTGTCGGGAATTCGCGCATTTCACCCGCGCGGAGCGCAATCCATTGCGCACCAATGGGACGCTTAGCGGGGTGGCGGGTACAGGAACCGCGCCACGGTGTTGCTCGGAATCGTACGGATGGCGTAAGCGAGGCTCGCCATCCCGTTGTATTCCTCGATGGTGACGTTGCTGCCGGAGATCGACTTCACGTAGGCGACGTGGTTGCCCTGGAACCAGGCGACCGCGCCGATCACGGGCTGTGAGCTGGTCTTCCAGCCGTGGTGCTCCCAAGCCGACTTCCACTCGGAGGCGCTTCCGCCGTTCGGAGTGAGGTTAGACCAGACGTACTTCCACGGGGCGCTGGTGACGCCGGCGTCGCGGTTGAGGCGCCACGCGACGAAGTCGACGCACTGCCGGTAGTAGTAGTTGAGCGGCGAGAGCGTGTTCCCGGCGGTCGGCCACGGGTAGTCGTCACCGGCGGCACGCGGTGCCACCGTCGCGAATGCGGCAGCGGTGATGCGCTGGGCGGCGAGTTCGGCCGTTGAGGTTGCGCCGATCTTGTCGCGCTGCACCTCGATCACCTTGGCAGCGGCATTCAGCGGAACGACCTGCACGCCGAGTCCGGAATTGGATGACGTCGCGGACTTGAGCATTGCGGCGTTCTGGGCGGCGTCCGGAGAGGCGAATGCGAACGCGGGAAGACTTGCCGACACGATGAAGGCGGGAACAGCCAGCACGACCAGCAGGCCGAGCAGCGGGTGCTTCTTCTTGGCCGGGCGAGGCGCGGATGCGACGGGGCCCGTCGATTTCTTCACCTCGGTCGGGCGAACGGCCAGGTCTCGCTTGACTTGGCGCTCGGCGCGTGAGGAACGCTGGGCACGTGAGGCGCGCGCTTCTCGGGCCGCTTCCTGCGAGGGTCGCACGGGCTTCTGCGCACGGGGACGTTTTCCCGTGCCGGTGCCGGTCGCTTCGCGCAGTTCGCGCCGGGACGAGAAGTTCTGGGCAGGCGTTGCCGAAGCAACGGGCTGGTCGAAAGGGGTTACCTCACGGCTGGCGAAGAGGGCGTCCATAGGGTCGGACGTTGGCTCATCGGACACAGGCGTGTACCTCCGGGCAATATCACCGAGCAGTGGCAGTGGGACTTTTTCCCGTCGCGGGTGCCATCCAAGCTCTCCACCGAGGGTACCCGAGATGGGACGGAGTGTCACGGCCAGGTGACGAATAGGTAACGAAACGACCCCCTTTGGGGGCACAAATCGTGCCTCCCGCCGCGGAAATTCGGCATCCTCCACGTTTTCCGTGGATTTCGTCACCCGGCCGCACGGGTCAGGCTGCGGACAGCGCGGCAACCTCGTCTGCGGTGAGCACGAGGTCGGCCGCCTTCGCCGAGTCGATGATGCTCGCCGGTCGCGATGCACCCGGAATCGGGATGACGACGGGGGCCAGTGCGAGTTCCCAGGCCAGGCAGATCTGCTGCGGGCTCACTCCGTGGGCGTCCGCGATCTCGGAGAAAGCGCCGCTGAGCTTCTTCGCGCCGCCGATGCCGCCGAGCGGGCTCCACGGCAGGAACGCGATGCCGAGCTCGGCGCACAGCTCCAGCTCGGGCTCGCTGGAACGGAAGACGGGCGAGAACTGGTTCTGCACCGAGACGAGGCGGCCACCGAGGATCTCCTGCGAGAGGCGGATGCGCTCAGGGTTGGCGTTCGAGATGCCGGCCATCCGGATGACACCCTCGTCGAGGAGGTCACGAATGGCGCCGACCGAGTCGGCGTAGTCCACCTCGGGGTCCGGGCGGTGGAACTGGTAGAGGCCGATGGCATCCACGTTCAATCGCCGCGCGGACTCCTTCACCGCCCGCTTCAGGTAGTCGGGGTTGCCGTTGACGTACCAGCTGCCGTCACCGGGGCGCAGGTGGCCGCCCTTGGTCGCGACGAGGATGTCCGACGTGTCGGAGCCGTACGACGCGAGCGCCTTGGCGATCAGCGTCTCGTTGTGCCCGACCTCGTCGGCGTGAATGTGGTACGCGTCTGCCGTGTCGATGAGCGTGATGCCCGCGTCCAGGGCCGCGTGGATGGTCGCGATGGCCTGCGCCTCATCCGGTCGTCCTTCGATCGAGATCGGCATCCCGCCGAATCCGATGGCGCTGACGGATACAGTGCCGATGGTGCGTTGTTGCATGAGCAGTTTCTCCCTCTGGACCGCGCTTCGTGCGTAGTCCGTTGCTACGTTATGCTTCCAGCAGCCGTGAGTCCAACAGCAGAAAGTGCATGGATTCAGCAGAGGATTGGATAAGTTGTGGACCTTCGCCAGATGGAGTACTTCGTCGCACTCGCCGAGGAGAAGCAGTTCACTCGCGCCGCCGACCTGACCATGGTGTCGCAGTCCGGGCTCAGCGCATCCATTCGCAATCTCGAGGACGAGCTGGGCGCTCGACTCTTCACCCGCACCACCCGGCGCGTCGAGCTGACCGCCGCGGGCGAAGCACTGCTCCCCCACGCCCAGGCGCTGCTGGCGCAGGCGAACGCCGGCAGGGATGCCGTCACGTCGACGGTCGGCGAGCTTGCCGGCCACCTGCGCGTCGGCAGCGAGCAGTGCCTCGGGCTCGTGGACGTTTCCGAGCTTCTCGATCGCTTCCACCGCCGGTACGGCAGGGTCGACATCGCTTTCGAACAGGACGGCTCAGCGCGACTGCTCTCCCGGCTGCGCGCGGGCGAGTTGGATGTCGCCTTCGTTGCCGGCAGCGCGAAGTCCTCGGGCACCTCGAGCCTGCGGCTCGCGGGGCTCGATCACGTCTCCCTCGGCGAGGAGCCGGTGGTGCTCCTCGCACGCAGCGACCACCCACTCGCCGACAAGCGCCGCGTCAGCTGGGAAGACCTCGAGGGCGCGACGTTCATCGACTTTGGAGACAGCTGGGCCGCACGCATCCTCAATGACGAGACATTCGCTACCCGTGGGCTGCAGCGCCAGGTCGCGTTCGCCGTCAACGACGTGCATACGCTCCTCGACCTGGTCCAGCGCGGGCTTGGCATCGCCCTGGTGCCCCGCCCGATCGCGTCGAAGCCGCAGGCAAACGGACTCGTTCGGCTCCCGCTGGAGCAGAACACCGATGCCTCCTGGCGAGTGACGGCCGTCGTCGGCGCCTCCGAGCGTTCGGCCCTTACCGCCGCCAAGCTGCTCGAACTGCTCCCCCCGCGCCGCGAGCAGGTCGCGTAGCTAGACGAAGCGCACGCACACCGGCGTGGCGGCATCCACGGTCGAGACGTGCGTGAGCGAGGGTACTGTCTCGTCGAGCGCGAAGGTGACGATGTTGTCGCTGTCCTGGTTCGCGACGACGAGGTGCCCGCCATCCGGCGACTGGATGAAGTCGCGCGGCTCCAGCCCCAGCGACGGCTCGACCAGCTTCAGCTCTACCGTGCCGGCGGCCGGGTCGAACGCGAAGACCGCGATGCTGTCGAGACCGCGGTTGGACGCAAAGACCAGGGCTCCGGATGCGGATACCCGCACCTCGCTCGTCTGGTTGTGACCGTCGAAGTCGGCCGGCAGGGTCGACTTCAGGTCGACCTGCGCGAAGCCGTTTGCGCTGCGGCGATAGACGACGAGGGTGCTGTCCAGTTCGTTCAGAAGGAACAGGTGGTCCCCGTCGGGATGGAAGGCGAGGTGCCGTGGGCCGGCGCCGGGCACCTGGGCGAGGCGGGCATCCACGTGCTCGGTGAGCTGGCCCGCGTCGTCGAGCTCGTAGAAGAGCACCGCGTCGAGTCCGAGATCCGGCACGAGAGCGAAACCGGTGACCGGGTCGAAAAGCACCTGGTGCGCGTGGGGTCCGGTCTGCCGAATCGCGTGCGCGCTCGACCCGCTGTGCTGAACGTGGTCGACCATGGCGCCAAGGCTTCCATCCGGCGCCAGCGCGAACACCGCGATCGAGCCGGTGCGATAGTTCGCAACCAGCAGGTAGCGGCCGCTGGGGTCCAGCTCGAGGTGTGCGGGCTCGGTGCCTGCCGACGATGCCATGTTCAGCAGCGTGAGCGCTCCACTGGACGTGTCGCGCGAGTATGCCGCGACACCACCGCCCTCCTGCCCCTCGAACTCCTTGGTCTCGACGACCGCATAGAGGAACCGCCCGTCAGGCGTGGTTGTCAGCCACGACGGGTTCCGCACCTCGGCAAGCACGACGTTTGCACTCACCGCGCCGTCGTCGTACTGCGCCTGGAGGATGCCGGCGGCGTGACCGTCGACGTGCGGAAGCTTCTCGGTATACGTGCCGATGAGAAGTGTTGCGGGCATGGCTGTAGTTCCTGTTCTGTTCTGTTCTGTTCTGTGGGAGGGGCGGGCGACGACTACCGGTCGCCGCGGTGGCGAACCCGGTAGCGGTCGATTCCGACGGCGATGATGAGGACGAGTCCAACGGCAATCAGCTGGTAGAACGACGGCACCCCGATGATGATCAGGCCGGTCTGCAGAACGACGGCGAGCACGGTTCCCCAGATGACGCCGATGATGCTGACCCGGCCACCCTCGATGAGGGTTCCGCCGATGACGACGGCGGTGATTGCAACGAGCGGGTCTTGCACGTGCCCGGCCTCGGCGGTCGACCCGTAGCGCGAGATATCGATGAACCCGGCGATTCCGCACAGGCCGCCCGCGATGGCCGCGAGCGAAACGAGCTGCGGCTTGACCCGGATACCGGCGCGTTCGGCCGAGGTTCGCTCCGATCCGAGGGCGAGGGTGCGCATCCCGTACCGCGTGAACCGCAGCAGCAGGAAGAGCGCGATGGCCGCGACGACCGCGATCATCGTGGGGTACGGAATAGAGAGGAACGATGCGAGCCCGAAATGTTCCTGCAGCGGAATCGGAACGCCCGTGATGTCGCCGCCCTGCGTGATGACCAGCGCGACGCCCGTGCCGACGCCCATCGTGCCCAGCGTCGCTATCAGCGAGTTGATGTCGAAGTAGGCGATCAGGATGCCGTTGACGATTCCGTAGACCACCCCGGTGGCAACGCAGACGACTGCGCCGAGCGCGATGGCGACACCGAGGTTCGGGTAGTTGCCTGCGGCATCCGGGGCACCGGCCAGGGCCTTGATGGTGGACGCGCCCAGCACCGACGACAGCACCAGGTTCGAGCCGATCGACAGGTCGAAGGCGCCCGCACCGAGGAGCATGGCGAGGCCGAGAGCGAGTAGCAGTGCTTCCGTTCCATTGATGAGCAGCGCCTGTACGTTCTGGGCGCTCCAGAACACGAAGTTGTTCGATGCGAAACCGAACGCGATGATCAGCAGCACGTCGAGGACGAGAATGTACGAGCCGGTCGACCGGAACAGCCGGCGCATCAGGCTCTGCGGCTTGACCGCGCGCAGGTCCGGGTCGATCTCGGGTTCAGACGCCTTGCTCTTGGGGGAGATCGCGGTGCTCACGCTGCTGCATCCTTTCCGTAGCCGACCATCGTGGCTACGACTTCAGGAACCGTGAGGTCCGCTGCGGGGGATTCCAGCGCGGTCGTTCCGCGCCAGAGGATCGTGACCCGGTCGGCCACCTTGAGAACGCGGGGAAGGTCGTGCGAGACGACCAGTACGCCGAGGCCGCGCTCGGCCACCGTGCGCATGAGATCGCAGACGATCGCGCTCTGGCGGGCTCCGAGTGCTGCCGTTGGCTCATCCATGAGAACCGCCGTGTGGCCCCACATGACGGCACGGGCGACGGCGAGCGCTTGCTTCTGGCCTCCGGAGAGAGCGCTGATGTCCACCTTCAGCGAGGGGAGCTTGATCGACAGGTCGCGCAGCGCCTGGTCCGCCCGCTCGGTCATCTCCTTGCGGTCGAGCACGCCGAGCCTGCCGAGCAACCCGCGCGAGAGCAGCTCGTTGCCGAGGAACATGTTGTCGACGACCGACAGGTCCGGCGCGAGGGCGAGGTCCTGGTGCACCGCCTCGACTCCGCGCTCCTGCGCGTCGCGGATGCTCTGGAACGAGACCTCCTGGTCGGCGACGATGAACTCGCCCGCGTCCGGCTTGATCATGCCGAGGAGGGTCTTCAGGAAGGTGGACTTGCCGGCGCCATTGTCGCCGAACAGGGCGACGACCTCACCGGCATGAACGGTGACGCTCGCGTCGGTCAGTGCCTGCACGTGACCGAACTTCTTGGCGATGTGCCGACCCGATATGGCGATGTCGAAGCCGGGCTTCTCCTGGGGCACTTTTCCCGCGTGCCTGGTGCCGTCGTGCTGACTGGTCACAGTCATCCTCCTCGTTGAGGGCTTGGTGTGGGCGGCGGCGAAGCTTCAGCGGCGCCGTGCTGGGTTCAGCGTAAAGTATGCACTCGTCAACTGTCAATATTCGTCAACTATTCACGGGGTGCAGCAGCCGGGAGCGCATCCGGGGGGATATGGACAGGGTATCCAGCCCACCTCGACACGGTTGCGGTGAGCGACCTCCGGAAGATGGCCAGGGTGTCGATGCTCGGGTTCAGCAGCCACTGGAGCTGGATGCCGTCCATCGTCGCGTACAGCAACCGCACCTCCGCGGCGATGGCGGCGTCGTCGAGCCGGAGCACCTCCCCCGCGTCCCGCGCTTCGGTCAGGCACTCGACACCGCGTGCGATCACGCGCTCGTACCGGTCCTGGATGAAGGGCCGAGCCGGGTGATCGACATTCGACGCCTCCGCGCTCAGCGTGAGCAGGAGCTCGACCAGGCCGCGGTCCTCGCGGTTGTGCGCGATGGTTCCGAGAACCCGGTAGAAGTAGGAGATGCCTCGGGCATCGGGGGGAATCCGCGCGTCCGTCTCGCGGTCCCATGACTCGAGAACGGCGGCGAGGAGTCCCTCTTTATTGTCGAAATGACGCGCGAGTGCCGCCGGTGTGACTCCAACGTCACCGGCTATCTGGCGAAGGGATCCGCCGGCGTAGCCGTACGTGGCGAAGATGCGCGCCGCCGACGCGATGATCTCGCGGCGCGTGCGCAGGCCGTTTTGGTACGGCCCGCGGGTAACTGGCGACCCTGACATGGGAACCGCGATCGCGGGGATGCGCCACCTGTCGGCGCATCCCCGCTCTCACCGGTACTTAGTTACAGGTCGACTTCTGGAGGAAGGTGACGTTTGCCGGGTCGTCCACGTTCGCCTTGGTGAGCACCTTGAGCGGAACGTTGACGGTGACCGGGTTCAGCTGGGGAACCGGAGCCCCCGGCTTTGCCGTCTTCAGGTACGAGATTGCGGCCTTCACGCCCTCGACGCCGAGACCGTAAGCCGGCTGTCCCTCAAGAGCGCTGAACACGCCGCTCTTCAGGCCTGCGACCTCAGCCTCGTTCGCCCCGTAGGAGTAGACCTTGATCTGGCCGCTCTTTCCGGCCTGCGCTACCGCGTTCGCTGCACCCTCACCCTCGGGCCCGGAGATCGCGTACAGCGCCTTCAGGTCCGGGTGGGCGACGATCAGTGCCGATGCGACGGTGCTCGACTTGGTGCGGTCGAAGTCGTCGTACTGGGTGGGCAGTGGCTTGAGGTTCGGCGCCACGGCCTTCAGCTGGTCGATGACCGGCTTCCAGCGAGCGATCGCACCAGCGTCACCGGCGACTCCGCCGAGAACGCCGATGGTGCCGCTCTGGCCCTTCATCTCGTTGGCGATGTACTTGACGAACTCCGAGTTGTCTTCGCCGTTCACGAACAGCACCCGCTCCGTCGCCGGGGTGATGGTGCTGTTCACGCCGATGACCGGAGTGCCCTTCGCCATCAGGTCTTTCACCTGGGTGGAGAAGGTGCCGACCTGCCATGAGGCGAGGAGCAGGGCATCCGGCTTGGTCAGCAGCGCGGCGTTGTAGTTCGCCTGCTGCGTGGCGCTCGAGGTGTCGCTGGCCGACGAGTACCAGGTGATCTTCGATCCCATGGCCTCCGCCTGCTTCGTGGCACCACACTGCAGGGATGCCCAAAACGGGTCCTGCGTATAGGCGGCGACCCCGGCGAGATTGAAGGTCGTCTTGCCGCCGGCGGCACCGGAATTCGGCGTGCTGGATGGCGTGCTGGAGCAGCCGGCGAGGGCCGCCACGACCAGCAGCGAGGCGCTGACCGTTGCGGTGAGCATGGCTTTCTTTCTGGAATGCATTACGTCCTCCTTGACGAGAGTAAGCCACCTGCGTGGCTCGCCCGGATTGATGCGAGAGTTGTGCTGCTTGCGACATCGCGGCGGATGACGCCCTTCCGGCTGCAACCGGAAAGTCTGGTGGGAACCGGCTCGAGGCCGATCACTGGGACGTTCATCGGAGTCCTCCGACGGGGTAGAGAGCGTCACGCACGCGGCGAGCGCGCACGGCGCGTTCCTGCAGCTGCGAGTGGATCGCGGGGCTCGGCATCCGCCGGTCCACCGCGGGGCGTGAGGCGACATCCGCGCGGTCTGTGCCGAGGGCCAGCCAGCCGAGAATGGCGGCGCCGTTCGCGGTCGCGTACTCGGGCTCCGGCACGCAGGTTTCGCGGCCCAGCGCGTCGGTCATCAGTTGTGCCCAGGCATCATTGCGCAGGAAGCCGCCGGTCAGGTACACCCGGCTCGGGATGCCGCCGAGACTCATGACCGCCGCAGCGAGTTCCAGCAACAGGATGGCGATCCCGTCGAGCGCTGCACGATTGAGATCCGCGGCAGTGTGGTGCGGGCCGAGGCCGACAATCGCGCCGCGCAGCTCGTCGCGCCAGAGCGGAGCGCGCTCGCCCCAGACATAGGGAAGGAAGACGAGGGCGGGATCCGACGGCCGGTCGAAGGCATCGCTCACCGCGGCGCCTACCCCGTTGCCGACGATGCCCGCGGTGTAGCTGAGCACATTGCCGCCGTTGCTCCCCGCGCCGCCGAGCACCCAGAAGTCACGGAAGACCGGGTAGCACCACACGCGTGCTCCAGCGTCGACGACCCGTGCATCCACGCCCGTTCGATAGGCGATGCTCGTGCCGACCGTGCAGCTGGCCGAGTCCGTGCCGAAGCCACCGGCGCCCAGCTGGGCGAGGGGACCGTCCATTCCACCGAGCACCACCGGCGTATCGGCGGCCATTCCCAGCGCCGCTGCGAGCTCACCGCGCAGGGTCGCGACCTCGGTCGCATCCCTCACCGCGGGCAGCTGCGATTCGCAGATACCCGCTGCGGCGAGGAGCTCTTCGTCCCAGCGCCACAGGGCGGAGTCGAAGATGCCGGTCGCGGCCGCGCTCATCGGGTCGGTCCAGAACCTGCCGGTGAGGTGTTCGAACACGTAGTCCTTCGCCCCGGCAAAGCTGAGCGGCGTGGACGAGGTGGCGCGCAACCACAGCAATTTCGCGGGCCAGTACGAGAGGTGCGCCGGGCAGAGCGTGCGCGGATAGCCGTCGACCTGCGCCTGGCGAGTTTGGGCCGCATGCGCGGCAGAGCGGGCGTCCGACCAGAGCAGGACGTCGCCGACGATCTGACGGGTCGCACCCGATCCGACGGATGCCGCGACACAGCTCGCCGTGCCCGAGAGCACGATGGCGGCGACGAACGAGCTGGCGGCGACGTCGGCGATGCAGGCGATGGTGTTGGCGAGCACCTCATCCCAGTCGTGCGCCGAGCGACCGGAATCGTCGACGAGGGTGACGAACGCGCGTTCCGCCGTTGCGGCGACAGTGAGGTCGGCAGCGAATGCGAAGGCCCGCACGCCGCTGGAACCGATGTCGACCGCGACCACGACGGCGTCCTGCGCGGAGCTCATGCCGTCACCGCCGAGTCGAGGTGATCGACGAAGTTGTTCCACGCCGCCACCGGGTCGAGGCTGTCCTGGATGCCCGAACCGACAATGAGGATGTCGAACCCGGCGTCGACGGCCGGTCGCGCTTCGCCGGCGGAGATGCTGCCCGCGACGACTCGCGTGAGCGCGGGCGCGGAGGCGAGCGACGCCGCCAGCTGTTCGAATTCTGCGGGCATGGCCTCGCCGTGGCGGTGTGCGCAGAGCTCGACCTCGATTCCCGCTGCTGCGGCAGTGTCGAGCCGGCGCGCGAGCACGCTCTCGTCGACCTCCCACCCGATCGCGTCGATCATGATGCGGCTCGAGGGACCGGCTGCGGATGCGGCTGACACGACCCCGGCCCATGTCTTGTCGCTGATGACAGCGCCGATCACGGTGACCACGTCCGCTCCGGCGTCGAACGCGAAGGAGGCGATGCGCTCCCCCGCGTCGCAGATCTTCGCGTCGGCGACGACGGTCACCCCGGGCCCCATGGCCTCCCGGACGGCGCGGATTGCTTCCGCGCCCTCCGAGAGGAACAGGGGTGTGCCCACTTCCACCCGCGACGGACGCCCGGCGAGCGTACCCAGGAGGGTCAGCGATTCGCGCAGTGACGTCCGATCCAACGCGAGCTGGATCCGGGCACCGGAGGGAAGCACGGGGGTGGCCATGGGCGGCTGTATCTGCGGCCTACTCGACCGGCAGACCGACCTCGTGGGCGATGCCGGTGAGGTAGGCGAGCGCGATCTTGTACTCGTCTTCGAAGCCCTCGGTGGCATCCGCGTTTCCCTTGTAGACACCGGGAACGTTCTCGACGCCACGGGAGACGCCGGGGATGTCCTCGAACTCCAGCGAGACGACGCCCGTGTAGTTGGTGTCCTTGAGTGCCTGCATCACGTGGGTCCAGTTGATCTTGCCCATTCCCGGACGCCAGTGGACATTGGTTTCGCCGTCGTTGTCGGAGAAGTGGCAATGCAGCACGTGCGGCGCGAGGCGCAGGATGGCGATGTGAGGCAGGTCACCGATCGGGAACAAGTGGCTCGGATCGAGGTTCACGCCCAGGTACTTCGAGTCGACGGCCTCGAGCAGCCGAAGCAGCCCCTCGACGTTGCCGCCGTAGCGGAAGGGATGCGGCTCGACGCTGTACTTCACGCCGGCGGCACCGGCGTACTCGGCCAGTTCGCGGATGGTGACGACGTACTCGTCCCAGTTCCTGTTCCAGTCGAGGCCGGAGGGCACATCGAGGGAGAACGTCTGCACGTGTGGGCGGTCGGTGATCACCGGGTAGGGCAGTTCGAACGGCAGGTGCGTGACGGTGTTGATGATCGTCGCCCCGAGGGCGACACCGGTGTCGACGCCCTTCTTGAACATGTCGATCGAGCGCTGCCGAACGGCCCTGTCGTCGCTCGCGGCGCCCTTGTTGTTCACGACGAACTGGGAGAGCACCATGTCTTCGCTGGCGAGGACGTCTTTCAGTTTCTTGATGGTGTCCGGTGTGTAGTACTCGTCGAGTGCCTCAGGCGTCCAGGCGATCAGTTCGGTGGCGCGGAAGCCCGCATCGCCGATTCGCTTGACGGCTTTGTCGTAGGGGGTGTCCCATCTCCACGGCCAGATCGATGCGCCAAACCTCATTGTTTTACCTCTCTGTAACGGAGCCGCTCGCGGGTGATCGCGCCCTTACTCCTGTGTAAAAGCGAATGTTCGTAAACAGTACTCACTCGCAAACAGTTGAAATGTAGCACAAGATTTACATTTCGCAACAGGAAGTTTTAGGATGACTTCACCGACCCCGCCAGAGAGGCGTCAACGATGACCAACGGCCCTGGCCTCGAATTTTCCGAGGCCGAGCAAACAGCCCTGCGCGGTCTCGTCGACGCGATCGTTCCCGCAGACGACTACCCCTCCGCGAGTGCGAGCGGGGGGCTGGAGTTTCTGTCCCGGATGCTCGCCGACCGCCCGGACTGGCTTCCGCGCCTGCGCGCAATTGCCGCCGGCGCAGCGGACGACGAGGAGCAGCTCTGGTTCACGGAGCTCGTGGTGGCCGGATACTTCGCCGATCCCGCGAACGGCGGCAACCGCGACGCGGAGTCCTGGCGCATGATCGGCTGGCGCCCGGAACCGGCGGGTGGATGGCGCGCGCCGCTCGGTGCGCCGAAGCCGGCCACCGGCATCCGGCTGCCATCGCAGCTCGACGAGCGCTACGACGCCATCATCGTGGGTTCGGGAGCGGGCGGCGGCGTTGCCGCGCAACTGCTCACGGCTGCCGGCCGGCGGGTGCTCGTCGTGGAGGCCGGCGACTGGCCGGACCAGCTCGACCTGGCCCGCGACCACCTGCGCAATCCGCGCACGACCACCGGGCTCGACTCGCTCGCCGGGCCGCCGTCCGCGGGCAACCCGCGCACGGTCGACGTCGCCGGCACAACGCTCACCGTGGGCCCGCCCGACCTGCGGTGGGGCAACAACGCCATCACCGCGGGCGGAGGCACACGGGTGTACGGGGCACAGGCCTGGCGGTTCACGCCAGAGGACTTCCGCATGGCATCCACCTACGGCACGCCGACCGGCAGCGCCCTCGCCGACTGGCCGATCTCCTATGACGATCTCGAGCCGTTCTACACACGAGCCGAGCATGAGATCGGCGTCAGCGGAACCGCCATCGGCGACAGCGCGGGCGGCCCGCGATCACGCGACTACCCGATGCCGCCGCTGCCATCAACCGCCGCGGCACGGGTGCTGCGGGCGGGAGCCGAGTCGCTCGGGCTGAGCACGCTGCCGGTGCCGCTCCTGATCAATTCGATCGCGTACAACGGCCGCCCTGCCTGTGAACAGTGCGCCCAGTGCGTCGGATTCGCCTGCCCCATCGACGCGAAGAATGGCAGCCAGAACACCGCGCTCGCGCGGGCGCTCGACAGCGGCCGAGCCGACCTCGTGCTCTCGACGACCGCGGAGGCCATCCTTACCGACGCTGCGGGCCGGGTGACCGGTGTCCGTGTCGTCGGCGAACGCGACGGGGCGGTCTGGCGCCGCGACATCCTCGCGGCCGACGTCGTGCTCGCCGCGGCCGCGGTCGAGACGGCGCGGCTGCTGCTGGCGAGCAGGTCGGAACGCGAGCCACAGGGAATCGGCAACAATGCCGACCAGGTCGGTCGTCACCTGCAGGGCCACCTCTACGGCGGCGCGCTCGCGATCTTCGACGAGGAGGTGGTCGACCTGCTCGGACCCGGTCCGTCGATCGCCACCTGCGACTACCGCCACGGCAATGCGAACATCGTCGGCGGCGGCATGCTCGCCAACGAGTTCGTACCGACCCCGGTTAACACGTACGCCTACCTGAGGTCGGCCGGCCTCATCCCCGCGGGTGGCCTCGAGGCGAAGCGCGGGATGCGGCACCTCGCGTCGCGCATGCAGCGCGTCATGGGCCCCGCCCAGGAGGTGTCGACGGCGGATGCCCGCGTTCGCCTTGATCACGCGGTACGTGATCGATTCGGGAATGCTGTCGCGGCCCTCTCCGGCGGGCTGCACCCGGAAGACGTTCGCACGCAGCGCTTTCTCGCCGACCGCTCGACCGAGTGGCTGCGGGCCAGCGGCGCAGCCACGATCGTGCAGTTTCCGGATGCCCGCACCGACGCGGGACCCAGCGGCGGCCAGCACCAGGCCGGGACGTGTCGCATGGGTTCTGATCCGCGCGACTCGGTAGTGGATCCCGAGGGCCGCGTCTGGGGACACGACAACCTGCGCATCGCCGACGGCTCCGTGCACGTGACCAATGGCGGCGTGAACCCGGTGCTGACCATCCTCGCAAACGCGTACCGAACGATCGATCTGATGCTGCGCTGATCGCGCGATACCATTTCACGGCGATCACCCAGCCGGAATGCGTTTGGCTGGGCTCGATCGGCAGGGTTCGGGGATGCGGGAATCGTCCATGATTCCGCATCCCCGGTGCTCTGTGCCGGTGCCGCGGGTCAGTCGGTGTGGAAAATTTCAGGCAGGGTCTTCCACCACTCGCCCTCGGCGCGGTCGGCGAGCGGGCGCTGCAGCGGCTCGCACAGCCTCCACCAGTCCTGTGTGATCGGGTCGGCTGCGACCGCGGCATTGTCGGCGGCGAGGTCGTCGCCGGTGTACTCCAGGTAGGAGAACAGCAGGTCGCCGTGACGGTAGATCGAATAGTTCGTCATGTGGCTCTGCGCGAGACGATCGAGCACGCCCGGCCACACCGCCGCGTGCAGGCGCTCGTACTCCTCGACGTTCTCCGGTGGCAGGCCGATGACGGATGCGATGCGGATCATGCAGGTCCCGTTTCTGTTGTGGAGTTTCTGTCGTGGGGCCCTCAGGGCTCGTAGGCGGGCGCGACGCCTTCTCGGTCCTCGGACTCGTAGGCGGCCTCGACGACCGCCATGGTGCAGAAGATGTCGTCGACGCTGGTCGGCAGCGTGGGAACGGAGCCGTCGAGGTACCGCTGCAGCGCCCCCATGGAGCCGATGAAAGCATCCGGAAACCAGGAACCCTCGAACGGAATCGGCTGCCAGCCTTTTTCCTTCGCGTCGAGCAGCTGGTACTCGAGGCGGTCCTCACCACCGGTCGGGTAGTCGAGCAACAGGCCCATCTGCGCGCGAACCGCGCCCCGTGTGCCCTCCCATTTGATGTAGCTCTCCTCATATTTGGAGCCGTACTCGTGGTCATGGTTCGCGCTGACGGTCACCCGCAGGGGACGATCCGCATAGCGCAGCAGGATCGTCGATCGCGTGTTCGCGATGTCGGGCTTGCGCGGGTTCCGCTTCGTCACCGCGCTCACCCCGGTGGGGTTGCCGAGAAAGGATCGCACGAGGTCGAGATAGTGAACGCTGTGCATGTTCAGTTCGAGCCGGTCCATGCCGAAGACGAAAGGGAACATGTCCCACGGCGTGTTCACCGACACGCGAATCTCCAGGTCGTACAGCTCGCCGATCGCACCGGACGCGATGAACGCGCGCGCCTGGGCAACGTACGGCGCGAAGCGCAGCTGGGTGTTCACCGCGGCGACGAGTTGCTTGCGATGGCAGATCTCGAGCAGCACGCGGGCCTCGGCGAGCGTATTGCCCAGCGGCTTCTGGATGAGTACGGCCGCTCCGTCTGGTAACGCTTCGAGGGCCGAAACGAACTGGTCGGGCACCAGGGCAAGGTCGAACACCGCGTCGCTCGGGGCCGCAGCAACGGCCTCCGCGACCGACTCGACGACGAGGGGGATGCCATACTCCGCCGCGAGCGCCTCCGCCCGCCCGCGGTCACGGTCGCAGATCACCGCGACGGCAAAGCCCGCCTTCCGGTAGGCAGGCAGGTGCGCGTCACGCACGATCCCGCCCGCACCGATCAGCACGATCGGTCGCGGGCGCTCAGGAAGAGTAAGCGTGTATGCCTCTGCGGGCGAAAACTCCGGAAGGCCGGGCACCTCGACGTCCGTCATGGATTACCCCTTGACCGCTCCGACCGTCTGCCCGCGCATCAGGAATCGCTGGGCGCCGATGAAAACGATCAGCAGCGGCACCATGGTGACGAATGTCGCGAGCGCGAGCTCGGGCATGTACAGCTTCACGTCGAGTCCCGCGGCGGTGGTCGGGTTGAACAGCGGACTCGATCCGATCAGGTCCTGGATGCCGATCGACACCGTCTTCGCGTTGAAGTTCGACGTCAGCAGCGCCAGCGGCAGGAAGAAGTTCGTCCAGTTCGCCACGAAGGCAAAGAAGGCGACGAGCGCGATCGCCTGGCGGGAGATCGGCGCCGCGACCTGGAAGAAGATCGCGACCTCGCCAAGGCCGTCGATGCGTGCGGCCTCGACCAGTTCCGGCGGCATCGTCGTCATGAAATGGATGTACGACAGGTACACGCCAAACGGGAAGAACCCCATGATGAGCAGCACCGGCCACAGCTGGCCGACGGCACCCACCGCGTTCACCTCGAGGAACAGCGGGATGACCAGCACGGTGTTCGGCATCACCATGGTCAGCAGGGTGACCACGAGCATTGAGCGCCGAAACCGAAAGCGCAGGCGAGCCAGCGCGTAGCCGGCCGGAATAGCCGCGATCACCGCGAGCAGGGCGCCGCCAACCGATACGAAGAGCGAGTTGCCCATCCACTGGAGGAAGACGCCCCGGTTCTCGCTGCCGCCAAAGCCCATGATCTGGCCCCAGCTGCTCACCACGTTGCTGATCGAGATGTCGCCGAGTCCGAGGAAGCCCCCGGCGCCGCTGGCGACTCCCGCATCGCTGCGGAACGCGACGGCAATGAATCCGAGGATCGGAAAGACGAAGGCCGCGGCGACGAGGCTCATGGTTGCCAGCCGCGCGATACGCCCCGGCGACCAGTGCCGACCACCCACGATCTCGTGGGTCTGATTCTCGATGGATGCTTCGCGAATAAGCGCTCTGTCAGACATTTACTTTTCCTCCTCGCCGAACAGGCCGCTGCGGAAGACGATGATGAGTCCGATCGCGAGCGTGATGACAAGAACAATGAGCGACATGGCCGCGGCTGCGGGAAAGTTGCCGTTCGAGAACGCGAACCAGAACCCGAGCTGGGTCGGCGTGTATTGGTCGGGAAGCGCACCGCCGGCGACCTGGTCGAGCAGGTATGGCTCCAGGAACAGTTGGAATCCGTAGGCAAGGTTCATGAGTGCCGCGTATCCGATCCACGGCCGGATGAGCGGCAGCTTGATGTGCCACGCGAGATGCCAGGCGTTCGCACCATCGATGCTGGCCGCCTCGAAGATCTCCTCGGGGATGCCGTTGAGGCCGCCGTTCACGATGACAACCCAGGTACCGATGCCCTGGAAGAACAGCATCGCGGTCAGGATGGCCGGCAGGGTGCCCGGCGTGGCAACGACCGCCTTGATGGTGCTGAAGCCCAGCATGTGCCAGAAGCCGCCGATCGGCGACTGTGACGGATTGAGCAGGTACACCCAGAGCATGAGGTTTGCGACTCCGGCGAGGGCACCCGGAATGTAGTAGATGAAGCGCATCGCGTTGCCGAAGCGGCCGGGACTGGAATGCACCAGCAGTGCGAGCCCGACGATGCCGATGATCATGATCGGCAGCCAGATGATCAACACCGAGAAGATGTTGGCGAAAGTCGTGAAGAAGCGGTAGTCGCTGAGGGCGGTGACGAACGCCTGGCCCCCGCCGAAGCCGGTGAGGTTCGGCTGAAGGTTCGTTGGCGTGACCTGCAGGCTGACGTAGATCGCGTAACAGATCGGGATGACACCCGCGATGAGCAGCAGCACCAGGTACGGTGCCAGCAGCGTCCAGGCGCCGCGGGTTTCAATGCGGCGAAGAAGCCGCCTTCGGCCGCCGACCGTGCGTTTTCGCTGCTCGGTTGGCCGAGCGGTTAGCGGTCGGGTTGCTGTTCCGGAACTCATGCACTGCGTCCTTGGAGTAACTGATTCGTCGGGCTAACAGAAGTACGGATCTCACCGATCCGAGCCTACTGCGGACAGGATTGGGGGTGCGGGACGGAAATCCCGCACGCCCAACCGGTTCAGGTGGAGCTACTACTTCGAGGTGACCACCGTGTAACCCTGCGATTTCGCCTGGTTGAGGAGGTCGGTACCAAACGCGGTCCAGGCGTCGCCGAAGCTCTTGCCTGAGACCAGGGCGGGCGCGACCGTTTCCGTCCACACGCTGCCCGTGTTGTACAGCTGGTACTTGTGGTCGCCGGGCACTGCGCTGATCGCCGGCTTGAATGACGCGAACGTCGTTGCGGTGTCCGCGTAGTAGTCGGAGGCCGACTGCTTGGCGATCCAGGCATCCTGGGCACCCTTGAACGCGGGGAGACCGGTCGAGAGCTCGACCTGCCAGGCCGGGTCACTCACGACGAACTTCATGAACACCTTGGCGTTCGCGAGTTCCTTGCCCTTGATGTGCGACGACAGGCCCCACAGTCCGCCACCCTCGTCACCGGTGGACGGCTGTGACTCGCCCTTCCAGGTCAGCGGAGCGACCGCGGTCATGGTGCCCTTGGCGATCTTCCAGGTCTGCTTGAACAGGTAGTCGCCCCACCAGACTGCGCCGGGGCTCATCACCATCTTCGGACCGACCTTGGCAGCGTCCGCGTCGAAGATGCCATCTGTCGACAGTGCCTTCGCGTCGGTGAGCGTCGTCAGCAGGTCCTTGGCGCGCACGCACTTCGGGTCGTTGAGGTTGATGAGAACCTTTGTCTCGGTGACCGTCGTGTTGGTCGGGCAATCGGATGCCCAGAGGTAGCGGTCGGGAGCATAGGCGTCGCCCGTGAACCCGCTCACGTAGCCGGGGTGCTCCTTTGCGATCTGCGCGCCGAGGGTGGCGTACTCTTCCCAGGTCGTCGGAACCGTGTAGCCGTACTGCTTGAAAAACTTCGCGTTGTACCAGAACACGTCCGGTGCAGCGTCGTTCCGCAGGCAGCGGATTGCGCCTCCGATGTTGCACATGGCGAGAACCGCGGGGTCATAGCCGGCGACGGTGTCGGGCATGGCCTTCGTCATGTCCGCCGCGTAGCCGCTCTTCGCCGAGGTCGCCCACGCGATGTCGTCGTTGGACGGGAAGAAGATTGCGTCTGGCCATCCCTTCTTCGCCGCATCGAACTGGGCGAACTGCTGCTGCACTGTCTTGCCGCCAACGGTGCCGTCGATCTGGACGATGTTGATCGGCACCTCGGGGTGCGCCTTCTTGAATGCGTCTGCAGCGGGAACACGCGGCGGGTCGACCCACACCGTGATCTTTCCGCCGGAGTCGGTCTGATTGCCACCGGTGCTCGGCGAGGTCGTTCCGCCGGAGCAGCCGGAGAGGGCAAGTCCGGCGATCGCGAGAGTCGCGACGGCCGTCGTTACCGACAACAGCTTTCTTGTCTTCATTGACACTCCTTGTGTTGTTGTGGCGCAAGGAACACGCCGTCGTGAATCTGCCGCTTGGTACAACTCGGTGGCACTCGGCCTCAATGCTCAAACGCTATCCGCAATTTACCGACTAAGCAAACGTTTGAGCAGTTCAGGTTGCGCGGAGTACTGCCGGTCGCAATCGTACTATAGATCAGATGAATGGCAACGTTTGCGGCGAGAATCGTTCGCAAATCGGCACTTTACCGGTCGACTGAGACGCAGAGATTGGATTATTCGCGAGTGAGAGCCGCCGCGGAGGCAAGCCGCTGCTCGCTCAACCGATAGAACGCTTTTGCGGTCGCTCCGAGAATCTGGTCCCGCTCCTCCGGGCGGAGCCCGGCGAACAGCCCGGAGAGACCGTCCCACACGCGGTCATAGCCGCCAGCGATCAGCGAGACCGGCCAATCGCCTCCGTACATCAGTCGCGAGGGGCCGAAGACGTCGAGCGCATGGTCGAGGAAGGGCCGCACCTGCTCGGCCGTCCAGGCCGCGGGATCCGCTGTCGCCGAGTACAGGCCGCTCACCTTGCCGAAGACGCGGGGGTTGGCCGCCGTCGCGGCAATGAGGCTCCACCACGGTTCGCGATCCGCAAGACCGATCGGCGGCTTGGCCAGGTGATCGATAACGATGTTAAGCCGGGGATGCCGCTCGGAAATGATGGGAACGAGCTCCAGGTGGCGCGGCAGGACGGCCACCAGATCGAACGGAACTCCCGCCGCTTCCAGCACGCCGAGGCCCTCGTCAACCTCCGGGCGCAGCAGCCAGTCCGGGTCGGGAATCTCGTGAATGAGGTTGCGAACGCCCACAACCAGCGGATCCCGGCGCAGCACCTCGAGCTGTGCGGCGGCGTCGTCCGGCCGGTCGAGTGGCACATAGGCGACCACTCCGACCACCACGGGGTTATCCGCTGCAACCGCCAGCATGTTCGCGGTGTCCTCCGCATTGTCCGCGGACTGCACGAGCACCGTGCCGTCGACCCCCGCGCGAGCGAGCGACGGCTTCACCTCATCCATCTCGATGGTGCGGTAGATCGGCCCGTAGTCGGGCGTGAGCCAGGTGTATTCCGCTTTCGTGAGATCCCAGACGTGCTGGTGGGCGTCGATGATCATGGGCATCCTTCCTCGAGAAACCGTTGCTACAGGACCCGGTGGCGGTCCCAGACGGCACGGAGCGTCTGGCCACCGAGAAGTTCAGCGAGAACAGTCGATTCACGGGATGCTCGCTCGCGAGCCAGGGCGAGCACCTCGCCCTCGCGCGCCTGTGGGATGACGACGACGCCATCGTCGTCTGCGATGACCAGGTCGCCCTGCGCGATCTCGACACCGCCGATCGTGACGGTGGTTGCGGTCTCGGAAATGGCCAGGCGCATCCGGAAGTCGATGGGTCGCCGGGACCGCGAGAACGCGGGGAAACCGAGCCCGGCGATCCTGGCCGTATCACGGAGGTTGCCATCGGTGAGAACGCCGACCGAACCGGCGCCGATCGCCGCGGCGCTGAACAACTCGCCCCAGAATGCGGAGTCGTTGCTCTCGTCCGTTGCGATCACAATGAACTCGCCCGGGGTGACGCCCGAGATGTAGTCGATCGCCGCCCCGTACGGGTCGTCCGGATTGTCGTCGGTCGAGGGCAGGAATCGCGCTGTTGTCGCCCGACCGAACGCGCGCGAGCCAGGCACCACCGGCGCGAGCCGCTCCCGCAGCACCTGGGAGCGGAGCCCCGCTGCATCCAGCGAGTCACTGATCATGGCGGACGTGAGCAATTCGTCTCCGGCGAGCAGCCCAGGGGCCAGCGGACTAGCGGATGACATGGCCACCTCCGGCAACGAACGGGAACGCCGCTTCGAGCTCGGGCGTCAATTCCACACCGAGCCCCGGCTGGGTCGGCGCCGTCAGCACGCCGCCCGCAAAGGCCGGCGGCTCGACCAGAAGTGCATCGCGCAGCGGGTTTGGCAGCGTGCAGTACTCGAACAGCTCGACGTTCGGCTGGGCAAGCACGGTGTGAAGGTTGGCTGAGAAGGTGACTCCGCTCCCCCAGACATGGGGAACGACCGCGATGCCCGCGTCCGTGGCAAGGGCGGACACTTCGGAAAACGCGCGCGGGCCGCCGACGAACGTCACGTCGGGCTGGGCGACGTCGACGCCACCCGCGGCAATCAGCTCGGCAAACTCCCGCACCGTCCCGTTTGATTCGACTCCGGACACGGGCACGTCCAGCGCGGCACGCACGCGAGCGTAGCCCGAGACGTTGTCGGCCTGGCAGGGCTCCTCGTACCAGCGCGCACCGAAGTGTGCCACCTCGCGACCGACTCGGATCGCGTCTTCTTCGCTCCACGGTGCCGAGGCGCACCCCTGTACCGCGTCGAGTACAAACCGGATGCCGTCCGGCAACTTGGGCACCACACTGTCCAGCAGCCGGATGGTCGTATCGGGATCGCGCATCGCCCGGAATTTCACGGTTCCGAATCCCGCCTTCACCTGGGCGAACATCCAGTCGGCGATTTCATCGAAGGTCGTGCCAAGGCCTCCGCTCGCGTAGGTCTCGATCGACGGGCGCTGCAGGCCGCCGAGCAGCTCGTATGCGGGCACGCCAGCGCGCTTGGCCACCGCGTCCACGCAGGCCGTCTCGATGGCGCCGGCGACGCCGTTCAGGATGCCGCCCCGCGACCAGAACGCGGTGTACGCGCGCAGGTGGTCGCCGACCTCGAGCGGATGGCCGAGCGGCTCCCCCACCAGGTAGCGCGCGAACGAATCCACGATGCCGGGGACGGCGGATGCGGCCATGATGCCGGCGCCCGCTTCGCCGAGGCCCGTCGTTCCATCGGAGAGCGTCACTTCGACGAGCGCCGCGTCCCAGGAGCGGATGGTGCCACCCACCCAGGTGAGCTCCTCCCCGGGCGCGTATCGCGCGGAGAGCAGCACCGGCCGGAGGGCAGTGACGACGAGCGTCGTGTCTGTCGTCGTTGCGGGGGCTGGCATGAACTCTCCTTTGAGTCGGAACACGAAGCGAGGGCCTTAAGATCGGATGTTTGGCCGCGCTAACGACCAGCATATCCGCGATTCGAACCCATGCCGGGTATAGATCAGACCTATAACTGACATTGCGCTTCCGCATCCGAACGAGAGTGCCGCCCTACAATGAGTGGATGACGTCCCTCGCAACCGATTCGGCAGGCGCATCCGCAGGCCCCGAAAGCCGCTCTCAGACCGACGTCGTGCTCCAGGGCATCAAGCAGATGATCACCGCGGGCGAGCTCGGACCCGGTTCGCGACTGCCCATCGAAAAGGACCTCGCCGAGGCGCTCGGCGTCTCGCGCGGCTCACTGCGAGAGGGGGTTCGTGCCCTCAGCGTGATGGGTGTGCTCGAGACGCGCCAGGGCGATGGCACCTACGTCACCTCCCTCGACTCCCGCCTGCTGCTCGCGCCCATGGGCTTCATGGTCGATCTCCAATCGCCGGAGCACCGCCACGACCTGCACGCGGTTCGCCGCGTGCTCGAGACAGAGGCAGCGGCACGCGCGGCTATCTACATCACCGACGACCAGCTGGAGCGGGCGGAGGAGATTCTCGCCAGCGTCGGACCGCTCTCGCTGGAGCCCGACAATGCCGACCACGAGTCGATCATGGAAGCCGACATCTCGTTCCACCACATCGTTGCCCAGGCCTCGAACAATGCCGCGCTCGCGGCGCTGATCGACGCGTTGGCCAATCGAACCAGCCGCGCTCGCCTGTGGCTTGGCCTGCACAACCACGGCCAGGTGCGCACCGCGCACACGGAGCACGTCGCAATCCTCGCTGCCCTGCGAACGCATCAGCCGGACCGTGCGCGACTGTTGATGGCGCACCACCTGCTCGTGGTCGAGGACTACGTGCAGGATCATCCCGCCGACGTGGACTAGCCGCGCGACTTCCAGTAGCTTCCGTCGGGAAAGCTGTATTCGGCGACCGACTCGTCGAACATCTCCGCGGAGTAGCCCGGCTGCGACGGCAGCACATACGCTCCGTTCTCGACGATGCACGGGTCGACGAAGTGCTCGTGCAGGTGGTCGACGAATTCCGTGACCCGGTCTTCCAGCGTCCCGGAGACCGCGACGTAGTCGAAGATCGACAGGTGCTGCACGAGTTCGCACAGCCCGACCCCGCCCGCGTGAGGGCAGACCGGCACCCCGAACTTCCTGGCCATGAAGTAGACGGCAAGGATCTCGTTCACGCTGCCCAGACGGGCAGAATCCAGCTGGCAGTAGTCGATCGCCTCGGCCTGGAAGAACTGCTTGAACAGCACCCGGTTCATCCCGTGCTCGCCGGTGGCGACACCGATGGGTGCGACAGCCTTGCGGATCGCCGCGTGCCCGAGCACGTCATCCGGGCTGGTCGGTTCCTCGATCCACAGCGGCTTGAACTGGGCCAGCTTGCCGACCCAGTCGATCGCGACCGGCACGTCCCAGACCTGGTTAGCGTCGATCATGAGCTTTGCGTCCCAGCCGATGACCTCGCGCGCGATACCCAGGCGACGGATGTCGTCGTCGACGTTGGCGCCGACCTTCAGCTTCACGTGGCGGTAGCCCTGGTCGACGGCCTCCTGCAGGAGCCTGCGCAGCTTTTCGTCGCTGTAGCCGAGCCATCCGGCGCTGGTCGTGTAGCAGGGATAGCCGCTTTCTGTGAGCTCGGCAATCCGCTTCTCGCGCGTGGGGGCGAGCTCGGTGAGCATCGCTATCGCCTCGTCGCGGGTGATCGCGTCGGACAGGTACTTGAGGTCGGCAGCATCCACCAGCTGCTCCGGCGTCATGTCGGCGAGCAGGCGCCAGAGCGGCTTGCCCGCCACGCGCGCGGCCAGGTCCCACATGGCGTTCATCACCGCGGCGAGCGCCAGGTGCACGACGCCCTTCTCGGGGCCGAGCCACCGCAGCTGCGAGTCGCTCTGGATCTCCCGGTACACGGCGCCGAGGTCGGCTACCGACTCTTCGACGGACTTGCCGACGAGTACCAGCCCGCGCTGGCGCGCCGCTTCGGTGCAGAGATCGTTGCCCCGGCCAATGGTGAAGGTGAAGCCGTAGCCCGAGATCGCCGGGTCATCCGTGTGGATCACGACGTAGGCAGCGGAGTAGTCGCCGTCCTTGTTCATAGCGTCCGAGCCATCCATCGAGAGCGAGGTGGGAAAGCGCACGTCGTGCGCCGTGACGGCCGTAATTCGTGTCATGTGTTGTCCTGTTCGACGATGGTTCGGGGCGATTCGCGCAGGAGGCCTGCCGTTTGCAGGTCCCCCCACAGTTCCTCGGGGATGTCGGTGGAGAATCGGTCGACGTTTCCGGAGACCTGTGCGGCGTTGCGGGCGCCGATCACGACGGAAACAACGGCCGGATGCCGCAGCGGAAATGCCAGCGCGGCCTCCGGGAGGGAGACACCGTGGCTCTCGCACACGTCGGCAATGGCGTGCGCCCGCGCCACCAGTTCGGCCGGCGCCTGCTCGTAGTTGTAGTTGGCATCGGCTGGCGGCCGCGGTGCGCTCAGCAGGCCGGAGTTGTAGACGCCCGCGATCACCACTCCGACCCCGCGCTCGCTCGCGATGGGCAGCAGGTCGTCCAGGGCACCCTGCTCCAGCAGTGTGTAGCGCCCTGCGCACATCACCAGGTCGACATCCGCGGTCCGCACCAGTTCCGCCAGGGCGTGCGACTGGTTCATGCCCGCACCGACGGCCGAGACGACGCCCTGCTCGCGCAGCTCGATCAGCGCGGAGATGCCCTCGGTGAACGCCTGCTGCTGAAAGTCATCCGGGTCGTGCAGGTAGAAGATGTCGATGCGGTCGAGTCCGGTGCGTTCGAGAGTGCTCTCCACCGAGCGCAGGATGCCGTCGCGACTGAAGTCCCAGCGGCGACGGGTCGAGGCGGGCACGGCGAAGCCTTCGTCGTCCAGCTGGTGCGCCGTCTCGGGGCTCGGGACGAGGAGTTTGCCCACCTTCGACGACAGAACGAATTCGTCTCTCGGGCGCTCCTGCAGTGACCTGCCGATCCGCCGCTCCGACAGCCCGAGGCCGTAGTGCGGGGCGGTGTCGAAGTAGCGGATGCCGGCATCCCACGCGGCGGTGACCGCTTCGGCCGCTTCGGCATCCGTGGTCTCCCGGTACAGGTTGCCGAACTGGGCCGCGCCGAGCCCCAGCTCGGTCAGCCGGAGGCCGCGCCTCGTTGCGCGAAACCGCATCGTTCTATCCTTTCGCCGCTGTCGCAATCATAGGCGAAACATTAGATGTATTTTGCAGTACCGCCGCGAAACCAGTCAGATCGCGGGCGCATTCGTCCAATAGGTCGGTTCAATCTCCGGGCGGAGGGGCTGCGGATTCCCGCAGCACCAGCTCGGGGGCAGTGGATTTGACCACGGTGTCCGCGATGGTGCCGCTCGTGATTCGCTCGTAGATCGCTGCCATCGAGGCGCGGCCGAGCTCGTACAACGGCATCCGCACCGTCGTGATGGGCGGCCACGCGTTGTCGGCTATCCAGGCGTCATGGATGGCAACGACCGACAGCTGCTCCGGCACCCGCACGCCAAGAGCGCGCGCCTCGACCAGAAGGCCGAGCGCCGCATTCACGTTGGCGACGACCAGGGCCGTCGGCGGCGTCTCCAATTTCATGAGCTCGCGCAGCGCTGCCCTCCCCTGGCGCGGCTCGTACCCGAGCCAGGTGACGTAGTGCTGCCGCACCTCGAGACCCGCCTCAGTCATCGCCTCGCGAAAGCCCTCCTGGCGCCGCTGGGCGGTGTCGGTTGTCGGCAGGCCGTTGACAAGGGCAATGCGAGTGTGGCCAAGCCCCGCGAGGTATTCGGTCGCGAGCTTCGCCCCCGCCTCATCCTGCAGCGTGACCGAACCGACGTGGCTTTCCCGCCGCGAGTTGACCAGCACCGCTGGCACCCGGCCGTCGAGAATCGCCTGCAAATTCTCGTCCGCCATCGTGTCGCCGACCTGCACGAGCACGCCGTCGACGCGTCCCTCGCCAATGAGCTTCGCGAGCATCTCGTCCCCGGGCTGCATGCTCTCCGCCCGCGCGAGCAGCACCATGTAGCCCAGCTCGTGGGCGGCCGCCTCGACTCCCGCCATCAGCTCGGTGAAGATCGCGTTCGTCAGGTCGGGTACGACCAGCGCGACAACGTTCGTACGAGCGAACTTGAGCGCACGCGCGGCGAAGTTCGGCCGATAGTCGAGCTGCGCCGCGGCATCCTGGATTCGCCGCCGGGTCTCGCCGCTAACCCGCGCGCTCGGCGCATTGCTGAGCACGCGTGACACTGCGGAAATGGATACCCCGGCGAGCGCCGCGACATCGCTGAGGGTGGCCATTCGCTCAGCTTACGGTCGCTTGTTCACCAGATAGAGATGGGTGAGCACCAACACCGTGTCGCCGCCCTGGTTCACGATTGTCACGAGCTCGTGCACGAAGCCGAACTGCTCCGGCCGTTTGGCATGGTCGAGCTTCTCCGTGATCTCCGCGGTGACGGTGATGGTGTCGCCGATGAAGACCGGCCTGATGAACCGAATGCGGTCGTAGCCGTAGCTCATCGCCTGCGGATTGATGTCGCCCGCCGTCATGCCGACGCCGACCGAAAGGATGAGCGTGCCGTGCGCGATGCGCTGGCCGAACGGCTGCGTGGACGTCCACTCCGCATCCATATGGTGGGGAAAGAAGTCGCCGGTCTGGCCGGCGTGCAGCACGATGTCGGCTTCGGTGATCGTGCGGCCGACGGATACCCGGCTCTCGCCGATCTCGTAGTCCTCGTACCAGCGGTCGATGGTCTGCATTACGCACCTCCCAGGTGTGTGGCGGTGAGGTCGTTCAGTTGTTCGACGAGCTGGTCCTCGGTGAGACTGCCTTCGAGAGCCCGGGTGACCAGGGGGGATGCCGCATCCTGCAGCGCGATGTAGCCGCGGTGGCGGGGGCGCAGGTACGCTCCCTCGAGCGTTGCACGTGTTGCTCGAAAGAAGTCCAGCGTCTCGGCGTTGGTGCGATCGTCATCCCAGGCGACCGCATTGCCGGGCTGGCCGCCACCGTCGAAGTAAACACCGGACTGAACCGCGGCCGAGTCCAGCCAGAAGGCGTACTCGAGCGCCTCGGCCAGGTGTTCCGTCTGTGCCGAGATCGCGACGCCGGCGCCACCAAGCAGCGAGCCGGCCACCCCTCCCGGGCCAGCGGGAATGTCGATGTAGCGCAACCGGTGCGCTCGAAAGCCCTCGCGGGAATAGTTGGTGTAGCCGAAGAGCAGGGGCGCGTATGCCCAGCGATCGCCCGCGGCGAGCGCATCCGCCACCTGAATCGGGTTCCAGCCCATGCACTCCGGCGGCACGAGCGAGGCCAGCTCACGCATCAGGGCGAGCGCGGGCGCGGCGGCCTCCGCGCTGAGGAAGACCTCGCCCGCCATCGGGTCCGCACCGAAGTTGCCGGCAATGGTGACGAGGCTGGAGAAGGCGTCGATCGGCTTGAGAGGCCAGAGCACGCGCCCCTCCCGGGCGAGCTGCAGTACCGCCTCCCAGTCTCGCGGCGGCTCGCGCACGAGGTCAGGACGGTATGCGGCCACCTGCGCGGCCGCATCCGTGGCGAGCCCCCACTGGTGGCCGGCGTGCTGGTAGCTCTCATGGGAACGCCCGACCGACTGCGAGGCGAGCGTCGACAACTGGTCGTCGTAGCCCTGCCCATCGAGCGGCGCGAACAATCCCGCTTCGGCGGCCAGCGGCACATGCGGATGGTCGATGACCAGCAGGTCGTAGCGAGTGACAAGGTCCTCGATCGGATGATCGGCGAAGGCCTGCAGTGACCGGAACTCCCACTGCACCTGCACCCCCGGCCGCACCGAACGGTAGGCCTCGGCGGCCGCGACCACAGAGCCGTACCCGCGCTCGTGCTCCCAGGTGATGCCGCGCAGCACCGTCGTCATGACGGCGCCGGTTCTGCGAATTCTGCGCGCACGGCCTCAGTGTGCTGCCCGAGCCGGGGCGCCGGGGCAGAACTGGTGAGCCGCTGGCCGTCGATGCGGATGGGGCTGCGCGTGGTGAGGAGCGTGACGTCGGCACCGTCGGCGCCCGGGCGGGTGATCTCCTGGGTCATCGCGATCGCGGCGAAGCCCTCGTGGTCGACGAGCTGCTCCAGGGTCAGTACGGGCGCGCACCACACGTCCGCCGCATCCAGGATCGCCAGCCAGTGCTCGGTCGTCTCCATGGCGAAGTGGCCGGCGAGCAGGTCTTCGATGCGCTCCTGGTCCGTCCACCAGCTGTCCGGATCGGTCAGGGCCGACAACTCCGCTATGGACAGCAGGTCGCCGATGCGGTTGACCGGGTTCATCGCGAGCGCAATGTACCCGTCGCTCGTCGGGTAGGTGCCGTACGGCGCAGAGAGAAAAGCGTGCGCGGAGTGCGGGCCCTTGCGCTGCACGGTGACGGAGGAGTCATTCAGGTGCGTGCTGAGCAGCTCGAACTGCAGGTCGAGCATGGCCTCGAGCAGGCTGGTCTGTACGTGGCCGCCCTGCCCGGTGCGGAAACGGCGCACGAGCAGTGCCGTGACACCCTGGGCAATGTGGCAGCTCATGAGGTGGTCCGCTATCGACAGGCCGACCGGGATCGGGCCGTCGTCGGAGGATCCGCTCAGCCACGGCATCCCGGAGACCGATTGCGCGAGCAGGTCCTGCCCGGGACGGTCTTTCCACGGGCCGCTGTCGCCATAGCCGCTCGCGCTGGCATAGATGATCGCCGGGTTCAGCTGCCGCACCGATTCGTAGTCGAGCCCGATGCGCTCCATCACTCCTGGTCGAAAATTCTGGATCAGGACGTCGGCGCGGGTCACCAGCTCACGCACCCAGGCGAGGTCGGCCGCATTCTTCAGGTCGGCCGTCACGCTCTCCTTGTTCCGGTTCATGGCGTGGAACGAGATGGTGTCGCCATCGGCAGTCTTTCCGGCGAAGGCGAGCGTGCGACCGATGTCGCCGCCCTGCGGCCGCTCGATCTTGATCACGCGGGCCCCGAGGTCGGCGAGCCTTACCGCGGCGACCGGGCCCGCCAGAAACTGGCTGAAGTCCAACACCAGGACTCCCTCGAGCGGTCGAACCACGTTGTCGCCCATGTGCGCTCCTCGGTAATGATCAATCGTTTGACCACCATAATCCGTACCAGCTTGGCGCGCAATGATCCGGGTGAGGCTGGAACGCCTAATTCCAGAAATCCGCCACCCGAGCGGCCGAGGCACGACCCTGTTCGCGGCCGGCCAGGGCTGCGGGGCCCGTGGTCGCCGGGTCGAGCGGATTACTGCCGAACGACGCAATGGATGCCGCATCCGCGTAGATCACCAGGCTGCGCCCGGGCTCCAGCGCCCGGAGGTGTTGCCGTGGCACTGCTGCCGCCTCCGGTGGGGCGTCCTGCGACGACGGCGTGATGATGAGGACGCGATCGGCGCCGGCCGCCAGGTCGGCGTTGGCCCCGCTGCGTACCCCGCCATCCATGTAGCGGCGCCCGTCGATGGTCACCGGCGGCCAGACGCCCGGCACTGCGCAGCTCGCCCCGACAACGTCGATCAGATCAACACCGGAGTCGCGATCGAACACGCGGAGATTGCCCGTTTCGGTGTCGATGGCGGTGATGAGCATCCGACGCGCCGGCCACTTCTGGTTCGGCAGGTGCCCGACGATCGCCGCTCGCCGGTCGGCCTCGCTCGAGGTTGTCGCGGCGAGCGCCAGGGAGCCGAGACGACGCCGGCCCTCTTCGGGCGTGGTCACGCCGACCATCGCGGCGGCGAACAGGTCCTGCAATTCGAGCAGGTCGATCTCCGCTCCGAGCTCGGTCCCCACACCCTCGACCTGGGCATCGAACAACTGGTCGAGGTCTGCCCCACTCGCGATCTGGGCAGCGACCGCCGATCCGGCGGACGTGCCGACAAAGGTCGTCGCGTCAGCGGTGATCGAGGCGTACAGGTCGGGATTTTCGTCACGGATGCCGAGCAGGATGCCCAATTCCCAGGCGATCCCGGCGAGTCCCCCGCCGGCCAGTACCAAAGCGCTCGCAGTCATCTCTCGAGACTACGTGCGCCGCCGTGCGGATCGTGTGGTCAGGCTTCGGGCGCGGCGCCGGCAATATTCACGAGCCAGCTGATGCCGAACCTGTCGCGGAGCTGGCCAAAGCTGTCGCCCCAGGGGGCCTTCGCGAGTGGCATCGAAACGGTGCCGCCCTCTGCCAGCTTGTTCCAGTAGCCGGTGAGTTCCGCCTCATCGTCGCCACTGAGCGAAACCGAGAAGTTGTCTCCCGGGTGGTATTCCATGCTCTTCGGCGTATCGGACGCCATGAGCGTGAACCCGCTCGGCGTCGTCAACTGGGAGTGCATGATCAGCTCTTGCTCGTCGGGGTCTTCGCTCGCGTGGTACTCGGCGAACGTGCTCCGGGTGAGGTCGCCCCCCAGCACTTCCTGGTAGAAATCCATCGCCTGCCTGGCCTCGCCACGAAATCCCAGATAGGGATTGAGAATCGTCGTCATTGTCGTGTCTCCTCGCTGGTTGCCTACGCTCACGATTATCTCGCCGCAAGCCCCCCGCCGCGATAGCCAATCTCGGGCGCATCCGAGTGCTCCACTGGCAGACTCGGAAGATGACCGCCGCAGACAACGCCAAGCCGCCGCCGCCTAACGCCCCCACCAATCCCGTGATCAACGAGCGCCGCGTTGCCCGCCTCTGGCCGGTCGTGTCTGCCTCCGGCGCGCTCATCCTCGTCGCGGCCCTGGCGGGCGTGATCTTCTACCGCGAGAACAACAAGCCCTTCGGCTTCGAGCTCGAGTGGATGAGCGAAATCGTCGAGAACCGATCGCCGTTCTGGACCGCGCCAGCGCTGGTGTTCAACGCCCTGGGCGGCGGCGTACTCGCGTCACTGGTCGTACCGCTGCTGATCATCGCGGCCCTCATCGTCTGGCGGCGCCCGTGGTCGGCGCTCTACTTTGCGCTGGCTACGGCGCTCAGCGCCGGGATCGTGCAGCTGCTGAAGGTGGTCATGGACAGGCCGCGGCCGACCGATCCGCTGGTGCAACCGGACTTCGGATCATTCCCCTCGGGCCACAGCGCGAACGCCGCCGTCATGGCCGTGACCCTCGGGATCATCTTCGGGCGCTGGTGGGTCTGGGCGATCGGCGGGGTCTACACGGTCGCCATGATGATCAGCCGCACCTATCTCGGTGCGCACTGGATCTCAGACACCGTCGGCGGCGCACTCGTCGGGGCAGGGGTTGCGATCATCCTGTGGGCACCGTTCGCGTACCGCCTGTTCCGGGAACGGTGGAAGCCGCACGGGCCGCTCTGGAAGCACGGCCCGGTCGAGCCGCGACAGGCCAGCTGACCGGCGTCGCGAACAATCGCCGCACCGCACGGGCCGTGCGATTGGCGCCCCGCTACGCTGAACAACGATGTTCTACTGGTTCATGAAACACATCGTCGCGGGTCCGCTGTTGCGTGCACTTTTTCGGCCGCGCCTGATCGGTCGCAGCAACATCCCGAAGACAGGCCGCATCATCCTGGCGAGCAACCACCTCTCGTTCATCGACTCGGTCATCCTGCCGCTGGTGATCAGGCGCCGCATCTACTTTCTCGCCAAGAATTCGTACTTCCGTGGCCACGGTTTCGGCGGCTGGGCCCTGAAGCGGTTCCTGCTGGGGACCGGAATGCTGCCGCTCGACCCCTCAGGCGGCCGGGCTTCCGAGACCTCGCTTCGCGCCGGCCTCGACGTGCTGGGCAACGAGCGCGTGCTCGGTATCTTCCCCGAGGGCACGCGCAGCCCCGACGGGCGCATGTACCGCGGGCGCACCGGCGTCGCGCGCATGGTGCTCGCCGGCCACGCCCGCGTGGTGCCGGTCGCCATTTTCGACACCGACAAGGTCATGCCGGTCGGCGGCACGCGCATCCAGATTCGCCGCATCGGTTTCACGTTCGGCGAGCCGTTGGACTTCAGCCGTTTCGAGGGGCGCGAGGTCGACCCCAACACGCTGCGAGCCATTACCGACGAGATCATGTCGGCCATCCAGAAGCTCAGCGGGCAGGAAGTGGTGGATGCGTACGCCTCGGCGCGAAACTAGCCTCCAGCGATGACGAACACCGCGCGGTTTCGGGATGCGGTGGTCGCCTGGGCGGCGAACGGCGTGGATGCACGGGATGCGGCGCGTCTCGCGCCAGGCGTGACCACCGCGGTGTTGGTCGAAGGCGCCAGCGACGCCGCGGCGATCGAGACCCTGGCCCGGCGGTGCGGACGCGACCTCGACGCGGAGGGCATCGCGGTGATCCCGCTCGGCGGCGCGACGAGCATCGGCCGGTTTCTCGACGTGCTCGCACCGCCGGTGCTCGGTATTCGCCTCGCGGGGTTGTGCGATGCCGGCGAGGAAGGATTCTTCCAGCGCGGGCTGACGCGCATCGGTCTCGGCGAGATCGACACCCGCGAGCACATGGAGGGCGTCGGCTTCTTCGTCTGCATCGCAGACCTGGAGGATGAGCTCATCCGGGCCCTCGGTGTCGCGAGCGTGGAAGCTGTGATCGAGCAGGAAGGCGACCTCGAGAAGCTGCGAACATTCCACAACCAGCCAGCGCAGCGCGATCGCACCATCGAGCATCAGCTTCGGCGATTCATGGGCACCACGAGCGGGCGAAAAGCGCACTACGCGGCGGCAATGGTCAACGCACTCGACAGTGACCGGGTGCCACTTCCCCTTGCACGACTGCTCGCCTTCGTCTGAGAGCCGCGAGCGCAATACCCGCGACTCTAGGCCGGCAGCACCGCGGCCAATTCCCGAACCCGGCTCGGCCTGGTCTGCTGCTTCGCGATGCAGGCGGGCATGGCGGACACCGCGTGGTGCTCGCGCGCGCGATAGGCGCTCGGCGTCTCACCGGCGAGCTCGGTGAACCGGGAACTGAACGATCCGAGGGATGTGGCGCCGACTGCCATGCAGGCGTCGGTCACCGACATCCCACCGCGCAGCAGCGCCATCGCCCGCTCGATTCGGCGGGTCATGAGGTAGCTGTACGGTGTCTCGCCATAGGCCGCGCGAAACTGCCGCGAGAAGTGCGCCGGCGACATCAGCGCGTGGCTCGCCATGGTCGGAACGTCGAGCGGCCGGGCGAACTCGCGGTCGATGAGGTCGCGAGCGCGGCGCAGGTGCGCGAGGTTGGCGAGCTCCTGCGGTGTCATCCCACGAGGCTAACTCGCCCTACGGTTGCAGCACCACCTTGATGCATCCGTCCTGCTTCTTCTTGAACAGTTCGTACATGTCGGGAGCCTGCTCGAGAGATACACGGTGGGTCACCAGATCGGCGACGCCAAGCGGGTCGGAGGGGTCTTCCACCAGCGGCCAGAGCTGCGGAACCCAGCGGTGCACGTTCGCCTGGCCCATGCGCATGGTGATGCCCTTGTCGAACATGGTCAGCATCGGGAGGGGATCCGCGACCCCTCCATAGACTCCGCTGAGCGAGACGGTTCCCCCGCGCTGCACCGACTCAATCGCCAGCAGGAGCGCCGCGAGCCGGTCGACACTGACCGCCTTGGCGAGCTTCTTCGACACCGGGGTCGGCAGCAGGCCGGTCGCGGTCTGCGCGAACGCGGCGACCGGGTTGCCGTGTGCCTCCATGCCGACGGCGTCGATCACCGAGTGCGGCCCGCGGCCATCGGTACGATCCAGGAGCTGCTGCCGGATGTCCGGCACCAGGTCGAGCGTCTCGATGCCGTGACGCTCTGCCATCGCGCGCCGCTCCGGCACGGGATCAACGCCGATGACCCGGTGGCCGAGGTAGCGGCCGATCCGGGACGCGAACTGGCCGACCGGTCCGAGACCGATGACTGCCAGCGTGCCGCCCTCGGGCACGTTCGCGTACTGCACGCCCTGCCATGCGGTCGGCAGGATGTCGCTCAGGAACAGGTAGTTCTGATCCGGCAGGTCGCTGTCGATTTTTATCGCGTTGAAGTCGGCGAGCGGAACCCGAAGCATCTCGGCCTGCCCGCCGGGAACGCGGCCGTAGATCTCGGTGTAGCCGTAGAGACGTGCCCCGGCTTTCTGGTCGCGGTTCTGGGTTGTCTCGCACTGGGTGGTGAGCCCGCGCCGGCACATGTAACAGTGACCGCACGCAATGACAAACGGGATGACGACGCGATCGCCGACGCGCAGCTTCTCGACGGCGGAACCGACCTCCAGCACGATGCCCATCGGCTCGTGACCCAGCACATCGCCCTTGTGCATGAAGGGACCCAGCACGTCGAGCAGGTGCAGGTCGGATCCGCAGATCGCGGTCGAGGTGATGCTGACGATGATGTCGGTCGGTTCGATGATCGTCGGATCCGGAACGTCGATGACAGCTACGGATTGGTTCGCCTGCCAGGTGAGGGCTCTCATTCATCCTGTCTACGTGCGCGGGCGATTCGCCGGTAGGCGCTTGACGCCGTGGCGCGGGCGAACTAGTGCCGTCAGCCGGTGGCACCCGCTCCGACCGGGCGCGTGCGAAGGCCGAGGATAAGCAGAACGACCGCGCCGAGAGCGGCGACCCCGCCGGCGAGAAAGAAGTCGAACGCGATGCCGACGGTGTTCACCGCGATGCCGCCGAGTACCGAGCCACCGGCGAGCGCCAGCTGCGCGGTCGTGACGAACAGCGCGAGGCTGCTGTCCGGCCCACTCGGCGACGATGCCAGCATCCATGTCTGTAGGCCGAGGGGCAGCGCGCCCCACACGGCTCCCCACACGACGAGCAGCACGAAGACCCCGGGGAGCGAGGTCGCGAGCAGCGGCAACAGGATGACGGAGACGGCGAGCAGCAGCTTCATGGTCGTGAGCGTGACGGTCACGCTGCGGCTGAGCGCGACGCCCGCGACGAAGTTGCCCCCGATGCCCGCAACCCCGAACAGGAGGAGAGCGAGCGAGATGACGGTGGGCGAAACCCGGGCGAGCTGCTGCAGGTAGGGCGCGACATACGTGTAGGCGGTGAACTGGGCGAGGAAGGCGAATACCGTGACGATGAGTCCGAGCCGGGCACGCGGAACCGCCAGCAGCGATCCGAGCGCCCTGAAGGTCACGCGCTCGACGGAGCGGATGCGCGGCAGCAGGATCAGCTGGGTCACCAGCGCGACCGCGCCGAGGCTCGCGCCGATCACGAAGGCGAGCCGCCAGGTCGAGACGGAGGCGACGAGCGATCCGAGCGGAAGGCTCACGACTGTTGCGAGCGAGATTCCCGCGGTGATGAGCGACGACGCACGAATCACGGACGCCGGACGCACCAGGCGGCCCGCGATGCCCGCCCCGATGGACCAGAATCCGCCGACGGCGACACCGATGAGAACGCGCCCGATGAGCAGGAACCAGAAGGTCGGGGCGAGAGCGCCCACGACATCCGCGAGCACGAGCAGCAGGGAGAGCGTCCACAGCACGGTGCGGCGATCGAGCCGCGAGGTCGCAACGGTCACAACCGGCGCGGCGATGGCGCCGACCAGCCCGGTCGAGACGACCATCAGCCCGGCGGTGCCGATGCTCACGTTGAGATCGGAGGCGATGGATGGCAGCAGGCCGATCGGAAGAAATTCCGAGAGCACGAGAACAAATGAGCCGAGCGCGACCGAGAATACGCCGAGCCAGCCGCGACGGGCAGACATCCCGAGCCCGGGATCGGTCGTGCTGGTCGTTGTCGTGCTGGTCAAGAGCGGTCTCCTCGGGTGTTCGGCGCAACCACGACGCTGTGCTCGCACGCTATTCAACCCGAGTGCGGCGGCCCAATTTACCGATCGGCCCAGTGGAGCGAATGTATACACTGTCCACAAGATCGCTCATCGATGGAGGAATGACATGGCCGCGCTCGAACCACACGACATTGACAAGACGTTTGCTGCTCCGATCAAAGACAACATGGGACCGAATTCCTGGACCTGTGCGATCCTGCCGGACTCTGCCGAATACTTCGGCACCGCCAGGGCGGTCAAGGTATCGGGCACGATCGATGGTCATGCATTCACCGGCAACGTGTTGCCCGAGGGCGGCGGCAAGCACATGTTGCCGCTCAATGCGGCGATGAGAAAGCTCGTGAACAAGCCCGCGGGCGCCGAGGTCACCGTTCACCTGACGCGGCGGCTGGGATAGTCGCAGCCCAGCCGCCGCGGATTCAGCTGATGAACAGGTCGTTGTTCGTGAAGGTGATCGACCCAGCAGTCACTCCGACGAGGCCGAGCGTCGGGCGCAGCAGCGTTCCCGGCAGTTCGTCGCCCGGTATCGGCGTGTTGGCGCCGAGGGTCAGGCCGACGCCGCTGACCAGGGTCGCCGACAGCGAGTTCAGGTAGACGACGACGTGTCCACGCAGCTCCATGCGGTCGGCGTGCGTCACCGCGCTCGGTCCGGTTGCCTTGCGGACGTCGAGTACGAACGCGTCGATGGCGACGTCATCGGCGACCAGGCGGATCACGCGAGTTCGTTTTCCGTTGGCGAGCGGGACAGTGACGATGCCAACGGACTGGAGTCCCTGGATCGACAGCGAGGACCCGCCCAATTGCGCCGCTGGCAGCGTCATCACGGGCGCGTTCGGATCACGCACCGCGATCGGCAGGTTCGCACCGCCACCGCTGCCGGTTGACCCGCTCCCTCCGCCGAGCAATCCCCCGACGACCCCGCCGAGAACGGGCGCTGTCGGCGTCGGGCTCGGCGTCGGCGCGCTGCAGTTCGTCAGTAACGGCACACAGAGCCCGGTCGGTTCGGCTGGCGCGACCGCATCCGGCACTCGTGCTGCGCCGATGCCGGTGAGGGCCAGCACCATGCAGAGAACGAGCCCGCCGGTACCCAGCCGGTGGCGCGAAGCCGGCCTGCCGCCTACCGGCCTCGAACTAAAGGGAGGGCCTCCCGGGATGTCTCGTCGGAGACCGCGGACGGTGCCGCGTCATCAGCGGCCGGTACCGGCTTCGGAGCCCACGACACGATGAGGATGCCGCCAACCGAACTCAGCAGCATCCCGAGAAGGAACCCGCCCAGGTTCACTCCGACCAGCGAGTACACCGCGAGAACCAGAGCGATCACGCCGTAGAAGATTCGGTGCACCGGCATGAGCATCGCGAGGAGACCCAGCAGGAGCAGCGCGATGGGGATCACCGTCGCCTGAAACCCCTCGATACCGAGCTGCACGTGGATCTTGCCGATGTCGAGCTGGCCGGAGAAGAATATCTCCACTCCGCCGAGCACGGTGAGCAGGCCACCAATGAAGGGTCGGCTCCGGGCCCAGCCGGTGAATTGCGCCCAGCGCGCGCGGAGCATTTCCGTTCTCTGCATCAGAAGCACGTCTCCCCCTTGGTGAGCTGCACGTGCATCCCGGTGAGGGTGAACACCGATGCCTGCGTGCTCCACGCGGTCTGCTGCAGGTGGTCGATGGTCAGCGAGTCGGCATCCTGCGCGAAGTCGCCCGCCGTGCCGTGCGCGTTGGTGTTCACCTTCGACGCGTCGACGCCGATCCGGATGTTGTTGAAGGTCGCGTCCCCCTTGAGGTCGGTCATGCCGATCTGCAGGTCCGTGGCGGACGCCGGGGCGCCCCCTCCGCCGGCGGTAATAAGGAGTCCGACTTTGCCGAGCGGCGTGTCCGTGATGACCGACTGGCACAGGTCGGCCAGCGTCGCGGAGTTGATGTTCGCGATCGATGCGGGGTGGTCCTTGCCAGCCGTGTCGACGGCCGTGCCCGCGTACTGCGAGAACCCGGTGCCCTTCAGCTGCGACGCGCTGATCTGAAACTGGCTGCCCGAAACGGCGAACGAGACCGGCACCGCGCCGTTGGCAACACCGGCCATCAGTACGGTGCTCACGACGGCAACCGGCACCGCCGCGAGCAGGATGCGACCGGCGTGGGTCAGCGTTGGGTTGCGGAACTTCATGAATCCTCCTTGATCCCAGACAAGGCGTTCTATGCCCGTCATTCGTAGAGACACCGGATCGAGCGAACTATGACGCCTCTTCGGGGGCCAATTTTCATCGCTGGGTGAAGCGCGGACCCCTGCCACAGGTTGCTCGACCTGTCCAGCCTGTGAAACCGGCCGCAAACTCGGTGAGCATGGTGGAGACGCACGCCGAGAAAGGGGAACCGCACGATGACTCCTTTCCGCGCAACCGAAGCGGGTGCCATGCGGCGATTAGTCGCGGGCACGGCCGCGGGACTCCTCGCCACCGGCATCATGAGCGGCGTTTTCCTCGCCGCGCAGCGGCTGTCGCTCCTCGGCCGGCTGCCGCCGCGGATGATCGTGGAAAGACTGGCACCCGGGGTCGACGAAGCCACCGCGAAGCCGTTGGCGACGATCGCGCATTTCGCCTACGGCGCCTCCGCGGGTGCGGTCTTCGGCCTTCTCGCCCGGCGCGCCAAGGGCGGTGGGGTGCGGGGAGTCGCATGGGGTTGCGCCCTGTGGGCGGCCGGTTACGAGGGGTGGCTGCCGGCGATGCGCATCCTGCCGATGGCCCACGACGATGATCGGCGGCGAGCCGGCAGCATCCTCACGGCGCACCTCGTGTACGGACTGGTGCTCGGAAGCAGCTACCGGCGCGCCCTGGTGCGGGTCCAGCGAGTCAGGATTCCGCGCCGGGGAATTCCGGGTCGGTCCTGAAGCCGATCAGCTTGTGGGTGCCGTCGCAGAACGGCTTGATGGACGAGACCCCGCAGCGGCACAGCGCGACGGTTCGACGATCGGGAGTGATTTCCTCGCCATCGGCGTCGACGAGCTGGAAGGGTCCGCGAATCAACAGGGGCCCATTGGTGCACGGCGTGATCGATGCGACGTTCTCCCGTTCCTCAGGCATGATTTCCTCTCGCACGCGCCAGCGAACGCGTCGAGTTTGCCGCGCGTCGCATCCGATTTCCCCGGTACAACACTCCCCCGCGGGCGCGGGCGGCGAGGGCCAGCCACGCGCACACGCCGCGCTCCAGAACCCACAACGGTGCCCACAGGGCGGTCGACGCGGGGAACACCGCTGACCCTCCCGCCCGCCGGCGCCCCTTCTCGGCCACCGCAACAATGGCCGCCGCCATGACCAGGGTGCGGGCCGGTCGCCTGCTCGCCCAGAAGACCAGCGGCACGATGCTGAGCTCAACCGCCAGCCTCGCGGGCTGGGCGAAGCTGTCATACGCCTGCCTCACCCGCTGCGACAGGAACGCACGGATCGTGGGCGCACGGCGCGCGATATAGAGGTCGTCGGCGCGAGATTCGATCCCACCGGCCGCGGTCACGGTTCGGATCAGCTCGAGGTTCTCGAAGAGAACGTCGCCGTCGTAACCGGCCGCAAGGCGAGAGGTGCGAACACCCAGCGTGCCAGGGAAGTCGGATGAGAACGCCCGGTTCAGAAGTGTCCTCCCCGTGTCCCACCGCGCGTGCCATGGCAGCGTCGAAAAGTAGTTCTGCGGACGAACCAGGTCCGCGCTCTCCAGTCGCAGCGCGACATCCGCAAGACCCTCAGCCGTGTATCGCACGTCGTCGTCGGCGATGATCACTCGATCGTGCCTGCAGAGCGGCGCGGCGGTGAGGACGGCCGCGGCCTTTCCGTTCGAGCCCAGCGACCAGTCCGGCGTGATGATCCGCACCCCCGCTGGCAGCACTCGGGCGTGGGTGCTGCGCAGCGGTTCCGGCGATCCGTCGACTACCGTGACATCCACTTCGCCGATGAGCTGCTCAAGGTAGACGGCGAGCCCGAGGAGGTCGTCGTCGTTGTTCCAGCGCAGCGGCAGGATGTACTCGACGCTGAGGCGGGGGCGGGGAGCCGTCACAGCCGGTGCAACAGGGACGTTTCGCCGTGTGACCAGCACTCGAGCATGTGCTGCCCAACCCGACCGTCGACGTACAGGCAGGCCGCGGCGCCAAAGAGGATGTCGAGCAGCAGCTCGGGTTCGTCCTCGGCGAGCGCGCCAGCCAAGTCTCGTCCCGCGATCTGCTCGTGCACAGCATCGGCCTCGACGTGCTCATCGAAGTACCAGGTCACATCCGGCCCGTGCCCCAGTCGTCGAAAGCCGTTGCCGTACTGCCGGTTCGGAATCGACGAGGTCATCTCGAAGGCCGCGAGGTGGCCGGCAATCGCGCCACGCAGCCTGCGGTGCAGGCCGAACATCGACATCATGTTCATCGACGCGAGGGTGATGGCGGGCACGCTGTTGAGGTAAGCGCCGTATGTGGGGTCGAGACCCATGCCCTTCATCGTGCCGGCGAAGATCGTCGCGTGCATCCGCTCCGGTCGCCCGGCTCCGTATTCGTCAGACTGGATTTCGACGAGCGCGACCTTTGCCCGCCCGTGCAGCCGGGGGATCGCCCACGAGTGCGGGTCCGCCTCCTTCAGCGTGTAGATCGAGCGGTGAACCAGGAACTCGCGGAGCTGGTCGTCTGTCGCCTTCTTGGCGATCCACCGGGACAGGCTCGGTCCGGATGTCTCCGCCGTCATCTCGAACAGGAGCTCCGCAACGGCAGAACCGCTCGTGGGCAACCTGCCGGGCAAGGGGACGCGCGAGCGCAGCCCCGGCTCGAAATCCTCCTCGATGAGGGCCCTCGTGCGGAGGAGCCCCGGATGCCATTCCCACTCGCCCCGCACGTACGTCGCCGGCCCGTAGTGCAGGGAGTAAAGCACGAAGAGTGCGAGCTGAAGGTCCTCATCGGTGAGGATGTCGGTGCTGGTGGTCAGCGCCGCAACCACCTCCGCGTTGAGGAGCAGCAGGTCGGAGTCGACGTTTTCCGAAGGCGGGTCAGAAAGCATCCCGAGAAGGTGTGCCGAGACGGGACCCCGGGGCTCGGGCGCCGTGCCGACCAGGTCGCCCGCGTTCGCGAGGCTCTGGGGGGAGTCGAATTTCATGCACTCCAGACCAGCACGCTAATGCCGGATGCCACAGGGCTTGATAACTACGACTATCGCTGAAACGGTATGCCCCGTTGTTATCGCTCCAGGCGAGCGACGTAGACGGTATTGGACGAGGTACCGCCGGTCAGGGCGTTGGCAAAGTCGACGATGTGGGCGGCCGGCGCGACAAACACCTTCGCCAGCCGGCCCAGGAATTCGTCGTCGGGCGGGTCATCCGACCACAGCGCGAACACGCCCCGGTCGCTCAGGTGCGCGGCAAGGGCGCGAAGCCCGGCTACTTCGTACAGGTCCGCGTGGCTGGGGTCGAGCTGGTGCCTGGGCGAGTGGTCGACGTCGAGGAGGATCGCGTCGTAGCGGCGGCCATCCACGGGTGGACGACGCATGACGGCAAAGAAGTCGTCCCGCACGAGCCGGGTGCGCGCATCCCGCGTGAGCTCGGCCGAGACGGGAAGGAGACCGCGCTCGTGCCAGTCGATGACCGCTGGCAGCGCATCCACGACGGTCATCCGGCCGACTCGAGGGTCGCGCAGGGCGGCCACGGCCGTGTAGCCGAGCCCCAGTCCGCCCACGAGAACCGCGAGGTCGGTGCCATCGGCCGCGGCCAGTCCAAGGTTGGCGAGCTCCTCTTCCGCGACGGTGAACAGGCTCGACATGAGAAACTCGTCGCCGAGCTTGACTTCGAAAATCTCGACACCAAGCGACGGCTCCGTGCGCCGCCGCAGGGTCAGGTCGCCCATCGGCGTCTGCTGCCAGTCGAGTTCTTCAAATCTCGCGCTCATGCGTCTTCCCTGGGTCACCGCCGTGATCCGCGCGGATTCACCGGGTCAGCTTGCGTCCCGACTCTAGCTGGTGCCTCATCCACGCATTCCCCACGAGGGAGTCGTTGTCAGTCGTCAGTTGTTGAAGCAACTGCAGCCGCAGGTCGGCCAGGATCGTGGTCACGTTCTCATCCGCGATCCGGTTGACTATCTCGCCCGGATCCGCCTGCAGGTCATAGAGTTCGTCGGTATCCGTCAGGTTCCAGACGTACTTCCACGTGCGCGTGCGGATCATCCGCTGGCTGTACAAGCCGAACTGCTGGCCGTTGTAGGACGAGACGACGAACTCGCGATCTGCAACCGCATCCGCAGGCGTCAGCTCGTCTTCTCCCGCCTCAAACAGGTTCGCGCCGTGTGCCTCCGCCGGCCCCTGCACTCCCACCATTGACGCGATGGTGGGAGGCAGATCGAGCGTGTTGTACGTGAAGCTGTCGCTGGCTGAGCCCGCACTGATGTGTCCCGGCCACCGCATGATGAGGGGCACCCTCACCACGTCGTCGTACATGACGTAGTGCTTGTCCATCATGCCGTGCGCTCCGCCCATGTCACCGTGGTCGGTCGTGTAGACGACCAGGGTGTCGTCGGCCTGGCCTGCGTCGTCGATCGCCTGAAGCACGCGCCCGATGGCGTCGTCCATCTGGGTGATTGCGGCGTAATACCGCGCAACCGTCGGCGCCCAGTCCTCCCACGTGTAGTCCTCTACACCCCAGTTCACCAGCTGCTGGCGCTGGATGTAGGGCTTACCTTCCAGAGGATCATGAAAGTTGCGCCACTGCGGAATGCGGTCCGGCTGGTAAAGGTCGGCGAACTCGGCCGTCGGCTCGCACGGAAGGTGCGGCTCGAGAAAGTCGAGTCGCGCGTGCCACGGGGTGCCCTTGCCCGACTGCTCTCGGATGAACGCGGACGTCCTGTCCGCGAGCCAGTGCGTGCGGCTGTCGGCGGTGGGCACCGGATCGATCGCACCGAACCAGTCGGCCGTGGCTGGCGAGTCGGGGTACCGCTCCTGGCGCCACGCCGCGTAGTCCTCTAGTTGCACCCACTCGTCGTATCCGAAGTCGGTCGGACCATGGTCCGGATTGACGTGCCACTTGCCCACATACTGGCTCGCATATCCCGCCTCCTGCAGTTCACGCGGCCAGGAGTACTCGGCGGGATCCAGCGCGGGGATGCGGGACCCGAGGTCGTAGTTCCACAACCCGCCATGCGTCTCTGGCCGACGACCGGTGAGGAGCGACTGCCGCGCCGGCGTGCACAGGGGAATGGGCGTGTAGGCCTGGTCGAACCACATCCCCTGTGCAGCGAGCCGGTCGAGATGGGGCGTCTTCACCGGGTAGTCCCCGGCGGCCCCGACGCAGTCCAGTCGGTGCTGGTCCGAGACGATAAGCAGGATGTTTGGCCTCACGCGCGCTCGGCCTCAATCTGCTCGAGGCTCTTGCCTGCCGTTTTCGGCATGAAGATCGCTCCGATGAGGCCGCTGATGATCAGGAAGATCGTGAGCAGCCATCCCAGGGTCGACACGCCAACCATGGCGATGACCGGCACGGCCAGGCTCCAGAAGAACAGCGCAATACGCACCGCCCCGTAGACCAGCCCCTGTGCTGTCGTGCGTACGCTCGTCGGGAACAGTTCACTCAGCCAGACGCGGATCATCGGGTACTGCGCCATTCCCTGCCCGACGCCGAAGAGCACCACGTTCGCAATGGCGATCGGCGTCGTGAGCGGGAAGAGGGCGAAGAGCAGGAAGGCGAGAGCCTGGAGACTGGCGCCGATCGTGAACATCACACGACGGTGGGTTCCATCGGCGAAGCGCATGAAGATGAACGCAACGGAAAGCAGTCCGCAGAGGAATCCGAGTCCCTGGATGGCGACCGAGCCCGCCTGACCCTGCACGCCGAGGGTGCTGAGCAGGTAGGGGAGGAACACGCCGTTGGTGCCGGCCGCGAGGTTCCAGAACAGGAACACGCCACCGGTGAATGCGATTGCTTTTCCGCTCGAGCGCCGGAAAAGGTCACGGATGCTCGCGAGCGACAGAGGGTTCCCCGTCTGTCCCGCGACCTTTTCCTTCCATCGCAGTGACTCCCCCATGCCGCGCCGGAACGCCCAGGTGACCAGCGAGAGCACGAAGAGGTGGGCGAAGATGATTCGAGGCCCCCACTCGCCCAGCGGCGCGACGCCGATGGCGATGGCCAACACGACGACCGGCCCGAGGTTCCACAGGATGTTGGTGACACCCATCAGTTTGCTTCGCGACCGGGCGGGTGAACTCTCGCTGAGGAGCGCCCACGAGGTCGGGATGTCGATGCCGACGGCCAGTCCGACGATGATCGAGCCGATCATCAACATCGGAACCCCGTTGGCGAAAATCAGGAACAGGGTGCCGAAGGCGTAGAACAGCAGGTCGAACTGGTAGATGCGCTTGCGGCCGATCGCGTCTCCGAGGCGGCCACCGACGATCGCGCCAATGCCTGCGGCAAGCGCGTTGGGTCCGAGAGCGGTGATCAGGCCCACTGTCGATGACTGAAGCGAGAACTGCGTCGTCCAGACCGCGAGCGAGGCACCGATGCCGACGATGGATCCGGCGTCGATGTAGTCGGCCATCGAGGTAAGGATCGCGAGTTTCCAGGGATTCCCCTGCTTCTCGATCGTTGCTTCTGCCTGGTTGGTCATGCTGCACACCTTTGTGTCGAGGATAAATGAATGGAGTGATGGATCGATCCATGGATCGATTCATCGTAGACTAGAGAATGAAATCCGATTCGTCAACGAAATGCGTATCCTGATGAACATGAGTGACGCCAGCAGCTCTCCGGGCCCGCGGGATCGGTCCGTCAAGATGCTGGATGTTGCTGCGGCCGCGGGGGTCTCGCGGTCCACGGTCTCGAACGTGATGCGGGGTCATGCGTCGGTCGCCGCGGATGTTCGAGCACGAGTGCTGGACGAGGCCGAACGGCTGGGGTACGTATACAACCGCGGCGCTGCTGGCTTGCGGATGCGGCAGTCCCACTTGGTCGGACTGGTTGTGCCTGACCTCGCCAACCCCTTCATCGGACAGGCGGTCCTCGGCATCCAGGAATCGCTGAGCGCCCGGGGTTACCTGGTGGTCGCCGCGAGCACGGGGGACCAACTCGATCGGCAGGCGATCGTGCTTCGAACTCTCGGCGAGCACCGGGTGGATGGCTTTCTGCTCATCCCCGCGATCGCATCGAACTCGGAGGGCCTGTTGACCGACCTGGGCGGCCTGCCCGCGGTGCTGGTAAACCGCGATGTCGAACAGGCCGACGTGGAGCACGTCGGTCCGGACGATCGGGCCGTTGGACGGCTGGGCGCCGACCACCTCATCAACGTTCACGGATGCGAAACGGTTGCTTACTTCGGCGGCCCCGCTTTGGCGTCGCCGCGAGTTCTCCGCGCCCGCGAATTCCGACGAGTCGCGGAGACCTCGGGCGCGACAGTTCTCGAAGACTGGTCGGCGCCGACCGAAGCCGCTTCCGGAGCGGCGTACGAGCGAGCGGTGCGATTGATTGCGACCGGATCCATTCCCCGCGGCATCCTGTGCCACACCGATGGAATCGCCTACGGCGTTCAGCGCGCCCTGCGCGAGGCGGGGATCTCCACCGATTGGTGCCGGGTCCTGGGAACGGACGACCTGCCGGATTCGCCCTTCTCCAGCCCCTCGCTGAGCAGCATTTCCGTGGACGCGTTCGCGATCGGCCGGGTCGCCGGCGATCGGCTCCTGCGCCAACTCGGCGAGACGGTCGATGAGCTCGTTGTTCCCCAGCCACGGGTGGTTGGCCGCCAGTCCTGTGGCTGCGAGGCAGCCCCCGCAGCCGTGAAGGTGCGATCCTGATGGCCGACGAAGCGCCGGGTGATGCTGTCGGCTACGCGAAAGACCGTTTTCCCCAGTCCGTCTTTGCCGGGGGCGACGAGCCGGACCCTCGGTTCAGCCTGGCGAACGAGCGCACCTTTCTCGCGTGGATCCGCACGTCGCTGGCATTGCTGGCGGGAGGAGTTGCCGTGGCGGCGCTCCACCTGTCGATTCCCCTGCCGTTTCGCGCCGCCGCATCCCTGATCCTGGTCTTTCTCGGCGCGGGTGCGGCCACCAACGCCTGGCTGTCGTGGGCGAACACGGAACGCTCGCTTCGCCGTGGGCGGGCGCTGAGGGGGCCGACATTCGGCCTCGCCCTCACCGTGGGCATTCTCCTCGTGATCATCGTGCTGCTGATCGGGTCGCTGCTGTGAAGCCCAACGATGCCGGTCTTCAACTCGAGCGGACGCAACTCGCGTGGCGCCGAACCTGCCTGGCGCTCGCCGTGGCGGGAGCGCTGGCCGCGCGCTTCGGCGGGGACCTGGTTGGTCCGGTGAGCATCGTGTTCGGGGTTGGCTGCGTGGGAGCGGCGGCCGTCTCCGGTCTGCTGTCGGAACGGCGCTACCTCGCACTGCACGCGCGGTTCATGACCTCGGTCGTAACCAGAAGCGCGGCACCGCATGTCTTTCTTGCTGTAGCCGCACTCGCGCTTTCGGTGCTGGGAGCTGCCTTCGTTCTTGCGGAGCTGACGTGAGCGCCCGATCGGTTTCGCTCCCCGGTGGCGCATTCTTCATGGGCTCCGACATTTCCGTGGAAGAGGGGCCGGTCCACGAGGAGTGGGCGGAGCCCTTCGAAATCGACGTGTTCGCGGTGACGAACGCGCAATTCGCCGACTTCGTCACGGCAACCCGGTACCTGACTGTCGCCGAGCGACCGATCGACATCCCGGGGGCGGATCCTGTGGAACCCGGGTCGCTGGTCTTTACGCCAACCGGCGGGCCGGTGCCGCTCACCGACTGGCGCCGCTGGTGGAACTGGGTTCCCGGTGCCAACTGGCGCCAGCCATACGGGCCCACTTCCTCCATCGAAGGAAGGGACGATCACCCGGTCGTCCAGGTCGCCTTTGAGGACGCATCCGCGTACGCCGCCTGGGCCGGCAAGCGACTACCAACCGAGGTCGAGTGGGAGTACGCCGCTCGCGGCGGACTTGACCGGGCGACGTACGCCTGGGGTGAAGAATCGAACGCGGGCGCCCCCTTCGCCAACACGTGGCAGGGCCACTTTCCCTACCAGAACGACGGCGCGCACGGGTGGAAGGGCACGTCGCCGGTGGGCAGCTTTCCCCCGAACGCCTACGGCCTGTTCGACATGACGGGCAACACCTGGGAGTGGACGACAACGCCCTGGAGCGACCGCCACGCCGATCCGGCGACCACCTGCCAGTGCTCGCCGGCCGCGGCCGCCGAATCCGCGCGGCGCGTGCTCAAGGGAGGATCGCACCTGTGCGCGCCGGAGTACTGCCTTCGCTATCGTCCGGCAGCCCGATCCCCCCAGACGGAGGATTCGGCCGCAACGCACGTCGGTTTCCGCTGCGCCAGCTCGATCTGACTCGCCCGCGGCCGGAACTCACACCTCGGCGGGCGCGTAGAGGGACTTCACCTGCACCCCGCTGCGCATGGCTCATGGCACCGTGCTGAACATCGAGGGCACGGACCGTGACCAGCTTCATCCCGATTCGAATGTCGCGAAGATGAGCCGCGGCATCCCGCTCGACGACGACGATCGCGAACCCTGGCTCCGAGCGGTGGGCGGTGTGCTCCGGGAGCGGGGCGGCGTGGTCGCGTGCTCTGCTCTGCGCGAGAAGTATCGGGACATCATTCGTGCGGAGGCTCCCGGCACGAAGTTTGTCCTCCTCGACGCACCCAGGGATGCCCTCGCGACGCGCCTCGCACAACGCGCCGGACACTTCATGCCGCAGTCGCTTCTCGACTCACAATTGGCGACGCTCGAACTCCCGACAACCGAGACAGATGTCGACATGGTGGATGCGACGGCGCCAGTCGAGCAGGTCGTGCAGCAGGTGTGCCTGACGCGCTAGCGCCGCGCCACACCCGACGCGACGCGTTCGGCGGAGAATTCTCGCGCATGCCGCCGGAAGGCTGTCGCGGCCGCTGACAGCGGGAAGGTGTCTCGCCACACGATGCCCACCTCACGGCGCGCCTCCTTGTCGAGCAGGGGGATATCCACCAGCCCCTCTTCCTGAAAGATGATGCTCTGGTGTTCCGGGATTGAGGTGATGGACAGCCCAATCCCCGCGACCACGAGTCCGCGCAGCGCGGTTATCGCATCGCTGCGGAACGTCACCTTCAGCTTTATCCCGGACTGCACAGCGATGCGGTCCAGGATGATCCGGATGCTGCTGGCGCTGTACTGCATCACAAAGTCTTCCTCGCTGGCCTCCGCGAGATACAGACTCTTCCGGGTAGCGAGTGGGTGATCGCTGGGCACCGTGAGGTAGAAGCGTTCGGAGTGCAGCGAGGTCCAGAGCAGCCGCTCATCCTCGGGCCTCGGCGAGATCAGCGCCAGGTCGAGCGTGTGGTCGCGCAATGCGTCCTCGAGAAGGTGCGGGCGGTCCTGCCTGAGCACGAACGAAACGTTGGGATGCCCGCGGCGGAATTCTCGAAGCATGGGCGGCACCAGCCACGTCGACAGTGAATTGAGATAGCCCAAGCGGATCTGGCCGCGGTCCTCGTTGTGTATCTCATTCATCCTGCCGACGGCTTCGTCCATCTCCGCAACGATCCGTCGCGCGTGCAGCTCGAACAGCTGTCCCTGCTCGTTGATCCGGATGTTCCGCCCGATGCGGTCGAAGAGCTGCGTTCCCAGTTCCACTTCGATACGGGCAAGCGTGCGGGACAGCGTCGGTTGCGAAATGGTGAGCGATCCTGCCGCCTCGGACAGGGTTGCGAGCTCGGCCACAGCAATGAAGCGGCGCAGGTCCTCGATCTCCATGCCGGGACAATATCATGCGCAAATTGCATGAATTTACTACGACAGTTGCATTGGACGCAGGAACAATCTGCGTTGCAAAATCAATCAGACGCCCAACAGCGTGTGTCCATCGGGTAAAAACATCTACCGGACCACGGTCTCGGTACACGAGTCCGCGGGCAGGTAGCAGTTGACGCAAGCACTTCCTTCACTAGTCGCACCCCGACGACTGCCGCGGGCCCGAGGTTCGCTTCTGCGAACGATCGCCTCCCGGTTCTTCGGCTCGGTCGTCGTGATCTGGGGCGTCGTGACACTGACGTTCTTCGTCTCGCGGGTCGTCGCGCCGGACCCGACGGGACTCCTCGTACCGCCGCAGGCCACCGATGCGATCAAGCAAGCGGTGCGGCACAGCCTGGGTCTCTCCGACCCGCTTCCCGTGCAGTATTTCCGATTCCTCGGCTCGCTGTTGCACGGTGACCTCGGCACCTCATTCGCAACCGGAATGCCGGTCAATGCCGACCTCCTCACCCGGTTGCCGGCAACGCTGGAACTCGGACTCGTCTCCCTGCTCTGGGGAGTCTTATTCGGTGTCATCTTCGGCGTCATAGCCGCCCTGCGACGGGGCAAGATCGTCGACCACATCCTTCGGATAATGATCGTCGGTGGGATGGCCATGCCTCAGTTCTGGCTCGGCCTGACGCTGATCGGGATATTCTTCCTGAACCTGGGCTGGCTTCCCGGCCCGATAGGCCGACTTCCCATCGGGGTGAACACCCCGACCCCGATCACGCACTTCTACCTGATCGATTCGTTGCTGACGGGAGACTTCACCACCTTCTCCGCCGCGGTCAGCCAATTGATCCTCCCCAGCCTCACCCTGGGACTCGGCATCTTCGCGCCGATTGCCCGGGTCGCTCGCACCGCCATGGTGGATGCACTGGACAGCGACTACGTCCGAACCGCTCGTGCGGTAGGGCTCTCCCCCACCCGCATCGCGCTCTCCTGGTCCCTGAAGAACGCCATGTTGCCCATCATCACGATGACCGCCAACGCCGTCGCTTTCGCCTTCTCCGGCGCCGTGCTCGTTGAGGGCGTCTTCGCCTGGCCCGGCATCGGCCAATACGCGCTCAACGCCATTCAGCAGTCCGACTTCCCGGGACTGCAGGGTTTCGTGCTGTACGTCGCGATCATGTACGTGCTCACCTACCTCGCCGCCGACATCCTGTACGCCTACATCGACCCGAGGATCAAGAAATCATGACGTCGACCGCTACTAATGCCGTGCAGCGCGGCCGGGGCGGCATCCGGCCCTTGAATATCAAACCGCGGCGCACCATGAACTGGACGTTGTGGGCCGGGCTCGGACTGTCCGGGCTTCTGGTTACCGTGTCCATCGCGGCCCAGTTCTGGACTCCCTATACGCCGACGAAGCCGGGCGTTGGAGATCCGCTCATGGCGCCGAGCGCGGCACACCTCTTCGGCACTGACAAAGTCGGCAGCGACATTTTCAGCAAGGTCATGGCCGCGGGCCTGACGGATATCGGGATCACCCTGATCGGTGTCGCTCTCGCGTTCGTCATCGGGACGCTCATCGGCTCGCTCACCGGATTCTTCGGCGGAGCAGTTGACGCGATAGTGATGCGTGGCACGGAGATCATCCAGTCCTTTCCCGCGCTGCTTCTCGGAATGCTTCTGGTCAGCGCGGTAGGCGGCGGCCTCATCAATGTCGTCGTTGTCGTCGCCATTCTGGGCTTTCCCGGTTACCTCCGCCTCGCCCGCGCCGAAATCCTGTCCAAGAAGTCGATGGAATATGCGGATGCCGCCGTGCTCATGGGAAACGGTCGGCTCTCCGTCCTCTTCAAACACCTGTTGCCCAACAGCCTCAAGCCGCTGGTCTCGTTCAGCGCCATCAACGCGTCCTGGGTCGCCATCATCGTGTCGAGCCTTGGCTTCATCGGCATCGGGATCGAGCCGGGCAGCGCGGAATGGGGCTCCATGATCGCCGCAGGGCGTGACCAAATCAGCAACTGGTGGGTCACGTTCTTCCCCGGAGTCGCGATCCTCCTTCTTGCAATGGCCTTCTACCTGCTTGGTGATGCGTTCGCCGACCGAGAGGTGCAGTGACATGACCCGGACCAAATTGGCAGCCGACGACATGCTCGCCGTCGAAGGATTCAGCGCCTCCTTCGACCTCAAGGGCGAACTGCGCCCCGTGCTCAAGGACGTCACGTTCTCGCTTCCGTCCCACAGCATGTCGGCAATCGTCGGCGAGTCGGGAAGCGGTAAGTCGCTGACGGCCCTCTCGGTGCTCGGCCTCGCTCCGCGACGCCTGGTGCGCACCTCCGGCCAGATCCGCTACCGCGACTCAGTGCTCACCGAACTCAGCGAACGCGAGCTGCGAACAGTGCGCGGTGCGCGGATCGCCATGGTCTTCCAGGATGCCCGCGCAGCGCTCAATCCGGTCTTCACAGTGGGGCACCAGTTGGAGGCGACCGTTCGTGCTCACCAGAAGGTGAGCCGCAAGCAGGCCAAGAGCCTCGCCGCCGATGCCCTTGCGAGTGTGCGGATTCCCGACGTGTCGAGGCGCATGGAGCAATACCCGCACCAGTTCTCCGGTGGCATGGCGCAGCGCGTGGCACTGGCGCAGACACTTCTCTGCGACCCGGAGCTTCTCCTCCTCGATGAGCCAACCACCGGTCTCGACGTCACGATTCAGGCCGACGTAATGGACCTGATCACCACCCTGGGCGCCGAGCGACACATGACGACCTGCCTCATCACCCACGACCTTGGGCTTGTCGGCCAGTACTGCGACCGGGTCATCGTGATGAAGGCCGGTGAGGTCTGCGAACAGACGGATGCCAAAACCGTGTTCAGCACCCCGACACACCCGTACACCCAGTTGCTGCTCGATGCGTCAGAGCTCAAACAGCGCGACACAACGGAACGAAGGATCATCGCATGACCGTCAATGCCGATATCTCCCGGACGAGGCTTCCGATCATGCGGGTCCAGAACGTCACGAAGACGTTCTCCACTATTAGCGCTGGTCGCCGCACCCACCTGACGGCCGTCGACCAGCTCGATTTCACGATCGCCGCCGGCGAGACAATCGCGCTCGTCGGCGAGAGCGGATCGGGCAAGTCGACAGCCGCGAAATGCGTTGCCGACCTGCTGGCGCCGACCGAAGGCACGATCAGCATGGATGGCGCACCGACGATCCGTCCGGGGCGGCGAGCGCGGCGCCGGGACCACCGACGCGTGCAGCTCGTATTCCAGGACCCGAACGGTTCGCTCGATCCCCGCCAGACAGTCCGGCAAGTGCTCGAGGAACCGCTGCGCAACTTCTTCGGCAACAACCGAGGCGAGCTTCGCCGCCGCGTGCGGGAGCTCCTGGCCGACGTCGAGCTGGACGAGTCGCTGCTCAACCGGCGCCCGCGCGAACTCAGCGGTGGCCAAAAGCAACGACTGGGACTTGCTCGCGCCCTCGCCGTCGAGCCCGAAATCATCGTGCTCGACGAGCCGACCGCATCCCTGGATGTGTCGACGCGGGGGCAGATGCTCGCGCTGCTCGAGCGCGTGCAGCGGCACACGGATGTCGCGTACCTCCTGGTCTCGCACGACCTCGCGGTGGTGCAGTCGCTCGCTGACCGCGTGCTCGTCATGTATCTCGGCAGCATCATCGAGTCGGGGCCGACCGATCGCGTGTTCACGAACCCGCAGCATCCGTACACCAAGGCGCTGATCGAAGCGGCACCGAAGATGGAGTACCGCGCGCTACGATCCGCCTGGCGACTGGACGGGGAGATTCCGAGCCCGACCGACCGGCCATCCGGATGCCTGCTGACCAACCGCTGCCCCGTGGTGCAGCCCGACTGCCACGCCCAGCGCCCGCCGCTCGTGGCCGTCGATGCCGACCACCTTTCGGCCTGCATCCACCCCGAGCTGCTCAGCGCGCCGTCGATGGATGCTCGGACCGCCTCGTGAACAAACGCGCGCGCACGCGCCCAAAACGCCTGGTGAGTTGGGGCGTCCTTGGCTCCATCTATCTCCCTGCCCTTTTGTTCTCCATCGGTGAGGGCTCGGTGATTCCGATTGCCGCGTCCCGAGCCACGCAACTCGGGGCGCCGCTCGCCCTTGGCAGCGTCATTGCCGGGTCCCTGGTGATCGGGCAGTTGCTGGGTGACATCCCCAGCGGCTACGCGGTGTCGAGGTTCGGCGAGCGAAACGCGATGCTCGCATCCACCGGCCTGAGCCTCCTCGCGATCGTGCTGTGCATTTTGGCACCCAACGCCTACGTCTTCGGCCTGGGAATGCTGGTGATGGGGATTTCCAGCGCAACGTTCGGCCTGGCACGCCACGCCCTGCTAACCTCCAACGTCCCGAAGCTGAACAGGGCCCGCGCCCTCTCCCTGCTGGGCGGGGTCGCGCGACTCGGACTGTTCATCGGGCCGGCGATTTCCGCCGTCATCATCACCCACCTGGATATCCGGGCGGTCTTCCTCGTGCACGTCGTCGCCTGCCTGGCGGTGGTAGCGGTACTGCTGATCTTGCCGCCGCCGCCCACCGTCAGGGCACCGGTGATCGATTCTGCTGCGGTGATGGAACTGCGCGACTACCGGGGTGTGTTCCTCCGGCTGGGATCCGCGGTCGCCCTCCTGTCAACGATTCGCTCGTCGAAGACCCTGATGGTGCCGCTCTGGGGTCTGATCATTGGGATCCCGCCCGAGCAGATTGCGGTAATTGCGAGCGTGTCAGCGGGCGCGGAACTGCTGCTGTTCTACTTCTCCGGTCAATTGATGGACCGGTTCGGCCGCCTGAGTTCCGTACTCCCGTGCGTCATCGGGCTGACGATCGGGCACATCCTCCTCCCCTTCGTTCATACCCCGGCGCAGCTGGTCACCTTAGGGGTCGTCCTCGGGCTTTTCAACGGTCTGGGCAGCGGGATCGTCCTGACCCTCGGCGCAGACATCGCTCCGCAGCACAACCCGGCACCGATCCTCGGGATCTGGCGGCTGTTCTCGGACGGCGGCGCGGCATCCGCCCCGCTCATCATCGCCGGCATCGTCGCCCTGTCGTCTCTGGCCATCGGCACCTGGACGGTAGCGGTACTCGGTGCCGCGAGCGCCGTCCTGTTCGGCAAATTCGTGCCGCGATACTCTCCGGCGCCCGGCAAGCGGAAGACCGCAATCGACTCCGTGGGAGATGTCGCATGAACACGCCAGCCCGAGACGAAGGTGGTCGCGCAATGCCAACCCTCACCGAACTCAGCGGTCGCCTGCGGTCCGGATCGACGGATGCTGTCGCCGCGCTGGAAGACAGCCTCGCCCTGATCGCGAAATACGACCCCAGCATCCACGCGTTCACCGCCCTCAATCCCAGGGCGCACGAGGAGGCAGCGCTCTCGGCCGCAAGGTGGAAGGCCGGGTCACAACTCAGCGAGATCGATGGGGTGCCGTTCGCTGTGAAGGACAACATGCTCACCGCCGGAGTGACCTCGACCTGGGGCTCACGGGTATACGAGCAATTGGTTCCCACCGAGGATGAACTCCCGATCGCACGGCTCCGGGCGGCCGGGGCGGTGCTGGTCGGCAAGACCAACACTCCCGAGTTCGCTGCGCTCGGCACCACCAGGAACTCGGTCTTCGCGCAGACCGCGAACCCCTGGGACCTGTCAACGACGCCGGGAGGATCGAGCGGCGGATCGGCCGCGGCCGTCGCCGCCGGGCTGGTGCCGTTCGCGCTCGGCACCGATGGCGGCGGATCCACAAGGCGTCCTGCGGCACTCACGGGGATTGTCGGTTTCAAACCGTCGGTTGGACGCGTTCCCCGGTCCGGCGGCTTCCCGTACCTCATGCATGACCTCGAGGTGATTGGCCCAATGGCGAGGCGGGTGCGCGACATCCAGCTGTTGATGCCGATCCTTTCGCCGCCGCATCCGTCCGACCAGTCATCGTGGGCATTCCAGGAGTGGGACGGCCAGCTGGTCGCCCCGACCCTTTCCGTCGGAATCGTCGAGCAGATAGGCAACGGTCCGGTGTCGCCCGAGCAGCTCTCGGCGGCCCATCGGGCCGGTGCGGCGCTATCGATTCTCGGGCACGCGGCACAGGACCTTGTTGTCCGTCTCGACCTCGAAGAAATCGCGTCCTGGTCAGCCCCCTTCATGCAGAGGGGACTCTACGAGATCGCCGCCACGCATCCGTCGTTCCACGAATCGGTCGAGGAGCGATTCTCGCTCCTGGCTATCAGCGGGGAGAAAGTGACGAGCGAGGTGCTGGAGAAATCGCTCGACAACATCCTCCAGTTCCGCGCAACGCTCGACGACCTGTTCCGGGGGTGCGACATCATCGTGTGCCCCAGTACCGCAGCGCAGCCATGGGACAACACTCTCGATTTTCCGCCGCAGATCGACGGCCGCCCGGCCAGTCCCCGTGACCACGCCGCCTTCAGCGGCTGGGTCAACGCCGCGGGCCTGCCTGCGGTGAGCATCCCCGTCGGATTCGATTCCGAAGGTATGCCACTGGGCGTTCAACTCATCGGTCGCGCCGGCACCGACGAGACGATTCTCGCCCTCGCGGCAGCGCTGGAGGACCACCTGTGCGTGGCGGACCCCCGGCTCTCGCATCCGGAAGAGGAGGTGATCGAGCGCCTCAACGCACGCATGATCTGACCTACCCCCTGCACCTATCAGCGCCATTCCTACATGAAAGCGACAGACAATGAAAGGCACCAGAAAATCTCGTACGGCCAGCCGCACCCTTATTGTCGCGGCAGCAATTTCCGTGATCGCGCTCCTGGCTGGATGTTCCAGTACCTCGTCCAGCGGCAGCGCATCCGGCACCAAACAGATCGTCGCAGGCTGGCCCAGCGACCTCACCACGTTCGACCCCGCCTACATGCAGACGGACCAGGACAAAGAGCTCATGATGAACGTGTACCAGCCGCTCGTCGACTACGCGCTCGTGGAGAAGAACGGCGCCCTCACCACACAGGGCATCAAGTCCGCGCCGAAGCTCGCGTCGTCGTGGGTGATGTCGGGCAGCACCATCACGTTCACCATGCAGAAGGGCGTGAAGTTCTACCCGAGCGGTAACCCGTTGACCGCGGAGGACGCCGTGTTCGCTCTCGAGCGCAACCTCGACCCGACCGCAGGCGGACTCAACGAGCTCAACGGCAGTGGAGTCTTCAAGGCGAGCCAGCTCAAGGTGATCAGCCCGTCGAAGTTCTCGATCAGTTATACGGATGCCGCGGGCAAGCCCGTGCAGGCGACCGAATTGAACCTCGCGACGCTTCGCATCCCGTACTACAGCCCGATCGACTCGAAGGCGGTACTCAGCCACGCGACAAAGTCTGACCCGATGGCCAAGGCCTGGATGAAGACCAATCTCGCCGGCACCGGTCCGTATTACGTGAAGGACCGCCAAGCCGGGCAATCCATCGATCTCGCAGCCGTGCCAAAACTGTGGAGCGGAGAGCCGACCTACCAGAACGTGAAAATCCAGGTTCTCAACCAGGCGAACGTCGCATCCCTCGTCAGCGGCAAGTCCGTCGATGTCGCGCTGTTTGGCGTGACGCCGAGCGACGCCAGCGAGTTGGCAACGAAGGGCTTCTCGGTATTCCACGGGGACACCCCGGACTACATGTACCTCCAGCTGGCAGAAGACAAGGGCCCGCTCGCCGATGAAAAGGTGCGACAGGCGATTGCGAACGTCGTTCCCTACTCGGACATCACCAGCAAGGTGTTCTTCGGTCGAGCACAGCGGGCCACGAGCTTCTTCAGCCCGAAGGGCCAGGGCTACATTCCGGCCTGGTCGCAGTACGGCAGCCTCACCAAGGCGAAGGCCCTCATGGCCGCAGCCGGCAACCCGAAGATCAGCACGACGCTCCAGTACAGCAACGACGACGCGACCTTCGAGTCGACCGCCCTGCTGCTGAAGAACGCGCTTGCGCAGATCGGAATCACCATCACGTTGAAGCCGACCACCTCCGCGGGCATGTTCTCGGTGATCGGGGCGCGTGCAACGGGAAGCAAAGTGGGCCCGAACGACGGCATGGTGCTGCACAACCTCTCGGTGTACATCGAGGACGCCAAGGGTCCGGTCAACTTCTGGATGAGCCCGGGCGCCGCCCTCGACTGGCAGCGGATGGATAACAAGGAGGTGAACGCGCTCCAGGCGCAGTACGCGCTGGCACCGCTCAACGCGGCCAGGCAAGCCGCCTACGAGAAGATGCAGAACATCCTCGCCACGGACGCATCGTTCATCCCGATTGAGGTCACGGGCCGCAACGTCGTGACCAGCAAATCCATCACGGGTGTCTCCTTCCAACCGGAGATCGGCATCCGCTACTGGGAACTCACCACCAAATAACGCAGTAACAGCGTGGTGCGGGGGCCGGCCATCGGCTCCCGCACCACCCCCAAACGCAAGGAAGGCACGTCCATGGTCGAGTTCGCTTCTCCTCCGATGATTGAGAGACCCGCTGTTCGCTGGCCCGGCGGGGCGCGCGTCGCCGTCTGGCTCATCCCGAATATCGAGTACTACGAGCTCTCGCCTATCCCCAACCAGGCGACCGACCCCTACCCGCGCAATCCGATCCCGGAGTTCCTCGAGTACGGCAACATCGACTACGGCTCGCGGGTGGGCGTATACCGGCTCTTCGACGTGCTCGACAAGTTCGAGGTCCCCGTGACCTGTTCCCTCAATATGGGTGTGCCTGATCGTTTTCCCGAGATCAAGGAGGCAATCGCCGCCCGGGACTGGGAGATCATGAGCCACGGCCTCTACAACACCCGCTATCACTGGGGCCTGTCGTACAACGAAGAGCGCGAGGTCATTCTCGAGACGATCGCGTCCGTGAAGCGGCACTTCGGCCAACAGATGAGGGGCTTCTTTCCGCCCTACGGTTCATGGACCGAGAACACCGACCAGATTCTCGCAGAACTGGGCATCACCTACACGCCCGATCATGGGGCGGATGACCGTCCCACCCGGACGCCGCTGGACCATGGGTCGTTGCTCCGGGTCCCGTATTCCTTCGACATCAACGACGGCATCCACTTTCGACGACACCATGAAGTCGATTGGTTCGTTCGATCGACCATCGACATGTTCGACCGGCTTTACGAAGACGGGGACGCCTCGGGCACCGTGATGTCGGTTCCGCTACACGCGTTTTACATGGGACAGCCGCACCGGATCGGTGGCCTCGAAGAGATCCTGGCGCACTTTCGTTCCAGAACCGACGTGTGGTTCGCCACGGGCAGTGAAATAGCCGACGCATACATCGAAAGGGAGTCCACAGATGCCTGAACCATTGGGGCTCGATCACACGATCTACCAGCACTCCCCGCTTCCGGGGCGACCGGATTGGGCATTGCCGAACTCCGAAAAGATCGCCGTCGCGGTGGTCGTATATATAGAGGACGTACCGGACGGGCTCCCCGACCGCGAGAACTTCGATCCTCGGCTCTGGGACGCCTTTGTGCGGCTCGGCAGCGCGTCGCGGGCACGCGCGTTGTACGAATACGGCAACAACGTGGGCGTCTTCCGGATTCTCGACGCGTTGGATCGGTTGGGGGTGAAGCCCACCCTCGCGGTGAACAGCTGCATTCCCACCAAACGTCCGCAGCTGGCCGAGCACCTCCTGGGCAAGGGATTCGAGGTCGCTGGCCACAATCGAAACGCCTTCGACTACATGACCAGCCGGATGGGCGTCGAAGGCCAGAAGACGCTCATCGACTCCTCACTGACTGACCTCGAGGCATGGACCGGCGAACGACCCCAAGGCTGGTTCAGCCAGGGATTCGCCCAGTCGCATCGAACCGTTGATCTCCTCCACGACGCCGGGGTTCGCTACTTCTCCGACTATGGCAACGACGACCAGCCGTATCTCGTTCGGTCGGAACCGACGCTCGTCTCCGTGCCCAACCAGTCCCAGTGGGACGACGTCGAGATGATGGGCATCCGACGAGTGCCGGCCTGGGAGTACCAGGACACGGTCATCCGCGCGTTCGACCAGCTTGCCGGTGAGTCCACTCCAGAGAGCGCACGCGTCTTCGGTCTGCACCTGCACCCGTGGGTGGCGGCCATGCCGCACCACATTAAATACGTGGAAGCCGCACTCGAGCACATCATCGGTACCTCCGGTGTGTGGCAAGCGCCGGTTGGCGCGATCGCCGAGCAGTTCGCGTCCCGGTCATCCAGTCCCTTGACCATCGCCAGGTAAATAAGGAGAACCCGACATGCACCTGACTCCGGCCGACAGCGAAAAACTGCTCCTCGCAGTAGCGGGCATGGTCGCACGCGACCGCCTCGCGCGTGGCGTGACGCTGAACTATCCAGAGACGGTCGCGCTGCTCAGCACCTGGGTGATTGAACGAGCGAGGGATGGCGCGATGGTCGCCGACCTGATGGTCGAAGGCCGGACCGTGCTTCGACGCGACCAGGTCATGGACGGGGTGTCGGAAATGCTCACCGACGTACAGGTCGAGGCCACATTTCCGGACGGCCGCAAGCTCGTCACCATTCATCAGCCGATCGCCTGAGGGAGACATCATGGCCGGTTCCAGTTCCACAGGCCCGGGTGCGTTTCGCATCCTGCCGGGCACCCTCGTGCTCAACGCTGATCGCACGGCAGACGAGCGCATCCGCCTCCTCTTCCTGAACACGGGCGACCGCCCGATCCAGGTGGGTTCGCACCATCACCTGCCCGATGTCAACAGCGCACTCGAGTTCGACCGGGACGCAGCTCACGGCTTCCGACTCGACATCCCGTCCGGAACCTCCCAGCGTTTCGAGCCCGGCGCCTCACGGGAGCTTGACGCCGTCGCGCTGCGCGGCGCGCGCCGGGTGCCGGGACTTCAGCTCCGCAATGCAACGAAGGAGAATCTCGATGGCTGAGATCGATCGCGAACGATATGCGGCCATCTACGGTCCGACAGCGGGCGACCAGGTGAGGTTGGCAGACACCGACCTGTGGATCGAGATCGAACACGACTACACGGTCGGCGGCGAGGAGGCCGTCTTCGGCGGTGGCAAATCCATCCGGGAGTCCATGGCCCAGGGCTCCGCCAGTCGGGCGGACGGCGCACTCGACACCGTGATCACCAACGCGATCGTGCTCGACTGGTGGGGAATCGTGCGGGCGGATGTCGGCATCCGTGACGGACGAATCGTCGCGCTCGGCCGGGCGGGCAACCCCGATATCGCCGACGGCGTTCATCCTCGCCTGTTGATCGGGCCGAGCACCGACGTGATCTCGGGCGAGCACAAGATTCTCACGGCGGGGGCGATCGATTCGCACGTGCACCTTCTCTCGCCCTCCCAAATCCACGAGGCACTCGCTACCGGCATCACGACGATCGTGGGCGGCGGGACCGGTCCGTCGGAGGGGTCCAAGGCCACGACGGTGACTCCCGGGGCCTGGCACCTGGAGACAATGCACCGCTCGCTCGATGCGTTCCCGGTCAACTTCCTCCTGCTCGGCAAGGGCAATACGGTGTCGGCCGCCGCACTCCGCGAGCAGGCGCTCGCCGGTGCGGCGGGTTACAAGGTGCACGAGGACTGGGGTTCCACGCCGGCCGCCATCGACGCCTCGCTGCGGGCGGCGGAAGAGTTCGGCCTGCAGGTGGCCCTGCACTCCGACTCGCTCAACGAGTCAGGATTCGTGGAATCGACGGTCGGAGCCATCGGCGGGCGGTCCATTCACGCCTTCCACGTGGAAGGCGCGGGCGGCGGCCACGCACCGGACATCCTTCGCATCGCCGGGCTGCCCAACGTCATCCCCGGCTCCACGAATCCCACGCTGCCGCACACCGTGAACACAGTGGCCGAGCATCTCGACATGCTGATGGTCTGCCACCACCTCAATCCCTCCGTGCCGGAGGATCTCGCTTTTGCCGAGTCCCGCATCCGGGCGACGACGATCGCCGCGGAGGACATACTGCACGACATGGGGGCCCTGTCGATCGTCTCCTCCGATGCCCAGGCGATGGGCCGCATCGGCGAGGTGATTACGCGCGCCTGGCAGGTGGCGCACGTGATGAAGGCGCGACGCGGATCGCTGGGAACCAGCCTGCCTGCCGACAACGAGCGAGCCAGGCGCTACGTGGCCAAATACACGATCAACCCGGCCGTCGCGCACGGGATCGACAGCGAGGTGGGTTCCATCGAAGCCGGCAAGCTGGCCGACCTCGTCCTGTGGGAGCCCAAGTTCTTCGGCATCCGCCCCTCCGTCATCATCAAGGGCGGCGGCATCGTCTGGGGCGCACTCGGCGACCCGAACGCGTCCATTCCCACACCGGAACCGGTGATGATGCGTCCGGCTTTCACCGACGCGATTGGCGCCGACCTGTCGGTGTCGTTCGTCTCCCCGGCGGCGCTCGAGGACGGCGTGGCCGGACGGCTCGGTCTCAGGAGGCGCCTTCTCGCTGTCGCGCCGACCCGGCAGGTCGGCAAAGCACAGATGCGCAACAACGATGTGCTGCCGCAGATCGACATCCGGCCGGACACCTTCGCGATAAGCATCGATGGCGACCACGTCGTGCCGGATCCAGTCGATCGCCTGCCCCTGGCCCAGCTGTACACGATGTTCTGACGCCATGGCTGACCACGCGAGCGCGACTCCCCGACTCTCATCGACAACCCTTGTGATGATGCTTGCGGATGCGCGGCTGCCGGTGGGTGGACACGTTCATTCAGCGGGGCTCGAACCGGCTTTCGCGGCTGGCATGCCGTCGGCGCGCGTGCGGGATTACCTGCTCGGGAGGGCGGCGACCGTCTCGCTCGTCGAAGCGGGGACCGCGGTGGCGGCGCGCCACGCGGCATCCAGTGTTCCTGCGGATGAACTGCTCTTGCTCGTTGAGGCCGCGTGGGCGGCACGCACCCCAAGCCGGGCACTCCGCGAGATCTCGCGGGCGCTCGGGCGGGGATACTCGCGGCTTGCGAACAAGCTGTGGCCGACGCATCCAGCGATTCGCGCCTGCGTGGATTCGTCAACGCCGTTGTCGCGCCCCGTCATTCTCGGTTCGATCGCCGCTGCGGCGGGCATCGATGCCGAGAGCCTGGCCAGGCTCGTGATCTACGACGACGCCCAGACCGTCGCCGCGGCCCTGCTGAAACTCGACCCGATCGATCCGGCGACTCCCGCTGGCTGGGTGCTCGAGGCCTGCGCTTCGGTTGACGAGCTGATCCCTCTCGTCGCCGCCGTCACCTCTCCCGACGCCATCCCCGCGGCGGGAGCTCCACAAAACGAGGAGTGGGCCGAGGCGCACTCCCTGACCACGCAAAGGTTGTTCCGTGCCTAATTCCGATCCAACACGCGCACTTCGACTCGGCATCGCCGGTCCCGTCGGCACCGGCAAGAGCTCGCTCATCGCCACCATCTGCAGGACGCTCTCCTCCGAACTCCGGCTCGGCGTCATCACGAACGACATCTACACGGATGAAGACGCGCGCTTTCTGCGCTCGGCGGGCGTTCTCGATCCCGAACGCATCCGCGCTGTGGAGACGGGCGCGTGCCCCCACACGGCGATCCGCGACGACATCACGGTCAACCTCATCGCTGTCGAAGACCTGGAGCGCGACTTCGCTCCACTGGACGTGGTGCTGATCGAGTCGGGCGGTGACAACCTGACGGCCACCTTCTCACCGGCGCTCGTTGATGCACAGATCTTCGTTCTGGATGTCGCCGGCGGTGGCGACGTCGCACGCAAGGGAGGCCCCGGTATCGCTCGGGCCGACCTGCTGGTCGTCAATAAGACCGATCTGGCACCGTATGTCGGCGTCGACGTTCCGACGATGGTCGCGGATGCGCGAACCGCGCGCGACGGACGTGCTGTGCTGGCGCTCTCGCGAACCGACGCCGCCTCCGTTGCGGAGCTGAGGTTGTGGGTGCTCGGACTGCTCGCTCATCACCGGTCAGGCGAGCACACGCCCCAGGATCCCGGGCCGATGGCACCGCACTTTCACGCCCATGAAGAGGGCAGCGCACCTCACTCGCACGAGGGCGCCGAGCACGAGCACACGCACTAAGCCCTCGTGACAGCGATCTCGATTGAAGCGGATGCGGGTCGGGCACGGCTCGACCTGCAGGCGGGCGTCATCGTGCCCCGAGTAATCGAGCGTGGCGCCAACTACGCGCGAGTAGCGCTCGTGGCCGGGGGCGCGCTGCTTCTCGGTGGCGATCACGTGCGCATCCAGATCACCGTCGGCGAGGGGTGCCTCCTCGACATCGAGGACATCGGGGGCACGGTCGCCTACAACGCGGATGACACGCTGTCGAGTTGGAGTGTCGACATCCAGGTCGCGAGCGCCGGGGCGCTCGTCTGGCACGGGCTCCCGCTGATCGTGTCCGACGGGGCCGACGTGCTGAGGTCTCTGCGCATCTCGCTCGCGGGCGACGCGAGCGCGTGCATCCGCGAGACCGTCGTGCTCGGCCGGGCGGGCGAGACTGGCGGGCGCGTGAGACAGCGCACCGACATAGAGAGTGATGGCGTTCCCGTGTTCGTCGAAGAAGTGACCGCCCAGGGCGGCATCGACGTGCCCGGCGTGATCGGACCTAATCGCGTGCTGGATTCGGTGATGATCGCGGGTGCTCGCGGTTCGGACGACGGGCATGACAGCCGGGTGCTGCAGTTCGAGCGGCCTGGCAGCCAGGCCAGGTATCTCGGCATGATGACCCATTCATCCCCGCTCGAAAAGGTCTGGAAACGCTGGCGAGACGGGCTCATGTCGAACTGGAACGACCGCATACGGATGCCGGCGACAGGGCGGGCGGCGGCGACAGCGACAGCGCAGGGACGATCATCGTGACCTCGAACAAGAATCACATCGGCCTGGTGCTGTCGATTTCCGCTCTCGTGGTCGGCGCGTGGGCGGGGTTCGTCCTGCTGGTGCTCCCCCGCAACTACGTCGCGGGAACATCCGGTTTCGGATTTGGCCTTGCCGTCACGGTGTTCCTGCTCGGCATGCGACACGCGTTTGACGCCGACCACATCGCAGCGATCGATAACACGACGCGAAAACTGGTTGGCGAGAACAGGGATGCCTCGACGGTGGGGCTGTGGTTCGCTCTCGGCCACTCCGCTGTCGTGCTCGCAGCGGTGGGGCTCATCACCGCCGGAGTTACGGTGTTTACGTCCCAGGCGCGCGGCGATGCCTCGCCCCTGATCGTGATCGCGGGGATGTGGGGTCCCACGGTTTCGAGTGTTTTCCTCGTCGCGATCGGATCCTTCAACCTCGTCGCGCTGGTGAGCGCACTCCGCCGTCGAAGTGCCACCGGAACCGAGCCGAATCGGCTGTTCGGCGGCCCCGTCACGAGTGCGCTCCGTCGGGCCGGCAGCGCGCTCGATCGGCCGTGGAAGATGTTCGTCGTCGGCCTGCTCTTCGGCTTGGGTTTCGACACTGCGTCGACGGTCGGTTTGCTAGTTGTGGCCGCCGGTGCTGGCATCCTGATGCCCTGGTACGTCGCGATGGTGCTGCCACTCCTGTTCACCGCAGGAATGGTTTCGTGCGACGGGATCAACAGCCTGGTGATGAGTCGCGCGTACAGCTGGAGCCTGACGGCAAGGAACCGGCGAGTTGGCTACAACCTGGCCCTCATGGGAATCTCCGTGCTGGTTGCCTTCGTGATCGGCGGAGCCGGCCTGTGGGACATCGTCGCAAAATACCTTCGCATCAGCCCCGTGCCGGCCCACGGCCTGGGCGACCTGCCCATGGACAGTTTCGGTTTCGTCATCGCGGGCGGCCTCGTCCTGCTCTGGGCGGTGTGCTTCGCGACCTACCGCGTGGGTACCTGGCGTCGCGCTCGGGGCTGATCGGTCGAGCTTCTGTCAGTGCGCCTGCGGCACGCATCGGCGTGCCTCGCGCAGTTCAGCTGGGTGTCTCGGCGCAGAACTGTGGGCCGTTCTGGAGCCTTCCGGCCGTGCTATTAGGACTGGTCCGTCACCTGCTGGTGGATGGCCCGGAGAGCGTCAACGGCATGGGACCCCCAATGAGTCTTGAACGTGAATCGCCAATCCCAGGTCACTTCTTCTGGAGAAACGCCGCGGCTCAACGAGTCGAGCCCGTTTCGAAGGTCCCGCCAAATATCAGCCAGAGCATCGGCGAGCGATAGGTTCGCCGCCTTCTCCTCGAAAGTGTCGAGCTCCGGATCTGGCAGGCCAGTCGCGTCATCGAGGCGATAGGCATTGATGGTCGTCCAGTAGTTGTCCCAGTCCTCGACCACGCGCTGGATGTCTTTCATCCGCGAGAACCACTGCTCAGGGGAAATGCGCTCGTGAGGATCCTCGACGGCGCTTCCGGAATCGAGATCGAGATCGGGTAGTCGATAAGCAGCCGCTACAGCCATCGAAAGGCTGACCGCCACTTCGTTCACGAAAGTGATCCGGTCCGTGCCGCTCGCGGCTTCGATGACGCGGCAGTACGCCTCGGCTGCCTCCTGCATCTCCACAACGCCACTATGCAGCAGCAAATGACCGATTCCATACCACTGCGGCAAAACAGCGCGACTTTGCGAGCAAGTGGGTGGCGCTTGGACTGTCCTGAATACCTCTGTCAAAGGGCTGTCCTGACTCAGCGCCGGAAGTAGAAGATGTGCAATCCGCCTCTTTCAGGCCGTTGGTCGCTTGAGCCTGTAGTGATCCAAATACTCATCCAGCGAACCTTTCCACCGTCGCCGAACCTCGAAGATCCCGATGCCGCTGACGTAGCTTGTGGTGCGGGTGTTGAATATCTCCACGGCGCTAACCAGTTGTCCGCCAAGTTCGGTGCATAGAGTCGAAGCGTTCCGGAGAGCGCCGAGCTGAAGATCTTGAACCGTCCAATCGATGTGTTGCAGCGCGACGCACTCCACGTAACCATCGGGCAGGGCGGCGAGGAATCGGGTGCCGACAATAATCTCGTCAGCGCGCGCTTCGTTGGGCTCCGAAGCGGGCAATGCCTCGGTTGCCGAAACTGCCTCGGTATCAAGGGAGAACTCCAACCCGTCGGTGAAGTGAAAGAACGGGCGAACCCCCGCACGCTCCTCATACGCGCGCTCCGGAAGCCCAACCAGGTCTTCGCCGGCCGCCCACTCATCCTCACTAAGTCTCGCCGGTTCGCCGCTGAGGACCTGCTCGTAGGCTTCCCGACCCCTCGCAAGCACCGCCAGGCGCCACCACAGGTGGGCATCCCCTCCACCCATCAACTCACCCGGGTGCTCATTGGGCCCCAGATGGCCGATCGCTCTGAGGGACCGATAGAAACGGGCCGCGAAAGCGGTAATCTCCCTCGGCGGGCGTGCAGACACATTTTCCAGAATCTCCCGGGCGCGGAGTGCGGATGCGGGACCTCGCCCCACGTAACCCCAGAAGCTGTCGTCAGCGGTGGGGCGTATCCCGTCGAGTTCTACGAAGGGAGAGTCAGCTGCGGCGCTGGAAAGGTTCGCGCCGAACAGCTCAAACGCGGTGTCCGGATCGGAACCCAGAGAACGCGAGTGTGCGAGGACCGCTCCATTGCGCGGAGGTCGCGTGAAGATCGACACATCAACAAGTACCGCATCGTCCTCGATGTACGTCTCCGGCGGTTTTGGATCGAGCAAGAGTTGAAAGTCCTCGATTGCTGAGCTGCCACGCAACTTCACGGCACGAGTTAGCTTGCCCTCCCCCTCAAACCGTCGGACCAGATTCGGCTGCTGGTCATAATTCTCCAGGAACTCGCGAAAACCGGGAGGAAACGCGAACCCCGGAGGGAAATCTTCCACGCGCAGCGTCATCGGAAATTCCGGTTCAGAGCTCATCAGATAACTGGATTCCTAATTGATTTCCTCGAGGCAGCTGTTGCTGCATCCAAGTGCGGGCAAATATGTACCATCCGCCCTGCCTACTTCACGATGGTGACGTCGACCTCGGGATAGCCGCATTCTTCGACGCATTTCGGCAACTTCCCGTTGGGAACCAAGATGAGTTTCGCCTTGCCCGTTTCGAATCCCGTGGGAACACGCAGTTGGGTCAAAGGGGCGGTCGCGAGAGCATTCGGCAGCGAGTGCGCGACTGCCCCGGGGATTTCTCCGGGCTTGAGAGCGACAGGGGGTTCTGTCAAGTAGACGTAGGAGGTTGCGCTTGAACAGGTCTCGACCGTGATCGACGCCGATTCGCCGCGAACGAGTTCGCTGGTGGTCACGGCGATCGAGGGATGGCAAACGATCTGCAATACCGAGGTGCAGCCTGAGAGCCCGAAGGCCACCGCCAGGGCGAGCCCGAGGAGCCCGATGCGGGCGGTTTCACGAATTAATCTCGACTTCATGCCATCACTCAACCACGCGGACGGAGAAACGCAAACATGTTTTCGTTCAACGGAGCGAGGATGCGCGGCCTTCGCCCCGACGCCGCGGCACGTCGGCTTAGCCGGCCTGGGCTAAGGATCGAGCAACAATCAAACTCTGCCGACTACTTGGAGGCAGACCGCACGAGCCACCCGAACCTGGTGTGCCAGGCCCAGTCCGCGTAGTCGCCCTGGGGTAACACATCGACTTTCTGCTCAGCCAATGCCGCTCAGGTCGGTGAAGTTGGGGCCTTCGAACGTGGCGCCCAGCCGATAAGGCCACCTGCGGCGCAAGGCGAGGAAATGTGTGTCAAAGGTGTCTTCGTCAACGGTGATCCAGACGTAGGAAAACCTGTGGCCGTGCCGGTACATACCGAGGATGAGTTTCTCCGGGTCCAAGTTTGCGGGGTCGGCGGGCTCGGGTGAAAGTCGCCTCCTGGTCTCCTGCACCGTGACTAGGCCGTCGGATTTTATGAGGGGAACCACAGCGTGCTTTGACCGTCCCACTAATTCCGAGTCTCTCCCGGGGCGTACGTTGCCGCTCTCGCAACGAGATCGGCGTAGACCTCCGGGCGGCGTTGGTACCAGATCACATCACGATAGGGAGGGCCCGTTGGATGACGGCGAAGATCGTGTAGGTCGACATCGGCGGTAACCAGTGGGCTGTCGCCGTAGTCCATAGCGAGAACAGTGCCGTCAGGCCCGAATATCCCGCTTCCAACCCCCGCATTTCTTGCGGCAACCACGTACATGTGATTGTCAAGTGCTCGCGACTGCTGAATCACTGACCAGCGCGGTAGTGAGAACGGGGCGCTCTCTTCCGGAGTGGCGCGCCAGGCCGTCGCGCGGAAGTCGTTCTCGATGGGAAGGAGGAGGATCTCCGCGCCCGCAGCGGCGACTAGGCGCGCGGATTCGGGACTCGATGAATCCATGCAAATGTTCAAGCCAACGTGCGCACCCAGCGGCTCCAAGCGAGCCGCGTGAAAACTGTCACCTGGGGTTACCCCGCGCCAGGCTTCCCTAATCGCAAGGTGAACTTTTCGGTATTTCAGCGCAATATTGCCCCGAGCATCGATGAGTAGCGCTGTGTTGTAGACAAGCTCCCCCGATCGTTCGAGAACTGAAAACGCGAGCGCCATCTCGTACTCTTTGGCGAGCGACAAGAACGGTGCTATGTGCTCCCCGGGAATCTCAACTGCCTGTTCCACGAGACCTTGACCACTAGGCTCTCCCAGGTCCTGACTGAAGATCGTCTCCGGCAGGCACAAGAGATCCACGTTGTCATCGCCAGCGCGCCGACAGAGTTCCAGGAAGCGATCTCGATTTCGAGTGATGCTCGGCGTGGGCCCCGTCGTCTTGCTGCTTCCCGCTGCGAGCCGCATCGGCAAAGCGTCCGGGGCAGACGCTTGGTCGACTCGCCAATCCGCCCACTCCGACCACCCCGTCGAACTCCATCTGATCTGCACACGCACAATGAGCTTGCAGCCTGCCGGCCGCTCAAGCACCCTCGAGCGCATCGTCGACCAATCGCCATCCTGCTCCGTCACCTCAAGTGGCGCCCAGGAGTGGGTTGTCATGTCAGGCCTTACCCAGAGGGCCATTGCCTCCAGGGACGCGGGTCCCCGTTGGAGGTCAGCCCAGCGAACCCGCACCGAGACCAGCAGGTGACGAAGCTGATCCTCCAAACTGAACGGCACGTCCCAGCCGCCGTAGCATCCCGCGCTGCCGTTGGATTCAACTCGCAGGTTGCCATTCGCGGAGCGAGCAAGGATCGGCGTCAGTTCATTTCTCGGCCCCCACGGCTGCGCGTCGGCGGAAATCGGCGATGAACTCATGCGAACTCTCGATTCTCTATTAATCTTCGCGTAAAGCTAAGGAGAGCAGCGGAAACTCAGACGAGTTGTCGCCGAGTCCTTCGTGTCGTCACTCAATTCTGCTTCGGTCACAGCATTGAGCTCCCGAAGCGCCGGCATCAGCGCACTCAATGAATGCTCGCCATAGCCGAGCTTCTGCGCCTCGTGAAGCAGGTAGCTGCCTGTGAACAGCATCCGGGGGCGCTGGCCGAGACTGAGGGCTAGCTCCTGACCGAGGCGGGCGTCCTTCGCGCCCAAGTCGACCTTGAATCCGGGGACATGCTCGGTGTCGACGAGCTCTGCGGGCACCCGATCACGGAGATAGTTGTTCCCGGCGGCTGTGGTATTCAGTACGCCCATCACCACGTCGCGCTCGAGTCCGGCGCGCTCAGCTAGGGCGAGCGCCTCAAGGTCCGCGACGTGGATAGCGTTGGCGAGGAGGTTGTTGATGACCTTCATCGTCATCCCGGCGCCGATGCCGCCGCAACGCATCAGCTTCGCCGCAAGCGGACGGAGCACCATTTCCACGCGGTCGACGTCAGCGTCTCGCGCCCCGTATATGAAGTTGACTCGGCCCTCGAGGGCGTCTTTGGGCAGTGCGCCGACTCCAGCATCGGCGAAGCGGAGTCCACGCCGGGTCGCCTCCTCTCCGATCTCGATGCTCGTGGACGGTTCGATCGTTGAGCAGTCGATGAGAAGGATCCCCGGCCGTGCCGAGTTGAGCAGGCCGTCCTCGCTCGTGTACACCGACCGCACGTCCGCGCCAGTGCCAAGGACGGTGATCACGTTCCGAGAGCGGCGAGCGAGGTCGGCGACGCTCGATGCGACGACCGCGCCGTCTGCGGCAAGGGCTTCAGCGCGTTCCGGCGAGCGGTTATAGACGAGGGGGACCGCGCCCGTTGCCAGGTAGCGTCGCGCGAACGCGGCGCCCATCGCGCCGAGGCCGATGATGCCGACCTCGAAGTCCCCATTTTGCTGCTGGCTCATCCCTTGACCGACCCTTGGGTCAGGCCTGCGACTAGCTGCCGGTTCGCCACGAGCGAGAGGATCACGATAGGGAGAGCGGCGACCACGCCGATCGCAGCTAGTTGACCCCACGCGACTTGGTTCGGGTTCACCAGGCTCGCGATTCCGACGGTCAGTGGGGAGGTCGAACCACCGGACGTCATCGTGAGGCCGAACTGGAACTCGTTCCAGGCCATGACGCCGGTGAAGACTGCCACGGAGGCCAGCCCGGGCCGGGCAAGTGGCAGGATGATCCGCCAGAACGCTTCGAACTCCGACGCCCCGTCGATTAGCGCGGCCTCGCGGAGAGATCGGGGAACCCCATCGAAGTTGACTTTCATGACGAGAATCGCGAACGGGAGCTGGAAGACCGTGTTAGCCAGCACCAGACCGAGGTTGCCGCCGATGAGACCCAACGACGCGAGGGTGACGTACAGCCCGGGGACGAGCACCATGGGCGGCACGATGGAGATGAACCCCGCCACTCCGAGCAGTGGAAAGGTGATTCCGCGCGGCACGCGGAATCCTGAAAGTGCGTATCCGCCGAGGGAACCGGCGCCCAAGGACAGCAGAACGGTCCCGGCGACGATGAGCGCCGAGTTCCCCATCTGCTGCAGGTATGGGGTGCCGGAGCTGAAGAGTTCGATGTAACTCTCAAGTGAGAAGGAGGCGGTGAAGCGTGGGTTGATGATGCCGGTCGCCGGCTGCAAGGAGACGAAGATCATCCATGCCATGGGGATCAGGATGATCGCCACAGTGATGAGCAAGACTATTTCCATCGTCCACTGCCAGGGTTCCATTCGGCGACGACGCCGAGCGGCTGTTGGAAGTGTGGTCATTTCAGAGGTCTCCAGATAGGTCAATGAGTTCAGGAGGCCGCGCGCGCCCTGCGGAGGCGGCGCAGGCCGAATCCGATTGCCACGAGCGCGCCGATTGCCAGCACCACCATCACGCTGTAGGCGGAGCCGTAACCAAGATTGAGTTCATCGAAGAACACCTGTCGGATATGCAGACTCACCAGGGAGGTGGCATCGCCGGGGCCCCCGCCAGTGACGAGGAACATCTCATCGAATGCTTTGATGCTCATCAGGAGCCGGATTCCGCAAAGGGCAATCACCATCGGCATCACGAGCGGCAGGGTGATGTACCGAAGCGTTTGCCGACTGTTTGCCCCATCAACGAGGGCAGCTTCACGGACCTCCGGGTCGAGAGCTTGCAGCGAGGTGAACAGGATAAGGAATACCAGAGGCGTCCAGTGCCACACATCGATTCCGATGACCACCGCCATCGCTGACGCGCCATCGCCGAGCCAAGACTGCACCGGCAGGCCCAGGTTGCCCAGAAGCTTGTTCAGGGACCCGATGTTCGGGTCCACGATGAGCAGCCAGATCACGCTGATCACCACCGGCGCGATCGCGAGCGGGATGAGGAGGACCCTCCGCGCCAGCCCAGCGAACACCCGGCTTCGTTCGACCAAGAGCGCGAGCGCCAGTCCCAGACCCACGGTGAGCACTACGGATGCCAACGAGAATACGAGCGTGTTGACCATGGTTCGCGCTCCCGTCTGGTCGGAGGGGATCTTCGCGAAGTTACCGAAGCCGACGAGCACCTCGGTGAAGACTCCACCTTGCAGAGCGACGTCGGACACCGACATCCGAAGCAGGTTGTAGGCCGGCAAGATCCCGAACACCGCAAACAGAATGATGCTGGGGAGCAGTGCGATGACCGCAAACCGGCCCCCGTCCATCGGGCGCCGCCGTCTGGAGCGGCGCCCTGCAAGGAGGAGCTGTGCCATGAACTTATCCTCCGACGACGCTCTTGAGGCTGGCCTGCATCGTCGACATGCCCGTATCGACGCCGACGTTGTGGCCGAGTACATCGTTCATCCCCTTACTTGCGACGTCGATGAATGCTGCGTTGAACGGATAGCGATACGCCGACTTCACCTTTTTGAGCGAGTCCTTGTAGGCCGGCAGCCACGGGGCGGCCAGCGCGGGCGCGCCGCCACCATTTAGGACATCACTGCGAACGGGAATACCTCCGCCGTTGCCGTCCTTCAGCAGGATTGTCTGCCCTTCAGCGCTGGTGGCGAACTGGATGAAGGCCAACGCGGCCGCGGCACGGTTATGGGGCAGACCGACGGGGACGGCGAGGCTCCAGGTCGCGCTGGTCGGAGTGACGCCCGCAGGTCCGCCGGGAACGACAGCGAACCCGAGTTTGCCTGAAACGAGCGACTTCGTGGGGTCGAGCAGCTGCCCAAGCGTCGAGGCGACGAGGCTGGCCTGCGCGACCTTGCCCGATTGCATGAGCGACACCATGCCGGCCTGATCGACCGTGTCCGGGTTGGGTCCGAGGTCACCTAGCTGCTGATACACGGACATCGCCTTCAGCGCTTTCGGGGTGTCGACCGAGGGGACGTATCCTGAGCTGGTCTTCTCGAACCAGTTCGCGCCATAGCTGGAGAGAACGTCGGAGAAGTCGGGCGTGCCGCCGTCCTTTGCCCGGACCACGTACCCGTAGGGAGCGGCTTTGGCGGCCTCGATGGCTTTGCCGTTGGAGATCGCCTCATCCCAGGTGGTCGGCACTTTAAGCCCGAGCTTGGAGTAGATGTCGGTGCGGTAGACGAAAATGCGCAGATTGCCGTTCACGGGCACGCCGTACACCTCGCCGGCAGTGCTGGAACTGTGTGTGCTCTTGTCCCAGAATGGCAGCGCGTCGAAGGTGTTGATGGCCGGATCGAGCTTGAAGCCAGGATTGATGCTGGTCAGCGGCTGCGCCCATCCGAGGTCGTAGAACTGCGAAGTCCAAGGCTCATCGAGCTGGAGCACGTCGAACGCCAGCGATTTCTGCTGGACCGCGTTTGCTTCCTGGGTCAGAAGTCCCGCATAGGGGAAGGTGCGAAAGGTGACTTTCACCCCTGTCTTCTTGGTGTACGCCGCGGCGACCGCTTCGTAAGCGCTCAGCCAGGGCGAGGTGTTCGTCGGGATGATGAGCTCGGTGACCTTCCCCTGGGCGTCGGCACCACCGCCCCCGAGTGCGCCGCCACCGGAAGTGCAGCCGGCAAGGAGGGTAGTGAGAGCTACGGCCGCGATCGCCGTGACCGCGAGCCTATGACGGCGGCGCGTGCCTGATCGCGCGCTCCCGAGCTTCTGCGCAACGTTGTGCATAAGGTTCCCTTCGAGATAGGTGAGACGCCGAGGCATCCACACTCCATGGCCCCGGACAGAACGATCGGCCGGACCAGGTTAATTTGAGGTCGTATCATTCCTTCAATGATTGGCTCAATGAAGTACTGGTAGGATCATACTGGGGTGCGCAGGGGAATTTCAAGCTCGATAGCGCCTCGTATTTCAACCTAACAAAGGAGTTCCAGTGAACCCATCGCACGACCCACGCCCGAACGTTCTCGTGATCGTCGCGGACGATCTTGGCTACGGAGATCTGTCATGCATGGGGGCCGCCGACCTCCACACGCCGCACCTCGACGAACTCGCCGCATCAGGCGCCCTGTTGACGAGCTGGTACTCGAACTCGCCCGTTTGCTCCCCCTCTCGCGCCAGCCTCCTGACAGGGCGATACCCCGGCAACGCCGGCGTGCGCTCGATCCTGCAGGGCTACCGAACCACCCCCGGGCTGCAACCGAGTGTGCCGACGCTCGCGTCACTCCTGCATCAACATCACTACAACACCGAACTTGTCGGCAAATGGCACCTCGGCCTCACGGCGGAGTCACGCCCATCCGCGCACGGTTTTGACAAGTCCTTTGGCCACCTCGCCGGCGCAGTGGACTACTTCTCCCACATTCACTACAGCCCGAATAATCGCCGAGTGACGATGAACGGGCAGACCTACATCGGCACTCCACTGCACGACCTGTGGGAGGACGATAACGAAGTCCATCACGATGGCGAGTACCTCACCGATCTGGTCGGCCGTCGTGCGACAGAAGCCGTGCACCGCCTCGCGAAGGAACAGGACCCCTTCTTCCTTTATGTTCCGTTCAACGCCCCCCACTACCCGATGCACGCTCCAGAGAAATACAAGGAACCCTTCCGTCACCTCCCGCCGCAGCGCATGATCATGGCGGCGATGATCGCCGCCATGGACACCGCGATTGGGCAGATCATCCACGCCCTCGACGACGAAGGCGCCCGAGAGAACACCTTCGTGCTGTTCATGTCCGACAATGGCCCCTCGCGCGAGATCCGCAACTGGCTCGACGGCACCCAGCGCTCCTACGACGGCGGCACCGCCGGGCCGCTCAAAGGCCACAAGTTCTCGTTGTTCGAGGGCGGCATCCGGGTTCCTGGCATCATCAGTTGGCCGGCGAGGATCCCTGCCGGGCAGACCATCGGAGAACCTCTTGCCGCAATGGATCTCGTTCCGACGCTGCTAACCGCGATCGGCGCCCAAACCGGAGGCCTGGAACTCGACGGCTCCGACATCCTGGACACTCTCGCGGGCGGGGGCACGTCACCGCACGACTGCATCTTCTGGGAACAGGGTGAGCAGACTGCCGTACGCCGGGGACAATGGAAACTGGTCTTGCGCGGCCAGCTGGTCGAAGAGGAAGTCGCCCAGGACGAAGTCTTCCTCTCCAACCTGGCCGTCGATCCCGGCGAGACCACCAACCTCGCCGAGGCCCACCCACAGGTGGTCGCTGAACTCCGCCTTGCTCTTGAGACGTGGAAAGCCGAGATCGAGCGACGCTGGACCGCCGAGTGGCTACCGTCGATCCCTGACTACGACGTCCACGTCTTTCCCGCCGGCGTCTCCAAATAGGACGGAAGGAGTTGACAGCGTTGATAGTGTGCGGTGTCGCTGGCGCGGGCAAGTCGACAGTCGCGGCCGCGGTCGCCACAACAAACGGTTGGGTCTATCTCGACGGAGACGACTTCCACTCCTCCGCGAGCATCGAACGGATGCGTCGCGGCGAGCCATTGGCTGACCCCGCCCGAATGCCATGGCTTGCCGCAATCCGCGACGCGGTCGCGGAACAGCTCCGGGCTGGAGCGAGGGTGATCGTCGCGTGCTCGGCGCTGACGCGCGCCCATCGGGACGCTCTGCGCTCCCCCGACCTCGATGTGCGATTCTTTCAACTCTCGATTCCCCAAGGCACGTCGCTCGCTCGCCTCCAGGTCCGTAGCGGCCATTTCGCAGGCCCGGAGCTGGCGGCCTCCCAACACGCATCGCTGCAGCCGTTGCAACCCGATGAACCGGGAATGACTATTGATGGAACAATGCACCTTGACCAGTTGATTGCGGCCGCGACCGCCTACGTGATCAACCGCATAATGCCCGCCACAGATAGTTGGGGACAATGAAATCCGAACTCCGACACACCAGTGTTCTCGATGCCATTGCCGCGGACATCGTCTCCGGCGACATCAGCCCTCTCAGACCGGTGACGCTGGAGCAGTTGCAGGATCGATACTCGGCCTCGCGCGGTGTGGTGCGTGAGTGCATGCGCATCCTCGAAACAACTGGGATGCTCAAGTCCCAACGACGCGTGGGAATACAAGTCCAGCCTGTTTCCCACTGGAGGGTGCACGACACCCTCGTCATCCGCTGGCGGCTCGACGGCCCAGACCGTGAATCTCAACTCAAGGCGCTCACGGAATTGCGCCTAGGCCTTGAGCCAGTTGCCGCACGCCTTGCCGCCATCCGGGCGACCACCGAAGAGCGGGACCGCCTCCGAGAGATCAGCGCGATGATGCGAGTCAACGCCGCCGCGGGCAGGACGGAACGGCACCTCGAGGCAGATCTGGCGTTCCACAGCCACATCCTCGCCGCATCGCACAACGAGCTCTACGCCTCCATGGCCGATCTCGTCCGCGAAATGCTGGTCGCCCGGCGACGTGCCGGCCTAATCCACCAGCAAGACGTGCCCGCGGCGCTGGCGCAGCACGAATTGGTAACCGACATGATCATCGCCGGCGACGAGCGCGGAGCCGAGACGGCGATGTACGAGCTGCTCTCCGAGGTGAGATCGAGCCTGCAACCATGACGACGGCCGTCGAACCCCACGAAAAGGGCACGGCCATACCTTCGATAGAGCGGTGAACCGATCTGTCATCGCCTAGGCCCGCCGGCTGAAATTGCCAAGCTGAGCGAAAAAACAATCGCTGCCGACTACTCGGAGTCAGACCGCATGAGCCACCCGAACTTGGTGTGCCAGGCCCAGTCCGCGCAGTCGCCCTGGGGCAACACATCGACTTGTTGCTCAGCCAATGCCGCACTCAGGTCGGCGAAGTTGGGGCCTTCGAACGTGGCGCCCAGCCGATAAGGCCACCTGCGGCTCAAGGCGTAGAAATGTGTGTCAAGGGTGTCTTCAACGGTGATCCAGACGTAGGAAAACCTGTGGCCCTGCCGGTACATACCGATGATGACTCTCTTCGGGTCCAAGTTTGCGGGGTCGGCGGGCTCGAGTGCAAGTCGCCTCCTCGTCTCCTGCACCGTGACTAGGCCGTCGGATTTTATGAGCGGGCGATAGCGACGAACCGTCACGAGCGCGAACAATGCCAATCCGGCAAGGCTGGCAATCAGGACCGGGCCAGGCTTCCAAGGACCCCGGAGAAGTCCGATGGCCCCGGCGACCGGCATGAGCACCCAGCCGCTGCTCAACATATGAGACAGAACTCGCCTTACCACGAGCTTCGGCCGCAATGTTGCGCCGCCCCGAGACCAGCAGCAGCGTATGCTCGCGAACGCTTCATCAGAACCTCTTATCCTCGGACCAGCTGAAGTTTTGCACAGTCGGCGACATCGGCCGGGGATCCCGAGGAACTGAGTGTGTGAACGTCTGCACCTGATCCCCCCAGGTCCGTATGCCTTGCCGTCTCTGACCTTGCACCGAGAGGCGTCAGAAGTCGGTATCAACGAGTCCCAGTTCTTGCCACTTCATTGCTGCCTCCGCCGGAGGGAGCCACTCGAAATCGAATAGGCACGGCGGTCCCGGGGTGTTCACCACAATCCATTTGCCGAGGATTCGCCTCGTCACACTTGGTCCATGATGGTCGAGCCTTCCAGCGTCGAGTTCCCGGACAGTCCACCAGCCAGGCCCGTAATCTTCGAAAGATCGCTCCTTGGATCCGTCAGCCCAAACGAGAACGAACCACGGCCAAAGCTGGTTCGGCGGGAACGTCATTTTCAGGACAACGCTCGCAAGATGCCCCCTGAGCACCCCATCCACCCGAAGGGTTCCCAATCCGCGATCGTAAGCCCGCAGTTCCGGATCTGAGAGCGTGTAGTCAGCCGCCGTTTGCCCCTTCGCGGACCCTCTCGATCGCCTGACTCTTCGTGCATCCATGACCTGATTATGCGGCTTGGCGGCACTGTGCAGAGCGAATTCTCGATGCGCGAGCTCGACCGGCTAAATCGACTTGGAGTCCCCCACTTACTCCGGCCGATGGTGCCCTGTCGAACTCCATCTAGAACAAGCTCCGCACGCTGTGACTCGGCGATGAGGCCACACCACTGAGCCAGAAATTCATCGGATGTGGTCTCACGCCGTCCCGACCGGGGGTCAAGAGCTGCGCCAGCCGACCCGCCGCGGCGAGCCCCCTCAAACTCCCAACGCCGCAACCGGATAGGGCTGGCAGAGTCAACCCTCGCGTCGTTTGACGATTCGCGGCCCGCGCCGGTAGGCGCCGACTTCCCAAAAACCTATATGAAATTACTGGAGCGGTTGAGGTCAGCGAACAGCCGAAAGCTCAGCGGTGTCCTTCACGTCCGATGTAGCTGATACGTTCCTTTCGAATCGATCTGCACGGCACTACCGCTGGCGATCCACCAGGGGGCGGCATGAACAACGGCAGCGACTGCGACCTCCTCGTCAATAGCGACTCCTATCGTGGACCACCACTGAGGCGATGGCAGAAGGAAGCTCTCGAAATATGGGAGGGCAGGGATCACCGAGGAGTTGTTGAGGCAATCACCGGCACAGGAAAGTCTCTCCTTGGGATCGCCGCGATCCACCAGACCGTAGTGAAAGACGGCGGCAAAGCTTTGCTGCTGGTTCCGACGAGAGCCCTACTAGATCAGTGGTCGCGGCTTGTGGTTCAGAGCCTCCCAACTGTGAAAGTTGGCACGCTCACATCAGGTTCGACCGATACCTTCAGGTCTTCGGACGTGCTCGTTTCGACGGTGCAGACCGCTTGGAAGTCGCCGCCGATTCCGATAAGCCTGGGATTGTTAGTCGGGGACGAAGTTCACAGATATGGCTCGGAGCGTTACTCGCGTGCGTTGCATCACAGCTACCAGAGGCGTCTCGGGCTGACCGGAACTTTCGAGCGCCAACTTGACGACGGCGTGGACCGGTTTCTTCTTCCATATTTCCGTTCCGTCACCACCTCCTATGGCTACGCCTTGGCATTGAAAGAGAAAGTGGTCGCGCCATTCGATCTGGCTTTCGTGGCCGCGGACTTCAGCCCCAGTGAACGAAGTGCGTACGAAGAGGCCACGGCTCGTTGCAGCGACGCCCAGGCAGACCTGATCGGCAACTTCGGTTATCCGGCGGAGTGGCCACAGTTTTTTGCGGAGGTCACCCGGCGCATAAACAAGGACGCATATCGGGATGAAGAGTCCGATCTGTGCGCCCAGTATCTCAGCGGGTTTGCTGAACGGCGGCGGCTGACCGCTGAAGCGGCAGCAAAAGAATCGTTCGTCGGGAAACTCGCCGCGAGTTTTCGATCCTTTTCTGGCTCCCTCGTTTTCACCGAAACTAAAGAGAGTGCACGCCGGCTCGGTTGGATTATCGACCGCGTCACTCCAGCATTCCCTCTCACCAGCGACTCGTCGTCCGCTGAACGGGAAGCAAAGCTTCGAGCTTTCTCTGCGGGCCGGATCAAAGTGCTTTGCGCCCCTCGCATTCTTGACGAAGGAGTGGACGTTCCGGAAGCCGAAGTCGCAATCATTGTCGCTGCGAGCAAGACCGCTCGGCAGATGATCCAACGAATGGGCAGAGTCGTACGCCGGAAGGCGGATGGCAGATCGGCGCGGATCGTCATCATGTACATAAAGGGCACGGGCGAAGATCCAGAATTAGGCGGCCACGAAGCCTTCCTGAACGCGGTTCGACCATTTGCTACTTCTGAACTGATGACCAGCGTCGAGTCTCCCGAGACGCTTATCGACTGGCTTCACGCCCGCCCCTCCGGCATCGATGGTGCTATAGCGGTGAGTGCGACTAAACCGCCGCCACAAAAAGTCACTGCGGGCAAATACAACCGCTTCGACGGCTACGGCTCCTTGGGGAGCGAGCGAGCCGGCCCCGAGAATAAGGCAATCGGCAGAACCCCGAATTCCGAGAATCCGGGATTTCTCGATGGGGCGCGAAAGATGTCTCGTTCTTCGGGGGGCGGCATCGAGCCGGTTCCCAACGCTTACCAGATCGACAGTTACCGCACGTTTCCAGGGAAATTGAGAGCCCTTGCCGCTTTGTCTCAGGCCGAGATCGTTCGCGATGCCGTGAGAATCGTCGCAGAGGAGGGCCCGGTTCTCGGTTACCGCATCCACGACTTGTTCCAAGGCGTCCCATCCTCATACTGGACGACAAAAGAGTCTGGCCGCACGTTGAACACGGCTCTGACGCTTGCGATTACGTCGGGTGAGCTAAGAGCGACGAACCCTCTCGGAGAATCTGGAGTCAAACCGCTCACTTTCTATCTACCTGGACAGCCGCAGGTCAACGTCCGCGCACTAGGTCCACGCGCGTTGAATCGAGTGCCGCCATCGGAGCTGTTTGAGCTGATGCGGCGGGTCGCTGACGTTCAAATGATTAGCGGCACAGACCTGGGCTCTGCCACGCTCGAGGCGCTTGGGTCAGATCCATACGCCAGCGGATCGCATCGGAGATTGATGCAGATTTTCGATGCGATGGGTCCGTTCGAATAACCCGAGTTAGTTCGCATCCTTTATACCGAATACGCGAGCGGCGACTCGGTCTATTCGTCGAGCGTCATGGCACTCACCTGAACTCGATTGCACGAGGGCGGGGACGCTGGTGACCTACCTGCGGAATGTAGCTGGGGATCGTGTCACACAAGGCCGACAATCCAGACGGCGCTGCCGACAAGGGGCACCGTTACGTGATTTGTACCGCTAAGAACAAGGGGCTTCGGCGGCGGAACGACCTCGGTAATTTGTCTTTGCGTATCTGAACGCAAAAGTGACGTCGCCTATAGTTACAGGCAATGACGACGGGTGTCTGAATTTCTTTGAGAACGACGCGGATTTTCGGACGGGAACTATCCATGCCGGGACTACCGATGAGAGTGTTCAGCCTGGCTCTCGTTGCGATTCTTACCTGCTTTTGCCTGACCGCTTGCACTCCACAGGCACGGATCGGAGCTCGCCTGGTTCGGGGCAACCTTCAGTTTGCTGTCTGTGACGGCGTGCGGGCCCAAGATGTCAAAGTTGAGCAGGATTCGCTGAACGAGGACCGCGACATATGGGAAATGGCCGGTGACGAAACTTGGGGCGATGGCCACGTGATCACCTACGGAAAGCTGCCGCCTGGCTGGACTCCGTCGGTCGACCCCGAAACTCCGGACCTGTCCAGTGACCAGATCTCCCTAGTCATCAACTCACCGACCGCAGTGAAAGGCGGGGATGTTCGAGTCGCTGTTTTTGAAACGTCCAAGTTGCTGGAGGGGAAGTGGATCCGCGAGACTGGCGACCAGTCGGACACCGCTTGCGGTTAGAAGCTGCCAGCGGCGCGCATCAGGCGCTACTTATTGATCGCGAGACGGATACGCGAATCAACTAGCTGAATTGCTCACGGCCGGGAACTCTGGCAGACGTGTCAGAGACAATCTCGCGATGCGTCAGAAACAATGCAGATCGAACCTTCGGTCAGAACCACGCTTCTTCTAGTACGAGTCTGCGAAAGCTGTCTACGACTTCAGCGATCTCACCCGTGGCATGGGTTAGTCCAACTCGCCGGGAGTGGGCCGTTTGTCGATGCTGTCTCCTCGGAGGAGGCATCGGTCGCCTACTGCACACGTTTCTCATTTGCGTGGTAAAGTGATGCGCGTACACGGAGAGGAAACGATCGTGCAGGAACGTCCGTTGGGGCTGATGATCTGGTTGCGCATGGCGCGGTTCGTCCAGCGCAGCAACCACATTTCGACTGAGTACTTGTCCCAGGCTGGGCTCACGGTCGCTCAATTCGAGGCGCTCAGCCATGTGAGTGCCTACCAGCCCGTGACGCAGACCGATCTTGCGGCGCGACTCACCGTGAGCTGCGGCGGCGTATCCCGGATGCTGACCCGGCTGGAGGCAGAGAATCTGATCACACGGACCCCCGACTGGAAGATCAATTACATCTCCCTCACCGAGGCCGGTGCCGAGAAGCTTCGCGCCGTGTATCCCGGGCAGGTGGAACTCCAGGCCTCCATGTTCGATGACGTACTTGATGAGGCGGAGCAGAAGCAGCTGTATGCGCTCATGCGGAAGGTGCAGAAGAACAGCCTGAAGAAGCGGGCACCCACGATATATGCGCCCGAGCCCTCTCCAGACACCCAAACGATAGAAAGCACGGTGACCACAAAATGACTGGCGCAACGAACAGCATGGCCGAGTATCGGATCAATCCCGATGCCGGACTGGAGTTCGGCATGTACACCCTGGGCGACCATCTGCCCAATCCCTCGACGGGGGAACGAATCACCGCCGGGGAGAGGATTCGCGAGTTCGTCGAATACGCGAAAGCGGCCGAACAGGCAGGCTTCGACTTTTTCAGCCTGGGCGAGAGCCACCAGGAGTACTTCGCCTCACAAGCGCATGCGGTGATCCTGGGTGCGATCGCCCAGGCGACCGAGAAGATCAAGATCGGCAGCACGTCGACAATCCTCAGCACATCGGACCCCGTGCGTGTGTACGAAAACTTCGCAACCATCGATCTCCTCTCCCGGGGTCGTGCCGAGATCGTCGCCGGTCGCGCCTCGCGCGTAGGCCTCTTCGAACTGCTCGGGTACGACCTGCGTGACTACGAGGAGTTGTTTGAGGAGAAGTTCGACCTCCTGCGGAAGATCAACCGCGAGAGGGTGGTCAACTGGACGGGCCAGTTCCGGCCCGCGCTGAGGAACGCAGAGGTCTTACCCCGACCTCAAGACGGGTCGATGCCCATCTGGCGCGCAGTCGGTGGGACGCCCGCCAGCGCGATCAAGGCCGGCATGGCCGGGGCGCCGATGGTCATGGCGCATCTCGGAGGACCCGTCTCATCGTTCACGCACACGATCGACGCCTACCGCGACGCGGCACAGCGGAGCGGGTTCGATCCCGCAACACTGCCCGTGGCGACCGCCGGCTTCCTGTACGTCGCGGAGACCTCACAACAAGCGATGCAGGAGTTCTATCCCCACGTCAACGAGGGGATGATCAGGACGAATGGCCGGGGTATGCCGAAGCAGCTTTTCGCCCAGAGCACCGATCCACGCAGCATCATGAACATCGGCAGCCCGCAGCAGATCATCGACAAGATCCTGTACCAGCACGAGCAGTTCGGCCACCAGCGCTTCATCGGACAGATCGACTTCGGCGGCGTCCCCTTCGAGAAAGTCATGAAGAACATCGAGATTATCGGGACGAAGATCTTGCCCGATGTTAAGAAGTACACCGCACAGAATGGAAGTAAACAGGCATGAAAATTGTAGGACTGTCGGGTTCGAATGTTGGCGCGACCACACGCACGGCGATGGACTACGCGATGAGAGCCATCCAGGAATTCGATCCTGAGATCGAGACGAGGCTTATTGACCTTGCCGACTACGACCTCAAGTTTTCCGACGGACGCGATTATGTGGAGTATGAGGGAGACACGAAAGAAGTAACGGAAGCGCTCATGGAGGCAGACGCGATCATTATCGGGACACCAATCTTCCAAGCCTCCATTCCCGGATCCCTGAAGAACGTCTTCGACCTGCTCCCGGTCAACGCTTTCCGCGACAAGGTGGTGAGTATCCTCGTGACGGCTGGCTCGGCGAAGCACTACCTCGTTGCCGAGCAGCAACTGCGCCCCATCCTTACCTATATGAAGGCACAGGTCGTTCAGAGCTTCGTCTTCATCGAGGCGAAGGACATCCATCGCGGTCAGATCGTCAGCGACGATGTCTCGTTGCGCATCGAACGCCTCGTGGAGGATACGGTAGTCCTCACCCAGACCTACTCCCAGATGCGTTCGGCACGAGAGACCGCTTATGCCTTCTGAGCCACTCCCGCGGTGATACCGAGGCGTGGAAATCACAAAGGCCTCAATGACACTTCCGGCACGGATCTGCGAGCTGGGAATCGACCCCCTTGAGGCGGCCGATCGCGACCGCCTCAATGGAACGGATTGCTGCTTGCCAACATTTTTCCGAGTGCCCGTGGAGGGAATCGAACTTTAACACCCACAATGGCACTAATTCGGTACAGCGTTGTACTGGAACTTCAGGCGGCTAGCTAAGAATTGCGCCCTGAACGCCGGTCAAACTGAATCGATACCGCCCGCTTCATCCACCGCTCGCTCGGTAGGCATCCGCTAGCTGGAATGCCTTCCTCAGAGGCTGAACCTTCTCCACGGATGCCCACTCCTCTTCTGCAAGAGCGGTCTTCATGGCCAGCAGTCGAACAACTGCAATCGCTATCTCGCTCATAAATATCGTGTGGGATGGGTCAGGGAACTCTGTCGCATTTGGATGCTTGATTGAGTTCTAGGTTTTGGCGACTGCCGTTGCAAGAGCTAAGTCGGTGGAGCGATAGCGCCCCATTCAAGCCCCAATGTTTTCAGCCCTCGCAGAACGAAAGTCTTTGTCGTTGGGTTGCCCCGCCAATAAGTGGCTTCCTCGTCATCCACATGGGTAACGATCATCTTGCCAAGCTTCCAAGCTCATCGAAGCATTTATGAGTTTGTTCTCCGCGAAGTCTCGCCGGTAGCGAAGCACACCTACTGTGGGAAGCAGGAAGCGCCCCCGGAGAAACAGAGTTCAACTCTTCTGCGGCGTAGCCGGAGCGGGGGGTCATCACCCTATCTATGGAGCGGGGAGCTGTGCGCTCTATGTTGTTTCGGCTGAGTTTCCGCCAGCTCATCTACCCAAACCGAACCAGCTCAATGGGTTACGGTCGCAGAAGTCGTCGCAGCGAAGGACAGCTTTTCGCCCGAGGACTACAACTCCTTGCTCGCGGCGGCAGCAGGAACCGTCAAGCACAAGCAGTACAGCCAAACCATTCAGCAGATCATCACTGACGGTGTGAAGCAGTACGGCACCTTCTGCTATGACGGCAGCCACGCACGGGTTCGCACGACTTACCGTGGGTATCAGGGTTCGCATCACTGCGTTGTGGACTACGCGGTCGGAATGGTCGTAACTCTTCGCGAGTGCAGTGAATCTGGCAGCACTTCTGAGCGCACCCTGACCCAGATTTGGAACTACAAGCCGCTAGTGGATATCGACCCAGTGAACTGGGATGAGAGCTATCACATGACAGTCTCGTCAACCGGCGTCATCTCGAAGTAGAGTCAGCCCTGGGAGGAACCGTGTTCTATTCATTATCTTTTTGGCACCTAATCGTCGTGGTGGCGATGCTTGCCCTTTTGGTGGGTGTGGTCATTGCCATCACCCAAACCCTCAGGGATAACCGGCTCCGCACATCCGACAAGGCAACATGGATTGTCGTTCTGCTCGTACTTCCCGTAATCGGTCTGGGAAGTTGGCTCATCATCCGTGGCATGAATGCACGAAAGAATCGCCCAGCTCCAAGCGTCTAGAACGCTAACGAGATAGCCCCGTCATTCACTTGGCGGGGGCTATTTTGTGTCTACTCACGGTTTTGCAATACCCGGTCTAAGCCTAATTCGCCTTAAGCGTTTGCCCGTTGGCGGGGAAGTGAGTATGAATTGGGTGGGTGGTAAAGTCGGTGCTCCCTAAGTGATGTGCTCTACAACCTTTCTACCGGGGTAAAGCGGCAGTTCGGTCAAATGCACCGTGGCGAACTTGGCGTCTTGCTCGCCCGGGCAGAACGCGAACAGCCATCGGCCCCAGCGCCACAACGCCGCCTGACTATGCCGCAAATTAAGCAACTCATACTTGATTACAAAGCGGGAGTTGGATCCGTTTATGTGGTCGCTCGGGACTACGGCGTCGACCGCAGTACTGTATCGGGGTATCTCCGAAATGCCGGACTGAAACTTGGGCGACTGCCGCTCAGCGATGTCGAAGTCGACCAGGCAGCGAAGCTTCGGGCAGACGGCAACTCATACAACGCGATCGGGCGAGCTCTGCGACGGGATCCGAAAAAAATTAAGAAAGCGTTGACCTAAATCAGATTGTCGAAGTACTGGCTCCAGTAAGCGCCTTCGCGCGCTGTTTGGCAATCCGCCGATCGCGTTCGAACCGTTCGCCTCCCAAGACGACCGATACGGCACGATGTCACTCGGAATGGGCGGGTCGAATCATCCAAATCTCGCGGACCCCGTCGCCCTCTTTTTCAAGTCCGTTCGGAATGAACCCATTTCGCCGGTAGAAAGCGTGAGCACGCGGGTTATGCTCGGCGACCCAAAGTCCCACTGCCTCTTCGGGCTCTAAAACTGCGTCAAGCAACTTCTGTCCTGCACCCGAACCATGTGCGGACTTCAGTAGATAAATCAGGTACAGCTGGGCGTCGACCTTCTCATCTTCGACTTCTGAAGGTCCCGACATCGCGATGCCAATGACCTCGCCGTTTGATTCGGCGACGGCGGCGCGATTTTCCGCATAGCGGGAGTCGTTGAGCGCGGCCGCCCAGAATCGTTCGCGCCGATTTATGAACTCTGGGTCGTCCAGAATTTCGTCAGACATCATTCCGCGGTACGTCTCTTGCCATGAGGCGACATGCACTCGGGCCATGCCTGCTGAATCGGCAGGCATGGCCATTCGGACTTCTGTGGTCGGTGTGCGCTCCATGTGCCCCTGATTATGAGCGTGAACAGAGATAAGTCAATAGAGCTAGTCCCTCACCATGCGAATCTCGACTATCCCCAAATCGGGAACTCCGTCAATATCGCCGTTCGCCGCGAAGCCGTGGCGCTCGTAAAAGGCTCGTGCACGAAGGTTGCGCTCGAGAACCCAAAGTTCGGCCGGCCGATCACCTACCGCGCTCCTCATGAGCAGATCGGCAACGCCCGAGCCGCGGTGCTCCGCCAGTACCTCGAGGTCGTAGAGCTCCTCAGCCTTAACTACGTGGTCACTCCGGCTCGCGCCACTAGCAGCGATGCCAGCAATGGAACCGTCAGGAGCAACTGCGATGAATCGAGCTGCCGGCCTGGGCGAGTCTGGACCGAGCAGTTCAGTCCAGAGTTGTGCCGAGCTCTCCACGGTCAAACTATCTAAGTAGTCCTGGTTGACCATCCCCGGGTAAGCCTCCTGCCAGACGGCAACCTGAACCTGCCCCAACTCATCAGAATCACTCAGCACAGGTGCACGTTGGAAGTAACCAGCGTCGATTGCGGCTTGCGCCTTAACCTCGGCGCGGGATGCCGTCTCGCCACTTTTTCGTTGTTCCATTTGATGTCCTCCTTTACTGACTGCGAGTGGATGCTTTCAGTTATGAAGCAATGTCATCTAATTTGCAAGAGGCACCGCGTTGAAAGCCAGTGGTCAAGACAGCCTCACGCCGAGGCCGTCAACGAATGTCAATCGAAACCAACCGTGCGGAAGGACGACGCGTCCAGACTTAACCATGAATCACACTGCGTGGGGAGGCCATGAGGTCGCGATCAGTGTCGGCGAACGCAATTTCATTCTTGCGTGACGCGGTCAGCTCCATCATCGCCTGCGAGTAAGTGGCGGCGTCGATCTCTTCGTTGTCGTACTGGCGCATCAGCTCGTCAATTTTCGCTTGCAGTTCTTCGCGTTCCATGTCTTCTTCCTCTGGTGGTGTTGGGCCCCACGGAGTCGATCGCGTCGATCAACTCGCATCGGCGCCGTTAGGCTGCGCGGCCGTTTCGTCCTCGCGCTCGTGCCGTCATTGCCGGGCGCCCATCGGTTATCGGAATGCCGGAGTGCTCAATTCCGAGGGTCGAGAGGTCAGAACAGTTCTAATCGACGAACATCGTTCCGCCATAGTTAAGTGGGCATTCGAGACCTACGCAACCGGCGACTGGACCATTCGTGATCTAGCCGAGGAACTCGCCGATCGGGGCTTCGTTTCCTCTCCAACCCCGGCTCGACCGGGCAAGACCATCAACGCCACCCAGCTGCACAAGATCTTCATGAATCCCTATTACAAGGGGGACGTGCGCTTTCAGGGCGCTGTCTATCCCGGTCGCCACGAGCCGATCGTTGACTCCGTGACCTGGCAGAAAGTGCAGGACGTTATGGCATCCCACGTCGTGGGCGAGAAGGTGCGAGACCATCACCACTACCTCAAGAGCAGTGTCTACTGCGGTAACTGCGGGAGCCGACTCATCGTCCACCACGCGGTCAATCGTCACGGACGCACGTACAAATACTTCGTGTGCAGCGGGCGACATGAGAAGCGCACGGAATGCAGGCAATCGGCCATCAGCATCGCGCTCGTGGAGAAGAAGACCGTCGATCACTACGGCACCATCGAACTCGCGCCCGACCTACGACTCGACATCGAACAGACGCTCAAGCAAGAACTTGAAGCGGGGATGGAGGAGACCCGTCGAACGCAGCACGACCTGCTGCTGGAACAAGCTCGCCTCCAAGCGCGGAGCTAGAAGCTGCTCGACGGCCACCTCGACGGCGTTATCCCCGTGGATCTCTACTCCGCAGAACAGAGCGGAATCACACTCCAACTGTCATCGATTTCCGAACGGCTCTCGAACATGGACGTGAAATTCACCGATCTCGAACGCAACCTCGAAAGCGCGATGAAGCTCATCGCAAACTGTTACGAGGCATATCGACGCGCACCTGACGACGTTCGGCGTCGATTCAATCAAGCCTTCTTCGTGAGGATTCTCGTGGACGAAGATGGCGACATTCGAACGGAAATGGCAGAACCATTCGACATGGTTCTGGACACTTCCGTTCGACCGCCTTCATCTGGTCACGAGGAAATCAATGAACCCTCAACCGATTCTTTTTCGGTCAAGGGTTCTAGAGAGCTACATTTGGTGCCCCTGGAGGGACTCGAACCCTAAAAACGACCTTTTGTCACTGCGTAATTCGGTCAAAAACCCCCGAAATCAAGGATTTTCGGTGACTACGACTGCATACGTTCTCGGTCGTTTGCCCACAATTGTGGGCAAAATGTGGGCAAAAGCACGACCGTGAGCGTCCATATAAATACGGATGCAGTCTTCCATATTTTTATGGAACTTGCGAAGATGGTGCACTGAAGAACGTGGAGATAGTCTGGCGCACTTTGGCCGACGCCGCGCTTAATGAACAGCGCGGCTGGGGCAGCATCGGCGATATCGCCGACGCCGCATCTGTCGCGCCATCCACCACCCACCAGGCGCTCGGGCGACTCCTCGATATCGGCGCCGTCCGTGCGAATTCCCGTCGCGGCTACACCGTGATCTCGCCGGAGAAGCTTCTCGAAGCCTTCGCCGCCCACCGCAACCTGCGGGCCGACACCATGGTCTCAACAACACTGCCCGCCGCCCAAGAGTTTCTCGATGAGGTCGAGGTCGACTATGCGTTGAGTGGCAGCCCCGCAGCCGTGCACTACCTCGGTGGGCGAAACGCTGTCGCCGACCTTGGCCGGCGCATCCTCTACACCACCCGTGCTCTTTCCCAGACTGACTTCCCTCCGGGCGATGAGGTCATCATCCTCACCGAAGACCGGGTCGCGGCACGCACCTGGCTGTCCGGCTACGCCAGCCTCGCGCAAACCTACGCCGACCTCTGGGCAAGCCCCGGATGGCAAGCGGCCGAGTTCACCCGCGCGCTGAAAGCGCAACTGTTCGCCGACGCCGACTGGGAGCAGCGAACCAGTGCCTAACCTCTACGAAAACGAAAACGGAGTCATCCGTGCGCTCGTCGACCGACGGGGTCACGACGGGCCGCTCTTCACCTAGCCTTTTCCGAGTCCAGGCAGCCCACCCGAGACCGTGTGAACTGACTTTCCTTTAGCCGTGCCGTTTCTTTGAGCCTCGGAGGGCTTTGCTCCTCCTCCGCACCAGCGCCCGTTCGGCCGTTGATGGGCCTGGAGGCCGGTCGGGCTAGAGGCTCGCACCGATACGGCGCGGAGACACGCCTTGCAGACTTCCCTCGGGGGCTTGCCCTTCTTGCCCTGCGCTTCAGCGGCTGCTTTTTCAGCTGCGCGCTCTGCTGCGCGGTCTCGTTCAAAGGCCTCCCGCTTCACTCTGAAAGTCGCACGCTCGGCAGAGGTTAGCTTCGGGATGACGATTCGCTTGGGCACGTGTCGATTCTGCCCGTTCTGGGGGCGCCTGTTAACGGGGAGCGTCGCGCCCCACCAACAATAGGATTTCCTCATCTCTGACGTAGGGGCCGAGCCCAAGTATCTGCATCGCGTATCTGCGGCCACTCGATAAGCTCGCGAATCAGCACCTTGGCAGCCGCGATTGATTAACGAGTCGAAACTGGCAATCGGGGGTTCTGTGGGTCGTTGCTTCGCGAAGACATCCTGAACGCAACCCAGGCCACGCTGCGTCCCGCAGTGACGAATGATGAGACGACAAGTCCAGTCAAAAGCTCCTGGGACCCAGGCGCGTCAATCGCCTTCGGCAATCGCCTCGGCAGCGCGAGAGTTGTTCCCCCATTCGCTCCATGACGCCATGGTGATGCGAGCTCGTTTGAACATCTTGAGAATGTCGATGACGTCGTCGTCGTAAGACTGGTCGTACGTGGCGATGCGGAACCGGAACGTCTCCGAGTATTCGTCCGAGCTCCCGCTTGAGGTGAGGCTTGTCGGACGGAGCTTGAATTCGCGCAGGCGCCATTTGACGTCGTTAACATATCGAAACGGCACCTCGATGTTCCACTCGTCGCGTCTCTCAGAGAGGTACAGATTGACGTCCTTCACCCGTATCCAGGAGCGCATTGCTGCGAGGATCTGTTTGCGCGACGGCCACAGGAGCGCAGCGAAGATCGAGATCAAAGCCGCACTTACAAGGTTGCCGAGGATGGTCATGATGAAGTCAAACACTAGTGATGAATATCACGTCGCATCCTCGATTACATGGAAGGGGATGCACCGTTTGGCGGCGTGTCGTGACCCCGGGAAATAGCAGCCACGGTGTCAGCCGCGCGCTGTCCGAAATGCCCCGGCGCTTCGTGTTCAATGAGATTGCGTCGACGTTATCCATGCCAATCTTTGGGCATGCGAACCTACGTAAATTTGTCGGATCACGATTTTGAGTTACTCGTCGCCGACCTATTGCGCGCCAAAACCGGGCACCAGTATGAAGCGTTTGCCCGCGGCGCGGACCTCGGAATTGATCTACGTTTTGCAGACGAGGGCACGACGAACGTAGTGCAGTGCAAGCACATGGCGGGAAGCTCGATAGCGCAGATAATTGCTGCCGCACGCGCGGAAGCGACCAAACTACGACAGTTGAAGGTCCAACCCACTACCTATCTATTCGTCACTACAAAATCCCTAACTGCGGCGAACAAAACCAACATCGCTTCCGAATTAGCTGAATGGATAACCAACGACAACCAGGTGCTCGGCGCGGACGATCTCGAAGGGCTTCTGAATTCACACCCCGATGTCGAACGTGCTCACGTAAAACTTTGGCTATCAAGCGGAGGTCAACTCGAAGGGGCGCTGGCGTCACAGATCTGGGCACGTAGCCAACAGATGTTCGCCGAAGTCAATCAATCCCTTCCCCGCTATGTCGAAACGGGCGTGTACGCCAAGGCTCGTAAGCAACTGCGGGATCAACGAGTTCTCGTGCTTAGCGGCTCACCAGGAATCGGTAAGACGACCCTCGCAAGGATGCTGATCGCTGACGCCGCAAGCGACGGCTACGAACCAGTTGAGATCTCAACGGACATTGAGGAAGCGAATCAGATCGTTAATGATCGTGACCGTCGAGTGTTCTATTACGACGACTTCCTCGGGAGCACCTTCCTTCAAGACCGCTTGGTTAAAAACGAGGACAAACGACTGGCCGCCTTCGTCCGCCGGTGCACGTCGAGCAGCAACAATCTCCTGGTCCTAACGACTCGAGAACACATACTGAAGCAAGCCAGTGCTTGGTATGAAGAACTCGATCGAAGTGGAATTCCGCTTCTGAAACTGTTGCTCGAATTGAAGTCGTACAGTCGGTACGAACGCGCGGAGATCCTCCATAATCACCTTGCGTCGTCAGCAGACGTAGACAGCATTGTGATTGAAGATCTCTTACGGAAAAAGAGATATCTCGAAATCATCGACCATCCGAATTACAATCCACGGTTGGTTGAATACGTAACTGGCCTCTCATCTGCTCGCCTGAATGAGCCCGAAAAGCGGAACTTCGTGTCATTCGCCCTCGACATACTTTCGGACCCGAGTCTTATCTGGCAAGCAGCTTTCGAGAAGCAACTTGACGCCGATTGCAAAGACGTCGTGGTATGCCTCGCCAGCATGCCCGCGGCGGTTCCCTTACCCATCCTCGAAACGGCGTTTGAAGCGGCGGCTTCACTGCGAGGTCGCCCACTCAGCCATGGCGCGTTTCGTGCCACACTGCGCGTTCTCGACGACAGCTTCACGACCTCAAAACGCGATTTCGATGCCGCCACGATCGGATTAGCAAACCCTTCCATCGCAGATTTCGCCGCTTCATGGTTGTCGACGAGCCCGGCTGAGTCGTTACGAACGATCGAATCAACCGTCTTTTTCGACCAGCTCGATTGGGTGGAAGAAAAGTTAATGGGTGACGCGAACGGGGCTGACCGATCGCGCTTAGTCGCGGCCCTCGGAGACGCCATCGTGCGCTGTTTCGACTCTCCTACAACAAAGAGTTACAGCGCGGCTCATCCATCTGAACGCCTAACGTTTGCATACGAAGCGATGCAAAAATATCCCGCCTTAACAAAGTCCCTGTCGAATTGGTTTGAGGATCGAGTTGGCGAAGAGATCGACCGGTGGAAGGAACCACACGCAATATTCGAAGCCGCAGTTACCTTCGCTCTAATTCTTCGGGCCGATGAGAAGAGTGAACTCGAATCTCGAGTCCATCGAGAACTCGAGTCGGCCCTTATCAATAAGGTAAGCGGCTATTGGGCGCACACGGGCGATTGGGAGGAACTCGATCGGTTCCGGCGAGAGTCCGACGAACAATTCGTGGGACATGAACCTGCCGTATCGGCTGTGTTCAGGACATGGGCGATTAGTCGCCTTGACAACGAGTTGGAAGATTTCGAAGGTCACTCGGACCTAAGTGAACTCGCCGACCTTGCTGCTGAGTATGGCGTCAAAATTGAAGACGATCCGAGTTATGACGCAGCCTACGAGGCAATTTCAGAAAGAGAGCCTTCGTCCAGCTGGCCCAAGGTTGCTGAGCGAAAGGCCCCAATTGCTCGTGAAATGAGCGAGGCAGAGCAGTCAACCCGTATCGGCCTGCTTTTCGAAAATCTTGCCGCCGCCGCTCAAGCGCCGAAATTATGACTCGTGTTAGTTCCCCTGGATAGGCGGCGCTACTGAGACTCATCGTGCAGCGTCCCTCGGTCGTGCCGAAACAACGTTTCATCCCTTCCGTTGATGGCGCGCGGGTTCGTCGTGATGACTCCTCCCTACATGTGAATGGCGCAGCCAATTCCCTGTCAGGCGATGCTCCACCAGTCGTCGTTCATAACGCGACCATAATTCACGCCTTCGACATCGCGCCGCAGGGACGGTCCTGGGATCTGGTCATTGCCAGTGTCGCTCAACAGTCGGGAAGGTCTGCTACCGAGCAATTTCGGAGTGAGATCGACCTATCGATTGCATCGATCGTTCGGCTGTCGATAAGGTTGTGCTCTCTTGCCCTCGAAATTCGCTCATGTACGTGTTCAGATGCAGATCGAAGCTAGGCATGCGCTGGTCAAAACGTCTCGAGCTCGGTTGGTACGCGCCTAGGCAATGAGGTCCGCGTATCACTTACGAAGTCCCTCTATCTCGGAGATCATTCAGGATGTCAAACAGCGTGATGGCCGATTCAGATCTCACGCCCGCTGCCGTTCGTTCCATGTTCCGCAGAGCCGGCGTCGAGACCGACCTCACCATCGATCTCTCCGTCGTGCGCTACGTGGACCACGTTGCGCTCGCGCTAATCCTTTCCTCAATCGCAGCGCGAAAATCGCACAACTTATCGACCAAATTAATTGCGCCCCGATCTCCAAGGGTCCTTGATTACCTGCAGACCTGGCATTTTTTCGAGCATATGTCTGATTGGGTTGGCGACAGCTTGATCAATCTTCTTGACCACGATTCAGCGGCTCGTCTGGAACAGAGACGTGTCGACAAACATCGCTCTGTCTACGATGAGTTCCCCGCCGGCCAACCTCCCGAGGACCCGTACGCGGATCTCGAGCAATCTGGTCCTCAGATGATGGGACTACCTGAGTCACCCTACTTCCCACGAAATCATTTCCCGATCTCTCGCGTCGACATCGAAAAAGGCGGCCAACTGCACGCAGCGGCCCGCGAACGTGACAGCTGGTTGGATGATCCCCTTCAGAGCTTGTTGGCTCGGATCATTGGTCCCCAGGCAGGAAAGTTAGTTGCGCGCACGGTGGTTTTCGAAGGCATCAAGAACACAGGAATGCACCCAAACGCAACCGCAGTGTTTACGTCTGCACAATTTGTTAGAGACAAGGTCGGCGCCCCGCGAGAATTTGTGATGTGTATGTGGGACAACGGAAGTTCGGTTCCGGAAACTCTTCGCGCTGGGTTTGAAACCTTTGGCGCGATCACGACCCCCGCATTCGGTCAGCTGAAGGAACGCTTTCGGGTGCGCGTCTGGGACGAGGGCGCATCTCTTGATGAAAGCCCCAAGGCCAATTTCGTCATGGATACAACCGAGCCGCCGTATACGGGCGATCGACTTGCGCTCCTGATATCCGCTTTTTTCTTGGGCGTCACCTCAATCCCGGGCGTGCGTTCGGATCACGAGTTGCCTAGCAAAGAGATAAGCGACCGCGTAGCGGCTCTGGGGGGGCCGGGCCTCGAGTTTTATGGCGGATTGGGTCTCTACCTCATTCGCGATGCGGTTGCATATCAGGCTGGCGGGGCCGTCGAGTATTACAACGGAGTTCATCATCTGACTATCACCTCGACTGGAATTCCCGACGAATACGATGTCGATGTTGAAGAAGCACTTCATGGAAATATCGGCATCCGCGGCAATCTGCTGATCATCCGCTTGCCGACATTGGGTGCCGAACCAATTGCTTCGATTCGGCACGTCGCGTGATAGACGGCGCTGGAACCGGAATTGTCCGAATTCGACCTACTTCACAGAAGAGTGACGGACCGCTCGCAGAGCATCTGAAGATGATTGCTAAAGCGCTCCCAGATGGATTTGCAACTGAGAGTGTGCTCAGCAGCTTCGAGGAAAACGCGAGCGATGCGACCGGCATCACTCAACAGGTCCGAGACGACATCATCAGAGCGGCCACGGATCGCAGTTCTCTAATCATCGACCTCGCATTCTCAATCGAAGGAGATCTTCGTCAGGACTTCATCATTTCCGAAGCTATTCGTCTGGTTGGAGCTCGTTTATCTGAATTGAAAGCTGTGGTCGTGCTTTACCGCGACCTTCCGCTAGCACGGCAAAGAATCCCTCGACTCATAATCGGAGACGCCGACTTGCGTCGCAAAGTTCTAGTGTGTTGCCTCGCTGATAGCGAGGTAATCAATGGTGAAGATGTGGAATGGGACTCTGACGAATTGGAGCGGGTGGTCCAATACACGATGCGCGACTACGCGGATCAGCTGGACGATCGAATCCTCCGTCGTCGCGGCGTGTTCACATCTCAGCTCCCAGACAAGCATTTTGGATACTGGTTTTCTGCTGAAAATGGAAGTTATGAACTGGGCCATCTGATCTCTGCATACCTTCGTGCCGCAGATGTTCATGCGGTCGTTTTCGACGAAAACTGCGAACCGTGGCTCACAAGTAAGATTACGGAAATCTGTGTATCGCTATCGGTTTCTGTCCATTCGTCTGCCAAAATTCTCGACTCCGAAGTCGCGCTTGAGCTGAAGGACCGCGCAATCGCGGTCATCGGACCAATGTGGCGAAGTGGCACTCTTTTCCGCACGGTTCGGTCTCAGTTGAAGCCCCTGGCGAAGCGCACGAGATTTTTGTCGATCATGGGGCTCGAGTCCACGCTTGACGAACGGCCCGACTTTTACTACGTCAAACGGGTGAAAGATGAAGTCGGCGTACCTTTCACCGTGGACTACTTCGTGCCGGTCAGCCACGACGAGATCCAGCCGGGCGACTGGAAAATGAACATCGCAACTTGGCTCGGCAAGGTCGAAAGTCCTTACGATCCGTGGGTGTTGCCATCCACCGTTTCGATGTGGTCATTGCTCGATTCCCTGCCTGCCGGCCTTGAGCAACCTTCGCCAAAGACGCGAAGGCCGTTACGCACCTTTCCGTTGCTTCGACACCTCGACGCTCGCGACGCGACATGGCTGGCAGAGAGCATCGTCCGGCTCGGGCAGGACGAATTTGAAATTCCGAGGTCCTTGCTAATCGTGGTCCTGCCCAAGGAGGTGCTCCCCGTCGGGGGAGGACTGGCAAATGGCACTGCTCCCTTGGCCGAGGCGTTCAAGAAGTCGCTGCAAGTGGCGACTCTTTCGGTGTCTCGGGAAGATTTCGAGAGCGAGACAGCACCTTCGACCGAGACCGTCGAGTTCTTCGAAGCGCACCAAGCGTACGAAGTGATCGCAGTAGATGAATCGGCCGTTAGCTTCGGATCGATCAACAGTCTGTATTCGTACATCTCCCGGGCGAATGGCGGACGCGCTCCAAAATTTACAGCAGCTATCGTCGAAGCGGTTCTTGCTGCTTCTGTGCCGCCGGATTCGTTTCGATCGCTGTTTCAATGGCATCCAGTGGAAGCTCCGTGATGGGCAGCCCGGTGCCGGAGCAAGGACAGTTCGAACAAGTCCTCGAGCAGTCGCGGGCGCTTGCAGCGATGCGAGGCCAGGGCCGCGCCGTTTTGCTCGAGAGCCTTCTGAGCCGCCTGATAAGAATCGACCCCACAGCGGGTGAACTGGTTGGCAACTTTCTCACGGCTACCGAGCACATCTCAGGAGATAACCTGCTCGCGCTCGGGAGAGTCGTCGCGTCGCAATCTCGAGGAAGGGAAGGTCTTCGAACGCAGCAACGAGCCGCAGTTGATCTGTTGATTGTTGCGCCGAAGATCGTCGAAGAAGACGCGGTGCTTGCAGCATTCGGTGTGACGCGAGGCAAACTTGTGCGAACAAAGCGCCTCAAACAAATTGGGTACCTCGGCGTGGTCGATGGTCGGACGGTGCTCGTCTGTTCGCCCAAACACGACGGCAACACGGGCATGGCCCTGTACGTTTCTGAGTGGTTGCATGAATGGGCGCCCAGCGTTGCGGCTCTCATAGGCATGGCCGGCGGCCGAGCAAACGAGGTCAAGCCTGGTGATTTAGTTCTGGGCGAAGTCATCTTTGACTATCAGCACGGACGGCTAATTGCTACACCCGACGGCAATAGCAAGATTGAAAATCGTTTTTTGTCTTTTCCAGTGGCAGGAGACCTCATCCGAGATATCCCGGGGCTAGATCGAGATGACTGGGCGGCGTCGATGAAGTCCGCTTGTGTGGACGCAATGAATTCCTTGAGTCTGCCACGATCGAAACGCCCCAAAGCCACGACCATGAAAGCGTGGACTCCGACAGTGAAATCCGGAGGCATCCTCGCGGGAAGCACTCTAATCGAAGACGGATCAATCGAGAAGCTGACCAAGAGCGTGCATGATCGCGCCGTCGCTATCGAGATGGAAGGTGCCGGATTCGCCGCGGCCATGCAGGAATGGAAAGTGCCATGGATATCGATTCGAGGAATCGCTGATATGGGTGGACATCCGGATTACATGGATGAGAACGGCAAGACGCGAACGAAAGAGTGGCAGTTCCCTTCGACCTTCGCCGCTGCATATCTCCTTCGTTCGGCAATCTCCGTCATCAACGTCTTCGCGGAGTAGCCATCCGTGCACGGCCTGTGGGTGTACTTGGGGCGAGTCGTCGGTGTAAAGGCGTTCTTTGGCAGCGCAGCTATGCCTCGTCGACGACGTTCTTGGCTCCGGCGAGAACCACGCACACGGCGAGCGCTGCGACCGCGACAACCCCGGCCGTCTTGAGCCACGTGTCCAGGGCGCGCTTGTTCTCGCTATCTTTGGCGAACTGCTGCTTTCCGGTATCCATCAGAAGGTCGTAGATCTCCTTCTTTTGGTCGAAGGTCATGTCCTCTTCCTTCAGCTCACCTTTGAGGACATCGCGGATGTCTTGGTAGGCATGATGGACGTGTTTCTGGCTTTCCTCGTTGGCCTTGAGGGTGCGCTTATGTGCCTTTTCCATGCCCGACAGCGCTTTAGTGGCCATCTTCCGAATCTCGGGTAGTTGCTCTGCGACCTTCAGAGCGACTTCTTTGCTGACGGTCGGCAACACGGCGAATAATTTCAGGGCCTTTTCGACCGGCGCGTTGGCCCACGATTTAATTCCGCCCGCCTGACTGACGTCGTCTTCATCCTGATGCTCCACGGCTGTTTCCATTCGTTTGAGGAGGTTCCGGTGGGCTAAATCCTACTGGTGGTGCTATTTCGTCCCGCTAGCCGACGAGCCTTAGTGGGACAAGTTCAGGCTCCACGCGCACAGTACTGACCGTGGTGCCTTCTTCATCCCACGCCCCAAAGGTAATCACCAATGCAGAAGTCGTGCCGCTCCCTTCGACGGGTCTCAGCTTCCGCGACAAAAGCCCTCCGAATGCAGCGTCGTGAGTAGAAACGATGAGTTGGCGCTTGCTCGCAACACGACGCAGGATGTCCACAACCCCGAGCAGGTGCACATTGTCAAGACTCTGCAACGGATCATCAAGCAGTGCGGCTTCAAGCGGTGGACCCGCAAGTCCCAAGTTCATCGAGAGGAACAATGCAATCGCATAGGCGTTGGCTTGGCTTGACGAAAGAATGCTCAAGGGTCGTTCCGTCGAGCGAACGCTATCTGCGTCACTCAACCGAGTTGAGAGCAGTCCAGCCTTCCCCGATCTACCCGGAACGAGCTCGACTTTCTTGAGGACCGGGTGCGCGTCGATGGAAGCGTAGATCCGCTGAAAGATCGGCGCCAGCTCAAGCAGTTGCCCCTCAACAAACCGGTCTCCGGCGGCTCTGAGCTGCGGGACCAGTTCTCCCGTAAGTTCAATTGCGTCTCGACGAATCTTTAGCTCAGCTTCGTCTTTCGCAAGCGATGCCACCGAGCTCTCAAGTTCACTTTCGACGACCGCGCGGCCGGCTAATTGCTCCGTCAAACTCGCATGAATTCCGAATTGCTCAGCGGAAGTCAGCAACTCGAACATCAGCGCCTGGCGGGTCGAGAGATCTGCGGCCGCTTCTTCAACTGATATCAGCGTGAGCGGCATCGAGGAGACTAGTCCCAACGCTGCGGCTAGTTCAGCGATCTCATTCTCACGCCGAACTCGCGCGGACTGTTCCTCGCGTGCCGACTGCAATTCTTCCGTGGCTGCGGTGCGGTCAAGTTTCGCGACCGCTAGTCGGGACTCCAACTCGTCGATCTCTCGTTGCACGATCGCCAACCCCGAACTCGTGGTTGGCTCCTCCGAAGCACCCAACACATCAACCATCCGCTGTCGCGTTTGCTCGTGGTTGTGAGCCTGCCCGCAAACCGGGCAGTCACCATCGATAAATTCAAGCGCCAAGTCTGCCAGTTCTCGCAGCCGTTGAGCCCTGCTCTCCGCAGCCTTTCGCTCAGCTAGTAGTGTTCTTGCATCCTCGCGAAGTCGGCCCAAACGCGCGTCCCCGTCCGCGATCTCGAGTTGAAGAGAATCGACGCGACTCCCATCTGGGACTGACGGCGGTACAGCAGCCTGTCTGCGGATACGTTCGAGCAAGTCACCCGTAGATTCCAACCTCTGGCGGGTTGCTTGAATCTGGATCTGGACTTGGCGAATTACACCATCGAGTGCGATTCGGCTTGGATCCTCTGAAATGCCTGGGATATCGATCTCTGCGGTACGCGCGAGTTTTAGGACGTTTTGCCACGCAGTGCGGGCTGCCGCCGAGGCATCGGGCGAGATATTTTCTAGTTGCTCCAGTTCCGCTCGCAATTCACGGACTCGCGAACGTAGGGGTGTGAGCCCAGTATCGAACTTTGTTGCGGCGGTTGAGTATGCCTGCTTCGCTCTTTCGAGACTGACTTGTATTTCCGCAACTCGACCGCCACCCAGCAATTCGGCAACGATCGCGTACCGCCGTTGGTCGTCGTCGTCTTCAATGAACTGCTTAAGAAGATCCTGCTGCAGGTACACCGAACTTGTGATCGCGCGCTCTAAGGCACTGACTGGGTCAGCTGCGCTGGACGCGTTTGGCCAGAGCACTTCCACTAAGGCGGCCTCAGCTCCCATTGAGCGGATAGCCTCGGAGTCGTTCTCGAAAACTTGAAGCGTCGTCGCCACTCCATCGAACGTCCGAATGACGGTGAAGGAGGCGGGACTCGCTCCGGTCCCCCCAAGAACGAGGCGCACAGACATCGATCCTGTCGTCGAGTACATCGATATCAGGTCCGAGTCGCTGGCGCCGATGCGAGCCACCCGACCCACAAGTGCCCACAGCACCGCGTCGAAGAGCGAGGTCTTTCCTCGTCCATTCTCAGCTACGACCACAATGACATCGGCGTCGAGGTCGATGTCGACCGGAGTGGAAAATCCTCTGAAGCCGTCAATCGATATGCGTTTGAGTCTCAATTTTGTTCCTCGTCAGACAGGTTGCGGACCAGGTTCTCCAGAGCCGTCAGAGGCGAGGTGTTCTGTCGGCTCGCCTCGAAGAGGGCCTGCAGCCCTAACTTCGCTCTGGTGCCGAGAGACTCTTCCATCGATTCAAGCACCTGCTCCATGGAGGTGTGTGTGCCCAAGGATGGCAAAACCGGCAAGGGCAAAACGGGTAAAAGCGCATTCGTAAGATCGAGGTCCGCGCCGATCATGTCCGGCGTGACGATGATCTTCCGCACTCTCCGGGTATCGTAAGCGATCTTCGAGAGCGTAGCTAGGTCGTCACGGACTGGTGGGCGACCCAGAAGAAGAACCAAATACCCATCCCATGCTTTGGCATCGTTGCGGTCGATCGTTCGAGTTATCAATGCCGCAAGTGCCGATTGAACGCGTGGCCACGCGTCGATGAGCTCCGCAGCGGACTGGAAGGCTGCTACGAGTACTAGGGAGTAGGGGTCCTCAAATAGGCGGGTGCGAGTGGGGTCGATCTCCTTGCTTTTCGAAACGTCGACCTCCTGGAAACCGGTCGCCACGAGTACGTTTCTTGCTGCGGCAAGAAGGGTCGAGTCGCTTATGGAACTCACGAGATTGCCCCAATAAGTGCTGTTGGGTCGGAGCGAACGTCGGGGAGATAAAACATACCAACTTCAGCTTGCGACCGGATGATGTCGAACTCCTCGACCAACCCGGAACTTTGATCGTCATTCCCACCAAACACAATGCTTGCGGGCGCTGCGATTCTCTCAGGCGGGTTTGTACGGGCGATGATGACCGCGGATGGCTTTCGGGACGGACGCACACGGTCAATGCGTGCCTGAACTCGGGTCACCGCGGTTTCAAAATCGGCTGGCTCTTGACTTGAATAGATGGAAACGGTGGCACCAGCAACGTTGACGTCACCATCTACGATCCGAATTGATGTAGACATCCAACTCTCTATCTCGGCGATGAGATGAATGACGTCCGCCAGGTGCACTAGGTCGGAAGTGTCTTTCGCCGGATGCGGCATGTAGTTGCGCCTGCTATCAACACCGAACCACTTTGCGCGCGCAGCGCCATATTCAAGGTATCCCAGTTGCGTGATCTCCTCGAGTACATGGGCCGTATCGACGCTAACTACCGACCTCTGGCGTTCAATTACGTCGAACTTGGCGGCACTTAGTTGCACCAGTGTGGCTAGCGCGTAGGCCGCACACGCCTTCATGAATTCCTCCCAGCCGCAATCGATGCAGTGTCCAGCATTGGCGCCTATAGATGACGCGAATGTAGTGACCGACTGATCGCCCGGCCCAACCAGGACGAAGGATGTCGCACCGCCGACACCCTCCACAATCTTCTGCAGCGTCGAGCTCACTAGATTCGCTGAAGAGCCAAGCCCAACGAAAGCTATGACTGGAGCGAGCAGCGTTTGGTTTGCAATGAGTTCCTTCCAACTTCCCTGCCACGTCGAGTCGAGGTCAGCAGTAGTCAGCACCAGATCTCGAGGCAGGCCATTTGCACTGCCGTGAAGATAGATAAGCGTCTTCGAGCTTTTGGACGGCAAATCCTCTATCCGCTCAATGACATGAACGTCCGATTCGCCGAGGTGCGCGATCGCGGCCGCCATCGCGGTGTCGTAGTTCAAGGTAAGGATGGATCGGACAAAACCGTCTGCTTGGAGTGCCGCTGCAATTTCATGACCAAGGTTCGCAGAGGCAAGCTTCATCCGCGGAATTGGCAGTTCGGCGACGAGTAGATCTTGCGCACCTGTGGCGGTTACAACCGCGTCCGCGAGCTCCGACAAATCCCAAGGATTGGGTTGCTGCGCGATGACGCCTCGCCGGGTGAGTGCAAGATGCGCCAATTCGGAGTAGTGACTGCCGAGCTCAAAGCCAGTGGGATCGTCCAGCGAGCTCCCGGCTCCAATGACGAGAACAATACCCTGCTCATTGACGTGCTCAAGCGCAGCTTTGAGCTCATTTGATAGTTGAATGATGGATTTTCCTCGATCGGAGTAGTGCACGAATCTTATTGGCGATCGCTCATTAGTGGAACTGAATTTCCAACGAAACGAACGCGTCGGAGCAAGCGGCACACCCGCGTGGTGTTCGGTATCAAGCGAATGCCAAAAATTCGCGCCCGCATCCGCTTCACTAGCAATCCTGGCCGCCGATCACCACCATGCTCCGCTCTGAGTAGGCGCGAAGGTCGAGTACCTCCCGTAGCCGGGCAACTGGCGGAGAAAACCACCGTCCTCAAGCTGGTATAGGTAGCGCACAACCTGCTTGAACGCGTCCGTGCTCATGCCAATGCCGCACCGCTCGATCGCACGGAACGCATCCCGAGCACCGAAAGGACTCGACTGCCCGGCGATGAGTTCGAAGTAGATCACGCACTGCCACTGCACAAGCAACTCTGGCGGAGAGGTCGGATTGACGATGTAGTCGATGCGTCCCTTCAAGTAGTCGCCAAAGTAGGCACGGATCTCAGCCAGTGCCTCACTTCGGCTCCAGCGCTCGACGCCGCCGAATAGTGCGCGGATCCGCTGCTGCTGTGGGCTCCGTCGGGCTTCCCAGGTTCGTTGCTTGGCTTCACGCTCCTGCCGCCGACGTTCGCGGGTCCTCGCGGCTTGCGCCAGTGCCGTCGTGTTGTGGGTGCCGAGTGCGGCCGTCCGCGCATACAGTCCGTGTAACCACTCCCCCCCAAGCCCGTGGCGTGTGTTCGGGCGGAGGTCGGTCAATGAATGGATCTCTAGCCGTGCCGAAACAAGCTCGTTGAACACCGGCACGCGTTGGTCGAGGTATCTGTCGGCATCAGCATCGAAAGGATGTCCAACTCCGACGGCAACGCCGACAACACTCAGGTCGGGGCTTAGAAACATCAAAGCTTGACCCGACTGAACAACGGCTTCGTGAGTTGGATTTGCCTGCACGGTGCCGTCGGCCGTGAGCTTCAATTGGTTCGATGTGTGACCGAACAGCCATACATCGATGATGCCCTGCCTCTGGTACGAATCATGACGACGCTGCCACGCCTCGGGAGTGAGGGAGCTGTACTGCACCTCGAAGGCAATTCGGTCGCCATCGGGCCCAGTGAGGAGCACATCCGCGCGCCTCTCGCCCTTCTCGTTCGTGTATTCCTCGCGTTGAGCTTTTGATCGCGGGTAGTTCCGCCGCAACCAGTCTTGGATCAGGGCACACCCCTGCGAATGGAAGATCGACTCCCGTGAATGGCCACCCCCGCGTGCGAAATGCTGAAGACCGTCGCGCTTCTTCGTCCGGTGCGCCGTCGTGAGTTTCGCGGCACAGCCCGGGACTGGACAGACGATTCGTTCGCTGACGAACGCTCTCGACTCTGTTGCTGTGTCGTCCTCGAGGTACCACAGGTCGCCCGTGTGCTTGTCTAGCCCCCATACAAAGCGCTCCTCCCCGCTCTGGAAAGCGGACAGGCTGGACTTATGGTCGTCGGCGAAAGAACTCGTGCTCGCCGACACGCGATTAGATGTAAATGGGAGTCGAGTTGATGAGCGGCGCCCCGATGTTCGCATACGGCTGGCGCCCCATGACTCGCTCAAATCCGCGAATCAGCCCGCTTTCAATCGCGGCGCTCTCACCCTCCGCGAGTGGTTTCCATGCAATGAGGAGGCTGTCGATGTCATCTATCTGCCAGAGCAGCTTGCCGCCGTAGTGGTTCGCCCCGCCTCGATAGCCGTGTTTCTGGAGTTCTCGAACTCTGCGAGCAAGGCCCTGTCGGCGCTTTGCTTTGGAGGACCGAAGGGGGCCTTTGCCAAAGTAGAGAACCTGCACTCCCGAAACCCAGCGGTCAGCGGCGTCTTCTGCGGACCAGCGTTTGGGTCGGGGCTTGCGATGGTCCTCGTCGCGAAACTTTGGAACATCGGTCGACTCACGAACGACGACGTAAACCCCTTCAATATCTGACTGGGTGAGACCGATGACTTGGAACTCGTCCCAGTCCTTCAGCGGAACAAAACCAACAAACCCGTATTCACGCAACGACTCGATCGCATAGGTCACCTTGATGCTCTCTTCCATCTCTCGTTGACTCAGTTCCCAACGGTGTGATGTCGGTGCTGCCCTGCGAACCACAGTCCCGTTTCTCGGGATTGGCGATAGGTTCCGAGGAATCCGATTGGGCGAACATATACGTCCACATGCCACGACGAGTCACCCAACTCGGGCAGCTCTGCACTGAGCTCAACAAGTCCCCGATACCAGCCCATCACAGACTCGCAGGTGTAGACCGCGCGGCGGGCGGGCCGATCGATCAGGGCGATCGATCCTCGATAGGTTGACGAAGCGGGGCCGGCCGCGTGGTCGCCACCTTCTAGGTGCTTGCCGTGCGGGGAAAGCTCTCGAGGGATTTGATCACCTCGCACTTCGGCGAGAGTGCGCGTCCAGTCGCCAGACAAGTCGTCTGGCGTGGGGTCGTAGTCTGTCCCCTCCGCTAGCGCTTGGTGGTCGAAGTAACTGAGCCGATCGTGGCACCACTCGGTGTAAGGGAGCAGATTGCCATCGCGCTCCCACACCGCGTTGATGAGCGCCAGCCGAGGGTCGACGGTCGGCCTCCCCGCGTCATACCACCAGCGCAGCCCACGGTCATGGCGGGTCCAACCGAATGAATAGGTCAGAAAGCTCTGTAACGCGGTCCAGTAGCCGAGGAATCCCATGAAGTCTTCGCCGACTCGCGGGGCCGTTGGCATCGGCGAGCCGACCGAGGGAGTAGCCAGAGCCCGATAAGGCAATGCCGTCGCCCAGCACCACTCCCACTGCCCTCCGACTTCGGCCTTAAGGACAGAATGGTCAACCGTCGGAAGGAAGGGCCTATCGACTCGCGTCATGACGAACTCAGTCACTCTCGAACTCGTTCGTCGTGAATTTCAGGGTAGAAGCATTCTCGCGAATCGTGCGGACCTGCTGCTCGGTAAACCCATCGGGCGCAACAGCGTCAATCGAGACGTTGAGCGTGAGCTTCACACCTGCGACAGCTGCCAGGTTCGCGATCACCTCGGCGGCGATCTTCGCGAAGTCGCCGGCGTAGCGATCACCGCTGATCGGTGCGCTCCCGACGAAACGACGAGTGATTGGTTTCGACGGAATGACCGGCGCTTGAGTATTGTCACGCGGTCGGGTTGCCGCTTCCACATCAGACGACGCGAAGTACCTAGCCGGGTCGTCGTGGGGAGTGGATGGGATCGGCTTTTCGGCGGTCCTCTGAGTCTCGGCGCGCTCAGGCTTCACTATCAGAGTCGCGTCTGTAACGGTTGCCCGACCCGTCTCTCCCGGGAGCCACAGTCCCGAGTAGGTGTCCGACTCCGTGTCGTAGCCGTCAGCTAGAGCGAAGCCTTCGGATTGCCATATGAGGGGTTGGTTGTCGAGCGCATCCACGAGGACCTCGCGTCCACGCAGCCGAGGCATATAGGGGTACTGGGCGTAGAGCCCCCACAGCGCACCAACGCTCACGTGCCCATCAGCCCATGCCGCTGGCACCTTCTCATCGAGCGACAGGCGGATCGACCGCGCTGCGTGTTGCGAGCTGAATGCACCCGCGCTACCAAGCCTCTTTGCGACACGATCCGCAAGCGACAGCGACTGCCCGTCGGTCTTGATCTCTTCGATCTCGAAGGGGCCGCCCGGCACGGGAGAAGTTGGGTTCAGCACCCACTGGTACGTCAGCGGCAGCCGGTCGTCAATCGTGTGGCTCGCTTGATCGCGCTTCTCGCTCGCCTGCGCGAGCTGCTGCGGAGTGAGATTGAGCTCGTTGGACTTCTCGACGATTTCCTTCCACGCCAAGTATGTTCGTGCAGCTTGATCAAGCTCGGCCAAACGGTCCTCGTCGGGCGCCAAGAAGACGACCATGTTGCGATTGGTGCGATTCGCGGTCCCTCGCCGTTCCGTGGCTTGCTGTGCGAAAGTGAACGCCGCTGAATCCGTTGCACGTCGCTTGTGACTGAACTTGGGGTGAAGGATGACGAGCCGAGCCTGGTCGGTGTCAGGAATGTCACCGGAGTCAGCGGGGCCAACGTGTACCCCCGCGAAATCGCCACGCGCACGTTCCTCCACGCGGAGCCGGCGCACGATTTCTGCCCAGACGTCTTCGCGGTGCAGAGCTTCGGCCGCGTCCTTGGCGCGCCGGGTGATGTTGGCTTCGGTGTCGTACCAGTGCTTGCCAGCGCTCGAGTAAAAATAGGTTGCGCGGTCCCCCAGCTGGGACAGTGCCGAGTGGAAGTTACCTACGACGTCACCTGGCACAGCTGCGCCCAGGAAGACGCGCGCCGTATCGACACCTTTGTGTGATGTGCCAATTGTTGGAGCTGCACCAAAGAACACCGTGCGTGCGAGCCGTTTCGTGATCGACCGCTGCCCAAGCACTGTCTTCTCTGCGTCGATGCGGGCTGGTTCCGAGTTCGGTCCGTCGACATCAGCGTCGATCACGGCCTTCCACGAGTCCTGCAAGTACTGGGTGAGCTCGGCATTGACTGATGCGACTGAGAGCGGAATGGAGCCGGGCATGATTAGGGGCGCCTGATCCTCGCCCAACCAAAGCGCGTGGATAACCGCGTTCATCAATCGCAGCACACCACGGGTGCGTTGGAATCGCTCCAACGACGACCAGTCCTCATAAAGACGATCGAACAACTCCGGGTGCAGTGGGTACGTCTGCCGGATGCGCGCGCCATACTGCGGATCCCGCGCCTCCTTCGGGAACTCACCCGCGTTCTGGCCGTAGAAGTCGGTGAACGCCTTTGCAGTCGCGTTGATCTGAGCAAGGGCCGTGGCGTCTTCGGCCTCAAAGAGCCGCTGCTTCACGATGCGGTAGGCCTCGTCGCTCGAAGCGGGGCGCCACTGGTCGGCGATACGGCGCACCACGTTCTGCAGGCGTTTGAGCGCCTCCATGCCGTTACTGCCACCGACTTCCTCGGCCGCGCCAACCACTTCCTCGCTGTCGTCGCCATCGTGCGACGCGGGGATCGAGATCGCGAGCAGCACGCCCGGAGTCGACTTCACCGCTTCCGTTAGCGACTGAGCGAACGTGAACTGAGTGTCGAACGTACCGCCTGCGAGGTCCTCACGTCCGTAGAGCTGACGAGCGTATGCGACCCACTCATCGATGAGGATCACAGCAGGCGCGTACTTCGCGAGGAGCTTGTGAAGGTCAGCACCAGGGTTAGTGCGCTTCTCATCGTGCTCGGCGACTATCGCGTAGGCGTCTGGGCCGCCGAGCTGCCAGGCCAGCTCGCCCCAAAGGGTGTTTATTCGCGTGCCGTCCGGCTTCTCCTCGCCCTGAGGCGCGAAATGGTTACCGACTAGAGCAACTCTGCGTGCTGAAATCCCATCCGATGGGTAGCCGTTTGCGCCCAGGAGATCCTGTGTCTCCTGCGGAAACGCGCTGAGCTTCAGCCCGCTAGCGAGGTGCCACAGACCAAGCATCGAATGAGTCTTGCCGCCACCGAAGTTGGTTTGGAGGTTGATTACAGGTGACGCGTTCCCGTCTCCGGAAAGCCGCTTCACAGTTCGACCGATCAGGTCTCGCAGACCCTCAGTCAGGTAGGTACGGGCGTAAAACTGAGCCGGATCGGAGTATTCACCGCCGGTGGATCCGTCACCCCTCGCCACCTTGTACAGGTCAGCAGCGAACTCGGACGACTGAAAACTACCGGTTGCGACCTCATCCCGCGGCCTCAGTACGTCGCGCCAAGGTGCCACACCTGCCGCGCCGGGAACGACAGTCGACGACTTGAGACTCTTCTCGTCCTGCTTACTTGTGGTGATGCGTCGGAGGTTCAAGCGGATCTCGTCGACCTGACCGGCAACCTCGGTGGCGCCAACCGCCGAGAGTAGGAGTCGGGCGTAATCCAAAGCCCGGAGTGCTGAATCGTCGTCGAAAGTGCCGTTGTGTGCCCAAGTGTCGCGCATCCCCCGCAGCAAGCTCGCGTAAGCCTCATGCTCCCTCGAGAGAACCGCACGGAATGGATACCATCCCTGTTTCACCCGGCCAGTGAGGCCCTCGGTCAGCATTCGAAGCTGCACTTGAGGGTCCATCCGGTCGTATTTCTTGTCGCTGATGCCTTTTGCCTCGTCGGCAAGCTTGACGATCCCTGACCAATCGCTGTCGCCTATAGCGGGCGAGATCGTCTCTGCGATAAAGGTGTCTAGAGCTGGGGACAGCAACTCGAACATCCGCCCGACCCTGTCCCGGTTTGATGTCGCCATTATTCGTCCTCCTCGAAATCGAGCGTCACAGACGTATTCACATCTGACGTCGGACGCTCCGCTTGAAGCAAGTCCCCCCAGGAAGTGGCAATGTCATTGAAGCTCTGCGCGTCTTTGCTCCAGCCGTTCTTCTCGGCCACTTGAAACACCAGGTAGGCGAGCTCCTTGACCAGATCTAGGTCAACTGCGCCGTCTGTACGTTGACTTGCCGTCTGCAAAAAGATGCCAGCCGCCGTAATTCCTGCGGTGCTCAAGACGCGGATCGCATGATGAAGCGCTTCCCAAGCGCTGGTTTGCGCATCGGTCAGCACGTCGTAGTCATCGGCGAGGTCCGGCGGACGAAATAGCTGGACTCTCCCCGCTCGGGCCGTCAGAATGCCGCTTCGTTCCATTGCGGCGACGGCCGTGCCGCGCGCCCGCGCAAGGTCTTCGGCATCACCATATGGCGCGGATTCATATCCATGACCCCTGTACCACGCGAGCGCAAATCGCGTGATCGCATCGAAGTCACCCTCCTGCTCCGTGAGGACTTCATCTAGCATTTCGTTGATGTGCGCCAGCGCGGCTCGAACTGGCATCGGCGAGCCGTCCGATTCAATCACCGATGAATACCTCGAGAACACCGCCATTCCGGGCCCGATCGCCGCCTGCGGAAGGTCGACTGGCGCAATGCCACCAGACTGGAGGTCCCGTAGCGCTGGAGCCAACTCTCGCTTGAGGGCAGCGATGAAGCCCCGCCTGTCTGTCGTGGCAGCGTCATTCGGCCTCGGCCTCAACGCGAGCACCACCGACGACGCAAGGGCGTTGGTACCGGATGCAATCATGCGGCTGCTTAGTTCCGATCGCATTGGCCAGGTAGCCGTAACTGTCCAACCCGCTCGCACCATGCTTCCAAGTAGTGTCTCCCAACCTGTGGAAGCGGTCCCGCTGTCATCGGACTCCGACTGTTTGAAGGCGTAGTACACAGTGATTGGGTACTCGTCGGTCGCCGCCGCGCGAGCATGCTCGAATACGTTCTCGAACCCGTCCTCGAAGAAGTGCTTCGCCCCTTCAGCGCCACCGTGCCGATATGGGTTCGCTACTAGCTCTTCGGACTTCGGCACCAGCATGGTGCTCAATAGTTCAGGGTGAACGGCCTTTAGTGATTTACGCAACCACACGTAGAAAAAATCAGACAGATCGGAGTAGCCGATGTTGTCGTAGTAGGGCGGGTCCGTGGAGATCAAGAGCCCTTGATATTCGCGAGTGGCAGCATCAGCCTGGGTTGCACGACCGGGCGTGTCTTCGCTTTGGAAGAGGGCATCGATGACCTCGGCCTCAGACTGCAGAACAGCTTCGAAGGACCCACCTGCGCCGGCGAACGGAAGTGCTTCGGCATAGTCCCAAGACATGGGCACGGCCTGCCGCTGAAAACTTCCACGAAGCCGATCCATGCCCGATTCCCAACCGCACATGACATTGTTCCTAGCAGCAAGTTTGCTCACCGCCATTGCGAGGTAAGTTGCCACGGCATCCGCATATCCCTCGGCATCCGACCCTCCCGCCTCCAGGCGCGTGCCCTCCTTCAATCCCATCGCTATGGCGTCAATCGCAATTCGATCGCGCGCTTCGCCGACAAGTGTGCTGAACGTAGCCAGCGAGGCGAGTTGCCGATTTGTGAACAGGTCCACCCACTCAGTCATGCCGTAGGCCTGTACGCGGAAGCTGAGGGCTTGATCGGGAATGCCGCCCGGTGGAAGCTCTGACGGTCGTGGCATTTCAGCTGCCGCGATGTGGATTTGGTCCGGGTTCAAATAGACACGGGAGCGATCGCCACCCGCAACAATGGCCATGAGCTGGGCCCTCAGTTCGCCTGCGCGTCCTTGAGCACGTATGTAGGCCAAATCAACCGCAGTACCGCAGGAAACGCACGTCGCGCCACTTCGGCCCACGGTCCCATCTTCACTCGTTGTCGGCGCACTCTTTGGATCGTGACCGACGGTGAACACGACTTTCCCGTTCTCAACCGACGGAACGACGTAAGCCTGCTTGCCCTTCTTCTTACCCAACCACCAAGAACGCACCAGCGGCATCTCAATGCCGCAAGCGGGATTCGGACACGTCACGGTGCGTGCCCAGATCCAGGCAATTACAGGAGTGGTTGAGCTATCGGGCAATACCGCCTTTGGGTACAGGTGACCGACACGTTTCTCCGCCTCATCGCGCATCCACTTCCCGTATCGACGCACGTCTTCTGCGAGGCCGCTCGATCTCGGCCACAAGTTGCGCTGCCCTGCAGAACCAGGGAACGTCGGCACTCGCCCAACGAACTTCGGCGGTATCTCGATAAGAGCCTTGTTGATTAAGACGGCCACCGGATTTAGATCGCTGGCGTAAGACTGAAGGCCCAATCGCTGCGCCTCGAGGGGGATAGTGCCCCCTCCGGCGAAGGGATCGAGTATCGCGGGGGGCTTCCCACCGGTGGACCTGAAGATCTCGGCTCGGACCGATTCGAATAGCTCGTCGTCGTTGAGATTGTCCCAATCCACCATTCGGACAATCAGATTGAACAGTCGCTCACGCTCTTGGGTCACCTTGCGGGCGGCCCATGCCTCCGTATCCGCCTCACCACGAGTTGTCGCCTCCGCTCGGTACGCTTCTGCGAATTCGCTTGGGTCATCAACAAGTTGGGAAAAAAGGACCGCACGTGCGGTAGCCAGAGGACGACGCGCCCACCACAGGTGGAGAGTTGAAGGATGGCCGTGCCGGATCGACTTCTCGCGAGCGGACTGCTCATTGATCGCTGCGAGCGGGATCGCGACCTCGATCAACTTGCGTTTGTAAGCCACTGCAGGGTTTCCTTCCGGCCAAGGATGCGAACGAGTCTGTTCGCCGCACTTGAGACTAGAGGCATCGGACGACACCTCACTTTTTTGGTTTGCTGATCTCGGCACCCGATAGGAGCCTGCTGACGTTCCATTTGATCCTTTCGGGCATGCCCTTCGATGCGAGTGAGGGAGGAGCAATCGCTCGCACCGCCGATTCAACGGCGGCAAGCGTTTCCTCGATAATGTTCGGCACCAATTGTCGAGGCAGTACACCCCACGACAGAGCTTCGTCGATCAGAGCCTCCGCGGAGATCCTGCGATGGTCGAAGTTCCCTCCAACGGAGAGTGCGAGATTCCAGTCAATGCGGCCTTCTTGGAAGAGGTTCGGCACCGCGTCATAGATCTCGGTGAGCTGCGTCCCAGTGGCCAGATGAAGGAGTGCAACGTTCTTCGCGTGCGCATCGTTGTTGCCGATCGCGACGTGGTAAACGATCTGGCGGAGCCACTCCTCGGCAGCCCGTCCGCCGCCGGGGATCGAGCCCAGCAGCTCGCCGATAAGACGCGCCGAGGGGCGCCCCTTCCTCGATGGCAACCTGTGGTCTTGGAACTTGGCGTCGCCATCGCGCCAGTCAAGACCGAGCGCCTGTGCGAGATCCTCCTGATGGTGAAGCACGACATTGCCCCTGACTACTTGGCGATCGAAACGTTCAATTGCCAAGTAATTCATTGTGCCTGCCGTGTGCATGGCGCTCTGAAACTGGGACAGCCCCGCGTGACGGGCGAGTTCATGACTGTAAAACTCGTTGAAGATCGCCTCAGGACGCGACTGAAGTTGGGGTTTGAGGATGTGAGTCGAGTGTGCTCTGCCGTGTGGTTCCAACCACGCGTCGTCGAATCGAGCGACAAGGAGTTTGGGCTGGAATCCCGGCAGCATCGAGCGGCTGTCATCGCGCGAACCTAGGTCGTGCTCGTCGATCGCTTGTTGGAGCCGAGTCGCGACCGTGCGCTCTGCCAACTCGTCATAGTCCGGGTGATAATTTTTGGGCTCATCAGGGTCACGGAGCGTGACTGCGCCCGCGATTGAACCGCCGAATTCGTTCAGGATCCCGTAGAGGTCGTCGGGATCGATCCCCCGCCTGGCAGCAAGCGCAGTGCGCTGATTACCTTCTGGCGCGTAGCCGCCGAGGAAGTTGGATGCAAGCTCCACGTCGGGCGCACGCCCAGGAATAACTCCAAACGACTCGGTAAGAGTTGGAGCGTTGCCTCCGTATGCGCTGTCCCACTCAATTACGACTCGATGCTTCGCACGATCCCTGCGCACGGTTCCGATTTGGCGGTCGTGCAAGTAAAGGTCAAGCGTCTCCATCGCTCGTCTCGTACTCCAGCGTCACGGAGATACCCAACTCGTTCAGCGTTCGGAACAGCCGAGTCATGTAGAGGCTGCCCTTGCCCTTCTCGAGATCGATGAGATAGTCACGCGAGAAGGCGAGCTGCTCAGCCAGGTCTTCCTGGCGTACCGCGCGGCTCTCGCGCACGGCCTTAATGACAGGGCCGATGTCACGGAACTTTCGCACCTGCACCGTAGGCATGATCGCATCCTTTGTGTCGGGATAATCCCACATCAGATCATGTGGCGATATCCCCACATTAGAGTATGTCGGGATATCCCCACAAGCTCCGTAGCTCTGAGCACATGAGACACCGTCGGCTCTCATCGGTACGCTCGTGTGGATATAGAAAGATGGCGCAAATGCTCCTCGAAGAAATCGCTCGCACCGCCCGCGTGTCCGGATTGGTTGCTGGGCGTGCGGTTTCCGTCATTGCTGCGCAAATGCACGGGGCCGACGCAGTCGAGGTGACGTATCGCGAGGACAGCGGCGCCCTTGGCCAAGTAGTCCTTTATCGAGCCGACCAAGAACGGATTCGACCGCACCTCGATGATGGGCGGCCGTTCGACGCAGACGCCCACGATTTCCGATTGGCCGCTGAAGCACAGCGAATCATGCTTGCCGGGCTGCACGACCCCATGCTCGCTGTTGCAACGAGCAACGTGCAGCCGCTGCCGCACCAGATCCGGGCCGTCTATGGCGAACTCCTCCCCCGTACTCCCCTCAGATTCCTGCTCGCGGATGACCCCGGCGCAGGCAAAACGATCATGGCCGGCCTGTACATCAAGGAACTCATCCTGCGAGACGATGTGCGCTCCTGCCTGATCGTTGCTCCTGGTGGCCTCGTCGAACAGTGGCAGGACGAGCTAGCACTAAAATTTGGTCTTGATTTCGAGATCCTCGCTCCCGGCGCCGACGATGCACTCCCCGGCAAGTCGATATTCGAACAGAAGCCCCTACTGATCGCTCGAATGGATCAGCTGGCACGCAACGAGATCCTCCTCGACCAGATCGAGAACTCGGAGTTCGACCTCGTGGTGGTTGACGAAGCGCACCGGATGAGCGCCAGTTGGTTCTCAGGTGAGTTGAAGGCTTCAAAGAGATTCCAACTCGGCGAGCTTCTAAGCGAGCACGCCCGGCATTTCCTCCTGATGACCGCAACTCCGCATAACGGTAAGGAAGAGGACTTCCAGACTTTCCTTTCGCTGCTCGACCGAGATCGATTTGCGGGCCCAGGCGACAAGCGAGCTCAACGCGGCACAGTGGATGGAATCATGCGTCGCATGGTGAAAGAGAAGCTCGTCACATTCGAAGGGCGCCCGCTCTTCCCGGAACGAATCGCTGAAACAGCGTCATACAGATTGTCGGATGCAGAACAGCATCTCTATGAGGAGGTGACCGAGTACGTACGGAACGGGATGAACCTGGCCGACAAGCTCGAGGGCAAGCGGAAGAACACCGTCGGGTTCGCCCTCACGGTCTTGCAACGCCGACTGGCTTCCAGCCCCGAGGCAATATTCCATTCTCTTCGCAGGCGTACAGAGCGTCTCGAAAAGCTGCGCAACGATCTCATCAATGGCGTGCCTGAAGATCCTGCAGGAGCTACGCCAGACCAGTCTTTGGGAGAAGAACCCGACTACGACGAGTTCGACGCAGCCGAGATCGAAGAGGCGGAGGAAGAACTCGTCGACGCCGCCACCGCAGCGAGGACTGCGGCAGAGCTTGAGACGGAGATCATCGATCTAAAGAGGCTCTCTGATATCGCGCGCAAAGTACTGGACAGTCAATTGGACGTAAAGTGGCGCGAGTTGCGCGGCGTCCTCGAAGCTCAAGTTCTTCAGAGGGACGGCGAGTCCCCGCGAAAATTGATCGTCTTCACGGAGCACCGGGACACACTCAATTACCTTGTGCGAAGAGTGACCTCCCTGCTCGGAAGTGTTGACGCCGTCGTCTCGATACATGGCGCGGTTCCGAGGTATGAACGACGACGCATTACAGCCGAGTTCACTTCGAATCCCGACGTGCAGGTCTTGATCGCGACGGACGCTGCGGGGGAAGGCCTCAACCTGCAAGCCGCGCACCTCATGGTCAACTACGACCTGCCGTGGAATCCCAACCGAATAGAGCAAAGATTCGGGCGCATCCACAGGATCGGCCAAACGGAGGTGTGCCGACTGTGGAATCTCGTCGCGGAGGACACCCGCGAAGGCGAAGTATTCATCCGCCTTCTCGACAAGATCGAGGAACAGCGCGCGGCCTACGGCGGCGAAGTATTCAACGTTCTGGGAACCTCGCTCGGAGAGATGTCGCTCGCGAAAGTCCTACGGGAAGCCATTCGCTATGGCGAACAGCCCGAGGTGCGTTCCCGGATGTTCGAAGTGATCGATGAGGGTGTTGCTGCCGGGCTGCGTGAACTCATCGACGAGGGCGCGCTCGCAAATGAGGTCTTGGCCCCGAGCGATCTGGAGGACTTGCGCCGGCAGATGGAGGATGCGCGAGCTAAGAGGCTTCAGCCGCACTTCATTCGTGATGCGTTCCTCGAAGCCTTCTCCCGGCTTGGAGGTCGTGTCGAACGGCGGGAGCGTGGTCGCTACGAGATCACGCACGTTCCTCCGGACGTACGCGAGAAGGCGGGGCGTTCCCCTGTAGCGAGACGATACGAGCGAATCACGTTCGAGCTAGAGACTGTCGACCTTCCCGATTTGCCACGTGCAGAACTGCTTGCACCTGGGCACCCGCTCCACGATGCGGTCCTGAATCTCACCGTGGAAAGACTCGGTCCCGTCCTTGATCGTGGGGCGATCCTCACCTCGAACGCGATCTCAACTCCGACTCTTCTGGTTGGAGTAGTCAATGAGGTGCAGGACGCGATGGGCGAGTCAGTAGGAAAGCGGTTCGGGTATGCAACCGTCGGCGAAGGCGGTGTCGTCGAGGAAGCGGGACCCGCGCCATACCTTGACTACTCACCCGCATCCGATCTCGATATCGAGCAAGGACAGGCGCTGCCCTGGTTGACCGAGAGCGAACGCTCAGCCGTGTCCTGGATCATTGCACAACAATTGCCAGGCTTCGCCTCCGACGTCATTGCGAAGCGCACGAGTGAGTTTGAACGAGTTCGTGAACGGGTCAGCGCTCGACTCACGCGCGAGGTCAACCGACTTGAAACCGAAGCGCTTAAGGCCGACGCGGACGCTGCCGCTGGCAAAAGAGTCCGGCGCGCTAGCGAGGGATTGCGTCGCCAAGCCGACGAACTTGATACGCGACGCGAAAGCCGGCTCGCGACCATCGAGAGGCAGATGTCGATGGCTCCGTTGCCTCCAAGAATTACTGCTATCGCACTCGTCATGCCCGCCACTCCGTCGCCAGATGTGGGTGGACAATCTGTCGATGCTGACGCCCGCCAGGCTGTGGAACGGCGGGGCGTCGACGCGGTTCTTGCGGCCGAGGTCGCGCTCGGACGGACACCGGAAGAGCAATCGCACAATAACCCGGGGTTCGACGTGCTCTCGCGCAGTTCCGATGGACCTAGTATTCGCCTTGAAGTGAAGGCCCGGATTGCGGGAGCTGACACCTTCACTATCACCCGCACTGAGGTGCTGATGGCGCTCAACTCGGCCCCGGATCACCGGTTAGCCCTAGTTCGGGTTAGTGAACTAGGCGCCGAGCACGACGAGTTGCGGTACATCGGCGGCGCATTCGATGGAGTCGAACCGGCCAACCTAACCGACTTCAATGTGGTGTCACAGAATCTGAGCTGGAAGGACTGGTGGGATCGAGGCGTTAGCCCCTTCTAGTCACTTGCGGCAGCGCTTGGGAAGAGGCGTTGACGCTCCGCTGAAACCACTTCGCGAACGAGTTCAGCCTCAGATACATCGAACGCCTCCGGAGCGCTCTCTGCCGTGTCGCTAGCACGAGCGAACTCCATAAACAGTTCCTTCTTCCTGGCAAGGATCTGCGTCACACGGAGATCAACGCCCGGATCGGTCAAAAGGCGATGGACCTGCACCGATTGCGGTTGCCCCATGCGATGCGCGCGAGCGATCGCCTGCCACTCGATTGTCGGCTTCAGCTGTGGTTCGCATATCACCACCACGGACGCCGCCTGAATGTTGAGCCCTACGCCACCAGCTTGAATCTGCGCTACTAGCACCGCGCCCTGGTTTGAGCGGGTGAATTGGTCAACCATGTCCTGACGTTTCGCCGCCGGGACGGCTCCGGTGAGAGGCCCAATCACCGTGCCCGACAAGATCTCGCAAACTTGGTCGAGCACACTTCGATAGTGGGAGAAAACGAGAACCTTCCTGCCATTGTCCTCAGCCTCCTCGACGATCTCGATGAGGCGTTGAATCTTCGCCGAGCCCTCACCTTGCAGCATCGCCGACTGGCGCATCTCTTGAAAATTCTTTGACCAGACAGCGTCGCGGTAGGCAACCTCGTCCGCTGCGGACATTTCGAGCCACTCGTCAACTTCGACGAGATCGGGAAGCTCGCTGAGGACGTCTTCCTGATTCCTCCGAAGGTACGCAGGCGCAACCTGCTGTTTGAACCGACGCGGGCGAAGCTCGTCGGCGTCAACGACCAGGTCCGGCCGAAGATAGCTGATCAGATTCCGGAACTCTTCGACCTTGTTCTCGAGCGGAGTTCCGGTGAGCAAGATGGCCCGCTCTATCTTGCTAATCAGCGCGCGAGAACGTCTCGCTCTCTGAGACCAGGGATTCTTGATGTAATGCGCCTCGTCGAAGACGACACAAGAAATGTCAATGCCATGCTGTTCTCTCTCAAGCCAAGCAAGGGTCTCGTATGTGGTTACCGCCACACCCCCTCCGCGAACCCAGCTCCTGAGCCCGTTCGCGCGGTCGACGCCGTGGAGTCGGTGTGGCGTGAGATTCGTCTTCGATTGCACTTCGCGCATCCAATTGGTGACAACAGCAGCCGGGCATACGACCAAAGCGTGGCGCGAGCCCTTGCTCGCCAGGTGGGTCAGCGCGGCCAGGGCCTCGAAAGTCTTCCCGAGGCCCATCTCGTCACCAATGAGAACTTTCTTCTGAACTAGAGCGAAGCGTGCGCCAAAATGCTGATAACCGCGGAGAGACTCCGTCAGCCCTCGCGTATCCAACTCGAACGCCCTGATCGCCTCGACGACTTCCTCTGGAAGTTCGCCATGCACTTTCTCTTCATCTTCGGCGTTGAACCCAAGCTCCTGAAGCATCCCGAAATAATCTGCCGGGCGGGAAAGGAACCGCTCCCACGGTTCGAACGGATCAACGTCCAGAGATCGTCGAGCGGTATCTGCGAGGCCGTGAATGCGCAATATGGATGCCTCGAGCTCAGCGTGAGAAGACCCCGTCGAAATCACGATCGCATGCGTGACCATGGGTGTGATCACATCTGCTGCGGGAGCGAGGGCCCGAACACTGTCGATAACGCGCGTTGACTTCACGATCGATCGCACAGGTTCCCACGCGGACAGGCGCCGGATTAACGCAGATGCCTCATCGGTACGACGGGCAAGGTCGAGCCGGATGGGCATGTCATCGTAGGTCGCCTGCCAGAGTGTGTACGCTGCACCGACCATGCTGCGCGCCGTCGTGGACCCCACACCCGGCAAGTTGACTAGAGCTGACCGCTTCGCAATGACAGCCAGCACATCCGTGATCCCTGCCTCAAGCAACGCGCTGATTCGCAGACGATCGCGCGTAGCCTCTTTGAGGCGCTCCACTGGCATCTCGCGAACAAGCCGCGCCGTTTCAGCGCTACGGACGGATTCACCTGCCTCGATAGCCGCCACGCGGAGACGTTCCTCCGCGTCAAGTGTCTCGACGATATCCCGCACCGAATCGGGAAGCGCCGACAAAGTCGACGCCGGCCACAACTTGGCCGTTCCCAAGGTCAATAGCCGCACCCGCAGTCCGACCGAATCAATAAGAGCACTTCCTGCGTCGACACGTACACGGGGTCGCGTGCGGTGGTCGAGGGATTTCAACCTCTCATGCAGTTGGGCATCAACGGCCCAAGCATGGTAGTCAGCAAGGAAGGTCGATGCCGCTTCGGCGCTCGCTCGCGATGTCTTTCCGCTGAACAGCCTGCGTACTCCAAACTTCACCTTCACGTCGCGGCAGGCCGCCGCCACGTGGGTTGCGAGTGCCGAAAATGCGTCAGCATCCGACGAGGACAATGCGGACAGAGCGGTCTGGCGTTCTAATGCCTCGAGCGAGTCCGAATCTTGTTCGCGTAATGGCAGAATTCTCCATTGAACGCCATCGTCATAAACTTCGACGGTGAGGTGACGCAAGGCGAACTCCGCCCGATCGGCCTCCGCCGCGATTCGATTCCGGTCGTTGGAGATCGCTTCAGCCAGGTTGGACCACGACGAGATCTCAGCGGTAAGGTCCTTTATTTGCTTTGTCGGGCTTTGCGCCATCGATCCTCATTGGTCATCGGAAAGGCCATTGAAACGTCAAGGCTGCATCGCACAGGCGGCGCACGACTCTCGGATCCTGAGAACACCTTATGTCTCGGCACCGGCAGGCAGTGCAGTGGGCCCCTTAATAGATCACTTCGCTAGTGAGGGGTGTGGTCGCACGTCTCGCTAGCAGCCGCTTCGTACTCGACCAAAAAGGTGTGAGCGTCGCGGGCGCTGATCGGTCACCGCTGCGGTCGCCGAGTGGAGACAGAGGTTTCCACCTATTTCGTGGCGACATCCCAGCGCGAGAATATGACGGTGGTCCCCTCCGGCTCGAAGGCGAGGCACCTGACAGAGAACCACGCGGTCGTCGTGCCGTGGATGTCCGCAAACTGCGAACGCGTTCACCGGGCTGGCGACGGCGGATGCTGCCGGTCATGATGTCCTTCCTCTCGAGGGATGTCCTGTGGCGCAGTGAGGCGGATGGTTCCCCGACCATTTCGGCCAGGGAACCGTGCTGTCAGTCCTGCGTGGCGCCCAGTGCAATTGGCCCTGCTGCGTCTTTGGACTCTGCCGGAATGCTGCCCCGACCGTGCGAGTGAAGACTCCCGCTCCCCACAAGAGGTCGTGACCGATTGCTTCGGCCTCTACCTCGATGTGTATTCCAGTTCGTTCGTCGCTCTCCCATTCCCTGATGCGGAGCTTGCCAACGACGAGGATGCGGTCGCCCTTGTCCACGGATTCTGCGGTGTGGGCTGCGAGCTGGCGGAATGCCGTCACTGTGTACCAATTGGTCTCCCCGTCGATCTACTTCTCAGCCGAGGTGTCGAACCGGCGCTGTGTTGAGGCGAGACGGAACGAAGTGATAGGCAGCCCTTCGCTTGTGACGATGTGGCGCGGCTGGGTGGCAACCAACCCAGTGATGGTGATGTGGCCTGACATGGTGTTGCTCCTTCAATTGACGTATTCTTTCTGCCTTCCGGCACCCAGAGATAAGAAGCGGTAAGGAGGAGACCGCAATGGTCCGTGGAATACAGGAGTGAGCGCAGCGAGCGAGGATACGCCGCGAAAGCCGTTGAGGTCGGGGAAATTGGCGCGCATGATCGCCCAGTGAGGAGGGCAGAGGCTTGTGAGAGTTGCAGCGCGCCGTCAGGTGCTCCGCAAGGGCGTCACGATGCCGGCTTGTTCGTTGCCTGGTGAGGCTTTGGAACTCCACGCACACACGCTTGGAGAGTCGCGTCTTGACAGTGCGCCATGAGGCTCCCCAAACTTTGCACATGTGGAGTCCCGAGGAATACGACAACCACGTCCTAGAGGCCCGAAGCGGCGACGTCCAAGCGATGTTCCAGGTGGCGGTCTTTCACAATCGTCGCGGCGACATGGACGAGGCGCACGAGTGGTTCGAGAAAGCCGCGAATGCCGGAGCGATCGAAGCCCGGGCCTACCTCGGATGGGTCTACAAGATGAAGGACCTTCCGGATGAAGCCATCAGGTGGACCCGCCAAGCCGCTATGGACGGGAACGATAACGCAAAGGTCATGCTCGACATGCTTCTCAACCCGTCGGACGACTCGCGTCCCGAGATCGTGGCGATGGCGCACATGTCGAAATTGATGGGGGACGCAGCCGCCTCGCTGGGCAACTGGGCGCAGGCTCGAGATGGCTGGTACCGAGCGGCCGACATGGGCAATCTGGAAGCGATGACCCTGATGGGCCGTCTAGAAGAACAAGAGGGTGCCGCCGGTGCCGCGATCCTGTGGCACGAGAGAGCCGCTCTTCGAGGGTCCAACGAAAGCATGCTCCGCCTCGGGGGGATCCATCACCGGCGCGGCGACGCAAGCCTCGCACGCGAATGGTTCACCGTCGCGGCAGAGTCAGGCAACACCGAGGCGGAGAAAATCCTTTGGGCGCTGCCTGACTAGCGGACTAGCGTGGAGTATTGCGCCATCCGCAGGATCAATGAAGTTCCGGCAAGACAGCCTGGGGAGTGTGAGGGGGCGGCAAGCGACCCTCACCGCCGGCACGGCGATGGTCCCCCACCGAAGTCAGGGGCCACGAACCCGGGGGCTCTACTCGCTGGTGAGTTCCTCGGCTGTTTCAGGGGCGCTGGACTCGGCGGTCTTCTCAGTTGCCGCGTCGAGCGCGATCTGCTCGACCTCGGATGCCGCATACCCCCACTCGACCAACTGGACGAAGTAGGCCGCTGCGATTCCGGTCGGGTTGCGCCACGTGTCCTTCGTCACATGCGACTCGATGCCGCCGACAACGACCGCAGCGCGATCTGCGGCGCTCGGGTTCGGCTGCTCTGCACGATCGCACCGAGCTTGTCGGGTGCCCAATAGCCGCTGTTGTTTTCGATGCCGAGCAGGGCGTGGGCGAGCTCGTTTCCGCGGCCCATCGCATCCGAAACGTGACTGCGGAACTGCGTCACACCGAGGGCGACGAACTGCCCGGCGTTGCGCGGCATGGTCTTCCGCGATAGGAGGGTCGTCAGCCATTCGCGGCGAACGACCTCGGCTGAGGCCCACTCCTTGTTGTTGGCGATCAGTTCTCGCCGTGCGGCCTTGTCCTCGTCGGACATCGGCCCGCTCGCGCTTCCGCTGCTATCGGACTTGCGGAACCCGAGGTCTTTGAAGTCAGCGACGTAGTAGATCACTTCGACTTGTCCGCTGTAGAAGCTGCGCACGAACGCCGCCCGGTCGGCCGCCTCGGCAATGTCCTCGATGGTGACTCGCTCACCGTCCTTGCTGAGGAGGTTGCTGATGCGGGTGTGGTCGGTGTCGTAGTAGCCGGGATCACTTTCGAGGATCGTGAATCCTTTCTCGCGAAGCTCCACACAGGTTTGCGCCAGCTGCTCGGCGAGAGCCTTCTCGTCTCTTGCCCGCTGCGCGGTGTGGGCGAACTGCTCGGGCTGCTTGGTCGCAACCTCGATCAGCGACGCGACTGTGTCATCCTCGCCCTCGGACTCGATCAGGTCGGCAGCCTGATCCATCGTCAGCTGGTGCTCCGCGATCGCGGTAGTCGCGAATGGGTTCTCGGCCACTTTCAGACCTTGCTTCACCTGCGCTTGCTTGGTCGCCGTGCGGCGGGCGATCACCTGCGGGGTGAGTCCCTCGAACGCCAACTGCCTTGCGTACAAGCGGTCTCGACGCAGCGTTCCGCGACCCTTGGTTCAGTGGATACGAATCAGAACCGAGGTGGCTGCGGCTCGCGGCAAGCGAGGCCGGAGTTCGCTGCATCAACTCCGGTTTCGAGCTTGACCCGCCGCTCGACGAGCGTCTCGCGGCGAGATTCAAGCAGGTTTGCGACGAGCATGGTGCGGTCGATGGGGCGTTTCTTCCGGTGACTCAGGTCGATCGCGACGGCCACCTCGTCGATACTGAGGACCGCGTCCAGAAATGCGCGGGGTTCCTCAAGGATCTAGTCGCTGCTGGGCTTTAGGGTCTACTCTCACCGTGACCCAGCGGGATGACCCGCCGAAAATGTTGGTGGTCGGGCCTACCCTTCAGGCAGGCATCCACCGCTACCAAGGAGCGAAACTATGGCGAAGTCGGTCTTTTACAGCTTTCACTACGAACGCGATGTCAATCGTGTTCAGCTTGTGCGCAACATCAACGCGCTCGAAGCTCAGCCTTTCTTGAACGCCCAGAACTGGGAGGCCGTCCGTAGGGGAGGAAAGTCGGCCATCGAGAAATGGATATCAGACGAAATGGCCTATAAGAAGGCCGTTATCGTCCTTATCGGCAAGGAGACGGCCGGCCGCGAGTGGGTCAACTACGAGATCAACAAGGCTTGGGCTGAACGGAAGCCTTTGCTCGGCGTTCGCATCCATGGCCTCTCATCCTTTGGTGCCGCGGACAGCGCGGGTGCGAGCCCGTTCTCAACGGCGTCAGGGATCCCCGTCTTCGATCCAACGGTGAAGGACTACTTGGGAAACATCGATACGAAGGCTACCTACAAGAAGTTGACGGAGAATCTCGAGTACTGGTCGGGCCAAGGTGTTGTCAAGCCATGACCGAACTCGACTGCCCATTCTGCGAGATCGTTCAACTCGAAGATCCCGATGCCAGGGAAGTATTTCGAAATGAGCACGTTATCGCCTTCTTCCCCACTGAGCCCGCGACCCTAGGTCACACGCTCGTGATACCCCGCAAGCACATCGCTGGCATCTGGGAAATCGACGACGCGACCGCAACTCAGTTGAGTCGGGTTACCCTGAAGCTTGCACATGCAATAAGAGATGCCGTCAAGCCAGAGGGATTGAACCTGATCCAATCAAATGGAGAAGCCGCGACACAGACTGTCAACCATTTGCACATCCATCTTGTGCCGCGATGGGAGAGTGACGGCATTGGCCGCATATGGCCGCGGGAAACCAACTTCTCGGAGCGTCAGAAGGATGATGCGTTAGAGAGGGTCCGGGATGCTCTTCGAATTGGAATGGCTAAGGGATGAGCGTTAGCGCGATGACGATCACACCTACAGCAGCCACGGGAAGATAAAAACCCGCCAAAGACCACGACCAGATGATCTTTCGCCAGCGGCAGTTCTCCTCCCGGCGATCCTTTTTGTCGTCGTTGGGCTTGCCATAAAACGCCCTGCTGTTCATGTCATACACACGACCACGGCCACGCGACGCCCTGCTGAACAGCGCGCGGAAAGCACGTTCTTCTCTCAGGTATCGCGCGTCAAGAAACGCAAACAAGCAAACGGCCGCGATGCCGAGCCCAGCTACCCGGGTGTCGTGATTCGCGAGGGCGTATCCGTAGGTTGCGGTCGCTACAGGAAGGAGCCATGTCTTGGCCCTGGATGATGCGTAAGCCATCCGTGCAATCGCAGACTGGAGTTGTTCCAAGTGAAGCCTGCGATCGTCGCTAAGTTTGTTGCCCATCTCGAAATGTTCTCATGGTCGATGGCGGGCGACGTCGCAATTCCTGACGAGGTGCGGGGATGCCGCGAGTCTCCTACTCAGAGACCATCTCCGCTCCGCCATCGCCAGTGGGGGGCTTAGCCGGCGGCGGGACGTAGGCGACGGGTTGAATGCCGTGCTCCTCGACATGCCGAACCTCTGGTCGTGCCACCGGGGTTGCACTCGGCTTAGCCGGGTAGGCAACGCCGAGCAGCGCGCTCGGCTTGGACTGTGGATCCTTAGGCTCGTTTGACATCGTCCTCTTCCTCGGATGTGTTACGCCATTCAACTACGTCGCCGTCGGTGACCGATAGCCAAAGCCCCGTACTTCCGGCGACTGGTTCGACGAAAGCTCCCCTGTCGGTCATGACCCACTGCTGCGCGAGAAACAAATCGCGAGCCTCCGGATACGTGCTTACGAACGAACCCTTGGTGTACCAGCCGCCGATCCAAGATCCGTCCGATCTCTTGACCCGAACGAAACTGCCGTTGCCCGCAGTGCGCCAAGCGAAGTCCCAGCCGTTCGGGACAGGGCTGTACCCATGCCTACGCGCGGGCCTCTTCAACTTTGGGATCCTCTTGCCGATCCAGCCACCGACCGAGATCCACTGGATTCTGCAATAGAAGATCAGCGAGATGGCCAAGGGAGCAAGAACAGCGAACATTAGGACGTTTGCACCGACGGCGCCAGGGTCAGTCACTCTGACCACATCCGCTGCTGGATCCACCGTAAGCCCGTCAGCCAAGTGACTGCCCCAGAGCCAGAAGTATGCAGCGTTAAGGACCGTGCTGAACAACAGCGCCTGCGCCAGCACCGTCGCGGTATCTCGGTCAGAGCTGCGTGCGCCCTCGAAAACCTTGCGGACGGCGATAAAGATCAATCCGGGAAGGGCCAACGCGACAAATGTCGCAATCGCGAACGTGGTGCTCGGAACGCCCATCGAGACCCCTTCGATTGATGTTCTTGGACTCTATCCGGCCGTCTCGTCGCACGTCGGGAGCCTTGCGGGCGATCTGAATTTGCTACAGATGTGGGCAAAGTGTGGGCAAACCCACCGCGAGGGAGGGACCAGAGCCGCTAGATCCCAGTGTTTATAGGGAATTCTGAGGGAAATCCGAAGTGCCCCTGGAGGGACTCGAACCCCCAACCCTTTCCTTAGGACGGAACTGCTCTTCCATTGAGCTACAGAGGCTGACCGCTTGAGTTTATCGGGCGGCGGGCCCGAGATCTTGTTGGCGAGGTCGCGACAAGTGCGATCAACGCGTAGCTCGACGCCAATCGCCCACCCTCAGGCGGCAGGCGCCAGGAACTCGTCCCACTGCGGCTCGGCGCGCTCGACCCCGCGCAGGAGCCAGGTCGCACCGTGCGGCGCCCGCGGGTTGAGTCGCAGCCGCCAGTTCATCTCCTCCGGAGTGCGGTCGCCCTTCAGGTTGTTGCACTTGAGGCAGCACGCGACGAGGTTCTCCCAGGAGTCCTTGCCGCCGCGCGACCGCGGGTGAATGTGATCGATCGTGTTCGCCGTGCTGCCGCAGTATCCGCACCGGTGATTATCACGACGCAAGACCCCGCGTCGCGACACCGGAACGTTGCGACCGCTCGGGATGCGCACATAGCGACGCAGGATGATGACCGACGGGCGATCCCACGCACGCTCAGAACCCCAGACCGGGTGCTCGTCATCGCTCGCGACGATCGTTGCCTTCTCGTTCATCACGAGCACGAGGGCTCGCTTGAACGACACGACGGCGAGCGGCTCGTACCCGGCATTCAGGACCAAAGTGCGCATTGTCATCCTCTCGAAAGAGCCTGCACGGCTTGCAGGCATTCGAATGCGACTCGCAGTTTTTGAGCGAGGAGTTAGCAGGCAAACAAAAAGGCACCGCCGAAAACGACAGTGCCTTACTTGGTGCGCGCCTGAGCGCGGCTTTGACTACTGCGGCGTATGAAGAAGAGGGCGCGCGCATCCGTGGTTTGGATGGTGCGTATCTGCGACATTCGCTCTCCCGATTACCTCGTAGAACTCCGAGGGCTTCAGGTTAACCCATGAATATCACGCGGAGGTTACGGCCACGCGAGAGGCAGCTGAGCGTGTCGCGCCCCATTGCGGAGGACGACACGCCGCGTGAGCGCCGCGAAACGGCGTGCGCGCGGCGTGTCATCCTCCGCGGTGGGGGTGGTCAGATGCCGAAACGCACTATGTAGAAGTTGGTTGTGTAGATCGCGTGGTTGCCGACGGTTCGTCCGGGCATGGGCGCGTCGATCATCCGGTTGCCACCCAGGTAGATGCCGACGTGGCTGCCACCGTCGATGACGACAACGTCGCCGGGACGCGCGGCCGATAGTGCGATCCTCGTGCCCGCCGCGCCCTGCGCCGACCCGGAGTGCGGCAGCGAGATGCCGAACTGCGCGTACACGTAGGCGACGAGCCCGGAGCAGTCGAACCCCGAGGGGCTCTCGCCTCCGAACACGTAGGGCGTTCCGGTGTAGCGCTCGGCAACGGAGACGACTTTCGCCAGGCTGAAGTGCGGCTGCGGCGGGTGCGCCAGAAGCGCGCCCAGGTTCGGGCCGGCGGCGAGTGCTGCGACCCGAACGGCCGCCCGCTTGCGCTGCAGGGCGGCGACGCTGGTGGCACCAATCGTGTCCCGCGACGCCGAGGGCACCGCGGCCGCGGTGAGCGCGACATCCATCGTGACCGTCTGCGATTTTGCCGCGAGGGTCTGCTCACGCTGCGCCGACGTCGACGCGGATGCGGTGGCCTGGCCGGTCGACGCGGCCCCGCTGGTCGCGGCGTACGCCGGCAGCGCCACCGTGGCGAACAGGCTCGGAACCACCAGGGCGGTGACCGCGAGGCTGAGGATGCCCGATCTGCGAGCCGCGCGGCGCGGCGCGCGAAAGACAGACTCCGCGGGAAGGCCCTGCGAGTCAGAAGGCTGGACCTGCTCGACGCTGCGAGGCGTTGGTCGTGAAAGGGAAGTCATTCGTCGTATCCGTTCCTGCGCGACGAGGCGCGCATAGGAACCCCGAGTGGTCAGGGCGACTGCAAGAGGAGGGGCGCGAGAGCACCACAGGAGAATCGATCGCCGGTGGGCACGAGGCCCACCGGCAAACGGCTACTTCCTAAAACGAACGAGGTAGTAATTGTTCGTGTAGATCTTGTGGTTGCCCACCGTGCGACCCGGCATGGGTGCGTCGAACATGCGACCGTGTCCCATGTAGATACCCACGTGCGAGCCACCGTCGATCACGACGACATCGCCGGCGTGAGCCTGCGAGCGCGCGACGCGGTAGCCCTTGCGGCCCTGCGCGACACCGGAGTGCGGCAGGCGAATACCGACATGGCGGTACACGTACGCCACGAAGCCGGAGCAGTCGAAGCCGTGGGGGCTCTCGCCGCCGTAGCGGTAAGCGACTCCGTGGTAGCGCTTCGCGAACTTCACGACGCGCTTGTGAAGGTTCGGCTTCTTCTTGTGGTGCTTCACCGCGGTCGTCGCCGGAGCGACGGCGGTCGTTGTGACCGCCAGCTGCGCTACCGAGACCGACTGCGAGGTCGACGCCGGTGTTGCCGCCGTCGCCGGAGCCGCGGTTGCGAGGAGTCCCGGGATCACCAGTGCGGTAACCGCCAGACTCAGGATGCTGGCCCTGCGGCCAGGTGAGGTTCGCTTCGTGAACGCCGAATCCGGGTTCGAACTGTTGTGAGCGAGTGAACTATCAGTGTTCGTTTGTTCGCAAACTGGTTGCGATTTCGTTGTTCCTATTTTTGTCAAGAGTCATGCTCCTGCGCCTCGGCGACACTAGGTCGTCGCCCCATCACGTTCCGTATGTATATTCACGTCCCACACCGAAAGACAGGTAAACGAGACGTCTCGGGCGGGGCCTCGGGCCGGGCTGACTGGCGGCGAGGACGCGGCTACGTTACGGGAATGTTATGCAGGTGTCCATTCCTGTGCATAAATCTCGGGTGGGAAAACCCTGTGAATCAGAGGGCGGCGTAGATGTGCGCGGCGACCTCATTGGGCAATTCGAGCCCGTCACCGATGCCCTCGACCTGCACCAAAACGTAGGAACCGACCGCCGAAACGGTGGCCGTCGCCCCCGGCACGACACCCGCCGCGAGCAGCTGCTGCAGCAGGTCCGGCTCGAACTGCACGGGTTCGCCAAGGCGTCGGATGGTGACAAGGGCGGGCGCCTCGGAGCGGGCGGCGACGTCGACGATGCTGACCACGCCATCCATGAATCGGGCCGCCGGGGCCTGCCCGAGTTCGGCGAGACCGGGGATCGGATTTCCGTACGGCGACTCGGTTGGATGCCCGAGCATCTCGAGCACGCGGCGCTCCACCTGCTCGCTCATCACGTGCTCCCACCGGCACGCCTCGTCGTGAACGTAGGCCCAGTCGAGGCCGATCACGTCGGCCAGGAGGCGCTCGGCGAGACGGTGCTTACGCAGCACATGCGTGGCCTTAAGACGCCCGTCATCCGTCAGCTCGAGGTGGCGGTCGCCTTCGACGACGACGAGTCCATCCCGCTCCATGCGGCCGATCGTCTGCGAGACGGTGGGCCCGGAGTGCCCGAGACGCTCAGAAATGCGGGCGCGGAGGGGAACGATGTTCTCCTCTTCGAGGTCGAGGATGGTGCGCAGGTACATCTCAGTCGTGTCGACGAGATCCGTCACTGCTGCCTCCCGATTCCTCAACCTTTTGCGTCTCAAGCCTAGCCTTTGGCACGCGGCAGCTCGCACGCGGCGCCCCCGCACGCGCACGGCCGATCGGGGGCGCCGTAGGGCTGCCGCATGTCAGTCGCAGGTCGGCCACAGGGCTGCCGACGGGCAGAGGCAGGGCAGGGGCCCGGGCGGGCACCTGCGCCGCGGCGAATAGAATCATGCGTATGCCAAGCATTTCCATTCCCTCGTCCTTGCTGCCCGCCGACGGACGCTTCGGATGCGGCCCCTCCAAGGTTCGCCCGGAGCAGCTGGCCTACCTCGCGACCGAGGGCGCGAAGCTGATCGGCACGTCTCACCGCCAGGCACCGGTCAAAGACCTCGTCGGTCGCGTGCGCGGCGGACTTTCCGACCTGTTCGCCCTTCCGGACGGCTACGAGGTCGTGCTCGGTAACGGCGGATCCACCGCGTTCTGGGATGCTGCATCCTTCGGCCTCATTCGCCAGCGCAGTGAGAACCTGACCTTCGGCGAGTTCGGATCGAAGTTCGCCCAGTCGGCATCCGCCCCTTGGCTCGATGCGCCCCACGTGATTGACGCCCCCGCCGGTTCGCGCAGCGCTGTCGAGATCCTCGATGGCATCGACGTGTACGCCTGGCCGCACAACGAGACCTCGACCGGAGTGATGGCACCGGTCACCCGGGTGGATGCTGACGCCCTCACCGTCATCGACGCGACGAGCGCGGCGGGCGGCGTTGCCGTCGACGCCAGCCAGTCCGACGTCTACTACTTCGCGCCGCAGAAGAACTTCGCAAGCGACGGTGGCCTGTGGTTCGCGCTCTTTTCCCCCGCCGCGCTCGAGCGAGTGGAGTCGATCGCGGCGAGCGGGCGCTACATCCCCGAATTCCTCAGCCTCAAGAACGCTGTCGACAACTCGCGACTCAACCAGACGCTGAACACCCCGGCTCTCTCGACCCTCCTGCTGCTGGAGAACCAGCTCGACTGGATCAACGGCAATGGCGGCCTTGCCTGGGCCGACGCCCGCACCCGCGAATCATCCACCGCACTCTACGACTGGGCAGAATCCGTCGACTGCGCCACCCCGTTCGTCGCCAACCCGGACCATCGGTCGCAGGTCGTCGTGACGATCGACTTCGATGACAGCATCGACGCATCCGCTGTGGCGAAGACCCTGCGCGAGAACGGCGTCGTCGACACCGAGCCCTACCGCAAGCTCGGCCGCAACCAACTGCGCGTCGCGACCTTCGTTGCGATCGACCCGGCCGACGTGCGGGCGCTCATCGCCTGCATCGAGTACGTCGTCGACGCCCTCCGGTCGCAGTAGCGCCATAGGCTGGCATCATGCGCCTGTGGCTGAAAGACAGCGAACGACGACCGGACCCGAAGCCGGTGAAGACGGATGACCGCAAGGCTCTCGTCGTCGGCCTCGCTGGCTGGCTAGTCGGCCTGGCTATCCTGTTGACGTTTTCGAGCACGCTGACGGCGGACGGGCGCGGCTGGTGGTTCACTACGTGCTTCATCGGACTGGGCCTCGGCCTCGTCGCGCTCGTCTACTCGATCGTCGCCCACCGCCGCAGCAGCTAGGTTCCGCTCGGGCGCCTTGCGCCTGCGACGGGCGGGTGCGCTGAAGACGACGGTATCGGCGTCGACCTGTTCGGCCTCGACCTGATCACCGTCGCCCTCGTCGATATCGGCCGCATCAATATCGACCCCGCCGATATCTACCTCATCGATATCGACGCCGTCGAGATCGCCGCCGTGCAGCAGGTCGCTGCCCAGGTCGTCATCATCGTCGTCATCATCATCGTCGTCGTCGTCGACATCGTCGTCATCGTCATCGGCGCCGGCCAGCTCGCCGAGTGCGATCTGGGCGGCCTTGTAGTCGTCCAGGCGGTCGGACCACGGAATCCAGTCCGGAGACAGCAGCGCGCCATCCGCCGGCATGAGCTCGGTCTCGAGTACGGAGGGCTCTTCGCCCTCGACCTGTGCGACCGAGACGGTCCACTTCCAGCCCGGATAGCCCGGCATCTCCGTCTCGAAGAGGTAGGAGACGACCCCGTCGCCCTCGTCCACTTCGCCCGCGGGCGCGCCAACGGTGGCCGCCGGAGTGATCTCCAGCAGGGCGTCGCGCGCCAGCTGCTGGCGGTCCGTGAGCGGCTCAGGCATCGAGGTCGTCGGCAACCTTGCGCAGAACGGCCGCAATCTTGCCGCCGTGATTCTTGTCCGGGTAGCGTCCGCGCTTGAGGCCGGAGCCAATTCCATCGAGAAGCTTGACGAGGTCCTCCACGATGACGGCCATGTCATCCGCGGACTTTCGATTGAGCTTCGCCATGGTCGGCGGGGCCTCGAGAACGCGCACAGAGAGCGCCTGCGCACCCTTCTTGCCGTCGGCAATGCCGAACTCGAGCTTGGATCCCGGCTTCACAGTAACGCCAGCGGGAAGCGCCGAGGCGTGCAGAAAGACCTCCTGGCCATCATCCGAACTGATGAACCCGAAGCCTTTTTCGTCGTCGTAGAACTTGACCTTGCCGGTAGGCATCCCAGTACCTCTTCCACACCGAGCAGTTCACGGTGCCCCATAAGGATACGGGGTGCAGCTACCCCTATCCTTGAGGGGTGCCAAAAGATCCCGCAACCGCCGTGCCGCTCACCCGGCCGCAACGCTCGCTGGCGTTCATGACGGTGGCCATCGTCGGCCTCTCGCTCGTGTCAATCGTGGCGCTGCTCATTGGCGCAGCGGCGGGCGCAGCACCCCATTTCGCCGAGGGCCTGTGGCCCGTCGTGCGCATCCTTCCCCTCATCGGGCTTCCGATCGGCGTTCTGCTCATCGTGGTGTTTTTTGTGCTGACCGCCGTGCATCGTGGCGGAGCGGCCAAGGGTGACGGCAAGTAACACCTCCACGCTGACGCTGGCTGCTCGCCTGCGAAGCATGGGTGACGCGGAGCTCACCGAACTGATCACAGTTCGCGAGCTTCGTGAGTCGCGCATCAAGGACTTCTTCGACCTCGCTGAGGCGCTCCTCGATCCCTCGTCCGTGCAGGAAGCTCTCTCACACCTCGATCGCGCCTCGCTTGTCTCCATCGCGCTCGTGGGCGAATGGCCGGATGCTGCGGGCCCGACCACGGCGGAGGTCGTGACGCGCCAATCCGAACTGCTCGAGTCGGCGCCGGCACGCGACGGCGCACGCGAGCGCCTGCCCGCGACGGTCGCTGTCGCGCTCGAGCACGCACGCGCGCTCGCGCTGCTCGAACTCGACGGCGAGCGCTGGAGCGCCTATGCGCCCGTCGCCGACCAGCTCGCCGGGTGGCCAAGGGTCGGGTTGCCCGACACCAGGGCGCTCGCCACCGAACCACCGCCGGCCGGGCTGGAACTGGTCAGCGCCGCAGACATGCGCTTCATCGACCACGGGGCCGCCGAGCAGGCGTTTGCGACCACGACCGCGATCGCCGCCCTACTCGCCGAACTGCAGGGAGAACCGGCCCGCGAGCTCGCGCGCGGCGGCATCGCGCTGCCCGACGCGAAGCGCCTCGCCGCGGCCATGTCCGTCGACATCGACGCGGTGCCGAGCCTCATCGCGATCGCCTCCCGCGCCGACCTAATCGCACTCGATGCGGCCCAGTGGCTGCCGACCGCGGAGGCGCTCGGGTGGATGCTGCGGGCATCCGCCGAGCGCTGGGAATCGCTCGCGGGGGCCTGGTTCGGTCGCCTGCCTCCCGACATCCGCACCCTGCTCGCGGAGCGCGCCCACGCCACCTGGGGCACGCGCTTCGGCGACTACCTGCGCTGGCTGTACCCGGCCGGCGGCGACTGGATGCGCGACCGCGCGAGCGCGTACATGCGCGACGCGGAGCTGCTGGGCATCACCTCGAACGCGGCACCGAGCACCGCAGGCACGGCCCTGCTCGAGCGCGGCCCGGCCGCCGCGGCAGCCGCGATGCTGCCGCTGTTCCCCGCCGAGGTCGACCGCGTGTACGTGCAGCACGACCTCACCATCGTCTCCCCGGGTCCGCTGTTGCCGCGGCTGGATGCGCGCCTGCGCGAGTTCGCCGACGTCGAGAGCCGCGCGCTCGCCACCACCTACCGCGTGAGCCAGGCCAGCCTGAACCGGGCCATGGCGGCGGGAGCGACGGCGACCAGCCTGCGAAGGGTGCTCTCCGAGATATCGCTGACCGGCATCCCGCAGCCCCTCGATTACCTCATCACCGGCACGGCCGCGCGCTACGGCACGGTTCGCGTCGGCTCGATCACTGGCTCGCCCGACCCCTCCGCGCGCACCTACGTCAACGCCGACGACGCCTCCGTGCTGAACGCGATCCTCGTCGACCACAGCCTGGGCGCGCTCGGCCTTACCCGGGTCGGCCCGCACCGCGCGGCGAGCCGCTTCGACCTCGACGTGGTCTTCTGGGCGCTGAACGATGCCCGGTACCCGGTCGCCGCGGAGGACGCGCACGGATCGATCGTCGTGCTGGAGCGGCGGCGGGTCGCCAAGCCGCCGGCTGCGGCATCCGAACCGTCCGGTGTTGCGCTCGTGCGACGGCTGCGCGAGGGCGGGGATCCGACCACCGAGCAGACCGGCCAGGCCTGGCTCGAACGCCAGCTCGATATGGCGATCAAGGGCAAGCTCGGCCTGACCGTGACGGTGCGGATGCCGGACGGCTCCCTGCTCGACCTGCAGCTCGAGCCCGCGAGTGTTGCCGGCGGGCGGTTGCGCGCGCGGGACCGCAAGTCCGACCTCGAGCGCACGCTCCCGCTGTCCAGCATCGCGGCCGTCGCGCCCCCGCAGTGACCCTTCCCCAGCTTGTGCCAAGCCGCTCGCGTAGGCTGGGCGGGTGAATTTGCCCGACGGACCCCTGATTGTTCAAAGCGATCGGACCGTCCTCCTCGAGGTAGCGCATCCGCTCGCCGAAGACGCCCGCCACGACCTCTCGGTGTTCGCCGAACTGGAACGCGCGCCCGAGCACATCCACACCTACCGCATCACGCGCCTCGGCCTCTGGAACGCCCGCGCCGCCGGCCACTCGGCGGAGGACATGATTGCCACCCTCACGCGGTACAGCCGCTTCGCGATTCCGCAGAGCGTCTCCGTCGACATGGTGGAGACCGTCGGGCGCTACGGCCGGCTCGTGATCGACCGGGCTGACGACGGCGTGCTCACACTGACGGCGACGGATGCCGCGGTTCTGGCCGAGATCTCCCGCGGTCGCAAGGTGGCCGGCCTGCTCTTCGAGAAGCGCGGCCCGCACACGTACGTGATCCAGCCGTGGGCTCGCGGGCAACTCAAGCAGGAACTGCTGAAACTCGGCTGGCCCGCAGAGGACCTCGCCGGCTACACCCCCGGCACGCCGCACGCAATCGACCTGGATGAGACCGGCTGGGCACTGCGCGACTACCAGAACAAGGCGGTCGCCAACTTCTTTGAGCACGGCTCCGGCGTCGTGGTTCTCCCCTGTGGCGCGGGCAAGACCCTGGTCGGTGCTGGTGCGATGGCCGTCGCAAAGACGACCACGCTCATCCTGGTGACCAACACGGTTTCCGCCCGCCAGTGGCGCTCCGAGCTGCTGAAGCGCACTTCGCTCACCGAGGACGAGATCGGCGAGTACTCGGGGCAGGTCAAGCAGGTGCGCCCGGTCACGATCGCGACCTACCAGATTCTCACCGCGCGGCGGCAGGGCGAATACACGCACCTGGCGCTGCTGGATGCCCTGGACTGGGGCCTCGTGATCTACGACGAGGTGCACCTGCTGCCCGCTCCCGTGTTCAAGCTCACCGCGGAACTGCAGGCACGCCGGCGGCTCGGGCTCACCGCGACGCTCGTGCGCGAGGACGGCCGCGAGGGCGACGTGTTCAGCCTCATCGGACCGAAGCGATTCGACGCTCCGTGGAAGGAGATCGAGGCGCAGGGGTTCATCTCGCCGGCATCCTGCTACGAGGTTCGCATCGACCTGCCGGAGCAGGAACGGCTCGAGTACGCGGCATCCGCCGACGACGAGCGCTACCGGCTGGCGGCGACCGCGCCGGCGAAACTCGGCGTGGTCAGGCAGCTGGTGAAGCGCCACGAGGGCGAACGGATCCTCGTGATCGGGCAGTACCTCGACCAGATCGATGAGCTGGCGGAGGCGCTGCACGCACCCAAGCTCACCGGTGCGACCTCCATCGATGAGCGCGAGCGGCTGTACCAGGAGTTCCGCGACGGCATCACGAAGGTGCTCGTCGTCTCCAAGGTCGCGAACTTCTCGGTCGACCTGCCGGAGGCGACCGTCGCCATCCAGGTCTCAGGGTCATTCGGGTCGCGGCAGGAAGAGGCACAGCGCCTCGGTCGCCTGCTGCGCCCGAAGGAGAGCGGCCTGCCGGCGAACTTCTACACCCTCGTTGCTCGCGACACCGTCGACCAGGATTTCGCCCAGAACCGCCAGCGCTTCCTCGCGGAGCAGGGCTACAGCTACACGATCCTCGACACCGACGACCTCGACGCGGTCGCCGCGTAACTGCGGCACTCCGCGTCTGTTCCCGCCCGGCACGAATGTGCCCGCGCGCCCGGGCACATTCGTCCCGAACGGGAACAGAACCACGGCGGTCAGGATGCGAGCCGACGGCTCTCAGGATTCGCCCAGCGAACGCGCAGATACTTGCCGCATGAGTGATGGACCCAAGATCCTTATCGTCGACGACGAGCCCAACATCCGCGACCTCCTGAGCACGAGCCTCCGCTTCGCCGGATTCGCCGTTCGCGCCGTCGGAAACGGTGCCCAGGCGATCTCCGCCGTGCTCGAGGAAGAGCCCGACCTGATCATCCTCGACGTCATGCTTCCCGACATGAACGGCTTCGGCGTGACCAAGCGCCTGCGCGCATCCGGGTACACCGCGCCGATCCTGTTCCTGACGGCGAAGGATGACACGGAAGACAAGATCACCGGCCTCACCGTCGGGGGCGACGACTACGTCACCAAGCCGTTCAGCCTCGACGAGATCGTTGCCCGGCTGAAGGCGATCCTCCGCCGCACGATGCACGACGACGAGGAAGCCGTCATCCGTGCCGGCGAGCTCACCATGGACCAGGACACCCACGAGGTAACCGTCGGCGCCGAGCAGATCGAGCTCAGCCCGACCGAATTCAAGCTGCTCCGCTACCTCATGCTCAACCCCAACCGCGTTCTGTCGAAGGCGCAGATCCTCGACCACGTCTGGGAGTACGACTTCAATGGCGACGCCGGAATCGTGGAGAGCTACATTTCCTACCTGCGCCGCAAGCTCGACCAGTTCTCCGAGGAGCCCATCATCCAGACCAAGCGGGGCTTCGGGTACATGTTGAAGGCGGCCAAGGTTTAGCCTTGCTGACCTATGCATGAACAGTTGACGCGCTGGTGGAACGGCGTCTCGCTCCGGACGAAGATCACGGGCGTGACAGTGCTGTTGCTGACCCTCGGACTTGTCGTCGCGGGCCTCGGCACCATGAGCGTGCTGCGCAGTTACCTGATGGATCAGGTCGACGACAAGATTCTTTCCAACGCCCAGACGCTCACGGGCACGATCGAATATAAGAACACGGCCTCCGGCGTCGGCTGCACGATCACCTTCCTGCACATGGCGTCGACCGATTCGTACTACGTCGGCGTCATCGACAGCGACGGCCGCCTCATGTGCGACAACCGCGCGGAGAACCAGAGTCGCCCGGTGCTCCAGGGGCTTTCGCTCTCCGTACTGCAGAACCACGACACCAAATTCACGGTTCCGGATACGCGGCACGTCACCCAGTGGCGGATGCTGGCATCCCTCCCCGACAGCGTCGACCAGGTCACGGTGCTGGTCGGCATCAGTCTGGACGACACCAACGGGCTGATCGCCCGGTACGCGGCCGCCTTCCTCTTCTTCGCCCTCACCGTCGTGTTGCTAGGCGGGGCGCTGACTCGCCTCCTCGTGACATCCACTTTCACGCCGCTGGTCGAGGTCGAACAGACTGCCGCGCGTTTCGCCGCCGGCGACTTCAGCCAGCGGCTGGGCGGCAACGCGCCCAACACCGAGGTCGGCCGCCTCAGCACGTCGCTGAACACCATGCTCAGTCGCATCGACTCCGCCTTCTCCGATCGCGCCAGGACGATCGACCAGATGCGGCGGTTCGTCGGCGACGCGAGTCACGAACTGCGCACGCCGCTGGTGTCGGTGCGCGGCTACGCCGAGCTGTACCGGATGGGCGCCATCTCGACACCGGACGAGGTGGCCCAGGCCATGGAACGCATCGAGAAGGAAGCGATCCGCATGGGCGAGCTGGTCGAGGATCTTCTCGAACTGGCCCGGATCGACGAGGCGAAGCCGCTCAAGCTCGCACCGGTCGACCTGCTCCCCCTCGCCCACGACGCGGCGCTGGATGCCATGGCCTATGCCCCCGACCGCCGCGTGACGGTCGTGCTGACCGACCCGATCCGCGAGGAGCGCGCGCCGGTCGTCACCGTCGCATCCGGACCAACCGCGCGTTCCGCGACCCTGGCCACCGGGCCGATCAAGTTCGCCGGCGCGACGCTGGCCTGGCTGCGTCGCCGACCTCGCCCCACCCGGGAGCTGTCGGTCGAGACCCTCGTGGAGACCGAGGCCGCACCCATGGGCGCCACGGTGCTCGCTGAAGAGAACAAGATCCGGCAGGTGATCACCAACCTGATGGGGAACGCGCTGCGCTTCACGCCGGCGGGCAGCCCCATCGAAATCGCCATCACCGTGGATGAGCCAGGGGACTCCGCCATCCTGTCGGTCATTGACCACGGCGACGGCATCCCGGAACAGATTCGCGACAAGATCTTCCAGCGCTTCTGGCGAGCCGACAATTCGCGCAACCGTGACACCGGCGGCACAGGACTCGGGCTCGCGATCGTCGCCTCCCTGGTCGCCTCTCACCGGGGCAGCGTGGATGTCGTGGAGACCCCCGGGGGCGGCTCGACCTTCCGCGTGCGGCTTCCCCTCCTCCACGAGGCACCCACGGCGAACGCCGCCCCCGCCCCGGCCTAGCCCGCGCACCGGCAGGGCGGGCGCTGCATACGCTCGCCCGCATGACTCGATACCAGGTAGACAGTGAAGCGGTTCTGGCGGCGACCGGCGCGGTGCGCGCATCCATTGGCCGCATCCAGACCGAGGTGAGCGGCCTGCAGGGGCAGCTCACCGGCCTCAACGACTCGTGGAGCGGACAGGCCGCCAGCGCGTTCCAGGCGGTCGCGGCCGACTGGCACACGACGCAGCTGCGGGTGGAGGAGTCGCTCTCCGCGATCAACCAGGCCCTCTCGCTGGCTGCACAGCAGTACGCCGACGCCGAGTCGAGCAACGCGCGGCTGTTCGCCCGCTAGCTGCGCCAGGGCGGTCGCGACCGACCGCTCGACCGCTCGACCGCCCATCCGTCCGTCCGTTCGCGCGACCGACCGCTCCGCGCGAGGTGAACCGACCCTAGTTGTCGCTTTGGCGTCGCGATACCGACAACAAGAGTCGGGTGGCCATGGTCGGCGGGCTACTCAGAACCGTTAAACGCCGAAAGGCGGCCCCCTGAGGGACCGCCTTTCGGTTGAACTGGCAAGCGTGGACCGGTCTCGGCGAGCTCGACCGTTACGCTCAGGCGCTGGCGCGCCTTTGGATCAGAAGTCCATGCCACCCGACGGGTCGCCCTGCGGGGCAGGAACGCGCTCGGGCTTGTCGGCAACGACGGCCTCGGTGGTGAGGAACAGGCCGGCGATCGACGCTGCGTTGAGCAGGGCCGAGCGCGTGACCTTCACCGGGTCGTTGATTCCGGCAGCGAGCATGTCGACATACTCACCGGTCGCGGCGTTGAGGCCGTGGCCGACGGGCAGGTTGCGGACCTTGTCGGCGACAACACCCGGCTCGAGACCGGCGTTCAGCGCGATCTGCTTGAGCGGGGCATCGATGGCGACGCGCACGATGTTCGCGCCCGTTGCCTCGTCACCCACGAGAGCCTGCAGTGCCGTGCCCTCGAAGGCGAGCTTGCCGGCCTGGATGAGGGCGACGCCACCACCGGCGACGATGCCCTCTTCGACCGCAGCCTTGGCGTTGCGCACTGCATCCTCGATGCGGTGCTTGCGCTCCTTGAGCTCGACCTCGGTTGCTGCACCGGCCTTGATGACCGCAACACCGCCGGCGAGCTTCGCGAGGCGCTCCTGGAGCTTCTCGCGGTCGTAGTCGCTGTCGGTGTTCTCGATCTCGGCACGGATCTGCTTCACGCGACCGGCGATGGCGTCGGCGTCGCCGGAGCCCTCGATGATCGTGGTCTCGTCCTTGGTGACGACGACCTTGCGAGCGTGGCCAAGAAGGTCGAGGGTGGCGTTCTCAAGCTTGAGGCCGACCTCCTCGGAGATGACCTGGCCACCGGTGAGGATGGCGATGTCCTGCAGCTGCGCCTTGCGACGGTCGCCGAAACCGGGAGCCTTGACGGCGACCGACTTGAAGATGCCACGGAGCTTGTTGACGATGAGGGTCGCGAGAGCCTCGCCATCCACGTCTTCCGCAATGATGAGCAGCTGCTTGCCGCTCTGGATGACCTTGTCGACGATGGGCAGCAGGTCCTTGATGTTCGAGACCTTGCTGTTCGCGATCAGGATGTAGGGGTCTTCGAAGACCGCTTCCTGGCGCTCCTGGTCGGTGACGAAGTACGCGGAGAGGAAGCCCTTGTCGAAGCGCATGCCCTCGGTGAGCTCGAGCTCGGTGCCGAACGTGTTCGACTCCTCGACGGTGACAACACCTTCCTTGCCGACCTTGTCGATCGCCTCGGCGATCAGTGCGCCGATCTCGGCGTCACCGGCGGAAATGGATGCGGTGGCCGCGATCTCTTCCTTGGTCTCGATCTCCTTGGCACTCTTCACGAGCTCCTCGATGACGGCGCTGACGGCCTTCTCGATGCCCTTCTTGAGGCTGATCGGGTCGGCACCCGCGGCGACGTTGCGGAGTCCCTCGCGAACGAGAGCCTGGGCGAGAACGACCGAGGTTGTCGTTCCGTCGCCCGCGACGTCATCCGTCTTCTTTGCGACCTCTTTGACGAGTTCGGCACCGATCTTCTCGTACGGGTCGTCGAGCTCGATCTCCTTGGCGATGGAAACGCCGTCGTTCGTGATGGTGGGAGCGCCCCACTTCTTCTCAAGCACGACGTTGCGGCCGCGTGGGCCAAGCGTCACCTTGACAGCATCGGCGAGGATGTTGAGGCCGCGCTCAAGGCCACGACGGGCCTCTTCGTTAAAAGCAATGATCTTTGCCATGTGTGTTTCTCGTCCCTCCCGGACGTATTCCAAGCAGGTGCCCGGGATACCGAGCAGTTGTGGTTAGCACTCAACAGAGGGGAGTGCCAAAAAGTATTCTGGCACTCCCCTGTGCCGAGTGCAAGGCGAGCCGCCCCTCGCCGAACAAACGAAAGAACGCCGTCCGCGAAATGCGAACGACGTTCTGACGTCGGGATGAGCGGTGCGCGACTACTGCGCCAGGCGCACCGACTCTGCCTGTGGGCCCTTTGCTCCGGTGCCGACCTCAAAGCTGACCTGCTGGCCCTCCTCGAGCACCTTGTATCCACCCATGTCGATCGCGGAATAGTGGACGAAAACGTCCTGTCCTCCACCGTCGACGGTGATGAATCCATAGCCCTTTTCAGCGTTGAACCACTTGACGGTTCCGTTCGCCATGTCCTACTCCCTGCTGTGTTCCCTACGGCGCACCGATGCAGCGGTGCTCCGGGTCAGAACGCACGGGCGCGCTCCCCATGAAGGTTCGGTGGCAGAGCGCGGGTGCGGTACCAAACAAAGCCGGTTGGGCGACCAATCCCAGATATTAGCGGAGCAGACGGGAGCGAAAACAGAGGAATTTTGCAATTAAACAAATGCGTAACACAACCGCGTCAGGCGGCTCGCTGAGGATTAGCCGCTAATTTCCCGAGGCGTAGTCGGCGCCGAGCACCACGGTGATCTTCGTACCCTTGTAGACGTCGCTCTGAACAACCCTCGACAAACCGAGGGCCTGGGCGATTCCGAGGGCAACATCCTTGTCGGCGGTCGCACGGTAATAGACGGTCGTGTTCTTGAAGGTCGTCGTGTTGGATGCGGTGGTCGCGACGATCTTCCAGTGCGCCTTCTTGAGAACCGCTGCCGCTTTCGTCTCCAGGTTCTGCGTCGCAGTTCCGTTGAGCACCGTCACCGTGATCTTGCGCTTCTTCACCGAGGGCGCGTTGGCGTCGGTGGCCGGGACGGTAATCTGCGTCGGGCTCGAGGACGGCACGGGCGTCGCGGACTGGGCCGCAAACGGCCAGGCGATGTGGAACCCGGGGTCAACGCGCGAGAGGTAGTACAGCGTGCCGATGATGATCACGGCGGTTGCGAGCACCGCCCAGGCGAAAGCGATCCAACCCCCGCCGCGTGCGCGTGGTCCGCGGTGGGCGCCCACGCGCTCAAGGTCGTTCGGCAGGTCGTCGAACTGATCTTTGGGGTAGGTCGCCATGGCTTCAGTCGTTCGTTTCTTCGGAGGAGATGCGGGAAGATGACCCGCCGGGGCCGGAGCTTCTCAATGCTCGAGTGGCTCGAGCCTGCGTACGCGCGTCACGCGCTCGCTGCAGGCGCTTCACCAGCATCGGATCCGCACGCACCGCACCGGGTGAGTCGATCACTGCATTCAGCAATTGATAGTACCGGGCAGAGGAGAGGTCGAATTCCCGGGCGATTGCTTCTTCCTTCGCCCCGGCGTGACGCCACCACTGCCGCTCGAATTCGAGGATCCGCTGGTCGCGTTCGGACAGCGTGGAACCTCGCGGGTTCCGCTGTTCCGGCGCAGCCGACATGCCCTCATCCTTCGTCGTCGCCATACTAGGACTCCCCGGCTGGGCGAACACTGGTGCAACGCGGCACAAACGGTGATCGAGCAATGCCCAGATCACGACTGGCTACCGGGGGCGGATCCAGTCCAGCGAGCGGCCGTGCGCACCGGTCCAGGCCAGTGGACGCCCATCCATGCCCAGCGCGAACAATCCGGGCCGCGGCGGCTCGACGCCCTGCAGCGCATCCCGGACGCTCGGCACGATGCCGACGCCCTCGTTCGAGATCCACCGGGCGTCGAGGGAGGTCACTGTGTCGATGAATCGCGCGCGGTTCTCGGGGGTGAGGTAGACGATGGCTGCGGACGCGACGACCACGAGGGTGGCGTCGGCGGGAGCCTCGGCGGCGAGCCCGCGCAGGGCGGCCGTTGCGTCCCCGCGCACGATGCGCGGCGGATCCGCGCTGACGATGTCCATCGCCGCCCGGATGCGCGCGCGGCGCGCGTGCTGCTCGGGCCAGATGAGCGTCTCCAGCCAGAGCCGGTCATCCGCCACGGTGAGATCGAGCGGGTTCAGGTCGATGCCTGCTCGCCAGGTGATCTCGGGCACGGCATCCGGAATCGGCGGGTTGCCCGTCGTCGCGCACTCCAACAGCACGGTGCTCGGCCCCGCGGCCGGGTCGAGCCGGTGGCCGTCGTAGTCGTAGCTGTAGCGATCGGGGTAGAGGCAGAGGCCCGCGGATGCCCCGACCTCTAGCAGCGCCAGCGGCCCCGGCACGAGCGCGAGGGCCGGGAGCAACACCGCACATCGGCGCGGTTCGTTGGTCTGAGTCGCACGCACGAGTGCCTCCGCGCGAACGGCGTCCCAGTGATCGGCCAGCCAGTCTCGCCACGGGCCGTACGGTCCCTCAGGTGCGCCCAGCAAACGCGAGACGGCGAAGATGAGGTTGGGCTGCTGCTTGGGCCTGGGCAGTTCGGCGATCAGCGCGAGGATGCCAGCATCCGCTGCGACGCCCAGCGCCCACTCCTCGTAGATCGCCGACTCGCCGCGGGCCTCGTGTTCGGCGAAGCGGAGGTACCAGGCCGCGGTCGCCGGATCAGTCACCGGCAACGGCCCGGTACATCGAGACGTGCGGCAAACCGGCCTCGTGGTACACCTCGCCGAATGGCTCGAAGCCGAACTTCTCGTACAGCGACGCGATGTATTCCTGGGCATGCAGGAGCAGCGGTCGGCTGCCGTAGTGCTCGATGGCTTCGCCGAGCAGCACCTGGGCCAGGCCCTCGCCGCGACGGTCGGACCGCACGACAACGCGACCGACGATGGTGCGGGCGTCCCGGTGTTGCGGCTCGGCATCCTCAATCACGCGCAGGTAGGCGGCGACCCCGAGGTCGTCGGCAATCCACAGGTGCCTGGTCGTCGACTCCTGGTCGCGGTTATCGAGTTCCTCCTCGTCGATCCGCTGCTCGACGAAGAACACGTCCGTTCGCAGCTTGAGGATCGCGTAGAGCTCTGTCGTTGTGAGTTCGCCCCACGGCTTCTGCACTACGGAACAATCGGGCATGGGTGCGAGTTTAATCGTGTGAGCAACATCCGATCGCTTGTCCCAAGGAGGATCCAATGGCATACCCCGTGACTAAGTCCGACGCCGAGTGGCGCGAGGAGCTCGAGCCCGACAAGTTCGCCGTGCTGCGGGAGGCCGCGACGGAGCGGCCATGGTCGGGTGCGCTGCTCGACGAGAAGCGGCCGGGCACCTACACCTGCGCGGCGTGCGGAGCGGAACTCTTCACCAGCGGCGCCAAGTTCGACTCCGGCAGCGGCTGGCCGAGCTTCTTCGAGGCCGTCAACCCGGATGCTGTCGAACTCAAGGTCGACAACTCGCTCGGCACCACACGCACAGAGGTGCTCTGCGCGGCCTGCGGTTCGCATCTCGGGCACCTGTTCGATGACGCGTACCAGACGCCAACCGGCGACCGGTACTGCATGAACTCGTTGTCCCTCGGGTTCGCTCCGGAGTGAGCATCCTCGATTCGGTCGCGAGCCGGCGGTCGCACCCGCGCGTGACCGCCGACGCTCCGACGCACGCGCAGCTGCTGCCTCTCGTCGAGGCGGCGGCGACCGTGGCGGATCACGCGGCGCTGCGGCCGTGGCGCCTCATCGAACTGCGCGGGGCCTCGCGGGAACGCCTGGGCGACGCGTTCGTCGAGGCCAGCGGGCTGGATGATGAGAACGCCCAGCGCCTGCGCGCCAAGCCGCTGCGGGCATCCCTTCTCATCGCCATCGTCGCCGTGCACCGCCCGAGCTTCAAAGTGACGGACTGGGAGCAGGATGCTGCGGCGGCGGGAGTCGCGCACATCCTGAGCCTGCTGCTCAACGAGGCGGGCTGGGGCGTGATGTGGCGGACCGGCGGCCACACCCGCGCAGATGCTGTGCGGCGCGTGCACGATCTCGCCGACAACGAGCAGCTGCTGGGCTGGTTGTACGTGGGCGGGGTGACGGACGAGCCCAAGTCTGCCGCGCGCCTCGGGTTTGACGCCGAGGGTGTGCTGAGCGTTTTGTAGCGGGGTGGTGTTGGGGTAGGGCGGGGCTGCGGGCTGGTATCGCGTGGGGCGTCGTGACCGTGGTGGCGGGAGAAACATGCACGTGGCGGGGGTTGTGGCGGCCGTCTGTACTGGCGGCGGGAGTTATGTCGTGATGGCGGGAGCCTGGGCTCCCGCCATCAGCACATATCCCCCGCCGCTTTCGCCACAGCTCCCGCCATTGCACCGCAACTCCCGCCACCACCGCGTTCGCAGGGGTTCACCGCGTTCAACCGCGTTCGCAGTCTGGCGCCGTCGGGCTGCACCAGGCATCGAGCCGCAACTATGCCGCCACATCCCCCGCCGCCGCGCCGCATCCCCCGCCACCTACGCCGAGGTACCCGCCCGCCGCCGCGGGATCGACGCGATGGCCACCGCGACCAGGGTGAGCGCGGTGCCGACGACGGTCGTCCAGGCGAGTCCGATCGTGTCGGCGGGGGCGACAATGTCGAGCAGAAGCGACATCAGCAGCTGGCCCGCGATCGCGCAGAGGCTCTGCAGCAGCACCCCGATGATCGGGGTCGCGATCGCGAATCCGGCGATGAAGACGCAGCCAAGAGCACCGCCGATGTACAGCCACGGCTCCGGCGGCAGCGACTTCGGCAGGCCGGCGATCACCGAGTGAACGATCGCAAAAACGACCAGCACTGCCGTGCCGCTCAGGAAGTTGAGGAACGTCGCCGTCAGCGCCGAATCCGCCAGCGTCTTCACCTGCCCGTTGACCGCCTGCTGCCAGCCGAGAAACAGTCCGACGATGAACGGCATGAGCAGCATCCAGATGGGGACGCCGGTGCGCATCTGCGGAGCAACAGCGACTACAACGGCGACCAGGGCAAGCACCGTGCCAACCAAGCGACCGGGCGTAACCGGCTTAGCCGGAATGCGGCCGAGCCCGCGGGCGTCGATCGCGAGTCCGCTCAGCGTCTGACCCGCGACGACCGCGACGGTGAACAGGGCGATTCCGAGGATCGCCGCAGTCAGCCCCTGCGACAGAACCAACAGGCCGCCAGCCGCTCCTCCACAGACGTACCACCAAGTCAGCTCCCGGGTGCGCACAGCGGTCGCAATCGTGCGGAGGCCGGCGCGGCCGCGCGGATTGAAAATCAGCACGATGCTCAGGATGACCAACCCCGACCCGAAGGAAATCACGGCCGCGATAAACCCGTCCCCCAACTCGTAGCCGAGTTGCCCGTTGATGCGTGACTGCAGCGCGACGAGGGCGCCGCAGAGCGTTGTGAACACGATCACGAGGGGAACGGCGGGTGCGGCGGTGCGCGTGCGATTGGCTGTTGGAGAACTCATCGCCTCAACGCTAGCGGGACTGGCGCGCGCCGCCGCGCAGGTATTATTGGCCGGTCGCCTCCATAGCTCAGTTGGCCAGAGCACCGCTCTTGTAAAGCGGGGGTCGTCGGTTCGAATCCGACTGGGGGCTCCCTAGGAATCCCAGATCAGCTGCTTGTTTCGCTGCTCTTGATGCTACGGCGCGAACGCTATCGCGCCGCTTTGCCCGCAATTTGCCCACACTCAGAGGTGCCGCAGTGGCATTCAAAGCGACCGCAACGCTGTCCAGGTCTTCGTCGAAGGGGTCGCTGTAGGTGTCGAGAGTTTCCTTTGCGGAGCTGTGCCCGAGCATCCGCTGTAGGGCTTTGACGTTCGCGCCGGCCGATACCGCAAGGCTCGCGCACGTGTGTCGAAGCTCGTGCGGAGTCAGCCCGGGGATGCCGATGGTCGCTGCAGCATCGTCGAACCACCCGCGGCGGAACGTGCGATTGCGCAGGACCGCGCCGGACTTGGAGCTCACGAAGACATGGTCGGTGGGCTTCTTGCCTTCAATGTGGATGGAGAGCTGCTCGAGGATGAACTCCGGAACGGGAATCGACCGCTCCTCGTAGTCCTTCGTCGTCGACTCCTGCAGGTAGCCATTCACTTCGACCATCGTGCTGTGCACGTCAAGACGACCTCGAACGAGATCAACGTCACGTACGCGAAGCCCGGAGAGTTCACCCCACCGCAGCCCGGTGTAGGCGAGCACGAGAACAAGAAGGCCGAAACCTTCTCCCGCGGGCTTGGCATCGATGGCTTCTGCAAGCGCAACGACTTGTTCGTGCGGGAGGAACTTCTTGCGAGTCTTGATCTGCTTGGGCAGCTTCAGCCGCGCTGCTGGGTTGGCCGGAAGTCGTCCATCGTCGACTGCCAGCTGGAGTACCGCGGATAGGACATTGACGATCTTGCGCACCGAGCCAGGGCTCTGCGTTGCCCTCAGCTTGGACGCCCACTGCTGCGCCTGCAGCCTCGAGAAGTCAGCGAGGGCGGGGTGTCCGACCGTCGGGATGATGTGGATGCGCACGACGCCCTTAACTCGATCGAGCGTCGATGCTCGCAGGTCGAATCGGCTCTCGACCCATGACGTCATCCACTGGGCGATAGTGACTCGCGCGCGGCTCGGGTCGATGTATCGGCCAGTGTTCTTCGCCACTTCGACTGAGGTCCGGAAGTGTTCTGCGTTCGCTTAGTTCTGAACCTACGCTTGTCAGCCTGGCTGTGGTCGGGCTTGCGATAGCGCACGCGGTACCGTCGTCCGCCCATCGTTTCGTACGGAGTGACGCTACCCACGTGGTTTTCCGATCGATCTCATGACGTCAGTACAACTCTCACCTATGACACTGTTCCGTCGTTTGTCCAATCACTCGGCGCGACGTTCGCATATGGCCACAGGCCAATTTTGCTGAACATGGCGACGAAAATGACGTGCATCGACTCCGCCGGATTGGGCGGGGCCCCTCCTCCCCCAATGGTGGACATTCCATTTGTCCCGTCAAAGATGGCGCCCTCAGGAACCTCCCATGCGCCTGCGAGCCGCGCGGCGAAATTCTTCCAGTCCCAGGTGCCCGCGAAATCTCCGGGGTCGGGAGTCATGATCGTGGCGAAACCGTTCCCGCCGCTAATCAGATGATCTTGATTGCTCCAAGATGTCTCTGACATATAGGCAAGCCGCGCGTATACCTCCCGAAACTGTGTGGGGTGGAGAGGGAACGACTTCGCTGTGTCGATCTGCGGCTGACGAACCCCTTCCGATCGCCCCCAATCTTGCAATATGGCAACCACGCCGATCTTGCCTATTCGAATTCCGATTATTGGAAGCATCAAGTCGTCAAGGTAGTCGAACCTGAACTCCGGCTCGTCTGAATCAAGGCACTCGAAGAAATGGAACGAAGCTGGGCCGGGTGATTTATGCTCCCATTGAACGACGCCCGCCGCCGCTTGGAGTAAAAAGTGGTGGAATTGAATGCTTTCGAGATGAGCCACTGGAACGAGCCGAGCTCCAGCCTGATCCGATACCGAGAGTGGCTGCAGCGATTCCTTATAGACGAGACCGTAGTAAATCTTCCCCAACCAAAGGAATAGATCCAGCCGATCGAGATTGGCGAACGCGTCGATACCGTCGCGATATGCGCTCCGCACGCGAGATTCAATACCGCTCAGGTCCACTCCATTGCAAGTTAGGCAGCAAGGAACCGTCAGACGGCGATAATGCAGCGCTCTGCCGTTGATTTGGTTGACGGATGAATCCCACATGTTCAGCTCATGGAGGAGCCATTTCGGAAAGACATGTTCAATTGTTCTCTGCGAGTTGCCCACCGGGATATGGGCACCACACAGGAAGCAGCAGTCGTCGCCGAATCTCTGCACACGATCAATCAGGAACTGCTCGTGCGGGCTGCGGGGCTCCAACTCTGTAGACACCCGCTCATTCTGTTCCACTCTCAGCTCGCGCGGCGGCTTGTGAGGCTTTTGCAGCGAGAGTCGCTCCATCACGACGCGAGCTCATCGATTGAAGCGTATTTCGCTCTGGCGTTTGCTGCACGGCCTGAGGGTGATTCCGACCGAATCCATTGCGCTCGAGCTTCCCAATCGCCACTAGCTGAACTCGCGATCATCGATTCAGAATTTGATGGGGTGTCGTCCCAATAGTCGGGATCGGGAGCCCGTACTTCTTGTGCTGCTCCCGGTAGTAGGACGTTTGCAATACCTCGGCCCGTTTAGCGTCAGCGGGAGTCCATGGCACAAGGTCGACGGCCTGGCAGCGTCGTGTTGCGTTCGGGAAGACGCCCGCGACTCCATCGGCGAGCTTGCAGGCCATCAGATCAGACCGGCTCTTATCGCGCCAGGTCTGCTCCGGATCCGAAGGCTTGGCTCGGTAGCTGTAGTTGTCGAGGCAGAAGCCGATCGGATCCCTCATATCGAAGCCCACGCCGGTAGATGTTTGGCCAGAGTTTGGATCGTCTGTACCAAAACAGATCATGTAGGGGCCCTGTTTGGCGCCGGGCCAGACGAGTGCCGCCGCGACCGTTGAGCTAGTGACGAGAAGAGCTGCGGCTCCCGCGATCGCGACAATTTTGTAGCGCCTTCGCGCGATGCTGCGGTGGACGCCATGCTCGATGCGTCGAAGAGCATCGTCGATGTATTCCGCGTCTAGGTCAACATATGTCTTCATCAGGGGTCCTTAGTCAGATTCAGATCGAATAGTTTTGAGGCGACGCCTAGCGCGCTCTACGCGCTTCGCGACGGCAGCGGTACTCACCTTCAGTTGTGCGGCGGCCTCCCGATACGAAACTCCGTCGATTAAGCAGAGTTTGCAGATCGCCTGATCGAGCGGAGTCATGGTGGCGATCTCGGCCAGAACCCACTCCAGTTCCTCGCCTGCCTCGTTTACGGCGCGGGAAGTGAAATCCGGGTGGGCAGCGAGATCCGCCGCCTCGTGTTTCCGAGAGCGGCGATACAAATTGGCGCCGTGGTTCCGGCAGGTAACCAATAGCCAAGGCAGGACAGTGTCGCCTTCGATGTCGAGAAATCTGCGCTTCTTCCAAAGCGTCATAAAAGTCTCTTGCACCAACTCCTCGGCATCGCTCCTGTCGCCAGCGAGACGCCATGCGTATCGGAGCACCGTGGCCCCATACCGGCTGAGGATCGCATCGAAGTCGGCACGCGACTTGAAGCGCTCTGCGGCGTCCGCTGCGGTATCAGCCTCTGGTTTGGTGTTCGTCATGGGATTTCACCTCCTGCTTATGAGGTGTCTCCATGCGCTGGATCATGACATGTGATGCTCCAGTTGACTACAGGGCGCCCGTACGCAAAAGCCGTGTCCGGGAATTTTGGCCCGCGCCACGTGGAACTCTGTGATGCACAACACACCCTTGACGGTTCTGTATCAATAGCGGTCTGACACTTCGAGGTCGTCTAGTCCTGGCAATTGTGGGTCGACGTTCCGGGATGAACCATGTGCGCACTGCTTATTCTTGTTTTGGCGGCCGCCAATTGAGCTGGCGGTCCCGCTCGTCCAAGAGGGGCTTGGGCCAGCTGGCGATAAATTCCGGCGTCTCTTCCGCGAACGCGCCGACATGCTCGACGAACGAAACTGCGATGGCATTGTTCACGTATCCATCGCACTTCTCGAAGACTGCGCTCACGAGTGCGAGCACCCTTGCGGCCGTCACTCGATCTCCCGAACCGAATGCTGCGGTGGAAAAGCGCAGAACGTCAGGAAGCAGCAGATGCAGGAGTAATTCTCCGTCGTAGTCAGCTAGATGCTCGTCGACCACTGGCCCGATCTCGGGCACAGCGGCAAGAAGGCGTTCGACGAAGTTGGATGCGGTCACCTGAGATTCGATCACGCGTCCAGTATCCCGAGTGGTTGTCATCCCTGACGCCCATGGCCCGGTGGTTGAGCCCATCTATCGACGCGGGACCCGCTTCCAAGTCAGCGGAGCCCAGTCCGGCAACCTCGTCTAGGCCGACACCTCGCTACTCGTCCTGGACGACCAACGACCGCGCACATAGAGCACCCGTGGCGAACGCTGGGCCTAAATCGGCACAGACGACCATGCAAAACCCAAAGGTGTCACCGATGTCCCGAGGCAAAAGTGTCACCGATGTCGGACAGATCACAGCACGTGGAATCTCGTCTCGTTTTCCGGTGCCCACATTTTGCCCACAACCGAGGAACATCCAGCGCATACGGAAGTGACGCAAATGTCGTCAAATGCCTGTATTTGTGCGGAAGTTGGGCACCATCAACCGTCGCGCTTGTAAAGCGGGGGTCGTCGGTTCGAATCCGACTGGGGGCTCAACTAACAGCCCGGCCATCGGCGTCGCCAAAGGCGAAGCATCGCCCGCATCCGAATCCGAACCCGACCCCGCTCCTTCTCAGGCCTTCTCCCCCGCGAGGTTCCGCCTCGTGGGCACTTCCGGCCGGACCTTCACGGTGCGGTGGGTGTCTATGGCGATCACGCTCCCGAGGATGACGAACGACAGCGAGATCGATGCGAGGGCGTCGGTTGCCCAGTGGTAGCCGAGATAGACCCGGCAGATGGAGGCGAAGAAGATGACGACTGCAGCGACGATGAATCCGACGATCGGGGCTTTCGACGATTCTCGTCGGGAGAAAACGAGGTAGGTCGTCAGCAGCAGAAAGTCTGACGCTCCCATGACGTGCCCGGACGGGAACGAAAACGTCGTATCGGGACCGAACAGCATGAGGCTGAGCGGCGGCCTCGGGCGTTGCACCGCGTGCGCGATGAGCTGCACGACGATCACTCCCGACAGGGTGCCGGCCGCGAGCAAGAGCGGACGCCACAGATGCTTGGCGAAGAACCCCCACAACACCGTGGCGACCAGGATGATGATCGGCAGGGCGATCGGCCCGAAAAGGATGGCCAGGGCGATCATCACGACCGTCAGCTGCGGCGTGCGCGCGGCGTTCAGCCAGTGCTCGATCGGAACGTCGATCTTCGACAGGTCGTCTTTCTGCAGCACGTCGGTGAGCACGATGAAGAAGCAGGTGAGCCCGACGGCGGCGAGGGATGCGGCCCAGATGTAGAGGTTGCGCCGAGCCTGCCGGCTGACGAGCCGCTCCTCGACGATGAACTTTTCGTGGAGAGCACGAATGCGGCTTTGCGAACGCTGGGGAGCGGACGTCATTGGGGTCCTTCCGTCTGGGCGAGACTCGACGACAAGCACGAGCCTCAACGTTGGAACTGCTCACGACCGCCGAATTTACGAGGGTCGGCATAACAGGCTATCCATATGCAACGGCGGAACGGGAGGGGGTGGCGTTGCCGCTTTTTGTTCGATTGTCAACCGTGGTGACGGCCAACCCGCGCGCCAATAAGCTTCCGTCGTGATGTCTAACCCGGTGAAACAGGCGGCTCGACAGGGCCGCAACAGCACTCCCGTCCACTTTCTCGTGCGCTTGGGCTATGCGGTCAACGGCCTACTCCACGCGCTGATCGGCGTCATCGCCATTGGCGTCGCGGTCGGCGGGAGCCATCGCGAGGCCGACCAGTCCGGTGCACTGGCGACCCTGGCATCCAGCCCCGGCGGGGTTTTCCTGCTGTGGACCGTTTTCGTCGGATTGACCGCCCTTGGCCTCTGGCTGATCGTGAGCGCGTTCCTCACCGGCCCGGCGGACAGGAAGAAGCGTGCGGGCCACATCGTGTCCGAACTCGGCAAGGGTGTCGTCTATCTCGCCGTCGCGGCCACGACATTCACCTACGCCCGTGGCGGCAGCTCGAACAGCGCGCGCGGCAGCCGCAAACTGAGCGCCAGCCTGCTTGCCGCGCCCGGCGGCGTACTCATCGTCGTGCTCATTGGTGCGGTGATCTTCGGCATCGGCGTGTACTTCATCGTCAAGGGCATTTCCAAGCGCTTCACGCGTGACCTCAGTCTGCCCGCTGGCTCAGCAGGCACGGCAACGGTCGTCGTCGGGGTCGTCGGCTACGTGGCCAAGGGCGTGGTGCTCTGCACCGTCGGCGTCCTGTTCGTGATTGCGGCCGTCACCGTCGACCCGCACAAGTCGTCGGGCCTCGACGGCGGACTCAAGGCGCTCGCCGCCCTGCCATACGGCACGGTCATCCTCGTGTCGGTGGGGATCGGACTGATCGCCTACGCGCTGTACAGCTTCGTGCGGGCACGCTTCGCGCACCTCGGCTGAGCGCCGGCCCGGCCAATCCTGTAAGAACACTCAACTCGGACGCCGGATTTTCGGGTTCCCCCGCAGCCCTGCTGGCGAGCATGGGGTTATGACAGAAAGTGCGGACACCGCGGGCGGCACCGAGCTCCGAGTGGCCCCCCTGACCGTTTCGGTGATCGTCCCGACTTTCAACGAGGCGCCCAACGTCGCCGAGCTCGTGCGGCGCATCCAGACGAGCCTGGTCGGCCGCAATGCCGAGATCATCTTCGTGGATGATTCGACCGACGACACCCCCGCCGCCATCGAGCTCGCGGCATCCGAGTTCCAGATCCCGGTCCGGCTCATCCACCGCCCGCAGCCGACCGGCGGCCTGTCCGGCGCGGTGCTGGCCGGGCTGCGCGCCGCGGACAGCGACTGGTGCGTCATTCTCGACGGCGACCTGCAGCATCCGCCTGAGGTGATTCCAACCCTGCTGGATTCCGCGGCCGAACAGGGCGCGGACGTCGCGGTCGCCTCGCGGCACGTGCTCGGCGGATCAGCGGCGGGGCTCAGCGGGCGGATGCGGCACGTCGTCTCGTCCTCGGCGGGCATCCTGACCCGGGCGATGTTCCCGACGCGCCTGCGTAACGTCACCGACCCGATGACCGGCTTCTTCGCCGTAAAGCGTTCCGCACTGAATCTGGACAGCCTGCGCCCGCGTGGCTTCAAGATCCTGCTCGAGGTTCTCGCCCGCAACACCCTCACGGTCGTGGAGGAGCCGTTCGTCTTCGGCGAGCGCAGGGCCGGCGAGTCGAAAGCCGACTTTCGGCAGGGGATGCGCTTCCTCCTGCAGCTGGCGACGCTGCGGTTCGGGCGCCTCTCCGGTTTTGCCGTCATCGGGGCGCTCGGCGCCGTGGGAAACCTCGCGATCATGGCCGGGCTCCAGGCTCTCGGCACCTGGTACCTGCTCGCGGCCATCATCGCGGCAGTGGTCACCATCACGACGAACTTCCTGATGCTGGAGCGGTTCGTCTTCCACGACCTCCGGGCGGAGGGCCGCAGCGTCTGGATGCGCCTGGTGCAGTCGGTCACGTTCAACGGCAGCGAGACCGTCATTCGCACGGCCGTCCTGTGGCTGCTGGTCGAGTCGACGCCGTTCCCCAGCATCGCTGCCCAGGCGGCACTGCTCGCGATCGCGTTCGTGCTGCGGTTCGTGTACCACTCCCGCGTCGTCTACAAGCCGCGACCCACTTCGACTCCCAGCCACGACCTCACCGGTGTGCCGGCGAGCTTCGAGAACGAACCCGCTGCGCCGCCTCGGACGAGTGCGGACGAGGTGCACCGTGCCGGTTCGGCGATCGGAAACGTGCCAGCGAACCGCGAGCCCTGATCCCCCTTCAGGACGAGGGACGCGCAACCTGCACGACGGCCTGCACCGGCACGTGGTCGGATGCCCACGCGCCGCGGAACCGGGTCACGTTGATGCCTGAGCGCAACACCGAGATGGTGGGGGTCGCGAGGATCCAGTCGATGCGCTTGCGCTCGAGTGCCGGGGCTCGGTAGTCGGGAAACGTTCCCCACGCCTGGCTGAGCCGCACGTGGGTCGCCTGCCAGCAGTCGACCAGCGCGCCGCCGCCCACCAGTCGCTCGTGCGGCAGCGAGTCATCATCGGTATTGAAGTCACCGGTGACGAGGGCCGGCAGGGGCGAGGATGCGACGAGACGAAGGATCTCGTCGGCCGACTTCATCCGCGACCTGCGCGAGTACTGGTCGAAGTGCGTGTTGAGCGCCCGGAATTCGACTCCCGTGGCGAGATCCTTGAAGCTCGCCCGAACGACGACCCGCGGCGTCGGGTTGCCCCAGGTTGTCGACCCCGCAATCGATGGGGTGTCCGACAGCGCAGTCTGTTCCCAGTCGAGCAGCGCAAGCCGCTCCTGGTCGTAGAACAGCGGGCAGCCCTCGCCGCCCTGGTTCGCGTTACGGCCGTGCCCGAGGCGCCGGTAGCTCCTGCCCAGCACTCGCTGCACGAATTTTGCCTGGTCGGGCAGTGCTTCCTGGACCCCGAGGATGGTGGGCCGCTCGGCCTCGAGAATTCGTTTGATGAGGATACGGCGCCGCTCCCACAGGTCGGGACTGCGCAGGATGAGCCGCCGCATCCGGCGACGGATGTTGAACGACATGACATGGAGTTCGGGCGCGGGGACCGGACCGATGAACACGCCCCCCGTCATGGCTGCAAGCCTATGCGCGCGGGACCGCGGGCGCCGCGACTAGTTCTTGCGCTTCTTCGGCGGCGTCGTCGCCGTCGGCGTTGGAGTCGGCGTCGGTGTCGAGGTGGTGCTCTCGTTGAACGCTGCGCCGGCCGCCTGCACGATGAACGCGCCGAACGCAGCCGCATCCGCTGGCGCGCCCTTGTACTTGAGCCCGTTCACGATCACGGTCGGCGTTCCCGCGATCTTCGTCACGTTGGAGTTCGGGATCGGCCCGGCGAGTGCCCGAAGTGTCGCGGCCTTGACCCACGACTTGAATCGCTGGTCGCGGATGCAGCTGGCGACCGAGTCCTCGCTGACACCCGCCTTCTGCATCGCCGCAACGAGCTGGTCGTCCGTGAGGCCGGGCGCGCGCTCCTTCGGCTGCTCGGCGAACAACTCGTTGCTGGCCGCCCAGTACCTGTCCGGCACATAGTTGGCGACGCAAGCCGCGGCATTCGCCGACCGCGTCGAATACTGGGTTCCCTGCGAGTTGGAGTCGAGGATCGAGATCGGGTGGATCTCGACCGTCGCGGCTCCCTTCGAGAGGAAGGACTGCAACTGCGCGCTGTTGGCCGACATGAACTTCTGTGCGTACACGTTCGCATAGTCGACGTAGACCTGAATGTCGATGACGTTGGATTTGGCATCCCAGGCGCTGGGAACAGGCGCGGCGTCTGCTTCCAGCGCGGCGGTTGGAATTGCCTTCATACCCCGGCCGATCTGGATGCCGTCACTGAGCATGTTCAGCGGGCCCGGGCGAGCGGAGTGGCTCGTGAACAGCAATACGACCGCGACAACGGCCAGTGCCACGAGGATTGCGCCAACGATCCCGCCACGGATCAGCAGGTGGCGACGGGTTTCCTTTTTGCGCTGCTGCCTGCGGATGGACTTCGCCTTTTCGCGCGCGGCTTCGCGCACGTCGGAGCCGTTCGGGCGATCGTCGCCCAAATCGGGGTTCGTCATGAAGCCTCACTTGCGTCGGGATTCCAGAAGTCTGTCGCGCTCCCGAGGGGGGGAAATCGCTCTCAGGATAGTAGAAGCTCAATCTGGGAGGTTTCCACACGCGGGCTGTACGAGCCTAGCGAGCGGCCCCGTTTTACGTTCTCCCCAGTGCGAGTGACATAATGGCCGATGGTGGTCTCGGCCATCATCCATTCACTCGGATCGTCCGGCACGTACCTGCCGGTGAAGGAGAAATTCAATAATGGCATCGGTAACTTTCGACAAGGCAACCCGTACCTACCCGGGTTCCACCCGCCCCGCTGTGGACGCTCTCGACCTCCAGGTCGCCGATGGCGAGTTCCTCGTCCTGGTCGGCCCCTCGGGTTGCGGAAAGTCGACCTCGCTCCGCATGTTGGCGGGCCTCGAAGAGGTCAACGACGGCAACATCCTCATTGGTGACCGCAACGTCACGGATGTTCCCCCGAAGGATCGCGACATCGCGATGGTCTTCCAGAACTACGCCCTGTACCCGCACATGACGGTTGCCGAGAACATGGGCTTCGCGCTCAAGATCGCCGGCGTCAACAAGGAGGAGCGCGCGACCCGCGTACTCGAGGCTGCAAAGCTCCTCGACCTCGAGCCCTACCTCGGTCGCAAGCCGAAGGCCCTCTCCGGTGGCCAGCGCCAGCGCGTTGCCATGGGCCGCGCAATCGTGCGCCAGCCCCAGGTCTTCCTCATGGATGAGCCGCTGTCGAACCTCGACGCCAAGCTGCGCGTCCAGACCCGCACGCAGATCGCGTCGCTGCAGCGTCGACTGGGCGTCACCACCGTCTACGTCACCCACGACCAGACCGAGGCGCTCACCATGGGTGACCGCATCGCCGTTCTGAAGGATGGCGTGCTGCAGCAGGTCGGAACGCCTCGCGACCTGTACGAGAAGCCGAACAACGTCTTCGTTGCCGGATTCATCGGCTCCCCCGCGATGAACCTGTTCCAGACCGACCTCACCAGCGACGGCATCAAGTTCGGTGGCACCACGATCACGATCGACCGGGCGACGCTCGCCGACATCAAGTCGAAGTCGATCACTGTTGGTGTCCGTCCCGAAGACGTGACTGTCGCATCGTCGGGCAACGGCCTGCCGGTCGAGGTCGACGTCATCGAGGAGCTCGGCGCTGACGGCAACCTGTACGGCCACGCGGACATCTCGGGCACCCGAGTTGACCTGTGCGTGCGCGTCGACGGTCGTTCGCACCCGAACGCCGGTGACCAGGTCTTCATCACCCCGAAGGACGGCCACCTCCACCTCTTCGACACCGAGTCCGGCGAGCGCGTCGGCGAGGTTGTCGTCTAAGTAGTTCCAGCCACAGGAGCCCGCCGCCCCTCAGGGTGACGGGCTCCTGCGCTTTTTGCGGCACTCGATCGGGCGCCAGTTAGGCTCTGTTCACCATGAGCGGTTCACTGAACATCACCTCGGCCATCGTCGACCCGGCGCTGCTCGACCTTCCGTGGGCGCTGCCGCTGGAGAGCTGGCCGGACGACAACATCGCCGCTCTTCCCAAGGGCATCTCGCGGCACATCGTGCGATTCGCCCACCTCTCCGGCTCGGTCATCGCCATCAAGGAGACGTCGGCGGAGTACGCTCGCCGCGAGTACGAGATGCTGCGCACCCTGCAGTCCCGGGACATCCCCTGCGTCGATCCGGTCGCCGTCATCACCGACCGCACGACGCTGACCGGCGAACCGCTGGATGCTGTACTCGTCACCCGGCACCTCAGGTTCTCGCTGCCCTACCGCGCCCTGTACTCATCCAGCCTCCGCCCCGAAACGGCGACCCGCCTGGTGGACGCCCTCGCCGTGCTGCTCGTGCGCCTGCACATCGTCGGATTCTTCTGGGGCGATGTCTCCCTCTCGAACACGCTCTTTCGTCGGGATGCCGGCGCCTTCGCCGCGTATCTCGTCGACGCGGAGACCGGCCAGCTCTACGACGGTCTCTCGAACGGCCAGCGCGAAAACGACCTGGAGATCGCGCGCGTCAACATCGCGGGCGAGCTGCTCGACCTGCAGGCAGGCGGGCGCCTCGAGGAGGAGCTCGACCCGATCGCCATCAGCAACGGAATCGTCGCCGCCTACCGCACCCTCTGGACCGAGCTGACCGGTTCCGAGGAGTTTGCGCAGTCGGAGCGCTGGCGCATCAACCAGCGGGTCGAGCGGCTCAACAACCTCGGCTTCGATATCGAGGAACTCGCGATCAAGACGGATGAGACCGGCACCCAGGTACGCATCCAGCCCAAGGTCGTGGACGCCGGCCACCACCAGCGCCGCCTGCTGCGCCTCACCGGCCTCGACGCCGAGGAGAACCAGGCACGCCGGCTGCTCAATGACCTCGACTCCTACACCGCGACCTTCAAGAAGAAGGGCGTGGATGAGGAGGTCGTCGCGCACGAGTGGCTCGCGACCGTCTTCGAGCCCGTCATTCGCGCGATCCCCCGCGACCTCAAGGGACGCCTCGAGCCGGCCGAGGTGTTCCACCAGCTGCTTGACCACCGCTGGTACATGTCACAGAACGAGGGGCGAGACGTTCCTCTCGCCGAAGCGCTCAACTCCTATGTCGATACCGTGCTGCGGCACCGTCGCGACGAGGCCACCGTGATCAACCCGCCGACCGGAACCATCACCCTGCTGACGGCGATCATCGGCGAGGACGACTGGCGCCTGAAGGTCTGACCTGCCCGGTTGCTAGGGCGTGACCGCGCGGCGCTTCGCGATCTCGTAGAGCGCCACGGAGGCCGCAATACCGGCGTTGAGTGACTCGGTGGCCGCGCTGATCGGAATCGACACAACCGCGTCGCACGACTCGGTCACGAGCCTGGACAGGCCCTTGCCCTCGCTGCCGATGACGAGCATCACCGGCTCGTTCGCGAGCTGAAGTTCGGGCAGCGACACGTCGCCTCCGCCGTCAAGGCCGAGCACGAAGACGCCGCGCTGCTGGAACTCCTTGATCGTGCGCGTCAGGTTGCCCGCCATTGCGACGGGAGTACGGGCGGCGGCACCGGCGGACGTCTTCCACGCGGATGCCGTCAGCCCAACCGAGCGGCGCTGCGGCACGATGACGCCCTGGCCGCCGAAAGCGGCAACCGAGCGGATGATCGCTCCCAGGTTGCGGGGATCGGTGATGCCGTCCAGCGCGACGAACAGCGGCTTCTTTCCACGGCTGATGGTCAGGTCGAGCAACTCCAGCGGCTCCGCATACTCGTACGGCGGAACCTTCAGGGCGAGCCCCTGGTGCACGGAGTCGAAGCCAGCCAGCCGGTCGAGCTCGGGGCGCATGACCTCAAGCACCGGGAGGCCGCGATCGTTCGCGAGTTTCAGTGCCTCCTTGACCCGCTCATCCACTTCGATGCGGGTTGCGACGTAGAGAGCGGTCGCGGGGATCTTCGCCCGCAGCGCCTCGACGACCGAGTTGCGGCCGGTGACGACTTCGCTTTCGTCCGAGGTCTTGCCGCGCGAGCGTGGGCGTGAGCTGGGAGCGCCGGCGGCCTTGCCCGGCTTGCCTCCTGGATTCGCGCGACCGCCGGCCGCCTCGTACCGTTCCTGGGCAGCCTTGCGCTTGCCCGCGGGGTGGTACGGGCGATCGACGGCCTTCGGCGTGGGCTTCTTGCCCTCGAGCGCCTGGCGTCCCTGCCCGCCGGAGCCGACCTGCGGTCCCTTGCGTGCCTTGCGTACTGCGCCCGCACGGGGCTTGTTTGCTGGGCTTTTCATTGTTCAATGCTCCAATGTGAGTCCGTGGCGCCATCTTCGATGGAGATGCCTGCCGCGGTCAGTTCGTTCCGGATGCGGTCGGCCGCCGCGAAGTCGCGGTCTTTCCGCGCGCTTTCCCTGTCTTCGATCAGCCGCTCAACCAGGGCGCTGAGCGCCCGCTCGGCTGCGGTGTTTTTCGTCGCCCGCCACTCGGGCGACAGCGGGTTGATGCCGAGCACCTCGGTCATTGCGAGAACCTGCGCGCGAATGTTGGCGGCCAGCTGCAGGTCTTCATCGTCGAGCGCTGCGTTTCCCGATCGGACGCTGTCGTGGAGAACGGCCAGCGCCTGCGGAATGGCGAGGTCGTCATCCATCGCGGCCGCGAACGCTTCGGGAACGAGTCCCGCGGTCGCCGCGGTGAACCGCGACGCTTCGAGTCGACGAGCCGCGCGGGTGAGGAAGACTTCGATGCGATCGAGTGCGGCCTCGGCTTCGAGCAGGGCGCCATCGTGATAGTCGATGGTCGAGCGATAGTGCGCGGCACCGAGAAAGTAGCGAACGACGAGAGGGCGTGACAGCTGAAGAAACTCCGCTGCGAAAATCGAGTTGCCCAGCGACTTGGACATCTTCTGGCCGTTCACATTCACGAGTCCGTTGTGCACCCAGTGGTTCGCGAAGGCGTAGCCGGCCGCTGTCGACTGGGCCAGCTCGTTCTCGTGGTGCGGAAAGCGCAGGTCGAGCCCGCCGCCGTGGATGTCGAATTGGGTGCCCAGGTAGCGCGACGACATGGCGGAGCACTCAATGTGCCATCCGGGTCGACCGGCGCCCCATGGCGAGGTCCAGGATGCCGAGGCCGGTTCCTCCGGTTTCGACCCCTTCCAGAGGGCGAAGTCCTGCGGCGCGTGCTTGCCGCGCGGGTCGGCATCGGCTGCCGCGACCATGTCGGCCGGTTTCTGGTTGGTGAGCTCGCCGTAGGCGGGCCAGCTGCCGGTGTCGAAATACACGTCGCCCGAACCGTCCGCGGCGGGGTACGCGTGACCGCGGTCGATCAGCAGGGCGATGAGATCCTGCATCTGGCTGACGCTGGCGGTGGCCCGGGGCTCGTAGGTGGGAGCGAGGATGCCAAGCTTCTGGTACCCGGCGGTGAACTCGAGTTCGAAGCGATAGGCGAGCGCCCACCATTCCTCGCTGCCAGATTCCGCCGAGCCGGTCGATGCGCTCGCGAGGATCTTGTCGTCGATGTCGGTGACGTTGCGCACGAGGGTAACGGTGAAGCCGCGGTAGGTGAACCAGCGGCGCCAGAGGTCATAGACGAGCGCCGACCTCAGGTGCCCGATGTGCGGCGACGACTGCACCGTCGGGCCACAGACGTAGATGCCCACCTGGCCGTCAACAAGAGGAACGAAGTCCGCGAGGGACTGCGCTTTGGTGTCGTATAGCCGGATGGTCACTACGAGAGTTTAGCGATGACCCGCTGGGGAGCCGCGAAGTTACGCGGCGGACGTCGTCAGCAGCGCCGTCGCAATTGCCGCGATCCCCTGCCCGCGGCCCGTGAAGCCGAGGCCGTCCGAGGTCGTCGCGGAGACGCTCACGGGCGCTCCGACGAGTGCCGTGAGCAGCCGCTCCACCTCGGCACGACGGGGCGCCATCCGGGGGGTCTGGCCCACGACCTGAACGGCGACATTCTGGATGTCATACCCCGCGCCCCGCACGAGCGTGACGGTCGCCCTCACAAAGACATCGCCGTGGGCACCCGCAAACGCCGGGTCAGCCGTGCCGAAGCGGCCCCCGATGTCGCCCAACCCCGCCGCTGACAACAGCGCGTCGCAGATGGCGTGCGCCAGTGCATCGCCGTCGCTGTGCCCGGCGAGGCCCACCTCGTCGGGCCAGTGGATGCCGCCCAGCCAGAGCGGGCGCGTCGCGTCGTAGGCGTGCACGTCGATCCCGATCCCGGTGCGGCTCTGGGCGACCAAACCGGTCGAATCCATCTCGCCGAGCAGCGCGCTCGCGCGTCGCAGGTCCCAGGCCGTGGTGATCTTGAAGGCCAGTGCGTCGCCGCCAATCACGTGCACGCGATGACCCGCGGCCGAATACACCGCCGCGTCATCGGTCTGCTCGTCGCCGCCCGCGCGATAGGCGTCGAGAAGCTTTCGCAACGGGAATCCCTGGGGCGTTTGCACGGCCGCCAACTCGGAACGGTCGACGGTTTCGATCGCGAGCCCGGCATCCACCCGTTTGATCGTGTCGGCCACCTGGAGGCCGGGAATGACGCCGTCGCCCGTGCGACGTACCTCGGCGGCGACAGACCGAAAGAGCGCGGCGGGAGTGAGGGCGCGTGCGGCGTCGTGAACCAGGACCACGTCCACCTGGTCTGAGAGTGCCGCCAGCCCGTTGGCGACCGACCAGTGGCGCTCGGCGCCGCCCTCGACAACCCGAACGTGCTCACCGGCGACGCCGGCAACGCGGCGGACAATCTCCCGGGCGTGCTCCGCGCGGTCGCCCGCGACCACGACAACGATCTCAACCGGTTCTTCGATCTCGAACAGAGGCTCGAGAGCCCGCTCAAGAAGCGTCTTGCCATTCAGCTCGACGAACGCCTTGGGCTCGGTTCCGCCCAGCCTCGTGCCCCGGCCGGCCGCAACGACGACCACGCCCAGTTGTGCCACGGTCTCCCCCGCCTGGCCGGGTTAGGAGGCCAGCACCTCGTCGAGAACGGTCGATGCCTGCTCTTCGTCCGTCTTCTCGGCGAGCGCGAGCTCAGAAATGAGGATCTGGCGCGCCTTCGCCAGCATGCGCTTCTCGCCAGCCGAGAGCCCGCGATCCTGGTCGCGACGCCACAGGTCGCGCACGACCTCCGATACCTTGATCACATCGCCGGAGGCGAGCTTCTCGAGGTTCGCCTTGTAGCGGCGTGACCAGTTGGTCGGCTCCTCGGTGAAGGGGGCACGCAGCACGTCGAAGACGCGGTCGAGGCCCTCCTTGCCGATGACATCGCGAACGCCGACGAGGTCGACGTTTTCCGCGGGAACTTCGATCGTCAGGTCACCCTGGGTCACGTTGAGCTTCAGGTAAAGCTTCTCTTCGCCCCTGATGATTCTCTTCTTCACCTCGGTGATGGTTGCAGCGCCGTGATGCGGGTAAACGACTGTCTCGCCGACCTCAAAAAGCATGAATGGGCTCCGTTCGAAGACACCCAGTTTATCACAGGGGCCTCTCAGTAAGGCTGGCCTTACCTACCGTCGACGACCGGCCTAGGTAAGCTAATCGAACGACTGGTTTTGGCGGTTCTGGAGGGTCCTGTGCGAGCACGAGTTGCGGCGTCCATTGTGTTGGCGGCGGGCCTGACGCTCGGCGCATCCGGGTGCTCGTTCTTTGCACCGCAGGGCACGCTGGCGAATTACGATGCCAGTGACGGAGTCAGCGCGACGGTCGGCAACCTGCAGGTGCGCAACGCCTTCGGCATCACCAATGACGGCAAGTCCGTCAACCTGGTGATGGTGCTCGTGAACACCGGCGACACCGAGATCTCCGCGACGCTGCAGTACGGCTTCGGCGCTGGCAAGCCCGGCACCGGCTCGAGCGCGAGCATCCCGGTTCCGGCGCACGGCGTGATCTCCTTCGGCAATGGCACCACGCCGCAGCTGGTGCTCCCCAACACGTCGTCGAAGCCCGGCACTCTGTTGCCGCTATTCGTGCAGTACGGCCAGGAGTCGGGCAAGGAATTGCAGGTTCCGGTACTGGACTCGAGCCTGACGGCCTACTCGACCCTCGTGCCGACGCCGGTTCCCACGCCGACGTCGACGGGCACGCCCATTCCGACCGGCACACCGACCCCTGCCCCATAGGGCACCGCGGCCGCGAGGTCGCTACGCCTCGAAGCGGTAGCCGAGCCCGCGCACGGTGACGAGCCGCACCGGGTCTGACGGCGCATCCTCGATCTTCGAACGGATGCGCTTGATGTGCACGTCGAGCGTCTTGGTGTCGCCGAAGTAGTCGGCGCCCCACACGCGATCGATCAGCTGACCGCGGGTCAGTACGCGACCAGCATTGCGCAGGAGCAACTCGAGCAGTTCGAACTCCTTGAGCGGCATCGGGGTCTCCTTGCCGGCGACTGACACCGTGTGGCGTTCCACATCCATGCGCACGCTCCCCGCCTCGAGCACGGCCTCCCGGCTGCCATCGTCCTCGGTGCGGCGACGGAGTACGGCACGGATGCGGGCGAGCAGTTCCCGGGTCGAATAGGGCTTTGTCACGTAGTCGTCCGCTCCCAGCTCGAGCCCGACGACGATGTCGACCTCGCTGTCCTTGGCGGTCAGCATGATGATCGGCACGGTGGACCGCTGGCGAATCTCGCGGCACACCTCGGTGCCGGGAAGGCCGGGCAGCATGAGGTCGAGCAGCACGACGTCGGCGCCATTGCGATCGAACTCGGCGACGGCCGCGTGCCCGTCGTCCGCGATTACCGTCTCGTAGCCCTCGCGCTCGAGAAGGAAGGCGAGTGGCTCGCTGAGCGACTTCTCGTCTTCGACGAGCAGGATTCTGGTCATTTCTCGATCGCTCCAAGGCTGGCCGCCGAGGCCGGGGAGGCCTCAGGAAGACGGATGGTGAACGTGGAACCGTGCCCGTGCTGCGACCACACGCGAACGTCGCCGCCGTGGTTTTGAACCACGTGCTTGACGATGCTGAGGCCGAGTCCCGATCCGCCAGTGTGGCGGCTGCGCGCGGGGTCGACGCGGAAGAATCGCTCGAACACTCGGTCGCGCTCGTCCTCAGCGATGCCGACGCCCTGGTCGGTGACGGCAATCTCGACGATCCCGTCGCTGGAGTTGACGCCGACTCCGACGCGGGAGCCCTTCGGGGAGTACTGGATGGCGTTCGCGATGAGGTTGTGAAGGGCCACCACCAGCAGCGCCTCGTCACCGTAGACGGCGGTGCCGGCATCCCCGCCGCTGACGATCGAAATGCGGTTGGCGTCCGCGGCAACGTGGTTCTGGTCGATGGCCGAGGAGATCACCCGATCGATTTCGACCAGCTCCGGCTTGGTGAGCGCGTCGGCGGCCTGCAGCCGGGAGAGGTCGATGATCTCCTGGGTGATGCGGGCCAGCCGCTCCGCCTCCTTGGTGAGGCGCTTGGCGAACCGCTTCACCTGCACCGGCTCGCTTGCGGCACTCGCCAGGGCCTCCGCCAGCAGGCCGACGGCGCCGATCGGCGTCTTCAACTCGTGGCTGATGTTTGCGACGAAATCGCGGCGCACCTCATCCAGCCGGTAGCTCTCCGTGCGGTCCTCGGCGAGCAGCAGGATGTAGCGCGCGCCGAGGCGGGCAACGCGAACGAACAGGTAGATGTTGGCCTCACCGAACGGCCCGCGAGACAGGTGCAGTTCGTCGGTGATGGGCTCGTTCTGGCGGCGGGCGCGGTCGACCATGGCGACGAGCTCCGGATGCACGAGAGCGTGGTTCCACACCAGTCCGAAGGCGAGCGCGCCCGGCGATGCCTTGACGACGTTGTTCGACGGATCGAGTACCACGCCCGCAGATTCCAGGGCATCGATGACCTGGTCGACGCCATCCGGAACCGCGTTGCTGACCACGTCCACCGCGTGCTGGCCACGCCGCGCGGCGAGCACGATGACGACGACAATGCCAGCCCCCACGACGACGCCGAAGGCCAGCGACAGAGCCACCAGCAGTGCGGAGTCCATAGCGACTAGATTAGACGGGAGTTCACGCGTGGCTCAGTGCCGAAGTGGGCCGTCCGCGGCAGGTGACGCATTGTTCAGCCGTCGGACATTGGCCGTTAACTTTGTCCGGGCAGTGTGGTCTCATCTGTGCGGGCGATTGGCCCTGCTTGACCAAGGGACATAAACAACATGCGCGAGGTATTCCAGCAGGAGCTGCGTGAGGTGCAGGAACGCCTCATCGAGATTGCCAGCCTCGTCGCGACATCGATCGAGAACGCGACCACCGCCTTCAACGAATCGAACGTCGGCCTCGCCGAAACGGTCATCGCCGACGACGACAAGATCGACGCGGCTGCCCTCGAACTCGACGAGCTGGCCATCAACATCCTCGCCCGCCAGCAGCCGGTTGCCCGTGACCTTCGCATCGTGGTGAGCGCCCTGCGCATCTCGGCCTCCCTCGAGCGCATGGGCGACATGGCCGAGCACATCGCACAGCTGGCCCGCTACCGTTTTCCCGACAAGGTCGTGCCCAAGAGCCTGCGCGGCACGTTCAGCAAGCTCGGCACCCTCGACGTCGAGATCGCGAGGAAGCTCGTGGAACTGCTGCGCACCGAGGATGTCCGGCTCGCCGAAGAGATTCGCAACGACGATGACCGGATCGACGCGCTGCACCTCAGCGTCTTCGACAAGGTGCTCGGCGAGACCTGGAAGGGTGCCGCTGTAGACACGGTGGATGCGACGCTCGCCTCCCGCTACCACGAGCGCTTCGCCGACCACGCGGTTTCGATCGCCAAGAAAGTGCAGTACCTCGCGACCGGCGAATGGGCCGCGGCCGAGTAGCCGATGCCCCTACGGTTTCCGCGTCGCCTGTACGAGCGTGGGTCTGAGCCGGACCCTCGCTTCACGCTCGCCAACGAGCGAACCTTCCTCGCCTGGACCAGCTTCTCCCTCGCCATCCTCGCCACCGGGGTAGCCCTCGACGTGATCGCCGTGCCAGCGCCGCGGGTCTTCACCTTCCTCGCGTCACTGCTCCTGCTCGTGCTCGGCGTGGTCACGCCCGCCGTCGCGTGGGTCCAGTGGATGCGCACCGAGGCGGCCCTGCGCGAGGATCGGCCGCTGCCCGCGTCGAACCTGATGCCCATCGTGGCTCTGCTCCTCACCCTCGTCGGCATCGTGCTGCTCGTCGGCGTGATGCTGGGCCGATGACCACCGCGCGCCCGGGGCTCCAGCCCGAGCGCACCGCGCTGGCGTGGCGCAGGACGTCGCTCGGCCTCGGCGTTGTCGGGCTGGGGGCGTCGCGACTCGCCGCCGAGGGGATCGGAGTGTGGGCGCTCGTGCCTGCCCTGGCCTGTGTCGCCGCCTGCGGCATCCTCTGGATCGTCGCCGGTCGGCGAACGACACGGGCGGCCGATGCGATGGCTCAGGGCGTGTCGCCCGGTTCGGGAGCGGGGCTCCTGCTCGCAACGGCCGCCTTCACGTGCATCCTCGGCGTTGGCGGGCTCGTGCTCGTGGTCTCCGGCGGGTGAGTCAGGCCTCGTTGGGCGCGCTCTGCGGTCGCTCCACGAAGTTGATGCCGAAAACGTCACGGTAGTCGGCACCGCCGATCTGCGCGCCGGTCTTCGGGTCGAGCACCACGCGGCTCGGAGCCTGGAAGTCGAGAAGTGTGCCCTCGCAGAAGATGCCGGTGGCATCCGCTTTGGTCACCCGCAGCTTGTCCAGCACGATGCGGCCGCTGCGCCACAGGATGCCGTCCGCGCCGACCGCGACGATCTCGGTGAACTCCACCAGGAGCAGCAGGCCGAGGTCATGCACGGGCGTCGGGAGGGCCATGTAGGTCTCGAGCGGCACCATGGCCTCGGGCGAGCGCACCGGGATGAACGCGCCGCCGCGCTGGCCGCGCTCGGGCAACCGCACCATCGCATCCGGGCTCGGCGTGCCCAGGAGCGTGCCGGGCCTCGCCGGCGGCACCATCCCGACCCACGGTTCGAGGCCGGCCGGCGTCACGACGGCGACGGGCTCCAGCGCCGTGCGGGACGGCCAGAGACCGAGCGGGAGGGCGTGCATGCCCCAGTCGTCTTCCGGCGCGAGCTCAGGATCGAGCTGCACCTCGTAGTTCGTCGCGAACCCGAGCGCGCCGAAAGTCGCCACTGGCGCTACTTCTTGCCCTGGTTGGCGACCGCGGCCGCACCGGCGGCGGCAGCCTCGGGGTCGAGGTACACGCCCGGCGCGGTCGGGCGAAAGTCGTCGTCGAGCTCGTAGACCAGCGGGATGCCGGTGGGGATGTTCAACTCGGCGATGTCCTCGTCGCTGATGTTGTCGAGGTGCTTCACCAGCGCGCGCAGGCTGTTGCCGTGCGCGGTGACCAGGACGGTCTTGCCCGCGGCGAGATCCTTGGTGATGTCGGACTCCCAGTAGGGCAGCATCCGGTCGATCACCAGCTTCAGCGACTCGGTGCGCGGAATCTCGCCGTCGATGCCCACGTAACGCTCATCGTCGACCTGGCTGTACTCAGCATCGTCGTCGAGCGGGGGCGGGGGCACGTCGAAGCTGCGGCGCCACACCTGGAACTTCTCGGCGCCGTACTCCTCGAGGGTTTGCGCCTTGTCCTTGCCCTGCAGCGCGCCGTAGTGGCGCTCGTTGAGGCGCCAGCTGCGCTTGACCGGAATCCACAGGCGGTCGGCGACCTCGAGAGCGAGGTTCGCGGTCTGGATCGCACGCGTGAGCACGCTCGTGTAGAGGATTTCCGGCGTGAGCCCGGATCCCGCGAGCAGTTCGCCGGCGCGCCTGGCCTCGGTGACTCCCTGGTCGCTGAGGCGGACATCCACCCAACCGGTGAAGAGGTTTTTCTGGTTCCAGTCGGAGTTGCCGTGCCGCAGCAGGATCAGCGTCGAAGTCATGGCTTCAGCTTATCGACGCTGCCCACGGGCTAATTCCTGCCATTCGTGCCGCGGCGCTGGTGACGAATTGCGTTACGCAAGAGGCGAGAATGGACGCATGGCGGAGGGGCGGGTCACGCGCGGCACGACGGGCACGAACCGGCTGCGCCGCGTCGACCGCTGGATTGCGACCCTGCCGGCGCTGCGTCGGGCGGCGGATCCGCTCGTCGTCGACCTGGGCTACGGCGCGAGCGCGACGACACCGCTCGAACTGCACGCCCGGCTCGCGCGGGTGCGGCCGGATGTCGAGGTCATCGGGATCGAGATCGACCCTGACCGCGTGCGGCTGGCCGCGCTCTCCGCCCGGCCCGGGGTGAGCTTCCGGCTGGGCGGGTTCGAGGTACCGCTGCCCCGCGAACGCCTGGCAACGGTCATCCGGGCGTTCAATGTGCTGCGGCAGTACGACGAGTCGGAGGTGCCCGCCGCCTGGGACCGGATGCTCGCCCGGCTGCAGCCCGGCGGCGTGCTGGTCGAGGGCACCTGCAATGAGGTCGGAAGGGTCTGCAGCTGGGTCGATCTCACCGCCGAGGGGCCGCAGTCGCTCACGCTCAGCCTGCGGCTGGCGGAGCTAGAGAAGCCCTCGATCGTGGCCGAGCGACTGCCGAAGGCGCTCATCCATCGCAATGTGCCGGGCGAGCGCATCCATTCGTTCCTGAACGATCTCGACCGGCTGTGGAGCTACAACGCGGCGCTGTCGGTCTACGGCGCGTCCCAGCGCTGGATCGCTGCGGTCGAGGGGATGCGGAACGCCGGCTGGCCGGTGCGCGGAACGAGGGCGCGCTGGAGGCTGGGCGAGCTCACCATCGACTGGCAGGCCGTCGCGCCCCTCTAGCCGCCCCCATTGCGGAGGACGACACGCCGCGTGGGGAGCCGCGCGCGCCCCCGTTGCGGCGTGTCATCCTCCGCAATGGGGGTTTTAGCCGGAGAGGACGGGCAGCAGCGCGCGCGCCTGGTCCTCGTCGCGACCGGCCGCGACGAGCAGGTCCACGACGAGGGGCCGCACGAGAAGCACGAGAACCGAGTCGGTGACGGCGGCGTCCGGGATCAACTCCGCGGGATCGAGCGTCGTCGCAATGTCGGCCAGGTCGCGCGCTGCCGCGGCAGCGGCATCAGGTCGGTCGATGCTCTCGCCGAGCAGCACGACGTCCTGGTTGACGCGGGCGAGGAGGTTCGCAATCTCAGGTCGTGAGCGGCCGTCCCTGACCAGGAAGGATGCCCGGCGCGCGATCACCCTCAGGTGACGAGCCGCGAGGTCCATGCCGGCGAGCACCCGCGCCTGGTGGCGCAGTTCGGCCAGGTGGCGGCGCAGAAACGGGGAGATACGCGCGATCGCGATCGCCGACTCCAGCGACGACGACCAGTCGTCGACGAGCGACTGCGTGCGACGCAGCCGCGTGATCGAGAGGGATGCGGCACCCTCATCGCCGTCGCGCAGCCCGGTGACCAGGGTGCCGAGCGATTCGGTCAGCGTCGAGAGCAGCCTGCGCGCGTCGCGTCCCGCGATCCGCCGAGGATCGCGCGGAACCAGCGCGGTCACGGCGAGCGCGATCACCCCGCCCACCGCCGCGTCGATGCTTCGGTTGAAGACGCCACCGGGCGCGGTCGGCAACACCAGCACGAGCATTGACTGCACCCCGGCCGCGATCGCGAACGCGTTGCTCGAGGTCACCAGCCGGGCGACCACCAGCGTCACGAGCAGGGTGAGCGCCATCTGCCACAGGCCGCGACCGATTCCGAGCAACAGCACCTCGCTGAGCGCGACACCGACGAGGATGCCGACGGCCGACTCCAGCACGCGGCGCGGCCGGGCATCCCGCGCGAATCCGAGCGACGAGATGACGACCGTGATCGCCAGCAGCGGGCTGGTGTGTCCGAGCGCATAGAACGCGATCGAGTAGCTGGCGATGACGCCGACCACGATCTGCAGGATCGCCGGCAGCGAGGCGGCCGTGCGGTCGAGGGCGAGCTGAACGCCCAGCCGGCGACGGATGCGCCGTTCAAAGCGCGCGAGGGAACGAGCTGACGCCGTCGGCGCCATTCCTAGCGCCTGACCGCGCCCAGTCGGGGAAGGCGCGGGATGTCGGCCTCCGCCCCCGCATCCGGCGGCACGATGACCTCCTGCGCCGCTGCGATCTCTATGCCGTCGGTCGCAACGGAAAGGTCGGCCGTCGGGGAGGTGTTGCGCTTCACCACGGCGAGCGCGATCGGGCCCAGCTCGAAATGCAGCGCAGACGAGGTGACCGCCCCCACCTGGGCGCCGTCACTCGACACGGGATCGCCGTGTGCTGGCAACACCCCGTCGGAACCGTCCAGGTGCAGCAGTACCAGCCGCCGCGGTGGGTGGCCGAGGTTGTGCACCTTTGCGACAGTCTCCTGCCCGCGGTAGCAGCCCTTAGAGAGGTGAACGGCGGAGCGGAGCCAGTCCAGCTCGTGCGGGATCGTGCGCTCGTCCGCCTCCGTTGCGCGCCGCGGGCGCCACGCGGCGATGCGGAGCGCCTCGAGGGCGAGCGTGCCGGCCACCGGCAGCGCGGCCGCCTCGGCGAGACGCGAGCGCTCGATGAGCAGCTCGGAGTAGGTCCAGGAGCTGGCCGGGTGGTCGGCGACCTGCGCGTACTGGTGGCCGCCCGCGACGACGGAAACCCACGGGTCGCGCCAGGCGAGCGCGACGTCGTTGGGCGCGGCGGGCGCAAGGGCGGGCGAGCCGAGCGTTCCGATGGTGGCAAAGTCGGCCGTGCGATCGGCCAGTTCCACGCGGAGCATGAACCGCATCCGATCGAGCCAGGCGAGAAGGCCCTCACCCTCGTCGGCCTCGAGCAGCAGCCAGGTCGAGACACCATCGTCGAGCAGGCGGACGGCGTACTCCAGCCGCCCGGTCGGGTCGAGCAGCAGGGTCTCGGCCGATGCGCCGGGGGCGAGGCCGGCTACGGCCTGGGTGGTGAGCGAGTCGATCCAGGTGAGGCGGTCCGGCCCCGTCACGGTGAGGACGGCACGATCGGACAGGTCGACGACGGCGTCGCCGGATGCCAGCAGACGCTGCTCCCCGAGCGGGTTGCCATAGTGCTGCGGCGGGCTTCCAACGGCGCCCTGCAGGGATTCAAACGGGTCAGTCGACACGGGCGAGCCTTCCGGAGGAGTGGGTGCGTAGGTCCTGGCCGAGGGCGGCGATGTCCCAGGCCCAGAGCAGGTGGCCGTCGACGAGCCCGTAGATGCGGGTGGCCGCCGCGTACTCCTTCGCGGTGGCGGTGCGCATGACCGCATCCGTCGCGAGGTCGATTCGCGGGCCTTTCACGCGACCGAGATACAACTCATTGATTCCGCCCGGATGCAGCAGCGACACCTCGATATCGAACCCGCCGACCTCGTTGCGAAGCGTCTCGACGGCTTCCGCGGTCGCAAAGGGGCGCGGACCAGTGGCCGGCAGCATCCCCGGCCCGGCGTCGCCGTCGGTCGCGCCGCGGCTCAGGCGCCAGTAGCCGGTTTCGGCAACGAGAGGGGTCAACTGCTCATCCAGCAGCCAGGTGTAGGAGGAGTAGTTGAGGAAGGGCAGGCCGTCCTGGCTGAACGAGACGCGCTGGCCGAACTCGTGGTTGACGGTCTCGTCGCCGATCTCGTAGTTCACCACGCCTGTGCCCTCCCAGACCCCGATGAGCCAGGAGAGCGGAACAAGCTCCGACGGAAGTTTCGCGTCGAGGTCGATCACGGGCGAACCGCGCAGCGCTTAGCGCTGGCCCCGAAACAGGTTGTACAGCACGACAACGGAGATGAACCCGATCGAAAGCGCCGCGAGAACGAGGAGTCCGATGTAGAAGAGTTCAAGGGCGAGCAGCATTGTTTAATCCTACGCGTGAACAAAGGCGAGCACGGCCGTCGCAACCCCGAGAATCAGCACCGCGCCACCGAGTGATGCCATCACCCGCAGCACGAGCCCTTCTTTCTCCGACACCGCGAGCTGGATTACGAAGGTGAGCAGAGTGACGCTCGCGAGCGCGATTGTCAGCCAGGAGAAGTATTCGTCGTTCGGCGAAAGCACCGCGACCAGGATCGCCCCCACGACGGCGACGGCCCAGACAGCCAGGATGCTCGGAAGCTTCGTCGTCACATACCGATCTTAAGGCGCTTATAGACTGTCCCCACGCACTTTGGAGGACCCCGTGGCGCAGCTGTTGATACTGACCTCTGCGGTCGACACCGAGGTCCTACCCGCCCTGGGGCTTCTCAGCCATAAGGTCCGGCAGATCCCGGCATCGCCCGCGTCGCTGATCAGCGCCCCGACTTCCGATCTGATCATCGTGGATGCGCGCCAGGATCTGGCCAGCGCAAAGTCCCTCTGCAAGATCCTGAACACGACGGGGCTCAACGTTCCGCTGGTACTCGTTCTCACCGAGGGCGGACTCACCGCCGTCAGCGCGGACTGGGGAGTGGACGACGTCATCCTCGAATCGGCCGGTCCAGCCGAGGTGGATGCGCGCGTCCGGCTCGTCATCGGCCGCATGATCGCCGATAAGTCGAGCTCGAAGATCCAGGCCTCCGGCGTCGTGATCGACGAGGCGAGCTACTCGGCGAAGGTGCATGGACGCCCACTCGACCTCACCTTCAAGGAGTTCGAGCTGCTGCGGTTCTTCGCAACGCACCCGTCGCGCGTGTTCACCCGCGAACAGCTGCTCAGCGAGGTGTGGGGCTACGACTACTTCGGCGGCACGCGCACCGTTGACGTGCACGTGCGTCGCCTGCGCGCCAAGCTCGGCGACCTCGAGTCGCTCATCGGAACCGTTCGCAACGTCGGGTACCGCTTCAACGTCTACGAAGACGACAATGAGCGACTCAGCCCAGTCGGATCCTGACTGGCTGTTCGCCCTCGCGGATCGCGCCCGCGGCGCGGACGGCAGTCCCCCATTCTCGGATGGCGCCCTGGTCGAGTACCGACAGGGAGCCCGCTCCCTTGTCTCTATCGGCGAGGTGGCCGCGGCGCTGGTTCGGCCTGGCACCGATGACGCGGAGGCGGAATTCGTCGTCGACCCGGATGCCCGCGGCCGCGGCAACGGAACGGCACTTCTCGAGACCCTGCTGTCGACCTCGCCTGGTGGGCTGCGCATCTGGGCTCACGGGGACCACCCCGCCGCCCGTGCCCTCGCCGCCAGCCACGGGCTGGTGGCGGTCCGAACCCTCCTGCACCTCGCGGCCAACCTCCGTGAGCGACCGTCCTCGCAACCGTCCTCGGGATCGCAACCGACTTCGACCGCGGCGCCCGTCGAGCAGCGATCCTTCAGCGTCGGGCAGGACGAGCGAGCCTGGCTCGACGTCAACGCGCGCACCTTCGCGTCCCACGAGGAGCAGGGCCGGGTCACTCTCGCCGACCTGCAGGTGCTCGAGAGCGAGCCGTGGTTTCGGGCAGACGACTTTTTGCTGCTGGAGCGGGACGGCATCCTGTTCGGCTTCTGCTGGCTGAAGATCGAGGGTCAGCTGGGCGAGTTTTACGTGGTCGGCGTCGATCCCGACCATCAGGGCGAGGGGCTCGGCCGCACGCTCGTGGAGGCCGGCGTTGCGCGCCTGCTCGAGCGGGGCATCCATTCGGCGCACCTCTACGTTGAGGGCGACAACGAGGCCGCGCTGCGGCTCTACCGCTCGTTCGGCTTCACCGAAGCGTCGGTCGACATCCAGTACCAAACCCATTCCGGAGGATGACACGCCGCGCCGGAGCCCCACGAACGCGACAGCGCGGCGTGTCGTCCTCCGCAATGGGGGAATGCCCAGAGTTAACGTGCGCGAACCACGCCGCTCGGCCACGGGTGCCAGTATTGGGGGATGGAATCCGAGGCGTACCAGACCGATGCGGCCGTCGGCGCGGATTACCTCGACGACTACGAGGATGAATCCACCTCCGTCGACGACGGCTCCCTCCCCGCCGACCGCTACCTCGATCGCGAACTGAGCTGGCTCGCGTTCAACCAGCGCGTGCTCGAGCTCGCCGAAGACCCGAACGTGCCGCTGCTGGAGCGCGCAAACTTTCTCGCGATCTTCTCCACGAACCTCGATGAGTTCTTCATGGTGCGCGTCGCCGGGCTCAAGCGCCGCATCGCGACCGGCCTCGCCGTGCCCACGAACCTCGGCCGCACCCCCCTGCAGGCACTCGCCGACATCAGCGCGGCCGCGCACGAGCTGCAGAACCGGCACGCGCGCGTCTTCCACGAGCAGGTCAAACCGGCGATGGATGACGCGGGCATCCACATCGAGTCCTGGTCCGACCTCGAAGAGAGCGACCGCGTTCGCGTCGACGAGATCTTCTCGGCCCAGATCTTCCCGGTGCTGATGCCGCTTGCGGTCGACCCCGCGCATCCGTTCCCCTACATCTCGGGACTCTCGCTCAACCTCTCCATCCGCGTGCGCAGCCCGAAGACGAACCGCGTCGAGTTCGCCCGCGTCAAGGTTCCCAGCGTGCTGCCGCGTTTCGTGCAGCTTCCGGATGACGACAGCGGTCGCCTGCGCTTCATCCCCCTCGAAGACCTCATCTCCAATCACATGGAAGACCTGTTCCCCGGGATGCAGATCCTCGAGCACCACGAGTTCCGCGTCACACGCAACGAAGACGTGGAGATCGAAGAGGACGAGTCGGAGAACCTGATCCAGGCGCTCGAGAAGGAGCTGCTGAAGCGACGGTTCGGCCCGCCCATCCGGCTCGAAATCACGGACGACATGGATGACGTCACCCTCAGCCTGCTCATGCAGGAGCTCGACATCACCGCGCAGGAGGTGTACCGCCTGCCCGCCCCCCTCGACCTGGGCGGCCTGTTCGAGGTCACCCGCATCGACCGGCCGCTGCTGAAGTATCCGAAGAGCCTGCCGACGACCAGCGCGAACCTGCTGCCGACGGAGGCGACCGAGGTGCCCGACATCTTTGCGTCGATCACGCGGCGCGACATCCTGCTGCATCATCCGTACGAGTCGTTTGCCACCAGCGTGCAGGCGTTCCTCGAGCAGGCCGCCGCCGACCCGAACGTACTCGCGATCAAGCAGACGCTATATCGCACCAGCGGCGACAGCCCGATCGTGGAGGCGCTCATCGATGCGGCGCAGTCCGGAAAGGCCGTGCTGGCACTGGTCGAGATCAAGGCGCGCTTCGACGAGACGGCGAACATCAGCTGGGCGCGCAAGCTCGAGAAGGCGGGCGTGCACGTCGTCTACGGCCTCGTCGGCCTGAAGACGCACTGCAAGCTGGCGCTGGTCGTACGCCAGGAGAAGAACGGCGCGCTCAAGCACTACAGCCACATCGGCACCGGCAACTACAACCCGAAGACGAGCCGCATCTACGAGGATCTCGGCCTGCTCACCGACAGCGACACGGTCGGCAAAGACCTCACCCGCCTGTTCAACGAGCTCTCGGGCTATGCCATCGAGAAGAAGTTCAAGCGGCTGCTCGTCGCCCCCCTCCACCTGCGCAAGGGCCTGCTCAAGCGCATCGCCACCGAGGCGGAAAACGCTCGGGACGGCCTGCCGTCGGGCATCCGGATCAAGGTGAACTCCATCGTGGATGAGGCGATCATCGACGCGCTGTACCGTGCCAGTAACGCGGGTGTTCCGGTCGACATCGTGGTGAGGGGAATCTGCTCGCTGCGGCCGGAACGGGAGGGCATCAGCGAGAACATCCGGGTACGTTCCCTCCTCGGCCGCTACCTCGAGCACTCCCGCATCTTCTCCTTCGTCAATGGCGGCGACCGCCAGGTCTACATCGGCAGCGCGGACATGATGCACCGCAACCTTGACCGCAGGGTCGAGGCGCTCGTGCGGCTCAACGACCCGGATCACCTCGCGGAGATCGACGACCTCTTCGACCTGTCGATGTCCGACGAGACCTCCTCGTGGTGGCTCGACGAGTCCGGCGCCTGGATCCGCCATGCCGTGGATGAGAATGGCGTTCCGCTTCAGGACCTGCAGAACGTGCTGATGGCGCAGATCCAGCAACGCCGCCGTTCGGGGCCGATTCGATGAGCACGATTCGATGAGCAGGTTTTGATGAGCGCAGTGCCGACGGCGACCACGCCGGTTATTGCAGCGGGTGCGGTGTGCTGGCGAATCGTGGACGGCGATGCGCGCATCCTTCTCGTTCACCGTACGCAGCACAGGGATGTCTCCCTGCCGAAGGGCAAGGTCGACCCCGGCGAGACCCTGCCCCAGACCGCCGTTCGCGAAATTGCGGAGGAGACGGGTCTCACCATCGTGCTCGGCGCTCCCCTCGGCCAGATCAGCTACGTGCTTCCGAACGGCCGCGACAAGCTCGTGTACTACTGGTCGGCAGAGGTCGACGGGAACACGCTCGAGGCCTCGCGCTTCACGCCGAACGACGAGATCGACGCGTTGGAGTGGGTGTCGCTGGCGAAGGCGCGCAAACGGCTGAGCTACCCGCACGACATCGAGGTGGTCGACGCTTTTGCCGAGCGGCTGGCCGCGGGAAACGCCCGCACGTTCGCCATCATCGCCCTGCGGCATGGCAAAGCGGTCCCCGCTGAAAGCTGGGATGGGCCGGATGCGACGCGCCCGCTCCTGCAGCGCGGCGTCGACCAGGCCGCGAGCATAGCCATGGGCATCGCGGCCTTCCGACCGGCCAGGCTTGCGAGCAGCACGGCGGTGCGGTGCGTTCAGACTCTCGCACCGACGGCCCGATTGACCGGTCTTCCGGTGCGCGAGACGGCCAAGATCAGCCAGGATGCCTGGGAGGACGACACCGCGTCGGTCTCGTCAGTCGTCGCGAAGCGCCTGAGGCGCATGCAGACAGCAGTGCTCTGCAGCCACGGGCCCGTGCTTCCCGCGATCATCGATGAGGTCGCGCGCCAGACCAACACCGTGGTGACGAGCGCACTGCGTGCGGCCGCCCGACTCTCGACCGGGGAATACACCGTGCTGCACATTTCGGCCGAGCATCCGGATGCGGGCATCGTCGCGATCGAAACGCACAGCCCAACCGCGGAGTGAACCGTTAGCAGTTCGTTCACCTTCCGTTCACCCTGCGGCGCGTTCGCGGTTAACCCGTCGACGTAGCTTCGATAGCGGGTCGCACCGGCCCACATCCTGAAATCACACATCCCTGATTGGAACACTGTGAACTTGACACGTACCGGCAGCATCGCTGTCGTTGCCGTCGCAGCCGCGATTCTTCTCTCTTCCTGTGCCACGAACGAGACGCCGTCGGGCGGAGCCTCGACGAGCGCACTCTCCGGCACCCTCAGCGGCATCGGATCGTCCGCACAGGCCGCAGCCGAAACCGCCTGGGCCGCCGACTTCCAGACCGCCAACTCGGGCGCGACCATCAACTACGATCCGCAGGGCTCGGGCGCCGGCCGCACGAGCTTCACCTCCGGCGCTGCAGACTTCGCCGGTTCTGACGCCGCCCTGAAGGCCGAAGAGCTGGCCACCGTCTCGCCGCTGTGCGCCGCCGGCACCAAGATGATCGATCTCCCGGTCTACATCTCGCCGATTGCCGTTGCGTACAACCTCGCCGGCGTGACCGACCTGAAGCTCGACGCGACGACGATCGCCGGCATCTTCAAGGGAACGATCACGACCTGGAATGACAAGGCGATCACCGCCCAGAACCCCGGCGTGACGCTTCCGAGCGCGAAGATCACCGTGGTTCACCGTTCAGACGACTCCGGTACGACCCAGAACTTCACGGAGTACCTGAGCGCCAACGCTCCGGCCGTGTGGGATGCACCCGCCGCGCAGACCTACCCCTACCAGGTCGGTGACGCTGCCAAGGGCGGCTCCGGAGTCGCGGATGCCGCCAAGGCAACCAAGAACAGCATCGCCTACCTCGACGAGTCAGCCGCGACCGGCCTCGGCATCGCCGAACTCAAGGTCGGCTCCAGCTACGTGAAGATCAACGCGGCCGGTGCAGCGGATGTCGTTGCCAAGTCCCCGCTGGCCGACGCGCGCGGTGCGAACGACCTGGCGATCACGATCGACCGCAAGAACACCGACGCCAACGCGTGGCCGATGGTTCTGGTCAGCTACCTGATTGTCTGCAACGACTACAAGGATGACGCCAAGGGCGCGCTAGTGAAGGCGTACGCAACCTATGTCGCATCCAGCGCGGGCCAGGCCAGCGCCGCCAAGGCTGCTGGTTCTGCGCCGCTCGCGCCTGACCTTGCCACCAAGGTCGCTGCTGCTGTCGCTACCATCAAGTAACACGCTTCACAAAGTCGACCCGGGTGGCGCCCAGCGCGCAGCCCGGGTCGACTGTGCGGGTAGAACCACTTTCCCGACGTACCCGACGAGGACTTCAGAAGGCCGAGAATGACCACCGAACCGCCGCGCGTTATCAAGGCCCGAGTGCGGCCCGGCGATCGCGTGTTCTCTTCTGCCACGATCATCGCCGGATCACTGATCCTTGCCATCCTTGCCGCCGTCGCCATCTTCCTGGTGGTGCAGAGCATTCCGGCCCTGGTCGCCCCCAAGGGCGCCCTGCCCGACAGCGCCCCCAATTTCTGGGTCTACGTCGGGCCGCTCGTCTTCGGCACCGTTTGGGCCGCCGCAATCGCCCTGATCATCGCGACCCCGCTCGCGATTGGTATCGCACTCTTCATCTCGCACTACGCACCGCGTCGCATTGCATCCGCCCTCGGCTACATCGTGGACCTGCTGGCCGCCGTGCCGTCTGTCGTCTTTGGCCTGTGGGGCGTCACCGTGCTGGCGCCCGCCGTGCAGCCGTTCTACGCCTGGCTGAACACCAACCTCGGGTGGATCCCGATCTTCGGCGGCACCGTGTCCGGTACCGGCCGCACGATCCTCACCGTCGCTATCGTCCTCGCCGTGATGATCCTGCCCATCATGACCGCGGTCAACCGCGAGATCTTCCTGCAGACGCCTCGCCTGCATGAGGAGGCGGCGCTCGCACTCGGCGCAACCCGCTGGGAAATGATCCGCACCGCCGTTCTGCCGTTCGCGCGGCCCGGCATCGTCTCCTCCGCAATGCTGGGCCTCGGCAGGGCGCTCGGCGAGACGCTGGCCGTCGCGATAGTGCTCTCCCCCGCGCTCGTCGTCAACTTCTTCCTGCTCACCTCGCAGAACCCGAACACGATCGCCGCGAACATCGCGAACCAGTTTGCGGAAGCAGCCGGACTCGGCGTCAACGCCCTCATCGCCTCCGGCCTCATCCTCTTCGTCATCACCTTTGCCGTGAACGCTATCGCTCGCTTCGTCGTCAGTCGCCGTAAGGCCTTCTCGGGAGCCAACTGATGAGCGCGCAGACTGCAACCGGCGCGAACGTCGGCATCGCCAACTCCCTGACGACCGGCAAACTGCCCCGCGGATCGGTATGGATGGTCCTGCTCGGCAGCTGGGTTCTCATGTCGATCGTCTTCCTGCTGGTGAAGACGGCCACGGGCGCCAAGGACTTCAACATCGTGGCGGCGATCTTCCTCGGCACCGTGCTGTTCGACGTGCTCATCTACGTGCTGTCGTTGCTGGTTGAGGGCGTGCGCAAGGCCACCGATCGGCTGATCACCTCGCTGGTCAGCACCGCCTTCATCGTGGCGCTGCTGCCGCTGATCTCGCTGCTGTACACCGTCGTCGCGAATGGCCTCGGACGCATGATCGAGCCGTCGTTCTTCTCGCAGTCGATGCGCAACGTCACGGACGCCAGCGGGGGCGTCGTACACGCCCTCTACGGCACGATCGAGATCACTCTTGCCGCGACGATCATTTCGGTGCCCATCGGCCTGCTGACCTCCATCTACCTGGTCGAATACGGCCGCGGCTGGCTCGCGCGCATCATCACGTTCCTCGTCGACGTCATGACCGGCATCCCATCGATCGTGGCCGGCCTCTTCGCATTCTCGCTGTTCGCCCTCATCACCAACAACCCCGGCTACCGGTCCGGATTCGGCGGCGCGGTCGCGCTGTCGGTGCTGATGATCCCGATCGTCGTTCGGTCGTCCGAGGAGATGCTCAAACTCGTTCCCAACGAGCTGCGCGAGGCGTCGTTCGCGCTGGGGGTGCCGAAGTGGCTGACCGTTCTCAAGATCGTGATTCCGACTGCCCTTCCCGGCATCACCACCGGGGTCACGCTGGCCATCGCCCGCGTCATCGGCGAGACGGCGCCCCTGCTGATCATCGCCGGTACTACCGCGAGCATGAACCTGAACCTCTTCAGTGATCGGATGATGTCCGTCCCGGTCTTCGTCTACATGCAGTACGCCGCCCAGGGCGCAGACCAGAACGCGTTCGTCAGCCGGGCCTGGGCGGCCGCGCTCACCCTGATCCTGATCGTCATGGCGCTGAACCTCATCGCCCGGCTGGTCGCCCGAATCTTCTCTCCCAAGCTCGGCCGCTAAGCGGCATCCACCCCGAAGGAAACTCGTGTCCAAGCGCATCGAAGTCAAAGACCTGAATGTCTTCTACGGAAAGTTCAAGGCCGTTGAGGACGTCACCCTCACCATCGAGCCACGCACGGTCACCGCGTTCATCGGCCCGAGCGGATGCGGCAAGTCGACGTTCCTCCGCACGCTGAACCGCATGCACGAGGTGATTCCTGGCGCGTACGTGGAGGGTGAGGTGCTGATCGACGGCAACAACCTGTACGGGCCGGGCGTCGACCCCGTGCTCGTGCGGCGCGAGGTCGGCATGGTGTTCCAGCGCCCCAACCCGTTTCCGACCATGTCGATTCGCGACAACGTGCTCGCCGGGGTCAAGCTCAACAACCGCCGGATGTCGAAAGCCGACGGCGACGAACTGGTCGAGAAGTCGCTGCAGGGCGCCAATCTCTGGAACGAGGTCAAGGACCGCCTGGCGCTCCCGGGATCCGGACTCTCGGGCGGCCAGCAGCAGCGCCTGTGCATCGCCCGGGCGATCGCCGTCTCACCCGAGGTGATCCTCATGGACGAGCCCTGCTCCGCACTCGACCCGATCTCGACGCTGGCCATCGAAGACCTCATCGAAGAGTTGAAACTCGCCTACACGATCGTGATCGTGACGCACAACATGCAGCAGGCGAGCCGCGTCTCCGACCGGACCGCGTTCTTCAACATCGCCGGAACCGGCAAGCCGGGCAAGCTCATTGAGTACAACGACACCAACACGATCTTCTCCAAGCCGAGCGTTCAGGCTACTGAGGACTACGTGTCCGGCAAGTTCGGATAACTGGCGCCGCCAGCAGCGCGCTCTAGGCTGACGCGATCGCGACGACCGGCTTGGTCGTCGGCGCACCGGATCCCCCGCGCGGCTCGATGGTCACACCGACGGTGTCACCCGCATGCATCGTGCCGTCGAGAACACGCCAATCACTGTCGCCGTTGATGTCGAGCAGGCCGGCAGGCGTAGCGGCACCCGTCGCATCGATGTACCAGAGCTCGTAGGTCTTGTCGCTCGGCAGCGTTGCGACCCCGGTCATCGTCAGCATGGACTTGCCAACGCTGGCCGCCCAGACGAGTTTCGCCGTGCCCCCGGTGGAGACGGGCGACACGGCGGACGTGGCATCCGGCGCGTTGGTGATTTGGGCAAGCTCGTTCGCCTGGTGGGTCTGGTCCCCGGAGTTCTGCACGATGTTGGCGACCACTCCCCCGCCGACGATCAGTGCGACCGCCGCGGCGACCGCGGTCAGGGCTATCACCGGCCGCGTAAACCAGCGCGACTTCGCCGTGTCGCTCGCGCTCGTGGACGGCCCACCGAGCGGCACGTCCCCTGGTGAGCCAGGCACGAGGGCAGCCACCGGCGGAATGACCTTCGACAGCTGCGGCGTGCTCGCGATCCTGCCCATCAGGCGCTCTTTCAGGGCGGCGGAGGGTTCAACCGGACGAACGGCGAGCCCGAGCAGCACTGCGGTGTCGGTCAACTCCGTCACCTCGTGCCTTGCCTGTTCCGAGTCGGCGAGCTGGGCTTCGAGCTCGCTCCGCTCGTCGGCATCCAACGCGTTGAGAACATAGGCGCCCGTGTTGGTGGCGAGGTCTTTCCTGCCCCGGGCGGTCATGAGCCGACCCCCAGTTCGTCACGCAGGCGGATCATGCCGTCGCGCAGTCGCGTCTTGACCGTGCCGATTGGCACGGACAACATTGTCGCCACCTCACTGTGGCTGTACCCGCCGTAGTACGCGAGTGAAACGGCCTGGCGCTGCAGTTCGGTGAGCCGAGCCATGGCCTTCTCCACCCGCTCGTGCTCGATCCGGATTTCGACGGACTCGGCCACCGAGTCATACTCGGGAGCGAAATCGCGGATGCCGACCCTGGTGTCACGATCGCGGCTCGACTGGGAGGACCGGATGCGATCGACCGCGCGACGATGAGCCATGGTGAGAATCCAGGTGGATGCCCCACCCTTGCTCGGGTCATACCGGGTTGCGTTCTGCCACACCTCGAGAAAGATCTCCTGAGTCACTTCTTCCGATTGCGCGACATCCCTGAGCAGTCGACGGACAAGCCCGAGCACTCGTGGCGAGACCTGGTCGTAGAGCTGGCCAAACGCCGCCTGGTCGCCCTCGGCGACGCGGGCGAGGAGGTCGGCCTGGCTCACCGGGAGCGCCGAGCCGACTCCTCCTGAGCTGCCATCGATCTCGTTGGGCACAAGATCAAGCATCGCAGGTTCGCTCCCGGGGTGCGCCGCGTGATCCTTGCCGAGACATGCCAAAGATTCGGCGCGCCCGCTGCAACGGATTGGTTCGCGCATCCGCTCTCGCGACGTGCAGCGGGGTGAACCCGGGCCGCGGAACGCCTCTCGGCGCAAGGCCGCTCGAAGCGGCTATTAGTGGAGCCCGGGGTTACCGCGGCCCGGACCATCCATTTTAGTCCAGTTGCCCGGCCCGGTGAAGCCGAGCGCACGCGGTGAATTCGTCGGCGGTAATCGCCAGCCGCGATGCGCGGGAGGTGAGCTCGGTTGCGCGCTCGGGATTGACGGCCTCGGCGTCATCCGCCAGGTTGGTCGCACCGGCCGCCGAGATGCGGCAAAACGCTGCGGCCCGGTCGAGGGCAACGCCGAAATCGCCCGTGAACAGTCCGCGCAGGATCTGGTCGGCGAGCGCGGTGATCTCCTCCGGTCCGGTCGGCATCGGGGCGCCGGCGATCACCGTGTCGATGGTCTGCAGTACCTCGGATCCGCGCTGGAAGAGCAGGCTGATGCCGACGGGGTCCTGATGGATGAGCACGCGCATGAGGTAGATGCGCCACAGGGCGCCCGGCAGGCTGCGCGGGCTCGATCGCGCCCACAGCTCGGCGAGCGCATCGACGCCGTGGTCATCGGTGTAAGCAACGAGGCGTTCGAGCACTTCGGGGTCTTCGTTCTTGCGCGCTCGGTCGAGGAGCGCGTGCGCCGTGTCATGGGCAACCCGAAGGATGCGGGCCGGGTCATCCCCGCCCACGTACGTGTCGAACTTGTCGTTCGAGTACTGCGTCGGTTTGTGAAAGTCGTCAGCCATCGCATCCAGCCTACGTGCCGCGACCGGGCGGCGATTGGCGCTATCTTTGACTACGCGGGCCTCTAGCTCAGTTGGTAGAGCATCGGACTTTTAATCCGCGGGTCGCGGGTTCGAGCCCCGCGGGGCCCACCGCAGGAACTGCTGTCAGACGGCGGTCAGCCAGGAATTCGGCAAGGGCACGACGGCCCGGTGCCGCCTCGCTCCGCGGGATCCCGTCGGTGCACGGCACCGAGTGGCCCCCCGGAATGGGGCGTGCCAACCCAAATCTATATAGCTAGGTTTAGGCGCATGGAGCCACTGTCCCGAGTCACCGCAGCCACTATTGACGTCCTTCGAGTGCTCGCACAGTCGCAAGACCCCTGCTGGGGTCTCCTCGTGATCAAGTCGAGCAACCGTCCTGCAGGTACCGTCTACCCGATCCTCGAGCGCCTCGAATCGCTTGGGTGGGTGACATCCTCCTGGGATTCGGATGATTCCCGCTCCGGACCACGTCGCCGCTACTACGAGCTGACAGAAGACGGCGGCGCGGCCGCATCCGCCGCGATCGAAGAGTTCGCCCGGCGGGCGCGGCCCGCACGGCCGGCGCGCGCTGTAGTTACCCGCGAGGTGACAGCGTGAGCCCCGCCGCAGATCGCGCGGTGCGTCTTGCCGTGGCGCTGCTTCCGAAGCGGGCGCGCGAGCGCTACCGCGAACAGTGGGCCGGCGAGTTGCGAGATGCTGCCACGCTTGACATCCGCCAGTCTGAGATCGCCATTGGTGCCCTGAGGGTCGCGGCCAGTGTCGAGCGGCCGATGCCGGCCTGGTTCCGGATGACTCCACCACGGCTCGCCCTCGCGCTTGCGCTGAGTGCCGCCCTCGTCTCGCTGAGCGAGTGGGTAAGTATGGTGCCAGTGCAGCGCTTTACTGGGCCGAGTTGGGAGATTGAGCCGGGTTCGATTGGCACCTCCCCGCTCATTGCATGGGTCGTCGTCGTGCCCGCCGTAGCGGTCATTCTCGCGATGGCGTCGCGTCGAACATCGGCCCGAGCATGCTTCAGCGTCGGGCTTCTGGCTGTTGCTTGCTATCTGCCATTTCTCCGGCATGCGATCGACGACCGCGTCCCTTCCGCCAGCTGGACGCCTTATTTCAGTACCGGGACAGCAACGTACGCAATTGCGGCAGTTCTGACGGTAATCGCCATGTTTCTCTCATGGCGCGAACTCCACCCCAGGGTTTGGACTGCTCAGGAACTTGCTGCTCGAACGCGCGTTCTGCGTGCCGGGCTCGCGGCAACAGCGGTTGCCGTCGTCGTCGCAACCTGCTCGCTCAACGCGTTCGCGGCGTGGGCCTCGCGCACTCCGCCCGCATTCGGCCAGCCGGTGAGCATGGCCAACCGCATGGAGTTTGAGCAATGGGTCACTCTCAAGGTCCAGGCGGAGACGTTCGTCGCGAATCTGTTGACGGGATGGGTCGTCGCGGGGATCGTCGCTGCGCTGCTCGTCGCTGCATTTGGATTCAGCACCAGGTCAACGCTGAAGCGAACCGGCGCGCTGGCATTGGGCACCCTCTGCGTCGCTCTGATCTCTCATGGGGGCGTCATACTTTTCCTCCAAATGATGACCGTTACCACTGTTGCGCCGGTCCCCGCGGATATCCCGCTGACCGCAGGGCGAATCGGGGTGATCGTGGTCGTCTTGTTTGCTGTCGGTTGGGACCGAGCAGCAGGTCAAAGCGCCGTCCCGCAGAGCTCCGCCGTCGAGGACCTGCTTTCTATGGCGTAGCTCGATCGAACCAGGTCATGTACAGACCATTTCCGAGTCGGCATTTGTACGGTAAATTGCCGTACACTCTGATACATGGCTAACGTGACCAAGTCAGACCGAATCGAGCTGCGGCTCACGAGCGACCAGAAGTCCGAGATCGAGCAGGCGGCCGCGCTCTCCGGACGGACAGTAACCGACTTCTCCGTGGGAGTTCTTGTGCGCGAGGCTGGGGAAGTCATTCGGCTCGAGCGCGAGCTTCATCTATCCAAGAAGTCGTGGGATGCGTTCAACGAGATCCTCGACCGCCCGGCAAAGCAAGTCAGCGGTCTCGCTGATCTTCTCAAGCGTCCGAGCGTGTTCTCGGATTGAGCGCGTTCGGCTCGCCTCGCGCCCTGGCACCCGGCGACACGTTCGTCACGTTCGACTGCGGCGAACCGACTCTGAACGAATGGCTGCGGTCGCGTGCTCTCAAGAACCAGACAACCGGCGCCTCTCGCACGTTCGTAACCGTCGAGGCCGAGTCGGGCGAAGTCGCGGGCTACTACTGTCTGTCGGCGAGCGCGCTCGCGCTTGAGGACGCCCCCGGTCGAGTCAAGCGGAACATGCCGTCTGCCATCCCGATCATCTTGATTGGGCGACTCGCTGTCGACGAACGCTTCAAAGGCCACGGACTCGGGGCCTCGCTCCTGAAAGATGCCGTGCTCAAGGGAGTCGAAGCGTCGCGCATTCTCGGCGCTCGCGCGTTCGTGGTCGACGCCCTGAACGACGACGCCGAGCGCTTCTATCGAAAGTTCGGGTTTGAGCTGATGCCGCCCACGGCGAAACGGGCGATGTTCCTGCTGGTGTCTGACGCCGAGGCGACGATCGCCGATCTCGCCTAGCGAGCGACGTGACGCGGACGTCGATGTCGCGGATGGGCGTGAGTTCCTGACCACACGGGGGCGCTTCCGTGCATTAGTCTGGCAATCCGCGCTGGCGTCGATCAGCGCACAACGATGGCAACGTCCGCCGCGAAGGACGACATATACATGACGAACCTCATATTGAGCGGTGCGTTTCCCCAGGATCGATGATCGGTCAGTCGAGCGCCGAAGGCGAATCTTCGAACACACTTCGGCGGGTTGATCCCGTTGCCCTGGCTGCACCGGAATCCGATTGTGAAGTGATCGCGTATTCGGCGGACTCGGCAAATGACGCAATAGTTGTCTGGCGTCGAGGCAGACACCCCGACCGATGGCTTATATCCAGACAACACGAAGACCACATTGTTGCACTCGTGGACACAGCAGCCCGTCCTTGGGAACGCAACCTGCTTGTTCAGCCGATGCCCGAGGGCATCCTTCTGGCGACGCCGCATTGCCCGTGGACGCCCGAGGGGCCAGCGAAAAATGCGGCAATCATCGGTACTGACGGTCTGACGATCGTTGAAGCCACCCTCGATGGCGGGATAAGCCATCTGCACACTACGTCGACCGGCACCATCTGGGTGGGGTATTCGGACGAAGGGATCTATGCCAGCGCTGAATGGTCCAGCGAAGGACGCGCGCCCATGGGCACATGGGGCCTAGCTCGATTCGACTCCTCGTTAACAAAGGTCTGGGACTACAGCCCCGAGTCAGCAGCCAGCGCCGGGGCGCTGCATATTCCCATTGCTGAGTGCCAATCGCTGAACGTCACGGACGAACAAACTTTTGCGTACACCTACCCGCACTTCCCCTTGGTCCAGCTGGGTGTCGATGACATCCACAATCGCTGCACCGGCACTGTGGGGGCGCAGGAGGTGCTCGTCAACGGATCTGCGTGCGCAATCCTTGGCGGTTACGGAACAGATCGCGATCGGATCTCCATCGGATATCTGGATGACGAGTGTTACGTGGAGCAATCATCGGGGATCCTTGACCTCTGTCGACGCCCGCCAATGGGACCGTGGCCAACCCTCATAACCCGCGGCGCTCAACTGAATGTATTCCACGATCAACAATGGGATCGATTTCGACTCCAATCTGAGCACGTTGACGGCCCTGTCGATTAGGGATGACGTGGCGTGCGTGATTGGGCGGTCCGAGATGGTGAGGCGTCTGTGGGTTGGGATTGCATCCACCCCGTTGTTCCGGCGATGCTACCCGCGCGGTCCAAAGCGCTCGTCGACCATTTCCTCGCCTCGCCGCCGCGCGTCGAGGAAGGCACGATCAATGGCGAAGCGGGCCGCGATCTCCGGACCCTCGGCAATGGCGCCGTGGCCGGGGATCAGCACATTGACCTGCTCGGCGGCCTCACCCAGTCGGCCGAGTGCCGCCTCGTAGGTGTCCAACTGATCGGGCTGGCGAGGGTCGAGGATGGGGACCAGGACGTCGGAGAGCATGTCGCCGACGAGCAGCACCCCACGGTCCGCGAGGAGGACGGCGGCGTGACCAACGGCATGCGCCCGATGCTCGATGATCTCGCCCGGCACGGGTCCGCCGTCCGCGGGCAGCGGGGTGACAAGACCGAGCAGTTCGAGAGGGATTCCCGACGCGCTCTCCGCTGCCATGGTCTGCCCGCGCTCCCGGCCTTCGCTGGCAGCGCGTGCGCCGTCCGGGGTGGCATAGCGTGGCACGTCGCCGAACCGGGGATGCCAGAGCAGGTGGTCCCAGTGGGGATGAGTGGAGAATCCGGCGACTACCGGAATTCCGAGCCGGTCCAGGTCGTCGGCAAGCTGGTTCAGGTCCGAACCGTCGATGCCGGGATCGACCAGAATCAAGCCACTGTCCCCGCGTACCACGATGGAATTGCTCCAGACCCACGAGCCTTGCCGCACCCAGACACCGTCGGCCACCTCATTCAGCATGAATTCACTCCCGCTCAGGCTGGACTGGTGAGCTGGATCAGGTTGCCGCAGGTGTCGTCGAGCACGGCTGAGATCACCGGTCCCATTGGCGTCGGCGCCTGGGCGAACCGGACCCCTCGCGCCTCGAGGTCCTCGTAAACGGCGGTCACATCGTCCACGGCAAACGACGCAAACGGAATCCCGTCGTCGACAAGGGCCCGCTTGAACACCTTCGCAGCAGGATGCGCGTCGGGCTCCAGCAGGAGCTCCACACCGTCGGGCTCGTTGGCACCGACGACGGTGAGCCAGCGGTACTCCCCCACGGGAACGTCCGTCTTGGCAACGAAGCCGAGCGTCTCGGTGTAGAAAGCCAGCGCCTTTTCCTGGTCATCTACCATCACGCTCGTGACGTTGATTCTGGGCATGTGCATGCTCCTCGCTCCGCTTGAAGCGCTCGACGATCGAGCGCGACGACGGTCACGCTTCGACCCTCACTCGCCGGATAGCTCGCTGTCAAGCTCGGGTAACGGGTCGCCGAGCGATTCGTCGATCAGGGCGAGGAGGGCACGCCCATACGCGTCCGCAGCGAGAGCCGCCTCGAATACGCGGTCTGTGCCCTCGATCACCGCCTCGACACGGTAGCCGTCATCCAGCCTGGTGAGGCCGCGGAAGGATGCGCGCAGCAGCTCGCGCAGCTGGCTCTCGTGCGGCATCCAGAGTGCGTCTTCGAGGGCAACAGAGTCGAGCGCCCACTCGGTGGTGCCGTTGAATCCGATCACCGTGCCGGTAGAGAACTCGTGCGCCTCGACGGTCATGTCGCTGAGGATGAAGACATCGCCCTCGACCTCGACGCGGTCGATGCGAAAGGCGTCACCCGTAGCCGGATGCCAGACCAGCCCGGAGTCGCGCAGCGCGCGGGCGAGTGCTGTGGAGATCACCCTCCCAGTATGCGCTGGCCGCCTGATCGGGGGCCGAGCGATCACCGGCCGGAGTGGTCAGGCCTTGTAGCGGACACCCCAGCTGGCGGTCCAGGTGGCTTCAGGCTCGAGCCACTTCAGTGACTGTCCGCTGTTGAAGGCGTTCGCCGGAGCCGTCATTGGCTCGATCGCCACGCCGGTGGTGAAGCCGCCACCGAGCTTCGGAAAGATGCGCGTGGTGAAGACCTGCACGTACGGAAAGTCGTCGTCCTGCCACAGCGAAACGGAGCGGCCGTCGGGGGCGGTGAGCGTCGCCGTCACCTTGTTGACGGGCGACACCTCGCCGAACGCGTCGTCGAGGTCGAGCTCGGAGATCCTGCGGCCTGCGCGAAGGTCGTACTTCGTGCCGTCGACCGGGAGTTCTCCGTCGACGTTGAGGCGGGCATCCACCGGGAAGCGGCTGGCGGCGTTGACGGTCAGCACCAGCTCCTCGGTGGGCACGTCGCTGATCTGGAAGAAGGGATGCGTACCAATCGCGACGGGCGCGGGCGTCGACGACGCGTTGCGGATGCTGTGGGACACGGCGAGCCCGTCATCCACCAGCTCGTACGTCACGGTCGTCTCGAGCAGGAAGGGATAGCCGTGCTGCGGAAAGACCGTCGCCCCCAGGGTGACCGAACCTTCCGTGCGCTCGATCAGCGTGTACGCGGCGTTGCGCAGCAGCCCGTGGATCGCGTTGTGGCGGTCGGGCTCGGTGATGTCGAGCTGCTGCTCGTCGCCGTCCAGGACCCAGAGACCGTCTTCGACGCGATTCGGCCATGGCACGAGGGTGATTCCACAACCGAATGGCGTCTTGGCGAACTCGTCATACGGCTGGGTCAGGTGCACGTCACCAAGCGAGAGCGTGCGCAAAGACGCCGCCAGCTCGGTGATGATCGCCTCGGCCTGGCCGTGCGGGGTGGAGCGGGTAATACGGAACTGTTCGCCGGTTGGAGCACGCATCCGTCCAGCCTATTCGGCTGCGGTGCTGGCGACGAGCACGTCCATTCCGCGCTGCCGGAGAGAATCCAGGATGCCGACCGGCGCATCCCCGCCCGTCACCAGCACGTCGAAGTCGTCGATCCCCCCGATGACCCCGAGGTGTGCCTGGCCGAGCTTCGAGGAGTCGGCCACCAGGACGTGCCGATTCGAGGACTGGAGCATCCTGCGCTTCACCTCTGCTTCCGGATAGTTGATATTGGTGACCCCGCGCACGGTATCGATGCCGTTGCAGCCGATGAAGGCGATGTCGGCGTGCACCGACTCCAGGAACGCGGATGCCCCGGGATTCACCAGCGAGTGCTGCAGCGGGCGGAGCGTCCCGCCGGTCATGACCACGGTGAACCGCGGCAGCGCCGGCTCGAGGGCGAGGGCGGTCGAGAGGCCGTTCGTGATCACGGCGACGTCGGTGAGCTCGCTGCGGAGCACCAGGGCGTGCGCAACCGCGAGCGCCGTCGACCCCACATCGAGCAGCACACTCTGGCCGGAGTTCACGAGGGATGCGGCGAGCGCCCCGATCGCCGACTTGGTGTCCGTCGCCAGCGCGAGCGCCTGCTCGACACTCGGCTCGGGTGGCAGCGCAGAGCTCGGCATCGCACCGCCGTGAACGCGAACAACGCGCCCGGCGGCTTCGAGGCTGCTCAGGTCCGTGCGGATGGTCACCTCACTCACCGACAGCAGCTCGCTGGCCTCGGCGACCCGGAGAAAGCCGCGGGCCTCGGTAAGCAGCGCGAGGCGCGAGCGCCGGTCGGAGGTGGAATCCAAGGCTGCCAACTTTCGATATCGCAAGGCGAGTTCTTCGATATCGTAATAGGTATGACGGCGAACGGCATAGTGAAGCGCCCGACCACGCTGGCCGACGGACGCGAGTTGATCTACTTCGACGACGCAGACACAGCGCTGCCCCCCGAGCGCGCGATCGACCAGCGCCACCTCGACCCTCGCCCACCGACGGCCATCATGCGCCAGGACGTGCTCACCGGCGAATGGATCTCCATCGCGGCCGCGCGCCAGAACCGCGCCTTCCTTCCTCCCGCAGACCAGGACCCGCTCGCCCCAGCTACGCCAGCGAACCCGTCCGAGGTGCCCGCGATGTACGACGTCGCCGTCTTCGAGAACCGGTCGCCCTCGTTCGGGCCTGCCCTCGACGGGCCCGGTGCGCCGCCCAGCCTCGCCGCCCTCGCCGACGTCGGGTTCGGCCGCAGCTACACCTCCGTCGGCCGGTGCGAAGTGGTGTGCTTCAGCCCCGAGACGCAGGGCTCCTTCGGGAGCATCACCCCGTCGCGCGCCCGCACCGTGATCGAGGCCTGGGCAGACCGCACGGAGGCGCTTTCGGCGATGCCCGGCATCCAGCAGGTCTTCCCATTCGAGAACCGCGGCGAGGCGATCGGCGTGACGCTGCATCATCCGCACGGCCAGATCTACGCGTATCCGTACGTCACGCCACGCACCACGCGCCTGATCGAATCCATCGGCAAGGTCGGCCCCGATCTGTTCGAGCGCATCCTGGACAGCGAGCGCGCCTCCGAGCGCGTCGTCCTGGCCGGGGAGAACTGGACCGCCTTCGTGCCATTCGCCGCCCGCTGGCCGCTTGAGGTGCACATGCTGCCGCACCGCCACGTCGCAGATTTTGCCGCGACGAACGCCGAAGAGCGGGACGAACTGGCCACGCTCTACCTGCGACTGCTGCGCGGGCTCGACAACCTCTACGACACCCCCACGCCCTACATCGCGGCGTGGCACCAGGCGCCGGTGAATGTCGCCCGCGACGAAATCCGCCTCATGCTGCAGGTGACGAGCCCACGGCGCGCGGCGGACAAGCTGAAGTATCTGGCCGGGTCGGAGTCGGCCATGGGAGCATTTATCGGCGACGTTCCGCCGGAACAATCGGCCGCATTCATCCGCCATGGCATCGAGACGGTGGGAGACCCACGAGCATGACCGACATTCGAGACGACGTTCGCGAGACATTCACGGAGCTCTACGGAGCGGAGCCCGACGGCCTGTGGTCGGCGCCCGGTCGCGTGAACCTCATCGGCGAGCACACCGACTACAACGAGGGCTTCGTGCTGCCGTTCGCGATCAATCGGCGCACCGTGCTCGCGCTGCAGGCGCGGGATGACCGCCGCCTGCGGGTGGCGAGCGCCTTCGCCGACGAGGTGGTCGAGATCGATCTCGACGAGCTGGTGCCGGAGCTGCTGCACGGCTGGTCCGCGTATCCGCTCGGGGTCGCCTGGGCGCTCGGGCAGTTCGGGGCGGACCTCGCCGCGATGCCCGGCGTCGACGTGTACCTCGAGTCGACGGTTCCGATCGGTGCGGGGCTGTCGTCTTCCGCTGCCATCGAAAGCTCCATGGCGCTCGCGCTGAACGATGTGTGGCAGCTGGGGTTCGACCGGCCGACACTCGCGAAGGTGGGGCAGCTCGCGGAGAATCGCGTGGTCGGCGCCCCCACCGGCATCATGGACCAGTCGGCATCCCTGCTCGGGCAGAAAGACTCTGCGGTGTTTCTCGACTGCCGCAGCCTCGACGCCGAGGTCATCGCCCTCGGGTTCGCCGAAGCAGGCCTCGAACTGCTCATCATCGACACCGGCGTCAGCCACGACCATGCAACCGGAGGCTACGCGGACCGTCGCGCCTCCTGCGAGAAGGGCGCAAAGGCGCTCGGGGTCGAGTCCCTCCGCGACGTGTCGATCGACGACCTGCCGCGTGCCAAAGACGTGCTCGACGACGAGACCTTCCGGCGCGTGCGGCACGTCGTGACCGAGAACCAGCGGGTACTGGATGTCGTGCGAACGCTGCGGGAGCAGGGTGCCACCGCGATCGGCCAGCTGCTCGACGCATCCCACGTGTCGATGCGCGACGACTTCGAAATCTCGGTGCCCGAACTCGACCTCGCCGTCGAGACTGCCCAGGCGAACGGCGCCCTCGGCGCGCGGATGACCGGCGGCGGGTTTGGCGGGGCAGCCATCGCACTCATTCCGAGCGATGGTGTTTCGCGCGTGCAGGTCGCAATCGATGGCGCGTTCGCGGAACACGGCTACGGCCAGCCAACGATGTTCTCGGTCACCGCCTCCGACGGTGCTGCACGGGAGTAGCACCGCACCATTAGGCTCGGCGGGTGAGCTTTCGTCGCACTACCAGCGGGATCGCGATTGCGACGTTCGCCCTGGCGGCAACGCTGTTGCCCGCCACCGCCGCATCCGCCGGCGTTCGTTCCGACACGAGTGACTTCACGTTCTCGTCCTTCGAGGCCGACTACTATCTCAGCCGCGACGCCGAAGGACACTCCACCCTGCGCACCGTGGAGAAGCTCACGGCCGTTTTCCCGCAGGAGGACCAGAACCGCGGAATCACCCGCGCGATCCCCGACTACTACCGGGGAGTGCCGCTGCATCCGACGTTCGTGTCGGTCTCCGACACCGTTGGAGTAACGGAGCCGTACAGCGTCGACGACGACGGCACGTACCTGCAGGTCGCGCTCGGCACCGACGACTACGTGCACGGAGCGGTCACCTACACGCTGACCTACACGCAGGAGAACGTCGCCGGCGCGTTCAGCGACACTAACGACGACGAGTTCTACTGGGACACGAACGGCACCGGATGGGACCAGCCGTTCGATTCGGTGACCGCGCGCATCCACGTGGATCGTTCGATCGCGGGCGCCCTCACCGGTCATGCATCGTGCTACCGGGGCGCGCAGGACTCGACCGACCCGTGCGAGATCGCCCAGACCACTGGGCCCGCCGTTACTGTGAGGCCGACCGCGACCGCAACCGCGACGGCAACGGCCACGGGCTCATCGCCCACGCCAGCACCGACCACGCCTAGACCGACCGCGGCGGATGTCGTGTACACCGCCACCACCGGCGCGCTCGGCGCGAACGAGAACATGAGCGTCGCGGTGGGCTTCCAAGCGGGCACGTTTGTTCAGGTTCCCGCCGAGATCGACCCCAACGGCGACGGTTCGTACCCGTCGGACCCCGCCCCCCTCAGCGCGCCGACTCCGCTCTGGGCCGACCTCCTCGGCGGCCTGCTGCTCCTGGCGGCTGTCGGTGGCGGCATCTTCGCGATCGTGCGCCGGATCGCCTTCGGCCCACGCGACGCGCCCGGGCGCGGCATCATCGTTCCGCAATACAGCGTTCCCAAGGGCTACAACCTCATGGAAGCCGCCGCCCTCATCAACCGGCCGAACAAGGGCATACCCGCGCAGATAGTCAGCCTTGCCGTGCGCAACAACCTGCATATCCTGGACTACCCCGTCACCGAAAAGGGGGCGGATTTCACCCTCCAGTTCGTCACGGCCGACGGTGCGGATCCCGAGGAGGAGCAATTGCTCACCACGCTCTTCGGTCCACCGCCACGCGCGGGCGCGGTTCGGGAAATCGTGGCGAACAACTCCATCGCGCGCGCTCTCGCTGCGCGGCAGGCGTGGGCAGCCAGCAGCCTGATCCTCAAGGGCTGGCGCAGGTCCGCGTCATCGGTGGGCGGGGTGCGAATCGGTCTTCTCCTGCTCGCGGTGTTCTTCGTCGACATCGTCTTCCTCGTGGCCGGCGGCTTCTCCGGCTTCCTGAGCGGATGGGCGTTCGCGGCCCTGCCGCTCAGTTTCGTGTCGATGTTCATCGCGTTCGGCGTCGCGGGTCGGCGCCCCGTCCTCACGGATGCCGGCGCGGAGCAGCGCGACTACCTGCTCGGTATGCGGGACTACCTCCAGCTGGCCGAGGCCGATCGACTCCGGATGCTGCAGAGCCCCGAAGGCGCGGACCGCGTGGATGTCGGCAACCACGTCGACCTCGTGAAGCTGTACGAGAAGCTGCTGCCGTTCGCGGTGCTCTGGGGCATCGAGGACGAGTGGTCGAAGGTGCTCGCCATCCACTACGAGGCAGAATCGACCAGCCCGTCCTGGTACGTGTCGCAGAACGCGTTCAACTCGAGCCTGTTTGCCAGTTCGCTCGTCGGGCTCTCGACCGCAGTTGCCGCGACGGCGACACCCGTGGTGACGAGCAGCTCATCGTCCTGGTCCGGATCGAGCGGCGGCAGCTTCTCGGGCGGGTCCTCCGGCGGCGGCTTTTCGGGTGGCGGCGGAGGGGGAGGCGGCGGAGGCGGCCGCTAACCCCGTCCGAGCCCGAATCAGGAGGCTTGTCGCTCCGCCGCGTCCACGACGTTCTTCAGCAGCATGGCGCGGGTCATCGGCCCAACCCCGCCCGGGTTCGGCGAAAGCCACCCGGCAACTTCCGCGACCTCCGGGTCTACGTCGCCAGCCAGTTTTGCCCGGCCGCTCTCCGTCATTCCGACCCTGGTGACGCCGACATCCAGCACGGCAGCACCCGGCTTGACCCAGTCGGCCTTCACCAGATGGGGCACGCCGACAGCCGCGACGACGATGTCCGCGCGGCGAACCTCGGCCGCCAAATCGTCGGTGCGGGAGTGGGTCAGGGTGACGGTTGCATCAATGCCCTTGCGGGTCAGCAGCAGTCCGAGCGGCCGGCCGACGGTGAGCCCGCGACCGATGACAACGACGTGGCGGCCGACCGTGCCGACGCCGTGCCGCTCCAGCAGTTCGACGAGTCCGGCGGGGGTGCACGGCAGCGGCGACGTGATCAGGCCGTCGACACCCAGCACCAGGCGACCGAGGTTGGTCGGGTGCAGGCCGTCGGCGTCCTTGTCGGGGTCGATCAGTTCGAGCATGGCGTGCTCGTCGATGGCTCCCGGCAGCGGCAGCTGCACGATGTAGCCGGTGACCCGCGGGTCGGCGTTCAGGTCGGCGATCGCGGAGCGCACGTCTGCCTCTGATGCCGTCGCCGGCAGGTCGACGCGGATCGACTCCATGCCCACCTCGATCGAGTCGCGGTGCTTGCCGCCGACGTAGCTGAGGGATCCGGGGTCGTCACCGACCAGCAGCGTGCCGAGCCCCGGACGGATGCCCCGCGCCTTCAGCGCGTCGATGCGCAGCTTCAGCTCGTCCTTGATCGTCGCGGCGGTCGCGAGACCGTCGAGTCGCTGTGCCGTCACGGTTACGCCCAGGTGCCCGGCGAGGTGAGGCTGGGGTAGAGCGGGTAGCCGTCGGTGAGCTTCAGCACGCGGGCGCGAAGGGCCGCGACATCCGGCTCGGGCATGAGCGCCGTCGCGATGATGTCGGCGACCTCGGTGAACTCCTCGTCGCCGAAGCCGCGCGTTGCGAGCGCCGCCGTGCCGATGCGAACGCCCGAGGGTGTCATCGGCGGGCGCGGGTCGAACGGCACCGCATTGCGGTTCACGGTGATGCCCGCCTCGTGCAGGATGTCCTCGGCCTGCTGGCCGTGGATCGCCGAGTTGCGCAGGTCGACGAGCACCAGGTGCACGTCGGTGCCGCCGGTGAGGACGTCGACTCCGGCATCCGTCGTGTCTTTCGCGGTGAGGCGCTCCGCGAGAATCTGGGCGCCACGGATCGTGCGTTCCTGGCGGTCCTTGAACTCGGGGCTCGCGGCGATCTTGAACGCTGTCGCCTTCGCGGCGATGACGTGCATCAGCGGACCGCCCTGCTGGCCCGGGAAAACGTTCGAGTTGATCTTCTTCTGGATATCGAGATCGTTGTTGAGGATGAAACCCGATCGGGGTCCGCCGATGGTCTTGTGAACGGTGGACGACGTCACGTGCGCGTGAGGGACCGGCGACGGGTGCAGGCCCGCGGCAACCAATCCCGCGAAGTGGGCCATGTCAACCCAGAGCTTCGCGCCCACCTCGTCGGCGATCGCGCGGAACGCGGCGAAATCGAGTTGGCGCGGGTAGGCCGACCAGCCGGCGATGAGCACGTGCGGCTTGACCTCGAGGGCCTTTTCGCGCACGACATCCATGTCGACGAGGTAGCTCTGCGGGTCGACGCCGTAGGCGTGCGCCTCATACAGCTTGCCGGAGAAGTTCAGGCGCATGCCGTGTGTCAGGTGGCCGCCGTGGGCCAGCTCGAGGCCGAGAATGCGGTCACCCGGCTCGGCGATCGCGGAGAGCACCGCGGCGTTGGCGGATGCTCCGGAGTGGGGCTGCACGTTGGCGTAGGCCGCGCCGAAGAGCGACTTGGCGCGGTCGATGGCCAGCTGCTCGGCGACATCCACGAACTCGCAGCCGCCGTAGTAGCGACGACCCGGGTAGCCCTCGGCGTACTTGTTGGTGAGTACGGACCCCTGCGACTCGAGCACCGCACGCGGGACAAAGTTCTCGCTGGCGATCATCTCCAGCGTGCCGCGCTGTCGGCCAAGTTCGCTCGCCAGGACGGCGGCGATCTCGGGATCGACCTCCGAGAGCGGAGCGTTGAAGGTGTCGGATGTTGGCATGGGAGGCTCCTTGGACATGGTCGAGTTTTAGTCGTTGCTTGAAGCAAGCACGTGGCCCAGGCGTACGGCCACTAACCGTGTCAGCCGCTCCCCGATGGTTGCCCATCTCAACGCCAGTTGCGACGCGTTTAGCGTAGCAGCCGAGCCGTGCCGCCTCATCCTGGGCATGAGGGTGGTTATGGATGGCGCGGACGGTGCGCCCGCGTGTGCAGCCAGCCATCGACACTGAAGCTGATGATGAGGCCGGCGCCGAGGATGATGAGCTCGGCGACCGGCAGCGAGGCCAGCCCCAGGGTGTCGATCAGGATTCCGCCCAGCAGCGCGCCACCGCCGATGCCGACGTTGAACGCGGTGGTCTGCAGGGCGGAGGCAAGGTTGCGCATGCGCGCGGACGCCGTGTGCAGCATCCGGGTCTGGAGCATGACCGGCAGCAGGCCGAAGGCAACGCCCCACACCATGAACGCGATGACGACGACCACGCTGTTGCGGGATGCCAGGGCAAGCACCAGCACCGACACCAGCACGAAGGCTCCCGCGGCGGCGAACCCGCGGCGGGGAAAGCGGTCGGCAGCGAGTCCGGCGATGACCAGGCCAACGGCGCCGGCGCCGCCGAACAGGAACAGCAGGAGCGCGATGGACGACGTGGGAAAGTGCGCCACGGAGATCAGCCAGGGCGCGATGTAGGTGTAGTAGGTGTTCTGGCCGGTCATCATCACGACGATGATGATGCAGAGCCAGATCACCGGCCCCACGCTCCGGTCCTTGTGCAGGGGCAACGGGATCTCACCCGTTCGCAGGGTGACCCGGTGGTCGACCGGCGGGAGAAACCGCGCGACCAGGATCGCCAGCACCAGAATGACGCCGGCGATGATGCCGAAAGCGGCTCGCCAGCCAAGCGCGTGGCCGAGCGCCGTGCCGACGGGGACGCCGAGCACGAACGCCGCGGAGCCGCCGCCGGCGGTGATCGCGATCGCACGGCCGAGCTGCTGCCGCGGCACCAGGTGCGCCGAGTACGCGGCAACCACCGCCCAGAACAGGCCGTGTGCGAGCCCACCGAGGATGCGCGCGCCGACCAGGATCTCGTAGGTCGGCGCCAGCGCCGCGAGCAGGTTCGACGACGCGTTCACCAACAGCACGATGACGACGAGCAGCTTGCGCGAATAGTTGCGCGTCAGGGCGGCGAGCGGAGTGGTGGCGACCACGACCGTTGCCGCGAAGATGGTGATCAGCAGGCCGACGCGCGAGACGGATGCGTTGAGGTCGCGCGCCATGTCCGGCAGCAGCCCGGTCGGCAGGAACTCGCTCGTCACCGACACGAAGATGGCCCCGGCCAGCGTGAGCAGGCCCGTCCATGGGAACGCTGGTGCGGCATCCGGCGACATATTCTCGGTAGCCATTTCATACACAGTAGTGGCCGGGTGAGCGCTCACCCGGCCACCGCTGCGAGCGATCCCTAGTGCACCGTGAAGTGCCTGGTCCCGCTGACGTTGCCGGCCACATCCGTCGCCCGATAGCTGACGACGTGTTTGCCAGAGGGGAGCGTCACCGGTCCCGAGTACGTCAGCCACGCGCTCGACTTCGTCCCCGCCCTCCAACTGACCAGGTACTGGATCGTCGCCACTCCGGATGCAGCATCAGAAGCCGTCAGGGTCAGCACCTTGCCGGCGAGCGCGGCGTGGGTGTGCGGCGTGGCCGTGTCGACCTTGCCCGTCCAGGTCACGACATCGGACAGGTTGCCGGACGAGTCGGTGGCCCTGAACTCGATGGTGTGGTCGCCCTGCGTCGCCTTGACGGACCCGGTCACGGTCGTGGCCGGGCCACCATCCACGCTCTCGGTGATCGTCGGCTTCGGCGAGAAGTCGTCGGTCGTGGTGAGGGTGAGCTTCACCGCCCTGCGGAACCAGCCGGAGCTCGACGGAGTCGACGAGGATGCGGTCAGTACGAGCGTCGGATTCGTCGTGTCAGCAGGCGGGTAGGAGACGACATAGGACGTCTGAGTGCCCTGTTGCACGGTGCCACCGACGTCGTTGATGACGTGCGTGATACCGCCGTTGCCGTTGAGGTAGACCGACACCATGTCCGTGAATGTGACGTTCGGTGATTTCGGGGCGACGATCGCCGACTCCTCGAAGATCGACGGGCCGACGTTGAAGAACGAGTACACGCCGAGGCCGTACGCCGAGTGGGTGGTCACCGAATCGGCGACCTCGTACGAGGGGTATCCGTTGCGGCTTCCCGACATCCATGCCGCCTGGGTGGGCGGGTCGTACGGCAGCTCGCTCTGGTAGAAGATCGTCTGGCCGCCGTTCCCGCGCCACACGACCTGTGACTTCTGGAAGTGCTCAACGGCCAGCCCGAGCGCCGTCACGTTGTCGCCGTTCACGACCAGGCCGTGGTCGGCCGTGTTCGATGTCCAGCCGACTCCCGCGCCGTGGTCCGCTCGCCAGGCCCAGACGTCATCCAGCAGCACGTGGTTGCTGTTGACCTCGAGCGCGGTGACTGTCTTGCCAGCGCCCGCGCCGCCAACCCGGAAGAACACGTCGTTCAGCGTGGTCGGGTTCGACGCGACTCCCGCGGTTGACCCGGTCGGCCCGACCTTGACGAGCACCTTCGACTTCTTCGCGCCGGCGTCGACGATGAGCCCGGACACTGAGACGCCCTGCACGTTGCCGATCGACATCACGGCGTTGCCGTTGGTCGGAGCGAGGGTCGCGAAGCCCATGCCAAGCACGACGGTGTTGGAGCGCTTCACCTCGATCGCCTTCGAATAGCGATAGATGCCAGGGGTGAGGATGAGGTTCTTGCCGGTTGCCAGCGCGTGGTTGATCTGCGTGATCGTGCTCGACGGTCGCGCGATGAAGAAGTTATGGATGCCGATGGACGTTCCGTTGGCGGCACTCGTCGACCATGCGGTGTCGCTCGCGTTCGTGCGCGCCTTTGGCACGAACACCTTGTAGGCGCCATCGCCCGTCACGTAGATGAACGGGTTGTCCCTGCTGACCGGCGTGGACGCGAGCGTCGTCTCCGGCGGGCTCGGGAAGGACTGCGCGGGGGCGCCGGTCACGCCGGAGAACACCATGTTCCAGACGCCGCCGTCCCAGGCGCCGATCGAGCTGTCGCGTGAATACCACTGTTGCTGTGAGCCCGGCACCACCGTGCCGCTCACGGTCGAGTTGGCAAGGTAGCCGCCGCTCGAGTACCCGCCGAAGCGAGGAAACAGCGAGAGATCGCCCTTCACGTTGACGCGGCGCAGCGGCGCAGCCTGCGACACCGCCCAGCGCAGCTGGTGCGGATTGGCGACGCCTTCCTTGAACGTGCGGCCATCCTCGGCCGCGGTCGGCTGCTGGATCGGGTTGATCGCGAGGTTGCTCATCGACCGCCAGAAGTTGGTCAACGCCGCGTCGCCGTTCGGCTCCCACGGGGCACCGGGATTGGTCTGTACTCCCTCGACGTGGATCGCGCCGTTGATCGTGACATCGTCGGGGGTCGAGCCGAGGCCCGCGACCGCGGTGTAGTAGCCGACCTCGCCATTGACTATGCCTGTGGCCGTCGACGGGTCATCCTCTCCGGCCGCGCTGCCGTAGGTACCCGGCAGAAAGAACACCGCGTGGCGATTGCTGCTGAATTCTGTCTCATGCGAGATGCCCGCGAGCGTGGCGTTGATCGAATCAACCGACTGGTCCGGGCTGAAGATCGTGACGTTCGGGCCGAAATTGGGATTCGCATCCGGATCGACGACGGCGAATGCGGGCGCGGCTCCGGATCCCGCCGCGAGAAGCGCCGCACCGAGCAACAGGTAGCTCGTCCTGCGGGTTGCCCGCCAGGCTTTCGCACCGGCGGTGGATGGGTGTCGTTGCATAACTGCTCCCCTTTGAGTGTTAGCTGCCCGCGGCCGGCCGGCGCGACAGCGCCGTGCTTCTACTCTCCGTCGAGCATTCGTCATGCTTGCACATTTACTTACAAACCAGTAAGTGAAATTGAGTAACGTTTCGGTAACGGCCATTCGCTCACGGGCGTGCCGCTTCGCTGCCTCTACTCTTGAACCGTGACCGACAAGCCGACCCACTGGATCCTCACGCTCATCTGCGAGGACCAGCCCGGCATCGTCCACGCGATCAGCGGCGCCGTCGTCAAAGCCGGCGGCAACATCACCGAGTCGCAGCAGTTCTCGAGCGCCGACACCGGCACCTTCTTCATGCGCCTGCAGGTGGAGTCCGCCATCGATCGCGCAGGATTCGAAGCCGCACTCGGCCCGGTCACCAGCCACTACTCCATGACCTGGGCGCTGGATGTCGTCGGCCGCCCGCTGCGCACGCTGGTGCTGGTTTCGAAGGCCGGCCACTGCCTCAACGACCTGCTGTACCGCCAGCGGGCGGGGCAGCTCGCGGTCGACGTTCCCCTCGTGCTGAGCAACCATAACGACCTGCGCGGTCTCGCCGAGTTCAATGGTGTGCCGTTCGAATCGCATCCGATCTCGACCCCCGGCCAGAAGCTCGCCTTCGAAGACCGGGTGATCGAGGTGGTCGAGGAACACGACATCGAGCTGGTCGTGCTCGCGCGGTACATGCAGATCCTCTCGCCGGAACTCTGCGCCGCGCTCAACGGCCGGGTTATCAACATCCACCACTCGTTCCTGCCCGGATTCAAGGGCGCGAATCCCTACAAGCAGGCCCACGCGCGGGGGGTCAAGCTGATCGGGGCGACCGCCCACTTCGTGACGAGCGACCTCGATGAGGGGCCGATTATCGAGCAGAACGTCGTGCGGGTCGACCACTCGCGCACTCCCGCGGAGCTGGTCGCGATCGGTCAGGACGAGGAATCCCGCACCCTGACGCAGGCCGTCAAGTGGTTCGCCGAGCACCGCGTGCTGCTCGACCAGTCGAGAACGATCATCTTCAAATGACCCGGCTGTTCGAGCACGCGCGCAAGCTCGACGCTCATGGCCAGGTCGACGACTTCTGGATGCTCGTCGACGGGGACTCGATCGTCTCAACCGGCACCGGGGTCGGTCCGCAGGCCGACTCGAAAGAGGATGTCGGCGGCCGCTGGCTGGTTCCCGGGTTCCTCGACCTGCACGTGCACGGCGGCGGCGGCCACTCCTACGACGACGGACCGGAGGAGCTGATTGCCGGCCTCGCCACGCATCGGGCGCATGGCACGACCCGCTCCCTGGTCAGCCTGGTCGCCGCCCCGCTGGCCGACCTGCGCACGTGTCTCGGCGAGATCGCGGATCTTGCCGCATCCGACCCGCTCGTCCTCGGCAGCCACCTCGAGGGACCGTTCCTCGCGCCGGATCGCCGCGGCGCCCACAGCCTCGAATACCTACGCGAACCGCAGCCGGTGTACGTCGACGAGCTGCTCAACGCCGCGCGGGGAACCCTCCGCCAGCAGACCATCGCGCCCGAGCTGCCGGGGGCGTTCGACGCCATCGAACTGCTGGTCGAGAACGGCGTCGCGGTGGCACTCGGGCACACCGCCGCGTCGTTCGAACTGGCCCGCGACGCCTTCGACGCGGGGGCGCGCATCCTCACCCACACGTTCAATGCCATGAACGGCATACATCACCGGGCACCCGGCCCCGTGGTTGCGGCCTTCGAGGATTCCCGCGTGACGCTCGAGCTGATCCTCGACGGCCACCACGTTCATCCGGATGTCGCGGCACTGGCGTTTCGCTCGGCTCCCGGTCGCGTTGCGCTCGTCACCGACGCCATGGCCGCCGCCGGATCGGTGGATGGCGACTACACGCTCGGCACGCTCAACGTGGCGGTGCGCGACGGGCAGGCGATGCTCCGCGGCACGGCGACGATCGCGGGGTCGACGCTCACCCAGGACCGCGCACTGAAGCTGGCGATCGAGGCGTCGGGCCTGCCGCCAGCCGTCGCCGTCGAAGCGCTCACCCTCGCTCCGGCGCGCGCACTCGGCCTCGAGCACCGCCACGGACTGCTCGCCCCCGGATACGTGGCCGACGCAGTGCAGCTCGACCACGAGTGGCGGGTGCAGGCAGTGCTCGCGAATGGTGTTGCGCTCTAGTCTCGCCCTGCCGTGCTCCGCTCCCAGCGAAGGACTTTGTGACCGACTCGCCGCCACAAGTCCTTCGCGGGAGTGCTCGGCGGCGAAAAGTCCTGAGCAGGCAGTCTCGCCCTGCCGTGCTCCGCTCTAGTCTTGCCCCTGCCCTGCCCTGCCTGCGCACTCCGCTCCCAGCGAAGGACTCTGCGGGCGACTCGCCGTCACAAATCCTTCGCGGGAGTGCTCGGCGGCGAAAAGTCCTGAGCAGGCGGTCTCGCGCTGCCGTGCTCCGCTCTAGTCTTGCCCCTGCCCTGCCCTGCCCGCTGTGCTCCGCTCCCTGCGAAGGACTTTGCTGCCGACGCGCCGTCACAACTCCTTCGCGAGAGTGCTCGGCGGCGAAAAGTCCTGAGCAGGCAGTGCTCGCGAATGGTGTTGCGCTCCAGTGTCGCCCTGCCGTACTCCGCTCCCTGCGAAGGACTTTGCTGCCGACTCGCCGTCAGAACTCCTTCGCGGGAGTGCTCGGCGGCCAAAAGTCCTGAGCAGGCGCTGCACACAATCGCGCTACAGGTCAGCTGCAGGCGCTGCGCAGTCGCGCTACAGCCGCTCCCAGGGCAGGCGGCTCGCCCATGCCGCGCGGTAGTAGTCGGCGTTGGCGAGCTGGGAGCCGGCCGCCTCATCCACGATGACGGACACGTGGGCATGCAGCTGGATGGCGGAACCCGGCACGCTGGACGTCACGGGTCCTTCGACGGCGGCTGCGATCGCGGCCGCCTTGGACTCGCCGAACGCCAGCAGCACGAGGTGCCGCGCCCGCAGAATCGTGCCGAGGCCCTGTGTCAGGCAGTGCACGGGAACGTCATCGGGCGAATCGAAGAACCGGGCGTTGTCGGCGCGAGTGCGCGCGGCGAGGGTCTTCACGCGGGTGAGCGACGCGAACGACGACCCCGGCTCGTTGAACCCGATGTGGCCGGTGCTGCCGATTCCGAGCAGCTGCAGGTCGACGCCGCCCGCCTCGACGATGTCGCGCTCGTAGCGCTCCCCGGCCCCTTCGAGCGGCCCGCCGTCGTCCCCGGGAACCCGCACGAACGATGGCGCCAGCCCGAGCGGCACGACGGCTTCGCGAGTGATGACGGCTCGATAACTCTGCGGATGCCCCGGCGGCAGCCCCACGTACTCGTCCAGCGCGAAACCGCGAACGGATCCCAACGGCAGGTGCCGCGCCGCGAGCGCGCGATAGGTACTCAGCGGCGTGGATCCGGTTGCGAGCCCGAGGACGGCATCCGGCTTGGCGGCGACAAGTTCGGCGATCGCGTCCGCGACCAGCTCCCCCGCGTGCTCGGCCGAGTCGACGAAAACTACTTCTGCCATTCCGTCGCCCCCAACCAGGCCGCGCCGGTCGCCGCTGTCCAGGCATCCGTCGGCAACAGCCGCATGCGCGCCCCGAGCTCGAGCGATCCGATGAACGGCGACTGCCGCTCCCAGCCCGCGGTTACCGCCCGCACCGCATCGATCAACTCGGCGCCGAGGCCGCTGATACCGCCGCCGATGACCACGGTTTCGACGTCAACCGTGAGCACGAGGATGCGCACCGCCGCCGCAACCCCGCGGTACAAACCGTCGCGCACCTCGATCGCGAGCGGATCGCCGGATGCCGCAGCCGCGAGCACCTCGACAACCGGGCTCGCTCCGGCCGCGGGCCACTGGCGGGCGATGCCGGAGCCGGAGGCCATGGCCTCGAGTCCGCCACGCTGCCCGTCGACGTCGATCGGTCCGTTCGGGTCGATCAGGATGTGCCCGATCTCCCCCGCGGAACCACGGGACCCGCGCCACAGCTCGCCGCCCAGCACGAGCCCGGCGGCAAGACCGGTGCCGAGGTTCAGGTAGGCCATCGAGCTGTGCGCGCCGAGCCCGAGCTGGTGGAAGGCACCGAGGGCAGCCGCGTTCACGTCGTTCTCCACGCGCACCGGCGAGCCGAAGTGATCGGTCAGCAGCGCCCCGAGGCCGAGCGATGCGACGCCGAGATTCAGGGCGTGCGAGACGACGCCGTTTTCGGCATCCACCGAACCGGGGATTCCGATACCGATCGACTCGAACGCGCTTGCCGCGAGTCCGGCCTGGTCGGCGAGGCTGGCGACCGCGCTTTTCGCGGTGGCCACGACCTCCGCGTCACCCCAGCCCGTCGGCATCCGCAGGCTGTGCGCGACGGCGCCGTCCCGGTCGAGTACGACGGCATCCGTCTTCGTGCCGCCGATGTCTACTCCGACTCTCACTTCTGTACTTTCTGTTGAGGCTGGTGGGGCGGGTAAGCCTGTTCCAGCCAGTGCCGGAGGGCAAGGCCGACGTAGCGCGACGCCCCGAAGGTGGCGACGTCAGCGTAGCGTCGATCGTCGCCCGGCCATCCCATGTCAATGACGACGGTCGACGGATGCCGCTGCCGCTCTTCGTCGACCAGCGCACGTACCCACGCGTGCCGGTGATTGTTCTTCCCAACGAGAATAAGCTGGCCACCCTGCGGCGGCTTTTCGCCCTCTTGCAGCACGATGACCTCCAGGCCCGCCGCCGCTAACCCCCAGGGGGAGTCGCCGACGGCAATGTTGGACTCGGTCTCGATCGCCACAACGGTGTGCGCTTGCTCGATGGTCGGGGTGCCGGTGATGTCGAAGGCGGCTATCGCGCGGTCGACGTCGAGCGGAACCGGCCCAGGCTGCTCCTGGTCGAGCGGTGCCAGCAGCGCCGCGGCGAGCGCGCGATTGCGGTCCGCCGCGGTGTCGAGGAGTGCGGCATCCAGCCTGCCGGACGCCACGGCCGCGTCGAGCGCGGCCTGGGTGGCGGTGAGGATCTCGTCCATGTCGCCGGAACCCACGCACAGCAGGTCACAACCGGCGAGCACGGCTCGCACGGCAGCCTCGGGAATGCCGATCTCCCCGCTCGCGCCGACCATGTCGAGGGCATCGCTGACGATGACACCGTCGTAGCCGAGCTCCCCGCGCAACAGGCCGCGCAGGACGACCGGCGACAGGGTCGCGGGGTGGTTCGCATCCAGCTGCGGAAGCAGGATGTGCGAGGTCATGATGGTGGCGGATCCCGCCGCGATCGCCGCGACAAACGGCACGAGCTCCCTCTCACGCAGCTCGGCGAGTGACCGGTCGACGACCGGAACCGAGAGGTGCGAGTCCATCGCCGTGTCGCCGTGCCCGGGAAAGTGCTTGGCGCTGGCCGCAACCCCGGTCGACTGCAACCCCTGTACCCATGCGGCGGTGTGGCGAGCAACGGCCTTGGGGTCGGTGCCGAAACTGCGCGTGCCGATGACCGGGTTGTCCGGGTTCGAATTGATGTCGACATCCGGCGCGAAGTCGAGGTTGACCCCCACGCTCCGCAGTTCGAGACCGACGGCGCGCGCCACGGCTTCGGTCGCAGCGGGATCGTCGGCGCGACCGAGGAGGGCGTTGCCCGGGTACGGCGATCCCTGGTCGCTGTACAACCGGGTTACGTCACCGCCCTCCTCGTCGATCGCGATCAGGGCGAGAGGATTTGCCCGACGGATCGCTGTGGTGAGCCCGCGGAGCTGTTCGCGCGACTCAATATTGGAGGCGAAAAGGCAGACGCCGGCGAGGCCGAGTCGCAGCCGCGCCGCGATCGACTCGGGCAACGCAGGACCGGCGAAAGCGGCGAGCAGCACGCCGAGGGCCGGCTCGGCCACCTCGGGGCCGGGTCGAAGGGTCACCCCTTCACCGCGCCGCTGACGAGACCCGACGTCATCCGGCCCTGCACGAACAGGAAGAAGATGATGACGGGGATCGCCACGAGCGTGGATGCCGCCATCACCTGGCCCCAGTCGGTCGCCCGGGAGGCACTCGCCTGAATGAACCCGCGCAACCAGAGCGGCAGCGTCTGGTCGGCGTTGTCCTGCAGCACCACGAGGGCGACCGTGAACTCATTCCAGGCCTGCAGGAAGGCGTAGACACCGGATGCCACGAGCCCCGGCGCGAGCAGGGGGAAGGTGATGCGGAAGAACGCCTGCGTTCGGCTCAGCCCGTCGACCATTGCGGCCTCCTCGAGCTCGGCGGGGATTCCGGCAACGAAACCCCGCAGCATCCAGATCGTGAACGGCACGACGGCGGCGATGTACAGGATGCTCACGCCGAGCACCGTGTTCAACAGGTTTACCGACGCCATCAGCTTGTACTGGGCGATGAACAGTCCCTCGGCGGGCAGCATCTGGATGAACAGGATCGCCAGCACGAAGCCCTTGCGCCCCCGGAACCGGAAGCGGCTGATCGCGAGCGCCCCGAGGAAGGCGAAGAGCAGGCAGAACGCTACAACGATGAGCGCGATGGCCACGCTCATGCCGAGAGCGGGAAAGAAGGTGCCGCCGGCGAACACCGCGGCGAAGTTGTCCCACGATCCGCCGAACGGGAGAAAGGTGGGGGTGCGGGACTGCAGCGTCACGTTCGAGAGCAGGGAGGAGTTGATCATCCAGTAGACCGGGAACACCCAGATCAGCGCGACGACGACCCCGACGATTCCCCAGGCGATCTTCGCCGGATGACGGACCCGCGACCGGCGAGCGCCCCGGCCGAGAACCCGGCTCATGACTCGTCCGCCTTCAGCATCGAGCGCACGTACGCCGCGCTGATCACGATCGTCAGGATCAGCACGAAGATCGACACCGCGGAGGCGAGCCCGAAGTTACTCGAGCCGGTGCCCAGCTGGTAGATGTAGGTGCCCAGGAGGTTCGTCTCGCTGGCGATGGAGCCGGCATCCTGCAACAGCTTGATCTGCGTGAAGACCCGCAGGTCCCAGATCACCTGCAGCAGCAAAACGATGGCGAGCACGGGACGGATGATCGGAACGACGATGTTCCAGAACCGCTGGGCGCCGCGGGCGCCATCCATTTGCGCGGCCTCGAGCACCTCGTCGGGAACCTGCGTGAGGCCCGCGTAGATCGAAAATGCGACGAACGGAACACTCATCCAGACCACGATGATCACCGCGACCGCGTAAAACGACAGGGGGTCCTGCAGCCAGTTGTGCCCGTCGAACGGGAGGCCGAGTCGGGTCAGCAGCCAGTTGACGACACCGCTGCGCCAGTTGAACAGCCAGTTCCACACGGTCATCGCGGCGACGACGGGCATGGCCCATGCCAGCAGCAGCGAGATCTGCAGGGCGATCCGAACGCCGCGGGGGGCGACCTGCATGAGCAGTGCGACGAGCACGCCGATGAGCATGGTGAGACCGGCCGCGGCGAAGCAGAAAGCGATCGACCGTGCGATGACGGTCCACATGTAGGGGTCGGTGGCGAGGGTGATGTAGTTGGCGAATCCGACGAAGGGTGCTGGCTGGCCGAACTGCTGGGCGAGCCCGAACTGCTGCATCGAGGTGATGACCTGCCAGACGAGCGGGTAGCCCATGGCGAGAACGAGGATGCCGGTCGCCGGAACCAGCAGAAGGTACGGCGTGATCGATCGGCGCCGACGACGCGGTTGGCCGCTCGGCGCGATGCTGAGGGCTGCGCCCTGGATGGTTGTCTCTGCGGTCATGGTCTCCTCCTTCCGCGGTTGGCGACGTGTTGCTGCGTCCATACTGCGGGGGCGCGAGGGTGACCCTCACGCCCCCCAGTAGTGGGAGCTTCCTGGACTGCTACTTGGCGTTCAGCATCGGAGTCAACTTTGCGTCGTACTCCTTCGCCAGTGCCGCAAGGTCGGTTGAATCCTTGATCTTGCTGAAGAACTCCTCGAGCACACCAGCGGCCTCAACGGATGCCCACCCGGGCGCCGCGGGGGTCAGCTTGGATGCCGCGGCGGAGGTGACGAGTGCGCTTGCGAACTCGTCGTTACCGAGCGATGCGGTGTAGTCGGAGTTGGCCGGGCCGAGTCCGTTCTTTCCGAGGAGCTCCTGGTAACCCTTGCTGAAGATGATCTTCAGCAGGGTCTTTGCGAGACCCGGGTTCTTCGACTTGGCGGAGATTCCGATGTTGGAACCACCGGCGAAGACCGGAGCGGCCTTGCCATCCACGCCCGGGAGCGGGAAGACACCGAAGGTCTTGTCATCCCAGGTGCGGGTGACCTTTCCGTCTGTCTTGCCCTTGACGCCGATGGACCAGTGCGCCCAGCCCGGAGCCATGATCGTCGCGGCCGACAGGGAGACCGGTGTGGCCTTGTCATCGGGGGTCGCGCCGGGAATGGCGTCGTCATCGTTCAGGTAGATGTACTGGTTGCTGTCCTTGGCGTCGTTCGGAGCCTTGGACGCGTTCTTGTAGATCGCCTGCAGCTGGGTTAGGCCCTTGAGCGAGTTCGGATCTTCCAGGGTGCCGACCCACTTGCCGCCGGACTGCTTGGCGATGTCGCCACCGTTCGCGAAGATCCACGAGACGCCGTCACGCCAGTCCTGGCCACCGAGGTAGAAGCCGGAGAAATTGTTGATCTTTGCCGGGTTCTTCGCGGCGATGATCGCCACGTCGGTGTTGAACTGTTCCAGCGTGGTCGGCGGGGTGGTGATGCCGGCCTTCGCCCAGACATCCTTGCGGTAGAACACGTAGCGCGAGCCGAAGTAGTACGGCAGCGTGTAATTCTTGCCGTCGACCTTGCCCGCATCCACGAAGCCCTGCAGCAGCTTCGAGCCGCCGAGCTCCTGGTACATGTTGGTGATGTCGAGGAACGCGCCCACGTTGGTGAACGTCGGGGACTGGGTGTTGCCCATCTCGGTCACGTCGGGGGTGTTGTTGGCATCCGGAAGTGAGGTCGTGAGCTTGGTCACGATGTCTCCCCAGTCCTGCTGCTGGATGTCCAGCGTGCCCTTGGTTTCCTTGGCGAACTCGTCTTTGAGGTACTGGCGGGCAACGTCCGGGGTGTCAGCGCCCACCAGCCACAGGGTGATCGTCTTGCCCTTGCCGTTGGTGGATGCGCCGGCGCCTGCAGGAGCCGGCGTTCCGCCGCTGCTGCACGCCGCCAGTGCGAGGACACCGGCGAGTGCGAGTGCGGTAACGCTCGCGATCTTTCTCTTCATGGTGCTTTCCTTCCGTAGGGGTTGAACGGTGTGCGGTGCGCAACATCGCCCGGTGCTGTGGGATGTCCGTCGTCGGCTACGAAACCCCGAGTTGTCCGGAGAGGACCACGACGGCTGCGCCGCGCATGACGATGTCTTCTCCGAGCGCTGTCATCCGCAGCGACAGATTCCCGTGGAACTCGGGCATCGTGCGCGCACGGAGTGTCTCGATGGTGGCCGTTGCGAGCGTTCCATCAAGTAGTTCGGTCGGGCCACTGAGTACGACCTCTGCGAGGTCCAGTGCTCCGACCACGGGCGCGAGGGCGATGCCGAGGCGTTGCCCCGCTTCCCGAAGAATGGCGTGCTTCTCGTCCTCGGTCGTGGCGGCCGCGAGCGCAGCATCCAGCCGGGGGGTGGCGAGCCAGGTCTCGAGACAGCCATGTTTGCCGCAGGCGCACTCAGCGCCGCCATCGGTGCCGACCACGACGTGGCCAATTTCACCTGCGGCAAACCGGCTGCCGAAGAGTGGGGTGCCGCTCAGCAGCAGTCCCGCTCCGACACCGTGTCCGATTTTGACGAGCATCATGTCGCTCTCGGCGTCGCCGAAGCTGTGCTCCGCGAGCGCCGCCGCGTTGGCGTCGTTGATCACGAGCGAGGGCACTGCGAACTCTGCGACCAGTCTGGCCTGCAGTTCTTCGCCCTTCCAGCCCAGGTTGGGTGCGCTCAGCACCACGCCGGCGAGGTCGACAACGCCGGGCGAACCGACACCGATTCCGAGGATGGGGAGGGTCGCCTGGTCGAGCAGTGACCGCACCAGCGCGATCACCTTCGCCGTGGCATCCGCGCCGGTGCTGCCGGCGAGCGGAATCTCGGCGCGAGCGAGGATCTGGCCGTCGAGGTCGAGCACCGCGCCGCGGAAGATGGCGTAGGCACTGAGATCGACGCCGATGATCTGGAAGGCCTCGCGGTTGAGGTCGAGCAGTGTCGCGGGCTTGCCGGGACGCGCATCCTCGCGCTGGCCGAGTTCGATGATGAGCGACTCGGCGATGAGCTCGGCGACGAGGTCGGAGACCGTCACGCGAGTGAGGCCCGTCTCGCGGGCGATGTCGGCGCGCGACCGCTTGCCGAGGGCGTACAGCGTCTGCAGCACGAGCGATCGGTTGTGGCCACGGGCATGCTCCGGGAGCACCTTCGTCGTTGGACGAAGTGCTCGGCCGGCTGCGAACCCGATTGACATGATTGTTAGTAAAGCTTACGAACAAACTCCGCGCAAGTGATTCTGAACCTTTTCGAAGGGTTTTACGTTCTTGTAACAAACGGGCGAAACGGGGCGCTGAGTTTGGTTGTTCGTCCCGCGGGGCAGCAACACGCCCCGGCACCACTCGTTTGACAGGTCGTATACAGAATGATTGACATGCTTGGTACCAGGCATCGTCGCCGGCCCATCCCCCATCGAACCGACGAGGAACACATGACCAGCACCTTCCGCACCAGGCAGAACTCGAAGTACATCGTCGGCGCCCTCGCCGGCATCTCGCTCGTCGGCACGCTCTCGGGCTGTGCCGCGGCAGCTGCTCCGGTACCCGGTACGGGCGGCGCCAACGCGCCAGCCTCAACGACGACCACGTTCAAGGACGGCACCTACAGTTCCGACGGCAAGTACACCTCGCCCGGAGGAGCGGAGGTCATCAATGTCTCCCTCACGCTGGTGAGCAACAAGGTGACCGCGGTAACCGTGAAGACCGTCACGGCGGACCCGACCGCGACGCAGTACGAAGCGCAGTTCATCAGCGGCATCAGCGCGGTCGTCGTCGGCAAGGACCTCAACACGCTGAAGGTCGACCGCGTTGCCGGCTCGTCCCTCACGAGCCTCGGCTTCGACGACGCCCTCACGGCGATAAAGGCTGATGCCTCCAGCTGAGCTGCGGTTCGAGGCAATCGGCGCACCGTGGCGCATCGACACGGTACGTCCGCTCGACCCGGAAGTCGTGGCTGCCATCCACGACCGAATCGAGCGTTTCGACGTCGTCTACTCGCGATTCCGGCCCGACTCGCTGGTGAGCCGCATCGCCGAGCGCGCGGGCACCTGGACTTTTCCACCGGATGCCGCCCCGCTGTTTGACCTGTACGCAACGCTGTACCGGGCGACCAGCGGCGCGGTGAACCCGCTCGTCGGCCAGCGACTCGAAGACCTCGGCTACGACCGCGCCTACTCCCTTCGGCCCCGTGCCACGCGCGGGGCGATTCCCGCCTGGAGCGAAGCCGTGTCGTGGGACGGCTCCGCGTTGACGACCGTCTCGCCCGTCGTGCTCGATGTCGGCGCCGCCGGCAAGGGGTACCTCGTCGACCTGGTGGCCGGGGTGCTGCGCGCTGCGGGTATCGACGAATACGTCGTGGATGCGAGCGGAGACCTGGTGCACCGGGGCGCCACCCCGCTTCGGGTCGCCCTTGAGCATCCGCTGGACCCCTCGAAGGCCATCGGCATCTACGAACTCGCGAACGGGGCACTGTGTGCGTCGGCGCCCGGCCGCCGCGCCTGGGGCGACGGGCTGCACCACATCCTGGATGCCGTGACCGGCGACCCGACGCGTGCTGTCGCGGCGACCTGGGCGATGGCTCCCGACGGCCTGCTCGCCGACGGGCTTGCTACGGCGCTGTTCTTCGCCTCCGGGGAGCAACTCGAGGCCACGTTCGACTTCGAGTACGTCAGGATGTTTCCCACCGGCCGCGTCGAGTACTCACGCGAATTCAGAGGAGAACTGTTCACATGATCCCGTGGCTGGACCGCATCACCGGCAGAGTGACCATGTACCGGCTAGTGCTGATCTTCCTCCTCCTGCTTCTGGTCGAAGCCCTGCTGCTCTCGCTGCTGCCGGCGGATGCGAGCGGTGCGCGCGCACTGGCCTACGACCCGCTGTCCATCCTCGCGATCTCATTCGTCGCGGTCACGGTGAGCTATCTCAGCAACCGGCTGCTCGCGCTGGTGTTTCGGGTGAGACCGCACTCGGAGTCCTCGATTGTCACGGGGCTCATCCTCGCCTTCCTGTTCCTTCCGTCGGTCAGCCTGGTGTCACTGCTGGCGATCGCCCTCGCCGCCGTGATCGCCATGGCGAGCAAATACGTGCTGGCGATTCGCCGCCGCCACGTGTTCAATCCCGCGGCCCTCGGCGCATTCGCGGTGGGAGTGCTGCTGCCCGCGAACGGGCCCGGATGGTGGATCGCCAACCCCTGGTTGCTGCCGATCACGGTCGTCGGGGCGTTCGTCATCCTCTACCGCACCCGACACCTCGCGATGGGTATCACCTTCGTCGTGGTCGCGCTGGTTGGCATCGTGGTGCTGCTGCTGGTGCCGAACGGTGCCGCCCCCGGTGCCGCGATCGGCACCGCCCTCACGTCGTTTCCGATCGTGTTCTTCGCGGGCTTCATGCTGAGCGAACCGCTGACGCTCCCGCCGCGCCGCTGGCAGCAACTGGCCTTCGCCGCGATCGTTGGCCTGCTGTTTGCCTACCCGATCCACATCGGAACCTTCTATGGCGGTTACCCGCTGGCGCTGCTGATCGGCAACCTGCTCGCCTTTCTCGTGGGTCAACGGCGAGGCATCCGGCTGGAGTATCTCGGCCGCACCGCTCTCACGCCATCGAGTTGGGAACTGTCCTTCGCGCCTCTCGCGCCGCTCCGCTTTCGGGCGGGGCAGTTTGTCGAGCTCACGGTGCCGCACGCGGCGGCGGACGTGCGCGGGCTCCGCCGCACCTTCAGCATCGCGTCCGCACCGACCGAGGCGGGCATCCTCCGCATCGGCATGCGGACGGTCCAGCCCTCGAGCAGTTTCAAGCGCGAGCTCCTCGCGCTGCATCCGGGGCAGATCGTGACGGCCACATCCATCGGCGGCGAGTTCACACTGCCGAAGCGCGTGGAGCGTCCGATCCTTCTCGTTGCCGGCGGCATCGGGATCACTCCCTTCATCAGCCAGCTCGAAGCGCTGGAGGCGTCCGGGGAGAAGCGCGACATCGCCCTCGTCTACGCGACCAGCCGCAGTGACGAACTGGCCTACGCCGATCGCCTCGAACGGAGCGGCCACCCGGTGTACCTGGTGGCACCGCAGGCACCGTCCCCGCTGCCGGTCGGATGGACCTACCTCGGCGCCGGCCCGATTACGGCCGAGCTGTTGCTGTCATCGATTCCGGATGCCCGCGGCCGTCACGCCTACGTGTCCGGTCCCCCGGCACTCGTCACGGCCCTGCACAAATCGCTTCGCCGCGCGGGTGTGCGGCGCATCACGACCGACTACTTCACCGGTTACTAGTCCCCGAGCCGGCGGTCAGCTGACCGTCAGCGTGTGCGTCACCGACCTGCCGGTGGCGATCTCGTCCGACCCGAGATAGCTGACCGAGACCGAGTAGCTGCCCTTCTTCAGCAGCGGCAAGTCGATCGGATCGGTCGAGTTGACGTAATCCACCGTTGTCGACTTGCTCCCGTAGGTGATCTTTATCTGCCCAAGGGTGACATCCGGGCCGCTCGGGTTCGACGAAAGGCTCACGAACAACTGCGGAGGCAAGGTGTGCGAGATGGTCGCATCCTCGAAGCGGAACGAAATGGCCGGCCTCGCCTTCACGACTGCCCCGGGAGTGGTCTCCACCACCACCGCTGCCGCGGCACCCAGACCGGCCGTGACTCGAAGCGCCACCTGGTGGCCGAAGTCGTCAGGGGTCAACGTGTACGTCGAAGTCGTCGCTCCGGTGATCGGGGTGCCGTCTCGCAGCCACTCCCAGGTCAGCGGGCTGAGGTACTTCGAAGCCACGTTCCAGGTGCCAGCGGTACCGGTGAGCGTCGACCCGACGACCTGGCTGCCCGACACGGTGGGCGGCGACAGGTTCTCCACCGGGGTGGCGTCGGCCGTGTCCACGGTGACGATAGTGCGCGAGCTTCCCGTCCCGTACTGCACGACACCGAGGTAGGACGAGTTCTCCGCGAGGCCGCCCCAGCGCACCTGGAACGTGTTCTCTGCCGCGACGGTGCTGTGGATCGACGACGCCGAAGCGCTGAAGTGGCCGGTGCTCGTGCTGCTGCGGAGGTTGTAGGTGGCGAAGTTGTAGTCCACGCCACCCACCGGAAGCAGGTAAGGGTCGACGAACGAGACGTAGTAGCCGGCCTTCGGCTTTACGATCGACTTTGTCTCACTTGCAGCGGAATTCGGGCTGGAAATCCACTTGTAGCGTGTACCGCCAGTAAAGACGTCGTACATGACGTCGTACAGGCTGTCGTGGTTGTAGCTGTACGGCGAGTAGAAGACATACAGGTCGAGGTCCGTTCCCGGGCTGGACGACAGGGACTCGGCCGTGTAGCGCAGGTAGGAGGTCGAACTCGTGATGTGGTCGACATGGGCGACGCTCGCCTCGTCCCACGTTGGGCCGAATAAGTCAACACTGCTCGCGGTGGAGAAATGCCCGGTGAAGCCGGCCGACGGATCCGTCGGGTTCGGTGTGACCACCTTCTTCGCCAGCCCGGACACGTAAAGCGGGACCGTTGCCTTCACGCCGAGGCTGGTCGTGACATCCGCGTGCCCGTTCGTTCCCGTGCCGTGTACGGCTGCGGCGACGGGGACCGGCTTGACGGCGATTGGGCTGCGGACCTTTGTCGTTCCAAAGGTCCAGGTGAGGAACCCCCGAGAATATTTGTTTACCGGGGCGGTGGTCCGGGTGAACGTCACGGTGAAGCTGTGCTGCTCGCCTGCCGCCGAGAAGTTCAGCGTCGACGGAGTTACCACCGTATCCACGCCCGACATGCCGGAGATTTGGGCCGTGAAGGTTCCCGCGCTCTGCGCCGTCACCGTACGCGTGATCGTCTGGTGGCCAACGAGCGAACCGATGGCGATGGACGCCTGGTTCAGGTCACTCGGGTCGATCGCCGTGACGCCCGGCCCGAAGCTCGAATCGCCGGTGCCCTGCACGTACGACTTCCAGTCGCTGACGGTGGACAGGTAGAAGAGTCCCGCGTTCAAGAGACTGCTGGGTATGACCTCCCCCGCACCCTGGACGAACGGATCGGTCACCTCTGCATTAGAAGCACTCACCGTGTCGATCGCGGTCGTCATCATCGCGGACTTGATCTCCGAGGGTGACGCGTTCGGCGTGTTCCCCAGGTACAGGGCCGCGATGCCGGCAATGTGCGGCGTCGCCATCGAGGTGCCCGAGTAGAACGCCCAGTTGTTGGTCAGCGGCGTGGCGCCACTGGGCAGGGTGGTTGCCACCGCTGCGAGGATCGCAACACCGGGCGCCGCGATATCGGGCTTGAGGGTGTCTCCACCACCGGCGGTGACGGGGCCGCGGCTGGAGAAGCCTGCGATCTGGGGCACTGGGGTTGCGGCACCGAGGTTTTCCGGCACGAATGTCGCGGTGGACCCGGCGCTGCCGGCGTAGGCACGAATCGCCGCACGCGACGGTTGGTCGATGTGGATGGTCGGAATGCTGTGGTTGTCGAGGTCAAGTGAGTTCTTCACCGTGTTCAGCAGCACCATGCCGGCACCGCCGGCGTCTTTGACGGTCTTCGACATCTCGACGCGGTCGACTTTGCCGTCGCGATCGCACACGACAATCTTGCCCGCGGTCTTGTGCGCGTCGAGGCTGCCCTTTCTGCAGTCGATCGCCTTGGCCGAGGACACGCTCGACTTCTTCGCCGCCGTCGCCAACACGATGTGTTTGGTCAGGTAGGGATCGGGCGTTGGCGCCTGGTCGGGGTCGACGATGTGGTCGACGGTGATCGACGCGCCGACATACTTGTGGCCGTTGCCGAGTACCAGTGTTGCCTCGTAGCTCGGAGCGGTGCTCGCCGCAACCGTGGTCTCCCACGGCGCCGCGTTGTCGAGTGTCGACGCACCGGGGCCGGCATTACCGGCGGCGGCCGCGACGAAGATGCCCGCAGCGGCAGCGTTCAGGAACGCCTCGTCCGTCGGCGAGAAGATGGTCGAGGCCGAGCCACCGCCGATGGAGAAGTTGATGACATCAACACCGTCCGTGACCGCCTGGTTGATCGCGGCAACCAGGTCGAACTCGTCGCATCCGGTGTCCGCCGCGACGTAGGCCGTCCAGCAGGCCTTGTAGATGGCGAGTTTTGCAGCGGGCGCGACACCGGCGATCGTGCCGAAGCTCTTGCCGGCAACGACGGCGTCGACTCCGTAGTCTCCAGCCGCCGTGCTGGCGGTGTGCGATCCGTGGCCGTCACCGTCACGCGGCGAGTTGTACTCGGGCACCGCCGCGGTGGTCGGCGCCAGCTCCAGGCCGGCGTAAACCGTGAATCCCTGGTTGAAAGCCTTGGCCGCGATGATTTTCTGGGAGTAGAAGCTCGAACTCCACTCGACACCGCCCTCCTCGGTGCTAGTGAATTCGCCGCCGTCAGCCTTCGTGTAGTGGATTGTCGAGCCGCTGAGGTACGGCTCAGTGGTGGAAACCGTGGTGCCGAGAGGGGCACCCGCGAACGACGGATTCTCCGGCGCGATACCCGTGTCGATCTCGCCAATGACCACGCCGGCGCCCGCCTTGGTATGTCCGCCGAGCGTCCCCCACAATCCCTGGGTGCCCGCGATGTTGAGATAGTTCAGCGGGCTCTTCGAGGTGAGCGTGTCTGTATCCGCCTGCACCTTGAGGCGTTTGCTCTTGACGAGGCTCGCGACCGACTGGTCGGCGGCAAGCGCGTTCGCCTGGTCGGCCGTGAGCTTCGCCGCGAAACCGTTGTAAGCGACGGCATAGGTGTAGGCGGTTCGAATGCCGTACTTTGACGCGACCGACTTCTGGACGGTCGTCAGGTGGCTCACGTAGCTCTTCACCGCGGAGGAGCGCGCGTCGAGCTGGCGCCCGGCCCGCGGCCTCGTGGCGCTGTAGCCGCTAACGCCGCCGGTGTAGGTCGCGGCGGGCGCATCCTTCAAGCGGACAATGTAGTCGCCCGCGGTCAGGTGACCAGTCGCGGCGCGCGTCGGCACCGGGGAGAACCCTGAATCGCTCGTTGCCGAAGCGGGCGAGACCGAAAGCATGCTGAGAACCAGCGCGACGCTCACGGCGAGGGAGGCTGCTGCGGCCTTCCGGATGCGTCCGGAGGGGCGCGCAGGAAGTGAGGTAAGGATCAGTGAACGCAACGGCAGGCCCCTCGGTGACGGTCACCCATAGAAAGGGCGGTCTGCTTAGGCTAATGCCAATTGAGCGCAGCACAAGATGCAATCTGAAAATGCGTCATTAATGACGAAGGACCCCGGATGAGAGCATCCGGGGTCCCTTCGTTTCGAGCGTTACTGCACGATCACCACCAGCTTCGCCGACGTAGCAGGTGCGGCGAACTCGCCTCCCGAGTACACGACAAAGATCGTGTGCTTGCCCTTCGACAACTTCGGCAGGGTGATGTTGGCTACCCCGTCGGAGGCGGCCGTCAGGGTCGCCGACTTCGTGTGGTTGCTATAGCTGACCTTCACGGTGCCGGTGATGGGGGTGTCCGCGGTGGCGGCGGGCGACGTCGACACCACAACGTGCACCGTTGGGGTCGACGAGCTCGTCAGCGGATCGGGCGTGACCGTAAAGGTCACGCTGCTGGCCAGCACCGCGTGTACCGAGTTGCTGACCGCCGTGCGGACCGGCGCATCCGGGCCGCCCGATGCCAGCTTGGCGGTGACAATCACACTGAGGTCCTTGCCGGCGTCAGCAGGAAGGATGTCGTACGAACTGTCGGTCGCGCCTCCGATTGCGTCACCGTCGGCCAGCCACTGGTAGCTGAAGTCGAGCAACGAGTTTTCGGCATCCCACGTTCCCTCGTTCACGGTGAGGGTCTCGCCCACATGGGGCATTCCCTTGACCGTCGGCTTGGCTAGATTCACCGGCGCGAGCGCGTCTCCCGAGGAAATGAAGATCGGCGTCTGCGCGAGCGTTGAACCCGCCGCGTTGTTGAACAGCAGGAACCCGAGGTAATCGCGGTTCGGCGTCAGTCCGCCCCACCGCAGGTCCAGGGTGCGGGATGCTCCGGTCGAACCCTGGAACGACGCGGGCGTCACCGTGAGGTTGCCCACCGCCGTGTCGGGGTTGAGGTCGGTGAACGTCTCCTTGTAGCGGCCATCATTCGGCACCGAGAAGTAGTCCACGAGCGTCACGTAGTAGCCGGCATCCGGAGCGAACAGGTCGACGGTCTCGTTGGCGCTGGTCGTGGCGCTCACCGCAATGAGGTGAGTATTCGTTGCCGCGTCTGCCGGTGAGATATCGGCCGGGATGTCGGCCTGGTTCTGGTAGTAGAAGACGTACAGGTCGAGGTCCTCGTTCGGGTCGGGGATCACCGGCTTGACGTTGAACCGCACCAGCTCGGAACCCGGGCCCACGTGGTGCACGTAATTCGCGTAGCCGCCGGTCGTCGCGATGTCGGTGTAGGCATCCGGACCCGTGCCGTGCGGCGTGGTGAGCACACCCTCGGCCAGGCCAAGCGTCTGCGTCCTGATCGGCACGCTCGCGCCGGTCGTCACCGGAACGCCGACGTGACCGCCGGTGCCCGTACCCGTGATGACGCTGGGCGCGACGATGCTCGTCGGGTGGATCACGATGGGGCTGCGCACCGTCGTGCTGCCGCTGGTCCGCTTCCAGGTGAGGAATCCGGTCGCGTACTTGTCGACCGCAGCGGTGGTGCGTGAGAACGTCACCGTAAACGTCTTGCTCTGGCCTGCGGCCGTGAACGAGAGCGTCGACGGCGAAACGGTCGCCTTGACGCCCGGAACGGAAGCCGTGGCCGTGTAGGTGCCCGATCCGAGCGACGTCACGGTGCGCGTGACCTTCTGCGCCGAGGTGAGGTCACCAACAGCGATGGATGCGAGGTTGAGGTTGCTCGCGTCGATCCCCGAAACGCCGGGGTAGGTCGCTTCGCCCACACCGACCAGGTAGCGCTTCCAGTCGGTGACGTCGTTGAGATACACGAGTCCCGCGTTCAGGAAGGACGTCGGCTTCACTTCACCGGCACCCTGCTTGAACGGGTCCGTCACGGACTTGCCCGCGTTGTCGACGGTGTTGTTCGCCGTCGTCATCATGGCCGACTTGATTTCCGCGGGACTCGCCAGCGGGCGAACGCTCAGGTAGACAGCCGCGAGGCCGGCAATGTGGGGCGTTGCCATCGAGGTGCCCTGCAGGAACGCGAATTCGGGCGTGCGGTCAACGTTGGTGTACGCCGCGAGAATATCGACGCCCGGCGCCGCGATGTCTGGCTTCAGGATGTCGCTGCCATCAGCGAGCACCGGCCCACGGCTTGAGAAGTCGGCGATCTGGGGCACCGCGACCTTTGTCGTCGTCAGGTTGCCCGGCAGGAAGGTAGCCGTCGGGTTCGCCGCGGTGAGCGCGTACGAGTTGATCGGCGAGCGAGCGGACACCGGAAGGTGGACGGTCGGCTGGGGATACAGCGTATTCACCAGGCCGGTAGAGCCCCCGGGGACGTTGACGATGATCATGCCCGCGCCGTTCACGCGGTGCACCTCGTCGCCCTTCTGCGCGAAGAGGAATGAGCCGCGATCGCAGACCACGATCTTGCCGGAAGCCCCCGCCGGGTTCAGCGTGTCCGGGCCACACAGCGCAGCATCAGCCGAGGTGACTCCGCTGGCCGGAATCGTTGAGGCCAGCACGAGCGGTGCAGACAGCGGTATCGCCGTCGGGTCCTGGGTCACCGTGATGGAAAGTCCGGCGTACTTCTTGCCATTGCCGAGCACCACCGTCGCCTCGATCGGTGGGATCGTGGATGCCGCTACGGTCGTTTCCCACGGAGCAGCGTTGTCGAGCGTCGACGCACCAGGCCCGGAGTTGCCGCCCGCTGCCGCAACGAAGACGCCAGCGGCAGCGGCGCTGAGGTACGCAGCGTCGGTCGGCGAGTAGGTCGTGGTCGCTCCGCTGCTGCTGCCGATCGAGAAGTTGATCACGTCAACGCCGTCGGCGACGGCCTGGTCGATGGCCGCGATGATGTCGGGGGTCGTGCAGGCGTCATCCGCACTCGATTCCGGATCCGGACCGGACCAGCAGACCTTGTAGACGGAGATCTTGGCGGCGGGGGCGACACCGGAGATGTTGTCGAACACCTGGCCGCCGACGCTTGCGGGAACGTTGAAGTTGCCGGCCGCGGTGCTCGCGGTGTGCGAACCGTGGCCATCGCCGTCGCGGGGGGAAAGGTATTCACCGGTGGAGTGGGTTCCCACGTTTGCCGCACCGAAGCCAGCGACGTAGTAGTGCGCGCCGATGATCTTGGAGTTGATTCCGTCCGCCGGGTAGAGCTCGCCAGGGGCGCCGAGATCCGGGGTATCCGTGAAGGTGTTGCCGTCGGACTTCGTGTACACGACGGTGCTGCCGCTCAGGTATGGCTTGTTCACCGTCGGCGTGGTGCCGAGCGGGTCACCGGCGAAGGAGGGGTTCTCCGGCGCGATTCCCGTGTCGATGTCACCGACGACGACGCCCTTGCCAGCGTTCGCCTGCCCGCCGATCTTGTCCCAGAGACCGCCCGGGGTGCTGACCTTGAGGAAGTCGAGGGAGGATTCGGCCTGCGGCTTCAGCCGCTCGGCCGGAGTGACGTGCGCAACGCCACTGCTCTTGGCGAGCCGGGCCGCGTCCGCCGGGGTGAGGTAGGCGGCGAAGCCGTTGGTGGCGATCGAATAGCTGTAGATCGCCTTGACGCCGACCTTCGAGGTGAGCGACTTCTGCTTGTCGGCCAGGTAGGCGCGGTACTGCTTGACGGCATCCGATTTCGTGTTCAGTTGCTCGCCGGCCACGGGCTTGGTTGCCTTGAAGCCGTTGACGCCGCCGGTGTAGCTGGCTGCGGGGGCATCCTTCAGCGTGACGATGTAGGTTCCGGCCTTGTAATTCTTGACAGTGCTTGTGACTGCCTTGAGCGAAGGAACGAAGTCGGACTTCGAGGTCGCACTGGCGACCGCGGGAGCGGCGGAGACGGCGGGCGCCGAGAACAGTGCCCCGAGCAGCGCCGCACCGGCGGCGAGTGCGACGGCCGTGCCGGCTCTCCCTGCCTTCCGACGAGCTGAGGTGGATGGCAGAGATAGAGCGCGCAAAGTAATACCCCTCGATTACGTACAACGTGACGTGAACAACAGGAACCTGTGGTTCGTTCAGGCTATACAAGTCGGTATGCCCCTGAATAGGGGTCGGCGCGAGATGAATCTATCTTGCGCGAACTCGCAACAATCCAGCGCCGCGAGGCGACTTAACGCGCAAAGGCGGCCGCGAAGGCCGCCTTTGCGAAAGAGATCTGCTTTAGGCCAGACGCGCGGCGAGGTTCTTGTCGAGCGTGTCGAGGAATTCTTCGGTCGTTTCCCACTTCTGGTCGGGCCCGACGAGCAGCGCCAGGTCCTTCGTCATGTGGCCGGCCTCGACCGACTTGATGACGACATCCTCGAGCGTCGTCGAGAAATCGATGAGGTCCTGGTTTCCGTCGAGCAGGCCGCGGTGCGCGAGGCCGCGCGTCCAGGCGTAGATCGACGCGATCGGGTTTGTCGAGGTGGGCTTGCCCGCCTGGTGCTGGCGGAAGTGGCGAGTCACCGTGCCGTGGGCCGCCTCCGCCTCGACGACCTTGCCGTCGGGGGTCGACAGCACGGAGGTCATGAGGCCGAGCGAGCCGAAGCCCTGGGCGACCGTATCCGACTGGACATCGCCGTCGTAGTTCTTGCAGGCCCAGACGTAGCCGCCTTCCCACTTCATCGCCGATGCGACCATGTCGTCGATCAGGCGGTGCTCGTAGGTGAGGCCGGCAGCGTCGAACTGCTCCTTGAACTCGGCGTTGAAGATCTCTTCGAAGATGTCCTTGAAGCGGCCGTCGTATGCCTTGAGGATCGTGTTCTTCGTCGACAGGTACACGGGGTAGTTGCGGGCCAGTCCGTAGTTCAGCGACGCGCGAGCGAAGTCGCGGATCGACGCGTCCTGGTTGTACTGCACCTGGGCGATGCCGTCATCCGGAGCGTCGTAGACGTCGAACTTCAGCGGCTCAGAACCGTCATCCGGCGTGAACTGCACGGTGAGCTTGCCCTTGCCCTTGAACACGAAATCGGTTGCGCGGTACTGGTCGCCGAACGCGTGGCGACCGATGATGATCGGCTTGTTCCAGCCGGGAACCAGGCGCGGGATGTTGGAGATGATGATCGGCTCGCGAAAGATGACGCCGCCGAGGATGTTGCGGATTGTGCCGTTCGGGCTCTTCCACATCTTCTTGAGGCCGAACTCCTCGACTCGCGCCTCGTCGGGCGTGATGGTCGCGCACTTCACGCCGACACCGTGCTTCTGGATGGCGTGGGCCGCATCGATCGTGACCTGGTCGTCGGTCTCGTCACGGTGTTCGATGCCGAGGTCGTAGTAGTCGAGGTTGATATCGAGGTACGGGTGGATCAGGGTGTCCTTGATCTTCTGCCAGATGATGCGAGTCATCTCGTCACCATCGAGCTCAACGACAGTGCCTTCTACCTTGATCTTGGCCACGCGATTCTCCTATCAATTCGGCCCAATTCGGGCCACCGATTAGCTTACCCGTTTTGGAAAGTATCTCGATGTCAAGATATCTATAGGTGCCGTTAACCTCTGGGGCTTAGCCTTGCTGCATGGGTGAACTGAGACTGGAAGAATTGTCTGCGAAGACAATCGTTGCGGCCAACAGCCTCACGCTGAGGCCGGGGCAGGAACAGTTCGTCACGCCCGTCTCGTACTCCATCGCGGATGCCTACCTGAGCCCCACAACCTCATGGCCGCGGGTCGTGCTCGACGACGACGAAGTCGTCGGCTTCATCCGCGGCAACTTCGACCCGGAGGCGCAGCAGGAGGAGTTCCGCAGCTGCATCTGGCGAATCAACGTGGCGGCCGACGCCCAGGGGCAGGGCGTGGGACGCTTCGCCGTCTGGGCGCTCGCCGACGAGGCACGCAGCCGCGGGTTCACCCGGCTGAACGCGATCTGGGAGCCCGGCGAGCACGGCCCGGAGGACTTCTTTCTCCGCGTCGGCTTTCGCGTGGTCAGCCAGACCCAGTACGGCGAGAACATCGGTGCGCTCGACCTGTAGGCCCGATGGCACAGGCTGACGATTTCGTCTCGCGCGTTCTCGAGGTGGTCGCCGACATCCCGTCGGGAAAGGTGATGTCCTACGGCGACGTCGCCGCCGCGCTGGGCTCGCGTGCCTCCCGAGCGGTCGGCCAGGTGATGGCCTACTACGGTAGCGACGTACCGTGGTGGCGCGTCGTGCGTGCGAGCGGGCATCCGGCGATCAACCACGAATCGCGGGCGCTCGAGTACTACCGCGCAGAGGCCACGCCGCTGAAATGGAGTCGCGGCGGGCAGTTCCGCGTCGACCTGGGAAAGGCCCGCCACACCGCCTAAGGGCATGATCCGCCGCGGTGCGGCTCGGCCGGCCGCCGGAGCGGAAACGTCCAGCCAGCGACCCTAGGCTGGAGCGATGGCAGCTCGCGCAGGCATCACCGTCGCCCTTGCGGTAGTCGTCGGGGCAGCCGTGATCGGCGCCGCCACGCTGACCGCCCCGCATGCGGCGACGCGTTCGCCTGCCGCGGCATCCGCCGGTCTGCAGGTTGTCGGATACGCGGATGCCTCCGACACCACGGCAGCGCAGCTCAATGCCAGCAGGCACCAACTCACGACGGTCGGCATCGACGGCATCAACCTGTTGCCCGGCGGCGCGGGCGTCGAGGACGTACCGGCCGCGGCATCCACGCTGCTGACGCAGACGCACGCGCTCGGCAAGAAGGCCGAACTGCTCGTCGGCAACTTCGACAGCAGCCTCGGTGACTTCTCGCCCGAGCTCGCGGCGAGCCTGCTCGGGTCGCCCGCCAACATCCACTCGGTCGTCGGCGACCTCGCGGGCATCGTCACCAGCCAGGGCTGGGACGGCATCACCGTCGACCTCGAGGCGCTCACCCCCGACGACACCGCGGGGCTGAGCAGCCTGCTCGCCCAACTGCACGCCGCGCTGCCCCACTCGAGCATCTCGATCGCCCTCACGGCGACTCCGGGCGCCTACGCCGACCTGGGCTACGACCTGCACGCGATCGACCAGTACGCCAACCACGTGGTGCTCATGGCGTACGACCAGCACGGACCGACCTGGTCGAAGGCGGGGCCGATCGGCGGGACCCCGTGGGTGAAAAAGTCGCTGCAGTCACTGCTGGATGTCGTGCACGCAAGCAAGGTGCAGCTCGGCATCGCCGGGTATGGCTACAGCTGGCCGACCCACGGAACCGGCCGCCAGTACTCCGACAGTGCTGCGCGCGCGCTGGCGAAGAAGTCCCACGTCACCGCCGTGTGGAACTCGACCCAGGATGAGTGGCACGCGACGCTGCCGGACGGCACCGTTCTCTGGTGGTCGAGCGCCCGCACCTACGCGCAGCGGGTGTCGCTGGCAAAGCAGTACAAGCTCGGCGGCGTGGCCGTGTGGTCGCTGGGGCTCTCCGACCCCCTGAAGTAAAACACGAGTTGCCCACTTTGGTCGCTATTCGTGCCCGGATAGCGACCAAAGCAGGCAACTCGTGCTTCAGGGTCGCGCGTTGGACCTCGTGTGTTTAGACGAGGGAGTCGCGCCACGCGGCGTGCAACTGCGAGAAGCGCCCCGTCCCGGCGATGAGGTCGCCGGGAGTGCCGTCCTCGACGATCTGGCCGTTCTCCATCACGAGCACCCGGTCGGCGATCGCCACCGTCGAGAGGCGATGCGCGATGATGATCGCGGTGCGGTCGGCGAGAAGCGTGAGCAGCCCCTGCTGCACGAGCCGCTCGCTCGGAATGTCGAGCGAAGCGGTCGCCTCGTCCAGGATGAGCACTACCGGATCCGCGATGAACGCCCGCGCGAACGACAGCAGCTGCCGCTGGCCCGCGGAGACACGGCCGCCGCGCTTGTTCACGTCGGTGTCGTATCCGCCGGGCAGGCTCTCGATGAACTCGTGCGCGCCGACGGCCTTCGCTGCGGCGACGATCTCCTCACGGGTCGCCTCCGGCTTCCCCAGCGCGATGTTGTCGGCCACCGTGCCCGAGAACAGGTACGCCTCCTGGGTCACCATGACGATCGCCCGTCGCAGGTCTTTCGGATGCAGGCGGCGCAGGTCGACGCCATCCAGCGATACCGTGCCGCGGGTCGGGTCGTAGAAGCGCGACATCAGTTTCGCGAGGGTGGACTTTCCTGCCCCCGTCGATCCCACGAGGGCGACGGTCTGCCCCGCCGGAAGGTCGAGGCTGAAGCCCGGCAACACGACGCGACCCTGCTTGTACGCGAACTCGACGTCCTCGAAGCTCACCCGGCCCTTTGCCTGCCAAAGGTCGATCGGGCGGGTCGGATCGGGAACGCTCGGCTCCTCCTCCAGCACGCCAGAGATCTTCTCGAGGGCGGCGGCGGCCGACTGGTAGGAGTTGTAGAACATCGCAATCTCCTCGGCCGGCGCGAAGAACTGCCGGGTGTACAGCAGCGCAGCCAACAGCGCTCCGACGGCGAGCCCGCCCTCGGCGACGCGAAGTCCGCCGACCAGCAGCACGATCACCAGCGTCAGGTTGCCGATGAGAATGAGCCCGGGGTCGAAGATTCCGAACAGCTGGATGACCCGGCCGTTGATCGACCGGTAATCCTCGACCAGCCCTCCGAACTCGACCTCGTTGCGCTTCTCTTTGCGGAACGCCTTCACCGCTCGGATTCCGGTCATCGTCTCGACGAACTGCACGATCAGGCGGGCGGATGCGACGCGGGTCTGGCGGAACAGCGTCTGCGAGCGCTTCTGGAACCAGCGGCTCAGGAAGCCGAGCGGAATGAGCGCACCAAAGAGAACCAACCCGCTCACCCAGTCGAGCGAGAACATCGCGATGGCGATGAACACCATGTACAGGATGCCCTGGATCAGCTGGTTGATACCGGAGTCGAGCAGCTCCCGGATCGAGTCGAGGTCGCTCGTCTGGCGCGCGATGATGCGGCCCGACGTGTAGCTCTCGTGAAAGTCCAGGCTGAGCTTCTGGGTGTGCAGGAAGACCCGCTTGCGCAGGTCGAACAGGATGGCCTGGCTGATTTTCGCGGTCAACACCGTGTAGTAGGCAATGAGCAGCGCGCCGACAACGGCCGTCACCAGGTACGCGGCGACGGTGAGGGAAATCGGCATCCAGTCCTGCTGCTTCAGCAGCGCCGGAAGACCCCTGTCGATGCCGTAGGCGATCAGCGCCGGGCCGGCGACCTGCGCGGCGGTGCTGACGACCACGACGACCATGGTGAGCGCGACTTTCGAGCGCAGCGGCGACAGCAGCGAACCCAGCAGCCGGAGTGACCGCTCGCGAATCTGCTTGCTTTCCGCTGTGGTGAAATCGTTGCGCTCTTCACCTTCGACTCCGGTGACGCTCATCGGGCCGCCTCCTTTCGCTCGCGTTCTAACTCGTCTTCGAGACTGGAGATCACGAAGCGGTAGTGGTCGTTGGTTGCCAGCAGCTCGGAGTGCTTGCCAACCGCGGTAATGCGCCCGGATTCGAGCAGCGCTACCCGGTCAGCGAGCATCACGGTGGAGGGACGGTGCGCGACGATGAGTGCTGTCGTGGATGAAAGCACCCTCCGCAGCGCGGCCTCGACGAGTGCCTCGGTGTCAACATCCAGTGCCGACAGCGGGTCATCGAGCACAAGCACCTCGGGCCGCGCCGCCACGGCGCGCGCGAGGGCAAGCCGCTGCCGCTGGCCACCGGACAGGCTGAGCCCCTCCTCGCCCACCTTCGTGTCGAGGCCCTCGGGCAGGTCGTAGACGAATCTGGCCTGGGCGATGTCGAGCGCCTCGGCCAGGTCATCCTCGGTGCCGTTAGGGCGGCCGAGCAGCACATTCTCGCGAACGGATGCCGAGAACAGCGTGGCGTCTTCGAACGCCATCGCGATGTGGGACCGCAGGTCTTCGCGCGTCAGGTCACGGATGTCGACGCCGTCGAGCGTGATCGTTCCGCCGGTCACGTCATACAGCCGCGTGCTGAGGGCGGTGATCGTCGACTTGCCGGAGCCGGTCAGCCCGACCAGCGCCATCGTCTCGCCGGGCTCGATCGTGAGGTTCACGCCATCCACCAGGTCGGCGAACTGCTTCGGCGAATCCTGGTAGCGAAAGTGCACGTCGTTGAACGCGAGCTTGCCCATCGGCCGTGCGATCGTCTTCGGATTCTCGGGATCGGTGATGGTGTTCACCTCATCCATCACCTCGAAGAAGCGGTCGGCCGCCGTGCGGGTGTCAAACGTCATCGACAGGAGGAAGCCGATCGACTCCACCGGGAAGCGCAGTACGGTCGCGGTCGCGAAGAACGCCACCAGCTCGCCGGCGGTTATCTGGCCTGTCGCCGCCAGCCAGACGCCGCCGAGCAGCGACAGCGCGAACGTGGCATCCGGAACGAGGATGAGCCACAGCCAGATTCCGGCGATGGCTTTCGCCTTCTCGATCTCGGTTCCGCTCAGCTCCTCGGCCTGCGTCGCGAAGTTGTCGAGCGCGTACTTGCCGCGGCCGAATGCCTTGAGAACACGGATGCCGTGGACCGACTCTTCGACGGTGGTCGCCAAGTCGCCGGCCTGGTCCTGGCTGCGGCGCGCAACGGTCGAGTACTTCTTCTCGAACTGGTAACCGTAGATCCAGATGGGGACGGAACAGACGATGAACAGCAGGCCGAGGATCGGCGAGATGTTCAGCAGGAATCCGAAGCCGACGAGGATCGTCAGCACATTCACGATCAGCAGCACGAGGCCGAACGAAATCCAGCGGCGGATGAGGTTCAGGTCGCTGATCGCGCGCGACAGCAGCTGCCCCGAGGGCCAGCGGTCATGAAAGCTGACCGGCAGGTCCTGGAGCTGGGCGTACAGGCTGTTGCGCAGCGATGCCTCGACGTGGGTGCCGGGCTGAAGTACGAACCAGCGGCGCAGCGCGATCAGCACCGCTTCGAGCACACCCAGCACGAGCACGATCAGCACTGCCGGCCAGATCTGGTTGGAGTCGCCGGTCTTCAGCGGGCCATCGACGAGGGACCTGAGCACCTGCGGGATGAGCAGCGCGACGACCCCCGCGAGCAGGGCGGAGACCATGCCGAGGTAGATGCGCGGCATGGCGGCCCGGGCGTAGGGATAGATCCGGAGGATCGACCGGAACGTGCTCTGGCGGACGGGCGGGCGACCTGAAGTGGTCGAGGCAGGCATGCGATTTCCCTGATGACGGGCGCGCGCAGAAACCAAAAGTCGAGTCTGGCGACTATGAATGTGAGTGGTGGTGGAGCTGCGGCTCGAGCGAGTCAGAATCGCCGAGCCGGGCGACGGAGCGGGGCGGGAGTACTACGGCTGAAGCGGCAGAAGGGCGCCGCCGTCGACAAAACCGACTCCTGCGTTGGCGCGTGCCGTTGCGATCTCAGTCGATGTCATGACGTCTCCTCTGCGTAGTAACCTGCTCGCTGCCCCGGGCAGCCTTCCAGACTATGGGCGCTCGGGGCTCAGAAGCAAGAACTATTTCAGCGGATGCGCACGGACAGGCAGGTGACGCATCCTTCGAGCTTCTCGAACTCGCTGATGTCCACGGTGACGACGGTGTAGCCGAGGTCGATGTACAGCGCCCTGGTCTTGGGCGCGGAAGCCGACATGAGGAGGGATCCGTTCGGCAGGGCCACGACCGCGCTGTGGGCCTCCGGGGTGCCGAGGTAGCGTCCGAAGAGATCGATGGAATCGATGTTCTTCTTGAGGCCGACGATCGTTCCGTCCGGAAGGGCGGTGACCGCGCTCTTCAGGTGCAGGACCTTCTTCACCGGCACGGCGACGACCGAGTACCCGAGCAGCGTGGCGATGTCACGGAACTGGCGGATGCCCTCCGCATTCGTTCGGCCGCTGCGCCCGACGTAGACGGTCGTTCCGACCTTCAGCACGTCACCGCCGTCGAGCGTGCCGGGCAGGGAGATGCGGTTGATGGTGAGACCGATTTGCTTGATGACGCCTTCGACCCCGACGGTTTCGCCGCGGCGCGACTCGGCACCCGGGCTCGTGATGACCGCGGTGTTGCCGAGGATGACGACGGTGTCTTCGATGAAGGCGGCGTCCGGGTGGTCGTCCGCGGCATCCACCTCAACCGCGGTGAATCCACCCGCCTCGAGCGCGGCGACGTAGGACTCCCACTGGGCGTCGGCCTTCTCGCCGTCAACCTCCACCCGCTCCAGGTGGGTGAGCTCACCGTCACCCAGCTTCGACGAGTTGAGGCGCACCAGCGCGATGTTGCGGGAGGCGCCGAGCCCACCCCGCGCGATCCAGCGCCACAGCGCGGCACCGGCGGTGACGGTCACGACTCCGGTCGCCACCACATAGAACAGGTTGTTGGTGAGCAGGGTTCCGATGAGGTCGGGCAGGTTCGCGGCGGTGATGGCGGCACCCGACTGGGCGGCCTGGATGGCGGTGCCGATGACGGTCGACACCGCCGCAATCACGAGCGCAACGGGGAGCGTGATGAACCAGCGACGGTACATGCCGACAAACGCCGCGATCAGCAGCAAGACGAAGAGGATCAGGCTCGACGAGAAGAAGAACTGGTTGAGTACGTCGACGGTGACGGGGTTCGCGACCTGGCTCGCCGTGAGAAACAGCAGCAGCGTCGCCACGTGGACGATCGCGGTAACGGCGAGAGCTGTTACGACGGATGCGGCGGCGCGGCGAAGGAGGGTCGGTCGAGAAGTCATGCTGGGGAGACTATCCGAGGTTTTCTATGAGTTTGCCCGAGATGACTAGTGAAAGAAGTGCCGCTCACCGGTTAGGTACATCGTGACCCCGGCGGCATTGGCCGCGTCGATGACGAGCTGGTCGCGAATCGACCCGCCCGGCTGCACGATCGCGCGCACGCCGGCCTCGATGAGGATCTCGGCGCCATCCGGGAACGGAAAGAATGCGTCCGACGCAGCGACGCTCCCCTTCGCGCGGTCTCCGGCGCGCGTGACGGCGAGCTGGCACGAGTCCACCCGGTTCACCTGGCCCATCCCCACGCCGACCGATGCGCCCTCGTTCGCGAGCAGGATCGCGTTCGACTTGACCGCCCGGCAGGCGCGCCAGGCGAACTCGAGGTCCGCCCTGGTCGCGGCATCCGCCGGCTCACCCGCGGCGAGCGTCCACTCGTCGAAGGGAGCGAAGTCCGCGTCGACGTCCTGAACGAGGATGCCGCCTGACAACTGCTTGAATTCGCTCGTCTCCCGCACGAAGTCGGCCGGCAATTGCAGGATGCGCAGGTCTTTCTTGGTCTGGAGCAGTTCGAGCGCGGCCGGATCGTAGCCGGGTGCGATAACCACCTCGGTGAAGATGGGCTTGATCGACTGTGCCGCCTCGAGCGTGAGCACCCGGTTGGCGGCGATGACGCCGCCGAAGGCCGAGAGGGGGTCGCAGGCGTGGGCGCGCTGGTGCGCCGAGGCGATCGGGTCCACGCCCGGCTCACCCGAAGCGACGGCGATGCCACACGGGTTGGCGTGCTTGATGATGGCGACGGCCGGTTCCGTGAAGTCGTAGGCGGCGCGGAGAGCCGCGTCGGCATCCACGTAGTTGTTGTACGACATTTCTTTGCCGCCGAGCTGGATGGCCTGGGCGATGCCACGGCCTCCCTCGCGCGCGTAGAGCGCGGCCGTCTGGTGGCTGTTCTCGCCATAGCGCAGCTGGGCCGAGAGCACTCCGTGGAGATCAACCGCCGCCCCGCCCGCGAACCAGTCGGCGACCGCACGGTCGTAGGACGCGGTGTGCTGGAACGCCTCGGTGGCGAGTCGGCGACGCTGCTCGAGCGTGGTGCCGCCCAGCTGCAGCGCCTTGAGCACAACCGGGTAGCTGGCGGGGGATGTCACCACGGCAACGTTGGCGTGGTTCTTCGCAGCGCCGCGCACCATCGCCGGCCCACCGATGTCGATCTGCTCGATCGCGGCATCTCCGGTTGCCCCCGCGGCGATCGCCTCGACGAAGGGGTACAGGTTCGAGACGACGAGCTCGAACGGCCTGATGCCCTGCTCGGCGAGCTGCGCCTCGTGCGACTCGAGACGGAGGTCGGCCAGCAGGCCGGAGTGAATCGCGGGGTGCAGAGTGCGCACGCGTCCGTCGAGCGACTCCGGGTATCCGGTCACCTCGGCGACCTCGATCACGGGCACGCCGGCCGCCGCGATGGTCTTCGCGGTCGAACCGGTCGAAACGATCTCGACTCCGGCGTTCGCGAGCGCCGTTGCCAGCTCAACGAGCCCTGACTTGTCGTTCACCGAAATGAGAGCACGGCGAATCGGAATAATGTCGCGCGGGCGGTAGAGGGCTGGGTCGATGGACGGTCCGCTCATGCGGTCGCTAGCTCCTTGAGATTGATGTGTCCGTTGGCAATATCGAGCACGGCCTGGATGAGAAGCTCCCGCTCGATGGGCTTGATTCGTTCGTGCAGCGTCGCCTCGGTATCGCCCGGCAGCACAGGGATGCGCCGCTGGGAGATGATCGGCCCGCTGTCGACTCCGTTGTCCACGATGATGACGCTCGCGCCTGTCTCCGTAACCCGGGCAGCGAGTGCATCGCGAACGCCGTGCGCGCCGGGAAACTCCGGCAGGAACGCGGGGTGGGTGTTGATCAGGTTCGGGCTGAGCGCATCCACGACCCGCGGTGGAAAGAGCTTCATGAAGCCACTCAGGATGACCAGGTCGGGATTCCAGAGTCGGATCTGCTCGAGCATGGCGTCGCCCCACGCATCCCGGTCGGCGAAGGCCGACAGCGCGCAGGAGAACGTCGGAATGCCGAACTCTTCGGCGTGCGCGAAGCCGTCCGCATCGCGGTCCGCCCCGACGGCGACGACGCGGGCGGGAAACTCAGCGTCTTCGGATGCCTCCAGCAGCGCCCGCAGATTGGACCCGCCGCCCGAGATCAGCACCACAAGCGAAAGCACCGCTCCAGCCTACCGGGCCGGTGGATGCCGTCAGCCGTGAGCTGCCGCTATCCCAGCCGGCGCACCGGTTGCGTCGCTGCCTCACCGGGCTCTGCCCGCGGCTGGGGCTGGCGGGACGCGACCAGCATCCCGAACAGCGCCGCGACCGCGATCTCGACCGCAGCCCAGAGGGCGATCTGCCAGCCGTCCGGGCCGACGACCTGCAGCCGTCCCGGGCCCACACCACCGGCGGATGCCGCGGCAAGAATTCCCAGCACCGCGCCGCCGACGACACCGATTCCCGCCCCCGCGAGCAGTACCTGCCGTGGGCCGACTATGCCCTGCGTGCCAACGAGCCGGCCGCGGAACACGGCACCGACGAGAAAGCCCGCGATGACGGGAACGAGCAGGCCCGCGAGGCCGAATGGCGAGTCGCCCTGCGGTAACGCGCCGAGCACCGGCAGCGCGGGAATCGGCCCGAGCGCGGTGGCGATCGGCGTCACCGACGACCCCGCGCCGATGGAAAAGCCCGGACCGACGAGCCAGGAGGCGGCCCACACCACGAGGTTCGGCAGGAAGGCGAGTTGACCCAGCGTGATCGCGAACCCGCCGAGACCCTCACCGTGCAGGCCCTCATACAGGGTGATGATGCGCGCGTAGTTTCCGATGAAGAGCACGGCGACGAGAATGGCCGCGATAGCCGTCACGATGGCGGCGGTCGCCGCTCCACCCCGCAGGACAACCGACAGGGTCGCGCGGGTGGACTCGCGCCAGCCGGCCATCCAGTCCCCGATCCGATCGGGCACGGCATCCGAAGCACCATGAGCGCGAAGCAGGCCGATCGCGAGGCCGATCGCGAAAACCAGAGTGGGCAGCAGCGTTCCCTGCGCGAGCGACGGCTGCACGAGGGGGAAGCGCGCGGAGGCGGTCACCCCGAACGCCAGGAGGGCGAAGACGAGAAGGGCGACGATCGACCCCGCGACGCGGTGCCCGGCCTCGCCGATGCGGCGGCCCGCGCGAACAGCGAGCAGCACCGTGAGAAGGGCAAAGCCGAGGGCGGCCATCCCGACATCGAACGGCGTCGTCACCCCGGCGAAGCCCGCGCTCCTCGCCGTCGCGGCATCCAGTGTCACGGCGAGGTCGACGCCGTGGCCGACCAGCCACGCGTCGGCGGATGCCCGCCAGAAGATCGCCCAGTCCGGTGCGAACCCGTACTGGGCGCCCCAGAGCACCGTCAGGGGGGCGAGCGGGATCGCCACGCCGATGCCGGCGACCAGTGCGGCCTCGAATGCCGCGAAGAGCGCGGTGAGCGTGCGGTTCATACCGCTCTCGACCCTAGCGGGAGCGGAGCACGGGATCCCCGTGCCCCGCCGCTATTAGAGTTGTGGGCCCGGGGCGATGAGTGCCGTGAACGCCGAATCCCGCGTCTTGGTCGTATAGCCGTCGTGCGAGCCGGTGACCGTGACACGGATCTTCGCACCCACGTCGGTCGAACTCAGATCGTAGGTTGCGGCATCCGCGCCGACCAGCGTCAGCGTGTCCCCGACGAGGCGCGCCCACTGGTAGTGGAACTCCGTGCCTGCCGTCCATTTGCCCGGGATGGCCGTCAGGGTCTTTTCCGCTGCCCGTGTGCCGGTGATCGTGGGCGTTGCGCTGGTTATCGGCCGCACCACCGGGGAAGTCGCGCCCGACGTCTGGTTCGCCTCGTGATAGCCGACGCGGTACCCGGACACGATCACGCTGATGGCCTTGCCGAGGTCGGAGGTGCTCGGCGTGTACGTCGACCCCGTGGCGCCGATGATCGGCTCCCCGGAGCGCTGCCACTGGAAGTAACGCGTCACTCCTGAGGTCCATGCCGAGCCCGCCGGCTTGAGCGGGACGCCCAGCACCGCGTCGTCGGCGATGGTGACGGCGTGGGTGGCAAACTGACCCCGCTCAACGAACATCGTCGGCTCCGACGTGCGGGTAACGGCGGTGAACCCCGATTTGTGCCCGGTGACTCGCACGGTGATCGCCTTCGCGAGCGCAGAACTGGTCACGGTAAAGGTCGACGCGGTTGCCCCCGTCGTCGGGTGTACACCGTCGAGGAACCACTGGTAGGTAAAGGTCGATCCCGTCGTCCAGTCTCCCGGCTCGGCGGTCAGAACCATGCCGACGTGCACCGTGACCTCGGGGATGGGAATGGACACGGTCGGGCGGCTGGAGAGTGGCAGCACGGGCGTTGTCGTGGTCGTGGTCCCGGTGGTGCTGGCATGCGCCGCAATGGTTGACGCCGCGGCGATGGGGGTCACGTTTGTGGTCGCCGCTGTCGTGACGGATGCACCGGTGAATCCGGACCTGTACCCGGTCACGCGCACCGATAGGGCCGCGCCCACGTCTGTGGCGGTCGGGGTGTACGTGGACGCGGTCGCGCCAATGATTTGTTCACCGTCACGCAGCCACTCATAGGACACCGTCGTTCCCGGTGCCCAGGTGTTACCGCTGATGAGGAGCTTGGTTCCCACCACCGCTCCTGCCGGTATCACTGGCGTCGGGGCCACGAGCGTGCCCTGGTCTGAGGCAGTGGCTGGGTTCGACACCCGTCGGACCGAGGTGTAGCCGGAACGCTTGCCGGTCACAGCTACCAAAATTCGCTTGTCCAACAGCGAGCTGGACACGGCGAGAGTGCTGTGGGTTTGCCCGCTGAGGGCAACGCCATTCGCGTACCACTGGTACCCGAACGTCACGCTCGGGCTCCACAGGTGATGGCTGACGACGAGGGTACCCCCGGTGACCGGCCGACTGTCTTCAAGACCGGAGATCGTGGGACGGCTGCTGGAGAGCACGCCCGAGGCCACGGTGGAGGTCTTGGCACTCGTGCGGACGGTCTTGACCACGGCCGGTGCAGTGCCCTTGACCCCGGTAACCACTACCTGGAGCTGCTTGCCGCGGTCGGATGACGTCAGCAGGTAGGTCGGCGAGGTCGCGCCCGAAATCGTAATTCCCGAACGCAGCCACTTGTACGTGAACGCGGTGCCGGCCGGCCAGGCGCCACGCACGGCGGTGAGAGTCGAGCCGACACGCGCTGTGCCGGTGATGGTCGGTACCGGGATCGTGCTGGTCACGTAGATGGTGCTGATCCGGGTTACATCGCCGACAATCATCTGCAGTGTGTGTGCGCCGGGAGCGAGGTTGCCGAGACTGAAGGTGAGGCCGCTGAAGGCGCCGCTCGCATCCGTCTCCGTGTTTGCGCTCTGGTAGCCGCTGTCGATCGAAATCCCCACATCCGTGCCGCGGGGAAGATACTTTCCCGCAGCGGTCAGTTCCTGGTTGGGCAGGACCGCGTCGCCGACGACATCCGCGTCGCCAACCGCCGAATAGCTGACCACCGGGTCTGCCAGAAGAGCAATCGAGGTGAGGAAAGCAGCGCCGACGCCGAGCACGGTCCGGGAGCCGATGAACTCGTCGGCGCCACTGATCGCGCCGAGGGTGTCACGACCCGCGCCGACGAACTTGCCGTCGGTGGTCACGCCCAGTGTGGTTGACGAGCCCGCGACGACCTGCGCCATGTCGCGCCCGGCGACATTTGCGACGAAACCTGTCGACATTGAGTTGGTGTCGTCACCCCACGCCCGAACGGAGTGGTCGTCCAGCAGCGCGACGATGTGGTTTCCGTTGGCGGACAGCTGAGTGGCGACCACTCCCGTCGGGATTCCGCTCTTTTCCCCGAAGTTGTTCGTCCCCCAGCCAACGATGCTGCCGTCGTCGAGCAGCGCGAAGGAGTCATAGTTGGTGGCGGCGACGGCAGTGACCGTGTGTGAGCCGATTGCCGTCGCTGCGGCCGCCGGGTCGGACTGGTGCGAACTGTTTTCTCCCCACATCGCCACGGTTCCACCGGTGAGCAGTGCGATCGAGTGCGTCTGGCTGATCGCGACCTGCACAGCGGTGTGCGTGCCGATCGCAGCTGCGGCACCGCTCACCTGCCCGTACTGGTCGTCGCCCCATCCGACCACCTTGCCGTTATCGAGGACCGCCAGGGCGCTCTGGTAGGCCGCCGCGACCTGCGTCACCTTGTGGTTGTCCAGTGCTTCGGCGGCGCCCGAGACCTGTCCGGCGGCGTCATTGCCCCATGCGGCCACCTCACCCTTATCGGTGAGGGCCAGGGTAAAGAAGTCGCCCGAGACGATCGAGACGGGGTTGCGGCCCGCGAGCGCCGCAGCGCCACCGTCGGTCACGTGGTCCTCGGCACCGACCCAGCCGAATCCGACAGTGTAGGCCGACGGCGCCGGCGACGGCGGGGACGCGGGAGACATCGCGTGCGCGGGAGAAACGACCACGAGCACGCCGGCGAGAACCGACAGGACCGCCAGCAGCACGACCATGCGCTTCGCGGTCGGCAGGATGGCGTTGGGCATGGTGTTCATGGTGGCTCCCCGTTGAGAAATGAGATCCCCGCAGCGGGGCGACACGGCCGGACAAAAGTCCGAGCACGGTGCCTCGCCAGCGTATTGCTGCGGCGCGCCCAGCACGAGACTCACGCCGCCCCCAGTTCGGGGCTGGTAACCGACGGAAACTCCGGCAAGCTAGCCGGATGACGCAGTCGGTTTACCAGCGCGTGCTCGGCCCGCGATTCGCCGACCTCGATCCGCACCTGGGGGCATACTTCTCGGCGCTCGAGCCCGGGACGGTGGGGCGGGGTTCAGGCGTCTACGACGTTGCGGGATCGGCGCAGCGGTGGCTGGTGCCGGCTCTTGTCCTGCTCGGCTGGCGCCGCATCCTGTTTCCGGAGTTCGGTCGCGACATCCCATTCGACATCGAGAACACCCCCGGCCCCGATGGCGGCCTCTCCGCGGTGCGCGTCACGCACTTCGCCACCCGGGATCGCGTCATGGAAGACACCATGCGCGTGATTGACGGCCGACTGCACGACTTCCTCGGCCGGAGGCGCGGGCTCGAGGTGCGGTTCGTCCTGTCCGTCGCATCCGGTGCACTCGTGATGCGCTCGGACCGCACCTGGCTGCACCTCGGCCCGCTGCGGCTGCGGCTGCCCGCGCTCCTCAGCGCCGCGGTCGACCTGACCGAGCAGTGGGATGGCGACGCCCAGCGCGTGACCGTGCGGATGCGGCATCCACTGTTCGGGACGGTCTTCGAGTACGGCGGGCGGTTCGCGTACCGGGTTGAGCCTGGGTGATGTTGGGGGGCGGCCGCGGGGCGGGGTGGTCGGGATCGGGGTCGGCTCGTGGTGGCGGGGGTTACGGGCGGTGGTGGCGGGAGTTACGGGCGGTGGTGGCGGGAGTTGTTGCCGCTGCGGGCCCGCTCGCGCTCAACCGCCCGCGGTGGCGGGAGTTGTTGCCGACTCTGGCGGGAGTTATTCGCCGCTTCGGCGGGAGTTATTGCGGGTGCTGGCGCGCTCACACTCAACCGCCCGCGGTGGCGGGAGTTATTGCCGACCCTGGCGGGAGTTACGGAGCCGTGGCGGCGGGAGTTGCCGCTTTGCGGCGGGAGTTCTTGCCCACGTGGCGGGAGATAAGTCGATGCGGCGGGAGCCTGGGCTCCCGCCAACTGCACTTGTCCCCCGCCACGAGCATTCAGCAGGCAGGAGCGAGCGCCACAAGCACTCAGAAGGCAAGAAGCCAGCACCCCAAGCACTCACCAGGCAAGCACTCACTACCCCAAGCCCTCACCAGGCAAGCACCCAGCGCCACAAGCACTCAACAGGCAAGCACTCCGCACCACAAGCACTCAACAGGCAAGCACTCCGCACCACCACAACTCAGCAGGCAAGACCCGAGCACAACAAGCACTCACCAGGCAAGCACTCACTACCCCAAGCACTCACCAGCCAGAAAGCGAGAGGAGCAGCACCACCACCGCCACCCCCTCCTCACCACTCCCTACAGCGCCGCGTAAACCTCACGCAACAGGGCGGCGGTCTCGGATGGCGTCTTGCCGACGCGAACCCCCGCCGCTTCGAGCGCGATCTTCTTGCCCTCGGCGGTTCCGGCACCGGATGACACGATCGCGCCCGCGTGGCCCATCGTCTTGCCCTCGGGCGCGGTGAAGCCGGCGACGTAGCCGACCACCGGCTTGGTGACGAAGGATCGGACGTAGTCGGCGGCGCGCTCCTCCGCGTCACCGCCGATCTCGCCGACGAGGATCACCGCATCGGTGTCCGGATCGTCCTCGAAGTCGTGCAGCGCGTCGATGTGGGTGGTCCCGATGACCGGGTCGCCGCCGATCCCGACGCAGGTGGAGAAGCCCAGGTCGCGCAGCTCGTGCATCAGTTGGTAGGTGAGCGTGCCGGACTTGGAGACCAGGCCGATCCGCCCCGCGCCGGTGATGTCGGCGGGGATGATCCCGGCGTTGGCGCGCCCGGGGCTGATGATGCCGGGGCAGTTGGGGCCGATGATCCTGGTCCTTCCGCCCCCGGCCAGGTTGTGCGCCCAGAAGCCGGCGCTGTCGTGGACCGGGATGCCCTCGGTGATGACGACGACGAGCGGCACCGCGGCGTCGATCGCCTCCACCACCGCCGCGCGGGCGAACCGCGGCGGGACGAAGACGACGGTGGTGTCCGCGCCGGTCGCCGCGACGCCCTCGGCGACACTCTCGAACACCGGCAGGACCCGGTCCCCGACCCGGACGCCGCGCCCGCCCTTGCCGGGCGTCACCCCGCCGACCACGTCCGTGCCCGCCGTGATCATGCGCAGGGTGTGCTTCGTTCCCTCGGCCCCGGTCATGCCCTGGACCAGGACCTTGTTGTGTTCGGTGAGCCAGATGGCCATCTTTCGTGTCCCTTCTCAGACCTGCGCGGCGAGGGCGGCGCAGAGCGCGGCGGCGCGCCCCGCGGCGGCGTCCATGGAGTCGACCAGTTCCACCAGCGGCAGTGCGGCGTCGGCGAGGATCCGGCGCCCCAGCTCGGCGTTGTTGCCGTCCAGGCGGACCACCAGGGGTTTGGTCAGGGCCGGCAGCGAGGCCAGCGCCTGCACGATCCCGTCCGC
>JAODMF010000024.1 GCA_025464095.1 Glaciihabitans sp.
TAGCCGAACATGATGCCCTGGTCGCCAGCGCCCTGCTGGTCCAGTTCATCGACGCTGGTGCCTTCGCGCGCCTCGAACGCGGAGTCGACGCCCTGCGCGATGTCGGGCGACTGGCCTCCGATCGAGACGGAGACACCGCAAGAGCGGCCGTCGAACCAGACGTCCGAGGAGTCGTAGCCGATCTCGGTGATCCGCTTGCGCACGATCGACGGGATGTCGACGTATCCGCTCGTCGTGACTTCGCCAGCCACGTGCACGAGTCCGGTCGTCACCAGCGTCTCGACGGCCACGCGCGCGTGGGGATCCACGCGGAGAAGCGCATCCAGGATCGAGTCGCTGATCTGGTCGCAGATCTTGTCCGGGTGCCCCTCAGTGACCGACTCGGACGTGAAGAGACGCAGGTTCGTGCTCGAACGATCAGTGCTCATACGGGATCAGTGCTCATAAATCAGGGGTCTCCAGCGAGAGATGGCGGGGGTCTTCAGCAACAGTGGCTCGGCAACAGCGATTCTTCGAAGTGGTCCGGCGACCGTACCTCAGGCGCGGACACCCGCTCCGAGCGCCCTGACGACGGAATCGAGAATACTGTCGGCCACTGACGCCTTGCTCCCCGTGGTCTCGCCAACTATATGCCCGGACCTGTCGAGCACGACGACCGCATTACCGTCCGTGGCAAAACCCTCGGTCCACCCGACGGTGTTGAGGACGAGATAGTCGCAGCCCTTGCGCTCGATCTTCGCCCGGCCCAGTTGCAGCAGGCGGTCGCGATCGGTTTCCGTCTCCGCGGCAAAGCCGACGATGACCTGTCCGGGAAGTCGCGCGGCGGACAGCGCCTGGAGGATGTCGGGGTTCTTCACGAGACGCAGCACCAGTTCGTCGCCCTGCGTCTCCTTCTTGATTTTGGCGGAGGCGACCGCGTCTGGCCGGTAGTCGGCGACAGCAGCGGCCATCACCACGAGGTCGGCGGATGCTGCGGCATCCGTTACGGCGCTGGACAGCTCAAGAGCCGTCATGACCGGCACGACCGTGACGTGCGGCGGGGCATCCACTTCGAGATTTGCGCCAATGAGTGTGACCTGCGCGCCGCGCGCCGCCGCCGCCAGCGCAAGCGCCACGCCCTGCTTGCCGCTCGAGCGGTTGCCGATAAATCGCACCGGATCGAGGGGTTCGCGGGTGCCGCCGGCAGTGACGACAACGTGTCGACCAGCCAAATCCTGGGTTGCGCCGACCAGCGCAAGCGCCGCAGCCGCGATTTCGTCGGGCTCAGACATGCGGCCCGGACCCGAGTCGGCGCCGGTCAGCTGGCCGGATGCCGGCCCCACGAAGTGAACACCGCGCGACCTCAGGGTGGCAACGTTCGACACCGTGGCGGCGTTCTGCCACATCTCCGTGTGCATGGCGGGTGCGAGCAGGAGCGGCGCCCTGCTCGCGAGAATCGTGTTGCCCAGCAGGTCATCCGCCATTCCCGCGGTGAGCTTCGCCAGGAAATTCGCGGTCGCCGGCGCGACGACGATCAGGTCGGCCGCCTGCCCGATCGCCACATGCCGTACTTCGGCCACACCCTCGTAGAGCTCGGTGTGGACCGGATTGCGGCTAATCGCCTCGAGCGTCGGGCGTCCGACGAAGCGAAGCGCTGCATCCGTCGCGACGACCTGCACGGAGTGGCCCGCAAGCACGAGCGCACGCACGACACCGACGGCTTTGTAGGCCGCGATTCCGCCGGTGATCCCGACGACGATGTTCAGGGAGGTTCCGAGCTACTCGGTTTCCATCAGCGACGTGACAGTGAGGCGATCCTCATTGATCTCACGCAGCGCGACGGAGAGCGGCTTGTCATCGATCGTCGAGTCGACGAGCGGTCCAACGTTGTCGAACAGGCTTCCCTCGTGGAGGTCGGCGTAGTAGTCGTTGATCTGGCGGGCACGCTTCGAGGCGAAAATCACCAGGGCGTACTTCGAGTCCACCTTCGTGAGCAACTCGTCGATGGGCGGGTCGATGATGCCGGTCTGCTTGTCAGCCACGGGAACTCCTTGGATAAATGGTGCGAGAATGCGAAAAGTGTGGGCGCCGATCAGGCCGAGGCGGCAGGCACCAACGTCAATTCTACGACTTCTTGCGCCGCCTGGCCGACCTCGGAGTTTATCACCCGGTAATCGAACTCATCCTGGGCGGCCAGTTCGACCTTTGCCGTCTCCAGCCTGCGTGCCTGTTCGGCCGCATCCTCGGTACCGCGGCCGATCAGCCTGCGGACCAACTCTTCCCACGACGGCGGCAGCAGGAAGACGAGCACGGCATCAGGCATCGACTCGCGCACCTGGCGCGCGCCCTGCAGATCGATCTCGAGCATCACCCGTTTGCCACTGGCCAGCGCCGTCTCGATGGGCTCGCGCGGCGTGCCGTACCGGAACGAGTTGTGCACCGTGGCCCACTCGAGCAGCTGGTGGTTCTGCACCATCTGATCAAATTCCGCGTCGCTGACGAAGTAGTAGTGAACGCCGTCGATCTCGCCGCGACGAGGCGGCCGGGTGGTGGCGGAAACACTGAGATGCACATCCGGATGGTGATCGCGAATATAGGCCGAGACCGTGCCCTTGCCGACCGCGGTGGGACCGGCGAGCACCACGAGTCGTCGCGGCTCGATTCCGCCCTCGCGGATGCGAAGGTAGGTGCGAAGCTTCTCGCGCTGCCGAATGCCGAGGCCGCCGACTCGCTTGGACTCGGCGATGCCGAGCTGCGCCATCACCCGGGCCGTGCGCGTCGGCCCGAGCGTCGGAACGCTGGTGAGCAGCTCGCGCACGCGCAGTCCGGCCTCGGCCGATTGCCGGTCGGCCCATGCCGCGTCGAGCACGTCCTGTGCCGTCCGCGCTTTGCTGGCGACAGCGTGCTTGATGGCGGCTCGGGCCTGGCGCGCGACGACCGCCGCACGTGACGCGGCAGCGCGGTCGACGGCGGGCGGTGCTGGACGAGGACTCACGCGGCGTACACCTCTGCGAGCTCTTGCACCTGCGAATCGATTGCTGCCGCAATACCGTTCGGCCCGGCCGACAGGATGGCGCGCGAGGAACTCACAACGACGTTGCCGGATGCCGCCCCGTATATCGATCGCAGCGCATCCACCGCAGCGCCCTGGTGGCCGAATCCCGGAGCCAGGATCGGCGTGCGAGCGAGTTCGGACGGGTCGATGCCGTAGTCATCGAGCGACACGGTCGCGCCAATCACAACGCCGATCGAGCCAAGTGGCTCCGAATTCCACTCCCGCACGCCAGCCACGATACCCGCCGCAACCGATCGACCCGAGAAGGGTCCGCGGGTGTGCACGGCGGTCTGGATGCCGACCGACTCAGGATTGGATGTCGCCGCCAGCACGAACAGCCCCTTGCCGAACCGCTCAGCAATCGCGTGTGGCGCGGCCAGCGAGCCGACGCCCTGGTAGGCGCTGATGGTCATGGCATCGGCCTCGAGCGCGGAGCCCGGGGTGAGCCATGCCTGCGCGTATGCCTCGACACTCGTGCCCAGGTCGCCGCGCTTGACGTCGGCGATGACCAGGAGCCCGGCCTCGCGAGCGGCGGCGAGAACCGTCTCCAGCGCCGCGAAGCCACCCGAACCGAACCGCTCGAAGAATGCGACCTGCGGTTTGACGATTCCGGCACGACCGGCGGCAGCTTCGACCGCGAGAAGGCCAAAGCGCTCGACGCCTGCCGCGGTGACAGGAAGGCCCCACTGACCCAGCAGGTACTCGTGCGGGTCGATACCGACGCAGAGGTGCCCGGTCGTCGCAAAGGTGTCGGCCAGGCGCGCGCCGAAGGAGCTCGCCGGTGAGGGTTCCACCGGCTCAACCCGCGGGGTCGCGGTCACACGACAGCCTTGTCCAGGCGCGCGGCACGGTCGATCGCGTAGTCCTGCAGGCTGCGCACGTCGAACCCGGTGCGCAGGGCCTCGATGGACGCGACGGCGGCGGCGAGCTGCGCGATCGTCGTGAACAGCGGCTTGTCGGCCGCAACCGTCGCCGTACGAATTTCGAAGCCGTCTGCCCGCGCGCTGCGGCCGCTCGGGGTGTTGATGACGACATCCACCTCGCCGTTGTTGATCAGGTCGACGATCGACGGCTCCCCCTCCGCGGAGGCCTGGCCGAGGTCGTACTTGCGTACGAGGCGGGTCGTGATGCCGTTGCGCGCGAGGATCTCTGCGGTGCCTTCCGTCGCGAGCAGGGTGAAGCCGAGCTGCTGCAGCCGGAGCATGGGCAGCACTACCGCGCGCTTGTCGCGGTCGGCGACGGAAACGAAAACGGATCCGCTGGAGGGCAGGCCACCGTACGCCGCCTCCTGGCTCTTGGCGAAGGCCCGCGGAAAGTCCCGGTCGATGCCCATGACCTCGCCCGTCGAGCGCATCTCCGGCCCGAGCACGGAGTCCACGATGTGGCCCTCCTTGGTGCGGAACCGGTTGAACGGCAGCACGGCCTCCTTCACGGCGACCGGCGCATCCATTGACACGACCGAGCCGTCCTGCAGCGGCAGAAGGCCGTCGGAGCGCAGCGAAGCGATCGAGCGACCGACCATGAGCAGGGCCGCCGCCTTCGCCAGCGGAATGCCGAGTGCCTTGGAGACGAAGGGAACGGTGCGGGATGCCCGCGGGTTCGCCTCGAGCACGTACAGCACTCCCTGCCCGATGGCGAACTGGACATTCAGGAGGCCCTGCACCCCGATGCCCTGCGCGATGGCCAGCGTTGCCGAGCGCACCCGATTGATGACATCGCGGCCGAGGGTGACCGGCGGGAGGGTGCAGGCGGAGTCGCCGGAGTGCACGCCTGCCTCCTCGATGTGCTCCATGATGCCGCCGATATAGAGGTCGGTGCCGTCGAAGAGCGCATCGACGTCAATCTCGATCGCGTCGTCCAGGAACCGGTCGACCAGCAGCGGTGAGCCGGGGGCGATGATCGCCTGGTCTTTCACGCGGGTGAAGTAGTCGATCATCGACTCGGTGTCGTACACGATCTCCATGCCGCGGCCGCCGAGTACGTAGGAGGGGCGCACGAGCACCGGGTACCCGATGTTCTCTGCGATGGCCGTTGCCTCGTGCACGTCGGTTGCCGTGCCGTTTTTGGGAGCGAGCAACCCGGCGTCGCGAAGGATCTTCGAGAAGAGCCCGCGTTCTTCGGCGAGGTCGATGGCGTCCGGCGAGGTTCCGAGAATCGGCACCCCCGCCTCGAGCAGGCCGCGCGCGAGCCCGAGCGCGGTTTGCCCGCCCAGCTGCACGATTACCCCGACCAGTTCACCGCTCTGGCTCTCCGCGTGGATGATCTCCAGCACGTCCTCGAGCGTCAGCGGCTCGAAGTACAGGCGATCACTGGTGTCGTAGTCGGTCGAGACCGTCTCGGGATTGCAGTTGATCATGATGGTCTCGTAGCCGGCATCCGACAGTGCGAAGGATGCGTGCACGCAGCTGTAGTCGAACTCGATGCCCTGGCCGATGCGGTTCGGCCCGGAGCCGAGGATGATGACCTTCCTGCGCTCGCTCGGGATCACCTCGGTCTCGAGGTCGTAGCTCGAGTAGTGGTAGGGGGTGAGCGCAGGGAATTCGCCGGCACAGGTGTCCACCGTCTTGTACACGGGACGCACGCCGACGCTCCAGCGCGCCTGGCGCACCTGTGCCTCGGTGAGCCCGCGAAGTTCCGCGATCTGGACGTCGCTGAACCCGTGGTCCTTGGCCAGGCGGAACAGCGTCGCATCCAGCGGCCGCAGGGTGCCAATCTCCTGGGCAACCTCATTGATGAGCACGATCTGGTCGATGAACCACGGGTCGATCTTCGTCGCGTCGAAGACCTCCTGTGGGGTCGCCCCCGCTCGAAGCGCCTGCTGCACCGTAACGATCCGACCGTCTGTCGGCACCGCCGCGAGTGCGAGCAGCGTCTCTTTACGCCCGGGCGAGCCCGCCCAGGTAAAGCTGCTGCCCCGCTTTTCGAGCGAGCGCAGCGCCTTCTGGAGTGCGGTGGAGAAGTTGCGGCCGATCGCCATCGCCTCGCCGACCGACTTCATGGTCGTTGTCAGCCGGGTGTCTGCGGCCGGGAACTTCTCGAACGCGAACCGCGGCACCTTCACGACGACGTAATCCAGCGTCGGTTCAAACGATGCCGGCGTGACGCCGGTGATGTCGTTCGGGATTTCGTCCAGACGGTATCCGATCGCGAGCTTGGCCGCGATCTTCGCAATCGGGAATCCGGTCGCCTTCGAGGCCAGCGCGCTCGACCGCGAGACCCGCGGGTTCATCTCGATCACGATCACGCGGCCCGTCGAGGGTTCCACCGCGAACTGGATGTTGCATCCGCCGGTGTCGACACCGACGGCACGGATGATGTCGATGCCGATATTGCGCAGGTTCTGGAACTCGCGGTCGGTTAGCGTCAGCGCGGGGGCCACGGTGATCGAGTCACCCGTGTGCACGCCGACCGGGTCGACGTTCTCGATGGAACAGACGACGACCGTGTTGTCGGCCGTGTCGCGCATGAGCTCGAGCTCATATTCCTTCCACCCGAGAATCGACTCCTCGAGCAGCACCTCCGTTGTCGGGCTCTGGTGCAGTCCGTCGGTGACCATGCGAACGAGTTCGACGCGGTCATAGGCGAATCCTGACCCCAGCCCACCCATCGTGAACGAGGGACGGATCACGAGCGGGTAGCCGAGGTCCTCGGCGAAATCGATCGCCTCCTCGACCGTGTGGGCGATGTGGCTCCTGGCAACGTCGGCGCCGGCATCCAACACCAGCTGCTTGAAGATCTGACGGTCCTCACCCTTGTTGATGGCTTCGAAGTTCGCACCGATCAGCTCGACATCGTACTTTTCGAGGATGCCGTGATTGTGCAGGTCGATCGCGGCATTCAGGGCGGTCTGGCCGCCCAGCGTCGGCAGGATCGCATCGGGCTTCTCGCGGGCGATGATCGTCTCGATCACCTGCCAGGTGATCGGCTCGATGTAGGTGGCGTCGGCGAAGTCGGGGTCGGTCATGATCGTCGCGGGGTTGGAGTTGACGAGGATCACGCGCACCCCCTCCTCGCGCAGCACGCGGCAGGCCTGGGTGCCCGAGTAGTCGAACTCGGCAGCCTGGCCGATCACGATCGGGCCGGATCCGATGACCAGGACGCTGTTGATGTCGTCGCGCTTGGGCATTATTTGCTCTCCTCGTCGTCACGGGTTGACCTCGTCGAAACGCGAGAAAGAACCATCTCCCGGAACCGGTCGAACAGGTAGTTGCTGTCGTGCGGGCCAGCCGCCGCCTCCGGGTGGTACTGCACCGAGAAGGCGGGAATGTCGAGCGCGTTCAGTCCCTCGACGACGTTGTCGTTGAGGTTGACGTGGCTCACCTCTACTCGGCCAAAGCCCGCGGGAGACTGGACGATCTCGCCAATCGGTGCATCGACCGCGAAGCCGTGGTTGTGGCTGGTGATCTCCGTGCGCCCGGTCGCGACATCCACGACCGGCTGGTTGATTCCGCGATGCCCGAACGGCAGCTTGTAGGTGCCGAATCCGAGCGCGCGGCCGAGCAGCTGGTTACCGAAGCAGATCCCGAAGAACGGCACCTCTGCCTTGAGAATCGCCTGAAGCAGTTCGACGTGGCGATCGGATGCGCCCGGGTCACCCGGTCCGTTGGAGAAGAAGGCGGCGACCGGACTGATCGCGAGCACCTCCTCGATCGTGACCCCCTGTGGCAGCACATGCACCTCGAAGCCGCGGGCGGCCAGATAACGCAGGGTGGATGTCTTCACACCGAGGTCGAGAACCGCCAGGTTTCCGATGCGCTCGCCCTCGGCCGGCAGCACGTAGCCATCCACGGTCGACACTTCGGCGGAGAGGTTCGCGCCGAGCATCGAAGCCGAGGTGCGCACCAGGTCCAGCTGGGCATCGGACGCAAGGGCGGCATCCGGCCCGGAAAAAATGCCCGCGCGCATGACGCCGGCGTCCCGCAGGCGCCGGGTGATCGCCCGGGTATCGATACCGCTGATGCCGACAACGCCCTGCGCGACCAGTTGGTCGTCGAGGCTGCCGTCCGCGCGGTAGTTGGAGACGACGCGAGAGGGGTCCCGCACGACATAGCCGCTCACCCAGATACGCGACGACTCGGGGTCTTCGTCGTTCACCCCGGTGTTGCCGATGTGCGGCGCCGTCATGACGACGATCTGGCCGGCGTAGCTCGGGTCGGTGAGGGTCTCCTGGTACCCGGTCATGCCGGTTGCGAAAACGGCTTCACCGAAGGTGCGTCCGGTCGCACCGTACGCGTTCCCGGCGTACCGGGTTCCGTCTTCAAGCACGAGAACAGCTGGGTCCAGGGTCACTACTTCTTCTCTCCGGAGTACTCGGGGACGATCGCGAGGACCGCCGTGATGAGGGCGCGCGTCGCATCGACGCGGAAATACGAATCCACCACCGCGGTGCCGAGGCGCCAGGCGATCAGGACGAGACCGCCTTCCTCGACGACGCGGTCGATGGTGAGCCGGGCGCTGCGCACATCACGCAGGTCCGCCGCGGGAATGAAGAACTCGACGCCGCCATCCAACGCGATCGCGATGCCCGTGTCGGTGACGGTGATGGATGCGCCGGCGCGAAAACCCAGGCCACGCACCGCAATGCGGTTCATCGGCTCGTCGGCGACCGTCGTTGCGAGGTACAGCCCGTCCAATTCCGCGCGCGGCTCACCGAGCTGGCGGGGCAACGGGGGCAGCGCGTCGATCCCCGACTGGCGACGCTTGCGCGCGCGCCATCCGATGAGCATCATCGCGATGATCGCGATGAGCAGCAGAATCACGATGGCCATCGACACGGACCTATCCACGCCGAACTCCCGCCGCGACGGTCTCGGCATCCACGAGTCGGCCGTCAAGCACCGTGGGATAGCCGTTGTGCACTGTCGCAACGACACGGCCGGGCAGTTCAGTGCCGAGGTAGGGCGAATTCACGCCCTTGCCGTGGAGGTGGTCGACGGCGAATACGCTCCGCGCCGCCGCGTCATACAGGGTGAAGTTCGCGGGGCTGCCGACGGCGAAGGGCGCGTCGTACCCCGCGAGCTGGCCGATCCGCGCCGGTGTGGAGGAGAGAACGCGCGCGACATCCGCCCATTCGAGCTGGCCGGAATCCACGACGGATGCCTGCACGACGCTGAGCGCGGACTCCAGGCCGACCATCCCGAAGGATGCCTCGCCCCACGCGCACTCCTTGGTTTCGGCAGGGTGTGGGGCATGGTCGGTCGCGACGATGTCGATCGTCCCGTCGGCCAGTCCCGCCCGCAGCGCGAGGACATCCTCGTTCGTGCGCAGTGGCGGGTTGACCTTGTACCGGGCGTCGTAGCTGCGGGCGAGCTCGTCGGTGAGCAGCAGGTGATGGGGGGTGACCTCTGCGGTCACGTCGATACCACGCGCTTTCGCCCAGCGGACAACCTCGACCGAGCCGGCGGTCGAGACATGGCAGACGTGCAGGCGCGCGCCGACGTGCTGCGCGAGCAGCACGTCCCTCGCGATGATCGACTCCTCAGCGACAGCGGGCCAGCCCTGCAGCCCGAGTTCGCCGGAGACGACGCCCTCGTTCATCTGGGCCCCCTCCGTCAGGCGGGGCTCCTGCGCGTGCTGCGCGATCACGCCGCCGAACGTTTTCACGTATTCGAGCGCGCGACGCATCAGCAGGGCGTCCGAGACGCACTTGCCGTCATCGGAAAACACGCGAATGGCGGCGCGCGACTGTGCCATCGCGCCGATCTCGCTCAGTCGCTCCCCCGCGAGCCCAACGGTGACCGCACCGACCGGGCGCACGGTTACGTAACCGTGCCGCTCGCCGAGAGCCAGCACCTGTTCCACGACTCCGGCGGTGTCCGACACCGGAGACGTGTTTGCCATGGCGTGCACGGCCGTGAATCCCCCGGATGCGGCGGCCCGGGACCCGGTCAATACCGTCTCGCTCTGCTCGTAGCCGGGCTCGCGCAGGTGGGTGTGCAGGTCGACGAGGCCGGGAAGCGTGGTCAACCCGGACGCGTCGATGACCGTCGCGCCCTTGCGGGAGAGCCCCGTGCCGCGCTCGACCACGACGCCATCATCGACGAGCAGGTCGGTGGTCGTGCCATCCGGAAGCGTGGCCGCGGTAACGAGGATGCTCATGCGACGGTCTCGCTTGCGAGCAACAGGTAGAGCACGGCCATCCTTATTGAGACTCCGTTCGCGACCTGCTCGAGCACCGTTGATCTGCTCGAGTCTGCGGCTCCGGCGGAGATTTCCAGGCCACGGTTCATCGGGCCGGGGTGCATGACCATCGTATCCGGACCCAGACGCGCCAGTCGCTCGTCGTCGAGGCCCCACTGCCGCCCGTACTCGCGCGCGTTCGGAAAATAGGCCGCCGACATCCGCTCGGCCTGGATGCGCAGCATCATGATCGCGTCCGGGCTCTGGCGAATCGCTTCGTCCAGGTCGTAGCCGACGGTGACCGGCCAGTTGGCGAGCTCGGACGGCAGCAGCGTGGCCGGGGCGACGAGGTGCACGGATGCGCCCAGCGCCTGCAGCAGCCAGACATTCGAACGGGCGACCCGGCTGTGCAGGATGTCCCCGACGATCGTCACCCGCAGTCCGTCGAGATCGTGGCCCCGCGATGCCCTGCCGTGGATCCGTCGCCGCATGGTGAATGCATCCAGCAGCGCCTGCGTCGGATGCTCATGCGTGCCATCCCCCGCATTGATGATCGCGGCGTCGATCCAGTTGCTCTGCGCGAGCACCTGGGCGGCACCGGATGATGCGTGGCGGATCACCACGGCATCCGCTCCCATCGCCGCAAGGGTCTGCGCGGTGTCCTTGAGACTTTCGCCCTTCGAGAGGCTGGAGCCCTTCGCGCTGAAATTCACGAGGTCGGAGCTGAGCCGCTTGGCCGCCACCTCGAACGAGGTGCGCGTTCGCGTCGAATCCTCGAAGAAGAGATTGACCACCGTCTTGCCGCGGAGAGTCGGGAGCTTCTTGATTTCACGGTCGGCCACATCCGCCATGTCCTCGGCGACATCGAGGATGCCCACCGCTGTCGCCCGGTCGAGCTCGCGTGTCGAGAGAAGGTGCCTCATGATTCGATCACCACGAATTCGGCGCCATCCGTCTCGCTGAGACGAACGCGGATGCGCTCGTCGAGTGCGGTGGGCAGGTTCTTGCCCACGAAGTCGGCGCGAATCGGAAGCTCACGATGCCCGCGATCGACCAGCACGGCGAGGCGAACCACCTTTGGCCTGCCATGGTCGCCCAGGGCATCGAGCGCGGCGCGAATGGTGCGTCCGGAGTAGAGCACGTCATCCACCAGCACCACGGTCTTGCCGTCGATGCCGCCCGCCGGCACCTGCGTCGGTGACGGTGCGCGAGTGGGCTGGCCCGCCAGGTCATCCCGGTACATGGTCACGTCGAGCGACCCGACCGTTCCCGAACCGGGTTCGATGCCGTCGAGAATTTTCGCGATGCGCCTGGCCAGTTCGACGCCGCGCGTCGGGATGCCAAGGATGACGAGATCGGACCCGCCGCGATTGGACTCCAGGATCTCGTGGGAGATCCGAGTCAACGCTCGCGTGATGTCAGCGGCCTGCAGCACGGTGCGTGCAGTCATTCTGACCTCCTTCCCCGCCTCTCTGGACGGATTTAAAGGGTGTCTATGGGGCTAGCTTAGCGCAGGCGCCGCGGCGATCAGCCGTTCAGCTGTGCGATGCGACCGAGCACGCCATTGATGAAACCGGCCGAGTCCTCGGTGCTCAGCACTGTCGCCGATTCGACCGCTTCTGAGATCGCCACGCTGTCGGGAACCGCGTCGTTGAAGCGCAGCTCCCAGATGCCGATGCGCACGATCGCGCGGTCGACGGCGGGCATCCGCTCGATTGTCCAGCCCTGCGAGTAGGTCTCGATCAGCTCGTCGATTTCGTCGCCGTGCTCGGCGACGCCGGTGACGATGTCGCGGGCGTAGTCCCACGACGAACTGCGCTTCGTGTCGGCCAGCGCCCGAGCCGTCTCGGCTGCGAGGGCGGAGTTGATCGACTCCTGTCGAACGTCCGCACCGTAGAGAATATCGAGGGCGCGCTTGCGGGCCTTTGTGCGAGCGCTCACTAGTCGGTCACGCGGCCGAGGTAGCTGCCGTCGCGCGTGTCGACCTTCACCCTGGTGCCCTGCTCGAGAAACAGCGGTACCTGGATCTGGTAGCCGGTCTCAACGGTCGCCGGCTTCGTGCCGCCGGTCGAGCGGTCGCCCTGCAGCCCTGGCTCGGTGTACGTGATTTCAAGCACGACGGATGCCGGCAGCTCGACGTAGAGCGGCTCACCGTTGTTCATCGCGAGGGTCACGCTCTGGTTCTCGAGCATGAAGTTTGCCGCGTCCCCCACCTGGGCGGCCGACAGCGTCACCTGGTCGTAGTCGGTGGCGTTCATGAAGACGAAGCCTTCGCCATCCTTGTAGAGGTACTGGTAGATGCTGCGGTCGACCGTCTCGGTCTCAATCTTCGCGCCCGCGTTGAACGTGCGGTCGACGACCTTGCCGGTCATTACGTTCTTGACCTTGGTGCGCACGAACGCGCCACCCTTGCCCGGCTTCACGTGCTGGAAGTCGATAACGGTCCAGAGCTGGCCGTCCATGTTGAGAACAACACCGTTCTTGATATCGCTGGTGGAGGCCATGCGTGTAAATCCGTTCGTTGGAGGTCGGTGGTTGAGTAGCAGCAGTCAGGAGCAGCCGAAGGCCACGTATCGAAACCAGCAGCCGAGTCTACCGGCTGCCTACGAGCGTCGCCCAATGGCGATGAGGGCGAGCACGTACGAGTCGAAACCGAACCCCGCGATCACTCCGCTGGCAACACCCGAGATCACGCTGTTGTGACGGAAATTCTCGCGCGCGTGCGGGTTCGAAATGTGCACCTCGACGAGGGGAATGCCCGCTTTGGTCACGAGCGCTGCGGCATCGCGCAGCGCGTAGGAGTAGTGCGTGAACGCCGCCGGGTTGAGGATGACCGGGGTGCCGGCATCCACCGCCTCGTGCAGCCAGCCGATGAGTTCGGCCTCGTCGTCGGTCTGGCGCAGGTCGATCGTCGTGCCCGCCGGTGCCTCGCTGTCGAGGAGCAGCTTCAGCGCGGGAAGGTCCTGGCTGCCGTAGACATCCGGTTCACGGCTGCCCAAGCGCCCGAGGTTCGGACCGTTCAACACCAGCACTGCACTCATGGTTGTCGAGCCTATCGGTCGCGCGGAGTCACTCGCCGATCTCCTGGTAGGCCGCAAACAGCAGCGCTTCTTCGGGACCGGTGAGCACCGATGGCTTCGCGATGTCATCGAGCACGATGAATCGCAGCATCCCCGCCCGCGTCTTCTTGTCGCGCTGCATGGTCGCGAGGAGGGTCTTCCAACGACCAACCGGATACGTCGTCGGCAGGGTCAGCGACTCGAGGATTCGGCGGTGCCGGTCGACCGCCGCATCGGACAGCGAACCGGTCAACCTCGAGAGCTCGGCGGCGAACACCATGCCGACGGAAATCGCCGCGCCGTGCCGCCAGTTGTAGCGCTCGGCGTGTTCGATCGCATGTCCGAGCGTGTGCCCGTAGTTCAGGATCTCGCGCTGGCCGGACTCCTTGAAGTCCGCGCTGACCACGCGGGCCTTCAGCCCGATCGCGAGCTCGATAAGCCGGCGGAACTGCGGAGTCGTCGGATCGACGGCCTTCTCCACGTCCGCCTCGTAGATGTCGAGGATCTCCGGCTCCGCGATGAATCCCGCCTTCACGATCTCGGCCGACCCGGCGAGAATTTCGTTGCGGCTCAGCGTGTCGAGAAGGTCGAGGTCGACGAGCACGGCGGCCGGCGCATAGAACGCCCCGACGAGGTTCTTGCCCTCGGCCGTATTGATGCCGGTCTTGCCGCCGATGGCCGCATCCACCATGCCTAGTACCGTCGTGGGAACCTGGATGAGGCGCACGCCGCGCAACCAGGTCGCCGCGACGAAGCCGGCCAGGTCGGTGGTGGCTCCCCCTCCGAACCCGACAACAACATCGGTTCGGGTGAAGTCGGTCTGGCCCATGATGCCCCAGCAGAAGGCTGCGACTTCGACACGCTTTGCGGCTTCCGCGTCCGGGATTTCGGCCAGGATCACCTCGTACCGTTCGAGCAGGCTCTCGCGCAGGGCCGCGGCTTTCGCGCCGAGAGTGGGCGGATGCACGATGAGCACCTTTGTCGCCCGGGTGCCGATCTGGTCGGCGATGGTCGCGACGAGACCGCGGCCAATCGTGATGTCGTACGGATCCGCTCCAGTCACGGGGATGACGGTGGTCTCGGTCATTTCATGGCCTCCCGCGCCCAGAGCGCGATTTCTTTCGCAATAGTCTCAATCGGGCGCTTCGAGGTGTCCCAGCTGCGGTCGCCGAGGCTCTCGTAGAGCGCGCCGCGCGCCTCCATCATGGCCTTCCACGATTCGATGCCGCCGGAGAGGAGCGGGCGCTTGTCCCCGATCCGCGACTCGACGGCCTCCGCGGAGACCGTCACCAGCGCGACGCGGTGCGACGCGAGTTCGGCCTGGGTATCCGGATCGAGGATGGCGCCGCCGCCCAGCGACACCACCGCATCCTCGCCCAGCGCACGCTGGACCTCGGCCCGCTCAATGGCACGAAAGTGCGCCTCGCCGTGAGTGGCGAAGATCTCGGCAATCGCACCGTGATCGGCGACGATGCGCTTGTCGGTGTCGATGAACGGCAGCTCCAGTGCCCGGGCCACGCGCTTGCCGAGCCTGGTCTTGCCCGCGCCGGGCGGACCGATGAGAACGAGTGTCACGAGTCAGCGGGCGCGCCGGTGCCGCCGGTGCGCAGCGTCTCCGGAATGGCATCGAGGTAGCCGCGCAGGTTGCGCCTGGTCTCATCGATCGAGTCGCCGCCGAACTTCTCCAGCATCGAGTTGGCAAGCACGAGCGCGACCATCGCTTCGGCCACAACCCCCGCCGCCGGTACGGCGCACACATCCGACCGCTGGTGGTGCGCCTGGGCGGCCTCGCCCGTTGCGACATCCACCGTTCGCAGCGCGTGCGGCACGGTTGCGATCGGCTTCATGCCAGCGCGAACCCGCAGGACGGTGCCGGTGCTCATGCCGCCCTCGGTACCGCCCGCCCTGTCGCTGAGCCGGGTGATCAGGCCGCCATCGTGCACGAGCTCGTCGTGTGCCTCGGAGCCGCGTCGGGTTGTGGTGAGAAAGCCGTCGCCGACCTCGACACCCTTGATCGCCTGAATGCCCATCAGGGCACCCGCGAGCTGGGAATCGAGCCGCCGGTCCCAGTGCACGTACGAGCCGAGTCCGGGGGGAACGCCGTAGGCCAGCACCTCGACGACCCCACCGAGCGTGTCGCCGTCCTCGTGGGCCTTATCGACCTCCGCGACCATCAATGCGGATGTCGCCGGGTCGAAACAGCGGAGCGGATCGGCATCGAGCGCATCCACATCGCTCGCGAGCGGGAGCGGCGAATCCTCGGGCACGCGCACCGGACCGATGGAGAGGGTGTGCGCGACCAGTGTGACCCCGAGTTCACCGAGGAATGCACGGGCCACCGCACCAAGGGCGACGCGGGCGGCGGTCTCGCGCGCGCTGGCGCGCTCCAGCACGTTGCGCGACTCCTCGAAGCCGTACTTCTGCATGCCGACCAGGTCGGCGTGACCGGGCCGCGGGCGGGTCAGCGGCGCGCCGCGTCCCTTGGGCAGGCTCTCGACATCCACCGGTTCGGCGCTCATCACGTCGACCCAGCGGGGCCACTCGGTATTGCCGATGCGAATCGCTACCGGGCTGCCCATGCTGAGCCCGAAGCGCACCCCGCCGGAGATATTCAGTTCGTCTTCCTCGAACTTCATGCGAGCGCCACGGCCGTAGCCGAGCTTGCGCCGGGCAAGGTCGGCACGGATGTCGTCCAGGCTGAGCGGCACACCGGCCGGCAGCCCTTCGAGAATGGCGACGAGTTCTGGGCCGTGCGACTCACCAGCGGTCAACCAACGAAGCATGTACAGAATCCTCCCACAGTGGTCGCGCCGGTCGGGTTCACGCGGAAACGGCGGAGCGCATGGCTGCCAGCACGGCGGACTCGTTGGGCAGCGCCTGCTCCGGGTCGCCCGAGACGAAAATGTGAACCTGGGCGAGCGCCTGAAGCACAAGCATGTCCAGTCCGGAGATGACCCGGCCACCGGCCTCGAGCCAGGCCGAGGCGAGCGGGCTCGGCCACGGGTCGTAGGAGACGTCAAAGAGCACCGAGCGTGCGCGGATCGGGCCGGCGAAGGCCACGTCGATCTCGGCACCGCCCGGCAGCGTGCTGATCACCGCGTCGGGAGCCTCGCCTGGGCCCTCGCTGGTGCCCCACGGCTGCACGTCGATCTCGACGCCGAGCCGCTCGCCGACCAGCCTCAGCGGATGCGCCTTCTCCGGGTTCCTGGCGTACACCGTTGCTCGCGTCGCACCCAGGGCGGCCGCCGCCGCGATCACCGACGCGGCCGTCGCACCGGCTCCGAGCACGTGCACGGAACGGAGCGAGTCCACACCCGCCTCGGTGAACGCCCTGCGGATGCCGAAAACGTCGGTGTTGAACCCGCGGAGCTGGCGGTTGCCAGCGGGATCGACGTCGAACAGCACCGTGTTGGCGCCGCCCGTGGTTGCCGCCACGGCATCCGTCTCGTCCAACAGCGGCAGGACGTCGCGCTTGAGCGGCATCGTCAGCGACAGCCCGCGCCAGCTCTCATCGCGCGAGGCGAGAAAGCCGGGAAGGGTCGCGCCGGTGACTTCCACCGCTTCGTACTGCCAGTCGAGGGAGAGCGCGGCGTACGCGGCGCGATGCAGCAGCGGCGACTTGGAATGCGAGATCGGCGAACCGAGAACGGCGAGCCGATTTCGGTTCACCGGGTCACCCGCCGAATCCGGGGTGCGCGCGCAACCAGGCCTGCCACTGCAACACCGCGGCGTTGTGCTGGGCGAGCGTGGTCGAGAACTTGGTCTCGCCCGTGCTGCCGTTGACGAGCACAAAGTAGAACCATGGCCCCGCAACAGGATGCTGCGCCGCGTCGATGGCCGCATCACCGGCCGCCGCGATGGGGCCGATCGGAAGCCCGAGGTGCACGTAGGTGTTGTACTTGTTCGACGCGTCAGCGCGCTCCGCATCGGTCGTGCTGATCGTGGTGCCGCCGGAGCCGTAGCTGACCGTCGCATCCGACTGCAGCAGCATGTTCGCGTCCAGGCGATTGTGGAAGACGCGCGAGACCTTGTAGAAGTCCTTGACGCTGCCGCCCTCCTTCTGGATGATCGACGCGAGCGTGAGCACCTTGAGGCTTTGCGCCTTGGTTACGCCTGCTTTTTTCAGCGAGACGTAGGTGCGGTCGACCATTCGCTGCAGGATGGCCTTCGCCGACAACCCCGGATCAAAGTCGTAGGTCGCCGGGAACAGGTATCCCTCGATGCTCGGAGCATTTGAGGGCACCCCGAGCGCCACGAAGTTCTTCGACGCCTTCGTGAAGTCGGCGAGGGGAACACCGGTGCCCGCCGCGAGTCGGGAGAGCGTCTTCGGGAGGGTCGTGCCCTCCGGGATGACGACTTTCGACACAACGCGGTTCTTCGGGTCGGTCAACTGCGCCAGGGCGGACTTCGCGCTCATGTGCTTCTGGAGCGTGTAGGTGCCCGGCTCGAACGTCGGTGCGGGCGACTGCGCCAGCAACAGCTTGTAGAACGCGGTGAAGGTCATCGTGACGCCCTGCTTCTGCAGTGTGGTCGCGACATCCGATCCGATCTGGCCGGACAGGATCGTGATGGCCACCTTCTGGCCGTTGCCCGTGCCGGTGTAATCAGTCGGCAGCTCCCAGCCCATGACCTTGCGCACCTGTGGCTCGTAATTGGTCCACACGAGTCCTGCCGTGACGGCGCCGACAACGATGACGCTGAGCAGTGCCCAGAGCCAGCCGAGACGACGGCGGCGCTTCGGCTGCCGGGGCGGACGCAGTGAGGCTCCCCTGCGTGACCCGCGGCCACTGCCGGCCGTCGCGTCGTGGTCGACTCTTGTGTGTCCTTCGTTCTCTCGAACCTGGCGCCGGGTCAGCGGCTCGTCGGCGGAGTGCGAGGCGAGAGGGTACGCCGCAGGAGGCGGGTTCACGGGTTCGGCGCTCGGCGCTGCGGGCGCGGAGCCGAACAGGAGCTCCGCAGCGGTCGGTTCATACGGCTGGGCAGCGGCTTCGGGAGCCACCTGCTGCTCGGCTTCGGGGGTGCCGGTCTTGCGATCCAGTGGGAAGAGGTCATCCCAGGTTGGCTCAGTTGCCACGTTTACTGTCCTTCGTCCGGGTCAACGACTACTCCCGGCGGGATCCCCGCAGAGCGCTCGAAGTCGAGGGCGTGCTGCACAATTATAACGGCGGCTACCTGGTCAATTACGGGACGCGAGGCCTTTGAATTACGTCCGGATGCCCTGAGCGCCGCCTGAGCGGAGACCGTCGTCAGGCGCTCATCCACCATTCGCACCGGCACAGTGGATGCCCGTGCGAGGCGTTGCGCGAATCCCATTGCATCCTCGGTAGAGGGCGTGTGTCCGCCCGATAGCGCGAGCGGCAGCCCGACGACCAGTTCGAACGCCTCGAGCTCGTTGACAATGGCGAGGATGCGATCGACGTCACCATCGCCCCGCGCGACTGTCTCAACCGGCGTTGCCAATACGCCGTGAAAATCGGTGCGCGCTACGCCGATGCGCACCTTGCCCACATCGACTCCGACGCGCACGCCGGGCCGCACTAGCCTGCGACGCTCCGGTTGATGGCCTCGAGGGCCGAACCGATGGCTGCGACATCCGAGCCGCCGCCCTGGGCGAGGTCGTCCTTGCCGCCTCCGCCGCCGCCGAGGACGCCAGCCGCGAGCCGTGCCAGTGCACCAGCTTTCTGCCCGGAATCGCGCGCGGCCTGGTTAGTCGCAACGATGACCGCGGGCTTACCAGCGACATTCGCTGCCAGCGCGACGACGGTTGCGTCGGAACCCAGGCGCTCGCGAACAATCGATGCGAGCGACCGAAGTTCATCGCTCGTGTTGACCGTGCCGACATTCTGGCTCACGAGTGTGACCGCACCGACGCGGGATGCGGCCGCCACCAGCGCAGGAACGCGGTTCTGCAGCTCGCTGGCCTCGTACTGCGCGATGCGCTTTTCCGCCGCCTTGAGGCTGGCCACGAGATCTGAGATGCGCTCGCCGAGCTGGTCGCGAGGTGTTTTCAGGGAGGAGGTCAGTTGCGAAACTATGGCGCGCTCGGTCGCGAGGTCCTTGAATGCGTCGAGGCCGACGAGCGACTCGATGCGACGGTTCGTCGAGCCCACCGAGGTCTCGCTGACCAGATTGATGAGGCCGATCTCGGCGGAGCGGCCGACATGGGTGCCGGCGCACAGCTCCCGCGACCACGGGCCGCCGATGTCGACCATGCGCACGGTGTCGCCGTACTTCTCGCCGAACAGGGCCATCGCGCCTGCCGCCTTGGCCTCGGCGATCGGGAGGATGCGCGTGGTCACCTCGAGGTTGTCGCGCACCGCGTTGTTGGCGATCTCTTCGAGCTCGCTTCGCGTCTCGGGCGACAGCGCCTGGTTCCAGGCGAAGTCGAGGCGCATGTAGCCGGCCTTGTTGAACGAGCCGGACTGGTGCGCTTCGGACCCGAGGGTCTGCCGCAGCGCCGCATGCACGAGGTGGGTCGCGGAGTGCGCCTGCGCGGCCGAGTGCCGGTACACGGGATCGACGACACTGGTCGCCTCGGCGCCCACCGACACTTCACCGGATCGCACCTGAACCGTGTGGCTGATCAGCCCCTTCACCGGGCGCTGCACGTCGAGCACCTCGAGGTCGAAGCCGTTGCCGACGATCTCGCCCGCGTCGGCGGCCTGGCCGCCCGACTCCGGATAGAGTGCGGTCTCGGCCAGGATGACCTCGGCGATGTCGCCGGCCGCCGCGCTCTGCACCGGCAGGCCGTCGA
>JAODMF010000002.1 GCA_025464095.1 Glaciihabitans sp.
CGGATGCGACCGACCCCCCACCTGGACCGAAGCCCACCACCTCAAACACTGGCAACGCGACCACGGCAACACCAACATCGCCGACGGAATCCTGCTCTGCAAATACCACCACCTCCTCCTCCACCGAGACGGCTGGGAACTCACCCACACCACAACCACCTACCACCTCATCCCACCCAAAAACATCGACCCACAACAAACACCCATCCCCCTCGAATCCAAAAGCCGCGCCTGGAAAGAATTCATCACCACAAACCCAGACGGATAACCGGCGCTCTGCGGGAGGCGCCACGACGGCGAGTCGGGCCGCGCACCAACCCGCGCGCACCAACCCGCGCGCACGGACCAGCGCGCACCGACCAGCGCGCCCACAGGCTGCGCACCGTGCGAGCGCGTGCCAACCTCTCCGACCGCGCCGGCCGTGCGGGCGCGTGCCAACCCGCTCCGACGGCGCCCACCACTGACCAGTCCGGCTGTGGCCATCGCGCTGACCAGTCCGGCTGTGCCCACCGCGCTGGCCTGCTCTGGTTGTGCCCACCGCGCTGACCTGCTCTGGCTGTGCCCACCGCGCTGACCTGCTCCGGCTGTGCCCACCGCGCCGACCTGCTCCGACTGCGCCCACCACGGCGACCCGCGCTGCGGACCACACCGCAACAGGCGGCCAGGTGGTCGGGCAACCTAGGCTGATCGCATGGCTGAGCCGCAGCATCCAACCCGCATGAGCCCGACGACCGACATCGCTCCACACCCGAAGCTGGACGAACTGATCGCCGTTCTCGCACAACTTCGCGCGCCCGGCGGGTGCGCATGGGACGCCGACCAAACACATGAATCTCTCGTGCAATATCTCATCGAAGAGTCCCACGAACTCGCGGAAGCGATCGAAAACGGCACCCGCGAAGAACTGATCGAAGAACTCGGAGACGTTCTGTACCAGGTGATCTTCCACTCCGACATCGCCGCGCACACACCCGCCGAGAACTTCACGATCGAGGATGTCGCCACCCACATGACCGCGAAGATGATCGCACGACATCCGCACGTCTTCGGTGACGCCACCGCTGCCACAGCCGACGACGTCGTCGAGGTCTGGGAAGCCCAGAAGCGCATCGAGAAGGCGTCCCGCACGAGCGTGCTCGACGGCATTCCGCAGGGGATGCCGTCCCTGCTACTCGCCCAAAAACTCATCGGTCGTGGGGAGAAAGTCGGCTTGGTGACAGCCGACCTGGTGAGTGCCGACGAGTCGGTCCCCTGTGAAGACGAAGCGGACCTCGGTCGACAACTGCTGTCCCTCGCCGCATCCGCGCGGGCGCAGGGGCTGGATGCGGAACGCGCGCTCCGCGGCGCCCTCCGCGACTACCAGGACGAGATCCGCGCAGCCGAACAAACCCTCCGCTGACCAACACTCTCGACACCGGCACCCCAATCGAGGGTCCCCATTAAGTGCGACTGCGCCTAGCACTCCCGCTACGTAGAGTTGCAACACCAGACGGTCGGGGGACCGGAGCAGCTATCGGGGGATAGCTGCTCGTGGAAGGTTCGCACAACGAACCGGCTCCACACTGGCGACATGAACCATCGGGGAGGTTCGATGTTGGGAACAATTGCAGCTGAGGCTGCCACGCCCAACCACGCGGCGGGGGACGTTCTCGCGGCGCTCATGACAAGCGCACCGGGAGCAGTGCCGCTCTTTCTGTTCGGGTTCATTTTTCTGATCCTTGGTGGCGTGTTCTTCGGGTTCCGATCCAACGTTCTCTCCGGCCAGCGGCTCATCGAGGTGGGCGCCGCCGGTCGCCACGTCGCGAGGTAGTCGCGGCGGCATAGTCGGGCGCGAGCGCGCGAGCGCGCGAGCAGGCGCGGTCGCAGTCGCGGTCCCGTTCGCGGTCGCGAGCACAGTCGCAGTCGCAGACAGGGTCCGCAGTCGCAGACCGCAGTCGCAGTGGCAGCCACAGTCGCGACAGCGTTGTTCGCCGCGCGGCGGCCCGCGACACTCCACCGCGGAGGGATACGAGAGACTTGACCCATGGCATCGCCCGTCAATCCTCCGCGCGGAATGCGCGACTTCCTGCCCGCTGACAAGGCCCGGCGCGAGTTCGTGCTCGGCGTCATCCGACGCGTCTATGCCAGCCACGGATTCGACGAGATCGAAACGCCGGTCGTCGAAGACAGCGCCCGCCTCAACTCGGGCCTCGGCGGCGACAACGAGAAGCTGGGCTACGCGGTGCTCAAGCGCGGACTCACCCTTGACGACTTCCGGTCCGCCGAGTCGGCCCTCGACCTCGCCGACCTCGGCCTGCGATTCGACCTGACCGTACCGCTCGCCCGGTTCTACGCATCCCACCGCGCCGAACTGCCGAGCGTGTTCCGGTCGATCCAACTCGCTCCGGTCTGGCGCGCCGAGCGACCCCAGAAGGGTCGCTATCGCCAGTTCGTACAGTGCGACATCGACATCATCGGCGAACCGAGCGCCCTCGCCGAAGTCGAACTGCTGGTGGCGACCTCCGCAACCCTCGACGCACTTGGACTGGTCGGATGCTCCATCCGCATCAACGATCGTCGCCTTCTGACCAGCATGCTCGAGGCACTCGGATTCCCAGCCGATGAGCACGCATCAGCTCTCATCACGATCGACAAGCTCGACAAGGTGGGGGTCCAGGGCGTCACCGATGAGCTCAGCGACCGCGGATTCTCCGACACGGCTGTCGGCGAGCTGGCCGCCTTCCTCTCCGGGTATGGCGCCCGCACGATCGACGAGAAGCGCGCCACCGTCGACGCCATCACCAGCGCACTTCCCGCCGGGGTCGACGCCGTCGTGATCGGCGAACTGGCGGCGCTGGCAGACGCTGTGGTCGCATCCGGAATCGACCGGGACCTGCTCGAGTTCGACCCGTTCCTGGTACGCGGAATGGGCTACTACACGGGCGCGATTTTCGAGGTCGCCCACCCCGACTTCGGCTACGCACTCGGCGGCGGCGGCCGCTACGACGGCATGATCGGCCGCTTTCTCGGGACCGACGTGCCGGCGACCGGATTCTCGCTCGGCTTCGAGCGCATCGTCGACCTGGTCGAACTGCCCGAAACCGAGACTCAGGATGCCGTGGTGCTGCTGCACGATGACGTCGACTTCGCGACACTGGCAGCCCTCAAGACCGCCCTCATCGCTCGCGGCGCGCGCGTTCGCCTCGCCCGCCGCCCCAGAAACGCGAAGTCGCTCCTGGAGCAGCTGGCGGCATCCGGGTTCACCCAGTTCGCCTCGGTGACCGCCGAAACGCGCACCGTCGACGACCTGGAACTCAAACCCATTCGGTGACCGCCCCACTGCCGGGCAAGCTGGGTCGGGGGCGGATTCGTCACCATCGGCTCGCGCAGTAGAATTCTCAGCGGAACTTCCACCACCACTATCAGCGCGATCCGCGCACAAAGGAGATCTTCCGTGGCATTGATCGAGGCCGTTATCGCCCGCGAAATCCTGGACTCGCGGGGCAACCCCACGGTTGAGGTCGAGGTTCTTCTCGAAGATGGAACGGTTTCGCGCGCTGCGGTGCCGTCCGGTGCATCCACCGGTGCATTTGAGGCGTACGAGCTGCGCGACGGCGACAAGGCACGCTACGGCGGCAAGGGTGTTCTGAAGGCCGTCGACGCCGTGCTCGATGACCTCGGCCCCGCCGTTGAGGGTATCGACGCCAGCGAGCAGCGAATCGTGGATGCCGCCCTCATCGAGGCAGACGGCACCGACAACAAGAAGAAGCTGGGCGCCAACGCGATCCTCGGCGTCTCGCTTGCCGTTGCCAAGGCTGCCGCCGACTCGGCCGGCCTGCCCCTCTTCAAGTACATCGGCGGACCGAACGCCCACACCCTGCCGGTGCCGATGCTCAACGTCATCAACGGTGGCGCGCACGCCGACACCAGTGTCGACATCCAGGAGTTCATGATCCTTCCGATCGGCGCGTCCTCGTTCAGCGAGGGCCTGCGCTGGGGCGTCGAGACATACCACGCACTTCGGGCACTGCTGAAGAGCCGCGGCCTGAGCACGGGCCTCGGTGACGAGGGTGGATTCGCTCCCGACCTCGCCGGCGGTCGCGCTGCCCTCGACCTGCTGACCGAGGCGATCGTCTCCGCCGGGTTCACCCCCGGCAAGGAGATCGCACTCGGCATGGACGTCGCCGCGACGGAGTTCTTCTCCGGCGGCGTGTACTCCTTCGAGAAGCAGCAGCTCAACTCGGAGCAGCTCACCGCATACTTCGTCGGCCTTGCCGCGGACTACCCCCTCATCACGATCGAAGACCCGCTGGCGGAGGATGACTGGGAGGGCTACGCGCACCTCACCGAGCAGCTCGGCGCGAAGGTTCAGATCGTCGGCGACGACCTGTTCGTGACGAACCCGGTTCGCCTGCAGCAGGGCATCGACCAGCACGTCGGCAACTCGATCCTGGTGAAGGTCAACCAGATCGGTACCCTGACCGAGACGCTGGATGCCGTCGCACTCGCCCAGCGCAACGCCTACACCGCCATCGTTTCGCACCGTTCCGGTGAGACCGAGGACACCACGATCGCGGACCTCGCGGTCGCGGTCAACGGCGGACAGATCAAGACGGGCGCCCCGGCACGCTCCGACCGCGTCGCGAAGTACAACCAGCTGCTTCGCATCGAGGAGGAGCTCGGCGAGGCCGCGGTCTACGCGGGACGCTCGGCGTTCCCTCGCTTCAAGGGATAACCGCTTAGCATCGAAGGCATGGCCAGGCGACAGCGCGACGACGTGGCGCACGAGACCGCTCCCGAGCGGTGGATGCGCAGCGTCCGTCTCAGCGGATTCACGCTGACGATTCTCGCGCTCGTGATCATGGCCGGGGTGGTGCTGGCGCCGTCGCTGAAACTGCTCGTCGAGCAGCAGCAGCAGCTCGCGCAGCTGAAGTCGGGTGTCAGCAAGCAACAGCAGGCCGTGCGCAATCTCGAGGGCGAGGTCGCCCGCTGGAACGACCCCGCGTACATCGAGGCGCAGGCGCGCGATCGCCTGCTCTACGTGTACCCGGGGGAGTACAGCTACCTCGTGATCGACGACGGGTCGACGCAGAAGACGTCGGATGGCGCCCCCATCAGCAGCCACATCCAGACGACCAGGGTCGACTGGGTGAAATCGCTGCTCTCGTCGGTGCTCGCGGCGGGTCTCTCGAACCAGTCAGCGAACAACCTCACAGGCCCCACCAAGTGACCACCCCGCCCTTCGACCCGCCGAGCGAGCGGGATATCAGGATCGTCTCCGCCCAGCTGGGGCGGCCTGCCCGCGATGTCATCGGTATCGCCGCGCGCTGCGTGTGCGGAAACCCCACCGTCGTCTCCACCAGGCCGAGGCTCACCGACGGCACCCCGTTTCCGACCCTGTACTACCTGAGCCACCCGGCGGCGACCGCGGCCGTTTCGACGCTGGAGGCGAACGGGGTGATGGCGGAGCTCGCCGAACTCCTGGTTGACGAGACGGCGGATGCCTACCTGGCCGCACACGAGCAGTACCTAACCGACCGCGAGAGCATCGAGTTCGTGCCGGAGATCGCCGGCATCTCCGCGGGCGGCATGCCCACGCGCGTGAAGTGCCTGCACGCACTCGTGGGGCACAGCCTCGCGGCTGGTCCGGGCATCAACCCGATCGGCGACACCGCACTCGCGCGCTCCGGTTGGTCGCCGACCGTGTGTGAGTGCGTCGACTACGGGATCGCGTGATGCGTATGCGGGCGGGGCTTGCGATCGGGCTCGCGGTAGTCGTTGGTCTGCCAACGCTGTCGCTGGCAGACCCGGTCGAGACCTCGGCGACCCCACCCTCGGCAAGCCACGCTGTCGGGCTTGCGGAGGCATCAATCCGTGAGAGCGGACCGCTGCGAACCGACTACATCCGCGACGGGGAGTACTGGCTCGACCAGTACGGCATCCGCTCGGCGTGGAAGACCAGCCAGGGCAAGGGCGTCACGATCGCGGTGATTGACACGGGTGTCGACAGCACGCATCCGGACCTCGCCGGCGCCGTCACCGGCGGAATCGACTTTTCCGGCCGGGGTGCCAAGAACGGGCAGCGCCCGGTGGGCGGCGAGGGCAGTGACCACGCCACCATGGTCGCCTCCCTCGCCGCCGGCCGCGGCACGGGAGCGGGGGTTGGCGTGATCGGCTCGGCGCCGAAGGCGAACATCCTCTCGATCTCGATCGGCTTCGGGGCGGGGACCACCGATTCCGACGACGAGGTCGCGAAGGCCGTCACCTGGGCGGCCGACCACGGTGCGAAGGTGATCAACATGTCGCTGACGCGCAACACCCTCAGCTGGCCGGAGAGCTGGGACAAGGCCTTCCTGCACGCGATGCAGAAGGATGTCGTGATCGTCGCCGCCGCGGGCAATCGCGGCAGCGGCACGGCATCGGTCGGTGCTCCCGCAACGATGCCCGGCGTGCTGACCGTTGCCGGTGTTGATCGCAACGGCAAGGCGAGTCTCGACGCATCCGCGCAGGGAATCACCATCGGCGTTTCGGCGCCCAGCGAACAGTTGCTGGGCGCGGTTCCGGGTGGCGGCTACGTCAACTGGGCGGGCACGAGCGGCTCGACCCCGATCGTGGCGGGGGTCGTGGCGCTCGTGCGGGCGAAATACCCGACGATGAATGCCGCAAACGTCATCAATCGCATCATCGCCACGGCAAAACCCGCGGGGGCGAAGGGCGCAGACCCGATCTACGGATTCGGCCTGCTGAACGCCGACGCCGCGGTCAACGCGACAGTGAAGCCGGTGACGGCGAACCCGATGGGCAGCCTCGCGAGCTGGATCCGGATCAACCGCCGCGCGGTTCCAACCGCAACTCCCACCATTGCTCCGGCCGCGACGGCGACACCGCAACCGTCCTCCGCGCGGGCGACGCCGAGCGATCCGATGGGCTCGCTGTACCCCACGCCGACGCAACTGCGAACGGTCGGCATCCCGCTCGGTGTGCTCCTGATTTTCGCCCTCCTGGCCGCCGGACTCGCCGTCGGGGCTGTGCGGCATTACAGGTCGCTCCGTCGGAGGGACTAGATTAAAAGCGACTTCCACCTCTAGGAGAACACCCCCCGTGCCAAAGATTCTGATCGTCGGCGGCGGTTACGCCGGTTTTTACACGGCCCTCAAACTCGAGAAATGGCTTCGGCCAGGCGAGGCTGAGGTTACTGTCGTCGAGCCTCTTCCCTACATGACCTACCAGCCCTTCCTCCCCGAGGTCGCGGCCGGTTCGATCGAGCCGCGCCACGCGGTCGTCTCACTGCGCCGCCACCTGCGCAAGACCCGTATCGTCGCAGCGAAGGTCACGAAGATCGACCACGCCGGCAAGACGGTCACGATCACCCCGGCCGCCGGCGAGCCGTGGGAAGAGAACTACGACATCATCGTCGTCACCGCGGGTTCCGTTTCGCGTACCTTCCCGATTCCCGGTGTCGCCGACGAGGCGATCGGGATGAAGAGCATCGAAGAGGCGATGGATGTGCGTGACCGCATCCTCGACAACTTTGAGAAGGCATCCACCATGGCGCCCGGTCCCGAGCGCGACCGTCTGCTGACGACCGTCGTCGTCGGTGGTGGGTTCGCCGGCATCGAGACGTTCGGCGAACTGCGCAGCTTCGCGAGCTCCCTGCTCAAGTACTACCCGGGCCTCACGATCGATGACACGCACTTCCACCTCATCGAGGCGATGGGCCGCATCATGCCCGAGGTTTCGCTGAAGACGAGCCTCTGGGTCATCAAGAACCTCGCAGAGCGCCAGGCCTACATCCACCTGGAGACGCAGCTGACGTCGGCCCTCGACGGCCGCATCGAGCTGTCGACCGGTGAGACCTTCGAATCCGACCTCATCATCTGGACAGCCGGAGTCATGGCCAACCCGGTCATCCGCAACACTGACCTGCCGGTCGAAGAGCGCGGACGCCTGCGTGTCCAGGCCGACCTGCGGGTCGTCGGTGACGACGGTGTCGTGCCGGACGCCTGGGGTGCCGGCGACGTGAGCGCCGTTCCCGACCTGACCGGAAAGGGTGTTGGCGGTTACTGCGTTCCGAACGCCCAGCACGCTGTTCGCCAGGGAAAGCGGCTGGCCGCGAACCTCGTCGCGTCACTGCGCGGGGAGCTTCCGATCGACTACTTCCACAAGAATGCGGGTGCCGTTGCAGGCATCGGTCTCTACATCGGCGTGTTCCAGAAGGGAAAGGTCGGCATCACCGGCCTGATCGCCTGGTTCATGCACCGCGGCTACCACGGCCTGGCGATCCCCATGTGGGAGCGCAAGGCTCGCGTTTTCACCAACTGGATCCTCAACTTCTTCTGGAAGCGCGACATCGTCGGCATCATCGCCCGCGACAACCCGCGCGCCTGGTTCGCCGAGTTCGCGACGCGTCCGAGGCCCGCGGCAGAGGCGGCTCCGGCCACCGCTCCGAAGTCGCCCGCGACCTCGAAGCAGACGGTCGGCGCCGGCAAGAAGTAGCGCAGCGTGCCCCGGTAGCCCAATTGGCAGAGGCAGACGACTTAAAATCGTCCCAGTCTGGGTTCGAACCCCAGTCGGGGTACTTGCGTGAAGGGGCCCGCATCCAGTTATTTACGCGGAAGTTGGACAACTTCGTGGGTCGGATTTAAGTTCTTTGCCCACACTTTGCCCACATCTGAATTCGCGCGGGCGTCGTTGAGTGCCGTCGAGAGCGCCTGCAAGTCCTCGTCGGACAGGTCGGCGTAGAGGTTACGAGTCATCGCGGCGGACGCGTGTCCGAGCATCCGCTGGATGGCTTTGACGTTGCCGCCGGCCGAGATCGCGAGTTCGCGGCGGTGTGACGGAGGTCATGCGGGGTGAGCTCAAGCGTGAGGAATAGCGGAACCGTGCGTTGGACGTGCTTGACGTTCGTGGTGTCGGGATCGTGGTCGTAACTGTAAATTTCGTGCGGGTCGCTAGCGTCGAGGCTATCGAGGACACTCTGTTTCGTGGAAGTCACTTCGCACCGGTATCCCGGACGGTTCTGGTAAGACGCTCGCGGTGATAGTCCGCGCTCTCGGCATCCCTTCGCTCATAGCGGGTCTGGGATGTTCCCTTTGACAACACGTCCGCATCCCTGCTCTGTCGGTATGCTCACCTGCGAGGCGCGTTCGCAAGATGCAGAAGCTGTCCATATACGCGGAAATACCGTCGGAACTCGGCGCACAGAGACCGGAGATCGCTCGTGACCGAAGAAAGTGCGCCCGCAGTCGCAGGGTGGTATTCGCTGCCGCAGGCGGCCCCGGGCGCCAAGCAGGTTGGCTACTGGGATGGCGCCAAATGGACCGGCGCGCAACGACGCGCAAGCCGAGCAGGCACCCAGCCCCGAGACAGCTTGGGATGGACGGCGATGATTCTGCTCTGCGCCGGTTTCCTTGGCACCATCGCGGTTCCCGTTATCTACAGTTCAATAGCAGCGTGGGCCAATTACCCGTCGAGCATCCTGACAGTCGCAATGCTCCTCGACTTTGCGGCTACGCCAGTCGCACTCGTGGTCAGCATCGCCGGGCTCAGGCGAGCGCACGAGCAGAAGTTCAAGGCTGGCCTCTCGTTGATCACGCTGGCTCTTTCGATCGCCGGCACCGTCCTTCTCGTGTTGCCGTTGAGTCTCCTAATAACCGGCGTATGGTCAGTTCACATATAGGCGACGCGGGCGTGCCTGCTTTCATCGAGGCTGAACAGAAACCCAGCACGAACGCGCGTGCGTCAGCGTCCCCGACGGCACGGCCGGAACGGCCACTCCCTCTCGGACTTCGTCGCGCCCCGACCCGCAAGCGCGTAAATCGAGCCCGGCGCGCGTCCTGGTGGCGCGCAAAGCTTTGGGGGCTGATCCTCTCGGTCTCGACGGACGGCGTCACAACCATGTCGGTTCCGGGCGAGTCCGTCCCGCTCTTCAGAAAACCCCCGCTTCCGGCTGGCCCGCTGATCATCCTTGCAGACCACCCGTCGCGCATCGATGTCTTCGTCCTTGCTGCCACGATCGGACGCTCGCGCCCGATCGTGTTCGAAGCGGCGGCCAACTACTGGCTCGAATCCAGGGCGTACCTGTGGGCTGCGCGGACCTTCGCCGGCGTCTGGCTCACACGTAAGAACCCCCCAGCTCAAGGCCTCTCCCGGCCCGCCGATCTACTATCAGCAGCGCCGACGGTCGCCGCCGGAATCGTTTTCGTGAAATTTCTCGAGAACGACTTGTTCATCGACGGCGGAAGCTCCATCGATCCCACGGTATTCGACCTAGCCGCCGTTGCCGGCGCACGCATTCTTCCGGTAGCCATCGTGGGGACCACCGACGTCCTTTCCACGGATGCTCGCAGAATAACCCGAGCTCCCATCGAAGTGCGCTGGGGGACTCCGTTCAGCGTCGACCACTCTGAGAACGTCGACGGGATGACAGAGCGTGCCGTACTTGCTATAGATCGACTCGCGGCGACGCCCGTCATTGCCCAGCCTGGAGCGGGGTGGGTGCGCATTCGCTCAGTCGCCTTCGGGTCAGCGGGCATCGCGATCGTGGCCTTCTGGGCCTTTTCCGAGGGCGTGTTCTGGCCACTCCTTGCTGAGATGCCCCTCCTTCTGTTGGTAGTGACGGTCGGTCGCTCATGGAGGGGGCCGCTATTGATCGCGGTATCTGCTGTTGCGTCTGCCTGCGGCATCTTGGCGACCTGGTTCTTGGTTAGCCACGGGATCAACACGCCGGAACCGCTGACTACCGCCCGAATGCACGCTGTCGCCCTAGCTCAACTCACCGCAGACCCGAAGGACGCGTTCTGGGATCAGATGTGGAACGGTATCCCCGTCAAGGTCTACGCACATGCCACGGGTCAGCTCCGAATGAGCTTTCTTGACGTGCTCAGCGTGATGTTCCCGAGACTGTTGCGGATCGCCATCATCGGCGGAGCCGGTTGGCTATTAGGGGGCGTTTTGTCACGATTCCTCAAGCCGTGTCTGGGAGCGGTGCAGGTTTTCTGCCTCGCACTCTTTCCTTTCGGACTCGCCGTCGTCATTTTCTGGTGGTCATAGTGCGGGGACTTTATTCAGCTAAGCCGTGGTTCACGCGACTCCTGAATCGGATTGTCACGGCGGCCGTGGCACGCGGCTGGTCGCCAGACGTTTTCACCGTCGTCGGTATTCTTTTCGCCGGGCTCGCAGCCATGGGACTCGTCGTCGGATCGTGGCCCATTGTTCTCGTCGGATTGGTCGGCAGGCTCGCGGGGGCAAACCTCGACGGGGCAGTTGCTCGCGCGCGTGGTGTCAGCAGACCTCTCGGATTCGTGATCAACGAGATCGGCGATCGGGCCAGCGACCTCTTGCCATTGACAGCGCTCGCGTATCTCGCCTTCAGAACCGGGTCGCTCGTCGCTCTCGCCCTCGCCCTGATCGCGGTCACTGCGGCCAGCTGGCCCACTTTCATATCATTGGCGATCGCCGGAGCAGGCGGTCGACGAATGAACGGCGGCCCCTTCGGCAAGACCGAGCGAACGTTGATCGTTTTCGTTTCAGCGGTTGCTCTGTCGTTCTTTCCCACCGTTGCGACCCTGTGCGCCGCTTCGCTCGTCATCATTGCTGGCTCCGCGGTCACGACAGTCGGCCGCGCCGTGAGCGGTAGTCGACTCCTATTGAGAGCCGAATGACGCTGCCCGCGACGTTGCTGCCGGCGACTCTCGGGTTCATACTCCTCGTCGTATTGGCCGTCCCGGTGTTTCTCAGCCGCAACAAAACGATCGTTTCCCGCTGGATCACGTGGTGCGCCATTGCGACCTTGAGCTACGGCGCGCAGCTGGCCGGCGCCGCTGGTACGGTCGCCTTGGCCATTCTCGTCAGCGTCCTCTGCGCCGTCGAATTCGGGAAGCTTGTCAAGTTGCGCGCGTTCGACCTGAGCCTGCTGTTGCTCACCTGCGTCGCGTTTCCGGTTCTGGCGGCGACGCAAGACGCGTGGCTCTTCAAGTACCTGCCTTACATTCTGATCGCCGGTGCCGTGCTGCCGCTGTTCTCCAGCGACCTGCCATCCAGTGCCAAGAGATCAGTCTTTACCGCCTTCGGCATTCTGTGGCTTGCCTGGGCAACGTCGCGGATGGTGCCGCTACACGCACACCTCACTCTCGTCGTGCTCGTAGTTGCTGTAACGGATGTCGCGAGCTGGGCGGCCGGAAAGTCGCTCGGGAGGCTGCCTTTACTTCGCACTCGCCCGTTCGTGGTTTCCCCGAACAAGACGATCGCCGGACTTCTCGGCGGGGCTGGTGCCGCTGCGGTATGCCTCGTCCTGGTCGGGTCGTTCAGCCTCGAGCTCTTTCTGATCGTCGCGCTCGGTGCACCAATGGGCGATCTGCTTGCCTCAGCGTTCAAACGCGGGGCTGGCGTAAAAGACACTGGTTCATGGCTGCCCGGATTTGGCGGCCTCCTCGACCGTGCGGATTCTTTGCTACTCGTGCTGCCGCTCGCGGCGCTCGTGCTGAAATAGCCACGTCCTTATTAGCTCCTGGCGCGAGCTTCAGGAGCGTCCCAAAACTTCGAGTGATGCGGATGTCTTACTGACCACAGAATCGTTGATATTCCGCGGTTTCTGGCTGAAATCGGTGCCCACACCCGGGCTGGTTTTGAGTTCGAACCCCCGGCCGGGGTACCCCTGCTGCTTGTCGGCGGGGTACCCGGTTGTCGGACTCGTGTCCGAGAACTGGTAGACTCTCAGGATGCTTTCTTCCGGGTTCGATGACGTCGACCCGGCATCCACCGAGGCTCGTGTGACATCGGATCCCCGTGCTGAGCGCACGCGCCAGCAGATCTTCGCCGCGATCGGTGAGCTCATGTCTGACCGCGCCGCGACCGTCACGGTCCACGATGTCGTGCGAATGGCCGGCATCAGCCGCAGCTCGTTCTACGCGCACTTTTCCAGCCTGGATGAGGTGGCCTCGCAGATCCTGAGGCAGAAGTTCGCCGAGATCACCTCGTCCGGTATCGAGCTGCGCCTCGACGATGTCGTGGTTGGCCGCAGCGCCGCCCGCATCGGCTACTCGCGGTTGATCGAACACATGGTGGAGAACTTTCCGCTGTACTCGACCGCACTCGAGCTGCCCCTGACCCGCAATGCCTTCGATGAGATCGTCGAGGCCTATGCCGTGCAGCTGCTCGAGTCGATCGTTGCCCTCGACAATGCACCCGCGGGCGTCGATACCGAACTGACCACCATTTATGTCGCGGGTGGCGCGATGGCGCTCATCAGTGCCTGGATGCGCGGACGCGTCGAGGTTTCCGATGACGAGCTCGTCGAGCGGCTCGTCGATCTCCTGCCGACCTGGCTGCTCAGCGCTCCCATTCCCGCTGCTCCCATTCCCGGTGCTACCAGCGCTCACCTTCCGGGTGCCCACCTTCCCAGTGCTGACCCGCACAGCACCGCCACAGACCGTCCACACACAATAGAAAAGACGCACAAATGAACATCGAAGTTGGCGAAACTCTGGTCTACCCGCACCACGGCGCGGTTACCATCACCGACATCCAGACCCGAATGATCAAGGGCGTGGAGACCCGGCTGATGACGCTGAACGTGCACACCAGCGAGCTGATCATCCAGCTGCCCGTCGACAATGTCGAACTGGTCGGGGTGCGTGAGGTGATCGATGCTGCCGGTGTGAAGGCCGTATACGAGGTGCTGACCAACGAGTTCACCGAGGAGCCGGGCAACTGGTCGCGCCGCTACAAGGCCAACCAGGAGAAGATGGCGAGCGGAAGTGTCTACCGCGTCAGCGAGGTCGTTCGCGACCTGTGGCGCCGCGACCAGAGCAAGGGTGTCTCCGCCGGAGAGAAGCGCATGCTCGAGAAGGCTCGCCAGATCCTCGTGTCAGAGCTTGCCCTCGCCCAGAGCGTCACCGACGAGGAAGCCGCCGAGCGCCTGCTCGCCGTGCTGCGTGACGTGAAGATCGATGAGGCGTCGATCGCCAGCTAGATTCCTGCTTGCGTGAAACTCTCTCGTCTGGGACAGTTGACCCACTTCGATCTATCGGAGCGGGCCGGGGGAGGCGCGAGTGACACGCATGTCGTCGGGGGATCGGCGCACGGCGCTCGTTGATTCTGCCCTGCGGGTGATCAGCCGCGACGGCGTGCACGCCGCGACCACGCGCACGATCGTTGCCGAGGCAGACATGTCTCTCGCGAGCTTTCACTACGCGTTCCGCTCACGCGACGAGATGATCCGCGAGTTGATCGACGCCGTGCTCGAAGCCCAGAGCGCTGCCGCATTGTCGTCCCTGGTGGATGCCGCGGACATCCGGTCGGCAATCCGCGGCGCCCTACAGAGCTTTTTCGACATCGTCAGGGCCGACCCGCACCACGAGCAGGCGATGTTCGAGCTGTTCCACTACGCGCTGCGAACGCCGGAGCTCGACGATCTGCCGCGCCAGCAGTACGCCGGGTATCACGAGACCGTCGCCGCGCTCCTGGCTGCGGGTGCCGACGCGCTCGGCGTGGAATGGACACGCCCGATAGCGGATATCGCCCGCTTCGTCGTCACGGTCACCGATGGCGTTACTCTGGCGTGGCTGGCTGACTCCGATGCCGCGGCAGCCGGGCGCACTCTCGATTTCGCCGCGGAGTTTCTCGCCGCCCTCGCACGACCCGCTCTTGCTTCTCCCGCCGTACCAGCCGCTGCACCATTCGCCGCTTCTCCACTCATCACCAAGGAGCACACGCCATGACCGCAACCACGACTGCCGCGTCCGCCGCTCGTCGATCGCCCTTCGCGGAGCCGACCCGGCGCGTTCACGCGGGCTGGATCACCCTGTTCGCCACCGCGTGGTTCGGAATCTGGATGGCGCAACTCACCCCGATCCAGCTGCTGTTGCCGCAGCAGATCGAGGGAATCTACAACGTGGCGAACCTGCCGGTCGCCCAGAGCGTCCTCACGTTCGGCGTCATTTCGGGCATTGCGGGCGCATTTGCGCTGGTCGCGTACCCGGTAACGGGCTTCCTCTCCGACCGCACGACCTCACGCTTCGGTCGTCGCCGGCCGTGGATCCTCGGCGGCACCCTCGTTTTCGCGATCGGGCTGTACGTGCTCGGCGCGCAGACCTCGATCCTCGGCGTTGGCATCTTCTGGGTCGTCTCGCTGACCGGTTTCTGCATTGTTTCGGCGGCCATCACGGCGACAATCTCCGACCAGGTTCCGGTCGGGCAGCGCGGAATCGTATCGGGCTGGGTGTCGGCACCCCAGGCGATCGGCACCCTCGCTGGCCTGCTGCTCGTGCTCATCCTCGGGCTCTCCACCTTCCTGGGGTACGCCCTCGTCGCTGTGCTGCTCGTCGTGCTGGTCATTCCCTTCGTCCTCACGATGCCGGACGTGCCCCTGCGCAAGCAGCAGCGCCCGCGCCTGAGCGTCGGCGCCGTACTGAGCGGCTTCTGGATCAACCCGCTCCGCTTCCCTGACTTCGGCTGGACGCTGACGAGTCGTGTTCTCGTGAACATCGGCAACGCGCTGGGAACCGCAATGCTCTTCTACTTCCTCGAGTTCGGGCTCGGCCAGGAGCAGGCGGTCGCGCAAGACAACCTGTTGATCCTCACCTCCATCTACCTGCTGTTCTTCGTCGTCGCGGCGCTCGTCTTCGGTCGCGTGAGTGACCGCATCGGCCGCCGCAAGTTCTTCGTCTACGTCTCCGCCTACCTGCAGGGCTTTGCCGCACTGCTGCTCGCGATCGTGCCCGACCTCAGCATCGCATTCGCCGCGGCGGGCCTGCTCGGACTGGGCTACGGATGCTTTATGGCGGTCGACCAGGCCCTCGCCACCCAGGTGCTTCCCGATGCCCACACGCGCGGCAAGGACCTCGGAATCATGAACATCGCGACAGCGGTGCCGCAGGCGGTCGGGCCACTGCTCGGCGGAATCGTGGTTGCAACCTTCCCGCAGTTCGGCGGGGGATTCTCGGCGCTGTTCATCGCATCCGCGCTGCTTGCAGCCATCGGCGGCTTCGCCATCATGCCGGTCAAGAGCGTTCGCTAGTGCAGCTGGTCCGATCCACAGAAACGCCCTGGACCAGCCCGGAGCAGTACTGGCCGACGCTCGAGGCCGCGACCTCTGAGCTCGACCCGCCCTACGGTGTCATTTCGCTCGAAGCGCTTGCGCACAACGCGTTCGACATGCTCGATCGCGCGGCGGGCAAGCCGATCCGCGTTGCGAGCAAGTCGGTGCGCGTGCGCGCGGTGCTCGACGCGACCCTCGCCCTGCCGGGGTACGCGGGCGTGCTCGCCTATACGTTGCCCGAGGCGCTGTGGCTGGCAGAAACGATTCCGGATGTCGTGGTCGGCTATCCGACCGCCGACCGGGCGGCGCTCCGCCGCCTCGCCCTCGACGAGGAGCTCGCGTCCCGGGTGACCATCATGGTCGACTCTGTCGAGCACCTCGACTTCGTGGATGCGGTGATCGCGCCTGCCGCGCGCGTGCCGATCCGCGTGTGCATCGAACTCGACGCATCCTGGCTCGGCCCCATCGGACACATCGGCGTATTCCGATCTCCCGTACACACGCCGGCGGATGCTCGCGCTCTCGCCGAGGCCGTCGTCGCCCGCCCCGGGTTCACCCTCGTCGGCCTCATGGGGTACGAGGCGCAGATCGCCGGACTCGTGAACAACCCGGCCGGCCAGGCGCTGCGTGGGATCGCGGTGCGGCAGATTCAGAAGCGCTCGATCGCCGAGCTCGCGACCCGCCGCGGCGAAGCTGTGGTCGCGGTTCGCCAGGTCGCCGACCTCGAATTCGTGAACGGCGGGGGAACCGGCTCGCTCGAGTCCACCGCCGCCGACGACTCGGTCACCGAGATCGCCGCCGGCAGCGGGCTCTTCGGACCGCACCTGTTCGACAACTACACCCACTTTCATCCCGCGCCGGCGGCATCCTTCGCCCTCTCCGTCGTGCGCAAGCCGTCGCCGAAGCTGGTGGCTCTGCTCGGGGGCGGCTGGATCGCATCCGGCCCGTTCTCGGCCGACCGGTCGCCGCGTCCGGTCTGGCCGGAAGGCCTCGCGACGCTGCCGCGCGAGGGTGCCGGAGAGGTGCAGACGCCGCTCGCCGGCGCGGCCGCGGAGGCGCTGAAGGTGGGCGACAGCGTGTGGCTGCGCCACACGAAGGCTGGCGAGATGAGCGAACACCTGGACAACTTTGCGGTCGTGGCGAAGGGCGCGATCGTCGAGACCGTGCCGACCTACCGCGGCGAGGGAAAGGTCTTCCTGTGAGCACGGAGCTCCTTGCCGCGCCGACCTGGCACAACTGGGGGCGGAGTGAGAGCTCGAACCCGGCGTTCATCGTGCGCCCGACGAGCATCGACGATGTGCAGGCGGTGGTTCGCGAGGCGGCGCGTCGCGGACTGACCGTCAAGCCCATCGGTGCGGGCCACAGCTTTACGGCGATCGGGGCGACGGACGGCCTTCGTCTGGACATGTCGGGCATCCGCGGCGTGCTGGGTGTCGACGGTATGCGGGTCACGCTCGGCGCGGGCACGCACCTGTACGAACTGCCCGGCCTGCTCGGGCCGCTCGGCCTCGCGCTGACCAACATGGGAGACGTCGACCGGCAGACCATCTCGGGTGCGACCTCGACCGGTACGCACGGAACCGGTAGCCGGTTCGGCGGAATCTCGACGCAGCTGCGCGCGCTGACGCTGGTGACCGCCGACGGTGACGTGCTCCGGGTCAGCGAGACGGAGAACCCGGAGCTCCTGCCGGCCGCCGCGCTCGGTCTCGGCGCGCTGGGAGTCGTCGTCGACGTCACGGTCGAGTGCGTGCCGACGTTCGTGATGCGTGCGGTCGAGCATCCGGAGCCCCTCGATGACGTGCTCGACAGCTGGCTGGCGCGCGTGGCGTCGATCGACCACTTCGAGTTCTACTGGTTTCCGCACACCGATGTCGCGCTCGGAAAGACGAACACCCGGCTGCCCGCCGATACCCCACTCGACAGGCTCTCGCCGATGCGCGAGTGGGTGGACGACAAGTTCATGTCGAACACGGTGCTCGCGGCGATCTGCAACCTCGGGCGCGTGCTGCCCGCGCTCACCCCGCCGATCAACCGGCTGGCGAGCAAACTCACGGGGGATCGCGAGTTCACGGACCTCTCGCAGGCCGTGTTCGTGACCGACCGCACGACGCGCTTTCGCGAGATGGAGTACGCGATTCCGCTGGCCTCGGTTCCGGATGCCCTGCGCGCCGTTCGCGACCTGATCAACGCTCGCGGCTGGCGCATCTCCTTCCCGGTCGAGGTGCGTGCCGCAGCGGCGGATGACCTGCTGCTGTCGACCGCGGCCGGTCGCGCGAGCGGGTACATTGCCGTGCATCGCTACTTTCGCGAAGACCCGGAGGAGTATTTCCGCGCGGTCGAGCAGATCATGATCGGGTTCGGCGGTCGGCCGCACTGGGGCAAGATGCACTACCGCGATCACGCCTCGCTCGAGACCGTGTACCCGCGCATGGGCGAATTCGTGACCATTCGTGATCGCCTCGACCCCGAGCGTCGTTTCGGCAACCCCTACCTCGCGAGAGTGCTGGGCGCATAATCCCTCACCCTGCACGCAACCTCACCCCTGGGCGCGTCACGCTCACCCCTGGGCGCTTGACCCTCACGCTGCAAAGGATGATTCGGCCGAATCTGGCCTTGCGAAGGAGTTTTTCGCGCGTGGCGCCGCGAACATCCTTCGCAGGCTGATCAGCGCGTGCTGAGCGCGCGCACCCGGTAGCCGGGGAGGGCCGCGCGGCCATTCAGCTCGGCCAGTTCCAGCACGACGCTAACTCCCGCCACCTGCCAGCCGGCGCGATCGAGCAGGGAGACGCCCGCGGCCAGGGTTCCGCCGGTGGCGAGCACGTCATCCAGCAACAGGATGCGGCTGCCGACCGGCAGGTCGTCCGGCTGGATCTCCAGCGTGGCGCTGCCGTACTCCAGGTCGTAGCTCTGCGCGATGGTCGTGCGCGGCAGCTTGCCCGGCTTGCGGATGATCAGCACCCCGGTCCCCAGGGCGTAGGCGGCCGCTGCCGCCAGTACGAAGCCGCGCGCCTCGACGCCGGCAACGGCATCCACCTCGCCGCGGAACGGTTCGACCAGCGCCTCGGTGATCGCCCGCAGCGCCGCGCCGTCGGCGAAGACCGGCGTCAGGTCACGAAACGAGATGCCCGGTTTCGGAAAGTCGGGCACGATCTTGTTGAGGCGGTCGATCTGCTGCTCGGCGGTTTCCGTCATCCGTCCATTGTGTCAGCGGCGCTGCGACGTGATTCGCGGCGCCGATCCGGCTGCCGCGAGTTCGCTTTGAGCATTACACGGGCCGGTCACGGCGCACGCGCACTCCCCTATAGTTCTAGGCATGGAAATCCTCATCGTTGTGGGCATCATCGTTCTGCTCCTCGTCATCATTGGTATCTACCTCTGGGCGACGTACAACTCGCTTGTCACGCTGAACGTGCGCGTGGATGAGGCGTGGAGCGACATCACCGTTCAGCTCAAGCGTCGAGCTGACCTGCTGCCCAACCTGATCGAGACGGTCAAGGGATACGCCGCCCACGAGTCGAGCGTGTTCGAGGCGGTGACCCAGGCCCGCGCAGCGACCATCAACGCGTCGACGCCGGCTCAGGCATCCGTCGCCGAGAACCAGATGCAGGGCGCCCTCAAGAGCATTTTCGCTGTCGCTGAGGCATACCCCCAGTTGCAGGCCAGCCAGAACTTCCTCCAGCTGCAGGCCGAACTGGTCGACACCGAAGACAAGATCCAGGCCTCGCGTCGCTTCTACAACGGTGGCGTGCGTGAGCTGAACACGAAGATCCGCGTGTTCCCGAACAATGTCTTCGCCAAGCGCCTCGGCTTCACCGCACGCGAGTTCTTCGAGGTTGCCGACGCCGCAGCCATCGCTGAGCCGCCGCGCGTGCAGTTCTGATTGTCAACTGACTCACCGACCAGAGGCTAGGACTCCATGTATCGCGCCATCGCCGCGAACAAGCGCAACACCGTGTTCATCATCGCGATCTTCCTGGTGATCATCGCGGCACTTGGCTACATCGCCGACCTGATCTGGGGCGGGGGCAGCTGGGGCATCTTCATCGGCACGATCATCGGTGCCCTGCTCTACACGATCGCCCAGTATTTCTGGGCGGGTGGCCAGGCGCTGGCGATCAGCGGCGCACACCAGATCCAGAAGGCAGACAACCCGCGACTGTTCCGCATCGTCGAGAATCTGGCGATCACGACCGGCATGCCGACGCCGAAGATCTACATCATCAATGACCCGGCGCCGAACGCGTTCGCGACCGGGCGTGACCCGCAGCACGCCGTCGTTGCAGCGACCACCGGAATCCTCGAACTGATGGATGACTCGGAACTCGAAGCCGTCATGGCCCACGAGATGGGCCACGTGCAGAACTACGACATCCGGGTGTCGACCATCGTGTTCGGACTAGTTGTCGCCATCGGGTTCATCGCCGACATCCTGCTGCGCCTGAGCTTCTTCGGTGGTCGCGACAACCGCAACAACGGTGGCAACCCGGTCGTGCTGGTGCTCGGACTGGTGGCCATCGTGGTTGCGCCGATCGTTGCCGCCGTCGTGCAGGCTGCTATCTCCCGCCAGCGCGAGTACCTCGCCGATGCGACCAGCGCGATGACCACCCGCAACCCGGTGGCGCTGGAGACCGCGCTTGCGAAGCTGGGCACGTACGGTCGCCCGGTCGCCCGACAGAACTCGAGCATGGCGCACATGTGGATCGCCGACCCGAACAAGCCCGGCGTGATCGAGAAGCTGTTCAGCACCCACCCGCCGATCGCCGACCGCATCAAGCGCCTCGACGAGATCGGCAGCAAGTTCTAGGAACCGCTGCCGACCCGGTAGGGCGCTCTCGTCGACGGACGACCTAGCCGAGGTTGCCGACGATCGTCGCGCCGAGGCTTTCGAGCTTGTGCCTGAGTCCGGGGATCTTCGGCATGCCGCTGTCGGATGACGAGTTCACGATCACCTCAATCCAGTTGCCACCGACCGCGAGGTCGAGGATGCAGCCGTCGTCCTTGGCGCCGCAGCGGATCCAGGCACCATCGGCGTCGGTGAGCCCGGCAATCGTCACCTCGGTCGGAGCCGACGGGTCGGTCATGAAGGGGGTTGCTGAGCTCAACGCCCAGGCGCCGCCGGGAAGCACGTCCAGGGCCGCGACGCTGCTGTCGCTGGCCGGGATCGTCCAGATGCATCCGTCGGCGTGGGCATTCAACGCAGCGCTGGCCTCCAGCGACCAGCCGCCGCCCTCGCCGAAGTGGCGGGCGGTCACCGCCGTGGCGAGGCCGAGCTTCGCCTTGAGCGTGCTCGCCGCGACGTAGCCGCTGCAGGAGTGCGGAAGGGCCAGGGTGGTCGAGGGTGGCGACCACCGCGGTGTCGGGGCGGCGGATGCGCCAACGCCGGCCAGGATGCCGTCAATGAGCGGCTTCGTCTTCTTCGCCAGCTTCTTCGCGCTCGCAGTGGTCGACGCATCCATTCCCGTCACCACCGCGGAGACCCAGTAATCGTTCACGAGCGCATTCACGTAGCAGTTCGGAACCTCGCCGCCCTGGAAGCAGTTGACCTCCGTGTTGGTTGCCAGGGAGTAGTACTTCTTGTATTTCGCGAACCCCTTCGACGGGTTGTCGTTGGGCAGCACGAGCAGCGTGACCCCCTGCCGACCGCCGTAACTGCCGTCTTTCTTGTACTCGGGAAGCCCGTTGTTCCAGGTGCAGGCGAGCCCGCCATCCGTTTGCACGAAGTACGCGGGGTCGATGGCGAAGCCGCGGGCTCCAGCATCCACGCCCGGGTCGCGCGCTTCGACGGGGTCGGTGAAGGTGCTCGCCAGCGTGGCGCCAGCGGCGAGGTCAGAGCACTCGATGTCGAGGCGCGGGGTCGGCAGCTGTGCCTCGGGGGCAGCGGTGGGTGTCGCGCGCGGTGTCGAAACGACGGGGGCCGACGTCGGAGCCGAGGACACGGTCGGAAGAGCGGAGCATGCGGCTGCCGTGAGGACCATCGCCGCGGCTAGGGTCAGGCTGGCTGCTGTGCGAAAGAGGATGTGATTCGTTGTCATGTAAGACCGACGCGCGAGGGCCTCGGTCAGGTTGACAGCGGATCGTATTTCGCTGGAACCAGGCCGAGCGCGCCAGCGAGGTCGTCTGCCAGGTCGCCGCGCTGCACCACCGCGATCGAGTCGAGCCCCTGCCAGTCACGGGTCGATTCGAGCAGTGGCACGAGGCGCTGCTCGAATCCCGGGGGAGCGTGCGGCTCGCGCCACGCCGACTGCACTCGAAGCACGCGATTCTGCCGATCACTCTTCAGGTCGATGCGCCCGACGACCTGGTCGTCGAGAAGGATCGGCAGCGTGTAGTACCCGTAAACTCGCTTCGCCGCCGGCGTGTAAATCTCGATGCGGTAGTGGAAGTCGAACAGGCGAAGCGCCCGGTCACGCTCCCACACCACCGGATCGAAGGGGGAGAGCAGGGCAGCGGCGTCGAGGCGGCGGGGGATGCGGGCAGTCGGATCCAGGTACGCCGTGAGCGGCCTGCCGTTGGTCTCCCAGCCCTGCACCGTTACCGGGTCGATGAGCCCCTCTTCCGCGAGTTCCGCGAGAACTGGAGCCGACCACGTCTTCATGATGCGGTAGTAGTCGGCGATGTCGCCGACGGTGCCGATGCCGTGGTGCCGGGTGGCCCGCAGCAGCAACTCGCGAATCGCCGCATCCCGGGGGATCGCGACGTTGAGCACGTCGGAGGGCAGCACCTGCTCGGCCAGCGCGTAGCTGCGCTCGAAATTGGTGCGGCCGGCGGAGACGACCTCGCCCCAGAAGAACAGGTACTCGAGGCCGAGCTTCACGTCAGACCAGCCCCACCAGCTGCCCTTGCTGCGATTGCTCTCGTGCTCGATCTTGCCCGCGGGCAGCGGTCCCTTCTCCGCCAGTTCCGCGCGCAGCCAGTCGAGCATGGGCTTGTTCGCGTGGATCCACGACTTCGGATTATTCTCGCTGCGGGTACGGTTCCAGTCCATGCGCCAGCGCCACAGTGGCCAGTCCTCCACGGGGATGATGGATGCGACGTGCGCCCAGGTCTCGGTGAACCGCGCCTTCGTGCTGAAGGTCAGTCGATCGAGGTCCGCCTTCTCATAGGCGCCGAGTCGCGCAAAGACGGGCAGGTAGTGGCTGCGTTCGAAGACGTTCACCGAGTCGATCTGCAGCAGTCCCAGCCGGTGGATGAGGGCATCCAGTTGCCGGATGCCCGGGGCCGCCCCTCGCGGCCGCCCGAACCCCTGTGCGGCCAGTGCGATGCGTCGCGCCTGCGCCGCTGAGACCGAGGTTGTCACGCACCCGACGATACTGGGCGGCACCGACGCGCGGCTTAATCGCCGAGCCGCCGTGCGGGTGGTCGTTGGTTGAGTACGTTGCCGACGGAGGAGGCCGCGTGGTCGTTGGTTGAGTACGTTGCCGACGGAGGAGGCCGCGTATCGAAACCGGTGTTGCTCAGGTCGGGTTTCGATACGCGCGTCGCCGTGGACGGCGCCGTGCTACTCAACCGGCGGGGGTGCGGGTGGTTGTTGGTTGAGTACGCTGCCGACGGAGGAGGCCGCGTATCGAAACCGGTGGTGGTCAGGTCGGGTTTCGATACGCGCGTCGCCGTGGGCGGCGCCGTGCTACTCAACCGGCGGGGGTGCGGGTGGTTGTTGGTTGAGTACGCTGCCGACGCAGGAGGCCGCGTATCGAAACCGGTGTTGCTCAGGTGGGGTTTCGATACGCGCGTCGCCGTGGCCGGCGTCGTGCTACTCAACCGGCGGGGTGCGGGTGGTCCTGGTCGTTGGTTGAGTACGCTGCCGACGGAGGAGGCCGCGTATCGAAACCGGTGTTGCTCGGGTCGGGTTTCGATACGCGCGTCGCCGCGGGCGGCGTCGTGCTACTCAACCAGCGGGGAGGGTGCCGAAGTGATCCGCCCGCTGCCTCTCGATCCAACTCACTTTCCGGCTCAATGCCGGCAGCTCGTTGAGGGATCCGGCTATCAGCGCCTCACGTTTCGCGCGCGACCAGCCCTGAACGCGCTTCTCCATCGCGTACGCCTCGGCCACGGTGGAAAATTCCTGGGCGAACACGAGTTGAACCGGGAGTCGGCGCTTCGTGTAATTCGCTCCCTCGCCGGAGGAGTGCTGGGCGAACCGCAGCGCGAGGTTGGTTGTGCTGCCTACGTAGTACGACCCGTCTCCGCACAGGAGTATGTACGTCCAGCCCATCCCATGATCGTCGCAGCACCCTGGATGTCGTGCTCGAGTTCTGCACATCGCGGTGGGGGTTTCGATACGCGCGGCGCCGTGGACGGCGCCGTGCTACTCAACCAGCGGCGCCGCGAGCGGCGCCGTGCTACTCAACCAGCGGCGCCAGCGGCGGCGCCGCGCTACTGAACCAGCGACAGGGCGCCCGCGGGAGCGTATCGACCACCCGCGAGCGACGCAAGTGGTCAGGTTCGGCCTGAAGCCGAGTTCTAGACTGGCGAAATGAAGCTTTGGAAAGCCCGCAGCCCACAGCCCATAGCCGTGAACCGTCGGCAGATTACCGGGCCAGAGCGTAAGAAGCTTCTCGAAGAGAACATCCCTATCGGGGTGGAGGTCGCCGGCCAGTGGGCGTGGCGAATTCTCGCGATCGTCGCCGTCCTGGTCGTTTTCGGGCTGCTGATCTCTGCGCTGCGGGAGATCGTCGTTCCGTTCATGGTCGCGATACTGCTGGCTGCGCTGCTCGTTCCGATCAAGAATTCGCTCGTGCGTCACGGCTGGCCGAAGTGGCTCGCCGTCGCCCTCGTGATGGTCGGAACCATCGCCATCATTGGCGGGCTCGTGTTCCTCATCGTCATCCAGGTTCGCAGCGGCCTGCCCGAACTGCAGAAACAGTCGGTGGGCGCGTTCGACAACCTCAAGGCGTACCTTCTTGCGTCGCCGCTCCATCTCACCGACGCGCAGATCACCGCGTATCTCAATCAGACGTTCGCGTCGCTGCAGAAGGATTCGTCGAGCCTGCTCACCGGCGCCCTCTCGGTCGGATCGACGGCGGGCAGGGTGCTCACCGGTACGCTGCTGACGCTCTTCGCCACACTCTTCATCGTTATCGATGGCCGCGGCATCTGGTCGTGGATCGTGCGACTGTTTCCCCGGCGCGCCCGCGTGGCCGTCAACGGCGCGGGTGACGCGGGATGGCTCACGCTGACCACCTTCGTGAAGGTGCAGATCTTCGTCGCCTTCGTTGACGCGGTAGGTATCGGGATCGGCGCGGTCATCCTGCAGCTGCCGCTCGCGATTCCGATCGCGATCGCAGTGTTCCTCGCATCGTTCATCCCCGTGGTCGGTGCCGTTGTGACCGGCATCCTGGCGGTTTTCGTCGCCCTCGTCTACCACGGTCCGGTGATCGCACTGATCATGCTCGGCGTGGTTCTGCTGGTCCAGCAGGTGGAGGGACACGTCCTGCAGCCCCTCGTCATGGGCTCGGCGGTACGCGTTCACCCCCTGGCCGTCGTATTCTCAGTTGCAGCGGGATCATTCGTCGCCGGAATCCCCGGCGCCCTGTTCGCAGTCCCGCTCGTCGCAACGCTCAACGTCATCGTCCGCTACATCGCTGGCGGGGAATGGCGCGTCAACCCCAGGCCACAGGTGAAGGATGTCGTCAGTACCAATGAATGAGGAGTCAACCAGCGAGACTCTGGCTGGTCCATCTCTCGCCGACTTCGAGGCGGCCCGACTGGTTGTCGACCAGGTAGTCGATGTAACCCCGATGGAAAGCTCGCACTACCTCTCCGAGCTGCTCGGCGGTGAGGTGTTTCTCAAGTGCGAGAACCTGCAGCGCACGGGGTCGTTCAAGATCCGCGGCGCATACAACCGGCTGATGCGCCTCACCGAGGACGAGAAAGCGCGCGGAGTCGTCGCTGCGTCCGCGGGAAACCACGCTCAGGGCGTGGCTTTCGCCGCCCGCGAGCTCGGCATCGACTCGACGATCTTCATGCCGGTCGGCGTCGCCCTGCCGAAACTGCAGGCCACCCGTGACTACGGCGCAGACGTCGAACTCCGCGGCCACGACGTCGCCGAGCCGTTGCGCGCGGCAGCCCAGTTCGCACAGGACACGGGGGCCGTCTTCATCCACCCCTTCGACCACCCGGATGTCGTTGCCGGCCAGGGCACACTGGGTCTCGAAATCCTCGACCAGCTTCCCGAGGTCGACACGATCATCGTGCCGATCGGCGGGGGCGGGCTGATCTCCGGCGTTGCGAGCGCCGTGAAACAGAAGGCCGCCGAGAACGGACGAACGGTACGCATCATCGGGGTGCAGGCAGCGAACGCGTCCGCCTACCCGGTGTCGCTGCTCAACGGTTCCCCCACCCAGATCGAGCTCGCGCCGACGATCGCCGACGGCATCGCGGTGAGCAAGCCCGGCACCCTGAACTTCGAGATCGTCAGCGAGACGGTGGATGAGATTATCACCGTCGAAGACGACGACATCGCCAGGGCCCTGCTCGTCCTGTTGGAGCGGGCGAAGCTCGTCGTCGAGCCCGCTGGAGCGGTCGCTGTCGCAGCGATCCTGGCGGGCAAGGTGCAGGCGACCGGCACGACAGTCGCCATCCTCTCTGGCGGGAATATCGACCCGCTCGTGATGGAAAGGATCATCAGCTACGGCCTCGCGGCGTCGGAGCGGTACCTCAAGCTGCGTATCCCGCTGCCGGATCGCCCTGGCCAGCTCGCGGAAACGGCAAAGATCATCGCCGAGTCGAACGCGAATGTCGTCGAGGTGCTTCACACACGGCACGGCAACGGGCTGCGGATCAGCGAGGTGGAACTCGAGCTCCACATCGAGACGCGCGGGCCGGAGCACGCCGAGCAGGTCATCCACAACCTGCGCGAAGCCGGGTACCTGCCGCGCCTGGATTTCTGACGAGGTCGTCTTCTGACGAGCCGCACGCAAGCGGTGGCCGCCCGACGCGAGGTTACGGCTGGTACGTCTCGACGTTGAGGATTTCGACCGTGATCGTCTTGCCGTTCGGCGCCGTGTAGTTCTTGGTGTCGCCGATCTTCAGGCCGATGATCGCCCCACCGAGCGGGCTGCCCTCGCTGTACACGTCGAGGTCACTGTCGCCCGCCATCTCACGGTTTCCGATGAGGAACGTCGTCTTGTCGCCCTGGATGTTGGCGGTGACCACGGTTCCCGACTCCACGACGCCGTGGCTCTCGGGGGCGTCGCCGATCGTCGCGGTGCGCAGCAACTGCGTCAGAACCCGGATGCGCGCCTCGATTTTGCCCTGCTCCTCCTTGGCGGCGTGGTATCCGCCGTTCTCCTTGAGGTCGCCTTCTTCGCGCGCGGCTTCGATCTTCTTCGCGATCTCGGTGCGGCCCTGGACGCTGAGCTGCTCGAGTTCGGCGGTCAGTCGGTTGAAGGCATCCTCGGTCAGCCAGGTGACGCTGGTGTCAGACATGACTCTCCTCGAAATCGATTCTGGTCAGAAAAAAACCGGCCGTATCGGCCGGTCGGCTTGCGAATGACCCAGCCTAAGTCAGCCAGCAGCGATAGATCAACCCGGAGACGGCCTGTTCTGACGTGCGGATACTGTCGGAAAACTGCCGGGTGCGCTGCGGTGAGGCCGGAATGTGAACGATTTTCCAGCCGACAATGCCGAAGTCGAGGTTCAGCGCCTGCAGCGCGCAACTCGATGCCGACCCCGGGGGAACCGACAATTGCCAGCGGATGTCCACCGACGTGTTCCCGCGAACGACGTGCCCGGTGTCCTGCGCTTCCACCTCGGAGGAGGGCCCGAGCAGGCCGCCCCAGGCGAGCCAGACCGCGAATGCGACCAGCAGGGCGCCAGCGAGGGACGCGACCCAGATGCGGGCTCGCCTGCGGCTGCCGGGGGAGCGGCCGTACCGCGCATCCAGATCGTTGGATGGCGTCGTGCCACGTCCCTGTGGGGCGCTGTCGGGGCGAACGCTCACGTGGCCGGTGGCTCCTGCGTTGGGTGGTGCTGCGGATAGTCTTGAGTCCCAAGGCTATTTGCTTTTCCCTAGGAGTTTGGTGACACTGCGCCTGCTTGCGGTCCATGCCCACCCCGACGACGAGTCGAGCAAGGGGTCGGGCACTTACGCGTATTACCGCAGTCGTGGTGCGCGGGTGATGGTCGTGAGTTGCACCGGGGGCGAGCGGGGCAGCATCCTGAACGCCGGCCTCGCCGAGCGGCTGCCCGCCGAACGGGACCTTCCGGGACTCCGCCGCATCGAAATGGCGCGCGCGCGCGAGATCCTTGACGTGGAGCACCGCTGGCTCGGGTACGCGGACTCCGGCATGCCGGACGATGGCGAGCCGCTGCCGCACGACGCCTTCGCGGCGATCCCGCTGGAATCCTCGGCGGAGCCGCTCGTGAAGATCATTCGCGAATACCGGCCGCACGTGCTGGTGACCTACGACGAGAACGGCGGGTACCCGCATCCGGACCACATCCGCACGCACGAGATCTCGATCTTCGCGCGTGAGGCTGCCGCCGACCCGGCACGGTATCCGGATGCAGGCGAGGGCTGGCACGTCCCGAAGCTCTACTACGACCGCATCTTCAACCCCACGCGCATCGGTGCCGTGTACGACCACGCGGTCGAGCACGATCCCGAGAACCCGTTCGTCGCGCAACTCGCCGAGATGCGGCAGTGGATGTCTGCGGGCCGCCCGCGTCCGGACGTCGCGACCACCCACATCCAGGTCGGCGACTTTCTCGAGACCCGGGATGCGGCCCTCCGCGCCCACGCCAGCCAGGTCGAGCCAGACACGACTTTCTTCTTCTGGCCCAACGACCTGCAGCGAGCGGCCTGGCCGTTCGAGGACTTCCAGCTGATCGATTCGCTGGTGGAGACCGAACTGCCGGAGTCGGACCTGTTTGCCGGCATCGTCGACGACGAAGCTGCCGCCGCCCCGAGCAAGGACAACTCATGACCCTCACCACTCTCGTCGGACGGGTCGTGTTCGCGGTGACGCCGAGTCCCGCACCGACCCCGCCCGGCTATGACGGCAACGCTGATCTGGTCACTCCCGGCGTTGTCGGTTTCATCGCAATCTTTCTCATCGCGGTCATTACCGTGTTCCTCCTGATCGACATGAACCGTCGCATCCGGCGCACCCGGTATCGGGAGGAGATCCGCGACCGTCTCGCCGAAGAGGCGGAGCAGGCGGGGCAAGCCGGGCAAGCATCGCGGGCGGACCAGGCAGCGACCGACGAACCCACGGCGACCGAGCCACCCAAGTAACGTCCCCGCGCGCTCCTTACCCGTAGACCGGGTTCGTCGCGATCAGCAGGATGCCGACCCAGTGGCAGAGGAACGCCAACAGGGTCAGGCTGTGGAAGATCTCGTGGAACCCGAACACTCCGGGCACCGGATTCGGCCGCTTCAGCCCGTACACGACGGCGCCGATCGAGTAGAGCAGCCCACCGACGAGAATCAGTGCCATCATCGCGGCGTTCGCGGTGAAGAAGTCGACGATGTACGCCAGCGCCCCCCAGCCCAGCGCAAGGTACAGCGGCACGTAGAGCCACCGGGGTGCGCCGACCCAGAAGATGCGAAAGATGATGCCGAGCGCCGCGCCGCCCCAGATCAGCCAGAGCAGGACCGTGGCCTTCCCCGGGGGCAGCCCGAGCACGGTGATCGGCGTATAGGAGCCGGCGATCAGCAGGAAGATGTTGGCATGGTCGAGCCGCTTGAACAGCCGCTTGGTCGATGGCTTCCAATCGATGCGGTGGTACAGCGCCGAAATGCCGAACAGCAGCAGCGAGCAGACGAAGAAGATGGCGCAGCTGATCTTCGCTGCCGCACCGTCGGCGAGAACGAGAAGGATGATGCCCAGCACGATCGCGACGGGGAACGTGGCGGCGTGAATCCAGCCCCGCCAGGTCGGCTTCGCGTCGGCCGCGGGATTGGCCGCCTCATCCTCGAGAAGCGGCAGGTGCGGGATGTCCTGCCCCGGGTCATCCGCCCCCGAATCGTTCGCTGCAGATCCGCGGGAAGCCATATGGCCAGCTTAGGGGGGAGGGTGAGCGGGGTTGCCTGCCCGCTGGTTGGACTAGCGTAGCCATGTGAATGAGGAGGATGTTCCGCTCGGACGTGGCCTTCTCTATGGCCTCTACCAGCGTCGGCTGCGCCGCTCCCTCGAGGGGCAGGACCTTCCGCACCACGTCGCCATGATCGTGGACGGTAACCGTCGCTGGGCGCGATCGCGAGCGCTCGAGTCGGCCGCACACGGGCACCGCGCCGGCGCCGCGAAGATCCGCGAGTTTCTCACCTGGTGCGACGAACTGGGCATCTCGGTCGTCACCCTCTACCTGCTGTCGTCGGACAACCTGACGAATCGCGATTCCGAGGAACTGGCCGAGCTCGCCGACATCATCACCCAACTCGCCGGCGACCTGGCCGGCTACCGCGACTGGCGCGTGCAACACGTCGGCGTGACCGAGGGCCTGCCAAAAAACCTCGTGGATGCGCTCGCCGCCGCCGAGAAGGCGACCGCCGAGAACACCGGCCTCCACATCAATCTCGCTGTCGGCTACGGCGGCCGCCGCGAGATCGCGGATGCCATGCGCAGCATCCTGCGCAGCCACGGAACCGAGGGCGGCACGATCGAGGAGCTGGCCGAGCTGCTCACCCCCGACCTCATCGCCGACCACCTGTACACGGGCGGCCAGCCCGACCCCGACCTCGTCATCCGTACCTCGGGCGAGCAGCGGCTCAGCGACTTCATGCTCTGGCAGAGCGCGCACAGTGAGTTCTACTTCGTGGAGGCGTTCTATCCTGATCTGCGCGAGGTCGACTTTCTCCGCGCGGTACGCGACTACGCCCGCAGGCACCGGAGGTTCGGATCGTGACCCAGATCGACATTGACGACTTTGCCAGCGGTTTCGGCGAGGAGCCGGGATACCTCGACTTCGCTCGCGTCGGTCCCGTCGGCCGTGCGGTCAAGGACGAGGATTACGCCCAGATGGGCCTCCTCGGCCGTGCTCGCTTCGGCACCCTGGCGACGCTCGACGAACAGGATGCCCGTGTCACGGACGCGATCGCCGCGCTCACCGGGTTTCGCCCCGACCAGGTCGTATTCCAGCCGAACACATCATCGGGTCTCATGCATGCGCTCTTCGGCTTTCGCGGCGGAGTTGCGCTGTCGGCCGCCGAATTCCCCAGCATCACGTTCGCCGTGGATCGTGCGGCTACGGCGCTCGAGCGGGTGAACCCGGTGTGGATCGAAACCGACCACGGGCACGTCACGCCGGGCAACCTGCGGGAGCAGCTCACGGACTCCGCCGAGGCCGTCGCGGTGAGCCTTGTCGACTTCCGCACCGGTTACCTCGTCGACCTCGAAGGTATCCGCCAGGTCATCGGCGACCGGATGCTCATCGTCGATGCCATGCAGGGCTTCGGCGTCGTCGATGCGCCGTACGAGGTCGCTGACGTGGTCGTGTCCGGTGGCCAGAAGTGGGTGCGTGCGGGCTGGGGCACCGGATTCCTGGCGCTGAGCGACCGCGCGGCAGAGCTGCTGATCCCCGTCTTCTCCGGCTTCAACGCGACGGATGCCGAAGAAACCCCGCTCGACGAAGTCGGCGAGCCGACCCGCGGCGTGCGCGCCTTCCAGGTGAGCAATCCGGACTCGATCGCCCAGGCCCGCTTCGCCGCCGCGCTCGAGGAGATTGCGGATGTTGGAGTGCAGGCCATCAACGACCGGCTCGCCGTGAAGGTCAGCCGCATCATCGACCTCGCCGACGAGTACGCGCTGCCGGTGGTTTCGCCGCGAGCGGAGGCGGAGCGAGCGGGAATCGTTGTCGTCGAGCCGCCGGCCGACCAGCTGACGGTGCTGACGGCATCCCTCTTCAACCACGGGGTGACCACGACGACGCGGCAGGGACGCGTGCGGCTCGCCCCGCACGTCTCGACCGACGAGGAGACTTTCGACGCGCTCCGCGGTGCGTTCACCAGTTTCTCGTCGGCGGCGCTTCCCCGCTAAACCGCGCGCGCAACACAACGTTTACCTCGGCGTGACATTCGCCGGGCGTGTCGTGCGCTGCAGGACACATTCGACGCTTAGCGTCAGATCATCAGGTAAGGCACCTGGTCGGGGCGGCCACGTAAGTTCGCTTCTGGATGCTTGTGGCCGTCTTCGCAGACTGGATCCGAGTGCGAATCGCACCCGGGGATGGAGTGCACGTGCCCAAGCTCGCAAACCCTCAGCAGCAGGACCGCCAAAAGATTTCGGCAGACGCGAAGGGGGAGCAAGCCGAACGCACCTACGTTCTCGACACCTCCGTTCTGCTGTCGGATCCGAAGGCGATCTTCCGTTTTGCCGAGCATGCCGTCGTCCTTCCGGTCATCATCATCACCGAGCTCGAGTCGAAGCGACACGATCCCGAGATCGGGTATTTCGCCCGCCAGGCACTCCGTAACCTCGATGAGCTGCGCATCCAGCACGAGCGCCTCGACTTTCCCATCGCGATCGGCGACGAGGGCGGATCGCTGCGGGTCGAACTGAACCACTCGAACATGTCGGTGCTGCCCTCCGGCCTGCAGCTCAACGACAACGACTCGCGCATCCTCGCCGTGGCGCTGAACCTCGCCAACGACGGGATGGCTGTCACCGTCGTGTCGAAAGACCTCCCGCTCCGCGTGAAGGCGGCATCCATCGGCCTGGCGGCGGAGGAATATCGCGCTGAACTCGCCGTGGATTCCGGATTCACGGGACAGGCCGACATCCGGCTCTCCCCGGAGCAGATGAACGACCTGTACGACCGGGAGCAGCTGTCGACGCGACTCATCCAGGATCTTCCGGTCAACACGGGACTCGTGCTGCACTCCGACCGCGGGTCCGCGCTCGGCCGGGTGACCGCGCGCGGACAGATGCGGCTCGTGCGGGGCGACCGCGACATCTTCGGCCTGCACGGCCGCAGTGCGGAGCAGCGACTGGCGATCGACCTGCTGCTCGACCCGGAGATTGGCATCGTTTCCCTCGGGGGTCGGGCGGGCACGGGCAAGTCGGCGCTGGCGCTCTGCGCGGGCCTCGAGGCCGTGCTCGAAAAGCAGCAGCACAAGAAGATCATGGTGTTCCGCCCGCTGTATGCGGTCGGTGGCCAGGAGCTCGGATTCCTGCCCGGTGACGCCGCGGAGAAGATGAATCCGTGGGCGCAGGCCGTCTTCGACACCCTCGGCTCGGTGGTCTCGCAGAACGTGCTCGATGAGGTGATCGAACGCGGGTTGCTGGAGGTGTTGCCGCTGACACACATCCGTGGCCGGTCGCTGCACGACGCGTTCGTGATTGTGGATGAGGCACAGTCGCTCGAGCGGAACGTCCTGCTCACGGTCCTGAGCCGCATCGGCCAGAACTCGCGCGTCGTACTGACGCACGATGTGGCCCAGCGCGACAACCTGCGGGTTGGGCGGCACGACGGCGTCGCATCCGTTATCGAGACGCTGAAGGGCCACCCGCTGTTCGCGCACATCACCCTCACCAGGTCGGAGCGCAGCGCGATCGCGGCGCTCGTCACCGAGATGCTGGAGTCCAACGAGCTGGCCTAATCGCCCACCCCTCCTGACACGAGTTGCCTGCTTTGGTCGCTATTCGTGCGTGAATAGCGACGAAAGTGGGCAATTCGTGTCAGAGGGGGCGAAGCGAGCGCAACACCAGCGCGCTTGCGACCCCCGCCAGGCCGACGATGGCGCCGCCGGCGGTGGTGATGAGGAAGCCCGAGTACGCGGTTCCATCGTCGATGAGGATGCCGCTCACCGCACTCCCCAGCACCACCCCGGCAGACAGGCCGACCGCCGGCCACGCGAGAGCCTCCGTCAGGCGATGTGATTCGACCTGGTCCTGGATGAAGGACGCTCCCGAAATGAGGACGGGCGAGGTGACCAGCCCGCCCAGCACGATAAATGCAGCCAGGACCCCGGCATTGGTGAACAGCATCAGCACGGGTATCACGAGGGCGAACGCGATGGCGGTGGAGAGCATCCGGGTGCTGGCCCGCCAGCGCGCGCTGAGTGGTCCGAAAGCAATGCCCGCGATCACGCTGCCGAGGGAGTAGGCGCCCACCAGCAGCCCGGCGAGCGCGGGAGTCCCGACGGATCGTCCCACCGCTACCGAGGTCACGTCCAGCGCACCGAAGGTGACGCCGACGCCGAGGTAGATCGGAAGCACCGGCAGCACGCCGCGCGGCAGCAGAGTCCGGAGGCTGAACGGCTCGGCGGCTGCGCGAACGACCGGCGGCGTCGTGGATCGCTGCGCCAGGAGGGCGACTTGTCCGGCGATCGTGATGCCGACGCCGACCGCGAAGCCGAGAACCGGGTTCACGACGGTGGCGAGAACGGTGACGAGCGGGGGACCGATCACGAAACTGAGCTCGTCACCGACCGACTCGAGTGCGAGCGCGTTGTGGCGTTCACCCGCATCGGTGAGGATGCCCGCCCAGCGGGCGCGGACGAGTGAGCCGGAGTCCAACGACACCGCCCCGAGCACGAACGCGGCGATGAACCAGGTGGCGCGCGGTGCGCCGGTGACCACGACGACGACCAGCAGCGTTGAGGCCAGCGCGAGCGTGACGATTGCGACGGGCAGCACCCGCGCCTGTCCGAACCGGTCCGTCGCTCGCGACCAGAGCGTGCTCGCGACGCCGATGCCGAGAACGATCGCCGCTCCCACCGCACCGGCGATTGCGTAGCTGTGCGTGTAGCTCACGACCAGGAGGATCGTGCTGATCCCGCTGGTCGAGCGAACCAGGCGGGCGAACCATCCGGCGACCGAGAAGCGCCACGAGGAGTCCCGCGACAGGATGAGCGTGTAGGTACCAAACACGCGGTTCACGATTGTCGCCTTACTGGCCGCGCTCGAAGGAGAGACTGCCCTCCGGCGGCTCGATGCGACGATTACATCCTATTGGAGTCGCTGTGGAGAGCCGGAACGCGCGGCGTCGTGCTGTCGCTACTCTCGCGGGATGTCCACGCACGCCACTCGTCGCCCGACTCGCCTCTCGCTCGCCTGGCAGCTGCCGCTCACCGCCGTGCTCGCGATCACGAGCGCCTTGGCTGCGGGGTTCAGCATCCTCGCTCTGCCGCTGCTGTTTCTCGCCGCCGTGACGCCACTGCTCGTGGCAGTGGATGCCCGGGAGCACCGGCTGCCGAACTGGCTGGTCGGGCCGGCGATCGGTGTCGGTGCCCTCGCGGTTGCCGCACAGTGGGCGACGTCGGGTGTGCTGCCCGCCGTGCCCCTTGCCGCCGCCGCGGGCTATTCGGCGTTTCTGTTCGTGCTGTCCCGGCTCGGCGGAATGGGCATGGGCGACGTAAAGCTCGCCGCGGCGCTCGGGCTGGCCTCGTCGACGTCCACTGTCGCCATCCTGTCGCCGGTCGTCGCGTTCACGACCGGCGGGGTGGTTGCGCTCGTCGTTCTCCTGCGGCGAGGCAGTGGAACCCGCATCGCCTTCGGCCCCTACCTGCTCGCCGGGTTCTGGACGGCGACGGCGGTTGTCGCCCTCGCCGCCGTGTCCTAGGTCGCGTCTACCCGGGGTGAGTCATCGAGAGCACGTCAAGCAGGGTGTCCAGCTGCTGCTCCGTGATCTCACCGCGCTCGACGAACCCGAGGTCGATGACCGATTCGCGCACCGTGATGCCCGCGGCCACCGAGTGCTTCGCCACTTTCGCGGCCGCCTCATATCCGATGATGCGGTTGAGGGGAGTGACGATCGAGGGCGAGGACTCGGCCATCGCGCGGGCGCGCTCGATGTTTGCTTCGAGACCCTCGACGGTCTTGTCCGCCAGCAGTCGCGACGAGTTCGCCAGCAGGCGGATCGATTCCAGCAGCGCCGTTCCCATTACCGGGATCGCTACGTTCAGTTCGAAGGCGCCGGTCGCCCCGGCCCATGCGATCGTGGCGTCGTTGCCGATCACGCGCGCGGCCACCATGATGACGGCCTCGGGGATGACCGGGTTCACCTTGCCGGGCATGATGGACGAGCCCGGCTGGAGGTCGGGGATGTGCAGTTCGCCGAGTCCCGTGTTCGGCCCTGACCCCATCCAGCGCAGGTCGTTGCAGATTTTTGTCAGCGACACCGCGAGAACACGAAGGGCACCGGATGCCTCAACCAGCCCGTCTCGTGCGCCCTGCGCCTCGAAGTGGTCCCTGGCTTCGGTGATCGGCAGGCCGGAGTCCTCGGCGAGCAGGGCGATTACCTTCTGCGGGAACCCGGCCGGAGTGTTGATCCCCGTGCCGACCGCGGTGCCGCCGAGCGGCACTTCGGCGACGCGCACGATGGTCGCCTGCACTCGCTCGATCCCGAGGCGCACCTGGCGTGCGTAGCCGCCGAATTCCTGGCCGAGCGTGACGGGGGTGGCATCCATGAGGTGTGTGCGTCCGGACTTGACGACGCTCTTCCAGAGCTCGGCTTTGGCCTCGAGCGCGGTCGCCAGGTGATCAAGCGCCGGAATGAGATCGCCGAGCAGTGCGCCGGTCACCGCGAGGTGCACCGAGGTGGGGAAGACGTCGTTCGACGACTGGGATGCGTTCACGTGGTCGTTCGGGTGAACCGGTGATCCGAGTGCCGTGCTCGCGAGGCTCGCCAGCACCTCGTTCATGTTCATGTTGCTGGAGGTGCCGCTGCCGGTCTGGTACGTGTCGATCGGGAACTGGTCGTGGTGGGCTCCGGCGATCAGCTGGTCGGCCGCGCCGACGATCGAGTCCGCAATCGCCGCGTCAAGGATGCCGAGCTCCCCGTTCACGATCGCGGCAGCGCGCTTGATGCGGGCGAGCGCCACGATCTGCGCGGGCTCGAGCCCTGACCCGGAGATGGGAAAGTTCTCGACCGCCCGCTGGGTCTGCGCGGCGTACAGCGCGGATGCCGGAACACGCACCTCGCCCATCGTGTCGTGCTCGATGCGGTAGTCCTGCGGGTTGCTCACGGCGCTGTGCGTTCCTTACTGGGTTGGGTACTGGATCAAGAATCAGTGGATGCCGAGCATGACATCGGGTTCGGCACGGCCTTCGAGCAGGCGGTAGTTCGCCCCCACGACAGCCAGCGTACCTGCGGCGACTGCGTCGCTGATGAGTTCTGAGCTCTCCAGCAACTCCGCAATCGTGTCGCGGAGGTGCTCCTTGCCGACCTCATGGCTGTCGACGGACAACGGGTCGACCGCGCCATCCCCGGGGCCGGCAACACGTCGCACCGCGGGGACGATTTTCGAGATCATCCGGGTGATGTGCGGCGGCAGGGGCGAGGCATCCGGACCCTGCGAGTCGATCGCCGCCAGCACGGCGCCGCAGGAGTCGTGGCCGAGCACGACGATGAGGGGCACGTTGAGGATGCCGACCGCGTATTCGAGGGAGCCGATCACGCTCTCCGAGATGATTTGACCGGCGTTGCGCACGACGAACAGGTCGCCGATGCCCTTGTCGAAGATGATCTCGGCGGCGAGGCGCGAGTCGCTGCATCCAAACAGCGCGGCCATCGGCGCCTGTGCCAGGGCAAGGGCTTCGCGACGCTCCACGTCCTGGCGCGGATGCTGCGGCTCACCCGCAACGAAGCGGTCGTTGCCGCGCCGCATCTCTTTCCACGCCTGCGCGGGAGTGATCCGCGGGGAATGCTCGCTCATTTGGCCCCAATCTCTGCGGCGGTGGTGGCCGCCAGTTGGCGGAATTCGGCAGTAACCGCCGTTCCGTGCAGCAGGTAGACATCCCTGCCGATCGTCGTGACGAGTGAGTAGGCGAAGTTGCCGGGCTGATCGGCGGTGCGCCGGTCGTACACCGTCCAGGTGAGGCCGCCGATGGATGCCGTGCCCGTTGCCGGGGAGCTGCCCAGCTGTGCCGCCGCCCAGGCATCGGTCACGCCGATGCCCTGGTCGAACGAGATGTACTGGCGGCCCGCGGTGATGAAGCCGATGTGCCACGCGTAGGCGCCAGCGCTGACCGGGTTGATGGTCGCGGCGTTCGCCTGCCAGCCTTTCGGCACCCGCGGGGCGATGAGCGGATCGGCAATGCCGGCCTGGGCCTGCACCGCGATCTTCTGGTAGTCGACGGCGTTCACGGTTTGCTGGTCGGGGCGAACCACGAGCAGCACGATCACGAGAACGACGACGAGTGAGACGATCAGCGACGCGACCAGGTTGACGGTCGTCTGGCTCGCGCGGTGCAGGCGTGAGGCGGCCGCCTTGCGATCGGCGGTCTCATCCGGCGTCTCCGGGCGACCGAGTTCTGCGACGACCCGTGGGGAGGGGCTCGACGTTGCGCGGGCCATCGTCAGTCGGTCGCGGCGGCCCGTGCCGCATCCAGTCGCGCCTTCGCGCCGACCAGCCACTCTTCGCAGCGCTTGGCGAGCGCTTCACCGCGCTCCCACAGGGCAAGCGATTCCTCGAGTGTCGACGAGCCCTGCTCGAGCTCGTTCACGACTCGCACGAGTTCGTCGCGCGCCTGCTCGTACGAGAGGGCGGCTATGCGTTCGGCCGCGCCAGCAGCCTCATTCGCGCCAGTTTTGTCGGGGGATGCCACGGTTCAACTCTACCCAGCGTCGCCTGTGGGCGCGGCCCGCTCGCCCGCCGTGGCTGCAAGCCTGCCGTCCGCGAGCGTGAGGAGGAGCGGTGTGCCGACGGGTGCGTCCACGGCGGAGCGCAGGGCAAATCCCGACGGCAACTGCGCGATCGCATAGCCACGGTCGAGGGTGCGCTGCGGGGAGAGCGCACGCAGGTGTCCGGCGAGCTCAGCGACGCGCGTTCCGGCCTTCTCCAGCATCCGTTCCACCAGTTCGGTGCCGCGCGCGACGTACCGCGTGAGGTCGTCCGCGCGCGTGTCGATGATCCAGGCCGGCGTCGCGAGTGCCGGACGGGTGCGCAACTGCTCGAGTCGGTCGATCTCCATGGAAATCAGGTTCGTCACGCGGCCACCGATCCGCGCCCGAGCCTGCTGCACGCGATTGAGCTCCTCGGCGACATCCGGCACCACGCGCTTGGCGGCATCCGTGGGCGTGGAGGCCCGCAGGTCGGCAACCTCGTCGAGCAGTGGCCGGTCGGCCTCGTGTCCGATTGCGCTGACCAGCGGCGTCACGCAGGCAGCCGCGGCACGCACGAGGGACTCGTCGCTGAAGACGAGCAGGTTCTGGAAGTCGCCGCCGCCCCTGGCGATGATGATCACGTCGACGTCGGGGTCGGCATCCAGCGCACGGATGCCAGCGGTGACCTCGGCCACCGCCCGATCACCCTGCACGGCCGCGTAGGAGATACGAAACTCGACGGCCGGCCAGCGCAGTTGCGCGTTGCGCAGAACGTCTTTCTCGGCATCGCTGTCGCGACCGGTTATCAGCCCGATGCAGTGGGGCAGAAACGGCAGCGCCTTCTTGCGCTCGGGCGCGAAGAGACCCTCGGCGGCCAGCTGCTGGCGCAGCCGCTCGAGTCGTTCCAACAGGTCGCCGAGCCCCACGTGCCGCATCTCGAACACCTGCATTGACAGCGAGCCACCCTTGACCCAGTAGGTGGGCTTCACGAGAGCGACGACCCGATCACCCTGCTTCAGGTCATCGGGCAGCTTCGCCTTGACCGACGACCAGATGGTGAACGAGATGGTGGCATCCGCCTGGAGGTCCTTGAGCTTGCCGTACACGTTTCCGCCGGAGACACCCCACTGGGTGATCTCCCCTTCGACCCACGCCGTGCCGAGGCGCTCGATCCAGCCCTTGACCTTCGCCGAGAAGAGCGCGACGGGCCACGGTGCGTCGACGGTGGGCGGCGCGTCGACAATCGTCACGACTGGCCGCCGACCGGCGGTGCACCCACGAACTCGTGGGCCTCGCGCGCGAGCTCGGGCCACAATTCGAGACTGGACACGCGCACCCAGTTGCGGTCCGGATGCCCGCCCGAAACGTAGGGCTCAGCAACGCCGCGCGACACCAGGTCGGCGGCACGAGAATCCGGAATCTCAACGACGAGGTCGGCGTCGGCGAGGAAGGCAAAGAGCTTGCCGCGCACCAACAGGCCGTCAGGGCCGACGGTCACACCATCGTTCTCATCGACCAGCTCGATGGCGAGATCTTCGTACCTCTGCGCCGCGAGGTCGTATTCCATGTGCCCGTCTCCCGGTGTGCTGGCCGATCGCGCCGGTACAATCGCCCGTGTGAGCAACATCAGTAACGGTGCGGCCGTCAGTCTGGAAATGCCGCGGATTCCCGCGGTACGTAACAGGCTACGGGACAACCCCGTCAGTGCGCCCAAGCGCGTTTTGCTTGCCGCCCCGCGCGGGTACTGTGCGGGAGTGGACCGTGCCGTCATCGCGGTCGAGAAGGCGCTCGACCGGTTCGGCAGCCCGGTCTACGTGCGCAAGCAGATCGTGCACAACGTTCATGTCGTCTCGTCGCTGGAGAAGAAGGGCGCCATTTTCGTCGACGAGGTCGATGAGGTCCCCGAGGGAGCCCACATCGTCTTCAGCGCGCACGGCGTCGCGCCATCCGTTGTGCAGGGGGCTGCGGATCGCAACCTCGACGCCATCGACGCAACCTGCCCGCTGGTCACGAAGGTGCACCGTGAGGCCACCCGCTTTGCGCGGGATGACTACGAGATCCTGCTCATCGGCCACGTCGGGCACGAAGAGGTCGAGGGCACGATGGGCCACGCCCCCGGGCGCACGACCCTCGTCAACAGTCCAGCGGACGTGCCGAACATCGTGGTGAACAACCCGGATCACCTCGTGTGGCTCTCGCAAACCACCTTGAGCGTTGACGAGACTATGCAGACCGTTCGACTGCTGCGCGAGCGCTTCCCGAACCTGCAGGACCCGCCGAGCGACGACATTTGCTACGCGACGCAGAACCGGCAGGTCGCGATCAAGAAGGTTGCTGAGAGCGCGGACCTGGTCATCGTCGTCGGTTCGGCAAACAGTTCCAACACCGTTCGGCTGGTGGATGTCGCCCTCGAGAACGGTGCGACGGCAGCCCACCGCGTCGACTACGCCAGCGAGATCCAGCAGGAGTGGCTCGAGGGCGTCTCCACCGTCGGCGTGACGTCCGGGGCATCCGTTCCGGAGGTTCTCGTCCAGCAGGTTCTCGACGATCTCGCGGATGCCGGATACGCCGACGTGCAGCAGATCGTTACGGCTGAGGAGGACCTGATGTTCTCCCTCCCCAAGGAGCTGCGCACCGATGCGAACGGCCAGCCGGACGAGCGCGGCCTCGGCGGTCGCGTGCGTCGCCTCGACTGGCAGCGACAGTAGGGAATCGCGTGTCGAACGGCGTGGTTCGGGTGCTCGTCCTGCCGCGTGAGCTCGCGTCCGGCATCACCGTTTTTGCCGTCTCGCGCGCATGCTGGGCCATCGCCGCCACGGTGCTCCTGCTGACCATCCCGGAACTCGTCGACTACCTCGGAGTTGACCCCGGAATCGACCGCGAGGACATGATCATCCCGGTGGGGTCGATCATCCTCATGCTTGCGGCGCTCGGCGTCGTGATGGCCAGACCCCAGTGGTGGACGCTCCTGCTCTACATCCTCATCGGTTCGCTGTGCGTGTACGAGTACACGACGACGCTGCTGCTGGACCATCCGACCCTCATGCAGCAGGGCAACTACATGCTCAATCGGCCCGCGCTCGCACTCGTGCTCGTCGGCACGACTTCGCGCCGCGCACGCGATGCACTGCTGTGGTCAACCGGGGCGTACATCGCTGCGCAGGCCGTCACGATCTCAGCCTTTGCCCGCGACGGGCACGCGGTGCAGTTCGGGCTCGGCCCGACCCTCGCCTGGGCGACCGAGATCGGGCTGTTCATTGCTCTCGCACTCACCTTCATTGCGCAGCGCGGACGGCGGCCCGACCTGGGGCAACTCAAGTACGAGACCCGGCAACTCGAAGCGGACCGCCTGAGGCAGAAGCAAAACGCCGCGCTGCTGCACGACACCGTGCTCAGCGACCTCGCAATCGTGATCAATGGGCCGGCAAAACTCGACGACCGGGCACGAGAGCGCATCCGCACGGATGTCGCCGCCCTGTCCAGCATGGAGGATGCGGTTCACGACGTTCCCGGCCACGATCCCGCCGTTGGCACCCAGGACCGGCTCATGCAGATCGTCAGTGACTATCGCTGGCGCGGCCTGACCGTCGAACTCACCGGCGACACCAGCGCGATCTTCGCCCTGTCGTTCGAAGGCACCGTGGCCGCGCTGGGAGCGGTTCGCGCCTGCCTCGAGAACGTGCTGAATCACTCCGGAACGACGACAGCCGAGATCATCGTCGACGAATCTGACACCGGGGTGACCGTCATGATCGTCGACTCCGGCAGTGGGTTCGATCCTCACGAAATCGGCGACGACCGTCTCGGCGTGCGCGCGTCGATCATCCAGCGGGTCGAGGCGGTAGGTGGATACGCGCGGGTCTGGTCCACTCCGGGAAACGGCACATCGGTGCTGATCAGCATGCCCGCCCAGCCGCGTGGGTCTGAGGAAGCCGAGTCGCGGGTGCTCGATGACGCGTGAATCTCTTCGCCAGTCACCACAGCGCGTCGATCCGCTGAGCTGGTACACCGGTCCGCGGATTCCGATCCTGCTGGTGGTCATCCTGTCGGCGATTGCGCTCTCGACGACGCTGCTGCACTGGGGCGACTGGGCCAACCCATGGGAAGAACTCGTCGCCATCCCGTTCTTCGTGCTCGCCGGGTACATCCTCTCCACGGCGACGCGGCCGCAGCGTCCCCAGTTCGGACCGATACTGGCCATGCTGGTGCTGCTCATCGCGTCGGCGGGGTTTCTGGTTTCTGCGGATGGCGCGGAGGGCGGCACGGTTCCCATCGAGCAGTGGTGGGCGCCCACCGCGCTCGCGCTGATCCTCGCGGGCCTGGCGCCGTACTCCTCCGCGTGGCAGATGCTGGTCTACTCGATTCCACCGCTGCTGGTCGCGGCTATCGTGGCACCGCTCGTCTACCCGAGTGGCGCGCCGGGCAGCTGGCCGCTGGTGAGCACCCTCGTGATAGCTGCCAGCTCGGTTCTCGGCGCTGGCATCGCCGGTGGAGTGTTCTCCTACACGGTCACGAGCAGGATGATCCGAGCCATGGGCGAACTCAGCGAGGACAACCATTCCCCGGTGCCGTCGGCAGTGCCGGTGATCTCGGACTTCAGCCCGGAGACCGCTTCGTTCCTCGAGGCAATCGCGGCGAGCGGACGCATCACGCCGCAGGACCGGGAGCGCGCGACGCAACTCGCTGACACGCTGCGCATCGAGCTCGTGACAGCGGCGAACCGCAGCTGGCTCGACACGCTGGCCCTGAGCTCAGGGCTTGTGATCAACGATCCCCAGAGTCTCGCAGACCGCATGAATGAGAACCAGCGCGCCGCACTGCGCGGGCTCCTGGTCGAGGTGACGGAGAGCCCGGTCGTACCGATCGAGTCGGTCAGCGTCGAGATCCGCGGTGAGCGCGACGGATCGACTGCCGTTGCCCTCAGCATGGACGTGAACCTGCCCGAGGGCCGCCGGGTCATGCTGCTGGCCCCGCATTACCTGACCCTCAAGACGACCGTCGACGACCTGTCGTGGGATGACGGTCGCAGCCTGCTGCTGCAGTTCCGCATCCCGCCGCAGCAGTGATCGACGTCGCCGCTACTGGTGCGTGTTCAGGTAGTTCGTGAACGCCGGATCGGAAGCCATCAGCGCCATCAGCGGAATCCAGAAGCAGGCTGCCGCGATCACGCCGGCGGCCAGGGGAACCCAGAACGCGATGCGGCGACGCACCAGCAGCGGGATCGTGACACCGACGGCGATGACGTACAGCACCGCATGACTGATTCCGATGATCAGGGCAATTGGGGCGACCGTCGAGGTTGAGGTGAAGGACCCAAAGTTGTTTTGCGCGAACGCGCTGGCCATCGATTCGGCGAGAAGCTGGGGGTGAGTGCCTACGCTGATGCCGATCAGGGCGCCGAACAGCCCGAGAACGAGAAGGATGGCGCTGAGGACCGTGTCCCACAGCCGGCGCGGTCGGCGAGCAGCGGGCGCCTTCGGGTAGCTGTCCTGGTAGGGCGCCGGAGCCGCGTTGGCCATCGGCGGCGCCATCCAGGCCTGGGATGGCAGGGGAGGTGCGCCCTGGGGCGCGACCGGCTGCGCCGTCGGCGGCACTACGGGCTCAGCGGGAGTCGCGCCCGGGCCGAACCCCGGCGCGTACTCGCCGAACCGCGGACGCTCCGGCAGCGGTGGGACCGGCGGCTGGGCGGGCGGGACGGGCGGCTGGACGTCGCTCATCAGGATCCGGAATGCCCAGCGGAGCCGAGCTGCTTGGTTGCTTCCACGACGCGGGCGGCCATCGCAGTCTCCGCTGTCTTGCCCCAGGCGCGCGGGTCGTAGACCTTCTTGTTGCCCACCTCGCCATCCACCTTGAGAAAGCCGTCGTAGTTCTTCAGCACCGTGTCAGCGATGGAGCGGCTGTACGCGTACTGGGTGTCGGTGTCGATGTTCATCTTCACCACGCCAGCGGCAACAGCGGTTGCGATCTCCTGGTCGGAGGAACCGGATCCGCCGTGGAAGACCAGGTCCAGCGGCTTCGGCCCGGTGCCGTACTTCTTCTGGATGCCGGCCTGGATCTCCGCGAGGATTTCGGGGCGGAGCTTCACGTTGCCCGGCTTGTACACGCCGTGCACGTTGCCGAAGGTGAGCGCGGACATGAAGCGGCCCTGCTCGCCAAGGCCGAGGGCCTCCACCAGCTGGATGGCGTCATCCAGAGTCGTGTAGAGGTGCTCGTTGATCTCGTGGCTGACGCCATCCTCTTCGCCACCGACCACGCCGACCTCCACCTCGAGGATCGCGTTGATCGCCTTCATGCGCGGCAGCAGTGTTTGGGCGATCTCCAGATTCTTGTCCAGCGGTACGGCCGAGCCGTCCCACATGTGCGACTGGAAGATCGGGTTGCGGCCGGCCTTCACCTCGGCCTCGGATGCAGCGATCAGCGGGAGCACGAAACCGTCGAGGGCGTCCTGCGGGCAGTGGTCGGTGTGCAGCGCGACGGTGATCGGGTAGTTCTTTGCGACCTCCGTCGCGAACGCCGCGAAGGCGAGTGCGCCGGATGCGCGGTTCTTGACCGTCTGGCCGGCGAAGTAGTCCGCTCCACCGGTCGTCACCTGGATAATGCCGTCGGAGCCAGCCTCGGTGAGTCCCTGCAGGACGGAGTTGATCGTCGACGATGACGAAACGTTGATGGCGGGGTAGGCGAATCCGCGGGTCTTGGCCTTGTCGAGCATCTCGGCGTACTGATCGGGGGTTGCGACGGGCATGGTTCTCCTTCAGTGGCTCCGGACTACCCGCAAAGTCTACCGACCCGACCCGGACGCGAATCCTCGCGATAGTCTGGATGCAAGCGCGGATTCCGTTCGGAGTCACCACCACTGTGTTCCACTTTTTTCGCGACAGGACTACTCGTGGTGACGACCGATACCGGCACGCTGTTTCTTCATCCGGACCGCAACCTCGGCATGGAGCTGGTGCGTGCGACCGAGGCCGCTGCCATCCGCGCCGTGCCGTTCATCGGCCGCGGCGACAAGCTCGCCGCCGATGGCGCAGCGGTGGATGCGATGCGCAAATTCCTGGGCACCGTCAACTTCGACGGCGTGGTTGTCATCGGTGAGGGCGAGAAAGACAAGGCGCCCATGCTCTTCAATGGGGAGCATGTCGGCAACGGTCGCGGGCCGGCCTGCGACATTGCGGTCGACCCGATCGACGGCACGTCATTGACGGCGGCAGGACGACAGAACGCGCTGTCGATGATTGCGGTCGCCGACCGGGGCAGCATGCTGGACGCATCCACCGTTTACTACATGGACAAGATCGTGACCTCGGCCGAGGGGTTCGGGGTGGTCGATATCCGCAAACCGATCGGCGAGAACATCCGGGCACTGGCGAAGGCCAAGGGCAAGTCGGTCGACGAGATCACGGTTGCGGTGCTCGATCGGCCGCGGCACGTGCAACTCATCGACGACATCCGGGCGGCGGGCGCGGGGACGCGGATGCTGCTGGACGGGGACGTAGCCGGCGGCATCAACGCGGCCCGCTACGAGACGCGCATCGACATGTGCGTCGGCGTCGGGGGTTCGCCGGAGGGGGTCGTCACTGCCTGCGCGATCAAAGCGCTCGGCGGATTCATTCAGGCGGTGTTGCGGCCGGTCGACGACGATCAAAAGCAGCGCGGACTGGATGCGGGGCTCCTCTTCGACCACGTCTACGACGCGGACTCGCTCGTCACGAGCGACAACACCTACTTCGTGGCGACGGGCGTCACGGATGGCGGGCTCGTCGACGGCGTACGACGCAAGGGGCCGATCATCCGTACCGAGTCGATCGTGCTGCGGTCACGGTCGGGCACGATCCGTCGCGTGGTCGCCGACCACCTCGCCCAAAAGTGGCTGGACTAGCGGGGGGTCGCGCGGGTCGCGGGCTGCTTATGCCGTCTGCAGCACCGAGAGGATGTTTCCCGACGGGTCGCTGAACCAGGCGATGTCCGGACCCTGTTTGTTCGCGATCCCTCGTGCGATTCCCTTGTCGTCCTGGTAGGAGCCCGGGTAGCGGGAGATTTCTACCCCCGCCGCGGTCAACTCGTCGACTGCCCTGTCGATATCGTCGACGACAAAGTTGAGCACCGTGAAAGTCGCGGGGACGTGATCGGGCTTGGGGTAGATGATCACCGAGCCTCCGGTGCCGAGATCGATCTCAACCATGCCCATCGCGTTGGGAAGCAGCTTCACCCCGAGCGTTTCGCCGTAGAAGGTGCGGGCGGCTTCGATATCTTTGGCAGCAAATCCGCTGAACGCGGTTGACGTCGTGAGCACGATGACCTCCATGGTCGTATGATGTGTACAGTGTCCACAATGGCACGAAGAACGGTTGCTGTCTAGGAGGTGAGCGTGAGCGCTTTGCCCTCGACCGCTCGCTCGACCTATCGCCATGGCGACTTGCGCGAGGCGCTGGTCGCCGCAGGAGTCGACCTCGCTCGAGCCGGTGGGCCGGATGCCGTGGTGCTCCGCGAGACCACCCGCCGCGTCGGAGTTTCCCCGAATGCCGCCTACCGCCACTTTGCCGATCGCCAGGCGTTGCTGAAGGCGGTCTCGGATCGCGCGCTCGGGTTCGTCGCCGACCGCATCGAAGACGAGGTCGTTGCAATTCCGATGACGGATGCCGCCACGCACGCACGGTCACTGCTCCGCGCTGTCGGGACCGGCTATATCGCTTTTGCTCGTGAAGAGCCCGGCCTGTTCCGCACGGCATTCTCGGTTCCAGACAACCTGGCCAGCGCGGATGCTCCCAGCAAGGCGGGTGCGGGTGGTCGCACTCCCTACCAGCTGGTCGGGATGGCGCTGGATGAGATGCTCGCTGCGGGCCTCCTCCCCGCTGAGCGTCGACCGAATGCCGAGTTTCTGGCCTGGAGCTCCGTGCACGGGCTCGGGATGCTCGTCATCGACGGACCCCTGCGCGGACTGACGGGACCCATGATCGACCACGCGACGCAGCGCGTCATCGACATGGTGGAGCGCGGGCTCTAACCCACGGGATGCTCCCGCGGCGCCGTGCTCCCTGGCTGAATGCCCCGGAGCGTCAGGTGGCGGGGGCAATGTGCTGGTGGCGGGAGAAACGTGCTGGTGGCGGGAGTTGTGCGCTGAGCGGCGGGGTTTGTTTCGAGTTGGCGGGAGCCTGCGCTCCCGCCATCTCGCATTAACTCCCGCCGCGAGGATGCCGCGCCGCGCTGGGCGGCGGGGGAAACGTGCTGGTGGCGGGAGTTGTGCGCTGAGCGGCGGGGTTTGTTTCGAGTTGGCGGGAGCCTGCGCTCCCGCCATCTCGCTCTAACTCCCGCCGCGAGCGAGCCGCGCGCGACTCTAACTCCCGCCGCGAGGATGCCGCGACGGACCCGAACTCGCCCGAACTCCCGCAGCGAGCGACCCGAACTCCCCCCGCGAGCAACGCTCGCCCAGCCCTCACGCCGACTCGTTGGCCGTGATCTCCTCGTTGGCCACGGCCTCCAGCTCGGCGAGCAGCTCGAACGCGGAGAGCTCGCGCGTCGACTCCTCGATCGCTGCGAGCGGACCGAGCACCGTCGACTCGTCGAGCCGCTGCAGCTTGCGTGCCGTGGGGAGCACCTGGCGCTCCATCGACCCGACGAATCCGTTGTAGTTCTTCACCGTGCTCTCGATCGAGCGGCCCAGCTTCTCAACGTGGCCAGCGAGCGTGGCCAGGCGCGAATACAGCTCGCGGCTCAGGTCGAAGAGCGTCTTCGCATCTTCGGTGAGCACATCCTGCTGCCAGGTAAATGCGACGGTCTTCAGCACCGACCAGAGAGTGACGGGCGAGGCCAGGGCGACACGCTTGCTGAAGGCGTAGTCCATGATCCCGGGGTCGGCCTCCATCGCCGACGACACGAGCGATTCGCTCGGGATGAATGCGATCACGAGTTCGGGGGAGGCGTCGAGACCGGCCCAGTAGGCCTTGCTCGCGAGCGTGTCGATGTGGCCGCGCACCACGCGGACGTGCTGCTTCATCAGCGACTCGCGACGTGCGGCCTCTTCGCCGACGGCCGTCGGCGAGATCTGGCTCGCCTCGAGGTAGGCAGTGAACGGCACCTTCGCATCGACTGCGATGTTCTTGCCGCCGGGCAGGTGGATGACCATGTCCGGGCGGCCGGCGCCGGCATCCGAGGTGATGCTCGACTGCACGTCGAAGTCCACGCGCTCAAGCAGCCCGGCCGCCTCGACGACGTTGCGAAGCTGGGTCTCGCCCCACACGCCGCGGATGCTGTTGGAGCGAAGCGCGGACGCCAGCGACTCCGCGGTGCTGCGCAGTCTCTCTTCGGACTCGTTCGCGGCCTTCAGCTGCTGGCTGAGTGCGCCGTACTGCTGGCTGCGCTGTTCCTCGAGTTCGGCGACCTTCTTCTGCACGGCCTGCAGGCTCTCCTGCACCGGGCTCAGGGCGACCAGAACCTTGCCGTCGCTCGCCACGCGCTCGGCCTCCGCGGCCTGGATGTCGCGCAACCGCTGCTGGAACTCGGCCAGTCGTTCTTCCTGCTGGCGACTCTGCGCCTGGAACTGCTCGCGCAGGGCGCTCGCCTGGTCGCGCGCTCCCGCGAGCGTGGCCGTGACGGCGGCGAGCTCGCGTTCGATCTGGCCCCGGATCTGCGCCTCCTCCGATCGGATGGCGGTGATCGCGTTCTCGTGCCGAAGCTCGATCAGGGCCGGGTTTTCGCCGGGCGCGCCGCCCGCGCGACGGCGCAGGAGCACCAGCGCGACAAGCACGCCGATAATCGCGCCGAGGACGATACCGAGAAGCAGGGAGGCCACAGGATCCATGCGCCCAGTGTCGCACCAGCTGCGGACAATCCAGGTTTCCCGCTCCCCAAAATGTTCCCGAAATGTCTCCGGTTAGAGTGGCCGCATGAGCATTGTCGAGCACTGGATCAGCGGCGCGAGCGCGAGCGGAACCTCAACCCGCACCGCCCCCGTCTACAACCCCGCGAAAGGTGAGGTCGCCCGCGAGGTGCGGCTCGCGACATCCGGGGATGTCGACGCCGCCGTGCAGGCGGCGAAGGCAGCATTCCCGGCCTGGTCGGGCGCGTCCTGGGCCAAGCGGCAGCAGGTGCTCTTTGCGTTCCGCGAGATTCTGAACGCCCGCAAGGAGGAGGTCGCCGCGATCCTCACCAATGAGCACGGCAAGGTCACCTCCGATGCGCTCGGCGAGATCGCCCGGGGCCTCGAAGTCGTCGAGTTCGCGACGGGCATCCCGCACCTCGCTAAGGGCGAGTACAGCGAGAACGTCTCCACCGGTGTCGACGTCTACTCGATCCACCAGGCGCTCGGCGTCGTCGGCATCATCAGCCCGTTCAATTTCCCGGCGATGGTTCCGCTGTGGTTCTTCCCGATCGCGCTCGCGGTCGGCAACACCGTCGTGCTGAAGCCGAGCGAGAAGGACCCGTCGGCATCCCTCTGGATGGCCGCGGCTCTCAAGGAGGCCGGCTTGCCCGACGGCGTCTTCAACGTCGTTCACGGCGACAAGGAGTCGGTGGATGCCCTCCTCGGGCACCCGGACGTCGCATCCATCTCGTTCGTCGGGTCGACCCCGATCGCCAAGTACATCTACGAGACCGCGTCGAAGAATGGCAAGCGCGTGCAGGCCCTTGGCGGCGCGAAGAACCACATGCTGGTGCTTCCGGACGCCGACCTGGACCTCGTCGCCGACTCGGCCGTCAACGCAGGCTTCGGATCGGCGGGCGAGCGCTGCATGGCGATCTCGGTTGTCGTCGCGGTCGAGCCCGTCGCGGATGAGCTGATCGCGAAGATCCAGGACCGGATGACCGGCCTGCGCGTCGGCGACGGCCTGCGCGGTTGCGACATGGGCCCGCTGATCACGAAGGAGCACCGCGACAAGGTCGCTTCCTACATCGACATCGCTACGACGGATGGCGCAACCGTCGTCGTCGACGGCCGCGGCATCGAGGTGGATGGCGAAGCGAACGGTTTCTGGCTCGGGCCGACGCTCATCGACAAGGTGCCAACCGACTCCAAGGTCTACACCGAGGAAATTTTCGGCCCGGTGCTCTCGATCGTTCGCGTCGCCTCGTACAAGGAGGGCCTCGACCTGATCAACGCGTCGAAGTACGGCAACGGAACCGCGATCTTCACCAACGACGGCGGCGCCGCTCGACGCTTCCAGAACGAGGTGCAGGTCGGAATGGTCGGCATCAACGTGCCGATCCCCGTGCCGGTCGGCTACTTCTCGTTCGGCGGCTGGAAGGACTCGCTCTTCGGCGACACGAAGGCCTACGGTCCGGATGCCATCCACTTCTTCACGCGACAGAAGGCGATTACGAGCCGCTGGCTCGATCCCTCGCACGGCGGCATCAACCTGGGCTTCCCGCAGAACTAAGAGCAGGCAGAACCGGAGCGCGCAGAGCGCGCCCGCCGGCCGCGCGAAGGCGAGATGGAACAGTCGTCTCGCCTTCGTCGGTTGCTGCTAGCTGAAAGCGACCGGGCGGAAATCGGCCGCGATCGCGCCGATGTAGCCGATGCGCGACCCCGTGAGCTTGGTGAGGTGCTCGACGCTTTCCGCGTCGTGGCGCTTCGCCGCGTGCACGATGATGGCGGCGCAGGCCTCCGCGTCATCCAGCGCCTGGTGGTGGCTGAAGTCCTCGAACCCGGCGGCCATTGCCGCGACCGGCAGGCGGTACGAGTCGAGGTTGTAGGTGCGGCGCGCGACCTGCAGGCTGCACGCGTACTGGAACGACGGCGTCGCGACGAAGCTCGCCTCGCATGCGGCGACGATCACTCCCATGTCAAAGCCAGCGTTGTGCGCTACCAGCGTGTCACCGTCGGCGAAGGCGACCAGGTCGGCAAGCTGCTCGCTCCAGAGCAGGGCATCGACGACATCCGTGGCCACAATGCCGTGGATGCGGGTGTTCCATTCGGTGAAGGAATCGTGCCCGAGCGGCGGCCTGATCAGCCAGCCGACGCGGTCGACGACTCGGCCCTCCCGCACCTTCACGAGTCCAACCGAACACGCACTGGCGCTCGACGAGTTAGCGGTTTCGAAGTCGATTGCGGTGAAGTCCAGTGGCACGACTGCATCGTCTCACGCGCATCCGACCGAGCTCCGAAGGCGAGCAGCGGTTCGCGCATCCGTCTCGACGGGCACGGGCACGGGCCGAACCGCGAGCCGTGGACGGCCGCGTCCAACCGACCGCTCGCTCAACCGACGGCGGGGGATACCGGCCGACCGGTACCCTTGAGCCTCGTGGCTCTCACTATTGCAATCGTCGGACTCCCCAATGTCGGCAAGTCGACTCTCTTCAACGCACTGACCAAGAACTCGGTGTTGGCGGCGAACTACCCCTTCGCAACGATCGAACCGAACGTCGGCATCGTGAACCTGCCGGATGCCCGGCTCGGCGTTCTTGCGAAGCTGTTCGGGAGCGAGCGCATCCTGCCCGCCCCTGTCTCGTTCGTCGACATCGCCGGCATCGTCAAGGGCGCATCCGTCGGTGAAGGCCTCGGCAACAAGTTCCTGGCGAACATCCGTGAGGCTGATGCGATCGCGCAGGTCATCCGCGGTTTCGAAGACCCGGATGTCGTACACGTCGACGGCAAGGTGGATGCCGCATCCGACATGGAGACCATCAACACGGAGCTGATCCTCGCCGACCTGCAGACGCTGGAGAAGGCGGAGGCCCGGTACGAGAAGGAGCTTCGGGCCAGGAAGATTCCCCAGTCGACCATGGATACCGTGAAGGCGGCGCAGGCCTGGCTCGACAGCGGCAAGCCGCTCTCAGCATCGACGCTTGACCTCGAGCCGCTGCACGAGCTCGGCCTCCTGACATCCAAGCCCTTTATCTATGTCTTCAACGTGGATGAGGCGGTGCTCACCGATGAGTCGCGAAAGGCAGCGCTGTCCGCGCTGGTCGAGCCCGCGCACGCCGTGTTCCTCGACGCGAAACTCGAGTCGGAGCTCATCGACCTGGATGCTGCGGATGCGGCGGAGCTGCTCGCGTCCACGGGACAGGAAGAGAGCGGGCTCGACCAGCTCGCACGCATCGGCTTCGACACGCTGGGCCTGCAGACCTACTTGACGGCCGGCCCGAAAGAGACACGCGCCTGGACCATCGGCAAGGGATGGAAGGCACCGCAGGCCGCGGGCGTCATTCACACCGATTTCGAGAAGGGCTTCATCAAGGCCGAGGTCATCTCGTTCGAGGACCTCGTCGAGACCGGCACCATCGCCGAGGCCCGCGCCAAGGGCAAGGCGCGCATCGAGGGCAAGGACTACGTCATGCAGGATGGCGACGTGGTGGAGTTCCGCCACAGCTAGGCATTTGATCATGAACGAGCCAGAGGGGACAGGTCGCGGAGGACTTCGATTAGGACTCGCGCGTAACAGAACTGTGAAGCACTGGCGTTCCGCCGCGACTAGTCATGTGAGGGTGACGGGGCCTAATCCCGAACAACAGCTTTTGACTACTCAATGAGCGCTCGATACCATGCCTACATGAGGGAGCGCGCCGACCGACGTACCCACCTAGAACTAACTCAGACCGAGGCAGCTCGCAGGGCTGGCGTCAGTCTGGCCACTTGGCGGCGCTGGGAGGAACACCCCGCTTCGGTCAGCGCAAAGACCGTTAGGGCCTGCGAGCGTGTCCTAGAACCCGCGTCCGACTTCGAGCGAGCGCTATCCAAGTCCGCCGCGGCATTTGCAGCAGCCTGGGCTGAATCGCCCCGCCTGACACCGCGACAGGCCTACGCCATCGCTCTGGAGCTCGACGGCTGGGCTGACATGGACATCGCTGAGTGGCTCCGCGAGCCGAGCGCGCCTCTCCACGAAGTCGCACCCTTTTCTGAATTCGACCTCCGCGTGATGATGCTCGTGGGGGAGAACCGTGCCTGGGCGGACGCTGTTCGGCAGCGTTGTCGTGTGATCTCCGAGGAAATCGAAGCGGGCACACTTCCCTTCGATCGCTCGGGGCCGCTCATCGACGAGGTGCTCATCGGAGCGGCCCTCAGTGGTGCGCAAGCATCGCTTGAGGACATGCCAGAAATCTTCGACCGGATCGCTCCGCGGGGCCCGGTCAACGACGAGGAGACCGAAGAGCACTCGATCGGAGACGACGACTGGGACGCTGTCTCCGACGGCTTTGATGACGGGTGCCGGTGGGATGAGTGGGAGGTGCCGCTCCGGCACAATCACCCGTTGCTCCCAGCAATTTTGGCTGAGCGCCACCCATACAGATGGTTTGACGAGGTCGGACCTTCTGGAGCCGGCTATCTTCAGCGGCTGTCAGGCATCGTCACCGACGACTGAGTGATTTTGTGTCTACCAAATGTCTAGTGAGCAACCGGTGGAGTTTCGCAGCAGTTAGGTATTCCGAATGAACGAGCCCGATGTGCCCGCGCTCTTCCGAGTGTTCGAAAACACCGCGCAGTCATGGAACGGAACGTTCTGGTGGGGCCGGCTCGCCGGCGATATTCCCGACGCCTACCGCGAGGCGGCGCATCGGCTCTTCAACAGTCGGCAGGGGGACGGGGCCGACGCTGAGCGCATCTTGCTTCCGATTCTTTACACCTATCGGCACGCCATCGAGGCTTTGCTCAAGCAAGCAATCATGGCGTCCGCGGTGTTACGCGTCGAGGGGCAGGACCCCAACGCCCCCGCCGCCTCGGCCGTTGAGACGCGGCTTCGACGAGATCTCCGGCACAAGCTTGCCGAGCTCCGCGAAGTGCTGAACGAAAACCTCTTCGCGCTGGAGTTCGACCCGCTGAGTGATGAGGCGAACGAGTTTCTCGCCCTGCTTGCGGACCTCGACCCGAGTGGCAACGCCTTCCGGTTCGCGCAGCAGCTGCCGGATGTCCACGTGTCACTCGATCTGCCGCGCCTGATGGCGGCGTTCGACGCGGCCTACAGTCATCTGACGGGTGTTCGTGAATTTCTCGTTGTCCAAGTCGACGAGCAACGCGATTGGCTGAACTACCTCTCTGAGAACTTCGAATAACTCGTCTGATTCCGTCGTGTCCGACATTCAGCCGAACGGCGGTGCGGGACTAGGCGCGACTGCCTTGACAAGCCATAGTGGGTCCATGCCTGCCGTCGACTTCGAAGAGAAGGAATTCGAGACACTCGCCAACGCCAGCTTGCTCGCTGGCGCTCCCGCCGGGATAAAGATATTCAGCCCCGGTCAGGTCCTCGAAGCGAGCCTGGGCTTCGACTTCTCGATGGCTCTGAGCCCGAGTAGCAAAGCGGCGCAGATCCTTCGGAAGAGCTTCCCGACTCGCACGGGCGTTTCCCCGGCAACGGCAGCTGCTTCTGGCCTTCCGTCGCCGGTCTCAGGCATGTTTCTGAACCTGTTCCTCCAGTACAAGCGCCCGACACATTTCCGTGTCGGCCACCGTTCGCCGCTTTGGCCGTCTGGCGAGGAGTTCCTTCGATTCGATGCGATGCAGCGCAAGCGCATCGGTGGCATGAACACAGTGAACTTTGACCAAGTCGAGGCAATGGCGGATCTTGAATCGCAATTCGGCGTCCAGGCTCAGGTGCGCTACGTGTGCCCAGGATTCGCAACGCGGGACGCGCTGTACTCGCACTTTGCGGCAGGGACCCTTATCGCCCATTCTACTTTCGTCGAGCCGCGACGACTTCGCCTGGGTGCAGGGTTTCACACTTACTGGACCTACCAAGCAGGGGACCTCAGCTCTGGCCAACCGAACCCAGGCGGGCCATTTGATGAAGCAAAGAACGGTCGGGACTTCTTTGCCGATATGCACGCCACCAACCTCCCCGCGAGCTCGCTCAGGGAGTTCGCCTACAACTCATCGTTGGCGGCCGCGCGAGCAAAAGAGGGCGCCTCGTGGAAGCGCCGACGCGGCCGGGAGAAGTCGTTCGCAGAGATGGAAGAGGAAGGACGTACCGAGGCTGCCGACGAGGTCAGGCGTTCATTCAGCCCGTCTGAAGCAGAGCAGATCGTGCAGACCATCGAGACGGCCGCAGTCGCCCGCACGCTGGACCTCGAGTGGATGATCATCGAGGCTTAGCGCGCCGTCAGCGTGGGCTTCATCGAGGCAGAACCAGGTAATGCAGGACGAAACGATGTCGAGTTCCGCTTCAATAACTGGGCGCAGTCTGGTCGGGCGAGTTCTGGCCGCGGCGCAATCCGGGCGAGTTCGGCGCATCCGGGCCGACATGCGCGCCCGCTTCCGCCGAACTTCCCGGATTTGGTCTGAAAGACCAAACGGTCAGGTCATACTCGACTATTCGAGGAGTAACTTGGGGGCATCAATGGCACGTGAGTGGTCGATCCGTCTGTGGGTCAGATGTGCTGCATTCGCTGGAGCGCTCGTTTGTGCCCTTGCATCGTCAGCTGTCTTCCTTGAGGGCTTCTCGAGCAGTTCGCCCGCCGACTTCATTCTGGGAGTGCTGACAGCCACGGGCGCCCTCGGTCTGGCGTGGCTCGGTTGGCGACCACTCATCAAGGTTCACGTCGACGGAACGGTGTACCTACGTGGGTGCTTCTCGTCGCGACGAACGACAATCACCAAGATCACCGCCATGTACATGACGGGTTTCGGTCTGCGTTTCGAAATAGCCGATGCACAACCCTTCACGTCGGTGGTGTTCCAAGCGACCGCGTTTCGGCGGTATCCACGGTTCGTCGAGGCTGTGCATGCGATCACGGGGAGGTGGCCGGCCGACGTTCCGCATCCTTGACCAGCATGACGACAGAGCTCCCGCTAGGTCCGCACGCAGAAGGAACTTGCGGCCAGCCTGACGACGTGGGTCAGTCGCCGCCTCGAGACGGCCGCAGCGGCGAAGGCGCTTATGGGCGAACGCAATCTCATCCTGCACGCGGTGCCGATCAACCTCATGTTTACGAAAACCGATCGCCGTCCGGCAGTTGTCCACGTCTGTCGGCTCGACGCCGAAGGCATTCGACCGCGGTCAGAGCAATTTCTGCCGACTCCCGAAAATCTGGACCCGATCGTCGACCGGATCGAGTCGAGTCTCGACCGCTGCGTCAACGCGCCAATGGCGCCGCACGCATGCTCAAGCTGGCGGGGGCGCGGTCGACGATGATGCGATTGTCCATGCGAATGAGCTCGTCGCGGAAGCCCTGGTCCAGCTCGTGCACATCGGACCGATGGAATCAAGGATTTCGGACTTGAGATATTCGTCTGCTTTGAGAGCAACGTTAGAGTCGGCGTAGGAGGCAAAGGCCCAACCGTGACGCGCCGTGGTGGAGTTCCGCTTTAGCAGCTGACCTGGTGCTTTAGTTTCTTGCGACTTGTCGGGCGGCATTGTCGGGTTCGAGGTGCGGTGTGTCCCAGAAGAACGGGATGTCGCGCATGACGACCACGCTGTCGAGCGTTGCGGCTCCGTCAGGAAGCGCATCAAAGTACGACGACTTCAGGCTGATCACCTGACCGGGCTCGACAGCCCATTCCTTTGATGTGAGTTCGAGGGGCTCGACGCCAGTACCGTCTCTTCGCGGCGACCAGCCCACCGCCCCCTGCTCGTGGAAAGCGGATGCGGCCTCGACAGTGGGGAACAGTGTGCTCGTCCACGGGCCACCGAGTTGCACATCCACCGAAACGCGGGTTCCGGGAGCGGCCATATTCACTCGGAATCGCGACTCGGTCTCATCGAGATCGAACCGTGCCCGCTTCTGCACGCCCGGAAACAGTCGACCACCGGCCAGGACGGGAATAAGCGATGAGCTGTGGCGCTCGACAATGTAGACGCCGCTTCGGGTCTTGCCGTTTTCGTCCCACTCCACCGCAATCCGGTGGGCAACGTTCTCGGTGCGAAAATCCATTCGCGGGCGAAGCCATCCCGGACGCACCGACTGCAGGCCGATCATGCACACGCCGGCAACGGCACTCCCGTCGACGATCTGCGGCCGGAACTGGTCAGGGATGAGGCTCTGTGCGACTTCGGGGTTCACCCGGTAGCTGATGAGAAGGCGACGGCGAACCTGAGCCCGCAGCGTCTTGAATCCACTCATGCTGTCGCCTCCTTGGCGTCCGCGCGAGTTGACGCGGTCGACCGCCTGCGAACCTCGCGCATGACGATCTGCTCAGGGCACACGGTTGAGAGAAAATCGCCGACAGACAACGCGAGTCGATCGCCGACCAGCGAGTAAAGGATGCGGTTGGCATCCCTTCGCTCCGTTACGAGGCCGGCGCTCCGCAGCACGCTGAGGTGCCTCGAGATCGTCGGGCCGGACGCATGAAACCTGGATGCGATCTCGCCCGCGGCCAGTTCGCCGTCTTTCAGGTCCTGGAGGATCTGGCGACGCGTCGGATGTGCGAGCGCCTCGAAGATGTCGCTTACATTGTCTTGCATAGACGCACCTTAGCACCATTGCTAAATAGCTAACAAGGGACCCCAATTACTGGGAGATCGGCAAGCAGACCTACCAAACGTCCACGGTTCACCGCGGTAGGTGTAGGTGGTTTCGCTGCCCGTCGATCGAACCCAATTATCAAACTCGCCTTCTAACCGAAGGCGGACGTGCGGAGATCGTCCAAGTGGCGATCTGTGCGACACTCGGCGCGTGAGCTACAAGCCGATCGGTAGTGGATGGGTCGTGCTGGCCGTGGCAGTTGTGCTCGGGCGCTCTGCAAGGTGGCCTCGGGCGATGTCTTCGCGATGCCGCGCTTGCTTTGGTACGTGCCTGTTGTCATCTTCGACGGCGTTGGTATCGGTCTTGCTGGCGTGCTGGCCACCCGCGTGCGGCGCTACATACTGCGCAGGCGCGAAGGCCTGGAGAAATGACGAACGCCCGACGAATCCGGGCCTAGTGTGCCGTTCTAGATCTACTTCCCGCGTGGTGGAGTTCCGCTTCAACAACTAGCTTGTCTGCGGTTTCAAGCTGGTCCGACTTCTCCAAGCAGGCGGTGTCGGTTCCTCTCCGTTCATAACTCAGGCACAGACGCGCCGTTCCCACTGAATGCCCCCGAAATTGGGCTGGGCGGTGGCTTGTCGCGGCAGGTCAGCCTGAATTAGCGACCGCGCGCGCAATCGTCGGCCGCCCGCTCTGATTCCGGACGCAAGCCGGACCTCTTACGAGTACTTCTTCACAGTCCCGCTCCATTTGAATCAGGTGGATGGCCGTGATTCCATGTGAGCCGTCATGGTGATCGGCGACGGAACGTAGTCGCGTTCCGCTTCAACAACTAGCCTTCCGGTCGGGTGCCCACTGCCCGCGCACCGACGCGGCACAGGCACAATGGATGCGTGACCGCCGCCGCCGATTTCATCGTTGCGACGCTGCAGAACGAGGGCGATGAGTATCGCGCGGCTGACGCTCGCGAGCGGCTCGGCAGCGACCTGCGGTTCTACGGCGCATCCGTCGGGGCGGTTCGTGGAACCGTTCGCGATGCGCTCCGACGGCAGCCGCCGCTGACCCACGACGAGGTCACCGCGCTCGCGTCGGAACTGTGGGATGTGCCCGTCTTCGAGCGTCGCCTTGCGGCCGTCGTGATGCTGCAGGCGAACGTGCGGCTGCTCATCCACTCGGACCTGACGCGCATCGAGGGGTTCCTTCGCGACGGTCGCGTCATCGAGCTCGTCGACCCCTTGGTCGCGGATGTCGTGCGCCCCCTGCTGGCCAACCTGGATGAGTCGGCACGCGTCAAGGCGCAGGTTGTCGTTGCCCGCTGGAAGTCCGATCGCAACGAGTGGCTGCGACGGGCATCCGCGAATCTCGCGAAGGGCTGACGGTCGCCGCGCTGACGCGGCGTTGCACGCCGGGCGCCGGATGGGAAGGCCTGCGCCCCAGGAGCGCCCGCGGCTACGGTGGGCGAATGGCACCACGATCCAGCGCCCAGACCCCCGCGCGACAAGCAGCCAGACCGATTCGTACGCCGGATGTCGGCATGTGGACAGGCATCTCCGCGGTCGCCGTCGCCGGGCTGCTGTTGGCGGAATTCATCGTTCGAATGAGCATGGGCCCGCGGCCGGAGCTGGATGACAGCGGCGCGCTGGTCACTTTCATGGACCGTTCTGCGCGGCAGACGCTCAACATCATCCTGATCGACACGATCCTGATGGCCTGCCTGATCGTGTTCCTCGCCTGCTTTCGGCAGCTCATCACGCACAAGCGCCGCGACCTGCAATGGATTGCCGACCTTGCCTTTGGCGCCGGGCTCGTATTCGTGGCCGTCACGTTGGTGGGCGACGCGCTGGAAGGCGGCGCCGCCCTCGATACCTACGGCATGACGCCCGACCCCTCGGCAATCCGTGCGCTGACCGAGGCCCACATGCTCATGTTCGGCACGGTGGCCTGCGTGCTGCTGTCGCTGGTATCGGCCGCATCCGCGTACATGACCATTGCATCCGGCGCGCTGCCACGGTGGACGGGCGTTGTCGCGTGGGTTGTCGCAGGCCTGAACGTGATCGCCGTTCCGACAATGTACGGCGGCACCAGCGATGCCTCGTTCGCCTCCGCGGGAGGGGTCGGCGTTGCGATCTTCGCAACCTTCCCGTGGATCGCCTGGGTGATCGCTGTGGGAATCGTCACGATCCGCGAGCGAATTCGCACGCGCCTAGGCTGAAGCGATGAACGCGAAGGCTCCGATGGGCGACGACCCCGATCCCCAGCCAGACTGGGCGTTCGAGGCGGAGCGCGTGCTGCTCTCGCTGAAGGACGGCTCGAACTTCAGCGATCAGGTGTTCGCGCTGTCGAACCGGTTCACGGATGTCACCACCGACCGGTTTCGACGTCGGCTCGCTCGCTTATTCCGCCGCCGAATATGACCTAGCAGAAAATCGATTCAATCTGACCCGTCCAGCGCCGTAGGCTCTCAATATGGAATTTAGACACCTCGGCAACTCCGGCTTCAAGATCTCTGAGATCACCTACGGCAACTGGCTGACTCACGGCTCGCAGATCGAGAACGACACCGCGTTCGCGTGCGTGCGTGCGGCGATCGATGCGGGAATCACCACGTTCGACACCGCGGACGTTTACGCGAACACCGCAGCGGAGACCGTGCTCGGCGAGGCGCTCAAGGGTGAGCGTCGCCAATCGGTGGAGATCTTCACCAAGGTATTCGGCCCGACCGGCCCCAAGGGCCACAACGACACCGGCCTGTCGCGCAAGCACATCCTCGAGTCGATCGACGGATCGCTCTCCCGACTGCAGACCGACTATGTCGACCTCTACCAGGCCCACCGCTTCGACTTCTTCACCCCGCTCGAGGAGACGTTCCAGGCTTTTGCCGACATCGTGCGCGCCGGCAAGGCGCTGTACATCGGCGTAAGCGAGTGGACGGCCGACCAGCTGCGTGCCGGTGCCGCCCTCGCGAAGGAGCACAACATCCAGTTGATCTCGAACCAGCCCGAGTACTCGGCGCTGTGGCGGGTCATCGAGGAAGAGGTCGTACCGGCGTCGAAGGAGGTCGGCATCTCACAGATCGTCTGGTCGCCCATCGCGCAGGGCGTTCTGACCGGAAAGTACAAGCCCGGAGCGGCACTGCCCGAGGGTAGCCGTGCGACCGACGACAAGGGCGGCGCAGACATGGTCAAGCGCTGGCTGCAGGATGACGTACTCACGCGGGTGCAGAACCTGAAGCCCATCGCCGACGAGCTCGGTCTCTCCCTCGCCCAGCTCGCTGTGGCCTGGGTCCTGCAGAACGACAACGTCGCGACCGCCATCATCGGAGCGTCGCGCCCGGAGCAGGTTCACGAGAACGTCAAGGCGTCCGGAGTGAAGATCCCCGCCGAGGCACTGGCGAAGATCGATGAGGTGCTCGGCGATGCCGTCGGTCGCGACGCGTCCGAGACGGCCAAGCGCTCGCCGAAGGCTCGCGAGGCCTAAGCGCCCAGGTGAGAATCGTGGGGAGACGCCTCGGCGGCGTCTCTCCACGAACCTGACGCGCCCTCCTCGCACGACGGAGTGGCCTGCGAAAAGCGCTGACGGCGCCTGGCCGCGCCTGCGTGCAGATCAGCTGCGTGCCGGTCAGTTGTCGGAGACGCTGCCGAGGAGGTCGCGGCAATTTGATGGAGCGGCATCTACCAGCGTCATCAGGTCTTTCAGCGTGCCATAGTCCAGTGCGGTGGGCCGCTCCGAGCAGGTGCCAATGACTACCTCGTCGTGCAGGCGCGCCCGGCTCAGATCGGACAACTCCCACCCGAGCGGTGCTTCGACCGACGGCCGCGAGGTCGGGGCCGCCACCGCGACTCCACCCGGTGACGACGCACGCATTGCTGTGACGACGCCCTGACACGCAGCATCACTCTCTCCGCAGACGTCGCCAATGGCACCGGAAATCCGCTGCAGCCAACTGCTCGCGGAGGTCTGCAACTTTCCCGCCCCCAGGCCAGCGAATGGGACTGACAATTCCGCGCTCACTTTCGACGGGTCGCTCGTGACAAACGCGCCCGACGAGTTCTGCAGGTAGAGCACGATCGGAACGACATAGTCGGTGTGGTCGGCGGCGACGGTGGCGTTGTGCTCCCGCACGACGCGGGCGAGGTCCGGCGCGAGGTCGGCGAGCGTCCCCAGCCCTGTCGACTCCGCATAACCGCCGTCGATCAATTGCATGTCGGTGACACCGTGGCAGGAGGCGGGATCGAGCATGGTGCCCTGCGCGATGCGACCGGCGGGGCTGATCACCGGAAATCGCGCGGAGATCATCGCGGCCGATGCCCAATTCATCTGGAGCGGGCATCCCTCTGGGAATTGGTCTTGCAGGTCAATGGATGCCGGTACCCGGCCGGTGTTGCCGCGACAGCTCGTCCTGTCGCCGGTGCTGTGGCGAAGGTCGAGCTGGCTCACCAGGACGCGACAGCCCTGCTCCGAGTCCGTGGAGTTGAAGATGGCAAAGCCGGTCGGCTGCTCACCGCTGGCGTTCCACGGGTCGCTGAGATGGGCATCCACCCCTCTCGCTACGGACTGCATGAGGCCAACGCGATCCTGCCAGCCCCATCCGTTCACGCCGTCACCGTCCGGGTCGCCGAACGAGGGGATGCGCACTCCCGTCGCGCCGGCAAGCGTGTCGCCGACCAGGGCGCCCGACACCGCCGCTGCGAGCCCGGATGGCCCGGACAGCCCCTTGACCGCGGCTCTTGCCTGCGCGCCATCGTTGCCGTGGAACATCGCCAACCCGACCGACCCGCCGCTGACCCCGCTCGAGAGCAGCGTTGCGGCTCTGCTGCAGTCGCTTCCATCCTGCAGCTCAGACATCACGTCCACGGTCCACGTCGCTGCTCGGATTCCGCCGCCCTCCGCCGCGACGATCACGAGCGGGCGAGCGGTGACGGTCTCCTTTGGTGCGGACGAGGACCAGGCCACGTCCCGCGCGCACGCCCCACTGGCGCCGTACCAGCTGAGGAACGCCTGATCCAGGGTGCGGCGAACCGGGGCGGCGGCGTCCGCGTCCAGTTGGACCGCGTGGAGGAGCGGCGTTCCACCGATCTGGGACAGCACGAGCGGCACGGCAATGAGTACCACGAGAATCGGATTCGCCCGAAGCCCGAAAACGCTGAAGATTCTGAGCGGCGGATGTCCGCTCAGCCAGTGAACGACGGAGGCAACGAGTGTCGCCCAGATCGCCAGGATCACGTAGACAGAGCCCACCACGCCGAGACCGGTGGACATGCCGATGGGGTAGATCATGAACACGATGACGGTGACTCCCGCCGCGGCGAACAACGCGATGGACGTGACCCTCAGCCACAGGGGGTCCTGGGTATCGGGGTCCGGCTCCGTGATGGGACGGATGGCCGTGGCGACGGTGCTCCGGATGCCCGGCTTCGGCTCCGTCGCGACGGGGGGAGCAGCGTCATCGAGTGGCGCGGGCCGACGGCGCACGAAGATCGCTATCGATAGTGCGGCTCCCGCGAATCCGAGCAGGGCAAACAGCCAGTAGGCGACCTGCGGACCCACCGCGGCACCGGGAGTGGGGTAGAGCGTGAGCATGGCGGGAGCAATGTATGCCCGCAGCAGTCCGAGACCACCGCTGGCTACCGCGAGAGCGGAGAGGATGTCGCCGGCGCGACGCACACTCTCGACGTCGGGCGGCTCGGCAATGGAGTGCAGCTCTGGGACGGGAGCCGGCAGCGGTTTCGCGCCGAACCGCACGCGGATCCAGTTGACGACCGCGAAGATGACGCCGCGCGGCCATTGCCACTCGAGAATGAGCGATGCGAGGGGGAACACCAGCACCCCCGCGGTGAAGATCCACACGATGGTCCCGTCGACCAGCTCACGCTGGCCCACCCACACAAGAACCAGCCAGGCCGCGAATACGGTGGCTGGCGCCGCCACCCACCAGGCGTAGGCCACCCACCTGTTCGCGGTCCCGGAACTGGGAATAGAACCGGCCTGTCGGCCGATCACCCGCAGAACCACGGCCAGAACGGCCAGGCCGGCGGGCCCCACAACCAGGTCTTTCCAGTCGGTCAGGCCGAAGTCTGACCAGGTTCGAACCGCATCCGGAAACTGGTCGCTGATGCCGTCATTCGGGATCACCGACATCGCTATCAGCGCGAGCACCACGATGAGCGAGAGTCGCTGGATGTAGACGGGCCGCCAGTGCACGAGCCACGTTGTCGCGATCGATCGCCGAACGGCGGGTGAAGCAATGGCCGAGAGGACCGTGAGCAGAACGAAGATCCACTTGATGACGGAGACCGCCGGCGCACAGGCGGACGCGAAAGCGAGGACCGCAGGCACCGCGGTGGTGTTGCCTGCCGCGCCGATATCCAGGCCGATTATCGCGAGCACGAGAAGGAGGCTCTCGACTATCTCAGCCGCGAGCACGAGCGTCAACAGGATGCGCGGTGTCGTCGAATTTCGGAACAGCCGTCGACCGAGCACGAAATAGCTCACATAGAAAATGGCATCGAGCACGACATGCGCCGCGATCAGGGGTGCGGGATTGACGTCAGAACCCAGCCACTCCTTCCAGGTGCCGCCGTACAGCGGGGCGAGCGGACCGACCACCTGGCCGATGTCGTGTGAATGCCCGCTCGCATCCAGGACGTCGGATATCAGCCGGCTGACTTCGGCCATTGCGACGACGCTGGCGACGGCGAGCATGAGCCACACCGACGTTCGGATTCCATAATTCGGTCGCTGGTCGGCTGCAGTCGTGGCCATGGTGTGCCTCGCTCATCGGGGGAATGATGGGCACACCATACTCCTGGCGCGCGATCGAAATCCACGGTTCTCTCAGCTCTTTCGTCGGTGCAGGCCAGCATCGCGTTCATCCCCCGGTAACACGCGGTTGCTAGGCTGGCAGCACAATCGAATATCGGGCCGCACACGCGATGCGGGAGAGCTCTTCTTTGGAAGGGCACCGAAGGAGCAAGCCTCCCCGCCAATCTCTCAGGTCTACGTACCGCATCGAACTGGCCACTCTGAAAAGCGCGACTTCGGACCATCGGAGCGCCGCCGAAGGTGAAAGCGTGATCCCACGTGAAACTCTCAGGCTCATGACAGAGGGGGAGTTAGCCAGCAGCCCTCGCGCGCCAGGAGAACTCCGCAGTGACCCCAGACGAATCCGGTACCCCAGCGGTGCCGACAGACCCACCCGGTTCCGATGCATCCACGCCGGATGCATCCACCGACGATGCATCCATCGACCGGTTGTCCCCGCTTCACAGCGTTCACGTGCAGGCCGGGGCCAGTTTCACCGACTTCGCCGGCTGGCAGATGCCGGTGCGATACAGCTCCGACCTCGCCGAGCACCACGCGGTGCGTACAGCGGCGGGGTTGTTCGACCTGTCGCACATGGGGGAGATCGTCGTTCTCGGCCGCGAGGCATCCGATGCCCTCGACTACGCGCTCGCGGGCAAGATTTCGGCGATCGCGGTAGGGCAGGCGAAGTACAGCCTCCTGCTTTCGCGAGACGGCGGCATCATCGATGACCTTGTCGTCTACCGCACGGGCGACGACCGCTTTCTGGTCGTCGCCAACGCGTCCAACCGCGAGGTCGTCGCCGAGCAACTGAGGGAACGCTCGTCGCCCTTCGAGTGCGAGGTGTTCGACGAGAGCGACGACATTGCGCTCATCGCGATCCAGGGGCCGAGGTCGTATGAGATCCTCAGCCAGGTGCCGGGCATCCAGGCCGATGGGCTCGCCGACCTCGGGTACTACTGGTCGCAGACAGCCACGTTCGGGGCGAGGGGCGAGCACAACCTGCTCATCGCCCGCACCGGTTACACGGGCGAAGACGGTTTTGAAATCTATTCCGCTCCGGATGTCGCGCCCGCGCTGTGGCAGGCGCTGATGGACACGGGCGGCGGCTCCGGCCTCGTGCCCGCGGGCCTTGCCAGCCGCGACACGCTCCGCCTCGAAGCGGGAATGCCGCTGTACGGGCACGAGCTCGGACTCGACACGTTCCCGGTGCAGGCGGGCCTCGGCCGCGTGGTGGCGCTGAAGACCAAGCAGGACTTCGTCGGCCGCGAGGGCATCGAAGCGGGACCCGCCGAGGATGCTCGCGTGCTGGTTGGACTCCGGTCTGACGGCAAGCGCGCCGGGCGCGCCGGGTACGAGCTGTTCGCCAGTGCGAGTCCGGAGCTCGACCCGCCGGAGCATCCGGGGGACCAGCTCGCTGGGGCCGCCGTCGGCGTCGTCACCTCCGGTGCCCTCAGCCCCACGCTCGGCTACCCGATTGCCATGGCGTACGTCGACCCAGCGGTCGCGGCCGTTGGTACCGATCTGTTTATCGATGTGCGTGGTACTCGCGTCGCCGCATCCGTTGTTCCCCTTCCGTTCTATAAGAGAGAGACCGCCTAATGGCCGACAAGACCCAGCTGCAGTACACCGCCGAGCACGAGTGGATTCTCGTCACCGGCACTACGGCCACGGTGGGCATCACCGCGTACGCCGCCGAGAAGCTGGGCGACGTCGTCTTCGTCGACCTGCCCGCGGCCGGCACTACCGTGGCGCTCGGCAAGGTTGTTGGCGAGATCGAGTCGACCAAGTCGGTCGGCGAGCTCTTCGCGCCGGTCGACGGCGTCATCCTCGAGTCGAACCAGGCCGTGGTGGATGCGCCCGAGCTGGTCAACAGCGATCCATTCGGCGAGGGCTGGCTCATCAAGGTGAGCTTCGAGGTGCTGCCGACGTTCTTGAGCTTCGACGAGTACACCGCGCTGGTCGGCGAGTAATGGCCGGTTTCGCCGATCGCCACATCGGAACCGATGAGGCGGCACAGTCCGCCATGCTCGCCGCCATCGGGTACGACAGCGTCGAGGCGCTGGTCGAGGCCGCTGTCCCGGCGTCCATTCACGTCCAACCGCTCGAGACATCCAGCATCCCGGCGGCCGCGACCGAACGCGCGGCGCTCGCCGAGCTGCGCACGCTTGCCGGCAGGAACTCAGTGCGCCGGTCGATGATCGGTCTCGGATACTACGACACGATCACGCCCGCGGTCATCAAGCGCAACGTGCTCGAAAACCCGAGCTGGTACACCGCCTACACGCCGTACCAGCCGGAGATCAGCCAGGGCCGCCTCGAGGCGCTCATCAACTTCCAGACCATGGTCTCTGACCTCACCGGTCTCGACACGGCGAACGCGTCGATGCTCGATGAGGGAACCGCGGTCGTCGAGGGGATGCTGCTGGCCCGCCGGGCATCCAAATCGACGTCGAATGTCTTCCTCGTCGATAAGGATGCGCTGCCCCAGACGAAGGCGCTGCTTGCGAACCGCGCGGCCGCGGTCGGCATTGAGGTGCGGGAGACGGCGTTCGATTCCGATCTCGCTGACGTAGACCCCGGCGTGTTTGGCGTGTTCGTGCAGTACCCCGGCGCATCCGGTCGCATCTGGGACCCGACATCCGTTCTCGCCGCCGTCAAAGAGCAGGGAGGAATCGCTGTCGTTGCTGCCGACCTCCTCGCCCTCACGTTGCTGAAGTCTCCGGGCGAGCTCGGGGCGGATGTCGCCGTCGGCACCAGCCAGCGCTTCGGCGTACCGATGGGCTTCGGCGGACCCCACGCCGGCTTCATGGCCGTGCGCAAGGGACTCGAGCGCCAGCTCCCGGGACGCCTCGTCGGCGTCTCACAGGATGCCGCCGGTCACCCGGCCTACCGGCTCAGCCTGCAGGCGCGTGAGCAGCACATCCGGCGGGAGAAGGCGACGTCCAACATCTGCACGGCGCAGGTGCTGCTGGCTGTCATGGCGTCCATGTACGCGGTGTACCACGGGCCGCAGGGACTGAAGCGGATCGCGCACCTCGTGCACGCCCACACCGCCCTGCTCGCCCGCGAGCTGCGCCGCGCCGGGGTCGAGGTGCTCAGCGAGAGCTTCTTCGACACGCTCGAAGTGCGGGTTGCGGATGCAGAGACCGTGCTCGAGAGGGCGCGCGCGAACAACATCAACCTGCGGCTGGTGGATGCGACGACCGTCGCCCTGAGTGTTGACGAGCTCTGGGTCGACCTCGGCGCGGATGTCGCGAACGCCGTGCTCGACGCGTTCGGCGTTGCACCGGCCGACGGCTGGGATGGGATCTCGCCGTATACCGTGCGCGAGTTTCCGGTGGAGCTGGCCCGGACATCCGAGTACCTCACGCACCCGGTGTTCAACACGCACCGCAGCGAGACGGCGATGATGCGCTACCTCAAGTACCTGGCCGACAAGGACTACGCGCTCGACCGCGGCATGATCCCGCTCGGGTCGTGCACCATGAAACTGAATGCGGCGACCGAGATGGAGTCGGTGACCTGGCCGGAGTTCGCGGGCATCCACCCGTTCGCACCCGAGCAGGACGTGCTGGGCTATCTCGAACTGATCGAGCAGCTGCAGGCGTGGCTCGCGGAGGTCACCGGGTATGACTCGGTGTCGCTGCAGCCGAACGCCGGCAGCCAGGGCGAGCTCGCGGGCCTCCTCGCCATTCGCGGGTACCACCACTCGCGGGGGGACCTGCATCGCACCACCTGCCTGATTCCCTCCAGCGCGCACGGCACCAACGCCGCGAGTGCCGTTCTGGCCGGGATGAAGGTCGTCGTCGTCGCGACGGATGACCTCGGCAACGTTGACCTGGACGACCTGCATGCCAAGATCGCGCTGCACAGCGACGACCTGGCCGCGCTCATGATCACCTACCCGTCGACACACGGAGTGTATGAGCACGAGGTGCGCCAGATCACGGATGCCGTGCACGCGGCCGGGGGACAGGTGTACGTCGACGGTGCCAACCTCAACGCGCTGCTCGGCTATGCCCGGTTCGGCGACTTCGGCGGGGACGTCTCGCACCTCAACCTGCACAAGACGTTCTGCATCCCGCACGGCGGTGGCGGTCCGGGAGTGGGGCCGGTGGCCGCGAAGGCGCACCTCGCGCCATTCCTGCCGGGGCACCCGCTCGAGCAGCGCGACACGATCGACCGATCCGGCGGCCGAGCAGCTCCCGACGAAGCGTCGCGCGTCTCGGGACCCGACCTGCCCTGGCACCGCAACATCGTGTCGGCGTCGCCGTACGGTTCCCCGAGCATCCTGCCAATCAGCTGGGCCTACGTGCGGATGATGGGCGCCGATGGCCTCAGGGCGGCGACCGGCGCGGCCGTGCTCTCGGCCAACTACGTTGCCGCGCGGCTGCGTGAGCACTACCCGGTGCTCTACTCGGGCGACAACGGGCTGGTTGCGCACGAGTGCATCCTGGACCTACGTCCGCTGACCGCAGCGACCGGGGTGACCGTGGATGACGTGGCCAAGCGGCTGATCGACTACGGCTTCCACGCGCCGACGATGTCGTTCCCGGTGGCGGGCACGCTCATGGTCGAGCCGACCGAGTCGGAGGACCTGCCGGAGATCGACCGGTTCATCGACGCGATGATTGCGATCAAGGACGAAGCGGATGCTGTCGCCGCGGGAGTCTGGCCCGCCACTGACAACCCGCTCGTGCATGCTCCGCACACCGCGCAGTCGGTCATCGAGGGCGAGTGGACTCATCCGTACTCCCGCGAGCAGGCCGTCTATCCGGTGCGGTCGCTCATCCGTGGCAAGTACTGGCCGCCGGTGCGTCGAATCGACCAGGCCTACGGCGACCGCAACCTCGTCTGCGCCTGCCCGCCGATCGAGGCCTTCGCCGAGTAGCCGCCCTGCATGCCCTGGTGGCGGGGGATAAGTGGTGGCGGAGATAAGTTGTGGCGGAGATAACTGGTGGCGGGAGATAAGTTGTGATGGCGGGAGCCTAGGCTCCCGCCACTTCACTCAAACTCCCGCCGAATCCGCAACAACTCCCGCCGCCGCGACGCAACTCCCGCCACGCTGGCCAACAACCCCCGCCACGACGGCCGGGCTGGGCTGGCTGCCGCAACACCTGCCGCGCAGCACCTCCCGCGCAACACCTCCGCGCCCTGCATGCCCTGGTGGCGGGGGATAAGTTGTGATGGCGGGAGCCTGGGCTCCCGCCACTTCACTCAAACTCCCGCCGAATCCGCAACAACTCCCGCCGCCGCGCTGCCACCCCCGCCACGCTGGCCAAGAACCCCCGCCACCACGGCCAACAACTCCCGCCACCGCGAAAGACAGGCGCGAGAGAGCGCGCGTCAGTGCCCGAACAGCGCCGGGAACGTGGCGACCGCCCAGGGGTAGCCGACGAAGATCGCGGTGTCGATGAGGAAGTGGGCGATGATCAGCGGCACGACCCTGCCGAAGCGGGTGTACAGCCATCCGAACACGATGCCCATCGCGAAGTTGCCGACGAACGCGCCGATGCCCTGGTACAGGTGGTAGCTGCCGCGGAGCGCCGCCGCGCCGAGGATGATCCACCACGGCCTCCAGCCCAGTTGCCTGAGTCGCTCGAACAGGTATCCGATCACGATGACCTCCTCCTGCAGCGCAGCCCGCAGCGCGGAGAGCACGAGCACCGGAATCGTCCACCAGTAGGTGTTCAGGGCGGTGGGGATGACGTCCACGCTCAGGCCGAGCGCACGACCGCCGAAGTAGACGAGGATGCCCGGAAGCCCGATGCCGAGCGTGAGTCCCAGCCCCAGGAGCAAGTCGAAGCGGGGGCGCCTGGCATCGATCCCGAGCCGAACCAGGTGCGGGCCCGCAACGTTCCACAGCAGGAACGCGACGAGCGCAACCGGCACCAGGTCGAAGAAAACGGCCAGCAACTGGTACGTGAGGTCAAACTCGGGCCGCGAGCTGAGGGAGTTGTTTATCGTCGTCGACTGGCCTGCTAACGGTACCGAGCGCGTGAGCCGATCAATGATCGAAACGATCGAATAGACGGCGGATGCGCCGAGCGAGACCCCGAGGACCAGGAGAATCTCTACCCCGATGCGCTTTCGCGTGAGGACCAGAGTCTCAACCGGGGGAGAGAATCCGGCCAATTTCATCACTTCGATGTTACGCCCGTGCAGACGGCGTTATAGATCAAGGCGCGGGCTTCCACGCAGGAATTGTGCGTTTGCGTCCACTTTGGCGACATAAAACTGCATTTGACGCAATGAACTCGAAAGTGAGTTACCACTATGTAACGTTTGGTCCACCACGTTTGGCCCATTACGTCACCCGTTCTAGGGTGGCTGTTAATAAGCTCGGTGGCTCGCTAGGAATCGTGCTGCCGGTGCTCCACTTTGCACAGGAGGAAAATTGAAGATCAAACGCATAGCCGCGGTTGCCGCGGTTGTTGGCGTTGCGGCCCTCGTACTTTCGGGTTGCGCCGTTCCACGACAGTCTGAAGTGATCACCGGCAGCAAAATCAGCGTCGCGTGGAACGATCCAATGCAGGAATACAACACCCTGTCGGCCACCGGAAACGCAGCAGCCAACAACAACGTCTCGTACCTCGCAAACTCCTCGTTCAACTACTACGACGACAGCCAGAAGCTGGTGAAGAACACCCAGTTCGGTACCTACACCGTCGAGAAGCAGAACCCCCTCACGATCAAGTACACGGTCAATGAGGGTGTCAAGTGGTCGGATGGCGTGCAGGTCGGTGCCGCAGACATGCTGCTGACCTGGGCGGCTCTCACCACTCACCTCAACAACGTCGAGGCCAAGTACGACGCTGATGGCAACATCACGAACCAGGCCGAACTTGACGCGGGCGTCTTCTTCAACGCCGGTGCCGTCAAGGGACAGGGTCTCGACCTTGTCTCGAAGACGCCAGTGATCAGCGACAACAACCGCAGTGTCACGATCGTCTACGACAAGCCGTTCGTTGACTGGGAGCTGTCGTTCCCGATCGGCGTCTCGGCGCATGGAACCGTGCAGCTCGCCTATCCGGGCAAGAAGTACACCGGCGACGCAGCGAACGCGGCCATCATCAAGGCGATCCAGACGAAGGACTACGGCTTCCTCAGCCCGGTCGCCAAGTCGTGGACGAACGACTACAAGATGCTGGACATGCCGACCGAGAAGCAGAAGCTGCTCTCTGATGGCCCGTACGTCGTCACCGACCTCAAGGACCAGCAGTACGTCACGCTGACCGCTCGCAAGGACTTCACCTGGGGACCGTCGCCGAAGTACCAGACGATCACCATCCGCGTCATCGGTGACCCGCAGGCGCAGATCACCGCCCTCCAGAACGGTGAAGTGAAGATCGCTGAAGGCCAGCCGACCGCCGACCTGCTGACGCAGATCAAGGGCCTGTCCGGTGTCAACTACAAGGCCGCAACCGAGTCGACGTACGAGCACATCGACCTCCAGGTCACCAACGGTGGGCCGTTCGACCCGAAGACCTACGGTGGAGACGCTGCCAAGGCCCAGCTGGTTCGCGACGCGTTCCTCAAGACCGTTCCTCGCCAGGACATCGTTGACAAGCTGATCAAGCCGCTGCAGCCCGACGCCGTTCTGCGTGCGTCGCTCCAGTTCGTGCCCGGCACCCCCGGATACGACGCAGTGCAGAAGGCCGGGGCATACGCCGCGTACGACAAGGTCGACATTGCAGGGGCCAAGGCGGAACTCGCCCAGGCCGGTGTGAAGAACGTCAAGGTTCGCTTCCTCTACGGAAAGACGAACACCCGACGCCAGCAGGAGTACGAGCTGGTTCGCCAGTCCGCAGCGCTCGCCGGCATCACCGTCATCGATGGTGGAAGTGAAACCTGGGGCCAGGACCTGTCGGCTAAGCCGAACTCGTACGACGCCGCCCTGTTCGGATGGCAGGCCACCAGCCTCGCTATCTCGCAGAACCAGGCGAACTACACCCCCGGTGGCCTGAACAACTACTACGGATGGGACAACGCGGAACTGACCGCGCTGTACAACAGCCTGTCCACGGAGACCAACACCGCCAAGCAGGATGCACTCCTCGTGCAGGCCGACCAGATCATCGGCAAGCAGGCGTGGACGGTCCCCATCTTCCAGTTCCCGGGCGTTACTGCCTGGAGCACTTCGGTCACGGGTGTAAAGCCCGCGTTCCTGGCTCCGCAGTACTTCTGGAACTTCTGGGATTGGGCACCCACCAAGAAGTAGTTCCGTGAAAGTGGCCGGGGTGGATCTCACGATCCGCCCCGGCCATCCTCACGACCGCACCCGGTGCGCGCGTGAGATTCGGTTCGGTGGTTTAGCCCTCTTGCTCGGGTTGCTGGCGTAACGTGTCGCTACCTGAGCTTTTCCATGCAACAGAAAGCGACGAATAGCTACTGTGCTCTCGTTCATAATCCGCCGCCTCGGCGCCTCCATCCTGGTTGTCTTCGTCGCCAGCTTCGTCATCTACAACCTCGCGGCCATCGCCGGGGACCCGCTTGGGGATCTCCGCGGTTCGACCGCCCCGAACAAGGCAGCACTCATTGCCGCTCGAGTAGAAGCTCTCGACCTCAATGTGCCGCCGCCCCTGCGCTTCTTCATCTGGCTGAGCGGCATCCTGCGCGGATTTATCGGCCAGTTCACCCTCGGTGACAGTGTCAACGGCCACTCAGTCATCCAGTTGCTCAACTCGTCGGTGTCCAACACCATCCAGCTCGTGACAGCATCGACGCTGCTCGCGGTCATCTTCGGTGTCGCCATCGGCATGAGTACGGCCCTTCGCCAGTACAGCGGATACGACTACACGGTCACGTTCCTGTCGTTCCTGTTCTTCTCCCTCCCCGCGTTCTGGGTCGCCGTGCTGCTGAAGCTGTACGTTGCCATCGGCTTCAACAACTTCCTCGCGAGCCCCGTCATAGGGCCGATAGCGATCGTCGTCATATCCCTCGTCTCCGGGTTCGTGTGGATGAGCATCATCGGTGGCGAGGGCAAACCCCGGCTGATTGTGTTCGGCTCCGCAACCGTGATCACGGCGGCGATCCTCCTGTTCTTCCAGGTGACGAACTGGTTCACGACACCGTTCCTCGGACCGGGGCTCGTCCTGGTTCTGGGGGCGCTCACCGCGATCATGGTCACGTCGCTGACGACGGGCCTCTCGAACCGGCGTGCACTGTACGCGTCGCTCATCATGGTCGCGCTCGCGGGGGCCATCTGGTACCCGCTGCAGTTCGTCTTCACGGTCGCGATGCCGATCGGGGTGCTGTTCGCCTTTGTTGCCGTGATGATCGGCCTCGGCCTGCTCGCCGGGCTGCTTCTGGGCAAGGATGACCGCTGGCCGTCCGCGCGCGCTGCGGCGATCACTGCATTCCTGGTTTCGCTGCTCGTTATCGTGGACCGACTGATGCAGTCCTGGCCGGATTACGTGAACGCGGTCGGAGGTCGACCCATTGCGACGGTCGGGGCCAACACGCCCGACCTTGCCGGCTCCATCTGGTTCACGTCGCTCGATACCTACACTCACCTGCTGCTGCCGACGATCTCCCTGATCCTCATTTCGCTGGCCGGATACACGCGGTACGCCCGCGCGAGCCTGCTCGAAGTGATGAACCAGGACTACGTGCGCACCGCTCGCGCGAAGGGCCTCACCGAGCGCACCGTCGTCATGCGGCACGCGTTCCGCAACGCGATGATCCCGGTCATCACCGTGGTTGCCTTCGACGTCGGTGGCCTGATCGGTGGTGCGGTCATCACCGAGACGATCTTCGCCTGGCGGGGGATGGGGGCGCTGTTCACCGCGGCGCTGCACGACCCGCTCGATCTGAACGTGATCATGGGCGTGTTCCTGATCGTTGGCGTCGTCGCCATCGTCTTCAACATCCTCGCTGACATCGCCTACACGGCACTCGACCCACGAATCCGGGTGAACTAACCATGTCGAACATTTTTCTGCAGACCGAGAATCCGGATGATCCCGGCAAGGCCGGACTGACGATCGAGCAGCGTGAGGTCGAAGGACTCAGCCAGGGCACGATCGTTCGTCGCCGGTTCCTTCGTCACAAGGGTGCGATGATCTCCATCGCGATCCTGGTGCTGATGGTGATTCTCGTGTATTCCTCGATCGGCATCGACATCTTCGGCGCGCACGTTCCCGGGTGGTGGCAATGGGGCTACCTCGACCAGAACGCCATCGTGAACCACGGAAACCCCACCTGGGTTCTGCCGTTCAACTTCGGTTCGCACCCGTTCGGCCAGGATGAGATCGGGCGTGACATCTTCGCCCGAGTCATGCGCGGAGCCCAGCAGTCGATCGTGGTCACGCTTCTGTTCGGTGGCATCTCCGCGGTCATCGGCGTCGTCATCGGCGCGCTCGCCGGGTTCTACCGGGGCTGGGTCGACCAGTGGCTCATGCGCCTCACCGACCTGTTCATCATTTTCCCGATCCTCATCATCGGGGCCGTCCTGGGTCGCGCGCTGGGCGGCCTGGGCGCTGCCGCCCTCGGTGCGGGGCTCGGCCTGCTCGGCTGGACGGCTCTCGCCCGCCTCGTGCGCGGTGAGTTCCTCAGCCTGCGTGAGCGGGAGTTCGTGGATGCCGCCCGGGTTGCCGGGGCCAGCACCGGTCGCATCATCTTCAAGCACATCCTGCCGAACGCCATCGGCGTCGTCATCGTTTCGACGACGCTGCTGATGAGTGGCGCCATCCTGACCGAAGCGGCACTGAGCTTCCTTGGCTTCGGCATCGTGCTGCCCGACGTGTCTCTCGGTCAGCTGATCAATGAATACCAGGGGGCGTTCCAGACCCGGCCGTGGCTGTTCTGGTGGCCGGGCCTGTTCATCATCATCATCGCTCTCGGCATCAACTTCATCGGTGACGGACTGCGTGACGCGTTCGACCCGCGCCAGCGGCGCATCCCCGGCGGCGTCGGACCCTATCGCCAGATGGGCCGCGTCATCGCCGGCTGGGTTCGCCCGCGTCCGACCGGCGCCGAGCCGCGGTCCACGACCGACACGGACGTGCTGTAGTGAGCGCCCCGGTTGTGAGCGAGCGCCTAGCGCGCAGGCACGAAGAGCAGGCACCCGGCGCTCAGGAGAACCAGCGCGACGAGCATCGCCAGCTTTCCGCGGCTCCAGTGCACCGGCCGAAGGTCGGGATCACGCGCGCCCTCGTCGAGGTGACCGGCGTCGCGCAGCGCATCCCATCGACGCCGAACAATGGCGGCAGCGTCGCCGGAGTCAGTCGTTGGCAGGTCACCGGGACCGATCGTTCCGGCGACCATCGTGCTCTCCGGCAGGTGATGGGCCTCAGCGGCCGCCGTGCCGAGAAAGCGGTGACGGCCCGCAGCGGGAGCGGCCCACGCGACGAAGCGCCCGTAGCTCGTGAACAGCGTGAGCGCGTAGCGCGTGTCGATGCGCTGGATGCTCGGCCACGGCAGCGTCACGGTGCTCAGCACGTTGATGAGCGTGACGCCTCCGTCGCTCACTTCGACGGCCGGAGCCCAGAATCCGAGCCAGGCCAGATACGCAACGGTCAGCAGCACGGGGGCGAAACGCACCGCGGTCAGGGCATTGCCCTCCGCGACGAGCGCGACCACACACGAAGCGATGACCGCGGCGGTAGCGATCGTCAGGACCTTTCCGAACCCGGGCCGCAGGATGATCGTTTCCGCCATGCGTCCATGGTCGCACGCGGATCGATGTCCCCGGCCATGCCGGCCACCCACCCGCACAGAAGTACCCACCAGCACAGAAGTGAAGTACAGAAATGAACGCCAGCACCGAGTACGACGCCGAGGGACAGGCCGCGGGCCGCGCAGCAGCGCGCGCCGCAAGGAAGGCGGCAAAGAAGCCGGCGACCAAGGCACAGAACGACATCGGCCCGACGGGCGTGCGGCCAATCCTCGAGGTCACCGACCTCGGGGTCGACTTCTGGGTGGGCGGCGAGTGGATCCCCGCGGCCGAGCACATCAACTATCGGGTCAATCCGAGCGAGGTCCTCGCCATCGTTGGCGAGTCCGGCTCCGGCAAGAGCGTCAGCTCGATGTCACTCCTTGGCCTGCTGCCGGCCAACGGCCGTGTTCACGGAAGCGCGAAGTTGCAGGGCATCGAGCTCGTCGGAGCCTCACAGGCGACCCTCCGGTCGGTGCGCGGTAACGACATTGCTGTCATCTTCCAGGAGCCGATGACGGCCCTGAACCCGGTGTACCGCGTCGGCTTCCAGATCATGGAGTCGCTGCGCGTGCACTTCCCGATCACGCCGTCACAGGCCCGCGAGCGTGCGCTCGAGTTGCTGCGCCTCGTGGAGATGCCGGATCCCCAGAAGGCGTTCGACTCCTACCCGCATCAGCTGTCCGGTGGCCAGCGCCAGCGCGCGATGATCGCCCAGTCCATCTCCTGCGACCCGGCGATGCTCATCGCCGACGAACCGACGACCGCGCTCGACGTCACGATCCAGGCCGAGATCCTCGATTTGCTGCGTCGCCTGCACAAGCGGCTCAACAGCGCCATCGTGATCATCACGCACGACATGGGCGTGGTTGCCGACCTCGCTGACAACGTGATCGTGATGCGCCACGGTGAAGTCGTCGAGCGGGGCTCCGTTGTCGACATCTTCAACCACCCGAAGCACCCGTACACGCAGGAGTTGCTCGCGGCGGTACCGCACCTCGGCACCGGCGAGGCGATCGTCACTGAGGCGCTCGCTCGCCAGGAGGAGCCGGTTCTTCGGCTGCAGGATGTTGACATCAAGTACCCGAAGCGGGGGCGCATCCCGGCGTTCCTCGCCGTGGACGGCGTCTCATTCGACATCCACCCGGGCGAGGTCGTCGGCCTCGTTGGCGAATCCGGATCCGGCAAGACGACAATCGCCCGCGCTGCCGTCGGCCTCGTTCCGGTCGCCGGCGGCCGGCTGACCATCGCCGGCCAGGACATCGCGACTGCCAATTCCAGGGAGTTGCGTGCCGTTCGGCGTGACATCGGAATCGTCTTTCAGGACCCCGGATCCTCCCTCAACCCCCGCTTTCCCGTCGGCGAGAGCATCGGTGAGCCGCTGTTGCTCTCCGGACTGTTCGACAAGAAGCAGATCAACTCTCGGGTAGAGGAGCTGCTGGAACAGGTCGAACTGCCGCGTTCCTTCCGCAACCGGTATCCGCATGAACTCTCCGGCGGCCAGCGCCAGCGCATCGGTATCGCCCGTGCGCTCGCGCTCAATCCGAAGCTGCTGGTGGCAGACGAGCCGACGAGTGCTCTCGACGTGTCGGTGCAGGCGCGCGTGCTCGAGCTGCTGCAGGAGGTGCAGGCGAAGCTGCAGTTCGCGTGCCTCTTCGTCAGCCACGACCTCGCGGTCGTCGACCTGCTGGCGCACCGGATCGTGGTCATGAACCAGGGCAGGGTCGCTGAGCAGGGGAGTAAGGAAGACATCCTGCGCGCACCCAAAGACCCGTACACGCAGCGGCTGATCTCCGCGGTGCCGCTTCCCGACCCGATCGCCCAGCGCGAACGGCGAGAGAGCCGCCGCGTCGGCATCTAGCGGTTTCCGCGCCCGTTGGCGACGACGGCGCCCGCGCGCCGGGGTGCGCTTGTACCGAACAGGCGCAGAACTCAGGTAAGCACGGTAGACTCGACGGCGCAGGTCTGCGCTGACGCGATCCTGCGCGCCCAGATCTTGGTACCGGCGATTTGTTCGGCTACGACGACCCGCTGATCTCTCGCGGAGAACTCGCGAGAGGCGCACTCACTTCGATGCAAGGAAATACACCATGGCTATTGCCACACGCAACGACCTGCGCAATGTTGCCATTGTCGCGCACGTCGACCATGGCAAGACGACTCTCGTTGATGCCATGCTCCGACAGACCAACTCGTTCGCCGAGCACGCTCACCTCGAAGAGCGCGCCATGGACTCCAACGAGCTGGAGCGCGAAAAGGGCATCACGATCCTCGCGAAGAACACCGCAGTTTCCTACAAGGGTGCTCACGCGACCGACGGGCCCATCACGATCAACGTGATCGACACCCCCGGCCACGCCGACTTCGGTGGCGAGGTCGAGCGCGGCCTGTCCATGGTGGATGGCGTCGTACTCCTCGTTGACGCCAGCGAGGGCCCGCTGCCGCAGACGCGGTTTGTGCTGCGCAAGGCGCTCGAGGCAAAGCTGCCGGTCATCCTGCTTGTCAACAAGACGGACCGTCCGGATGCCCGCATCGACGAGGTCGTGTCCGAGTCGCAGGACCTTCTGCTTGGCCTTGCCAGCGACATGGCGGATGACGTGCCCGACCTGGACCTGGACGCGATCCTCGACGTGCCCGTCGTCTACGCCTCCGGCCGCAACGGCGCCGCGAGCTGGAACAAGCCCGAGAACGGCTCGCTGCCCGACAACGACGACCTCGAGCCCCTGTTCGACGCGATTCTCAAGCACGTGCCGGCCCCGTCCTACGACGACGCCCACCCGCTGCAGGCGCACGTGACGAACCTCGACGCGTCGCCGTTTCTCGGCCGCCTCGCCCTGCTCCGTGTCTTCAACGGCACGATCAAGAAGGGCCAGCAGGTCGCCTGGGTCAAGCACGACGGCACCGTCCAGAACGTCAAGATCACCGAGCTGCTCATCACGAAGGCGCTCGACCGCTTTCCGACCGAGTCCGCCGGCCCCGGTGACATCGTCGCTGTCGCAGGCATCGACGAGATCACCATCGGTGAGACCCTCGCCGACCCGAACGACGTGCGCCCGCTGCCGACCATCACGGTCGACGACCCTGCCATCTCCATGACGATCGGCACGAACACCAGCCCGATCATCGGCAAGATCAAGGGCCACAAGCTCACCGCCCGCATGGTCAAGGACCGCCTCGACCGCGAGCTGGTCGGTAACGTCTCGATCAAGCTGGTCGACATCGGCCGCCCGGATGCCTGGGAGATCCAGGGTCGTGGAGAACTGGCGCTCGCCATTCTCGTCGAGCAGATGCGGCGCGAGGGCTTCGAGCTGACCGTTGGCAAGCCCCAGGTCGTCACAAAGCAGGTCAACGGCAAGGTGCACGAGCCCTTCGAGCACCTCACCATCGACGCCCCGGACGAGTACCTCGGCGCCATCACCCAGCTGCTCGCGGCGCGCAAGGGCCGCATGGAGTCCATGGCCAACCACGGCACCGGCTGGGTGCGCATGGAGTTCATCGTGCCGTCGCGCGGCCTGATCGGCTTCCGTACCGAGTTCCTCACCATCACCCGCGGTGCGGGCATCGCGAATGCCGTCTCGCACGGCTACGAGCAGTGGGCGGGCGAGATCACGACTCGTGTCAACGGGTCGATCGTCGCCGACCGCGCCGGAGTTGCGACCCCGTTCGCCATGGTCGCCCTGCAGGAGCGCATGTCATTCTTCGTGGAGCCCACGCAGGAGGTCTACGAGGGCATGGTCGTCGGCGAGAACTCGCGTGCGGACGACATGGACGTGAACATCACCAAGGAGAAGCAGCTCACCAACATGCGCCAGTCGACCTCGGACACGTTCGAGCGGATGACGCCGTCGCGCAAGTTGACCCTGGAGGAGTGCCTCGAGTTCGCCCGTGAAGACGAGTGTGTCGAGGTCACGCCGGAGTTTGTGCGCATCCGCAAGGTGGAACTGGATTCGAACGCCCGCGCTCGCTCGACGTCACGTCTCAAGAAGCAGAACGCGTAGTCGCGACCGGCGATCGCCGGCGAGCAGTTTTCTCATCGAACTTTGCTCGCCTCTACCTTCTGGGCGGGCTGCTGCGTGAGTAGGGTATGAGGAGTTTCCTCGCGCTCTCGAACCTACAGTCCCCCAAGGAGTAGATCATGTCGAAGCTGTCTCGAACCATCTCGATCCCGCTGGCGGTAGTTCTCGCCCTCGGAACCGCGCCGCTGCTGACGGGTTGCTTCGGCAACCCCATCCAGAACCTGGTGAAAGGCGCCACCGGTGGCCAGGTGGATGTCGGCGGCACCAGCATCCCCGCTGACTTCCCGAAGAATGTTCCCGTGCTCGACGGCAAAGTGGTGCTCGCCGGCGCGATCGGCAAGGGCGCCGATAAGGTCTGGAACGTGACGGTGCAGGTTACCGGCGCTGACCCGAGCGCCGACCTCGAGGCGAAGTTGAAGAGCGCCGGCTTTAAGGAGACGGCGGTAACGCCGAACGGTACCGCGGGAAAGTCAATCGTCGCTGCGGACGACACTCATTCGCTCCTCGTGGTCATCGCCAAAGACAAGGATGCCTGGGTGGTCAGCTACTCAGTCGGCCCGGCAACAAGCAAATAGCACCACCGGCACCGTCAGTCGAAGAGGGCCGCGCCGAGAGGGCGGCCCTCTTTCGCGCCCGGGGGAATCGCGAAAATCGCCGATCCGACGTGGCGCACGTACTCGTTCATCGCGTCATTCGTGGCGAGGTTCTGCTGGATCGGCACGAACTGCGTGCGGGGGTCGCGCTGGTAGGCCAGGAAGAACAGGCCGGCGTTGAGGCGGCCGAGGTCATCGTTGCCGTCGACGAAGTTGTAGCCGCGACGAAGGAGCGCAGCACCGTCGTTCTGTTTGGGGTGGGCGAGCCGCACATGCGCATCCGCGGGAATGATGGGCGAGCCCTGCGCACCCACGGTGGAGAAGTTCGGCGCGGTGAATTCGCTGCCGCCGCTCAGCGGGGCGCCGTCGCCCTTGGTGCGGCCGATGACGGTCTCCTGCTCGCGGAGTGACGTGCGATCCCAGGTCTCGATGGTCATGCGAATCTTGCGGGCGACGAGGTAGCTGCCGCCGGTCATCCACGCTTGGCCGTCGGATGCCTGCACCCAGACCTCCTTCGCCACGGCGCTGGTGTCTTCCGCGCGGAGGTTCGCGGTGCCGTCTTTGAAGCCGAACAGGTTGCGCGGCGTGACCTGCGCGCGAGTGGTGGATGACGTGCGCCCGAAGCCGAGCTGCGACCAGCGCAGGCTGGCGCGACCGAATGCGATCCGCGAGAGATTGCGGATGGCGTGCACCGCGACCTGCGGGTCGTCGCTGCAGGCCTGGATGCACAGGTCGCCGCCGACGAGAGCCGGGTCGAGTGCATCCTTCGGGAAGGCGGGAAGATCGATCAGGGCGGCCGGGCGTTTGGTCGACAGGCCGAATCGTGAATCGAACAGCGACGGGCCGAAGCCGAACGTGATGGTGAGGCCGGCGGGTGCAAGGTCGAGAGCTTCGCCGGTGTCGTCGGGAGGCGAGTCGTATGGGCCGTTGGTGGGGCCGTAAGCCCCGGCGCCGCGGCCGGCCGTCATTCGGTTGGCGGCGTAGCTCCAGTCGGAGAGCAGGCTCTTCAATTCCGCCCGGCTGATGTTGCTGACGTCGAAGGAAGCGAAGTGCAGCCGATCCTGGGCAGGCGTGACAATGCCAGCCTGATGGTCGCCGAAGAAGGGGTAGGTCGCCGCGACATCCGACCCGGTCGAACCCTGCTCGGCAGCGGCCTGCGCGATGCTGGCTCCGAGACCGGCGAAGCCAACGGCGCCAAGGCCGGCGAGACCAAGGAGGCCGCGGCGGGAGAGGCCGGTCGACTGCGGCTCGGCAGCATCCGGTGATCTGTTCATCGCCGTGGTTTCTGGCACACGAGCCTCGGGCTGCCCGGCACTACTGCACCAGGGCGCCGGTGAGCCGACTGAGTGGTTCGGCCAGCGCATTGACGCCATCCGACAACGCTTTGACCTCGGCGGTCGACAGCTTGTCGTAGTAGGTGAAGCCCGACCGGAGGGTGCCGTGCGTGGCCAGCAGCGCCTGCAGGGCGGCAAATTGGGCGTCGATCTGCGTGACGAGCGCGGGGTCGGTCGGTCGAATGATGTCGCGCAGGCCGTCGAAGGCCACCTTCGCCCCCTCGAGGTTGCCCTGGAAGTCCCAGAGGTCGGTGTGCGACCAGACCTCTTCCTCACCCGTGATCTTGCCGCTCGCGACCTCGTCCATCAGCGAGATCGCCCCATTGCTGATTGCGTCGATCGGGAGGGTGTAACTGCTCTGATGGATCTCGGTGCTGAGAGCGGCGGTGTCTTTCTCGAGCAGGTCAGCGAACCGGATGCGCTGCGCCTTTGTCAACGGCACGTACGGTTTTGCGCCGTTATCCTTCGCCGCGGGCGGAAAGAGGTCTTTCTCGATGCGGTGCCATCCGGTCCACTCGGTGCCCTTCGGAACGTCGGCCTCGCGGAAGTCAAGCTTCGAGTCCAACGCACCGAACGACTCCGCGACCGGCTCGATGCGCTCGTAGGTCGACCGGGTGATCGCGTACAGCCTGCGGGCCTTTGCGTCATCGCCCGCGCGGTAGGCGGAAAGGAACGTGTCGGTCCCCGTGACCAGTGTCTCGACCTGCTTGCGCAGGTACGCCACGTAGTTGGCCGCTGCGGCGGCGACCTGGGTCGCGTTCTTACCGGCGGAGGCGAGCGCCTTGCCGGACGTTGTGACGGTGAACGCGGCCCTGCCAACGCCTGCGCCGAGCATCCCGGGCTTGCAGACCGTGAAATACCTGCCGGGACTGGCCTGAACCACGAGGGTGCGGGTGATGCCGGGTCCGACGTTCTCGACCTCGCCGACGATGCGTTCGCCGTCATCAGCGAGCAGGTAGAACTCGGTCACTTCGGTGCCCGCGTTCGTGACAGCGAAGCTCAGTGTGCCGCTGGGCGCGGTCGACGACGAGACCGAGCAGGCGGTTGCCGTGCTGGTGACGGTGATCGCGCCGGATGCCGTGGCAACCCCGGTGGGGGAGTTCGGCACGCACGCCGCGAGGGCCAGCGTCGCGACGAGACCGACGGCCGCCGCGACGACGGCGCGGGCGGGTCGCCTCACCTGGCTCCCTCGGTTACCGGCACGGATGGCGCGACGGGCGCGGAGCCGACGCGCTGGCGACGCACGCTGAGGCCGAAAATCGTGAGCACCGGCACCGCGTAGACCAGCCAGGCGATGACCTGCAGCCACGTCGACGCGGGAGTGAAGTTGAGAGTGCCCCGCAACAGCGTGCCGTACCAGCTGTCGGGCGGGATGACGGCGGAGATGTCGAAGGCGAGGGCATTGAGGCCGGGGAGTACGCCGCCTTCCTGCAGGTCGTGAATCCCGTAAGCGAGCACGCCCGCGGCGACGATGATCAGGAAAAAGCCGGTGTACGTGAAGAATTTGGTGAGATTGATGCGCACAACGCCCCGGTAGATGAGGTAGCCGAGAAGCAGCGCACCGAGAATGCCGAGCCCGGCGCCCAGTGCTGGATACGACTGGGTACCCGTGGCCTGCACCGCCGCCCAAATGAAGAGCGCCGTCTCTACGCCCTCGCGGCCGACCGCGAGGAACGCGACCAGCACGAGTCCCCAGCCGGCGCCGGCGAGGTGCGCGTCGACTTCGCTCCGGAGTTCCTTCGACAGCCCGCGTGCGGTGCGGAGCATCCAGAAGATCATCCAGGTGACGAACCCGGTGGCGACGATGGAGAGTGAACCCCCGATGATTTCCTGCACCGAGAACGACAGCCCGTAGGCCCCGAAGGTGAGGATCGCGCCAACGCCGAGCGAGATGGCCACCGCGATGGCGACGCCGAGCCAAATGCGCTTGAGCACATCGGTGCGCCCGATCTTGTGCACGTAGGCGATGAGGATGCCCACGACCAGGGCGGCCTCGAGGCCTTCACGAAGGCCGATGAGGAAGTTTGCGAGCACGAAGGAACTTTCTGCTGTGTCGGGGGAGACGGGATTCGTATTGGTAAGGCTATCCTTACCCACTCGACCCTAACCGACGCGAACTATCCTGTCCAATGATCGAACTCGATTTACGGCCGACGAGGAGCAGCAGCCATGAGTGAGCCTGAACGAGTACTGTTCGTGCACGCCCATCCGGACGACGAGTCCCTCTCGACCGGCGGCACGATAGCGCGGCTGACCGACAACGGCGCGTGGGTGACCGTCGTGACCTGCACGCGTGGCGAACTCGGGTCAGTCGTATCCGACGACCTGGAACACCTGCGGGACGACCCCGAAGCACTCGGCGCTCAGCGTGAGACCGAGATCGCCGCGGCGCTCCGCGTTCTCGGTGTGTCGGACCACCGCTACCTCGGCGCATCCGATGCCCGCTGGCCCGGCCGACCGGCGCGCCAGTACCGCGACTCGGGCATGGTGTGGGGTGCCGTGGGCGCCCAGGCGCCGGCTGCCGTCGCGCCAGACTCGCTCACGGGCGCCGACTTCGGCGAGGTCGCCGCCGACATCGCCGCTGTCATTGCCGACGTGCATCCGAGCGTGGTCGTCAGCTACAACGAAAACGGCGGATACGGACATCCGGATCACATCCGTGCGCACCAGGCCGCGCGTCGCGCTGCGGAGGTGTACGGCGTTCCCTTCTTCGTCGTGGAGCCGGTGGCATCCGCTTCCCAGGCCACCGTCGACATCGACGTGTCCGATGAGTTCGAGCGCAAGAGATCCGCGCTGGCGAGCTACCGGACGCAGGGGGTTGTCGAGGGGGAGCGATTCGTGATGGCCGACGGCCACAGCGTGCCGATCTCCGCGATCGAGTCCTACCGCCGCATCCACATCGAACAGGCAGCCGGAACGCCGTTCGCGAAGCGGTCCTGGCGTTTCAAGATCGCGCTGAGCGTGCTGACCCTCATTGCCGGGTTCGGCATCGGCGCACTGCTCACCGTGTTCCACCAGGCATCGATCGAAATCGGTGGCGTACCCGTTTCGGTCGGACTGATCGTCTCGCTCGTGCTCATGCTGCTGTTGCTCCTCGGCCTTCGGCTGGTCACGGAGACCCGCGTAGTCGCCGGGTGCGCGGCCATCGGCATCCTCGTAGCGGACGCCATCACCTCGCTGCCCACCTCAGGCGGCTCAGTGCTGGTACCCAACAACTTCGCCGGCTACGCGTGGACCTACGGACCCGTTCTCATCGCCCTCCTCGTGCTCGGCTGGCCGCGAGTGAAGCGTGCCGCGACGGCTAAGATTGGAACGTCTAACGAAGTGAAAGGATCACTGAACCAGTGACCTATGTGATCGCCCTCCCGTGCGTTGATCTGAAAGACCGCGCGTGCATCGATGAGTGTCCTGTCGACTGCATTTACGAGGGTGACCGGATGCTCTACATCCACCCCGACGAGTGCGTCGACTGCGGTGCATGCGAGCCGGTATGCCCGGTCGAGGCGATCTACTACGAAGACGATCTTCCCGACAAGTGGTCGGATTACTACAAGGCGAACGTCGAATTCTTCGACGACCTCGGCTCCCCGGGCGGCGCGGCCAAGGTCGGCGTCATCCACAAGGACCACGCGCTCATCAGCGCGCTACCTCCCCAGCCCGTCGCCGAATGAGCCTCGATCTTCCCGATTTTCCGTGGGATGCGCTGATTCCGTTCGGAGACCGTGCCCGCGCGTTCGAGGGCGGAATTATCGATCTCTCGGTCGGATCGCCCGTCGACCCGACGCCGGCGGTCATCCGTGACGCGCTGGTTGCAGCGACGGACGCGCATGCCTACCCGCAGACCGCCGGCAGTCCCGCGCTCCGTGAGGCGATCGTCGACTGGTATGCCCGCCGCCGCGGGGTCGATGACCTGAGCGTCGCCAACGTCCTGCCGTCGATCGGCTCGAAAGAGCTCATCGCCTGGCTTCCGCTCATGCTCGGCATAGGCGCCGGGGACGTAGTGGTCCAGCCCACTGTTGCCTACCCCACGTACGCCATCGGCGCCGCTCTCGCCGGCGCAACGGTGCTCGCATCCGACGATCCTGCGCACTGGCCGGAGAACACTCGGCTCGTCTGGCTGAACTCGCCCGGGAATCCCGACGGCCGCGTGCTCGACGTGGACTTCCTGCAACGCGCGGTCGCGCGTGCGCGAGAGCTCGGCGCCGTGGTCGCGAATGACGAATGCTATGCCGAGTTCAACTGGGTTGGCGACGGACCGACGCCGTCCATCCTCGACCCGCGAGTTCTGCACGGGGATCGAAACAGCGTGCTCTCGGTGTACTCGCTCAGCAAACAGTCGAACCTCGCAGGGTACCGGGCGGGCTTCGTGGCGGGGTGCAGCGACCTCATCGATGAACTGCTCGCGGTTCGCAAGCATGCGGGCCTCATCCCTCCGGCGCCGGTTCAGGCCGCGATGGTCGCCGCTCTCGGTGATGACGCGCACGTTGCCGCCCAGACCGAGATCTACCGTGCCCGCCGGGCGCGCCTGAAGCCAGCGCTTGAAGCTGCCGGCTTTCGAATCGACTCGAGTGACGCCGGCCTCTACCTCTGGGCGACGCGCGGCGAAGGCGCCTGGGAGACGGTCGGAGCGCTGGCCGACCGCGGGATCCTGGTCGCGCCGGGCACGTTCTACGGTGACAATGCGCCCGACCACGTTCGCGTCGCGCTTACCGCGACGGATGCGGACATCGCCGCCGCCGCGGCGCGACTCGCCGCCTAGATTCGCTGCTCCTCCTCCCGGCCGTTTGGAGAGACCCTCCAACGAACTTGGCACTCTGTTGGTGGATGCGCAGCTACCGTCGCCGGACAATTAGGCTGTAGGGGTGAACGACGCTGCCAATGACCAGCCCCAGACGGCGACAGTTACCTACGGTGGCGTCACAGCGGAGTTTCCCGTTGTCAAGGCGGTGGATGGCCGGGACGCCATCGACATATCGTCCCTCACCAGGCAGACCGGCCTGACCACGCTGGACCAGGGGTTCGTGAACACCGCCGCGACCCGCAGTGCGATCACGTACATTGACGGCGACAAGGGCATCCTGCGCTATCGCGGGTACGCGATCGAGGATGTCGCGGCGAACTCGACGTACCTCGAAGTGGCCTGGCTGCTCATCCACGGCCAGCTGCCCACCGCGGACGAGTTGGGCGAGTTCGACGAGAAGATCCGCCGGCACACGCTGCTGCACGAAGACCTGCGGCAACTGTTCTCTGCGCTGCCGCACAACGCGCATCCGATGTCCGTGCTGTCGAGCGCCGTATCGGCACTGTCGACCTACTACGAAGACTCGCTTAGCGTGCACGACCCGGAGCAGGTCGAGATCTCCACGATCCGCCTCCTCGCGAAGCTGCCCATCATCGCCGCCTACGCCCACAAGAAGAGCCTCGGGCAGGCATTCCTGTACCCGGACAACTCGCTCAGCTTCGTCGATAACTTTCTCAAACTGAACTTCGGCACGATGGCAGAGCCGTACGAGGTGAACCCGGTGGTGAGCAAGGCGCTTGACCGCCTGCTCATCCTGCATGAGGACCACGAACAGAACGCGTCGACATCCACTGTTCGCCTGGTCGGCTCGACCGAGGCCAACATCTTCGCCTCGATCTCGGCGGGCATCAACGCGCTCTACGGCCCCCTGCACGGTGGTGCCAATGAGGCGGTGCTGAAGATGCTCGGCGAGATCAAAGATTCCGGCGAGTCCGTCAGCAAGTTCATCGAACGCGTGAAGAACAAGGAAGAGGGCGTTCGCCTGATGGGCTTCGGCCACCGGGTGTACAAGAACTTCGACCCCCGCGCCCGCCTCGTCAAGGAGAGCGCGGACGAAGTGCTCGCGGCTCTCGGTGTGCGGGACCCGCTGCTCGACATCGCCAAGGAGCTCGAAGAAGCCGCGCTCGCCGACGACTACTTCATCGAGCGCAAGCTGTACCCGAACGTCGACTTCTACACCGGCGTCATCTACAAGGCGATGGGATTTCCGCCGCGGATGTTCACGGTGCTGTTCGCCATCGGCCGACTGCCCGGCTGGATCGCGCACTGGCGCGAGATGAACGACGACCAGGCAACGAAGATCGGTCGCCCGCAACAGCTCTACGTCGGTTCGCCCGAGCGGGCCTGGCCTTCGCGCTAGCCCCCGCCCCCGCGCCCCTTCCCCTCCTCCCCGAGTTGTCGCATATCGACCCAAGATCCCGGATTTGCATCGATATGTGACAACTCGGGGTGTGGAAAACGGGAATCTGTCCACCGGTGTCCGCTGGGGGCATCCGGTGTCTTCGCTGACGGGCAGATTCAGTGGATGCCGCGCCGCGTCCAGCTCCCACCCGACCTGTCCGCCGTCCCCTTCCACGTTCGCACCGCATCCGATCGACACATCGGTGAAGGACGGCTGAGGGGCACAGACCTGAAACGCCCCTTTCACGCGGTGCGGGCAGTGCGCCGTGCACCCGACAGCGAGGCGGATGTTGTGGCCAGGGCGCGCGAGTACTCGCCCCTGCTTCGACCCGGGCAGTTTTTCAGCCACACGACCGCAGCTCGGCTGTGGAACTGCCCTCTGCCCACGAGTTTTTCCGAAGCGGAGCCGCTGCACGTCACGACACAGATCCCCGAACGCGCGCCCCGCAGTAACGGCATCCTCGGCCACCAAGCGCCGCACATCCCCTTTTCGATTGTCGATCGGTTCGGATTGCCGGTGAGTGACCCGGTCTCGACTTGGATCGCGCTCGCCCAGCACCTTCGGCTCGACGATCTCGTCGCGGTCGCGGACCACTTGATCCTCGAACCCGTGTTCCCGGAACCCGGCCGACCGTTCTCGTCGTTTGACGACCTGACGACGCTCTCCCATCGATTTCGCGGACGAGGACGCAGGCTGGCTCTCGCCGCGCTTCCACTCGTGCGCTCGGGCGCTGAGTCGCGCCCGGAAACGCTGTTGCGGTTGCTGCTGATGCGCGCTGGTTTCCCGGAGCCGAGTCTGAATTTCGCGATATCCGGAACCGCTGGCGTTCTCGGTCGCGCCGACATCGTCTTTCCGCGCTGGCGAACGATCGTCGAGTACGACGGGGACCAGCACCGGTCCGACGATCACCAGTACGAGAAAGACATCACGCGGATCGAGAACTTCGTGCACGCGAACTGGCGCGTGGTGCGGGTGCGGAAGCACGGTTTGTGGCGTGACCGCGGGGACACGATCGCGCGCGTCGACCGGGCCTTGCGGGATGGCGGCAGGGCAGGGCAGGGCAGGGCAGGGCAGGGCAGGGAGGGGCGGGGGAGGGCTACGCGTGCAGCGCCGAGTTGAGCGTGATGCCGGCACCCGACCGCGCGAGCGCCTCGACGGCACCGGTCACGGAGTTGCGCCGGAACAGCAGGCCGGGGATGCCGCTGAGCTCAACAGCCTTCACGATGCGCGGTTCCCCGCCGAGGACGGTCACCTTCGTGCCTGCGGTCACGTAGAGCCCCGCCTCCACAACGCTGTCGTCGCCGATCGAAATGCCGATGCCGGAGTTCGCGCCGAGCAGGGCACGCTCGCCGATGATGACGCGCTCCGTTCCCCCGCCGGAGAGGGTGCCCATGATGGATGCCCCGCCGCCGATGTCCGATCCGTTGCCGACCACGACGCCCTGCGAAATGCGTCCCTCCACCATGGACGCGCCCAGGGTGCCCGCGTTGAAGTTGACGAAACCCTCCTGGAGGACCGTAGTTCCGGGTGCAAGGTGTGCGCCAAGACGCACGCGGCCGGAGTCGGCGATGCGCACGCGCGGCGGAGTGACGTAGTCGAGCATCCGCGGAAACTTGTCGATACCGTATGCGGCGATTCCAGCCCGGCGCAAGGCAGGCCGGAGACGATCGAAGTCGTCGGGGTGCACGGGGCCGGCATTCGTCCAGACGACGATTGGCAGGTGCGAGAAAATGCCGTCGAGATTGATCGTGTTGGGGGCCACGAGCAGGTGGCTGAGCAGGTGCAGGCGCAGGTAGGCGTCCGGTGTCGAGGCGGGTGCGGCATCCAGGTCGATGTCGACCGTGACGAAGTCGACCCGCACGTTGCGGCGAGGGTCGGCGACCGCGAGATCCTCGAACTCGGCCGGCGCGATGTAGCGGTCGCGTCCGGGCGGAAGCTCACCGAGGGAGGGGCTGGGATACCAGGTGTCGAGCACGGTGCCATCACCGGCGATCGTAGCGAGACCGTAGCCCCAGGCTGCGCGAGAAGTCATGCTGCAAGAGTACCGAGCGCGGTGCCCCGGTAGAATTCTGCAATGCCGATCGCCGATCCGACGCTGCCCGTGTTCGACCTGGGGGCATCCTCGATCGACCTGACGCGACAGCTGTGCGACTTCGAGTCGGTCTCCGGCAACGAGCGCGGCATCGCCGATGCCATTGAGGCGGGGCTGTCTGGTCTCGCCCACCTCGAGGTGATCCGGGATGCTGACGCCATCGTTGCGCGCACGAACCTGGGCCGCGCCCGACGCGTGGTGATCGCCGGGCACATCGACACCGTGCCGCTCAACAACAACCTGCCGACCCGCTTTGAGACCATCGACGGCGTCGACTACCTGTGGGGCCGCGGCACCGTCGACATGAAGTCGGGCGTCGCTGTTCAGCTGAAGCTGGCCGCAGAACTGGTCGCGCCCGAGGTCGACATCACGTGGATCTGGTATGACCACGAGGAGGTTTCCGAGTCGCTCAACGGCCTCGCCCGGCTCGCGCGCACGCGCCCCGAACTGCTCGCGGGCGACTTCGCCATTCTCGGCGAGCCGACGAACTCGACCATCGAGGGCGGCTGCAACGGCAATCTTCGGGTCGAGGTGCGCACCTTTGGCCTGCGAGCCCATTCCGCCCGCGCCTGGGTTGGTCACAACGCCATCCACGACCTCGCGCCAGTGCTCGACACGCTCGCCGCGTACGTGCCGCGCGAGGTGGAAGTCGACGGACTGGTCTACCGGGAGGGACTCAATGCGGTCGGCATCTCCGGTGGCATCGCGGGCAACGTCATCCCCGATGAGGCGATGGTGCACATCAACTACCGCTTCGCTCCGAGTCGCTCAGCCGACGAGGCGATCGCGCACCTGCGGGAGCTCTTCGGCGGCTTCGACCTGACGGTGGTCGACGTGGCCGCCGGGGCGCGACCCGGGCTCGATTCGGCGGTCGCCGTCGAGTTCCTGGCCGCGGTCGGGGGTGTCGCGAAACCCAAATACGGTTGGACGGATGTCGCCCGCTTCTCCGCGCTCGGCATCCCGGCCGTCAATTACGGCCCCGGCGACCCGCTGAAGGCGCACGCGGACGACGAGCGCGTGGCGCTCGAGCAGATTATCGACTGCGAAAACGGCTTGCGCGCGTGGCTCACCGGCACGAGCGCGCGTGACTGACCGAACCACCGTGACGCGGCAGGTGGCATGGCCCGCAGCATCCGTCCCGTGGAGGATTCGCTACCGGCTGACGCCGTGGTGGGTTCGCGTGCTGGTGATTTTTCTCGCTTCGCGGGTGATCACCACCAGCTTCCTGCTGGCCTTCGCCGCGATGCAGCAGCAGAACTTCTGGACCAGGCCGCATCCGGACTATTTCAGTTTCGCCTCGCTCTGGGACGGGCACTGGTTCTACATCGTCGGCGTTTCCGGCTACCCGTCGCAACTGCCGCTCACCCCGGACGGCCACATCGCTCAGAACGCCTGGGCCTTCATGCCCGCTTACCCGATCACCGTTGCCGCGCTGAGCTCGTCCGTGGTTCCGTTCGCGATCATGGCGGTCGTCGTCTCCGTGCTGTTCGCTGCGGGTTCAGCCCTGATGTTCTACCGGCTGATGGCCCGGGTGTTGCCTTCCGGGACGGCGCTCTTTTCGACAGTGCTGTTCTGTGTGGCGCCAGTCACCCCGATCATGCAGGTGGCATACGCAGAGTCGATGCAGATGTTCTTCCTGCTCTGGGCGATGAACCTCGTGGCCGAGCGGCGGTACCTGCGGCTGCTTCCCGTGGTTCTCGTGCTGTCCCTCACCCGGCCGACCGGGCTGGCGTTCGCGCTGTTTCTCGTCCTGCACGTCGCGCACCGCTGGTGGACGCGGAATCGCGACTCCTTTCCCCGGGACGAGCGGTGGGCTTCGGTCCTTGCCATCGTCTTCACCGGTCTCGCCGGTCTCGCGTGGCCCGCCATCGCCTGGGCCGTGACCGGACGGCTTACTGCGTACACCGACACCGAGCTGTCCTGGCGTTCCGACTACATCGGTCACGTCGAGCTGTTGCCCTTCCAGCCGTGGTTGCAGGGCGCACAGTGGTGGCTGAACTTCAACCACTGGCCGGCGCCGGCACTGTGGGGCGCGATTGTGCTCGTCCTCGTCGTGGCCGGATTCTTCGCGTTCCTGTTCACGCCACCGGCCAGGCGACTGGGCTTCGACCTCCGCGCGTGGAGCGCCAGCTGGGCGATCTACCTGCTCGCCGTGTTTTTTCCGCAGTCGAGCACTTTTCGACTGTTGCTGCCGATGTTTCCGCTGCTCGGCACGGTGGCCCAGCCGAAGTCCACGCTTTACCGCGTGACCATGGTGCTGGTTTTTCTTGCCCTTCAGTGGGGGTGGCTGTACATCGCCTGGTGGTCGGACGGGTACGACTGGACGCCCCCGTGACCCCGCTCCCACGCCCCCGTCGTTCTGCGCGCCCGTGAAAATAGGCGATAATGGACATGTATCCGTGTGAAAGGGGACAACTCATGGCAGCCATGAAACCGAGGACCGGGGACGGCCCAATGGAGGCTGTCAAGGAAGGTCGCCTCATTATCGTGCGCGTTCCCCTTGAGGGCGGCGGCCGTCTGGTCGTGTCCGTGAACGACGCCGAAGCCAAGGAACTGCACGACGCCCTCGCTGGCGTTGTCCAGACCGCCTAACTCTTCCGCGCGCGCGGCATCCGTTCCCGGATGGCCGCGCTAGTCCGAAACTTTCGTCAGTTGCAGCAGGCCGTCTCCTACGGGTGACAGCGCGCTGAGAACCGCGGGCGATTTCGCGCTTTCCTGGAGTACCGTCCGGTAGTTGACGACTGTTTCGTCGCGCTGTGCGGGGTCGGCTACTCTTCCACGCCACAGGGCATGCGCGAGCAGCACTGTGCCGCCCTTCCGAGCGAGTCGCAGCCCGTGCTCGACGTATTCGATGACGAACTGCGGGTCGGCATCCACGAGCACGATGTCGTAGCTCGACTCATTCATGCGCGGCAGGACGTCGAGTGCGCGCCCCGCGATCAGTCGTGCGCGATTAGCCGGGATGCCCGCCGAGATAAACGCCTGGCGGGCCGACTGCTGGTAGTCCAGTTCGACGTCGATGGATGTCAGGATCGCCTCGGGCGCACCGGCGAACATCCAGAGCCCGCTGACGCCGACCCCGGTGCCGATCTCGATGATCGTGGATGCCGCGGTCGCCGCGGCGATCACCGCCAGTTGCGCTCCCACGGCCGGCGATACTGGCTCGATGCCGAGCTCGAGCGAGTGCTGGCGCGCCGCCGCGAGCTCTTCGGATTCGACGACAAATTCTTCGGCGAACTTCCAATTCAGGTCTTTGTCGGACACTCTGCTCCTTCTGCGCCTTCAGCCTAGGGTCAGTGCACACCTGCGGCGGGATATTCTGGGCGGGTGTTCGACTTCGACAAGCTCCTCGTGATTGCGGTCATCGCTGTCATCGTGGTCGGTCCCGAGCACCTGCCGAAGTATGCCGCGCAGCTGGGCCGCATCGCCCGGTCGCTGCGGGAGATGGCCAATGGGGCGAAAGATCGCATGCGCGAGGAGATGGGGCCGGACTACGACGAGGTCGACTGGAAGAAGCTCGACCCGCGCCAGTACGACCCGCGCCGCATCATCCGCGAGGCACTGCTCGACGACGAGCCGGCGCCGGTGGTGAAGCCCGTGCGTGAGGGCGCGTACATCCAGCGCCAGCGCTTCCTGCGGGAGGGCAAGCCGGCGCCGTACGACAGCGAGGCCACCTAGGCCGCGAGACCGTTACGCGCGACCGATTCCGCGCAGCAGCCGCAGCAGCGTGATCATGAGCCCGGTCATCCTGCCCCACTCGGGTCCGGTGCTCGGCAGACTGAGCACGCCGGTCGCATTGGCAACCGTGCGCGCGTTGGTGAACCGCAGGATGCCCTCCGGCCCGTTGCGGCGTCCCAGACCGGAGTGCTTCATTCCGCCCATGGGCGCATCCACGCTGGAGAAGCTCGCCCGGTACCCCTCGTTGATGTTCACGCTGCCGGTGAGGAGTTGATCGGCGACCCGGCGACCGCGGCTGATCGATCCGGTGAAGACGGATGCGTTCAGGCCGAACTCCGAATCGTTGGCCGCGGCGATCGCCTCGGCTTCGGTCTCGACCACGGTGATCGCGGCGACCGCGCCGAACGTCTCGTTGCGAGCGCAGGCCATGTCGTCGGTGACGCCGGTGAGCACCGTCGGCTCGAAGAAGTACGGGCCGAGGTCGGGGCGCGCGTGGCCGCCCGCCAGTACCGTCGCGCCCTTGGCGACCGCGTCGTCCACATGACCCTTCACGCGCTCGAGCTGGGCGGCGGAGGTGAGCGAGCCCACATCGGTGAGGTAGTCGAGCGCCGGACCCTGCGTGAGCGCCCTGACGCGGTCGGTAAACGCCGAGATGAACGCGTCGGCAACGGCGCGCTGCACGTAGACGCGCTCGATGGACACGCAGAGCTGGCCCATCGACGAGTAGAACGCGTACACGGCTTTCCTTGCAGCGATCGCAGGAGTGACGTCGTCGAGCACGATCATCGGGTTCTTGCCGCCGAGTTCGAGCGATGCGCCGATCAGTCGAGCCGCGGCGCGCACCCCGACCGCGGTACCGGTTGGCGTGGAGCCCGTGAAGCAGATGTAGTCGCACGCATCGACGATCGCGTTGCCGACGGTCGCACCGTCGCCGGCGATGACCGGCCACAGCGCCGCGGGAACCCCCGCGTCGATGAACGCCCGGCGGGTGGCGAGGATGCTCAGGGCGCCCTGGTTGTCCGCCTTCTGCACCACGGCGCTGCCGGCGGCGAGCGCGGGCACGATGTCCATGAGGGCGAGGCTGAGCGGGTAGTTCCACGGCGTGATCACGCCGATGAGGCTCTTCGGCTCGTAGCTCACGCGCGTGCTCACCACGGTGGGGATGGCCGCCCGTCGACCCCGGGTCTTCAGGATGCGCCTGGCCGCCACCGCGTAATACCGGGTGACGGACGCGCCCTGGAACACCTCCTCGAATGCCTGGCCGCGGGTCTTGCCCGTCTCGGTCTGCAGGATGTCGAGCAGGTTCTCGCGGTCGGCCAGCAGACGATCGTGCGCCGCGAGCAGCACCCGGCGGCGGTGAGCGAAGCCCGCTGCGTGCCAGGCGCGCTGGGCTACGCGGGCGGCGGCCGCGGCATCCTCTACGTCTGAGGCAGTGCCCTGGGGCAGGTCGTGCAGCACGTCACCGGTGAACGGGGCGATCACGGATACCGTCGAGGAACCAGAGACGGACAGGTCGGCGACAAGCCCGGCGACGAGCGATCGATCGAGCACACTAGCTGGCATGGGCTCACGCTACACTCTCGACCATGGCCGCAGCGGAGCGATCTCTTGGGAGAAAGACACTCGTCACGTACGCGATCGGCTCGGTGGGTACCGGCGGTTTTGCAACGCTGCCCGGGCTCGTTCTCGTCTACTACTTGACGGACAGCCTCGGCATCGCAGCTATCGCGGCAGGCATCATTGTCACCGCGGCGAAGGTCTGGGACGTGATCATCGACCCGGTGATCGGCGCTCTCAGCGACCGCAGCCTTGCCCGCACGGGATCGCGGCGGCGCTTCATGGTGCTGGGCGGCGTGCTGCTGCCGGTGTTCTTCATCCTGACCTTCGTTGTGCCACACGGCCTGCCGCAGCTGGCCGCCGGCGGATGGGTATTCGTCGCGTTCGTGCTCACCGCGACCGCCTTCAGCCTGTTCCAGGTGCCATACATCGCCCTCCCGGCTGAGTTGACGGATGGCTACGAGCAGCGCACGCGACTGCTCTCGCTGCGCGTGGTCGTGCTCACGCTCGCGATCCTGCTTTTTGGCGCGGGCGGCCCGGCACTGCGGAGCCTCGGGGGCTCCAACGACTACCTGGGTTACCTGCTGATGGCGGTCGTCGCCGGGATCGTCATCGGTATCGGCATGCTGGTGTCCGCGCGCGTCGCGCCGCGGGTCGCTCCTGCGGCGTTTGTCGAGCCTCTCGAGAGCTCGCGGGCGGCCCTCATCGCGGAAAGGGTGTCACTCGCCGATGCGTACCGCGCCGGCATCGCGGTGCTGCGGCGCAGCCAGCCGTTCCGCGCGCTGCTGTTCACCTTCCTGTTGCAGGCACTCGCGACCGGGATGATGCTTGCCGGAGCGCAGTACGTCGCCACCTGGGTGCTGCAGAGCAGGGATGCGGTGACGTTTCTCTTTGTCGCGCTCATTGCCCCCGCCATCCTCTTCGCGCCGGTGTGGGCCCTGATCGCGCGCCGCATCGGCAAGGAGCGCGCGTTCGTGTTCGCAAGCGTCCTGTTCGCGGTTGCCGCGCTGTCGATGCTCGGTCTGATCGCGGCGCCGGGCGCGTGGGTGTACCTGCCGGTTGGGCTCGCCGGAGCGGCATACGCGGGGATGCAGTCGCTGCCGATGTCGATGCTGCCCGACGTCATCGCCCACGATGCGCGCAGGCACGGCGGGGGATCAGCGGGCTCGTTCGGCGGCGTGTGGACCGCCGGCGAGACGACCGGTATGGCGCTCGGGTCGACGGCGTTGACCGTTGTACTGGCGATCACCGGCTACGTGGCATCCACATCGGCGCACGCGGTGGCGCAACCGACGAGCGCTCTCGCCGGGATCGTCATCTCATTCAGTGTGATTCCCGCCGTGATTATCGCGGCCAGCCTGGTCTCGCTGGCTCGCTACCGGCTCCGCAAGGCCGACATCGACGAGTCGATTGCGGTCGCGGCATGAACCAGTTCCAGACGCCACCGGAGGAGATCCTCGCTCGCCTTCAGCAGCTTCGCAACGCGGACGCGCCGACGCATGGCGGCCACGTGCTCAGCTATGTCTACGACTCGGGCCTGGCCGAGATCGACGAGCTTGCCGCATCCGCGATTCGCATGGTCCAGCCGGTCAACGGGCTCGACCCGACGACCTTCAGCTCCGTCGCCGTGATGGAGCACGAGGTGCTCGGCTTCGTGCGCTCGCTCCTGCACGGGGATACCGAGGTGGTCGGCAGCGTCACGACCGGCGGTACCGAGAGCTGCCTGCTTGCCGTGAAGACAGCACGGGACAACTGGCGTGCTCGGGGCGGAACGGGGCGACCTCGCCTGCTCGCGCCGACCACCGTGCACGCGGCGTTTCATAAGGCCGCGCACTACCTCGACCTGGAGCTCGACCTGGTTCCCGTCGATCCGACGACCGGAACGCTGGATGCCGCAGCTCTCGCCGCTCGAATGGCGCCGGAGGTGGCCCTCGTCGTCGTCTCCGCGCCGTCGTACCCCTTCGCCGCGCTCGATCCGGTCGCCGAGGTGGCCGCCGAAGCGCTCGCGCGGGGCATCGACTGTCACGTGGATGCCTGCATCGGCGGCTTGGTGCTGCCGTTCTGGGGGACACTGCCCGACTGGGACTTCCGGGTCGCCGGAGTAACCAGCATGAGCGCCGACCTGCACAAGTTCGGGTACGCCCCTAAGGGCGCATCCGTTCTCCTGCAGCGCGGACGCGATCGCCAGCGCACCCAGTACTTCGCGACGACGCAGTGGCCCGGGTACCCGGTGGTCAACCCGACCATGCTCGGCTCGAAGTCGGCCGGGGCGCTCGCAGCATCGTGGGCGATCGTGGAGGCGCTCGGTGAGCCGGGGTTCGCGAAGCTCGCGCGTTCCTGCGCGCTCTCGACCCTCGCCCTCATCGAGGTCATCGGCGATATCGAGGGCCTCCGCATCGTTGGCACGCCGGTCGGGCCGCTTCTGGCGGTCGCCACGGATGAATCGGTGCCCGCAGAGCGCCGCGTGGATCCGCACCACTGGGCCGACCAGGTGCGCGGAGCGGGCTGGCTGCTGCAGTTGCAGCCGGGACTCGCGCAGTCCGACGGAACACACCTGCCGCACACCACCCACCTGACCATCACGCCGGTTACCGAGTCGGTCCTGGCCGACCTCTCTGCAGCGCTCGTCGGTGCCGCCGACGCGGTGCGCGGCATCCCCGCGGTCTCGCCCGCTGAGGTGCTTGCAAGCCTGCCGGACCTGGGCGGCGGTGGTGCGCTCGACTCGACCAGCGCGTTCGAACTGCTCACCGCGCTCGGTCTCGGCGGCGACGGCGTGCTTCCCGACCGGATGGCGCCGCTGCTCGCGATCATGGAAGCGCTGCCCGCCCCGCTCACCGAGCGACTGCTCACCGAGCTGCTCGCGCGGCTCGTCGAGCCCCGCTGACGGTCAGGTGACGCTGACGCTCAGTTGTCGCTGAGGGTTAGCTGACGCTGAGGCCGAGCTTGCGGCCGGCCAGGCCGCGCTCGCGTACCGCGAGCGTCGCTGCCAGCGCGAGTATCGCCGCGGCCGCCGGGTCCTCCGGATGAGCCAGCACGACGGGTTCACCCGCGTCACCGCCCTCGCGCAGGGGCACGCTCAGCGGGATCGACGCCAGGAGGGGAACCGGCTGGTCATCCGTTGAGAGCCGCGCCGCGGCATCCGCCCCGCCGCCCGAGCCGAACAGCTGCAGGATCGAGCCGTCGGGTTGCGCCAGACCGGCCATGTTCTCGATGACACCGATCACCCGCTGGCCCGTCTGGCGAGCGACAAGCCCGCTGCGCTCGGCGACCTCGGCGGCTGCCGGTTGCGGTGTCGTCACCACGAGCACCTCCGACTGCGGCAGCAGCTGGCCGATCGAGATCGCGACATCGCCGGTCCCGGGCGGCAGGTCGAGCAGCAGGATGTCCAGGTCGCCGAAATAAACGTCTGTCAGGAACTGCTGGATCGTTCGATGCAGCATCGGCCCCCGCCAGGAGACGGCGGTGTTCTGCGCCGCCTGCCCCGGACTCGGCGACGGGACGAACATCCCGATCGAGATCACCTTCACGTCGTGCGCGACGGGCGGCAGGATCATGTCGTTCACCTGCGTCGGCTTCACCCCGTCGATTCCGAGGATGCCGGGAATCGAAAAGCCGAACACGTCCGCGTCCACGATGCCGACACGGAGCCCGCGCGCGGCGAGTGCGACGGCGAGGTTGGCGGTGAGCGTCGACTTGCCGACACCGCCCTTGCCGCTGGTGACCGCGTAGATCCGGGTGAGTGATTCCGGGCCGAACTGCAGGGTCTTGGGGCGTCCGCCGCGCAGCTTCTCGGTGAGGGCCGTGCGCTCCTCGCGGCTCATCACCGACACGGCGACCGTCGTCGAACGCACGCCGGGAACGGATGCCACGGCCTGGCTAACATCCCGCTCGATCGTGTCCGCCGCGGGGCATCCGATGATCGTCAGCTTGAGGTCGACGGTCGCCGCCCCCGCGTCGACGACGACGGCGCCGATCATGTCGAGCTCCGTGATGGGCCGCCGGATCTCCGGATCGATGACCCGGGCGAGCGCGACTCGGATGCGCGCCTCGACCGCGCCTGCGGGCTCGGTCTCCGGCATGGTCACCCGGCCGCGTCCTTCTCGGACTTCTCGGATTTTTCCCTGTCGAGCTCCTCGAGCAGCGACCGCAGCTCGGCACGGATGAAGTCTTTGCTGGCGAGCTCCCTCATGGCGAGCCGCAGGGACACGATCTCGCGCGCAAGGTACTCGGTGTCATTCAGGTTGCGCTCGGCGCGCTGCCGGTCCTGCTCGATCTGCACCCGGTCGCGGTCGTCCTGCCGGTTCTGCGCGAGCAGGATGAGCGGCGCGGCATACGAGGCCTGGAGCGACAGGATCAGCGTGAGCGCCGTGAATCCGCGGTCGGACGAGTCGAATCGCCACGGGATCGGCGCCATGACGTTGTAGAGCAGCCACACGATCGTGAACAGCGTGAGAGCGAAGAGGAACGTCGGCGTTCCCATCGCCCGCGCCACCCACTCCGTGAAGCGACCGAAGCGGTCTCGACTCTCGAAGCGCGGAACGAAGTTCTGGCGAAGGCCCTTGGGGGAGTCGAGACGGGATTCCGAGCGGCTAACGCGTGCCATTTCCTGTCCTCCTTGCCTTTATCGGGATGGCTGCGGTCGATGTATCGCTGAATTGCGAGCGCGTATCGCTGTCATGGTCGGTACTTCGCCAGTCATCGGGAAGCAGGTAATCGAGGACGTCGTCAATGGTCACCACCCCGACCAGACGGCGGTTCTCATCAACAACGGGCACGGAGACGAGGTTGTAACTCGCGAGGATGCGCGACACCTCTGCCGCGCTCGTGTTGGCCATCACAGGCTCAAGCGACTGGTCGAGCAGGGTGCCGAGTCGTTCGTTTGGCGGGTAGCGCAGCATCCGCTGAAAATGCACCATTCCGAGGAACCGCCCGGTCGGCGGCTCGTAGGGCGGCAGGGTCACGCACACCGCGGCGCCGAGCGCGGGGGCCAACTCGTGTCGCCGGATGAGGGCGAGACCCTCGGCGACCGTCGCGTCCGCCGACACGATGATCGGCTCCGTGGTCATGAGTCCGCCCGCGGTGTCGGGAGCGTAGGAGAGGAGGAAGCGCACATCCTCCGCTTCCTCCGGCTCCATCAAGTCGAGCAGGGCCTCTCCCCGCTCGTCGCTGAGCTGGGCGATGAGGTCGGCGGCATCATCCGGCTGCATCTGGTCGAGCACGTCGGCCGCGCGCGCGTCGTCCAGCTTGTTCATGATGTCGACCTGGTCGTTCTCGGGCATCTCCTCGAGCACGTCGGCCAGGCGGTCATCCGACAGTTCTTCTGCCACCTCGAGCATGCGCTGCTCGGGCAGGTCGAGCATGGCGTTCGCGAGGTCGGCGGGCAGCAGGTCGGAGTAGCTCGCGATCAGCTGCTGGGCCGACTGCGCCTCGCCCACGGTGGAGGTCTCGGTGACCTCGTTCCAGTCGACGAACACGGTCGCGCCCTTGCCGAAGACGGATGCGGTCGCCTTCGGGCGACGGACGAACAGCTGGCTGACATCCCACTCGCCGGGCCCGACCTCTTCCATCGCGACATCCTCGATGGTGGCCTCGCCGGAGCGGTCGCGCAGCTTCACCTTGCGCCCGAGAATCTCCGCGATGACCCGAACCTCGCCGCCGCGCTGCTCGAAGCGGCGGAGGTTGATCAGGCCTGTCGTGATGATCTGGCCGGAGCCGATGCTGGTGACCCGACCGATGTTGAGAAAGACGAGCCGACGCCCGGGGACCTCGACGATGAGACCGACGACGCGGGGTGCATCCGTGTTGCGATAGACGACGAGAACGTCGCGAACCTTGCCGACCCGGTCGCCCGCGGGGTCGAAAACGGAGCACCCGGCCAGGCGGGCTACGAATACTCTCGTGGCGCTCACGGGTACCAGCGTAGTCGGGCGTGGCACAATGAGTCCGTGACCAACCAGAGCCCCTTCGCGCGCACGCCGCAGCTGCAGCCGACCGTGCCGCGCGGTGACGCCCTCGGCACCTACGACACCTATCTCGAAGCGCAGGGCGTCGTGGATCGCCTGGCAAAGGCCGACTTCGACGTCAAGCAGCTTTCCATCGTCGGCAACGACCTGAAGACGGTCGAGCGGGTCACCGGCAAGCTGACCTGGGGCCGGGCGGCCGCTGCCGGAGCGGCCAGTGGCGCCTGGTTCGGATTGTTCGCCGGCGTGGTCTTCCTGATCTTCTCCCCGACGCAGAACCTCGGCTTCGTCGCTGCCGCTGCGCTGATCGGCGCTGGCTTCGGGATGCTGTTCGGCATCGTCACCTACGCGATCAACCGCCGCCGCCGTGACTTCACGTCGACCCACCAGGTGCTCGCGTCGAACTACCAGATCCTCATTTCGCCGGAACTGCTGGCGAATGCGCAACAGGCACTCGCGCGGGCATCAGCGGACGAGTAGACCGCGCCGCCGAAAACTAGCCGGCGAGCCACGCCTCCACGTCATCCGCCGTGCGCGGGATGCCGATCGACAGGTTCTCGGCGCCCGAAGCGGTCACGAGAATGTTGTCCTCGATCCGTACCCCAACACCGCGGTACTCCTCCGGAACGGTCAGGTCATCCGGCTGGAAGTACAAGCCGGGTTCGATGGTGAACACCATGCCGGGCTCAAGGATGCCGTCGGCATAGAGGTCACGCCGCGCCTGGGCGCAGTCGTGAACGTCGATGCCGAGGTGGTGGCTTGTGCCGTGCACCATGTAGCGGCGGTGGTACTGGTGCTCCGGCTCAAGCGATTCGTCCGCGCTGACCGGCAGGAGTCCCCACTCGGCCGTTCGCGCCGCGATCACCTTCATGGCCTCGGCGTGGATCTCCCGAAAACGGATGCCCGGCTTCACGATGGCGAATGCGGCATCCGCGGCCTCGCGCACGGCCTCATACACACGGCGCTGGATCGGGGTGAACGTGCCGCTGATGGGCAGGGTGCGGGTGATGTCGGCGGTGTAGAGGCTGTCGAGTTCGATACCGGCGTCGAGCAGGATCAGGTCGCCCGGCACAACGGGACCGTCGTTGCGCGTCCAGTGCAGCACGCAGGCGTGCGGGCCGGATGCGGCGATCGTGTCGTACCCGACGGTGTTGCCCTCTGCGCGGGCGCGCCGGTTGAACGTGCCCTCGACGAGGCGTTCTCCGCGCTCGTGGGCCGTGATCTGCGGCAGGTCGGCGATTACGTCATCGAACCCGAGCCGGGTGGCCGCGACAGCGCGGCGCATCTGCTCGATCTCGTACTCGTCTTTGACGAGCCGGAACTCGGAGAGGAACTCGGCAAGCTCGTCGTCCGCATCCTGTTCCAGCGCTTCGGTGTCCGCTGCGAGCAGCCGTCGCCCGTCGACCTGGTCGGTGACGTCACGGTCGCCCGAGCGCACGACCACGGTATCGGCGTCGACGCTGTCGATCACGTCGGAGAACGCGGCGAGGTTGCTCGTCGCTAATCCCAGGTCCGCGGCAACCTGCGCGAGGGAGGGGCGCGGGCCGGTCCAGAATTCGCCGATCTCCGGATTCGCGTAGAACTCATTCGAGTCGCGGCCAGCGGCTTCGCGGAAGTAGAGCGTGGCCTCGTGGCCGTCGGACGTGGGCTCCAGCACCAGAACGCTGTCGGCGACGGCGTCGCTGCCCCAGCCCGTGAGGTGCGCGAAAGCGGAGTGCGGGCGGTAGGCGTAGTCGGTGTCGTTCGAGCGGACCTTTGCCGCGCCCGCGGGGACGATCAGGCGCTTGCCCGGGAACCGCTCGGACAGCGAGCGCCGGCGAGCCGCGGCGTACGGTGCCTGCTCGCGGGGCTGGGGCAGGGCATCCGCCCTCTCCGCCCAGTTCGTGGAGATGTACGCCTGGAACGCGTCGGAGACCGGTGTGGTCGAACGGTTGGCGGTCGCGCGGGGAGCCTTCTCAGCAGAATCAGCCATTCACCTATTGTCGCACCGCGAGGCGAACGAGGATCGGACGGTGATCGCTGCCCGTTCCATCCTCGCTCGTGAGCACCTTCATCCCGCGGGCGACCCAGTTCCGGGTGCTGAACACGTGGTCGATCTGTGTGCCCAGGACCGGTGGCAGCTGGCTGGGCCAGGTGCCGATGGCGGCAGAGTGCGTGGTGACGCCGGCATCCGTGCAATCGCCGAAGGTTGAGCCGGGCGTACGACTCGAGCCGTGGTTCAACTGGTCGACCGTCGCGTTGAAGTCGCCAGCCATGATCAGGTTCGGCGCGACGCACTGCTGGGCGAGCCAGGTGAGGTCGGCACTCCAGTGGGTCATCTCGCTGATGGTCGGCGAGACCGCGTGAACCGCGACGATTGTCGGCAGCGCCGGGTTGTGGGGGCGCGCGATCACCGTGGGCAGGGTCGAGGTGTTGCCGCGCGTCTTGTCGACCGTGTAACGACCGAGCTTCTGGCTGATCAACAGGGTCGTCGAACGCGAGGGACTGATCACGTCGAAATGCCGGGAATATGCGTACATGGGATGACCGCTGGCCGCCATGAGCGCGGCGACCGCGTTGCCCGTGCCGCTCGTCGTCTCCGGCAGGACAACGATGTCGGCGCTGCTGGCCAGCGCGACCCGCGCAATCTCCTGCTGCCCGGGGGCGTTGCCGAGGGTGTTCCAGGACAGCACCGTGAGGTCGCTCGACGTGGCCGCGGGCAGGGGTTTGCTGTCGAATCCGCGGGAGGTGAGCACCGCGAGGGTCAGCGCGCAGTAGACGACGAACAGGAGCGCGAGGGATCCCGTGAACCGCCGCGCGGAGGGAACCGCCACGGCGACCACCACCAGCACCACGGCGACTACGGCGGCGACACAGGCGGAGGCCGCGCGCAAGGAAACCAGCTGGGCTATGCCCAGCACGCGCTCGAGCGAGAACAGCTGCGGCCACAGCGCGACGAGCAAAAAGAGGCACACCAGCACCAGGACGGAGGCGGCAACAACTCGGCGGACCATGCTCCCGCGAGCCTAGCCAATACGATTGCAGGATGCCTGACCGTGGTCCGATCGACCTGCACACTCACAGCAGCGTCTCAGATGGGACGGAAACACCGACCCAGCTGATCAGGGCCGCGGTAACAGCCGGCCTGGGTGTGGTGGCGCTGACCGACCACGACTCGACCGCGGGCTGGCAGGAGGCGTGTGCCGCGGCATCCGGCACCGGACTCATGGTGATCCCGGGTATGGAACTGAGCACGAACCAGGGTCCCGCCAGCGCGCACATGCTCGCCTACCTGTTCAATCCTGCCAATGCGGCAATCGTGACCGAGACGGCGCGAATCCGTGACGGGCGGCTTCATCGCGCGGAACGCATCGTGCAGCGCATCGGTGCGGACTACGACATCAGCTGGGATGACGTGCTCGCCCAGTCGACGGACGGTGCGACCCTCGGCCGCCCGCACATCGCCGACGCGCTGGTGGAGAAGGGTTATGTTCCCAACCGGAGCGCCGCCTTCGAGACGATCCTGCACTGGCGAAGCGGCTACTACGAGAAGTACTACGCGCCGTCACCGCTCGAGGGCGTGCGGATGATCGTGGCCGCCGGGGGAGTGCCGGTGCTCGCGCATCCAGCCACCCACGGTCGCTACCGGGTCATGGAGGAGCGCGTAATCGAAGAGCTGGTGGACGCCGGACTCTTCGGGCTCGAGGTCGGCCATCGCGACAACACCGAGGATGGCAAGGAACGGCTGATCGAGCTTGCCGCGAAATACGGGCTGTCGGTGACGGGATCGAGCGACTACCACGGTGTGGGCAAGCCGAACCGCCTGGCCGAGAACACCACGAGTCCCGAGGTGCTGGAGAAGCTCCTCGCGGCCGGGACGGGCTCGCAGCCGTTCTACGGCTGAGCGCCGGCGCCGGTCATCCCTTCCCCAGGCCTCAAGTGGCGGGGGAAACAGGTGGCGGGAGAAAAGTGCACGCGGCGGGAGTCATCGCCGAACCGGCGGGAGTAAAAGTGTGTTGGCGGGAGCGCAGGCTCCCGCCAACTAGCTCTAACTCCCGCCACCAAGGTTGAACGGGCGGGCGCGGGCGGGCAGGGCGCGGGCGAAGGGTGCGGGGCAGGGCGCGCGCAGGCTCAGGCCGTGGGTGCGGTGGGCGCCCCACCGGATGGCCGGCGCCGGGTGCGGTTGCGGCGGC
>JAODMF010000008.1 GCA_025464095.1 Glaciihabitans sp.
ACGTGCTCCATGATCTCGTCGATCAGGTCGTACGCCTCTTCGCTCTCGTAGCTGATGCCCAGCCTCTCGACGACATCGGTGAAGCCCATGACGCCGAGGCCGATCGCGCGGTTCTGCTGGTTGGAGAAGTCAGCCTCGTCGACGCTCGAGACCGTGATGTCGATCAGGTTGTCGAGCTGGCGCACCGCCAGGCGGGCGCTCTCCTCGAGCTGCTCCCAGTTGAACTTGCCGTCGACCAGGTGGCGGGACAGGTTGATCGAGGCCAGGTTGCACACCGCGACGTTCTCGCGGTCCTGCGGAAGGCAGATCTCGGTGCACAGGTTGGAGAGGTGGATCGTGCCCGTGTTGTTGTTGAGGGCACGGTTGTTGATCGTGTCCTTCCAGGTCAGCCACGGGTGGCTCGTGGTCTGCAGGCTCATCAGGATGGCCTTGAACTGCTCCCGCGCCGTGATCTTTTTGAACATGTTGATGCGGCCGGCCTCGGCCTCCGCGGCGTAGAAGCTGTAGCGCTCCGAGAACTCCTTGCCGTAGAGCTCGTTGAGGTCTTGCACCTCCAGCGGGTCGAAGAGGTACCACGCCTCGTCATTCTGAACGCGCTTCATGAACTCGTCGCTGATCCAGACGGCCGTGTTGGCGGTACGGGTGCGGCGGTACGGGTCGCCCGAGTTCTGGCGAAGGTCGAGGAACTCGGGGAAGTCGAGGTGCCAGTTCTCCATGTAGAAGCAGAGGGCACCGAACTTCTTGCCGCCGCGGCTGACCGCGCGCAGGATCGAGTCGATGGTGTGCATGAACGGGATCGGACCGGTCGATGTGGTGTTGTTCGAGCGGATCGGCGAACCCTGGGCGCGGAGCTTGGTGACCGAGAGGCCGATGCCGCCGGTGCCCTTCGTGAGCCACATCACGTCGCGCGTGGTCTTCGCGATGTGTTCCATGTCGTCCTGCATCTCCATGACGAAGCAGTTGGCGAGCTGCGGGTAGATGGTGCCCGCATTGACGAGGGTGGACCCGGCCGCGAGATATTCGAGGCGCGACATCTTGTTGTAGAACGTGATCGCGTGCTCGGTCGGGTTCTGCTCGTTGAGCGAGAGACCCATCGCGATGCGCATCCAGAAGTACTGCGGCACCTCGAGCGCGTCACCGTTACGGCCCTTGATTCCATAGCGGTTGTTGAGGGTGACGAGTCCGATGTACTTGAGCAGTTCGTCATGGGCGGGCTCGAGAGCGGCGGCCAGCACGTCAAGGTCGAACATCGACACGAGGCGCGGGTCGAGCAGGCCCTCGTCGACGCCGCGGGTGATGTTCTTGGCGAAGTGCTCGACGTGCAGCGACTTCAACTCGTCGGCGGTCTCATAGTCGCCGAGCACGCGCTTGTAGATGGTCTTCAGCAGGAGGCGGGCGGCCACGATGTCGAAAGCAGGGTCATCCTTGACGTTCTGCAGTGCGACCTGGATGACCGCTTCATCCAGCTGCTGGGTGGTGATTCCGTCGAAAAGCGTCAGTTCGAGTTCGGATGCGATCTGGGTGACCCAGGTGATGTTCTCATCGAGTCCGGCGCTCGCGTGCTCGATGGCGAGGTTGATCTTGTTTGCGTCGTACGGCTCACGCTCGCCATTGCGCTTTACTACGGTAATTGCCACGAAAATCTCCTCTTAAGCAGTGACACAAGCCGACGTGAAACGCCCCGCTCCGTAGGGCGGGAAAACACACGCGGATGGCCTGAAACGTTCCCCCCGGCCCGGCGGTTTGACCACTATATCTAGGAAAGTTTACGCTTCCTAACCCCAATATGTAGTGGCGTGTCGTCCACAGGTGTGGATAACTCGGGGTGCGATTATCCACAGGTCACGGGCATCCGCCGACATTGAATTTCCGCGTGTTTTGCACCCCTTCCCGGCAATCTGCCCACAGCTAAGCTGGTCCTCTTGTGAGTAGATACGGCAACCTGTTGAAAACCCCGGGGGTTGCCCGCATCATCGCCGCGCAGCTGACCGCGCGCTTTCCCAACGGGATGCTGTCGCTCGCGTACCTCCTGCACGTCGAGCACCAGCTGCACTCCTACGGCGCCGCGGGTCTCGTGCTCGCCGCAACCAGTGCCGGGCAGGCCATCTCCGGCCCGCTCACCACACGGTGGATGGGGCGGTGGGGCATGCGCCAGGTGCTCATCCTGACGACCGCCGGCTCCACGGTCGCGGTCTTCACCATCGCCTTCGCCGAGCTCAACGTGATCGGCTACATGATCGTCGGGTTCCTGGGCGGACTCAGCTCCCCGCCGGTGCAGTCCGCGGTGCGTACGATCTACCCGAAGATGGTCAACTCGCACCAGCTGGCACCGCTGTTTGCCATCGACGCCGCCGCGCAGGAGATCATCTGGGTCGCGGGCCCGGTCATCACCACGTTCGTCTCGACGCAGATCTCCACCGTGCTCGGCATCGTGGTCGCGGGCGCGTTCCTGGTCGGCGGTGGGATTTGGTTCATCGCCTCCCCCGAGGTCGGCCGGGTACGAATACCGCGCAGCACCAGATCGATCGGCAAGGTGCTCACCAAGCGCCCGGTGCTGCTCGCGACGATCGTCGGCTTCCTGCTCATCGGCGCGTGTGCAGCCATCGAGGCGAGTGTGGTTTCCGTGTTCGGCGACTCCGGGGCCCAAGCGGGGATTGTGCTCGCGATCTGGTCTGTCGGATCCCTCGTCGGCGGCCTCGCCCTTGGCAATGTGCCCGTCGGACCGTGGGCGCTCGCCCGGCGCATGCTCCTGGTGTTCCTGGGAATGACGCTCGCCGCGTTCTCGTTCGGCAACTTCTGGGTGCTGACCGCGGTGTTGCTGGTCGCGGGCGTCGGCATCGCGCCGTCGCTCGCGGTGATGTCGACGCTGGTGTCAGCGAGCGTGCGGTTCAGCGATACAGCCGAGGCCTACGGCTGGGTGGGAACGGGACAGCTCATCGGCGCGGCCGCGGGATCGGCAGCCGCCGGTTTTCTCATCGACGCGAATGGATCGGGCGGCGGCTTCTTCGTCGCCGCGATTTTCGCCCTCATCGGCTTCCTCTTCCCGACGGTCTTCCGCCGGTGGAGTCCCGACCTCCGCGGCAAGGACCACGGTCCGATTCCCGATACAGCGCCCATCCCCATCCAGCCGACCTAGCGGCACTGGGCCGGGCGCTGGGTGCGTTGGGTGTACCGAGTGTGCTGGGCGCGCTGCGTCAGGCTGCCGGGGATACGATCTGCCGGCGCAGGGGTTCGAGCCTCGCCGCGAGCGCCGTGATCAGCGACTCATCCATTCCTGCCTCGTGGAAGCTGGCGGCCAGGTGAACGACCGCCGCGTCGAAATGCTCATCGCGCAGGCGCAGCGATTCGTGCGTAGTGCGCAGGTCGCGGCCGACGTAGAGGTCGGGGCCGCCGAGCGCCGCGATCACGAACGCGCGGGCATGAGAGTGCATCCGGGCGGTGTCCGATCCCTCGAAGGACCATGCGAGTTTCCCGTCGGCCCGCAGCCGTTCGGCGAAGATTGTGATGGCGCGACTGACAACATCAGCTCCCGCTGGGGTGGTGTCGAGCATTGCGTCCTTCGTGCTGGAGAACGACCGGAGAGCGGGGCCGCGCACTCATCCTAGTTTGTGTCGCGCCCCCGCGCGGGGGCGCGGCCCATCGCCCGCCTGCACCCTGCCCCGCTCCCCCATTGCGGAGGACGACACGCCGTCGCGCGGCCCGATCCCCGCGCAACAGCGGCGCGTCGTCCTCCGCAATGGGGGATGGGGATGGCGACGGGGCGGTTGACTGCGGGGCCGATCGGGAACAGGATGAGGCGCATCGGAAGGATGCGAACATGGCGACAGGAACCGGCACTGCGGCTGACCCGTGGGTGCTGGCCACACCGCCCGGATCGTCCGAGTACAGGATGTACCGCGACGAGACCACGACTCCCCCGAGCCTCGTCTGCCAGGTCGGGTCGACGAAGCTCAGCTATGACGCGCGCGCGATCGATGACCTGCACGCCTGGCTGAAAGAGCAGGGCGACTGGGTGCCCCTCGGGGCCGCCGACGAGCAAAAGGCCGCGGCTGAGGGAAGCGTCGAGGCGTGGGGCCGCTCCCCCTCGAATCCTCTTGGCGGCTGGTACGGCCTGCGCAAGGGTTACCGCGGACGCTTCGGAATGTACCTGCCCCCGCTCATGGAGGCGCTGGGCCTGGTCGAACTCACCCACGATCCGCGCGGCAACCGGATGCGCGCCGTCTAGCCGACCGCTAGCGCTCCAGCGCCGGATCGGTCGGACCGGGACCCGGCTCCGCGACGAGCACGCTGTCGCCGTTGTCGACATCCTCCGGATTCGGCAACGACATCAGGAACCGGAAGAACAGGATGCTCGCGATCGCTTCCAACGCCCCCCCGATGATGAACGGAAGTGACAGGCCCGCCCGCGCGAGCAGTCCGCCCAGCAGCGCGCCGAGCGGCATCGATCCCCAGAGCAGCGTGCGCCAGGTGCCATGCACCCGGCCGAGCAGGCGGCCGGGAATCACGCTCTGCCGCAGGGAAATGACCAGGATGTTCCAGATCGTGATGGCGAGCGAACTCGCCGCGAAACCGAGCGCGCCCGCCCACAGCGTCGGAACCAGGCCGACGAAGGCAAACGCGACGCCGGAGGTGGTAGTCGCGATCGCCATGGTCAGCCCGGTACCCCACCGATGCTTCAGCCGGTTGGCGACTACGGCGCCGATGAGACCGCCGACGGCACCGGTGAGCAGGAACGCGCCGAAGAGCCCCTCCGGCACCTTCAGCGTGTCCAGGATGTAGAGCACGAAGCTCGCCGTCGCGGCCGAGCTCATGAGTCCGCCGAAGGTGCTGAAGAACCAGAGGGTCCGCAGCATCCGGTTGTCCATGATGAACCGCAGCCCGTCGACGAACTGGCGGTACCACGGCACCCGCGGCTGCGCGTGCGTCGCCGCGGTGAACTGCGTGCCCGATGCGACCTTCGGCAGCAGCAGCGCCAGCGCTCCGGCAAACGCGAAGACGACGCCGGTCGCTCCGAGTGGAATGAGCACGGACACGACGAACAGCGCCGAGGTTATCGGGCCGGCGAGAAAGTTCTGCACGATGAGCTCGCCGCCCTCGATGCGCGAGTTGCCCCGGGGCAGGTCGGATTTGCCGAGCACGCTCGGGACGACCGCACGAATGGCGCCGTCGTACACCGTCTCAAATGCTCCGTACACGAAGATGATCGAGTAAATCCACCAGATCGTCAGCGATCCGGTGAGCACGAGCAGGAAGGTGACCACACCGAGAATCGTGCGCACCGCCTGTGCCAGTGCCAGCGCTTTGCGCCGGTCCACGCCGTCGATGAGGATGCCCGCCGGAATGGCGAAGAACAGCCACGGAAGCAGCGCCAGCGCCGCGATCGCGGAGATGGCAAACGGGTCGTGCGTGATGCGCGCCGCCAGCAGGGGCATCGAGGTGCGCACGATGCCGTCGCCGAGGCTCGATGCGAGGTTCGCCGTAAACAGGTTGGCGAAGTCGCGGCCGAGCCCGCTGGTGCGCGCAGCCACTAGCGGACTACCACCGACCGTGGATGTCCTCGCGGAAGTACTCGTCGTACAGTGCCTTCACCTCGTCGGTGAACTCCGGCGAGAGCTGGTCGACCGTGCCGGCCTCCGCGTTCGACTTCGCCTGCTCCGGGGTGCGTGCGCCGGGAATGACCGTGCTCACGCCGTCCAGCTGCGCGAGCCAGGCCAGCGCCGCCTTCGTGGGCGGCAGTGCGGCTTCCGCGGCCAGCCCGGAGAACTTGAGTCCCGCCTCGACGCCCTTGTCGTAGTCGACGCCGGAGAAGGTCTCACCCACGTCGAACAGCTCGCCGTTGCGGTTGAAGTTGCGGTGGTCGTTGCCGGCGAACTCGGTGTGCGCGGTGTACTTGCCGCTCAGCAGTCCGCTCGCGAGCGGAACCCTGGCGATGATCCCCACGCCGGCTTCGATGGCTGCGGGGACAACGGCATCCAGCGGCTTCAGCCGGAAGGCGTTCAGGATGATCTGCACGGTGGCGACGCCGGGCCGCGCGATCGCCGCGAGGGCTTCATCCACGGTTTCGACACTGACGCCATAGTTGCTGATCGCCCCGTCGGCGACGAGCGTGTCCAGCGCGTCGTAGACCCGGTCGTCGGAGAAGACCGGCGTCGGAGGGCAGTGCAACTGCACCAGGTCGAGGGTGTCGACGCGCAGGTTCTTGCGTGAACGGTCGGTCCAGGCGCGAAAGTTCTCGAGAGTGAAGTTGGCGGGGTCCTGTGCCTCCCGGCGCCCCATCTTGGTCGCGACGAAGATGTCGAGGTCGGGGCGGTTCGCGAGGAACGCACCAATCGCCTGCTCGCTTCGGCCGTCGCCGTACACGTCAGCAGTGTCGAACATAGTGACGCCCGAGTCGACGGAGACCTCGAGGATCGCTGCCGCGTCGTCTTCGCTCACATTGCCCCAGTCACCTCCGAGCTGCCAGGTGCCAAGGGAGATTACGGATACGGAGCGGCCGGTTCGGCCGAGGATGCGCTGCTGCATACTTCGAGGTTATCGCGCGCGGACCCAGTTGGAATCTGACGATCGAATCGTGACAAACGTTGGGTAGTGGTATCGACCGATGCTCAGTAGCTTTGCCAGCATGAGGCGAAAAGTTGTCGTACCCGCAGCGCTGCTGGTCGTCGCGATCGCGCTCGCCGGATGCTCGTCGGGCGGCTCGACCGCGTACGACTCGGGCGGCACGGCGTCCAGTGGGGCAGACAAGGCTCCGAACCAGTCCGGCCCCGAGCCCGCGAAGGAGGGTTCCGGCGCGAACGCCGTGGTCAACGCGGCGACGCCTCGGGAGATCGTCACCACCGGCACCGTACTCATCACGGCAACCCACCCGTTGGATGCCAGCGCAGCGGCCGCGCACATCGTCGAGTCCGCGGGTGGCCGGGTCGATTCCCGCACCGAACAGGCACCGACAGACGGCAACGCCGGCAGCGCTGCGCTCACGCTGCGCATCCCGTCGTCGGTCCTCACGGCAACCATCGACAGCATCAAGAAGCTGGGCAGGGTCGAATCCGTGCAGCTGTCCGCACAGGATGTCACCGCGCAGGGTCGCGACCTCGATTCGCGCATCGCCGCACTCGACGCCTCGGTCGGTCGCCTGCTGAAGCTGTTGGCGACCGCCAAGGACACGAGGGTGCTGATCGAGATCGAGACCGCGGTTTCCGACCGTCAGGGCGAACTCGACAGCCTGAAGGCGCAACGCCGCGACCTCACCGACCAGGTGACGATGTCGACGATCCAGCTGAAGCTGGTGTCGAAGCAGGATGCCCCGGCCAAAGCGCCGACGACCTTTGTCGACTCCCTGCTGGCCGGGCTGGCCGGATTCGGCGCGTTCTTTACCGGGCTGTTCTTCGTCTTCGGTTACCTGCTGCCCTGGCTGGCCCTTGCTGCGGTCGTCACGATCGTGATCGTCCTGATCATCCGGCGACGGCGCGCGACTGCGCCCGTCGCGGACGTCGACCCGGTCGCACCCTCCGCCCCGTAGGACGTCGCGCGCACCACGTCACTGGTCCCCGCTCGGCACCGTCGTTGCCGCCCTTGTTACGATCGCTGCATTGTCATCTGGTGTCGGAATTCCGCGGGAGGAGCAGCATGGCGTTCAAGCGAACAATCGAGAACTTCGCCTGCGAGAACTGCGGTGCGAGCATCCGCGGCAACGGGTACACGAACCACTGCAGCAACTGCCTGTACTCCAAGCACGTCGATATCGAACCGGGCGACCGCGCGAACGACTGCCAGGGGCTGATGCAGCCCATCGATGCCGTCACCGGCAAGGACGACGGGTACGTGCTCACCCACCGGTGCCTCACCTGCGGCACCGAGATGCGCTGCCGCACCTCGCCCAACGACAGCCTCGACACGATCCTGCGCGTCGTTCGGGAGAAGGCGGAGCGAACGGTTCGCTAGCGGCTATTCGCCGTTGTCGTGCGTGAGGCCCCTCGGTACAAGCGCGTCGATTTCGTTCCACAGTTGCTCGGGGATGTCCTCGTGCGCTTCGGCGACCGTGCGGTCCATGGCGGCGAGCGAGGAGATCCCGACAATCGTGCTGTGGATGCGCGGATCCCGCAGGCTGAACTGCAGGGCCGCTGCCGCCATCGAGACTCCCGCCTCCGCGCACAGGCGGGCGACGCCGTCGACCGCCGCCTGCACCGCCGGGTGGATTGGACGGTAGCCGTACGTCCCCGCGAACCGCGCATCGCCGGTCAGCACGCCGCCGCCGTATGGCGCAGCGTTGTTGATGCCGATGTTGCGGGCGACGGCCGCGTCGAAGAGGTCGTTTGCACTGCGTTCCACAATCGTGAAGCGGTTGTGGCTCACCAGCGCCTCGAAGATGTCGGTCTCGACGAACTTCTGCAGCATCCCCACCGGGCCGCCGGAGATGCCGATGTGCTCGACGTGGCCCCGCTCCTTCATGGCGACGAGCGCCTCGACCGGGCCGCCCCTGGCCATGGATGCCTCAAACCCGATGTTCTCAGGGTCGTGCAGGAACATCATCGGGATGCGGTCGAGGCCAAGGCGCTTCTGCGATTCCTCGAGCGAGCGCCACATGCGGTCGCCACTGAAGTCGCCGGTCGTGACATCCCGGTCGAGCTTGGTCTGCAGCACGAGCGCCGAGCCGAGGCCGTTGGCGCGCCTGATGGCCGCACCGATCTGCACTTCTGACAGCGCCTTGCCGTACTCGTTCGACGTGTCGATGTAGTTGGTGGGCAGGGCGCCCGCGAAGAACGCATCGGCGAGCGCGCCGATCCGCTGCTCGCCCTCTTCCCGGGTCTCGGCCATCCGTGCCGGTCCCCACGACGAGGTGCCGAGACACAGCGGGGACACCAGAAGTCCCGTTGAGCCGAATTCGACCAGGTCACCAAGCGACATTGCTTTCCTCACTCTTCAGAACGGGCGTTTCTCGTGCCCAACGGTACCGGGCGGAGAGCCGAGGCAGACCGAGCGCCGTTCGCGACGAGAGCAACCGACAGGTTGCCTTCCTCCCGTCCCCATAAACTGGACGTTCGGAAAGGTCGTCATGCCTCGGGTGCTGAGAACTATTCGCCGGATGGCGCGAAGGCTGAATCGCGCAATCCAGTTCCAGCGGCTGGCAGCGTTTCGGCGGCTACCCATCGTCGCGGACCAGGTGCTGTACGAGTCATTCGGCGGCTCCGGCGTGCTCGACAATCCGGAGGCGCTCTTCCGCACGGCGCTTGCGGACCCGACGCTCGCGCACCTCCGCCATGTCTGGGCTCTCGACCGCCAGGGGAGCCATGCCGCCGTGCGCCGTGAATTTGCTGGCGACCCGCGGGTACGATTCGTCGCCTACCGCTCCGGGCGCTACTTCAAGGCGCTCTCGACGAGTGGCTACCTCGTCAACAACGCGACATTCCCCACCGAATTCGGCAAACGCCCGGGCCAGGTTTACCTGAACACCTGGCACGGCACCCCGCTCAAGCTCATGGGCTATGACATGCCAAACGGTGCGCTGGAGTCGGCGAACACGATGCGCAACTTCTTCAGCGCCGACTACCTGCTCGCGCAGAACTCGTTCATGACCGAGACCATGTACGACCACGCGTACAAGCTCGGTGGTGCCTACCGCGGAACGGTCGTCGAAGAGGGCTATCCCCGCGTTGACCGGCAGTTCGCGGATGCCGCGCAGACCGCTGACGCCCGCGGGCTGCTCGAAAATGCCGGCCTCGACATCGGCTCGCGCGAAATCGTTCTCTACGCCCCGACCTGGAAGGGCGGGTCGTTCTCTCGCCCGGAGAACGATGTGGCCGATCTCGCCGAGCGCGTGCGCGTGATGCAGGAGCGACTGGGCAGCGACCGGTATGTCGTGCTCCTGAAGACGCACCAGGCGGTCGCGAAGTTCGCGATCGGGGACGCGGCGCTGCGTCGCATCCTCGTTCCCAACTCGATTCCGACCAACGTCGTGCTTGGCCTCACGAGCGCGCTGGTCACCGACTACTCGAGCATCTTCTTCGACTTTCTCGCCACCGGTCGACCGATCGTCTTTTTCGCACCCCCTGACGACGAGTACGAGGAGGTGCGCGGAACCTACTTCACGCCCGAGGAGCTCCCCGGGCCGGTCGTGACGACGCCCGAGGCGGTCGCCGAAGCGCTGGCCGCCATGAATGCGAGCCCCGCGGATGCCCCGACCGCGAACTATGACGAGTGGCGCACCCGGTTCACCGGCCTCGATGACGGATCGGTGTCACGCCGCGTGATCGACATCGTCTTCCACGGCAGACGCGACGGCTACCGCCTGCGGACGCTCGGCGACTCCACCCGTCGGTCCGTGCTGCTGTACCTGGGCGGCATGCGGTCGAACGGCATCACGACGTCCGCTCTCAATCTCCTTGCCCACCTTGACCACAACGAGCTCGATGTCTCGGTGCTTATCGCGCGACCCGGTCGCGGCCAGCAGGGAGCGAACCAGCGCCGCATCCACCCCGCGGTGCGCCAGTTCATCCGGCTCGGCGGCATGAACGGCGACAAGCGCGAACACGTTCGCCGCAGGATCGCGCACTTCAAGGCGGACGGCCAATTGCACCTCACGCGTCCCCAGCACATGCAGCTCTGGGATGACGAGTGGCTGCGCACCTTCGGCTCCGCGCAATTCGACGCGGTCATCGACTTCAGCGGCTACAGCGCCTTCTGGGCGACGCTGCTGCTGCACTCGCCGGGGGGCACCCGGTCTGTGTGGCTGCACAATGACATGCTCGCCGAGGTAGACCGCCGCGTTGCGGGCAAGCTGCCGCTGCGTCGCAGCCTGCGGGCCATGTTCGCGCTGTACCCGCAGTTCGACAACCTCGTCTCGGTCTCCCCCAGCCTCGACGCGATCAACCGGGAGCGTCTCTCGCCGATCATCGGCGGCCACCCGTCATTCTCTTTCGCCCGCAATGTGATCGACGCCGACCGCGTGTTGCTCGGCGCCAGTGAGCTGCCGGTCATCGAGCAGCCGGCAGCGGAGCCCCGGGTGGCCGATACGGAAGCAGCCGCGCCCGCGGCCGCCGACGATCCCGCGGTCGAGGCAGAATCCGTCGAACCCGAAGGGCGAACGGATGTTGCGGAGGCGCTGCCGATCGCGATCGACTGGGCCGACACCATTCGTTCCGACTCGACCAATCTCTGGTTCATCACGGTCGGTCGTCTCTCGCCGGAGAAGAACCAGGCCCGCCTGCTTCGGGCCTTCGCTGCGACGAACCCGGCGGAGAGGAACCTGCGCCTGCTGATTGTCGGCGGCGGTGCACTGCAGGAGGAGCTCGAGGCGCTGGTGAGGCAGCTCGGCCTCGAGGAGACCGCATTCCTCTCGGGCGCGATCGCAAATCCGTTCCCCCTGGTCGACGCCGCCGATTGCTTCGTGCTCTCGAGCAACTACGAGGGCCAGCCGATGGTGCTGCTCGAGGCCGCGGTGCTCGACAAGCCGATCATCACCGTGGACTTCGGTTCGGTGCGCGATGCCCTGCCGGGTGCCGCGATCAGGATCGTGCCGAGCACCGACGAGGCTCTCAGCGACGCGCTTCTCGCGTTCGTGCGCGGTGAGATTCCTCCCAGCCACATCGACCCGGTGGAGTACAACCGCGCGACGATCGGCGAGTTCGAGCACGCAACCGGCATCCTCACCGATTGAGAAGTCCCGCTCCTGAATCGCATTGCTCGCCGCTGTTGGACGAGCGCCAGCGACAGGAGCAGTGTTGAGGAATGGAATACACGCATCTCGGCCGCTCCGGCCTGTCCGTCTCCCGCCTCTGCCTCGGAACCATGAACTTCGGTCCGCAGACGACCGAGGCCGACTCGCACTCGATCATGGATTCGGCGCACGCCTCCGGCATTAACTATTTCGACACTGCCAACCGCTACGGCACGACGCCCGGCGAGACGGAAGAGATCATCGGTCGCTGGTTCGCGAAGGGCGGCCGCCGCGAGAAGACCGTTCTGGCGACGAAGCTGTACGGCGACATGTCCGACTGGCCGAACGGCGGCAAACTGTCGGCACTCAACATCCGTCGCGCCCTGGATGCCAGCCTCAGCCGTCTGCAGACCGACTACATCGACATCTACCAGTTCCACCACGTTGACCGGGATACCCCGTGGGATGAGATCTGGCAGGCGATGGAGACCGCGGTCGCCCAGGGAAAGATCCTCTACGCCGGGAGCAGCAACTTCGCCGGCTGGCACATCGCGACCGCGCAGGCCGAAGCGCGCAAGCGCAACTTCACCGGGCTGATCAGCGAGCAGTCGATCTACAACCTCCTCAAGCGTGAGGTCGAGCTCGAGGTCATTCCCGCGGCTGTCGGCAACGGGCTCGGCATCATCCCGTGGTCGCCGTTGAACGGCGGCCTGCTGGGTGGCGTCGTCCGCAAGCAGAACGAGGGCAAGCGTCGTCTGGAGGGCCGCTCGGCAGAGATGCTCGAGACCAACCGCGAAGCTATCGAGGGCTATGAGGCGTTCGCCGACGAACTCGGCCACGAGCCGGGCGACATTGCCCTCGCGTGGCTGCTGCACCAGCCGGCGGTGACGGCCCCGATCATCGGCCCACGCACGCAGGAGCAGTTGGATGCCGCTATCCGCGCCCTCGACGTCAGCCTGGATGCCGCCGCGCTCGCGAAGCTCGACGAGCTGTTCCCCGGCCACAAGCCGGCGCCCGAGGACTACGCGTGGTAATCCGGTGAGGCGGTCCGAGCTCGACGCGGCAATCGACGCATCCATCGCCCTCGCCAGGCGGCGGCAGTTTGAACTGCCCGGCTTCGCGCACTGGTCGCGGCAGGACTGGCTCGATCGCACTCCCGACCTGGGTGAGACGCTCGCGCGCGGGCTCGGCTGGGATGTGACCGATTTCGGTCGGGGAGACTTCGCCCGCTACGGGCTCAGCCTGTGCACGATTCGCAACGGGTCGATCGCCGAGCGGGATGCCGGCGCCGGTCAGACCTACGCCGAGAAGTTCATGCGCGTCGAGGTCGGCCAGGAGACCCCGTTCCACCTGCACGAGCGCAAGGTCGAAGACATCATCAATCGCGGCGGCGGCGATCTCATCATGGAGCTCTACCCGTCCAGCGGGCGCGCCCTCGGCGAGGGAACCGTCACGACGCTGGTCGACGGCGTGGTGACGATCGTCGATGCCGGACGCCAGCTGCGCGTGCGTCCGGGCGAGAGCGTGCAGGTGCCGACGGGAGTGTTCCACCGGTTCTGGGCGGTCGACGAGCCGGTGCTCGCGATGGAGGTATCCGGGGTCAACGACGATGCGGCCGACAACCTGTTCCTCGACGAGGGGGCGCGCTACGCCGCCATCGACGAGGACGCGCCCGCGCGCTACCTGCTCGTGAGCGAGTACGACTCCGTTCTCGGCAGGTAGGCGGACTCAGGCGAGCGAGCTGAACGTCACCGCCAGCGTCACGGGCTCGGCATTCAACTGGTACTGCGGCAGGACGCCGGGGCCACAGGATGCCGTGCCGAGTCCGTTTTGCGCCACGTCGAGATTCACCCAGACGGTGTCGGTCGCGACGAGTTCGTTCGGATGCCGGGCGGCATCCAGGGCCTCGGTCGTCCAGCGGCGGGCCGTGAACTCCACGAACGGGGCGCCTTCAACCCGCAAACCGTGGCCGGCCGCATCCGTGAAGGTCACCCAGCGCGCCTCGGCGCGATTGCCGTTCTCCTGCGGAAAAACATACGGCGTCTGCAGCGAGTCCACGGATGCCGCGTACCTCCCGACGAGCGCGGCCCGTCGACTGTCGGCGTAGGCCTCGCCCGGTCCCCTGCCGAACCACTCGACGGCATCGAGGCGTGAGGGGATGCCGAGCCGCAGTCCCAGGCGCGGGAGCACGGTCGGCCACTCTCCTTCCGGCGTGACCGTCACCAGCAGGCTCACCGAATCCGCGGCGGCGCTCCAGTGGTAGTCGACGGCAAAGCCGAGCTGGGTCGCTGCGGGAGCCACGCGCGTGCGTACCACCCAGTCCGAGCCCTCCACACCCGCGCTGTCTGTTCTGTGGGTCAGCCGATCCAGGCCGAGTGCCCGCCACCCCGGCTCGACCGGCTCACCGGCGAAGGAGCGGTCGTTGTCGATGGGGGCTCGCCAGACGTCCAGGCGAGGGGATACCACGCGAATGCCGCCCAGGGAGAGCAGTGCACCGGTCAGGACGTCGAACCGGGCGGCACCCACGTCCACCTGGCCGGCCCGGAACGTTGGGGCGATGCTCGGCGCGATCACCGGCTGCGGCGATACCTTCTCGGTCAGGTCGAACTCGGCCGTGGCGACCACGTGCCCGGCCGAGGCCCACGGAGCATCCTCGGAAAGCACGGCCCGCAACTGGAGCCACGCCTCCCGAGCCACGGTCGGCAATCCCCCGGGCAACGCGACGGACGCCGATTCCCCGGCCGGGATGTGCGGAAGCACCAGCTTGCCCTGGGCAACGGACTCGCCCTCTTCCTCGAGCCGCCAGAGGATCTCCACGTGCGAAAGGTCGCGGAAGTCGTGCAGGTTCTGCACGCGCACGGCCGACCCGTCCGCGGTGATCCGCACCGGCTCGATGACCTTCTTGAATTCGAGCAGGCCAGGGGACGGCGTGCGGTCAGGAAACACTAGGCCGTCGGCGACGAAGTTGCCGTCGTGCAGGACCTCGCCGAAGTCGCCACCGTAGGCGAAGAAGCTCGAACCATCGGCCGCGTTCTTCGCCAGCCCGTGGTCGATCCACTCCCACACGAACCCGCCCTGGCAGCGCGGGTACTTCTCGAAGAGGTCCTGGTACTCGGTGAGACCGCCCGGACCGTTGCCCATCGCGTGGGCATACTCGCAGAGGATGAACGGCATCTGCCTGCGCAGCGCATCGAGCCGAGCATCCGGCAGCGGCGGTTCTTGTTGGCGGCCTATCTCATCGACTTCCGCGTGGGTTGAGTACATGCGGCTGTACATGTCCACGTACTCGCACGACCAGTCACGTTCGTAGTGGATCAGGCGATCGGGGTCGCGCTGCTTCGCCCACTTCGCCATCGCGCCGAGATTCTCGCCCGGGCCGCACTCGTTGCCCAGCGACCAGATGATGACGCTCGCATGGTTCTTGTCGCGCTCGACCATCCGCCTCATCCGCGCCACCAGCTCGCCCTGCCACTGCGGGTCGGTGACCGGGTTTCCGGGCATCGGAACCCAGTCCTCGAAGAAGCCGTGGGTCTCGAGATCGCACTCGTCGATCACCCAGAGGCCGTACTCGTCGCAGAGTTCGAGGAATCGGGGGTGCGGCGGGTAGTGGCTGGTGCGAACGGCGTTGATGTTGTGCTGTTTCATCAGCAGGATGTCCTGGAGCATCGTCGCCTCATCGAGGGTGCGGCCGGTCTCCGGATGAAACTCGTGGCGATTGACCCCGCGAAACAGGATGCGCCGGCCATTGACCGTGATTACGCCGTCCACGACCTCGACCCGACGGAAACCGATGCTGATGGCCACGGTCTCGCTCGCGGTGCGCAGCTCGCCGCGGTAGAGGCGCGGTGATTCGGCCGTCCACGGTTCGACGGCAATCGTGGCCGTCTCGCCGGGCGCGAGGTCGAGCCCCAGCTCGGGCACCAGCACGCGGGCATCGGCGGCGGTGTCCACCCGAAGGATGCCGCTGCCGGACGCGGCGTCGAAGTCGGCGTGCACGAAGAAGTCGTCGATCCCGGCGGCGGGTCGGCTGAGCAGGGTGACATCGCGGAATATGCCGGACATCCACCACATGTCCTGGTCTTCGAGGTAGCTGCCTGATGACCACTGGTGCACCCGTACGGCGATGGTGTTGTGGCCCGGCTGCACCAGGCCGGTCACGTCGAACTCGGTGGGCAGGCGGCTGCCGCTCGTGGTGCCGACGTAGGTGCCGTTCAGCCACACCCGCGCGCAGGAGTCGACGCCGTCGAAACGAAGCACGGTCGTGTCGGTCCATCCGCCCGGCAACTCGAACGTGCGCCGGTAGTCGCCCGTCGGGTTCTCGTCGGGCACGTGCGGCGGATCTATCGGAAAGGGATACACGACATTCGTGTAGGCCGGCGCCCCATAGCCGTGCAGCTGCCACAGCGAGGGGACCGGCAGGATGTCCCACCCCGAGTCATCGAGGTCGGGCTCGATGAGGTCCTCGGGGGCATCGGCCCGTGGCGACAACCGAAAGCGCCAGTCCCCGTTGAGGCTGAGAGTCGGCGCGCCCGAGGCGAACCAGGCGCGCGGGGGTCGAACCCCTTCGGAGGGCTGGAAGGACTCGAAATAGGGAATGTCGGAAGAGGACGCGGAAGGGACGACTGTGTTAGCGCTCACTCGCCAACACTGCTCGCTTTTTTCTTCCCTGTCAAAGCGGCCCGGGGACTGCCAGCGTCAGGCGGCGATCCCCAGCTTGTCGAGCGACTTCTCCACGATGGCGAGGCCCTTCATGCCGGGCATCGCGCTGATCGATGCGTCGATGCGGCGCGCCGCCTTGCGACCGTCCGGACCACTCATCAGGTGGTTCATCACGTGCACGACCTCGGAGCGATCCATGATCGATGATCCGACGGGCGCCCAAAACTTGTTCAACACGAAACGCGCGAGGGTCTGTGCGCGTTTGCTCTTGGCGAGGCGGTCGCGGGCCTGGGACGTGTAGAAGGCGACGTGGCGCGCTTCCTGCGCGGCGATGCGCTTCAGCAGGACGGCGAGCGTCGGGTCCTTCTCGAGATCGGCCATGCGGTTGTAGGCCTGGATCGCGGAGAGCTCATTTGCCGCGCCCCATGCCATGTGGACCGCAACGAAGTCGGCACCGACGAGCTTGCCAAGCAGCGACTGCTTGATCGGGTCGAGCCGGTCCTTCCATCCGAGCTTCAGTCGGGTCGCCTTCAGTTCGTCGAAATCGACAACGATGCCGTGATGACCGAGAACGGTGGCGAGCGCTTCACCATGCCAGAACTCCTCGCGGTTCCACATGGTCATGAACGAGCTCATCTCGGCCTCCTTGTGGGAGGGCGTGGTGAGCAGGTCGCGGGTGTAGCAGACGGTGTGGTACTCGACGTCGGTCATGTAGCGGAGCGTGCGCAATGACTGGTCGTTCAGGGGATGTTCCCGGTACTGCTCGAGATCCAGGTCGTCCCAGTTCACGCTGACGGATGTCGCCGTGTACTTGTCGATGTCGAATGCCATGCGCTGTCAGGAAAGCCGGTGTGCGGCCTGCTTTCCCACTCCCTTCGCTGCTGCCTCTGCGCTCGTGCCTAGCCGGTACGCGTTTCCGAGTCGATCTCATTCTGCGTCAACCCGTGCGATCCGCGCTTCCAGTTGTAGATTCTCCACCTTCTTCGTTGCGCTTCGCGGGAAAGATTGGTATCCGGGTTCACCGCCGAAGGGTTTCCGAGCAGCTCCAGCCAGACGAGGTCGGCGTGCGAATCGCCGTAGCCGTAGGACTGGGAGAGATTGATGCCGTTCTTAACGGCGTACTGGCGCAACCAGGCGGCCCGCGCCTCGTCGACAAGCGGGGGCTTCGCGAGGTAGCCGGTGAGGATGCCATCCTTGGCATCCATGCTCCCCGCGACGACCTCATCGAACAAGCCCGCGATCGGCCCGACCAGGGTTCCGATGGATCCGGTCACGAGGATGGTTCGGTGACCGGCAGCCCGGTGTTCCTTCACGCGATCAATGGCGGCCGGCATCGTGTGGCGCAGCAGGGTGGATCCGTAGCCGCCCGTGACCACGCGATCGAGCCGGGCCACCGGCATCCCGCTGTAGCGGCGGAGGAAAACACGGATGAACTCGCCCCGATCGTGACGCTCCGCGCGCAGGTAGCGCGGCAGCGAGCCGAGCAGCCGGAGAAACTCGCCCGGCCACGCCGCCTTGCGGAAGCCAGCCGACCGCACCCAGAGATACTGCTGCACGATGTTGGAGTCGACGACGGTGCCTTCCATGTCGAAGACAGCCACCACGTCCGTTCGCTTCGGAAGCGCCTTCGCCGCGGACTCACTCGCGGCCGGGCGCTTGGAGAACGCCCGGGTCATTGCGGTGATGGACGGGAAGTGCACGTTCTGGAGGTAGTCCTCCCAGTCGATCTCCCCCACGTCGAAACCGCGGTCTTTCTGCAGCTTCACCGGCAGGGATGCGTGCAGGGCACGGGTCTTGCTGTCGTCGAAGATGACCTCGGTCTGCACGTACGCGCGGTACAGGTCGGTGAAGTTGCGCAGCGACTCGAGGTTCTTGCGGTTCTTCTGCACCCGGGCAAGGCGCACGCGGGTGCGAGCGGTCGAGGGCAGTCGCTCGAGCAGCCTCTCGAGCTGGTTGTTGGCGCGCTCCTTTGCAGCGAGGGCCCGCTCGACCTTGCGGCCGCCCGGGAACTTCCACTCCGGCACCCGAATGTGACCCTCGTCCGCCTGCGGCATCGGGTTCTGGACGAAGAACTCGTTCACGTTGCGGAACATCCGGTGGAACGGCAGCGGGTTGCCCGCGCCCGAGCTCACATGGAAGTACTCAGGCTCGGCAACGGGTGACGGGTTCGCAGCTACCGCGAGTATGACGTTCACCACGTAGTCGACCGGTATCAGGTCGAGGACGCTGTCGGGCAGTCCCGGGAACTCGGGAAGCATCCCGCGCCCGTAGGCGAGGATCAGCGGGTCGGCGACCTTGAAGCCGTCGATCCAGCCGGGATACGGGTGACGCAGCGCGCTCTCGATGATGGCGGGCCGAACGATCGACAGGCGGTGGCCGCCCTGCGCCCACATCGTCTCCGCCGCACGCTCGGCGAATGCCTTGGTCAGCGTGTAGACGTCGGTCCAGCCGAGGGACTCCGCGCGCATCCGGCCGTAGTCCACGAGCGTCGCCTGCACCGCTTCAATGCGGGCGGCCTCAGCGGCCTTCGACACCGCCTGCGGCCCCTCCTTGCCGTGCCTCGCTCGCGCGTCCGTGATGTAGCCGCGCAGCGTGTCCGGCTGGCGGGATGCCATCTCGACACGGCCGCGAGCGCCCAGCGCTGCCTCGTACTCGGCGCGCCAGTCGACCTCGTGCTCGAGGCTCGCCTCCGGCACGACGCCCTTGCGAATGCCGCCCACGTAGGCGGTCGACACGTGCACGACGTGCGGGTCGCTTCCGCTCTTCAGCAGCGCCTCGTACAGTCCGACCGCGCCGCCCACGTTCGTCTCGAAGGCCTGGTCGATGGGCGGGTCGAACGAGACGGTCGAAGCCGAGTGGATGACGACATCCAGGTCGCCCGGAAGGTCCGGCAGAACACCGAGGCCCCCTTCGATCACGCGGACGCGACGGGCGACGATGTCCGCGATGGCATCCTCGCCGACCCGCTCGCGCCACTGGCTGAAGACCGGCTTGCGCAACAGCGTCTTGAGGCGGTCGGCGCCCGTGGTCGAGCCCTTCCCGCGAATGAGGAGGGAGATCGTCGTATCGGGATGCGAGGTCAGCAGGCGTTCGAGGATCGCCTGCCCGACGAATCCGGTTCCACCAGTCAGGAAGACGTGAGCCTTGCCGAGGTCTGTTGCGGCCTTGGTCATGGCACAAGCCTTTCACGGATGCGGGCCGCGACGCGCTGGTCGAGCCCGGGGAGGGCAGCAATTCTGGCCTCGATTGCGACGGCACGGGCGCGACCGTCGTCGCCACCGAATACGTACTCGTCGAAGAAGGTTCGGTCTTCGGCCGATCGGTCGATCGCGCCAATGGGCCAGGCCTGCGTCACGATCTCCTTCGCCGTGAGCCTGGCCGCCGCTGGCTCCGCGAGGCGTCGGCGGGCGTCATCCTCGAAGAAGGCGGCGTGGCGCGACTTCACTTCGAGAATCATGGCGATCGTCGACCGCAGGGATGCGCTGTCGCCCGCCGCCGACAGCTTCTCGTACGCGGCGCGGGTCACCCACTCGTCCACGAGTCCGGTCGTCATGTGCAGGGCGATGATCGGTACACCGAGGCGAATCGCGGAGATGGCGCGACGGATGGGGCCTCGCCGATCGTGGGACTCGGAAACGGTGCGGCGCTTCCTGCCCTCTTCGACATCCTGCGCCCTGGGCAGACCGTTGGCTTCCAGCACCGCGTCGAGGGCATCCGCGAGCCAGAACTTCTCAAACGCCCAGGTAACAAGGAACGCCGTTACTCGGGCGTCCTTGTGGGTGGCCGTAACGAGCAGGTTGCGCAGGTGCTCCATCGTCGCGCTCTCGAGGCGGCCGAGGTAGCGAACGGCGTGCAGGGTCTCCCCGTTCAGCGGGCTGGTCGCGAATTCGGCGAGGTCGAGCTCGGTGCGGTGGTTTCCGCGGGCGGTTCGGGCGAATTCGCGTACGTTGAAACGGGTGCCGCGATCATCCCCCGCGCCGGGGTCGCTGTGAGTAGTCATTGGTTCAAGCCTTTGCTGGCACGGAAGTCACTGCCGTTAGTGCAAACCCGGCCTGTAGGCACCGTATCGTAAGTGCTATGGCTGTAGCTCTCGTTACCGGAGGGACGTCTGGCATCGGTGCCGCGTTCGCCAGAACCCTCGCACTGCGAGGCTACGACCTGGTGCTCGTCGCTCGCGATGAAGCACGTCTCGAGCAGATGGCGACCGAGTTGCGTGCGACTGGCCGCTCGGTCGAGGTGCTTCCCGCAGACCTTGCCGATCGTTCCGCGGTGGCCCGGGTCGCTGCCCGTCTCGAGGATGCGGCGCGCCCCGTCGACCTGCTCATCAACAACGCCGGCTTCGGCGTGCACACGAAGCTCCTTGATCCGGATGTCTCGGCGCACGACCGCGGATTCGAGGTGATGTGCCGCACCGTACTGGTGCTGTCGGGCGCCGCGGGGCGCGCGATGCGCGCGCGCGGCCACGGTGCCATCGTGAACGTCTCGAGCACGGCGGGGTTCATCACGATGGGCAGCTATTCCGCCATCAAAGCGTGGGTCACCTCCTTCTCGGAAGGTTTGTCGGTAGAGCTGAAAGGCAGCGGCGTCAGCGTGACGGCCCTCTGCCCCGGCTGGGTGCACACGGAGTTTCATGAGCGGGCCGGAATCCGGGCGAGCAGTATTCCCAACGCTTTGTGGCTTGACGCCGAAGTACTGGTGAACGCGTGCCTGCGCGACGTTGACCGCAAAAAGGTGATCTCCATACCCTCCGTTCGGTACCGAGTCCTGATCTGGTTCGCCCGCCACTTGCCGCGGCGGGCCATTCGCTCTATTTCCGGTTCTATCTCATCCAGTCGAAAAGAACCCGTCCCCACATGACGCCAGTCACCCCCGACCCCTCCGCGGAAGAAGTGGACCTCTCCCGGTTCACCTCACGAGGCCAGGCCGCCGCGCGATTCGTCGCACAGCGCGGCCTCCTCAAGCCGCTGGTCTGGCGACTGACCCGGGTGACCGTTCTTGGCAAGGAACAGCTCCGCGGGCTCCACGGCGGGTTCATCGTCGTCGCCAACCACGCCAGCCACCTGGATACCCCGCTCATCATGGGTGCACTCCCCCGCCGGCTCTCCCGGTACCTCGCCGCGGGAGCTGCGGCCGACTACTTCTTCGACGTCTGGTGGCGCCGCGGGCTCACCGCCCTGTTCTTCAATGCGTTCCCGGTGCAGCGCACGCGAGCGAACTCTCGCACGATCAGTGCGAAATCGCTGCTGCAGCGGGGAGTGCCCCTCCTGGTCTTTCCGGAGGGCACGAGATCGAAGGACGGCACGATCGCCCAGTTCAAGCCCGGCGCTGCGGCGCTGGCGGCATCCTGTGACGTTCCCTGCCTGCCGATAGCCCTGATCGGCGTCAATATCGCCCACCCGCGGGGAACCAACTGGCCCAAGCGCGGGCGGCTGCCGGTTGGCGTCGTATTCGGCGCGCCCATGAAGGCGAAGAAGGGCGAAACCGCCGCGGACTTCAGCGAACGCCTGCGCGTCGAGATCGTGCGGCTGCGCCTGCAGCACACACCCCATATCCTTGGCCAGTCCGCATGAATCTCGTCCACAGCGCGGAACCGACTGCTACACGCGAACCCGCCACCAGAAGGAGCACGCCCGTGACCGACGTCAAGCACATGAAGTGGTGGGGCTGGGGACTCGAGGGCGTCGGATTCCACTGGGAAGACAAGCCCGGCTTTGCGCCGTTCGTGCTGAAGGCCGTCGGTCTCGACCTGCACACCGCCACCGCCGCGGGGCAGCCCTCGTTCGCCGGGCTGACGATCGCGAAGTCGCGGGCGACAGCCGCCTTCACGAAGAAGCTCACCGACATCGTCGGCGAGGCGAACGTGACGACGGATGACATGGAGCGTGTCGTCCACACCTACGGAAAAAGCCTCCGCGACCTCGTTCGCATCCGCGGCAATGACATCAAGCGCACCCCGGACCTCGTCGTCTATCCGAACGACGAGGATGACGTGCAGCGCATCGTCGAGGCCGCGGTCGCGGAGAACGCGGTGCTCATCCCCTTCGGGGGCGGAAGCAACATCGCCGGAAGCCTCGAGCCGCTCGCTGGCGAGAAGCGCGTGGTTATCTCGCTCGACCTGGGCCTGTTGAACCAGGTGCTCGACATCGATGCGGACTCCGGTCTCGCCCGCATCCAGGCCGGCGCCCTCGGCCCGGACCTCGAAGAGCAGCTCGGCCGTAAAGGCTGGACGCTCGGCCACTTTCCCGACAGTTTCACGCACTCGACCCTCGGCGGCTGGGTTGCCACCCGCTCGTCGGGCATGCAGTCCGACAAGTACGGCGACATCGCCGACATCGCGAAGGGCCTGCGCGTCGCACGTCCCGACGGAATGCTCGTCATCCGGGCCATCCCGAGCTCATCGACCGGGCCGAGCGTGCGCGAGATGATCCTTGGCAGCGAAGGCCGCCTCGGAGTCATCACCGAGGTCACCGTGCAGGTGCACCGCATTCCCGCCAAGCGTGACATCTACGCGTACTTCTTTCCCACCTGGGCGGCCGGCCTTCGGGCCATGCAGGCCATCGCAGAGAGCGACGCGACACCCTCCATCACCCGCATCTCCGACGCCAACGAGACCGGCTTCTCGCTCGCAACGAGCAAGGAGAGCAAGGGCTTCTCGAAGTTCGTGACGGGCACCGTCCTTCCGACCATCTTCAAGCTGAAGCGCTGGAACCTCGACGAGATCTGCCTCTCCTTCATCGGTTACGAGGGCGGCGACGCACATGCGAAGCGCCAGAAGAAGCTGGTGGATGCCATCGTCAAGAAGCACGGTGGAATGGGCGTCGGCACGAGCCCGGGCATCCTCTACGACCAGAAGAAGTTCGACACCCCCTACCTGCGCGACTTCCTGCTCGACCGCGGTGCGGCCGGCGACGTCTCCGAGTCCGCCGCTCCGTGGTCAAAGCTGGCCGGCCTGCACGACGGCGTCTTCGCGGCTGCGCAGGCGGCCTACAAGAAGATCGGCATCGACGGCTGGATCATGAGCCACATGTCGCACTCCTATCACTCGGGTGCGTGCCTCTACTTCACGTTCGCCTTCGTGATGGGCAAGGACCCGCTCGGCGAGTACGACATCGTGAAAAGCGCGATCCAGCAGGCGTTCCAGGACAACGGCGGGTCGCTGTCGCACCACCACGGCGTCGGCCTCGAGCATCAGCCCTGGATGGACCAGGACATTTCGGCGCCGGGCGTCGCCGTGATGCAGGGCCTCCTCGACAGCGCCGACCCCAAGCGCAACTTCAACCCGGGCAAGATCACCGGCAACTGATCCCGGGAATATGCAGCCGCATGGAATTGCTGAAGGCGGTATGAGAAAGAAGATCGGCTTCCTGTCGTTCGGTCACTACCAACCGGTTGCGGGCTCACAGACGCGGACGGCCGCGGAGGCCCTGCTGCAGGCCGTCGAGCTGCCGTCGCGGCGGACGAGATCGGAATCGATGGTGCCTTCGTGCGCGTGCACCACTTCGCACCGCAGTTCGCATCCCCGTTCCCCCTCCTGACGGCAATGGGCGTGAAGACGAAGCACATCGAGATCGGTACCGCCGTTATCGACATGCGCTACGAGAACCCGCTCTACATGGCCGAGGAGGCTGCCGCGGCCGACCTGTTGGCTGGCGGCCGACTTCAGCTCGGGGTGAGGCGTGGATCACCCGAGACCGCCCTCAACGGCTCACAGTCCTTCGGATACGTTCCCGCGGACGGAACGACGGATGCCGACCTGGCCCGCTCCCACACCGAGGTCTTCCGCGCCGCCATTTCCGGCGCGGGCGTCGTCCACGCCAACCCGCAGATGACCGGCCACGCGGGGGCGCTGGCGATCGAGCCGCAGTCCGAGGGTCTCCCCGACCGCATCTGGTGGGGTTCCGGTACCCGCGGTACCGCCGTGTGGACGGCCGAGCAGGGCATGAACCTGATGAGTTCCACCCTCCTCACCGAAGACACCGGCGTGCCCTTCGACGAACTGCAGGCCGAACAGATTTCCCTGTTTCGCGAGACCTGGAAGTCAGCGGGCTGGGAGCGCGAACCTCGCGTGTCGGTGAGCCGCAGCATCCTGCCCATCACGACGGATGAGGACCGCCGCTATTTCGGCGCGCGCGCTTCCGAAGACGCCCACGACCAGGTCGGGCACCTCGACGGCGGGCTCGCGCGGTTCGGCAGGAGCTTTGTCGGCGACCCCGCCCAGATTGCCGAGGATCTCGCGAAGGATGCCGCCGCCCAGGATGCGGACACGATCCTGTTGACCGTCCCCAACCAGCTCGGCGTCGACTACAACGCGCGACTGCTGCAGACGATCGCCGACCACATCGCCCCGGCGATCGGCTGGAGCCGGGCGGACTGAATCGGCCCCCGGCGGGGACCCGGTTTTCGCGGCCCTAGCACTGACGCTCGCTCGATCACAGCCCCTCGCCAGCACGCGGGCGCCCATTTAGCGTGGAAACGATGTCCCCGTTCCCGCTCGTCACGCTCGCGCCGGTGCCTCCGGCGAATCCCGGCCCCCTCGGGGCCCTCGCGGCGGCGGAGTCGCCGACGACCGTCGCATCCGCCCTCGCTCTCGCTCTGCAACTGAGCGGACACGAACTCTCGCCCGGCGAGGGGCACACGCAGGACCTGTGGGAGGCCCTCGCGACGGTCGCATCCGTCGACCTCGGGGCGGCGCGCGCGATCGAGCCCCAGCTGGATGCCATTGCCATCCTCGAACAGGCCGGGGCGATTACCCCAGCAGACAGGTCGTCGACGTGGGGTGTGTTCGCGGCGGAGGGCGCTGACGACCCGCTGGTCGCGATCGAAGCGGAGGACGGATGGCGCCTCACCGGCACGAAGCCCTGGTGCTCCTTGGCGGCCCGGCTTGACCGGGCGCTCGTCACCGCCCACATCGGCGACACTCGCCAACTGTTTTCCGTGGATCTCCGATCCCGCGGCGTCAACTCGCGCTCCGACGCGTGGAAGGCCCGCGGACTGGTCGAAATCCCGAGCGGACCGGTGCGGTTCTCCGACGTTTCCGCGACCGCCGTGGGTGAACCCGGGTGGTACCTCACTCGACCCGGCTTCGCCTGGGGCGGCATCAGCGTCGCCGCCTGCTGGTTCGGCGGCGCTGTTGGCATCGGCCGCGCGGTGTTCGCCATTGCGGGCGGGATGCCGTCGTCTTTCCGCGCGATGCACCTGGGGGCGATCGACGAGCTGCTGCAGTCGGCGCGACGGGCGCTGCGCGAGGCGGCCGAACTCGTCGACGACGGTGCTGCGAGCGGTGACGCCGGCAAAGTGCTGGCCAAGCGCGTGCGGGCGACCGTGGCGCGCACCTGTGACGAGGTCATCACGAGAGCCGGCCGCGCTCTCGGGCCCGCTCCCCTCGCGCTCGACGCCGGCTACGCCAAACGGGTCGCAGACCTGCAGTTATATGTGCGACAGCACCACGCGGAACGGGATGAGGCGTCGCTCGGACGCGCCCTGGCGAAGCAGGGGGTCGAGCCGTGGTGACGTTCTCGTCCTCGGAGCCGGGAACCGACCGAGCGACCTGGGCTAGTGACACGCGATTTACGCACCTGCCGCCACTGTCCCTCATCGGCGTGACGCACGTCACTGTCGTTGCCGCGCATCCCGACGATGAGACGCTCGGTGCGGGCGGCCTGATCGCCGAATGCGCGGGCCGCGGCATCCCGGTCGACGTCATCGTGGTGACGGACGGCGGCGGCTCCCATCCGGACTCCCCCACCCACACGCGTTCGGAGCTTGCCGCCAGGAGATCGCTCGAGGTCAGGGCGGCCGTCGCGGAACTCGCGCCCGCCGCATCCGTCCGCCTGCTCGGCTACCCGGATGGCAGGACCGCAGAGTTCCGCGACGACATCGAGCGCGACCTGCGGACTGTGGTCGCCGCTGGCACGCTGCTCGTCGCGCCGTGGCACGGGGACGGTCATCGCGACCATCGGATCGTCGGGGAGATCTGCGCGATCGTCGCAGAGGCGGCCGGGGGCGCACTCCTCGAGTATCCGATCTGGATGTGGCACTGGGCCACGCCGTCCGACGAGCGGGTTCCGTGGGACGAGCTGGCAACGCTCGAACTGGGCCACGCCTCCGCCGCACGTAAGCGCGACGCGATCGCCCTGCACCGCTCGCAGATCGCTCCGCTCGGCCCGGATGACGGTGACGAGGCGGTGCTGGGCGCCGACTTTCTCGAGCACGTGAGCGGTGACCGGGAAGTGTTCGTCACCTCCACGCCACGCGGCGCTGCCGAGCCGGACGCGGATGCCGCTTCCGCCGCTGATTCCGAAGCGGAACTCCCGGCGTCGTACTTCGACGACCTCTACACGTCCCGCGCCGACCCGTGGCGCCTCGCCACGCGCTGGTATGAGGAGCGCAAGCGGGCGATCACGATCGCTGCCCTGCCCGAGCGACGATTTGAGCGGGGGCTCGAGGTCGGGTGCTCGATCGGCACACTGACCGCGGAACTGGCGCCCCGCTGCGGCGCACTGCTCGCGATCGACATCTCCGAAGCGGCGGTGGACGCCGCCCGCGAGCGGACGGCGCCGGCGGGCAACGTCGACGTGCGCATCGGCAATGCGGCGCGCGGCCTTCCCGAGGGCGAGTTCGACCTCATCGTCCTGAGCGAGGTCGGCTACTACCTTGGCCGCGAAACGCTGGAGACCTTAGCGGAGGGCGTGCGCAGCCACCTCGCAACCGGTGGCACCGTGGTCGCATGCCACTGGAGGCATACGGTCGAGGACTACCCGCTCAGCGGCGACGAAGTACACGAGGTCCTGAACGAGCGTCTCGGGCTGGAACGAACCGTTTCGCACATCGAAGCAGACTTCGTACTCGAGGTGTTCTCTGGGAACGGCCGCTCAGTCGCCGAGCGCGAAGGGTTCATCGCGTGAGCCGCGGCGGGAGTACAGCGCGGAGCGCGACGTCCATCGACGAGTTCGCGATCGTTATTCCCGCCCGGGATGAGCAACTGCTCATCGGCGCCTGCCTGCGGGCGATCAACATCGCGATCGCACGAACGCACCGGGCGCTGTGGTGGCGGACCCCCACGATCTCGGTCACCGTCGTCGCCGACGGATGCACAGACGGCACGGCCGACGTCGTGCGAACCTTCCCCGCGGTCACACTGGTCGAACGTGCCGCCGCCGGGGTGGGAGCGGCCCGACGCACGGGAGCCGCCGTCGCTCTCTCGCAGTCATGCTGCGCTCCCGGCTCGTTCTGGCTCGCAAACACGGATGCCGACAGCCGCGTTCCTCCGGGGTGGATTCTCGAGCAACTGGCTGCGGCCAGCGCCGGATCAGACGCCCTGATAGGCACGGTTCGGCCGGTGTTCAACGACCTCAGTCCCGAGCAGGTGCGCGCGTGGGAGGCGCTCCATCGAGGAGAGCGAGCCAACGGTCACGTGCACGGGGCGAACCTGGGAGTACGGGCATCCGCCTACCTCGCCGCGGGCGGCTTTGACCCGGTACAGGAACACGAGGATGTCGACCTGGTCGCGCGTATCCGCGCCGGGGGTTTCACCGCCACGGCGTCGTCCGCAGCAGAAGTGCTCACCTCGGGTCGCCAGAGCGGACGCGCGCCCGGCGGCTACGCCGGCTACCTGCGAACGCTAGCGACCGCATCCATCGTTCCCGACCCTGTCTAGCCCAGGCAGAACCAGACCAGAGAACCGGACCACAGAGAACAGAAAGAGAGAAAGAGATGACAACCACAACATCAACGACACCCGGCCACACCGCCGCCGTGCCCCGCGGGGGCGGTGCCCGCCGCACCCGCCGCCAGAACGCCGAGCATGGGTTCGCCGCATCCAAGCAACTCACCGACAGCCTGCAGAAGGTGCTGGTCGACCTCATCGAACTTCACCTTCAAGGCAAGCAGGCGCACTGGAACGTCGTCGGTCGCAACTTCCGCGACCTGCACCTGCAGCTCGATGAGATCATCGAGGCCGCGCGCGAGTTCAGCGACGTCGTCGCCGAGCGGATGCGCGCGCTGCACGGCATGCCGGATGGGCGCAGCGACACGGTGGCCGCGACGACCACCCTGCCCGCCTACCCCAACGGCGAGATCCTGACGACCGACACAATCGACCTCATCACGGAGCGGCTCGAAGACGTCGTCTCCACCATTCGCGAGGTGCACGACTCGGTGGATGATGAAGACCCGACCAGTGCGGACGTGCTGCACCAGATCATCGACAAACTGGAACAGTTTGCGTGGATGGTGTCGGCGGAGAACCGCACCCCCGCGAAGAACTGACCGCGGCTCCGGCGGCCTCCGAAGTTACTTCTCGGGAGCGCCGCCGGAGCTGGTGTCCTGCTCTTCGTCGCCGGAAGACGTGTCGGTGCCGGCACCGTTAGGCACGTCCTCCGCCGGTGTCTGTGGCGTTCCCGATTCGTTGCTTTGTGTCGCCATTTCTATCTCCCTCGGTCGGCGTCGCCGATGTCATCGTTGCCGCCGTAGTACGCCTCCGGTGAGTCGTCGGCGAGCACCGACGGAGGCGAGGTGATGAGAGCGCCTTTGCGCCTCATGCGCGCGACGGCGGCCGAGTTGTCCGGTTCGGGCAGCTCGGAGCGTGCGGTCTCGACAACCAGCGGGATCGACCCGCCGAGCAGCAGCGTCGCGGCAACGCCCACCCCCTCAGTACTGATCACGTTGAGCTTGACCGCATCGCTTCGGTTCGGACCGAGCTTCGCCGAATACTCGACCAGGACGTCCGCCGCTTCCGTCCCGATCAGCATCGACCTCTGTCCGTAGCTCAAGTGCTTCACACTGCGATCGTAGGAATGCGGCGATTGCCCCGCAGGGGGTTGACACGGCCGCGCGCGACGGCGGTTGCCGCCCTACTCCCCCGGGAAGCTGGCGCGCAAGGGGCTGCTGCCGCTGCGCCTAGGTGGCTAGCGTGAAGGCGGTGCTCACAAAGCATCCTTGGGATAAATCATTAGGAGTTGTCATGAACATCCTGCTTATCATCGTCGCCATTATCGCCATCGCGCTGCTGCTTACCGGCGGGCTGGTCAAGGCCGTCGGCTTCCTGCTGTGGGTCGGAATCGTGCTACTCGTGATTGCGGTGATCGTGTTCCTGATCCGGTCAATCTCGGGGCGTCGTTCCATTTAGCCCTGCGGCTTGCGCCGCGCCATCCGATAACGCCCTCTCCTCGACTTCGGTCAGGGGGAGGGCGTTTTCTGTGGGTAGATTGTCTCGCCGCGCTCGAGCATCGCCACGAATTCGGTGATCTTGCGGGCGCGCGTCTCCGCCCGCTTCACGGTGCCGATTCGAAAGAGCACTGCGTAGCGATTCTGGCTGCTGAGTGTGCCGAAAAACGCCTGCGCCGTTGGATTTGCGGCGAGAGCGGCAGCGAGGTCGTCGGGAACGGTCGCCGAACTCGACGGGGCGTAGGCGGCATCCCAGCGGCCGTCGGCTTTCGCCCGCTCCACCTCGGCCAGGCCGGCGGGTTGCATCTGGCCGGATTCGATCAGGGCGAGTGCGCTGTCGCGGTTGATTTGCGACCAGGTGCTGCGCGACCGGCGCGGGCCGAAGCTCTGCAGCCAGTAGTCCTCGTCGAGGCTGCCGGACTGGCCGTCGATCCAGCCGTGCCGCAGTGCGATGTCGAGCGCCTCTGCCCGCGTCACGCTCTGCTTTTCGCGACCCTTCCTGGCTATGGCGAGACGGACTCCGGGCGAGGACGTCGCGTTGGCGAGCATCCATTCGGCCCACTCGGCGACGGAGGCGCAGTACAGGATCTCCCGATCGACCATACGTCTCAGGCTAGCGACGCCCTGCAAGTTCGTCCCCTCTTTACGCGAGTTGCCTGGTTTGGTCGCTCTGGGCGCGCTCATAGCGACCAAACCAGGCAACTCGGGTAAAAAAGGGGGGAAACTGGAAGGGTGCCGGAGTTGCCCGAAGTACACGCACTGGTCAGTGACCTTGGCGGTCGGCTGGTCGGGCGCAGGGTCGAGCGTCTGGACATCCTCGCTTTCGCCGCGCTCAAGACCTTCGACCCGCCGGTCTCGAGCCTCTCCGACGGAATCGTCGGCGCGGTCACGCGGCATGGCAAGTTTCTCGACCTGCTCGTCGGCGAGGTGCACCTGGTCATTCACCTGGCCCGCGCCGGCTGGATCCGCTGGCGCGAGAACGCCCCCGTGCTCTCCGGCAGGCCCGGCCATGGCCCGCTGGCCGCTCGGCTCGTGCTCAACGACGCCTCCGGTTTCGACGTGACCGAAGCGGGCACCAGGAAGAGCCTCGCCATTTACGTCGTGCGCTCCCCGGCGGAAGTCCCCGGAATCGCGCGACTGGGACCCGACCCGCTGGCCGCCGGGTTCACCGAGCAGCGTTTCGCCGACATCCTCGCCGCCGCCGGCCGATCGCAGATCAAAGGGGTGTTGCGCAACCAGTCGACGATCGCCGGGATCGGCAACGCGTACTCCGACGAGATCCTGCACGCGGCAAAGATGTCACCGTTCAAACCAGCGTCGATGTCAGCGGATGAGGCGGCCCGGCTGTTCGAGGCGATGCAGTCCACGCTCCGGGCAGCAATTGCGCGGGCCGACGGACTCGCGGCATCCGAGTTGAAGGCCGAGAAGAAGTCGAACCTCCGCGTGCACGGTCGAACGGGCGAGGCCTGCCCGGTATGCGGCGACACGGTGCGACAGGTGCGGTTTGCCGACTCCACGCTGCAGTACTGCCCGACCTGCCAGACCGGCGGAAAGCCCCTCGCGGACCGGGTGCTCTCGCGGCTGCTGAAGTAGCGCGCAGGGACGACTTGCCTCAGGCCGGTGCTGCCGGCGCGAACACTTTCCGGGCGAGGACGGCACCCGCTGTGGCGACCGCGAACAGCGCCGCAGCGACGAACGGCACCGCTCGCAGAGCGCCACCGTCGACGAGCGCGGCACCGAGAAGAGAACCGCCGCTGATCGCAATCTGGAACGCGACCACGTACACCGCAGATGCGGCATCCTGCGCCCCGGGCACGACCCGCAGCACTGAGGCCTGAAGTGCGACAGGCGCGACGGCGAACGCGGCGCCCCAGAGCACGACGGCGATGGTCGCGAGCACCGGCCCCCGACTGATCGCGAGCGCGAAGATCGCGAGAGCACAGAGGCCCAGCCCCGAGGCCATCACCAGCACCGCACGGCTGTCGATGATGCGCGCCACCGCAAGAGTCGAGATGCACGCCGCGAGTCCGAAGGCGAGAAGCACTGCGCTGAGCCCGGCTCCGCTGATCCCACCGTTCGCATGCAGCAGCGGCGCGAGGTAGGTGAGCGCGTCGAAATGCGCGACCATCGAGATGATCGTGACACCGCAGAGGATGGCGAGGTTGCGATGACGCAATACCCGAATGGATGCCACCAGCGCCGCCCGAACCCCGACCCGGTGATCGTCGTGGACGTCCAGTCGCGGCAGCACAATCGCAAGAGCGACCGTGCAGAGCGCGCCACACGCCGCGAGCGCGAGAAACGCGGCCCGCCACCCGGCGAGCTGCCCGACCAGTGTGGTGAGTGGCACGCCGACCACGAGAGCGGCGGTCCCTCCGACGAATACGAGCGACATGGCGTGGCCGCCCTGCCCGCGCGGCGCCAGCCGAGCTGCCGCGGGAGCGACGGCGGACCAGAAGATGCCGTGCGCCAGGGCACAGAGCAATCGGCTGATGATCAGCAGGGCGAATGTCGGGGCGAACGCTGCCGCGAGCTGGGACAGTGAAAACACGCCGATGCAGGCGACGATGAGCAGGTTACGCGGAACGCGCATGGTGACAGCCGTCAGCGGGATGGCTGAGGCCCCGGCCACGATGGCGTAGCTGGTCAGCAGCAGGCCCACGCTCGCCTGGCTGGTGTGCAGGCCATCCGAAATCTGCGGCAGGAGCCCAACCGGCAGGGTCTCCGAGGTGACGTAGACGAAGGTCGAGAACGCGAGGGCGAGGATTGCGCCCCGGTGCAGTCGAGCGGGGTGGACGCCATACTCGAGCGCCACTGTCATGCACTAATCCTAGGAGCGGTCGGGCACTCGTCCTCCGCCGCCGAGGCGGCCGCCCCGGGAGAACCGCTTTACCACTTCTCGACCGAGATGTAATGCCCTTCTCCGGGAGAAACGGTTCGTCTTACCGTGCGAAGAGAGGTTCGCCCGGCTACACCACTTCGCGGCGCGAACCCGCGCCCGCGTGCTGGCGGGCCTCACTGGGAGAAGGACCACGCCATGAAACACGTAACGAGAGCACTGGCTGTGGGGGCAGTCATGACCATCACCGTCGCTCTGGCGGCATGCACGCCCGCTGCGGGCGGCGGGGCGGCGAAAACCGATTTCCCCACTACCGTGACCGGCCCGCTCAAAGCCTGGGGCTTTGACAATGCGGACGAGGTCGGCACCAGCCGTCTCGACTATGCGAAAGCGCTGCTGGCCAGCAAGAAGGTCACGGTCACGATGGACGCCACCCAGTTCGACGCGCAGAAGTTCACGACTCTCGCCGCGAGCGGGCGGATTCCGGATGTCGTGCAGATGAGCGCTTCATTCGTCACGACCTACGCCGCCAAGGGTCTCATCCTGCCGCTGGACAAGTGCTATTCGGCGCACAACGTCGACCCAGCGACGCGGTTCTACCCGGCGGTACTGGGTGACGTTTCGTACCAGGGCAAGGTGTGGGCGGTGCCGCAGTTCTACCAGCCCCCGGCCATCATGCTCAACATGCGCGTGCTGAAGGCAGCGGGCGTAACGCCCGACCAGATCGACACCTCGAAGCCGGCTGAGCTGCTTGCTGCGGTGAAGGCGATGACGAAACTCAACGGTAAAAATCCAACGACCGTCGGCTTCGATACGCAGGCGACCGGCCAGGCCGGGCTCTGGATTCTCGGGCTTGGCGGCAGCATCATCGACAAGACGGGCAAGCCAACGCTCGACAACCCTGCCAACACGAAGGGGATCGACTTTCTCAAGCAGATCAACGACGCGCAGGGCGGGTACGCCAACGTGAAGAGCTTCACCGACTCCTTCGATTTCTTTGGCGCGAAGAATCAATTCGTCAGAGACCAGGTCGGAGCTGAGGTCGACAACCAGTGGTACGTGAATGTGTTGACACCGTTCGTGAAGAGCGTCGACATCCAGACCGTGCCCTTCCGGGACGCGAGCGGGCAGCCGTTCACCGTGTCCAGCGGAACAGCGTTCGTCATTCCCGCCAAGGCGAAGAACCCGGGCGCCGCGTGCGCGTGGGCCCTCGCCCTGACCTCGGAGGCGGCGTGGCAAAAGGCCGGCGAGGCGCGCGCGCAGACGATCAAGAAGACACCGGGAGCCGTGAACACCGGACTCTTCACCGGTTCCCCGGCCGCCGACAAGGCGCTGCGGACCCAGTACGTCGTCTCCACCGGTGACGCCGGTTTTGACCAGACCATCAGCACCTTCTACGACGTCGTCGACAAGGGCCAGACGTTCGGCTCGTCACCGGCTGGCCAGCAGATCCAGACAGAGCTGCAGAATGCGGTGAGCGCCGTACTGACGGGTGAGAAGACGTCGGCGCAGGCGCTGAAGGATGCGCAGGGCGCGGCCCTGCGGGCGTACCAGCAGGTCGCCGGCAACCAGTGACCACGAAGCAGGGGGATGAGGCGGCGGCGCTGGCCGCTCCTCATCCCTTTCGTGCCTGCGTTGCGACGCCGTCGAGGATGTAACGCTGTCCGAACGCGAACAGGAGCAGCATCGGCACAGTGACGATCAGTGCGGCCACCATCACGTACTGGTAGTCGCCGTGGCCCCCGTTGGTCGGGCTGAAACGGGTCATCGCCGAGGCGATGCCGAGCGGAACCGTGAACGTTTCGCTTGCCCCGAAGTTGAGGTACACGAGCGCGCCCTGCAGGTTGTTCCAGCTGGCCTGGAACTCGAAGATGAACACGATGATGAACGAGGGGATCGACAGCGGCATGGCGATGCGCCAAAACAGCCCAAAGTAGCCAACGCCATCCATCCGCGCGGCCTCGAAAAGCTCGCGAGGCAGCCCGAGGAAGAACTGCCGCTGCAAGAAGATGTAGAACGCTGACCCGAAGAGATTCATCCCCCACAGGGGAACGGAGGTGCCGACCAGTCCGACGCCATTCCAGATCAGGTACTGCGGCACAAGTGTCACCGCGCCCGGCAGCATCATCGTCGCCAGCACGAGTCCGAACAGGATGTTGCGCCCGGGAAACCGGAAGTAGGCGAAACCGAAGGCGACGATGGAGCTCGACAGCGTGACGAACCCCGCGGCCAGGATGGCGATCAGCAGGCTGTTGCCGATCCAGGCCAGCAGGGGAAGCTGATTAAACGCCTCGACATAATTCTGCGGCTGGAAAACGGCGGGAACGAGCGAGTTGTCGAACACGTCCCCGCGGCGCTTCAGACTGGCCGCGACCAACCACACTAGGGGGTACAGAAACAGCAGCGACAGCGCGCCCACGATGAGCCAGCGCACCAGTTTGCTCACCCGTGGCGCTTCGCGCACCCGGTGCTGCACAGCGGTCATCGGTTCTGCTCTCCCTCGTAGTACACGTACCGGTTTCCGATCCGCACCTGGACGAGTGAGATCAACAGGATGATGAGGAAGAGCAGCCAAGCCATTGCCGCCGCAAATCCGAAGTTGAACTGGCGGAAGGCCTGCTGGAACAGGTAGACACCGTAGAACAGCGATGCCTCCGGCGCCGCCTGCACCTGGTCGCGATAGAACAGCAGGTAGGCCTGGTCGAACACCTGAAGCGCGGCGATGGTCAGAACGATGACGTTGAAGAAGAGCGCCCCGGAGATCATCGGCACCGTGATGCTGAAGAACTGGCGAATGGGACCGGCGCCGTCGATCGAGGAGACCTCGTACAGGTCTTTGGGCACGCTCTTGAGGGCAGCGAGCAGGATGATCATGGTGCCACTGACGCCCCAGAGCGTCATGAGCACGATCGATGGTTTCACCCAGGTCGGGTCGAGCAACCACTGCGGTCCCTGGATACCGATCACCGCGAGCCCCTTGTTGATCGCGCCCTGATTGCCGTTCAACAGGAGCAGGAACACCGCGGCGGTCGCGACGGCGGGAGTCATCTTCGGAAGATAGAAGATCGTGCGAAACACCCCGGATGCTCGCCCGACCCGGTTCAGGAGCATCGCAAGGGCGAGAGCGACGATGATCTCCAGCGGCACCGCCATCACGGCATAGAACAGGGTGTTGCCCAGCGCGTGCGCGACCTTCGGATCCTCCGCGAGGGCCACGTAGTTGGCGATTCCGACCGGACTCGCGGTGCCCGATGCGAGCTGGTAGTTGGTGAACGAGATGACCAGGCTGTACGTCATGGCGCCGAGGGTGAACACGAGAAAACCGAACAGCCAGGGCGAAATGAACAGCAATCCTGCGATGCTTTCTCGTCGTCGGCTGGCTGTTCGGGCTGAGCGGGTCATCTTCGGAACATAAGTCCGTTCAAACTCACCGTTCTAGGACTTGCGTTTCTCCGGCACCGAGTGTTGTGCGCAGGAGGAATTGCCCCGCGGAAGGCGCCGCGAGCAAGATGAACTATGGACCCCCTCGACGCGCTCAACGAGATCGCCTACCTGCTGGAACGCGACCTGGCCTCCAGCTTCAAGACGAAAGCGTTTCGAACCGCGGCGGGGGTGCTTGCCGCAGTGCCCGTCGAGGAGCGCGCCGACCGCGTAGAGAGCGGCGCGCTCAAGGGCACGAAGGGCATCGGCGGCACCACGTACGAGGTGATCCTGGAGGCAATGAACGGCGAGGTGCCCGCCTATCTCGCTAACCTCCGTGAACACTCACCCGCCATCCTCCGAGTCGCTCTTCGCGCCAAGCTCCGCGGGGACCTGCACAGCCACAGCGACTGGTCAGATGGCACGACGTCCATCCAGTCCATGGCGGACACCGCGCGCTGGCTCGGCCACGACTACCTGGTGCTGACCGACCACTCCCCGCGACTCACCATCGCGAACGGCCTGACGGCGGACCGCCTGCGCAAGCAACTGGACGTCGTCGACGCGATCAACGCGGCAAGAGGCGGCTTCCGGCTGCTCCGCGGAATCGAGGTCGACATCCTCGACGACGGAGCGCTTGACCAGACGGCGTCCATGCTGGACAAACTGGATGTCGTGGTCGCCAGCGTGCACTCCAAGCTGAAAATGGGGTCGCCCGAAATGACGTCGCGCATGCTCGGGGCGATCGCGGATCCGCATACGAACGTTCTCGGGCACTGCACGGGTCGCCTGGTGGAGGGCTCGCGCGGAACCCGCGCGCAATCGACCTTCGACGCGCACGCAGTGTTCGCCGCGTGTGCTGAGCACGACGTCGCGGTGGAGATCAACTCGCGGCCCGAGCGCCAGGACCCACCCGACGCTCTCATTCGACTCGCCCTCGATGCCGGATGCCTGTTCAGCATCGACAGCGACGCCCACGCTCCCGGGCACCTCGGATTCATCGATTATGGCGCGGCGCGTGCCGAGGCCGCTGGCGTTCCCGCGGACCGGATCGTGAACACCTGGCCGCTTGATCGTCTGCTGGATTGGGCCAGGGGATAGACAGCCCTGTCTGAGATCCGGAGGCCGCAATCGCGGCGGGATGCGTCCGACGACAAGGTAAATATGAGTTTCACTTTTAACAAGTGAAACCTGACGACCCGATTATTTCGCACATGTAACCCTTTTGGGACATTTGTGTTTCCCCGCAACTTTTGCCTCCGCCGCCCCGTGAAGATGGCAATGGCGAAAGCCAACTCCGCGTGCGAGCCTCTCCGCGGGGCTCGCGCATTGTCCAGCAATCACCAGCAACCCCCGAATGAGGCAGCGTGAATTTCAGGCACCCCCGGTCGCGACAACTCCGTCCGATCGCAATCACCGCAATACTTGCCGTGGCCATGGGCCTAGCGGCAGCAACAAGCAGTTCGGCTTCAGCGGCCGACTCATCCATCGTCGACTCAGGCACCGGATGGACCGTCAGCCAGGTGGCCGGCGGCTACAAGGTCGACCTCACCCTCGACCAGCCGCTACCGGTTCGTAACGACCTTCCGGTGCTGTTTGCCGACGACGTGAACCTCGGGCCGGCAACGGCATCGGCGGACGGCACGAAGCTCTCGGTCACGACGACGGATACCGCCGTCGCATCCGCTGGCACGGTGTTCTGGCAGTGGTCCACCGGCGGCGCGAGCACGTCCGACGGGCCGACCACCCTGCCGAAGGACAAGGTTTCAGCGCTGCCGAAGAAGAACTTCCGCACGTTCGGAGCAACCCCAACGGCTAACGACCCGACGACGATCGGCACGGACAGCTACACCGTCGCCGACTACAACTTCGGAGCCCAGTCCATCGGCCTCGCCAACCTCGGTGGCGTACGCGGCGAGCTCGAAGGTCGCGTCTACCTTCCGAGCGGTGGCGGCCAGCACCCGGTGGTCATTTTCGAGCACGGCCGCCACAGCGCCTGCTACAACCTGACCACGCTGAAGGGATTCAGCGGATGGCCGTGCCCGACTGGCACCGCGCCGATCCTCAGCTACGCCGGATACGACGGCGCGGGCGAGGCACTGGCAGCGGCCGGCTACACGGTCGTCTCGATCTCGGTTAACTCCATCAACGCGAACGATGCCGCGCTCGGTGCCGACGCCGGGGCAGTTGCCCGTGGCCAGGCGATCCTGGACACCCTGACGATGCTGAAGCACGCCAACGCCGGTGACACCGTGAGCTACCACGATGCAGCTGCAAACGCGGATGTCTCCCTCGACCAGGCTCTCGTTGCCGGGCAGGCAACCAGCCCCGCGAGCGAGTCCCTCACCGCAGCAGACCTCGTTGGCACCATGGACTTCTCGAAGATCGGAATCATGGGCCACTCGCGTGGTGGTGAAGGCGCTGTGACGGCCGGCCTGCTCAACGAGGCACTGCCGAACCCGTGGGCCATCAAGTCAATCTTCGCTCTCGCGCCGATCGACTTCACCCGCGCGTCACTGCCGGACGTCATCACGACCACGCTGCTCCCCTACTGCGACGGAGACGTCTCCGACCAGCAGGGACAGCACTTCTACGCTGACTCGCGGAACACGTTCGACGACAACGTCGCGCGCTCCAACATCTGGGTCATGGGCACGGACCACAACTTCTTCAACACCTCGTGGACCCCGCCGTACCCCGCAGCCACGGATGACTGGGCTGCGAGTAACGATGCCGTGTGTGGCAGCAGCGACACCGCTCACGCTTCCGGCACGAACATCCGCCTGAGCGCCCCGCAGCAGTACAGCGTCGGCGCGGCATACATCTCCGGGTTCTTCGAGCTCACGCTCGGTGGCGCCACCCAGTTCCAGGGCATGTTCGACGGTTCCGGAACGCTCCCGCCGAGCGTCGCCGGCTTCGCCGACGTACGCACGGTTGTCCAGCAGCCGTCATCGAAGCGGGTCGACATCACCGACTTCGCATCGACGAGCCCGATGGTCTCCACGTCAGCGACCGCGAGCGCAGCAATCTGCGCGAGTCGGTACGGACGCACGGTGCCGCAGACGCTCGCGACCTGCACGAGTTCGGCCGTAGCGCTGACCAGCCAGGCCCAGCCGTACTGGACGCCGGCGAACTACGCGCCGAACGTGCCGCTCAACCAGATGACTCACCTCACCTGGACGGCGACGACGGGCTCGCTCAGCGTCACCATCCCGAAGGCGAAGACCGACGTCTCGGCTTTCGACGAGATGACCGTGAACCTGTCGCCGGATGAGTCGGTCACCAACGGAACGGACCTGACACTGTCGGTCCAGGACTCGAGCGGCAACACCTGGAGCTCGCTCCTGTCCGCCCTGAACCCGTGGACGGTCAACCGGATGCCGGGAAGCGATTCCCCCAGCCTGCACAAGCTAGTTTTGCAGCAGGCCCACGTGCCTACCGCGACGCTGGCGAACGCCGGTCTCGACCTCAAGCACATCACCCGTGTCACCTTCACCGGTGCTGTGGGCGTCGATGGCTCGTCGGCGGGCGGTGAGTACCTGCAGGACCTGACCTTCAGCAGCGCGGGTCTCGGCACCACCAGCGTGCAGACCCGCTCGACGGTCAATGTCAGCTCGACCAAGGTCGAAGAGGGCAACGGCGCGAGCACGGATGCGGTCGCGGTGTACCTGTCGACCCCGAGCACGAAGACGTCCAGCGCGTACCTGACCGTCATCGGTTCTGCGACGGGTAAGGCCGGACTGGCCGTACAGAAGGTGACGTTCGCCCCGGGCGAGGTCTGCCAGGCGGTGGAGATCCCGGTCACGGGTGACACCCAGCCCGGTACGACCTCGTCGACGGCATACAAGATCGCCGTTTCCAAGTCGACCAACGCGGTCCTCGGCAAGAACGACTTCGGCACCATCACGGTGCGGGAGGATGACGGCCTGAGCACCGGCGGGACCCCGGCGGCAGCCGTGGGCATCCAGGGCGATCCCTGCACCGAACTGAATGCGCTCTCAACCAACGGAACGCTGAAGGTCGACACCAAGAAGCCGGCTCCGGGCAGCACGATTGTCGTCACGGGCTCCGGATACCGCAGCGGTGAGAGCGTTGCGCTCACCATCGGTTCCGGCACGCCCACCTCGGCAATCGCCAACCCGGATGGCACGGTCAGCTTCACCGCAACGGTGCCGGCTGACCAGGCCTACGGCGACACCACGCTGACGGCGACGGGTGCCGGTTCGGGTTACACCTCGACCGGTTCTGTCACGGTTCTCGCCACGACCGACACGTCGCTGGCGATCACCCCGGCAGTGCCGACGATCAAGCAGGCGGTCACCCTGACTGCAACGGTTGACGGCGACGCAACGGATGGTGGAACGGTCGAGTTCTTCGACGGCACGACGAGCCTCGGCACCGACGTGGTGTCTTCGGGTACGGCATCCATTGCTCTCCCGAACGGCTTCCTCGCCGGCGAACACGACCTGACGGCCAGCTTCGGCGAAACCGCGACGGCCAATGCGTCGGTGTCCAACCCCGTGGTGGTCACGCTGCAGAAGGGCAAGTCGACGATCGCTCTCGGGCTCTCGTCCGGTGAGTACACCTTCGGCCAGTCGGTCTCCGGTGTGATTGCGGTGGCTGGTGCAACCGACGGAACTGCGACGGTCACGTCGGGTTCCACGGTGATCAGCGTCGCGATTGGCGCCTCGGGAACGGGTAAGTTCACACTGCCCGGCACCATCGGCGGCGGAGACCACACCGTCACGGCCACGTATGACGGAACGGACTTCGTGGATGCGAGCGCTACGGCATCCGCTGACTTCACCGTCACCAGGGCCGAGACCACGACCACGCTGTCGCTGAGCAAGACGACAGTGGGCCACGGCAACACGGAGACCGTCAAGGTCACCGTCGGCGGTGTCAAGGCCGGCGTCTACCCGACCGGAACGATCACCGTCACGGCGGCGATCGGGTCGACCAAGACGACCAAGACGGTGACGCTGTCCTCGTCGAACAAGGGCGTCATCTCGTTCTCGATCAGGCTGCCGAGCAGGAAGGGAACGGCCACGCTGCACACCACGTACAGCGGTAACGCCAACTACCTCCCGAGCACCGCGGAAGCAAAGAAGGTCAAGGTCAACTAGTACCGAAGCAGAACCAGGGACGGAGGCATCCCCAGCCGGGGGTGCCTCCGTTCTGCTTACCCGGAGCGAGGATGCAATGAGTGAACGGATAGGATTTCCCGAACGGCTCGGCGCATTCACCGGTCGAAATCCAATGAGGGGTGCCCAGATGAGTGACGACGGGTCTGCGATCCTCGGGGGAATTCGCGATGTCGTCCAGTCCGAGGACGGGGCCATTCACCTCGATGAGACAGACATGGCGCTGCTGCGCGCGCTGGTCGAAGACGGCCGCATCTCCCAGCGCCAGCTGAGCGTCAAGCTGGGCGTTTCCGCACCAACCGTGAGCGAGCGGATGACGCGACTCGAGCGGAGCGGCGTGATCCGTGGCTACTCCGCAGACATCAACTGGGCCGCCGTCGGCTACGGCCAGATCGTCTACCTCTCGATCCGCGCGGCGACCGGATCCGATGTCTCCGACGTGATGGCCCGGCTGTGGGAGGTGCCCGAGGTCGAGGAGATGAGCGTCGTCACCGGCGACCTGGACCTGCTCGCCAAACTCCGGGTCGAGGACTACAACCACCTGCGCCAGGTGCTCATGGACTCTGTCTGGCAGATCGCCGGCATCCAGACGACATCAACCATGCTGTCGATCGCCCAAATGCCGCCCAAGAATTTTGCCACCGAGCTGATCTCCCGCCGACGTAACTGAGCACAATTCCCTGCGAAAGGGTGGCAAGCAAGTTGTGCAATCCAGCGACGAACGACCCAAACGGGGTTAGATTTGGATTGGTCTTCAGGCCGAGCCACTGAATTTCCCCCGCTTCCCAGACCCCGAAGTGGGAAAACCCGGCGACCGCACCCCGACCTCGACCGACACTCGGGGTCGTGCGCGGACGGGACGACATGGGATCTATCACCTACGACGGGCTGGTCGTTCACATCGACGATCGCACACTGGCGCATCTCCAGATTGTCATCGTCAACAAGCTCCGGCGAGGTGAAAACTTCCTGATGTCCTGGAAGGACTCACCCGACGTCGGCGACGGCCGCAGCGCAATCTGGGTGCATCCAATGGTCTGCCTGCATTTCAAGTTCGAGGGCAGCAAAGTGCCGACGATCAACACCGAGTGGTTGGCCACCCTCGCCGAGTCGGCAGACAGTTCTCGCGGGCTCATTGTCACCTCCGAGCACGGGCAGCTCCCGAAACTCCCCAACGGGCAGCAACGGGTGCCGCAGGACACACTCGTGATGCCTACGGAGGAGTCGCGAGCCGCGACGGCCGTGCACGCATAGTTGCGGGTGTGCGAATCCACACTGGCGCATCATCAACCCAAAGCCCCTCCGCTCCGAACTACTTGCGGTCGCGCGTCGAGGGTCAGCCTTGGTCGAAGATTCGCTCACGGTGTCGGCGCGCGGCCAGTGTCCCCCAGATCGCTGAGTTCGGCCGCCGCATCCTGTTTGACCTCGACGCGGGCTGCCTGCCAGGCGCTCCAGTGACCCGAGACCAGCGCCCAGAGCGACAGGGCAGACACGTACACGACGCTATTCACCCAGTGGGTGATGAGCGACACCGGGATCATGACGATCCAGAAGATTGTCAACCACCCGTTGACGCGGCGCATGAAGACCGGATCGCCCTGGACAGAGGCCCAGAGGCCCTTCATAACGTTCACGATTGCGGAACTCCTCACTCGCCGCGACCCGAGTCGGGCAAACTCAGATTATCCCGCCCGCAGACTCAGGTCGGCGCGGACCGGGGCGCCGATTGGCTGAAAATTCATACAGCCGGCGAAAACGGCGCCCACCGCAATCGCGGTGGGCGCCGTTCGGAAGGGCGAACTCAGCTCTTGCTGTCCCAGGCCCCGGGATTGGTGAAGGCCAGCTCCCAGGTCACGTTCTCGCCGTGCTGCTGTGTCCAGAACGCCCGCCACTTGCCGGAGTACAGCTCGGGGATCTTCGCACCCAGGATGCCGGCCACCGTCGGGTCACCGTTGGACACGTGGATGCCCGTAACCTCGTTGTCGCCGTCGTTGTATCCGGGGCTCGTGGTGTGGTCGTACGTGGCCGAGGCGTCACGTCCTTCGGCCAGCCAGCGCACGGGCGTCAGCCCCTTGGCCTGCTTGCTCTTGCTCGCGCCCTTGTTCTCGTTGAGGTTCAGAACGTAGCCCGAGTCGAGTGCGTTGCGCTGCGTGTGGAGGGCGTCGCCCGCATCCTCTACCACCAGGAGGCGGTCGGCGGTTGCGAACTGGATGTTGTCGAGGCCGGTGTGCTGCAGGTCACCGACGAAGACAGGGGCGAGCTTTCCGGTGGCTGCCGAGGGCGACGACTGGGTGATGCGGAAGACGCCGCCGAACGCACCGGGAAGGGTGCTGTCCTTGCTGGTATCGCCCGTTTCGGTGAAGTAGAACTCGCCGAAGTTGGTGCCGGGCCGGAAGACCCCGTTCTCGGGGCGCTTGAACGGGGTAGCTCCTGCGGCGGCAGCACCGGCGGTGGAGTTGTTGCCCGCGACGGTCACCCAGCGGGTGGAGAAGGAAGCGCCGTAGGAGTGCAGGTCGCTGATGAAGGAATCTGACGGGTTCGCCGACAACTGGCTCGCGGTCGCGGGGGTGCCATCCTTGCGCAGCACCTGCAGCGCCTCAAGCTTGCCGGACGACAGGTCCGACGATGTCGTCGGGGTGAACCGGTACACGTAGCTGTTCGGACGCTTGCCGCCAGCAACGGACGAACCACCGATGTCTTCGACCAGCCAGACATTGCCTGCCGAGTCGTTCTGCACGCCCTCGTATCCTCCGGAGCCGAGCGCCGGAAGCGGCTTCAGCTTGCCGTCAACCGGGTCGCCGTTCGCATCCAGGCTGATGCCGAATACGCCGCCAACGGGGGCGGAAGCTTCCGCCGTCACGAGCAGCTGGTGGGTGAACGGGTCCCAGGTGATGCCGTCGAAAGTCGGCACGGCCGCGCCATCCGTGCGCGTGCTCGCAATGAGCGTGACGCGCTTCTTCAGGTCGGTCTCGTCGAGGTTGATGCGGGTCACGTATCCCGTTGGTGCGCCCTCATGGCCCTGGTACAGGTAGTGCTTGCCGCCGAAGACGAGGTACACGTTCTTGTCGGGCTCGGTCTTGAAAGCCTCGTGCGGGTCCTGGGTCAGCGGTCCACCGTTGGTGGTGTTGAAGCCGTAGTTCGTCAAACCCCCGACGGGGTTGGCCAGCGGCAACTGGCCCCAGGCGACGGGGCTTTCATCGAGGCCGAGCCCCAGGACGTTGTCCTGGATGCCGACGGCGGGGTTTGCGGCGACGCCGCTGCTGGCGGGCCGGTGGGATGCCGCCGCGGGTGCCGCGGTCGCAGCCAGTACGGCAAGCCCGATACCGAGGCAAATAACCCCGGCGGGCACGATCTTTGTGCGCTTCATCGTGTCTCCTCTGTGCCCGGAACCGGATGCCGGGGCCACGCCTTTCAGGCAAACGAGCTTCGGTGACGGCGCGGTGATGGGAGAGTGAACACGCGTGGGCGCGCGCGGAAACATCCCCCTCGAATGGGGGGCGTCTCGAGAGTCGGGAGCCGGCTCTAACCCTGCTTCGCGAGCGGCAGGAGACGGTCGCGCGAGTGCGCCAGATGGGTCATCATCGCCGCGCCTGCGCCTGCCGTATCCCGCGAAACAATGTGGTCGACGATTGCCGCGTGCTCGTCGACGGTTGCCCGCCCCGCGGAGCCGGTATAGGCAAGGCGGAAGGCATGGAGGTGGCAGTGCGTGCGCTCAAATGCCCGAGTGATGACGTCGTTGCCACTCGCCGCGAGGATGAGCGCGTGCAGGCGCGCGTCGTGAGCGCTGAAGTCCTGGTAGGAGTCGAAATCCGAACCGACGGGCGCTGATGCGAAGGAGTCGATCTCGTGCTGGAGCGCCTCGAGCTGCGCCGGTGTTGCGAGCGTGGCCGCATTCCCAGCGCTGTACGGTTCGATGAGCATCCGGAATTGCCACAGCTCACGAATCTCGCGTTGATTGAGAAGCTCCGTGGTGCGATACCCCTTGAGATGCAGCTGGGTGACGAGTCCATCGGACTCCAGCCGGGCGAGTGCTTCACGAACCGGAGTCGCCGAGACGCCCAGCGACACGGCGACGGCGTTGATGTTGACCCGCGACGCCGGAGGGATCTCATTTCGCAGGATGGCGGCGGCCAGATAGCCATAGACATCGACCGCCACCATCCGGGACGACATACCACCCGCCGTGGGCGGCTGGGCAATTGGGCTGGACATCGACTTCACCATATCCCTGATGGAACTAGAGAGTTCGCACCGTGCCTCCGTCGGCGACATACTCGACCCCGGTGATCCACTGCGCGCGGTCGGAGACGAGGAATGCAACCAGGTGCGCAATATCCTGTGGCTGGCCGAGGTGGCCCAGGGGTATGCCGCCCAGGTCAGCGGCCACGGCCTCGCGCGCTTCGCTCTCATCGAGCTGCTCTGCGGCAGCTCGCCGCGAGATCCTGTCGAGCACCGCTGGGGTCTCCACCAGCCCCGGCGCGACGGCAACGACACGCACGCCGTGGGGCGCAAGCTCGGTCGCGAGACCCTTGCTGTAGTTGGTCAGCGCGGCCTTTGCGGCCGCGTAGGGGAGGCTCCACGGCATCGGCAGGCGGCGCTGGATCGACGTGACGTGCACGATGACCCCGGATCGCCGGGCAACCATCCCGGGAACGAATTGCCGGTCTACCCGGACTGCCGACAGAAGGTTCGCCTGCACGGCCGCGCTCCAGTCCTCATCCGTCAGATCGAGGATGCCGCCTCGAGAGGCGGAACCACCAACCGTGTTGATGAGCACGTCGATCGGGCCATCGTCCTGGATCGCTGCGAACAGCTCGGCGGCGCCGGCAACCGTGGAGGAATCCACCGGCACCAGTCGAATCCCGGGAGCCAGCTCGGCGGTGCCCCGGCCCGTAACGGTGACCGAGGCACCCGCTGAGGCGAGGTGCGCGGCGATCGCCGCGCCGATGCCACGGGTTGCCCCCGTGACGACGACGCGGCGACCCGCGAATTCCTGCAACTGGTTCTGCATGGCTACCTGAATGAACCTACGGATGCTTTCAGCTCGGGCACGTTCATGGCCCGCAGATCGCGGCCGCGGGTCTCGCCTCCCCGCACCACTGCCACGATCCCGATCAGGGCGGCGACGATGATGAAGATCGACACGAGCCAGGTCGAGCCGCCCGCGGCGGCGACGAGCGCCACCGCGATGAGGGGCGTCGTTCCAGCGGTGAGCGCCCCCGCGACTTCACGCGCAAACGCGAGTCCGGTGAGGCGTCCAGCTCCGGTGAACAGCTCGGAGAAGTAGGCAGCCTGGGGCCCGAACATCGCACCAACCCCGATGCCGAGGCTCAGCACGATGGCGATCGTGATGGGTGCCGGCGCGTGTCCGCCGCCGATCAGCCAGAAGTACGGGAACGCGAACAGGGCCGAGAAGATCATCCCGGTCAGGATCACCGGGCGACGCCCGATGCGGTCCGACAGCATGCCGAACAACGGCAGGGAGATCATCGTGACCGCGGTTCCGATCGTCGTGGCAACCGGGCCGATCGAGTTTGCCAGCTTGAGGTTGCCGACGATGTAGGCCGTAACGAATGCAAGGTTGATCGACGAGACGACGTTCTGCGGGGTCTGGGCGAGCACGAGAAGGAGCATGCCCTTCTTCTCGTAGCGGAACACGTTCTTGACCGGGGTGGTCGGCGCCTTGTTCTCCTCCTGGAGTGCCACGAAAGCAGCGCTCTCGGCGAGCCGAAGACGGATGACCAGGGCGATGACGACCACGACAGCGCTCAGGGCGAACGGGATGCGCCATCCCCACGCCAGGAACTGGTCCTCGGGAAGTTGCGTGACGATGGCGAAAACGCCGGATGCCATGAGGAGGCCGAGATACACGCCGGACGACGGCCATGCGCCGTGCAATCCTCGTCGACGCGGGTTGGCGTTCTCGACCGAGAAGACCGCGGCGCTGCCGAATTCCGCACCGGCGCCGAGGCCCTGGATGAGCCGCAGCACGATGAGCAGCACCGGCGACCAGACTCCGACCTGGCTGTAATCAGGAATGAAGGCGATCAGGAAGCTCGCGCTGCCCATGACGAGCAGCGTGATCACAAGCACGCTCTTTCGTCCGAGCACGTCGCCGAGGCGACCGAAGATGAGTCCGCCGATCGGCCGGACGAAGTATCCGAAGGCGAAGGTGGTGAAGGCCGCGAGGGTCGCGACCGTCGGGTTCGAGCTGACGAACACGACCTTGTTGAACACGAGCGCTGCGGCCGTGCCGTAGAGGTAGAAGTCGTACCACTCGAGGGCGGAGCCGACGAGCGACGCGAGGGCGACGCCGAATGGGGTGTTCCGCCGTGGAGCTGCGGTCACTGGGGGTGTAGACATCGTTGTCCTTTCAGACCTGAGGGTGGGTGGTGCGCCCCGAGTCAGGCGACTCGGCGGTCTTCCATGGCATCGCGGTTCCACGCGATGCCGAGTCCGGGTGTTTCGGGTGCCAGAGCGTTACCGTCGACGATCTGCATCTCGTCGGTGGTGATTGCCCTGAGCTGGGGAATGTGTTCCACGTATCGTCCGTTCGGCACGGCGGCCACGAGACTGACGTGAAGCTCCATGAGAAAGTGCGGGCAGACCACGACATTGAAGGCCTCGGCCATGTGGGCCACCTTGAGCCAGGGAGTGATGCCTCCGATGCGGGCAACGTCCGGCTGAACAATGGATGCTGCGCCGCGCTGCAGGTAGTCGCGGAACTGCCCGATCGAGTACATCGACTCACCAACCGCAACCGGGATCGTGGTCGATTCGGCCAGCCGAATGTGCCCGCTGACGTCGTCAGCCGGGAGCGGCTCTTCGAACCAGAACAGGTCAAGGTCGGAGAACGCCGCCGCGCGCCGGATTGCCTCGGCGGACGTAAAGGACTGGTTGGCATCGATCATGATGTCGAATGCGGGACCGGTGGCCTCGCGGACCGCGCGCAGGCGCTCGGCGTCTTCGACCGCACTTGGCTTGCCGACCTTGATTTTCGTACCACCCCATCCGTTGCGCTTCGCCGCAACAGCGCCGGCGACGAGCTCATCGGTCGGCAACTGCAACCAGCCGTGCTCGGTGTCGTAGAGCGGAACGCTTTGGGACGCTCCCCCGGCCATGCGCCACAGCGGCTGCCCGGCGCTTAGGCAGCGGAGATCCCAGAGCGCGGTGTCCACAGCGGCGAGCGCGAGGCTCGTGATGACGCCGACCGTCGTTGCACGGGTCGAGTTGTGAAGCATCCTCCACAGGCCTTCGATGTCGCGCGAGTCCTGACCGATCAGCTGGGGCAGAAGGCTGTGGCGCAGCAGCGCCAGTACGGAGTGGCCGCCGGTTCCAATCGTGTATGCGTACCCGGTTCCGCTGAGGCCGTCGTCCGTCGTGATGTCGACGACGATCGTCTCCTGCTTGGCGAAGCTCTGGACGGCGTCCTGGCGCACGGTCTCAACTTCGACGTCGATGAGCGAGGCTGTGGCTGTTGCGATAACGGGCATCGGTGCTCTCTATCTCTCGACGGGTGGTTCGGATCATATGCTATATGATTTTTCAATCGACGCAAGAGCGAGCGCGAGATTCCTCGTCCGGCAGGAAATCCGTTGCGGTGGAGTTACGGCTCCGGCTCCACGCTTGCGTTGGACGCCGGTCAGGAAGCAGCGACGGTCAGTCCTACTTCATCGCCGACGAACTGGAAGCCCAGCGGTGCTGAGCTTTCACAGTGGACCTGACGCGACCGTGTTCCAGCCCTTCAAGCAGGATTTCGAAGCAAGAAACCCGGGGTCCGACGTTCGACGTGAGATCTTATGGAGCACGCGCTGTCCCTCAGTAGGGCGTGTGACCTGCTGCTACCCAGAGGCCATATGCGACTGGCGCTAGCAGCAGGATGATTCCTGCAAGCGCTATGACGCGGTTGCGCCAACCCTTCAATGCCGCTCCAGCCACGATGTCCAGCACCAAAGCGCCCAGGTAAATGCCTCCGAGGAAGAACAATCCGGCAAATAAGTCCTTGTCGAAAATCACGTTGTATATCGCCGTGGCCTGTGAGGTATTGCTCCACAACTCGATCGCCGCGACCACTGCGCTCGCTCCGAGCGCTACCCACGCCAAAGTACGAATGCTCCGCTTGTCTCGAACTGGCGTGTCAGTCAAAGCGGGCGTGGAACGGCGCCGGGTTGCCGGTCGTCCAGATGGATACGCCGATAACGGTTAGGACAAGCATCGCGACCAGAATCCCAAGGATCCACAGGACAATCTTGGTTTGATTAGTCATACGTTCTCACCGCCCCATAATAGAGGCCGCTTTGCCACGGACCGTGTTACTGCCGCTTCAATCGCGAAGCGGCCGTTCGCCTCTGAGAGAACAAGCATTGACCGGTCCGCAGTCTCGCGCTCAACCAACTCCGTTGAAAGCGAGATAGCCCGCAAAACCCGCCGCCGCAACGACCAACGCAATGAAAGCGGTCGTCGTGATCGAACGCTTGGCGCGAACTCCGACTACCAGGCTGAAGACCACCACGACCGCGAGCAGCACCACAATGATGACCGTGCTGACCGCGAGATATGGGGCGTCTGCAGCACAATGAACGACCGCGCTTGCGCCCGGCTGCACCGTCGCCGTCTGACACAGACCGCTGACCGGAAGCAACGCATTCACGCCTGCCACCCCTGCGACCGCCACAACGAACCCAATGATCGAGGTCGCCCAACTAACTGGCGTGCGGAAAGGTGCCTTGGGCTCAGCAAGCTGGGATGTCATACCCATAGTGTGCATCGCCAAACCAGCCAGCCAACGAAAGACACCCGACCGGTGTCCGGTCGGGTGTCTAGTCGCAGTGGACCCTAGGAGATTCGAACTCCTGACCTCCTCGATGCGAACGAGGCGCGCTACCAACTGCGCCAAGGGCCCGTTTACTGCGTAGCTACGCTATCAGGTGCGAAGTGTCGCGGCGAAACGCTAGCCAGCCCGGCGGCGGCGGCGGAGGACCTCGTCAAGGTCGGTTGCCTCGACCTCGAGTGCACCGACGATTCCCATTTGGGCGAAACGACTGTCGGATGCCGCCGGTTGCTCCCGCTGCGGGATCGGCGTCACCTCGGGCGACTCCTGCGCGCCGCGGAGGGCATGGTCCGACTCGAGGGCCGCGGCGCGTAGCGCCTCGATGGGGTCGGCTCCGGCGGCGGCGGGCGGAGCCGTCGAGCGCGAGAGGTACATCGGCTTCGGTACGGGCACGGGAGTCCAGGGCACGATCGGCGCGCGAGCGACCTCGCGTTCCTCGACAATGCGTGTGCGAATCGGGCGAGCGACCGGAGCAGCAGCAACGCCGACGGCGCGACGGCGCGCCATGGTGGCAAGGCGGCCGAGCGCGGCGAAGGACACG
>JAODMF010000018.1 GCA_025464095.1 Glaciihabitans sp.
TGCGCGACCCGCGCGCTGCGACCCGCGCGACCGCAACGCCCGCGCACCCCCGCTCTACCCCGCGCCCCTCCCCGCAAACCGGTCGAGCGCTTCGTTCAGGGCGGGCACATCGTCCTCGCCGCGGTAGTGGAACGTCGTGATGCCGATGGATGCCGCCCCCGCGACGTTCGCCGCTGAGTCGTCCACGAAGAAAGTCTCCGCAGCCGTGCCACCGTAGCGGGCCAGTGCGGCCCGGAAGGCGTCAGGATCGGGCTTCCGAATGTGGACCTGGCAGCTGACCAGCACATTCGCGCCGAGGATGGCTGTGACATCCGGCGCCATCTCCGGCAGAGTCTCGACGAACGGGGGCGGGTTGTTCGAGAACAGCGACACGGTTCCCCGAGTGGATGCCGTCCGCAGGGCCTCGACGACCCCCGGGTTTGGCGTGCTCGCCTCGTGTCGCGCCTGGCACCACTGGTCGAGGGTGAGCCTTGCACCGGTGACCTCGGCGAATTTCTCGAGGTAGGCGGCTGCCGTGGGCCACTCGCCCAACTCGGCCCGCACCTCATATCCGGCGGCCCACCACGTCTTCGCGAGGTGGTACTGGCTCACCCCACTGAGACGGCTCTGGGCTGGCAGTCTCTTTGACGAGTCGTACGCGTACAGGGTCTTGTCGAAGTCAAAGAGATACAGGTCCACGGTGATATCAACGCTAGCCGCTGCACGGCGGGCTTGCTGCCGGCGCCCAGCGGCCTGCGGCTACGATGTATGCGACATGTCCCCTCTCTACGACACCTCCGTCGAGGCCGAGTTGCTCACCGGAATGCGGCTCGCGCGTTCGGCGATCGGCACGGGACAGCTCGTCGTGATTCCGACCGACACGGTGTACGGGATTGCCGCCGACGCCTTCTCACCCGCGGCCGTGCAAAAGCTGCTGGATGCCAAGGGACGCGGCCGACAGTCCCCTCCGCCGGTCCTGATCCCCGGCATCCCCACCCTCGATGCGCTCGCCGAAACGGTGCCCGACGAGGTGCGCGACCTGGTCGCAGCCTTCTGGCCGGGCGGTCTCACCGTGATCGTGCGGGCGCGGACGTCGCTCGCATGGGACCTCGGCGAGACGGCCGGAACGGTGGCGCTGCGGATGCCGTCCAACCGCGTCGCCCTCGAGCTGCTGTCGGAGACCGGACCGCTCGCGGTCTCCAGTGCCAACCTCACCGGCAAGCCCGCCGCGCTCACCGCGACCGAGGCCGAGACGATGCTCGGTGACTCGGTGAGCGTTTACCTGGACGACGGCCCGGCCGGCGAGGCATACGAGAACGCCGTCGGCGGGTCGACGATCGTGGATGCGACCGCTCTCGGACTGCCCGAGGGCAAGCTGCGCATCGTTCGCCACGGGGTCATTTCCGACCAGGCCATCCACGACGTCGTGGGGGCTGACAAGTGCGCATAATCTTCTACGTTCTGACCACCGGCGTCGCGGCCGCGGTCACGTACGTGCTCGCCCGGCTCATCGTTCCCCTTGCGCACAGGTACAAGCTCTATCCCAAGGTGCGCAGCCGCGATGTTCACACCCAGCCGGTTCCACGCCTCGGCGGCGTCGCGATGTTCCTCGGGATCATCGTCGCCATCGGGGTCGCGTCGCAGTTGCCCCAGTTGAGCCTCGCTTTCTCGGAGCCGACGAAGATCTGGGGAATCCTGGGCGCGGCGACCATCATTTTCGTACTCGGGGTCGCCGACGACGTGTGGGACCTCGACTGGGTCACCAAGCTCGCCGGGCAGATCATCGCCGGGGGAGTGCTCGCGTGGGGCGGCGTGCAGGTCGTCGCCATTCCCGCCGGCTCGGTCATCACCATGCTGTCGCCACTCACCTCGCTCATCATCACCGTGCTCACCGTGGTCCTGGTTATGAACGCGGTCAACTTCATCGACGGCCTCGACGGACTCGTTGCAGGCGTCGCCATCATCGCCACCGGCGTTTTCTTCATCTACAGCTACCTGCTGCAGTCCCAGGCGCAGATCGAGTACTTCAACCTCGCATCCCTGATCACCTCGGTACTGATCGGTGCCTGCCTCGGGTTCCTGCCGCTCAACTTCCATCCGGCCAAACTGTTCATGGGCGATGCCGGTGCGCTGCTGGTCGGACTCCTCATGGCGACGGCGGCCATCACCGTCACGGGCCAGATCGACATCGAGGGCATCGGACGCAGCGATGTACTGCCCGCGTTCATCCCCGTGCTGCTTCCGGTGGCGATCCTCGTCGTCCCGCTGCTCGACTTCGGGCTTGCCGTCATGCGCCGCCTGCGGGCCGGCAAGTCGCCGTTCAGCGCCGACCGGAAGCACCTGCATCACCGGCTGCTCGACATGGGTCACACCCACCTGCACGCCGTGCTGATCTTCTACGGCTGGACAGCGGTCGTCGCCGTCGGCTGCCTCCTGTTCATGTTCGTGCCCTGGTACTGGGCTCTCGGCTTCATCTTCGCTGGCCTCGTGATCGCCACTGCCTTCACGCTCGCCCCGCTCAGCCGGCGCAAGCGTGCGGAGGCTGCGGCCCAACTGGACGAGCCGGTAGACGGCGGCGTCGTTCCCGACGCGCGCTTCGACCAGCTGGATGCCGCATCCGAGTCGGTTGATCCCGATAATCCGGGCGTCGAATTAGCACGAGAGGTTCTCCCATGAAAAGCGCCGTACCCATCCTTCGAGCGTCGCTGCTCTACGGCGGACTGCTGGCACTCGCCATAGCCGTGATCGGCTCCATCGTCGGTGGCCTCGTGGCAGGCGGGTCCGGCGTCGCGAGTGCGCTGGTCGGCACCGCGATGGCTGCGGTGTTCCTCGGGATCACGGCAGCGAGTTTCCTGCTCGCCGCCCGGTCGGGAACAACGGACATGCTGAACCCCGCGTTTTTCGCGGCGGTGCTCGGCGGCTGGCTGCTGAAGTTCGTGCTCTTCCTGGTGTTGGTGTTCCTGCTCAAGGGCCAGCCCTGGGTGCAGCCGGTGGTGCTATTTTTCTGCGTCGTCGTTGCGGTGGTTGGCAGCCTGGTGGTCGACGTGATCGTCGTCGCCAGGACTCGCATGACTTACGTGGATGTCTCGCTGCCGACGAGCACCGAGCGCAGCGGCCCCAGAGAATAGCGTAGGAACTTTTCGGGGCCCGTTTCTTGATAGGCTCGGTACCGCACGACCCCCCACCTTTTTCATCGCCGCGTGATTTCGCGCCCCGATTCTGGAGATAGCGCTGCTACATCACGCTCTCACCCTGTTTGCACCCCTGGCTACTGATGATGGTGGCAGCGGGAACTTTGTCGGTCCCTCGATCTTCGAGTTCTTCCCACAGGCAGTGCTGTTCGTGGGCACGCCGTTCGAGCTGAACCGCATCATGCTGGTGCGCCTGTTCGTAGCCGTGGTCATCATCGTCGTGTTCACCATCGGCGTGCGCCGACTGCGAGTGGTTCCCACAAAGTTCCAGTCGCTCATCGAGCTCGGCCTCGACTTCGTTCGGGTTGGCATCGCTGAAGATCTTCTTGGTAAGAAAGACGGCAAGCGTTTCCTGCCACTGCTCACGACCTTCTTTTTCATGATCGTCGCGATGAATATCACGGGCATCGTCCCCGGTATCAACATCGCGGGAACCGCGGTCATCGGGGTTCCGCTGCTGCTTGCCGCCATCGCCTATGTGACGTGGATCTACGCAGGCCTGCGAAAGCATCCCGGTTCCTTCCTGCGCAATGCGCTCATTCCGCCCGGTGTGCCGTGGCCGCTGTACATTCTCGTCACGCCCATCGAATTCCTGTCGACGTTTATCGTGCGTCCGGTAACCCACACGCTTCGACTTCTCATGAACTTGATCGTGGGTCACCTGCTGCTGGTGTTGTGCTTCCTCGCGACGCAGTACTTCTTCGTTACGGCGCCCAGCTTCTTCAAGCTGTTCGGCCTCGGGACGCTTGCGTTCGGCTTCGCATTCACGCTCCTGGAGATTCTGATCGCACTCCTGCAGGCGTACGTCTTCACGATCCTCACCGCCGTGTACCTGCAGCTCGCGCTGGCGGACGAGCACTAGTCATCAGCTACTCATCGGTCCCGGCACCCGCCGGGGCCACATCACCGGAAGGAAATACAACGTGGACGCAACATCCATCGTCGCCGCGGTCAGCGGAAACATCGCCACGGTCGGCTACGGCCTGGCCGCCATCGGCCCGGCAATTGGCGTAGGTATCGTCGTCGGCAAGACCATTGAATCGGTTGCCCGCCAGCCCGAACTGCAGGGTCGCCTCACGGTGCTCATGTACATCGGTATCGCGTTCACCGAGGCGCTGGCCTTCATCGGCATTGCGACCTACTTCATCTTCACAAAGTAGGACCCGCCATGCTTTCCCTGGCACTTCAGGCGGCGAGCGAGACGCCCAATCCACTGATCCCGGAGATCCCCGATCTCTTCTGGTCGGCGGTCGTCTTCATCGTGTTGTTTTTCTTCTTCTGGCGCTACGTGCTGCCGCGAATTAGCGCGATGCTCGGCGAGCGCGCGGAGCTGATCGAGGGCGGCATCCAGAAGGCGGAGATCGCACAGGCCGAAGCGGCCGCAGCCCTCGAGGAGTACAACAAGCAGCTCGCTGACGCGCGCGCCGAGGCAGCGCGCATCCGCGACCAGGCGCGGGTTGACGCAACTCGCATCGGCAACGAGGTCAAAGAGCAGGCAACCGCGGATGCCGCACGCATCACCGCGAATGCACAGTCGACGATCGAGGCGCAGCGCAAGACCGCGCTCGTGACCCTTCGTTCCGAAGTGGGAACGCTCGCGATCGACCTGGCCTCCGGTGTAATCGGCGAGAGCCTCGCCGACGACAAGAAGGCCAACGCCGTCGTCGACCGGTTCCTCGCGGAGCTTGAGGCGTCCGAATCCAGCAAGGCGAAGGCGTAGTCATGGGTTCTGCAACGAGAGAGGCGCTGGCCTCCGCCGTCGCCACCCTCGGCGCACAGAAGGTCGACCTTGCCACGGGAGAGCAATTGCTTTCCGTGGCGCGACTGGTCGGTGGATCAGCTTCGCTGCGTGCCGCGCTCGCGGACGACTCAGCGGACGACGCCGACAAGCGCAACATCGTTGGCCGGCTGTTCGGCTCGTACACTCCGGCGGCGAAGGCCGTGCTGGAGACCGTCGTTTCCGGCCGCTGGTCGAACGAGGACGAGCTGGTCGCGGGGCTCGAGGAGCTGGGCATTCGTGCCATCGCCGAGTCGGCACCGAAGACGGTGTCGATCGAGAGCGAGCTGTTCGAGTTCGAGCGCGCCGTCAACTCCGACGCCGAGCTGGAGCTCGCGGTCGGCAGCAAGCTCGGAACCGCGGAGGCGAAGGCCTCCCTGGTCGAGTCGCTGCTCGGGGCGAAAGCGAGCAAGCAGACGGTCGAGATCGTCAGCCAGCTCGTGCAGCAGCCCCGCGGCCGCCGCATCGGCGAGTTGATGCGATTCGCCACGACGATCGTCGCCCACCAGGCCGGACACTCCGTTGCGACCGTGACCGCGGCCGCACCGATCGCCCCGGCGCAGCTCAAGCGCCTGGCCGATGGCCTGGGCAAGCAGTACGGCCGTGAGCTCAGCATCAACCTCGTGCTCGACCCCGCAATTATCGGCGGCCTGCGCATCCAGATCGGTGACGATGTCATCGATGGCAGCATCGCGAGCCGGCTCAACGACCTTCGACTTCAGCTCGCTCGCTAGCGCGCACACGAACTTTCCAGAGTAAGGAACACAATGGCAGAACAGACCATTAGCACCGATCTTTCGATAAGCCCTGATGAGATCCGGGATGCCCTGAAAGATTTCGTCAAGGCCTACGAGCCCGGGACGTCCGCCAAGAACGAGGTCGGCTACGTCACGGATGCCTCCGACGGCATCGCGCACGTCGAGGGACTGCCCGGCGTCATGGCCAACGAGCTCGTGCGCTTCTCCGACGGAACGCTCGGCCTCGCCCAGAACCTCGAAGAGAGCCAGATCGGTGTCGTTGTGCTCGGTGAGTTCACCGGCATCGAAGAGGGCCAGGAAGTCACGCGCACCGGTGAGGTGCTGTCTGTTCCCGTCGGCGAGGGCTACCTCGGCCGCGTCGTGGACCCGCTCGGTAACCCGCTCGACGGGCTGGGCGAAGTCGCCACCGACGGCCGTCGTGCGCTCGAACTGCAGGCGCCCGGCGTGATGCAGCGCAAGAGCGTGCATGAGCCCATGCAGACCGGTATCAAGGCCATTGACGCCATGATCCCGATCGGCCGTGGCCAGCGCCAGCTGATCATCGGTGACCGCCAGACCGGTAAGACCGCGATCGCGCTCGACACGATCATCAACCAGAAGGCCAACTGGGAGTCCGGCGACACCAACAAGCAGGTGCGTTGCATCTACGTTGCCATCGGCCAGAAGGGCTCGACGATCGCGGGCATCAAGAGCGCGCTCGAAGAGGCTGGCGCCATGGAGTACACGACGATCGTCGCCTCCCCGGCATCCGACCCCGCCGGCTTCAAGTACCTCGCCCCGTACACCGGTTCGGCGATCGGCCAGCACTGGATGTACGCGGGCAAGCACGTGCTGATCGTGTTCGACGACCTGTCCAAGCAGGCAGAGGCCTACCGTGCGGTATCGCTGCTGCTGCGTCGTCCGCCGGGACGCGAGGCCTACCCCGGTGACGTCTTCTACCTGCACTCCCGCCTGCTGGAGCGCTGCGCAAAGCTCTCCGACGAGCTCGGAGCGGGATCGATGACCGGCCTTCCGATCATCGAGACCAAGGCGAACGACGTTTCGGCTTACATCCCGACCAACGTGATTTCGATTACCGACGGCCAGATCTTCCTGCAGTCCGACCTCTTCAACGCGAATCAGCGCCCCGCGGTCGACGTCGGCATCTCGGTGTCCCGAGTCGGCGGCGACGCTCAGGTGAAGAGCATCAAGTCGGTCTCCGGCACGCTGAAGCTCGAACTGGCGCAGTACCGCTCGCTCGAGGCCTTCGCGCTGTTCGCGTCCGACCTGGATGCCACCAGCCGCCGCCAGCTCGACCGTGGCGCCCGCCTCACCGAGCTGCTGCGCCAGCCGCAGTACTCGCCGTTCCAGGTGGAGAAGCAGGTCGTCTCGATCTGGGCCGGCACCAACGGCAAGCTCGATGACGTCCCGGTCGAAGACGTGCTGCGCTTCGAAGCGGAGCTGCACGACTACTTCGCGCGCAACACCCAGGTGCTCGACACGATCCGCGACAGCGGCGTGCTCAGCGACGGCACCAAGGCGGAGCTCGAGAAGGGCGTCGAGGCGTTCAAGAAGGAGTTCCTCACCGGCTCGGGCGACCCGCTCGTCAGCGCCGGCAAAGAGGTATTCACGCCGACCGAGGTCGAAGACGTCAATCAAGAGAAGATCGTGAAGTCGAAGCGCTGATCGCGCTTCGCCTGACGCTCATCCGACCGAACACCGCAACCACCG
>JAODMF010000001.1 GCA_025464095.1 Glaciihabitans sp.
GGTGGTGGTATTTGCAGAGCAGGATTCCGTCGGCGATGTTGGTGTTGCCGTGGTCGCGTTGCCAGTGTTTGAGGTGGTGGGCTTCGGTCCAGGTGGGGGGTCGGTCGCATCCGGTCCACCTGCATCCTCCGTCGCGGATGGCGAGGGCGGTGCGTTGTTTGGGGGTGAATAGGCGTGCGTCGCGGCCGAGGTCCAGTGGTTGGCCATCGGGGTGCAGGCTGGCGATGATCATTTCGCCGGTGCAGGCGAGCCGTTCGATGGTGCGCAGCGAGATGGGTGAGGGTTGTCCTTCAATGAACCCGTGACCAACCCCGGGCGAACCCACCCCGGGTGAACCCTGCCCGGCTGAGGTTTGCGCTTCAACGAACCCATGATCGCCCTCAACTGTTGGGGTCTGAGCGGCTGCATCTTGCCCGTGTTGCTCGGCTGAGCCTTGCCCGGGTGTGTGCTGCGTTTGGTCTGGGTTGGTGGGGTGGAGGTGGTGGGCGTTGACGAGGATGCGGATTTGGGGTGCTCCGCTGCCGAGGAGGTGGTTGGTGTTGGTGTTGGCCCCGGTTGTGAGGAGGTGGGCGAAGCCGTCGGAGGCGAGTTGTTCCACGCTGCGCTGGTCGGTGCGGATGGTTTCTGCTTGGGCTGCCAGGGTGGGGTCAACGAATCGGATCCCACCACGTTTGGGGCTGGTGAGCCGGTCGTGGAGGTCCTCAACAAGGGCACCGGTTTCATCGTCCAGGTCCCAGACCACCCGCCGGGTGCCGTTGGGGCGGGTGAACAGTCGCAGGCTGCGCGATTCGTAGCGTTCCTGTTCCCGGTCGCCGATACCGGTTTCATCGATCGCGTCGCGCACCTCCCGGGCCCGTAACAACACCCGGTCCACATCCCATCCCACCCCAGCCACCCCGGCCATGCTGCCGGTGGTGCTGGTGGTGGTGATTTCGGTGACCAGGTTCACCACCGCGGCAGTGAGGGCGTGGATGGGGACGTTGCCGGTTGGCTGGCCAAGACCGGTGCGGATCGCAGTCAGTTGGCTGCTGGACAGGGTCCCGGCAACCAGAGCAGCACCGGCGGCGGCAAGCCATGGCTCGCGTGGTGCGGTTAGTTCCCCGGTGAGCGGGTCCAGCACCCCACCGGAAGCATTCTGCTCAACCACCCGCCCCACCCGCACCACCGTGATCGCTTCCTGCCTGCTGAGCCCGGTGCTTACTTTCACCAGCTCCTCCGGGCTGCGGAACCCGGACCGCTGCGCCAACCCTCCGCTGCCCAGCGCCCGGTCGGAGCGGCGGGCGATCTCCCCGGCGATGGCGGCAAGGTGAGAGCCGGCAGTGCGGGAGGCGTCAGCCCAGCCGCCCTGCAGCAACAGCAGGGCGGAATCGTCCAGGTCCCGGAGCAGCAGCGGGTCCGGGCGCAGAGAGGCGGCGGCTTCGCGCAGCGCGCTGGACCTCGCAACGAGGTCAAGCGCGGGAGCCGAAGAAGTCATAGGACTATTTTCTCAGATCGAACACACATTCGAAAGTGTTTGCGTCCAATACGTATAAACATCTTCTCCACAGGGCTGTGAAGGAGAAGACCACTTAAAGGGGAAGAACTGAACGGGATGAAGGGGTAGGGAAGGAAGAAAGGAAGGAAGGAAGGAAGGAAGGAAGGAAGGAAGGGAGGGAGGAAGGAGAGCCGAGCCAGGCGCCCGAGCGCGCCCGAGCGCGCCCGAGCGCAAGCGCCCAGCCCCCAACCACTCCCGGAGACTACCGCCCTGCGACCCGAGTCAGCCCGCCGAGCTGCGCGACCGCCTGCCTCAGCACGTCCTCGCGCTTGCAGTAGGCGAACCGCAGCAGCGAGCGGTAAGGCTCTCGCTTGTCCTCGCGCACGAATGCGGTGAGCGGCACTGCGACGACCCCGGCGAGCGCCGGCAGCTCCCGGCTGAGGGCGGCGGAGTCCGAGTACCCCAGCGGAGCAGCATCCGCTACGACGAAATAGCCGGCCTGGGGCAGCGTGACGGCGAAGCCGGCATCCATCAGCCCCGCCGAAAGCAGGTCCCGCTTGGCTTGCAGGGTTGCCGCGGCACCGATGAAGAAGGAGTCCGGAAGCCCGAGCCCGACGGCGATAGCTGGTTGGAATGGCGCGCCGTTGACATATGTAAGGAACTGCTTCACGGCCACGATCGCATCCACGTAGCTGGATGGCGCGGTGATCCAGCCTATTTTCCAACCGGTGGTGCTGAAGGTCTTTCCGCCGCTCGAGATGCTGATGGTCCGTTCGCGGGCGCCGGGAAGGGTCGCGACCGGGATGTGCGGAACACCGAAGGTCAGGTGCTCGTACACCTCGTCCGTGACGATCAGCGCGTCGTGTTGGTGTGCGAGCTCAACGATCAGCTCCAGCGTTTCACGACCAAGAACCGTGCCCGTCGGATTGTGGGGACTGTTAATAAGGATGATGCGCGTGCGATCCGTGACCGCCGCACGCAGGTCGTCCGGATCGGGCTGGAAGTTCGGCGCCCGCAGCGGCACAGTCACATGCCGCGCCCGACCCAGCCCGATGAGCGCCCCGTAGGCGTCGTAGAACGGCTCGAACGTCACGACCTCATCACCGTTATCGGTCAGGGCGAGCAGCACGGATGCCAGTGCCTCCGTTGCGCCCGCCGTGACCAGGACCTCGGTGTCCGGATCGAATTCGAGCCCGTAAAAGCGGCGCTGGTGGTCCGCGATCGCGGTGCGAAGGGCGGGGATGCCGCGGCCCGGCGGATACTGGTTGACCCCATCCGCGATCGCCTTGCGAGCGGCCTCGAGAACCTCGGGCGGGCCGTCCTCGTCCGGAAAACCCTGGCCGAGGTTGATCGCCCCTGTACTTACAGCCAGGGCTGACATCTCAGCGAAAATCGTCGGGCTCAACTGCCCATTGTCACCGAGGAGCATCGCGCCACGCGCCGCACGCCCCCAAGACCCGCTCACAACCATTTCGCCAATGTACCTTCTGTCGCGGTGACCACTCCTGCACCAGCCGCAACATTGCGATCGATTTCCGGATGTGGATAGTCCTTCCCCGGCATGGACGGAATGTTCTACCGTCATTGGCATGCGATCACGAACGGGAGCGGCCGTGCTGACCCTCGTCCTCACGGCGGCGCTCCTGGCGGGCTGCGTGCCCTCGGCGACCCCGGTAATCCCGACCGCGACGCCGACTGCGACTCCCGTATTTGCCTCAGAGGCCGAGGCGCTTGCCGCGGCCGAGGCCGCGTACAAGGCGTACCTGAAGGTGTCGGATGAGATCGCTCACGATGGAGGGAAGAATCCCGAGCGATTCAGCGAAGTGGTCTCCTCCGCCTGGCTGTCCCAGGAAATTGACTCTGCACGACAATTGCAAGCATCGGGGCGAAAACAAATTGGCGACACTTCGTTAAAGCGAGTGACCCTTGAGAGCTACCAGGGCTCCGCCCATCCAGCCGTAGTGACTGTATATGGCTGTCTTGATCTCTCGCAGATCCATTTCGTAGACGCCAAGAACGGGAAAAACTCGACCGCTCCGCCGCAGACGGAAACTCCTGTCGAAGTGGCGCTCGTAACCGTTGGCGATGCGTCCCAGAAGCTGCTCATCGAAAGGAATGGGCCATGGACCGGCGCAAACTTTTGTTAGCCGTGGTCGTCGCCCTTGGTGTATGGGCTCTGATGCCCGGTCCCACCGCTGCAATGGCGGACCCCGGCGATTGCACAGTCATACAAATTGGGTCTGGTGCCTGCCCGAACGTTGGCGGCGACGTGCATGACGGCGGCGTCGACCTACATGGCTCTATCGGCACTCCCGGCACCGGTACCGGCGCTGGCGGCGGCGACAACGCCAACGGCGGGCCTGTCGTCGACCCGGGCGCGCCACCGGCATCCACCGATCCGAACGCGCCGATCAATCGCGACGAGTTCGGCGCGAGCGGCCCGCTCACGATTGTGGACATCCGGCACTTCCATCCGCAGCCCGGCGTCGACCGCATGGAGCCGAACGGCTGGGCAGTCATCGGCCTCGACACCAACTTCTACTCGATCGCCGCGAAGCAGATCGTTCACGGCACACTCCTCGGCAAGTCTGCCGACGTGCGCTTCACGCCCGTCACCTGGCACTGGACCTACGGCGACGGTCACTCGGCCACCCTGGCCACCGGGGGATCGACATGGAAGGCGCAGGGCATCCAGGAGTTCGATCCGACGCCGACCAGTCACGTGTACGCAGAGCGCGGCACCTACGCCATCGATCTCACCATCGACTACGCGCCGGAATACCGCTTCGCGGGTGGCGACTGGGTTGCCGTGATCGGTGTCGTGAGCCTCCCAACAAACCGACTCACCATTACCGCGGGCGATGCGCAAACGGTGCTGGTCGGGCGGGATTGCCATGCGAATCCGACCGGTCCAGGTTGCTAGATAATCAGTAGGTCGGTTCTCAGCGAGGTCATATTCAACGCTCAGGTTCGCGGAGGAAGCTGACACCGCTGAAAGGAGCTTCCCACCATGTCTGATGCCCCCACCGAGTCCACACCGCAGCCCGAAAAAACACCCAAGCCCGAGGCCACAGAGTCGACCACACCCCAGCCCGAGGCAACGCAGCCCGAGGCAACCCAGTCGACCACACCCCAGCCCGAGGCAACGCAGCCCCAGGCAACCCAGTCCGCGCAGAATGAGTCCACGCAGCCCCACCCCGCGGACTACACGTACGTGCCCGATAAGCAGCCCACCCAGAAGCGCACCGTTGGCGTCGGGGTCGTTGCCGCTGTCGTCGCCGCGGCCCTTGTCGGCGGCGTCTCCGGCGCAGGAGTGAGCGTGTGGGCACTCAGCGCCAACTCCTCGCAGGTGACCGACGGCACCAACCAGCCCGCCAACGTCACGGTCAACAACAGCAAGAACGAGACCGCCATTACCGCCGCGGCCGTGAAGGCGTCGCCATCCGTCGTCACCATCAATGTCACGGGCACAGGCGCTGCCGGTACCGGTTCGGGCGTCATCCTTTCCGCCGACGGGTATGTGGTCACCAACACCCACGTTGTCACCCTCGACGGCCAGACCGACAAGGTGACCGTCAAGGTCGAGACCAACGACGGTCGCCTGCTCAACGCCAAGATCGTCGGCACCGACCCTGTTGACGACCTCGCAGTCATCAAGATCGATGGCGTCACCAACCTGAAGCCCGCCACCTTCGCGGACTCGTCGAAGCTCAACGTCGGCGACTCCGCGATCGCCATCGGCGCACCGCTCGGCCTCGCCGGTTCCGTCACCAACGGCATCGTCAGCGCCCTGAACCGCTCGATTACCGTCCAGTCTGCCGCCGTGCCCACCCAGTCCGGCAGCGGCACCGACAACACGGCCCCCAACAGTGGCCAGAGCCCGTTCGACTTCTGGAACTTCGACCAGGGCAACGGCAGCCAGGGCACCACGCCGCAGGCCACCGCCACCATCTCGCTGTCGGTCATCCAGACGGATGCTGCCATCAACCCCGGTAACTCCGGTGGCGCTCTGCTCAACGCGGCTGGCGACGTCATCGGAATCAACTGCGCGATCGCGAGTGCGGGCGGCACGTCAGCGTCCAGCCAGTCCGGAAGCATCGGTGTGGGCTTCGCGATCCCCGCGAACGTCGCACAGCGCATCGCCAACGAGCTGATCAAGAACGGCGTCGCAACGCACGGCCTCCTCGGGGCGACCATCGGCGACGTGACATCCGACCCGAAGCAGACCGCGGCGAAGACGGTGGGCGCCAGCATCCAGTCCGTCGTCGCCGGCGGGGCAGCTGCGGGCGCCGGCCTGAAGGCTGGCGACATCATTACCAACTTCAATGGAGTGCCGATCACCGGCGGCACGGACCTCACGGCGCAGGTGCGACTGCTGCCGGCCGGCAGCACTGCCAAGCTCACGTACGTGCGCGGCAGCCAGTCGGCAACGGTGACGGTGACGCTCGGGAAGTTCGTTTCCTAGCGTCCCGAACCATCAGGCGCGGAACCGGTTAGTCGCCGGCTCCGCGCCTGATCCACGCGGGGGCCAAGGCATCGCCCGGCGGCGCTGCTGGTAGGCTGGCTCATCCGCCAGTTCGACGTATTGGACCCCATGGCCCCCACGGCAGCTCTCCCCGGCGTCTCGTATGTCATGCCCGTTCTCAACGAGGTCGAACACATCGCAGCGGCGATCGACAGCCTCACGGCGCAGGACTACACCGGGCCGTATGAGATTGTTCTCGCCCTCGGCCCGAGCGTGGACGGCACCAACGACGTCATTGCCGCGATGGCCGCCCAGGATGCTCGCATCCGCAGCCTGCCCAACGAGATCGGGTCGACGCCGAGCGGGCTGAACGTGGCCATTCGGGCATCCGTGTACCCGGTCATCGTGCGGGTGGATGCGCACTCCGTGCTTCCCGCCAACTACACCCGGATTGCCGTCGCCACCCTGCAGCGCACGGGTGCGGACAACGTCGGCGGCATCATGTTCGCCGAAGGCAACACGTCCTTCGAGAAGGCGGTCGCCCGTGCGTACGGTGCCAGGTCCGGCCTCGGCGGAACACCGCACCACGTCGGCGGCAAGGAGGGTCCGACCGAGACCGCCTACCTCGGTGTGTTTCGACGTGACCGGCTGTTTGAGGTGGGACTGTTCGACGAGAACGTGAAGCGCGGGCAGGACTGGGAGCTCAACCGCAGGCTTCGCGCCAGCGGCGGCACCGTCTGGTTCACCCCCGAACTGAAGGTGACCTACCGCCCTCGCTCGAGTCTGTCCCGTCTCATCCGCCAGTTCGTTGCCACCGGGATCTGGCGCGGCGAACTCGCCCGCCGCTTCGGAACGGCGAACTCGCTGCGTTACTTCGTGCCGCCGCTGGCGGTGCTGGGGGTGCTCGGAGGCCTCATCCTGGGCGTGGTCGGCCTGGTGGTCGGCCTGCCCTGGCTGGCCCTCGTCTTCGTCGTTCCGGCCGCCTATGCACTGTTCGTTCTCGGCGCCGCGGTGCTCGCGGCGAGCGAGGGAATCCGCACCGGTCTCTGGTATCTCATAGTCTTGCCATGCATCCATTTCGGCTGGGGCATCGGGTTCATCCTCGGGTTCCTCAAGCTGACGCGAAACATCACAGTTCACACGGGAAGGTGACCATGACGTCGCTCGACGAGCACGGCACCAGACCCACCTCGATCGCACAGCTGCGCGCGGTGAGCCAGCCGCCCGAGGTCCGCCTGCGTGCCAATGCGGAGCACTGGGTCGCATCCCTCTACCTTCGGGACCTCTCGCCGTACCTCACCTGGCTGCTGCTGAAGACGTCCATTTCGGCAAACCGGGTGACCGGCCTGATGATCCTCACCGGGTGGGCGACGGCATTCTCCCTCCTCATCCCCGGAGTCGCGGGTGCGGCGCTTGCCCTCGTGCTCGGCCAGTTGCAGATGCTGGTCGACTGCAGCGACGGCGAGGTTGCGCGCTGGCGGAACTCGCACTCGCCGGCGGGGGTTTTCCTGGACAAGGTCGGCCACTACACAACCGAGGGACTGATTCCGGTCGTGCTCGGATTCCGGGCAGCAGGATGGCCGCTCGAGTTTCCGCAGGACTTCGCCTGGACGACGGCCGGCTTCGCTCTCGCCCTCGTGATCGTGCTGAACAAGGCCCTCAACGATATGGTGCACGTCGCCCGCGCGAACGCCGGACTCGACAAGCTCAGCGACCGCAAGGAAGAAGCGGTGCCCAGCCAGCGTGTCGTCGCGAGACTGCGTCGTGCGGCGCGGTTCGTGCCCTTCCACCGCCTGTATCACTCGGTAGAGCTCACCATCATCATCTTCATCGCGAGCATCGTCGGACTCTTCTTCGACCCGCAGGTCGTCGATCGCGTGGTGCTGGTTGCACTGCTTCCGCTGGCGGTCCTCTCGCTCGCCGGTCATTTCGTTGCGATCATGGCGTCCAAGCGGGTGAGAACCTGACCGGTGGCGCGGCGAGCCTGCCGACCGTCGGCGTTGTCTCGCTCACGCAGGGAACGCGCCCCGACGACCTCCGCCGCGCAATCGACAGCGTGCTCGCACAGACGGGCGTGACGCTGGATGCCGTGGTTGTCGGCAACGGGTACCAGCCAACGGGCCTTCCGCACGGAATCCGCGCGCTCGCCCTGCCCGAAAATGTCGGTATCCCGGCGGGCCGCAACGAGGGTGCGGCCATCGTCTCGGGGGACTGGATTTTCTTTCTGGATGACGACGCCAGCATCCCGTCGCCGACCTTCCTCGCGGATGCGATCGCGCTGATCCGGGCGGACCCGTCGATCGGCCTGCTGCAGCCGCGTGTCGTCGACCCGGACGGCCGCGAAAACCCCCGCCGGTGGGTCCCGCGCATGCGGAAGGGCAGCGCGGAACACTCGAGCGCTGTTTTCTCCGTCTGGGAGGGAGCAACGCTGCTGCCCCGCGCCGTGTTTGATGCGGCCGGCGGATGGGCTGCGCCGTTCTTCTACGCGCACGAGGGCATCGAGCTGGCCTGGCGCGTGTGGGACCAGGGCCTGCGCAGTTGGTATGCGGGCGACCTGGTGGCGCATCATCCGGCCATCGAGCCGACACGCCACGCCTACTACTACCGCCTGAACGCGCGGAATCGGGTCTGGCTGGCCAAGCGCAACCTGCCATGGGTGATTGCGCCGATCTATGTCGGCCTGTGGACGGGTGTTCAGTTGCTGCGCTGGGCCCGCCGGCCGGCGGCATTGCGCGCCTGGTTCTCCGGCTGGGCAGCGGGCTGGCGTGAGCCGGCGGGGGAGCGACGACCGATCAGCTGGAAGACCGTCTGGCGCATGACACGCGCGGGCCGGCCGCCGCTGCTCTAGAAGCTCACTCGCCACAGGTACTCCTGGCCGCTGGGCCGAAACCACCGGACGACACCAACGGTGTCGCGCGCGAGGTCATGGCCCGAGATGCTGAGTTCGAGCACGTCGCCCGGCGCGAGGGTGGCGGGTGCCGAGACCGGCATGACACCGGCGCCGAACAGGGCAAGCGTGACGCCGCCGAGCACCTCCTGGCCGAGATTGCGCAGGGCGTAACGACCGGCCTCGGGTTCGCGGTCGAAGGCCCAGGGCACGCGATAGGCCTCTTCAGCGCTGACGGCGGAGAGGTGGCTGCGGGTCATGCTCGAAAAGTAGCCGCCGCATCCGACGAGCCGTCACCTACTGGGGAGACTCGGGTGTGTCAGCGCCCGGGGTGGGAGCAGTCTCTTCCGCGGATGGGGCTGCCGGCGCAGCCCGCCGTCGCAGGCGCGGGACCGGGATGCGCGGCAGTCGCCGCCGCTCCGCGCCGCGCTCGCGCGCGACACCCGGCTCGAGGCCGATCGGGAACAAGGCCGGGGGTGGCCCGAATGCCAGGCGCGAGCTCGCGATGACCCGCCGACCCAGGATGTGGTTACCCGATCCGCCCACAATCGCGCCGATCCCAAACGGGATCGCCCTGCCGATGATGCTGGCACCCTCGCGCACGGCGAATCGCTTGAGGAACGTCTTCTTCACCTGGTCGGCGACGCGGCCGACGGCAGCGGCTGGCAGGTTGCGCGTGACGAGCTCGCCCCAGAACTTAGAGCGGGCTGGTCCGCTGCCGACCACCTGCCCCGCGAGCTGGCGCACCAGGTCAGTCCCGGCCTCGCCCAGGATCATCGTCATCACGAGGGTCCGGGCACGCTCCTCATCGACCACCGCGATGCCGTGGATCTCGGTCACGGACTGCGCGAACATCGCCGTTGCCTCAAGGAAGCCGGCGGTCTCCACCCCGGAGAGCGCGAGTGAGGTGCCAATGCCAACCGCGGGGATGACGGAACTCGCACCGACGAGAGCACCACCGGTTGTGACCGCGGTCAGGTACCGGCGCTCCAGCGTGCGGATCACCTCATCCGGTGTCGCATTCGGTCGCGCCCGGCGGATGGCACGGATATGCGCGAGCACGACGGGTCGTTGCACGGCGAGCACCCGGTCGACACTGCGCAGCAGCCGCGGGTCACTGGTGACGATGGTCGGCAGGGGATTGACCACCGGCTGCGGTGTACCGCGCACCGGCTCGCCGGTCGGGGGAGGTGGAACGAGAGTCATTGCTCTGCCGGATAGTCCTTGTTGTAGCGATCGATCACGTCGTTGATCGGTCCGTCTAAGACCAGTTTGCCCCTGTCGAGGTACAGTCCGCGAGTACAGAAGCGTCGCAGGTCTTTCTCGCTGTGCGAAACAAAGAAGAGCGTGCGGCCGCTCGCCAGCATCTCGTCAATCCGCTTGTAGCACTTTTCACGGAACGCGCGGTCGCCGACGGCGAGCACTTCGTCCACCAGCAGGATGGGCTCCTCCAGTCGCGAAATGACCGCGAACGCGATGCGCACCCGCATTCCGCTCGAGAGGTGCTTGTACGGCGTATCGACGAAGTCGCTGATCTCAGCGAAGTCGATTATCTCGTCGAAGCGCTCGGTGATCTCCTCACGGCGCATGCCGTGCAGGCCAGCGGTGAGGTACACGTTGTCGCGTACGGTCAGGTCGTCGACAAACCCGCCGGTGATCTCGATCAGCGGGGCAACGCCGCCGTTGACCTCGACCCGTCCCTCGTCGGGGAGCATGACCTCGGCAACGAGCTTCAGCAGCGTCGACTTGCCCTGGCCATTGCGCCCGACCACGCCGATGGCCTCGCCGGGGGCGACGGCGAACCTGACGTTTCGGAGCGCCCAGAACTCATCCGGCTTTGCGCGGCGGACGCGTCCGGCGAAGAGGTCCTTGAACGAGCGGCGGCGACGGCGATTGCGCTGGAACCGGATGCCGACATCCGTCACCCGGATCACCGCATCCGTCGTCTGCACTTTCACTGGGGCCTCGGTCGTCATCACAGCTCCTTCAGCACGCGGTGGACGCTGTTCTTGAAGACCAGGATGCCGATGCCGAGAATGACGACGGACATCGCGGCGGAGACCCACACCGCGAACCAGTCGAGCTCTGCGGGAAAGAAGGATGCCCGGTACATCGAGAAGATGCCGCTCAGCGGATTGAACGCGGCGAGAACGTGCAGCGTCGGATTGGTGAGCTCGTTCAGGCCGTACACGATCGGCGATGCGTAGAACAGGAATCGCAGGGCAAGCTTCACGGCACGCTCGAGGTCGCGGAAGAACACCACCAGCGGCGCCACGATGAGGCCGATGCCAACGATCAGGACCGCCTCGATGACGAACGCCGGGATCGACAGCAGCGCATCCCAACTGACATGTGCGGGCGTCTTCGTCGCCAGCGTGAGCAGCGCGAAGAGAGCCACGACCGGCACGCTGGCAATAAATTCAATGCCCTTGGAGAGCACGAGACGCAGCACCCAGATGGTGCGAGGGATGCGCGTCGAGCGAATCAGCTTCTGCTCACGCAGGAATGCCCTGGTGGTGTCGCCAACCGAGCCGGTGAACCACATCCAGGGCAGCAGGCCGGTCAGGAGGAAGACGATATAGGGCTGATGGACTGCGTCGCCGCGGTGAAAGATCACCGTGAATACGAAGTAGTAGATCAGCGACATGATCAGCGGGTCGACAATCGACCAGAAGTAGCCGAGGAATGAGGTCGTGTACCGAACCTTCAGGTCGCGGGCCGTCAGCAACCACAGGGCCTGACGGTACCGGGAAAACGGGGTCGATGCGCGACGCGTGGTTACTGCGACGGTCACGGGTTCCTCACTTCGGCTGCCTGGTTCGCGCCCCGTGGGGCTGACAGCGCCTGTGTAGAACTTAGACGAAGAGGTTGGCCCTCTCGAGGTCTTCAGCGAAGTCAATCTCCACAGCGTAGAGGTCGGAAATGTCTACCGGCTCAATGCGCAGCTTGTCCTGCTCAATCGCCAACTCTATTCCACGCTCGAAGTAGTCCTGGTCGCCAACGCGCTTGAGCTGGCGAAGAAGTACAGCCTTGTCATCCCGCGAGATGTAGTTGATTCCCACGGCCTCGCCCAGACCGCCCTTGACGACCTTGGAGAGCTGCTTGATGTAGCCCTCGGCATCCGTCGTGTACTTGACCTCTTCATCCGACACCTTGGAGGTGTTGACGGAGACGAAGGACTGGTCGCGGGCAACGAGCCGTGCCGCGCGCTCAAGCGCCTTGGGATCGAAGACGACGTCGCCGTTCATCCACAGCACGCCACCGGAACCGGATGCCTGGAGCGCCCGCATGAGGCTCTTGGAGGTGTTGGTCTGGTCGTACTGCTCGTTGTAGACGAACGAGGCATCCGGGAACGCCTCAATGATGTGCTCGAGCTTGTAGCCGACGACGATTGTCACCTGGGCGGCTTTGCCGAATGCCTGGTGGATGTTGTCGAACTGCTGCTGCATGATGGTGCGGCCGTCGCTCAGCTCGGTCAGAGGCTTCGGCAACGAACGGCCGAGACGACTGCCCATTCCGGCGGCCAGAATGACGATCTGGGTGCTCACGTGTTGTCTCCTTCAGCACCGCGACGCCTCGGCATGTTTGCCCGGCGTTCATGAGCGGTGTATTGGTTTGGACACTCCGTTGTGCTTTCCGCAGTTTATCCGGGCCTTCTGGGAGTTCGACAAGCGGTCACGGCAGTTGTATCCGATTCGTGATACTCGTAAATCGTCCGCGTGCCAATTGGTAGGTTTGGATGGTGGATTCCGAACCTGACGCGCCGTCACCTGCCCGCACACCTCGTTCCGCGAAGCCACAGGCGGCTCGCGCCACGACCACGACGCGCAAGGCGCCCGCGAAGTCGGGTACAACGACCGGCACCACGACACCGCGCAAGGCGCCCGCTCGACGCCCGGTCAAGGCGGCACCGCTGGAGCCGGAGAAGCCCCGCGAGATCGTGCTCAGCCTCCAGGGGCTCGTCAAGCGATTCGGTGACACGACCGCGGTTGCCGGGGTGGACCTCGGCATCGACGCGGGATCGTTCTATGGCATCGTCGGCCCGAACGGTGCAGGCAAGACCACGATGCTCTCGATGGTCACGGGCCTCCTGCGGCCCGATGGCGGCCACGTTCATGTCCACGGCGCGGATGTCTGGAGCGATCCGGTCGTCGCCAAGCGAAACATGGGAGTTCTGCCAGATCGCCTCCGCCTGTTCGACCGTCTCACCGGTTCGCAGCTGCTGTATTACTCGGGCACCCTGCGGGGGCTCGACCGCTCCACAGTCGTCTCCCGCACCGCAGACCTCGCCGACGCGTTCGGGCTCGAGGATGCCCTCGACCGCCTGGTAACCGACTACTCAGCGGGCATGACCAAGAAGATTGCGCTCGCGGCGGCCATGATCCATTCCCCGCGCCTGCTGGTGCTCGACGAGCCCTTCGAGTCTGTCGACCCGGTATCGGCCGCGAACATCACCGAGATCCTGCGCCGGTATGTGGCAGCGGGTGGCACGGTCGTGCTGTCCAGCCACAGCATGGACCTCATCCAGCGCATCTGCGACCATGTCGCTGTCGTTGTCAACGGTGCGATCCTCGACAGCGGAACCGTCGATGAGGTGCGCAAGGGCAAGAGCCTCGAAGAGCGCTTCGTCGAGCTCGCCGGCGGAAGCAAGATAGCGGAAGGCATGGAGTGGCTGCACAGTTTCTCCGACTAAAGCTTCGCCTTCTCGGCAACGCCTTTCGCCGCAGCCCCTGGCAACTCGTCGGGATGCTTCTCGGCCTGCTCTATGGCGCGAGCTCCGGCATCGTGGCGATTTCCGGCCTGATCAGCCTGCGGCTCGTGGAGGCGCCGGTCGCGGACGCGATCGTCACCGTCTTCGGCGGCATCATCGTGCTCGGGTTCGTCATCCTTCCGCTTGCGTTCGGTGTCGATGACGTCATGGATCCACGCAAGCTGGCCTTGCTCGGAATCCCGACGACCACACTTGCCCGCAATCTCGCGCTCACTTCCCTCATCGGCGTGCCCGCGGTTGTCCTGACTCTCGTCGCCCTGGCGCAGGTGGTCACCTGGTCGCGTGGCCCCCTGCCCCTGCTGTTCGCGCTCATCAGCGTTGTGCTCCTCGTCTGCACGTGCATGCTGCTCAGCCGCGTCGTCACGTCAACAGCCGGCTTCCTGCTCTCCACTCGCCGCGCGCGCGACATTTCCGGACTCGTCGGGTTCCTCGTTCTGGTCGCGCTGGTTCCGGTCGTGTTCCTGCTGCTCCGCGTCGACTGGGCAAACGACGGTTACCGTGTGCTGCAGGGCGTGGCCAGCGTGGTCGGGTGGACTCCGCTCGGCGCGGTCTGGTCGGCGCCCGGGGATGCCGCAACCGGCGATATCGGAGCGGCCGTGCTCAAGCTGCTTATCGCCATCGCGACCGTCGTTCTGCTGTGGTTCGCCTGGCGTGCGCTGGTGTTCGCAATGACGACGTCATCGCAGCGCCTCGCCCACGTTCGCACCTACCGCGGCCTTGGCTGGTTCCGGCTGTTCCCTGCGACCGCTGCGGGTGCGGTCGCGGCGCGCAGCGCTACCTACTGGGTGCGGGATGCCCGCTACCACGTGTCGCTCATCGTGGTTCCGGTCGTTCCCCTGCTCATGATGGTGCCGCTCGCGGTCGTTGGTGTGCCGCCGAACGTGCTCGCGCTCTTTCCCGTGCCGATCATGGCCCTGTTCCTCGGGTGGTCGGTACACAACGACGTCGCGTACGACAGCACCGCGATCTGGCTGCACGTCGCGTCATCCGTACCGGGCAAGGCGGACCGGATCGGCCGGCTCACTCCGGCGCTGTTGCTGGGCGTGCCCGTCATCGTTCTTGCGGCGTTCATCACCGCGCCGCTGTTCGGCGACGACGCGATTCTTCCCGCGCTCATCGGCCTGGGGCTGTGCATCCTGTTTGCTGGTCTCGGACTGGCGAGCGTGACATCCGCGCAGTTCCCCTACCCGGCCGTTCGACCGGGCGACAGTCCCTTCGCGCAGCCGCAGGCCGTCGGCACGGCGTCATCGCTCATCCAGTCGTTCTCGTTCTTCTTCACGGCGGCCCTGTCGGCGCCCGTCGCCTGGCTCGCCTGGCTCACGCTGATCGAGGGATCGAAGTGGGCGCTGCCAACGCTCGGGCTGGGCATCGCGCTGGGCCTCGTCTACCTGGCGATCGGCGTTTGGGGCGGTGGCCGCATCTTCACGAGGCGCGGGCCGGCAATCCTCGCGTTCTCCATGCGAAACTAGAACCATGAGTGACACCGATCACACCGGCGGTGGTACGTCGACGCTCGATCGCGAACTCGAAGAGCTGCTCAATCAGGAGCAGGTCGAAGAGGGCGACCACGAGCGGTTCTCGCACTACGTGCCCAAGGACAAGATTCTGAAGTCAGCGATGACGGGCAAGCCCGTGCGCGCGCTCTGCGGCAAGCTGTGGACGCCGGGCCGCGACCCGGAGAAATTCCCGGTCTGCCCCACCTGCAAAGAGATCTACGAAGGCATGCCCGCCGAGTAGCAGGCCTTTTCTGCTAGCCGCCGACGTAGTCCGTGGGGATCGCCACTTCACCGCGGCTGAGCCGCAGCGCATCATCCGGCAATTCGGCGACGGCCAGTGCTCGGTGTTCGCGTGCGGCCGAAGTGCCGCCCGCCCCGAGGAACTGTTTATCGGCGACGCCGGCCGTCACCAGCGGAACGAGCAGCGGGCGCTCGTCGGGCGTCGTTGCCGGGGCTGTGCCGATGTAGATGGTCTCGGCCTGCGCCACACCATTGGCCAGCGAGCGAACGGGGAACTTTCGCCCGCCAACCGTGGCCTTCTCCGCTGACTTCTTCGCAACCGAGACCCAGGCTCCGGCGTCGTCGCGGTGCGCGACGAGCTTGTAGACGAACCCGGCGGCCGGATGCCCGGACCCGGTGACCACTGAGGTGCCCACCCCGTACGAGTCAACTGGTGCCGCGCGGAGGGCGGCGATGGTGAATTCATCGAGATCGTTGGTAACCGTGATCTTCGTCTTTGTGGCGCCGAGCCGATCGAGCTGGGCGCGTACGGCGGCCACCTGGGAGGGCAGGTCACCGCTATCGATGCGCACGGCGCCGAGATCCGTGCCGGCCACTTTTACCGCCAACTCGACGGCGGCGGTCACGTCGAAGGTATCGACCAGCAGCGTGGTGCCCGACCCGAGGGCGGCGACCTGCGCCTCGAAAGCCTGCTCTTCGCTGTCGTGCAGGAGGGTGAAGGCGTGCGCTGCGGTTCCCATGGTCGGGATGCCCCACGATCTTCCCGCTTCCAGGTTGCTGGTGGCACCGAACCCGGCGATATATGCAGCCCGTGCGGCGGCGACCGCCCCACGCTCGGTCGCGCGGCGTGAACCCATCTCGGCGAGCGGACGGCCATCCGAAGCATTCACCATTCGGCTCGCGGCGCTGGCGACGGCAGTGTCGTAGTTGAGCACACTCAGCACGAGGGTTTCGAGCACGACTGCCTCGGCGAAACTGCCTTGGACGACCAGAATCGGCGACCCGGGAAAATACACCTCGCCCTCGCGGTACCCCGAGATGCTGCCGCCAAAGCGGTAGTTGGCCAGCCAGTCGAGCGTGGTGGTATCGACGACCGCGTTCTCCCGCAGCCAGGTGAGTTCGGCATCCGCAAATCGGAACTCGGCAATCAGGTCGAGCAGACGGCCGGTGCCCGCGACGACCCCGTAGCGACGTGCGTCGGGCAGCCGCCGCGAAAATACCTCGAACACGCACTCGCGGTCGGCTGTGCCGCTCTGAAGCGCTGCGTCGATCATGGTCAGCTCGTAGCGGTCGGTCAGCAGGGCGCTCGTCATGCGGACAAGCCTACGAGGCACCCCGCCGGGTCCCTCCCGCGGGGTCCCTCCCGCGGGTCATCTCCCGTGGTGGCGGGAGACAAGTGCAGGCGGCGGGAGCTCAGGCTCCCGCCAGCAGGCAGTTTCTCCCGCCGCAACGGCAACAACTCCCGCCACCTGCACAGATCTCCCGCCACCTGCGCAGTTCTCCCGCCACCTGCGAGCCGCGCGGGGGTCGTGGCTCGGCCGGGTGAGGGTGGCGACCGCGTAAACTTGCTGCTCGTGACCAACGCGCCGATCGGAGTATTCGACAGCGGCGTCGGTGGACTCACCGTCGCCCGCGCGATCATCGATCAGCTGCCCAACGAATCCCTGCTCTACGTGGGCGACACCGCCCACTCTCCCTACGGCCCCAAGCCGATCGCGCAGGTACGCGAGTACGCGCTTGCCGTGCTCGACGACCTCGTCGAGCAGGGCGTGAAGCTGCTCGTCATCGCCTGCAACACGGCGTCCGCGGCCATGCTGCGGGATGCGCGCGAGCGCTACACGGAGGGCCGCGGCATCCCCGTCGTCGAGGTCATCCATCCCGCGGTGCGCGCCGCCGTGCGCCAGACCCGCAACAAGCGCATCGGAGTGATCGGCACAGCCGGGACGATCAACTCCCGCGCTTACGAGGACGCGTTCATCGCGGCATCCGACCTGGAGATCTTTAGCGAGGCCTGCCCCCGCTTCGTCGAGTTCGTCGAGGCGGGCGTCACGAGCGGTCCTGAGCTCTTCGCCACCGCCGAGGAGTACCTCGCGCCCCTGAAGGCCGCGAGCATAGACACCCTTGTGCTCGGATGCACGCACTACCCGCTGCTGGCCGGCGCGATCCAGTACGTGATGGGCGAGGATGTCACGCTCGTCTCGAGCGCGGAAGAGACGGCGTACGACGTCTACCGCACGCTGGTCAAGCACCGCCTGGAGCGCACCGCGGTCGAGCGTCCCAGCTACACGTTCGAGGCAACTGGCGAGAGTAAGGATGCGTTCCTGCGCCTCGCGAGCCGCTTCCTCGGCCCCGAAGTCACGCGAGTCGAACTCGTTGAAACCGGAACCATCCCACTGCTACAGGAGAAGAATTCATGACCCGCACCGACGGACGCGCCGACGACCAGCTTCGCGAAGTCACCATCGAGCGCGGCTGGAGCACGCAGGCTGAGGGCTCTGCCCTCATCTCGTTCGGCAACACGAAGGTGCTTTGCACGGCATCCTTCACCAACGGGGTTCCGCGCTGGCTGTCGGGCAAGGGCAAGGGCTGGGTCACGGCCGAGTACTCGATGCTGCCGCGCTCGACGAATGACCGCATGGACCGCGAGAGCGTCAAGGGCAAGATCGGCGGCCGCACGCACGAGATTTCGCGCCTGATCGGCCGGTCCCTTCGCGCCGTCATCGACACGAAAGCGCTGGGCGAGAACACGATCGTCATCGACTGCGACGTTCTTCAGGCCGACGGTGGCACCCGCACCGCAGCGATCACGGGTGCCTACGTCGCACTCGTCGACGCGATCGAGTGGGGCCGCAACAAGGGCTTCATCGGCAAGAAGGCCGTCGCGCTCACCGACAGCGTCGCGGCCGTCTCCGTTGGCATCATCGACCAGACGCCACTGCTCGACCTGGCCTATGTCGAGGATGTCCGCGCCGAGACCGACATGAACGTGGTCGTCACCGGCCGTGGCCTTTTCGTCGAGGTCCAGGGCACTGCGGAAGGCGCGCCCTTCGACCGGGACGAACTCAACAAACTGCTCGACCTGGCCCTCGGTGGCGCGAGGACGCTGACCGAACTGCAGAAGGCAGCGCTCGCGGGCGAGCACTAGTCCATCGGCGGCATCGTCTCCGTCAGCGGTGCGGCGCGCTCCGGCTTTTGCGCGGCTGCGACGAATCGTTCCCCGAGATCGGTACGGCGACCATCCGCGTGCAGCTTGCCGTTCCAGCGGTTGGCAATGTGGAAGGCTCCGGCGGCGTAGAGGATGCGCGTTCCCAGCTGCTGGCGCCGCCATTTCTCCGTCACGTAGAGCTGGTGGATGAGCCCGTCCGCCGGGTACCAGCGCACAGCCGCTACCTGCTCGTTGCTGTGGATGCCGAGTGTGGGAAACCGGTGCTTGGAGATGACGGTGCCGGCGGGCATCCGGTCGTTCGCGTAGGCGACAAGGATCGCCGCGGGCGGGTTCGCCATCGGCTCGTCGACGTAGACGAACCAGACCGGGGGAGCCTCCGGCGTCACGAACTCTGCGAACTCCACTCGCACGAGCCCCTCGGCCGATTCGAGCGTGCGCCAGAAGAGCGGCCGCGCCGGGTCAGGATGCTCCACCGTCGACCCATCCGGGTGGTCGTCGGACAGCCGACAGGTCATCGCCCACAGTCCATTGCTGAGCTGAGAATCAGCGGAGTAGACCGAGTTGGGTAAACGATTCATTTCGGAGTGCCTTCGAGTCGCAGTTGACTGATACTCTCACAGGAGTTTTGAAGGAAGAGGGAAACTCAGTGAAGAAGAGCATCGCAGCCGTCAGTGCCGTCGTTCTCGGTGTCGGCGGTGCCGCCACCGGCGCCCTCTCCGCGTCAGCAGCGGACCCGATCAGCCCTTGCGCCAGCGCGCTCGATCACAACGTCGAGGCCACGAGCGCGGTCGACGCGCACTGGTACATGGCGTGCGAGCCGCAGTTCGGCCTGGGCAAGGCTGAGTTCACGATCACTTCCAACGAGCAGTTCCCGGCGGGTTTCACCCTCGCGGACTCGACCGAAACCGGCAGTGCGAACCTCGCGGGCAGCGGGCCGTATTTCTCCGGGACCGTTGGCTCCAACACCACGACCGGATTATTCGCGTTTTCCCCGCACGCGTATATCGATGCTCACACGCAAAGCTATGGCGTCTTCGCCGCGTTCCCGATCACGTCGGTCGAGCAGTTCACGGGCACACTGCCCGCCACCTGCACAGCGAATAACGCGACCTACGACCACCTGTATCGCGTCAACTACGCCTCAGCGAAGACGACCCTCACGCAGACCGTCAATGGCAAGTCGTGGAAGTTCACCATCCCTGTACACCCGCAGGCGCTCATCCTCGGCCTGAACTTCCTGGACCAGGGAACCGGGCTCGACCCGGCACGTCCCCTGTGTGCGGTGGTCGAAGGCAGCACCGCATACTTCGGTGCCCAGCAGGGCGACGGCGACTGGGACACGATCGCCGGACGCTTCGCCACCCAGAACTTCGTCGAGACCCTTGTGCCGCTCACGGACGTCAACGAGGACCTGGGCACGTTCGCCCGCGTCGTGCCCGCCTCCACTACGCCGACCGCGAGTGGTGATGCCCAGCTGGCCGAGACCGGTGTTTCGCCGGTGCCTGCCGGGATCGCTGCGGCTTCGCTCCTCGCGATCGCGGTTGGGTTCTTCGCCATCGGTCGCCGTCGGCGGTCGGCTGCGCGCAAGCACTGAGCGAGGGCTCGAGCGCTAGTCCATCGACGGCATCGTCTCCGTCAGCGGCGTGATGCGCTCGGGCCTCTGCGCGGCCACGACGAATCGCTCGCCGAGTTCCGTGCGGCGACCGTCGGCGTGAACCTTGCCGTTCCAGCGATTCGCGACGTGGAACGCCTCGACCGCGTAGATGAGGCGAGTACCGAGCTGCTGGCGACGCCATTTGTCGGTCACGTAGATCTGGTGGATGAGCCCGCCATCCGGATACCAGCGCAGGGCCGCGACCTGTTCGTCGTTGTGCACGCCCAGCGTCGGAAAACGGTACTTGGAGATCACCGTGCCGGCGGGCATCCGGTCGTTCGCGTAGGCGACCAGGTGGGCGGCCGGGGGGTTGGATTTCGGTTCGTCGACGTAGACGAACCAGACCTGCGGCGCTTCCGGCGCGACCAGGTCGGCGAACTCGAGTCGCACGAGTCCCTCCGCCGATTCGAGGGAACGCCAGAGCACCGGCCATGAGGGGTCCGGCGCCGCGACAATCGACCCATCCGGAAACTCGTCCGTCATTCGGCAGGTCATCGCCCACAGGCCATTTCCCAGCGCCGAATCGACGGTGTAAACCCAGTTCGGCAAACGGTTCACTGTGGGGCGCTTTCGCATCGTGGTTACCTGATACTGTCACGAGAGACATCCTCGAAAGGCGCCCGTGAAGAAGAGCATCGCAGCCCTGTCCGCCACTGTACTGGGACTGGGCGGGGCCGTTGCTGGCGGCGCGCTCTCCGCTTCCGCCGCCGACCCGATCGCCCCGTGCGCATCCGCAACCGACCACACGGTGGAGGCGACGAGTGCCGTCGATTCGCACTGGTACATGGCCTGCCAGCCCAAGTACGGCATGGGCAAGGCGGAGTTCTCTGTGACGTCGAATGAGGCGTTCCCCGCGGGGTTCAACCTCAATAACAGCACGGAGACTGGCACCTCCAATCTGGACGACAGCGCGCAGTACTTCTCAGCGCTGACGCCTACCTCGTCGCACACTGGGATCTTCACCCTGTCGACGCCTGCGACCCTGGATCCTAAAACCCAGCAGTACCACGGATGGGCTGCCTTCCCGGTGACCTCGGTCGAGCAGTACACCGGCACCTTGCCAGCAGAGTGCATGCTCCAAGGGGTCTCCTACGACCACGTGTATCGCGTCAACTATGGGGCCGCGACCACAACCTTCAAACAGAAGGTGAACGGCACGGCGTGGAACTTCGCAGTGACTCTCCACCCGCAACCGCTGATTCTCGGCCTCAATTTCAGTCCGGCCGGCACGGGACTGGACCCGGCCCGGCCCTTATGCGCCGTCCAGGGCTCCACGGCGTATTTCGGTGCGCAGCAGGACAGCGGCGACTGGGGCCACATAGCCTCATCATTCGCAACGCGGAATGCCACGGAGACTCTGGACCCGTTGACCGGATTCCCGCAGGACGTCGGCTCATTTGCCCGCCTGGCAAACGCAACGACTACGCCGACCGCGAGTGCTGATGCCCAGCTGGCCGAGACCGGTGTTTCGCCGGTGCCCGCCGGAATCGCGGCAGCCTCGCTGCTGGCGATTGCGGTTGGGTTCTTCGCCATCGGTCGTCGTCGACGGTCGGCCGCTCGTAAGCACTGAGCGTGAAACTCGTTCTGGCCACCCACAACGCGCACAAGGTTGAGGAACTGCGCCGGATTCTCGGCGAGCGTTTGGGTGAGTGGGAACTGGTCGGGTATGACGGACCCGAACCAGTGGAGGACGGCGACACGTTCGAGGCCAACGCGTTGATCAAGGCGCGAGCGGCGTCCGCTTATACCGGGCTCGCCGCGATCGCCGACGACTCCGGTATCTCTGTTGATGCGCTGGATGGCGCGCCCGGCATCCACTCGGCTCGCTTTGCGGGCACGCGCAACGACGCCGACAACGTGGCCCTGCTGGTCTCCCGGATGTCTGGTGTCGCCGATCGCACCGCCCAGTTCACCTGTGCGGCGGCATTCGTTTCCGGCACCGTCGAGCACGTCGAGACCGCAATCTGGCCCGGAACAGTGCTCGAGGAGCCCAGCGGTGGAGGCGGATTCGGCTACGACCCGGTATTCCAACCGGCGGGCCTCTCGGTGAGTTCCGCGCAGCTGACCGCGGACGAGAAGAACGCGATCAGTCACCGGGCGCAGGCGTTCGTTCGACTCCTCGACTGGATGAGCGCGCAGTAGAATTCGGTGTGCCGAAAACAGCCGTCGCCGCCCCGAAGGTGATTCGCGGCTACCTGCTGCTCGGACCCGCCTTTGTCGCGGCGATTGCGTACGTGGATCCGGGAAATGTCGCCGCCAACCTCACCGGCGGTGCCCGCTATGGTTACCTGCTGGTCTGGGTGCTCGTGTCCGCCAACCTGATCGCCGGGCTCGTCCAGTACCAGTCCGCAAAGCTCGGGCTCGTCACGGGCAAGACGCTGCCGGACCTGCTGGGCGAGCGACTGCGCCCGGCCGCTCGCCGCGCGTTCTGGGCGCAGGCTGAACTCGTCGCGGCGGCGACCGACCTCGCGGAGGTGATCGGCGGCGCGATCGCGCTTCGGTTGCTGTTCGACCTTCCCCTGTTGCTTGGTGGGCTGATCGTCGGAGTGGTCTCGATGGTGCTGCTCGGCCTGCAAACCCGATTCGGGCAGCGCCCGTTCGAGGGAGTGGTCATCGGGCTCCTTGCGGTCATCGCGATCGGCTTCCTGGCCGGACTCGTGGTGAATCCGCCCGATGCGGCGGCGGCGGTCGAGGGCCTCGTTCCGCGGTTCGACGGCACCGGCTCGGTGCTGCTGGCGGCCAGCATGCTCGGCGCGACGGTCATGCCGCACGCCATCTACGTTCACTCCGCGCTCGCGCGTGACCGGCATGGCCGGGCGGAGGGCGTAGAACAGACCGCCCTGCTCCTACGGGCAACCAAGGTCGATATCGGCATAGCCCTTGGACTCGCCGGCATTGTCAACATCGGGATGCTGCTGCTCGCCGCCACCAACCTGCGCGGTATCGAGGGCACCGACACGATCGAGGGTGCCCACGCGGCGATCTCGGCGACGCTCGGGCCCGGGATCGCACTGGTGTTCGCCTTCGGACTGCTGGCCTCGGGGCTCGCGTCAACATCCGTCGGCTCTTATGCGGGCGCGACGATCATGGCCGGCCTGCTTCGACGTCGGATACCGATTCTCGTTCGCAGGGTCGTCACGCTGATCCCAGCACTGCTCATTCTCGCCGCCGGGGTCGACCCGACCTTTGCGCTCATCATCAGCCAGGTGGGGCTGAGCTTCGGCATCCCCTTCGCCCTGGTGCCGCTGCTGCGGCTGACGAACGACAGGACCATCATGGGACAGGCGGCCAACGGGCGCGCGGTCAGCATCCTGCTCGCTGCAATTGTCGTGATCGTCGCCGTGCTGAACGTGGCCCTGATCGTGTTGACGGTGGCCGGCTGATGCGCTCGCAGACGGTGATCGAGGACTACGTGAAGGTCATCTACTCCCACACGGAGTGGCAGCCGGAGCCGATCACGCCCTCCGCGCTCGCTGCTCGCCTTGGGCTCGCTCCATCGACGGTCACCGAGATGGTCAAGAAGCTTGTCGCCGATGGGCTCGTCGAACATCGCCTCTACAGCGCGGTGCGGCTATCTGCGCGAGGCGAAGCGCTGGCGTTGCGGATGCTGCGCCGCCACCGCCTGATCGAGACCTGGCTGGTGCGGCAGTACGGTTACGGCTGGGACGAGGTGCACGACGAGGCCGAAGTGCTCGAGCACTCGTTGAGTGACCGCCTGCTCGATGCGATCGATCGCCAGCTCGGCTGCCCGGAGCGGGATCCGCACGGGGATGCGATTCCGCGCGCGGACGGCACGGTGGTGCGCCCGGATGCCGTGCTGCTGTCGGAAGCACCGACCGGTCACCGTGGGCAAGTGGTGCGCATCAGCGATCGCGACCCGTCACTGCTGCGGAGCCTGGAGGAGTGCGGCCTGGCGGTGGATGCTTCCGTCGAGGTCGTGGACGCGACCACCGTTCGCAGTGGCGGCATGGAGCTCGTGCTGCCGCAGGCTGCGGCGAGTGCAATCTGGCTCAGCGCGTGAGGCGCACGCCGTAGGGTTGAGGCGTGGCTGCAGACGATTTCACCGTTCCCCTGGATGCCTCGCCGGCGGATCGCATCGCTGTTGCGGTTGAGCGCTACGGCGAGCAAGAGGTGGCCGTGAAGGCCGCATCGCTTCTGCTCGGCGCAAACGAGGGCGAGGAGTTCCTCCTGTTCGTTGGCGGCGTGCACGCTCGCGGTGTGCTCGACGGCGCCCCGGTGCTGTACTGGCCCGAGCTGTGGGGAGCCCGCGCGCTCATGTACGCGTGGGACGCATCCGCTGCCACGGCGATCGAGCAGGGGTTGTCGAACCAGTCGTGGCGCGTGCGGGAGATGAGCGCCAAGGTCGTGGCGCTGCGAAAGCTGGCCTACGCGCAGAAGCTCAACGAGTTGCTGGAAGACTCCGTGCCGCGCGTTCGCGCCCAGGCGGCCCGCGCCCTCGGCTACGTCGGCGGTTCCGAGCAGGTGGATGCCGTCACGGCGCTGTTGCGCGACCCCGACATCGACGTGCGCCGCCGCGCGGGCGAGGCGCTCACCATGCTCGGCGAGCGTCCGGACCGCGCGGCCGACTGATCGCCCGGGCTACTCGAAGTCGCGCGGAGGAAGCGTTACGTCTGCATCCGTGGGTACCGGCATCGGCAGTCCCTGCGCCGCGAGACGACGGGCCTTCACCCGGGTCGAGACGTAGTGGATGATCGTCGGGATCAGCGTGAGCAGCACGACGCCGATGAGGATGACGTCGATGTAGTGCACGACGAAGTCCGCGAGCGGCTTGATGTTGCCGAGGATGTACCCGGCAACGGTAACGCCCGCGCCCCAGATCAGTGCACCAACGAGGTTGTACAGCGAGTACTTGCGGTAGTTCATCTTGCCGACGCCAGCTGCGATCGGCGCGAACGTGCGCACAACGGGAACGAAGCGGGCGAAGATCACGGCCCGCGCTCCGTATCGGTCGAAGAACGCGTTGGTGCGCTTGACATTCGCGATGGAGAAAAAGCCGCTCTCCTTGCGTTCGAAGATGGCGGGACCAGCCTTCTTGCCGATGTAGTAGCCCACCTCGCCGCCGAGGAATGCCGCGACTCCGATGGCCAGTGCGACCCACAGGATGTTGACGTGGATGACGCCCTGGAAGGTGAGCAGACCGGTGATCAGCAGCAGGGTGTCGCCGGGAAAGATGAAGCCGATGAGCAGGCCGGTCTCCGCGAAGATGATCGCACACACGAGCACGAGTGCCCACGGCCCTGATCCGTCGATAAGCGCCTTCGGGTCCAGCCAGGGGACCAGCGCCGCATGGGCGATGGGGATGAGTGTGTGCAGCAAGGGATGTCTCCAGTCAAAGTTCGGCGGCAGGCGTCGTGCGGGAGAAGGGACTTGAACCCTCACGCTCGAAAGCACAGGAACCTAAATCCTGCGTGTCTGCCAATTTCACCACTCCCGCGGGCGCTCCCAGTGTAACGGCGGCGCATTCCCCGGACGGCGAAGGGTCACCCGCGTCCACGGGTGACCGCCTGCATCGGTCGCGTGCTATTCGCTCGGCGGGCCGTCCTGCGCTGCCTGGGGATCCATCCAGAAGACTTCCCAGAAGTGGCCGTCGGGATCGCGGAAGCTGCGGGAGTACATGAAGCCCATGTCCTCAGGGTCGCGAGCAGCGCTGCCCCCCGCGGCGAGGGCGGCATCCGCCAGTCGGTCGGCGGCTTCGCGGGATTCCACCGAGAGGGCGAAGATGCCCTCGGTGAGTTTCTTCGCATCCGCTGCGGCGGTGTCGGTCAGGAAGGTTGCGAAGAAGTCGGGCGTCAACAGCATCAGGTAGATGGTGTCGCTGATGACGACGGATGCTGCGGTCTCGCCGGAGAACGCCTCGTTGATCGTGTAGCCGAGGTCGGTGTAGAACTTGCGGGAAACCGCCAGGTCGGCGACGGGCAGGTTGAGAAAGATCTGAGTGGGCACGGTCATGCCTTTCTGTAAGTGAGTTTCTTGCGGTTAACGGTCTACCTCGGCGCCAAGCGCGTCAAGCAGTTCGCTCGTGCCCTGCTCGCGCTGATCGGCGTTGTCGAGGTTGTCGAAGTAGGTGCCCTGCTCGGTGAGCCTCAGGTGAGTGCCCCCATTGTTCGGCTCGAATTCGATGGATGAGATGGAGACGGAGAGGCGGTCGCCGTTCACGCGCATTTCGTAGCTGTAGACGATTCGCAGGTTCTCGACGATCTCGTGATAGACGGCGTCGAAGCGCGAGACCATGCCGTTCTTGGTCCACTCGCTCTCATCGACCTCGCGGCCGCCCTCGCGAAAGTCGATGCTTCTCTCGATGGGCTTCCAGACGTCGCGGTCGGTGCCACCGAACCAGCGCGCCTTGATGTCGGGATCGGCGAATGCCTGGAATACCCTGGCCGGGCTCGACTTGTAGTCGCGTTCGAGCACGAAGGTGTGGTGGGTGAGCTTGCGGTCGGTCATCCTTGACTCCATTTTCGTTGGCGTGGTTGGTCAGTCGTCATTTTCGCCGAGCACGTCGGCGATGCGGTCGAGGCGGTTCTCCCAGAGGAATCGGCGGGCTGCGATCCAGTCTTCGACCGTTTTGAGCGCCGTCGGGTCGATGCTGCAGGTGCGCACGCGGCCCTCTTTTCTGGTGTGCACCAGTCCGCTCTTCTCCAGCACCCGAAGGTGGGAGAGCACCGCGGCCATGGTCATCGCGAAAGGAAGTGCGAGGTCGGAGACGGTCGCGGGACCCTTCGTCATCCGCTCGACCATCGCCCGTCGGGTCGGGTCGGCGAGGGCCGAGAAGATCAGGTCGAGCTGGGGAGATTGCTTAAGCATTAGCTTTAGTAAAGCAGATGCTTTAGTGAAGTGCAATGCCTGTGGAAAACTCGGGATGCCGCATCCGGGCGCCCCGCACACTGGTCGACATGTCGCAGGCCGTCTCGATAATCACCGACCGGGTGCGCGAGCGGGTGCGTCGCGAGGGCGTCGACCTCTCACTCGACCGGGCGCTCGCCGACCAGTTCGTGCGTGACGAGGTGCAGCGCTACAGCGAACGCGCGCTCGGCGGATCGATGCCGCTCCTGCCCGACGAAGGCCGCGCACGCAGCGAGATTCTCGCGACGCTGACCGGCTTTGGCATCCTGCAGCCGTACCTCGACGACACCCGCATCGAGGAGATTTGGATCAACGGGCCCGACCACGTCTTCGTCGCTCGCGACGGGGTCCCGGAGCGCCTCGCGGTGCACTTCACCGATGTCGAGGTGCGCGACCTGGTCGAACGGATGCTGCAGTCCTCCGGTCGCCGCGTCGACCTCAGCTCGCCCTTCGTCGACGCCTCGCTGCCCGACGGTTCTCGGCTGCACGTCGTCATTCCGGACATCACGCAGCGGCACTGGGCCGTGAACATCCGCAAGTTCACGAAGCGCATCCGCAGTCTGGCCCAGCTCGTGGAACTCGGGTCGCTGACCGTGCAGTCGGCAGAGTTTCTGCGGATGTGCGTGCTCAGCGGCCAGAACATCCTCGTCTCGGGCGCGACCCAGAGCGGTAAGACGACAATGCTGAATGCCCTGCTCTCGGTCGCGCGACCGAGCGAGCGCATCGTCACCGCGGAAGAGACGTTCGAACTCGACCTGTCGTCCCCGGATGTCGTGTCGATGCAGTGCCGCCAGCCCAGCCTCGAGGGCACCGGCGAGATCACGCTGCGCCGCCTCATCAAGGAGGCGCTGCGGATGCGCCCCGACCGCATCGTGGTCGGCGAAGTGCGCGAGGCTGAGGCGCTCGACCTGCTGATCGCGTTGAACAGCGGGCTCCCCGGCATGTGCTCGATCCACGCGAACAGCGGCCGGGATGCCCTGGCGAAGCTGGCGACCCTGCCGCTTCTCGCCGGCCGCAACATCGACTCGGCTTTCGTGGTGCCGACCGTGGCCGGGTGCATAGACATCGTCGTGCACTGCGAACTCGCGCGAGACGGCAAGCGGCGGGTTGTCGAGATCGTCGCTCCAAGCGGAGCGACCAGCGGATCGGTAATCGAGGCCAGCACGATCTTCTCGATGCAGCGCGGCCTGCTTGAGCCGACCGGCGGCTACCCGAGCAAGACAACCAAGTTCCGTTCTGCCGGGTTCGACCCCGCCACCGTGCTGTCGGCGGTGAGCGCATGAGTATCGCCGTCGGACTCGTGCTCGGGATCGGGCTGCTGCTCGTGGCATCCACCTGGCTCTGGCCATCGACGGACGAAATCGTGCGAGAGGCCCCGCGCGTTGCCCGGGTGCGTGAGCGAATCGTGCAGGCCGGGCTGCCCCGGGTCTCGGTCGCAACCGTGGTCGTCGTGTCCGTTGTTCTCGGCACCGCTGCGGCGGCGATCACGCTCGCATTCGTGCCGGTTCTGGTACTCGCGGCCGCGTCAGGACTCATCGCGCTCGCCGTGCCGACGGTGGTCATTTCGCTCCGGGCACGTGCGTCCCGGCGGGCCCAGCGCGTGGTCTGGCCGGATGTTGTCGACCACCTCGTGTCCGCGGTGCGCTCGGGCCTTGCCCTTCCCGAGAGCGTCGTGACGCTCGCACACTCCGGTCCGCAGCCGACGAGGGATGCCTTTGCCGCGTTCGAGACGGACTACCGTTCCAGCGGCAATTTTTCCGACTGCCTCGACCGGCTGAAGTCCCGCCTCGTCGATCCGGTCGCCGACCGCATCATCGAGACGCTGCGCATGTCGCGCGAGGTCGGCGGCAACGAGCTCACGACGGTGCTCCGAAACCTGGCGGCGTACCTGCGACAGGATGCCGCCATCCGGTCAGAGGTCGAAGCCCGGCAAGGCTGGGTGCTGAACGCGGCCCGGCTGGGAGTAGCGGCCCCGTGGGTGGTGCTCGTCCTGCTCGCCACACGGACAGAGGCAGCGCTGGCATACAACACCGGGATCGGCACCGCGGTCATCCTGGGCGGCCTGGTTGTGTCCGTCATCGCATACCGGGTCATGATCGGCATCGGCCGGCTGCCGGAGGAGAGGCGGTGGTTCCAGTGACGATTCAGCCGATCGCCGTGCTGTGCGGTCTTGGTCTTGGGCTCGGCCTCTGGTTGCTCGTCGCTCTCACTCCACGGCTGAGTCGACCCAACCTCGCCAGCCGCGTTGCGCCCTACGTCGTGGACATCTCGAGTTCCGCCCGGGAACTACTCGATCGCCGCACCGCTGACCCCCTGCCGGTCTTCGGGCTCATGCTCGAGCCCGTCCTCGGCCGATTGCGCTGGCTGGGCGGCATCCTTGTCGGCGGCACGGATGCGACCGCTCGCCGATTGCGACAGGCCGGATTGCCGTGGACCGTGGACACGTTCCGGTCTCGCCAGCTGGCCTGGGCCGGCGTTGGTGCCGTGGCGGCAGTAGCCCTCGACCTCACGGTCTCGCTGGCGCAGCCGGTGCCGGTGATCGCGCAGGTCGCCTTCGTGCTGGTTGCAGCGGTGGGCGGCTTCGTCGCGCGCGACTACGTGCTGCAGCGTCGTGCCCGAGCGCGGCTGGCGCGGCTCGCAAAGGAGCTGCCGACCGTTCTCGAGTTCATGACGCTCAGCCTGAGCGCGGGGGAGGGGATCCTCGACGCGTTGCGCCGCATCTCCAGGATCAGTTCGGGGGAACTGGCGGTCGAACTCGGCTCGGTCGTCGCGGCTGTCAACACCGGCCTGCCTCTCGCTGACTCGCTGGTGCGGGTGTCCAGATCGCTTGAACTGCCGCCACTTACGCGGGCTGTCGAGCAGATCACCGGTGCACTCGAGCGGGGGACCCCGCTCGCCGAGGTCCTGCGAGCGCAGGCGCAGGACGCCCGCGACGAAGCCAAACGTGAGTTGCTCGAGGTTTCCGGCAAGAAGGAGGTGGCAATGCTGGTGCCGCTGGTGTTTCTGATCCTGCCGGTGACCATCCTCTTCGCCATCTTCCCCGGGATCTTCGTTTTGCAGGTCGGATTCTGACTCGAAAGGAAAGTCGCCACGATGATTTCAACCCGCACGACCCGGCCACGCAGAACCCCTCGGCCAGCGCGCTCTCGCACCTGGCTGCGGGACGACCGCGGTGATGTGCCCGGTTGGGTGCTCATCACCCTGATGACGGCGGGGCTCGTGATCATCATTTGGGGTCTCGCCGGTCCGGCGCTCAGCAACGTGTTCCAACAGGCCATCTCGCGTGTCACGGGCTATTAGGCAGCATCTCGGCGACGACAGCGGCTCAGCGGTCGCGGAGTTCGTCATGGTCGCCGCGCTGCTTACGCTGATGACGCTGTCGGTGCTGCAGCTGGGACTCGTCCTGCACATTCGCAACACGGTGTTGGACGCGGCATCCGAGGGCGCGCGCTACGGCTCGCTGGCCGACAATCGACTCGAGGATGGGGTGCTTCGCGCCCGCGATCTGATCGCCACCGCGCTCGGGCCGAGCTACGCGGAAAACGTGACGGTCGCGCGCGGCAGCTGGCGCGGGCATCCGGCGGCCGTCGTCACCGTCCGCGCGCCCCTCCCGCTGATCGGCCTTGTCGGTATCGCCAACGGGCTGGAGGTGAACGGGCATGCTGCCATCGAAACGCTGGCGGGATGACCGGGGCTCGGCATCCCTCGAGTTCATCACCGTCGGGCTCATCCTGCTGCTGCCGCTCGTCTACCTCGTGCTGGCCCTCGCGGCCATCCAGGCTGGCTCCTTCGGCGTGGAGGGCGCGGCGCGGCAGGGCGCGAGGGTCTTCGTGCAGGCGAACAAGCCCACGGATGCCGCTGCGGCCGCCAGCGTCGCGATCGGTGATGCGCTCGCCGACTACGGGCTGGACCCGGACACCGCCACGGTCAAGGTCACATGCGCCCCGAAGGCATCCTCCTGCCTCGATCGTCGGTCTTTCGTGACCATCCGGGTGACGGCGTCCGTGCCGCTGCCGCTCGTTCCGCCCGCGATCTCGGCAAAGCTCCCGCTCGCTGTGCCGCTCGAGGCGACGGCCACGCAGCAGGTGTCGCGATTCTGGGGCGCGGGATGACGCGGGCGGGCACATTCATGCGGGTGCGGATCCGTGACGAAGAGGGCTCCACGCTCCCGCTCACGATCTTCTATGGCGCGCTGTCGCTCGCGCTTATTCTCATCGTGGTGGCTGCCAGCTCCCTCTATCTCGAGCGCAAGCGGCTCTTCACGCTGGCGGATGGGGCCGCGCTCATCGGCGCGGAGGCATTCGATCTCGACGCCGTGACGCTCACGGCGGACGGTCCGCGTCCCACCCTGCGGCCGGCCGATGTCGCCCGGGAGGTACGGCTGTACCTTGCCGACAACGCCCACGACGAATTCGAATCGCTCGCTGTCGATTCGGCGACGACGGTCGACGGCAGGAGCGCGACCGTGCAGCTGTCGGCCTGGTGGCGGCCACCCGTGGTTGGCATTCTGTTGCCGAAGGGATTCCGGATCGACGTGACGGCGATCGGGCGGTCCGTGCTGGATTGAGGGCCGTGCTCGATCAATGCCTTACTCGATGGAGGCGCCTGGATGCCAGGGGTCGCGAAGGCCAGGGTCCGGCGAAGGCCACGGTCGTGAAGGCCAGGATCCCGCGAGCCAGCCACCAGCAGTTGGCCCCTTGCCCGCGACGGCGCGCGCGGGGAGGCTGGTGCAATGGGCCACGAATGGCGGCCGACGTGGACGTGGGAAACAACCCTCGAGGCGGGAGACGACATGAAGACCATCGAACTGAGCGCATATGGTGACGAAAGTGTGCTCGGACTAGTCGAGCGCGACAGCCTGGAGCCGCCCCTCGACGGCCGACTGCGAGTTCGGGTTGAAGCGCGTGACGTGAATCCCGTCGACCTGGCCACGCGCGCGGGAGCCATGGGCAACATCCCGAACCGGCCTTTTCCCATCGTGCTCGGCTGGGACTTTGCCGGCACAATGATCGACGCGGGCGCCGGTCTCGCCATCGGCCAGCGCGTTCTCGGCATGATTCCCTGGTTCGCGGATGACCAGCAGCAGGGCTCGTACGCCGAAGAGGTCACCGTGCAGCCCGGATGGATCGCCGCGCTGCCCGACAGCGTCGCATTCGCCGCCGCATCCACCATGCCGGCCAACGGGCTCGCGGCACTGCAGGCCGTTGAGGCGGCCGCGATTCAGCCGGGAGACACCGTTCTCGTCACAGGCGCGTCCGGTGCGGTCGGCGGATTCGTGACCCGGCTGCTCGTCGGTCGTGGGAAGACCGTCTTCGCCGTGGCATCCAACGATGATGAGCACTATGTGGCCTCGCTCGGAGCCGGGCAGGTGCTCAAGCGCGGCGCGGTGGCCGACCTCGTCGCGGCGGTCAAGCGCTTCGAACCGGGCGGCGTGGATGTCGTGATCGACACGGTCCCACTCGGCCCGCAGGCGGTGGCAGCGGTGAAGGACGGAGGTCGCTTCGTCACTATTCAGGGCCAGCGCGCCCCGGGGGCCGAGCGCGGCATCACGGTCACGGGAGTGCGGGTGAAGACTGACGCGAAGCAGCTCGCCTTTCTGGTTGAGGCTCTCGCTGCCGGGCGCCTCAGCACGCGGATCGCAGGGGTGATACCGCTGGAGCAGGCGGGCGAGGCCCACCGGCTGGTCGGAGCCGGGCAGGCGGGCCGCGGGAAAGTCGTGCTCACGAGCTAGTTGTTCTCCGATAGCGGAGCCGGTCCCCTGCGGCGGCGGGACTCAGTAGCGTTGAGCCATGGCTCACGATTGGATCGATCTGCAGGTACGCGCCCACGCCGAGTTCGGGCGGCGGCTCGAAGCCGTCACTGACTGGAACGCGCCGACGCCCGACACCGAGTGGGATGTCGCCACCCTCGTGAAGCACGTCATCGCCGAGCAGCAGTGGGTTCCCTACCTGCTGAAGGGAATGACCATCCAGGACGCCGCGCTGGAACTCCGCGCGATCAAAAGCGACGACCTGCCCGGTGAGTGGGAGCGCTACTCGCAAGAGGCAACGGATGCCTGGGCGGCCGCCCCGATGGAGTCCACCGTGATGCTGTCCTACGACACGGTCACAACGGAGGACTACCTGAAGGAGCAGGTCTCCGACGTCACCATCCACACCTGGGACCTCGCCCGCGCCGTCGGTGCCGACGAGAAACTGGATGACGCTCTCGTCGAAGCGGCCTGGAGCATCTTCGAGCCGCAGAAGGAGACCCTCGCCGCCACCGGGCTGTTCGCAGACCCGGTACTGGTCGACGCGAACGCGCCCCTGCAGGCGCGCCTGCTTGCCATTACCGGGCGGGACGGCCGCTAGACGGGCCTAGTTCGTGGCGATCCAGGCGCTGCCGTCTGCGGAGCTCGCCTCGACCGCATCCAGCACCCGCTGAACCTGCAGGCCGTCAGCAAAGGATGGCGTCGGCTGCTCGTGGGCGACGATCGCCTCAACGAAGTCGCGTACCTGGTGTGAGAAGCCGTGCTCGTAGCCGAGAATGTGGCCGGGTGGCCACCATGCCGCCACGTATGGATGCTCCGGCTGGGTCACGCTGATTCTGGTGAAACCGCGCGTGCCGGCCTCCGCACTCCCGTCATAGAACTCCAGAAAGTTCTGGTCTTCCATGTCGAACGAGATCGCGCCCGTCGATCCGGAGACCTCGACGCGGAGCGAATTGCGGCGACCTGTCGCCATCCGACTCGCCTCGAATGTGCCGAGCATGCCGCTGTCGAAGCGTCCCTGAAAGAGCGCGACATCGTCCACCGTGACCCGGCCGCGCTCCGAGGAGCCGGCGATCGGCCGATCATTCACGAGCGTCTGCAGGATGCCGCTGACGCTCTGCAGCCGCTGGCCGGTGATGAACTGCGCAAGGTCGATCGCGTGCGCGCCGATGTCGCCCAGCGCGCCGGAGCCCGCGAGACTCTTGTCCAGTCGCCACACCATCGGCGCGTTCTCATCCACTAGCCAGTCCTGCAGGTAGGCGGCGCGCACCTGCCGAAGCTCGCCGATCGCGCCGGACGCAACCAGGTCGCGCGCGTACACGGTCGCCGGCAGGCGCCTAAAGGTGAAGCCGACCATGGCGAAAACGCCGCGCTCGAAGGCGGCTGCGGCAGCATCCGCCATCTCCTGTGCTTCGGCCGAGGTATTGGCGAGTGGCTTCTCGCAGAGAACATGCTTGCCCGCGGCGAGGGCGGCGATCGCGATCTCGGCGTGCGAGTCGCCGGGCGTCACGATGTCGATGACATCGATGTCGTCGCGCGCGATCGCTTCACGCCAGTCGAGCGAGGTCTCTGCCCAGCCCCACTTCCGGGCCGCGGGACCGACGGTCGACGGGTTGCGGCCGACCAGCAGGGCCATCTCGGGTGTCGCCGGCAGGTCGTAGAAGCGGGGTGCGACGCGCCAGCCCTGCGAGTGCGCGGCGCCCATGAAACCGTTGCCGATCATGGCGACGCGGAGGGGAGATTCGGGCATGGGGATCCTTACCGCTTGGTGGGGTGAGGCACGTACTTGGGAACATACCGCAGCAGGATTCCGGCGCCGATCAGTCCCAACACGCCCATCACGCCGCTCGCGATCGCGATGGACGCGACGGCAGTGAGTGCCGCGACGAGGAGCGGCGCCGCTGCGCCTCCGAGGTCGCCGGTGAATCGCCAGGCGCCGAGGAAGGGCGCGGGGTTTCGCTTGTCGGCGAGGTCAGCACCGAGCGTCATCAGGATGCCGCTGCCGACGCCGTTCGCGATGGACATGAACATCGCCACCGTGATGAACCAGACGACGTTGCTGGGCAGGTCGTGGCTGAAGGCGAGGGCGAGATGCCCGATTCCCAGCCCGATCATGGAGGGCAGCGCGCTCGCAAGCCGACCCCAGCGATCCATGATCTGGCCGCTCGCGTAGAACAGGGCGAAGTCGATCGCGCCGGCGATACCGATGATGAGTGCGGTGCTGCTGTCGTTGAGCGCGATGCTCACCGCCCAGAGCGGCAGGATCACTCCACGGCTTGACCGCAGGGCGCCGATGAGGGCAGCACCGGTGCCGAGCTTCAGAAGCACACCGCGGTTGCGCCAGATCGTTGCGAACAGGCCGTGCGACTCCTCTGCGACGAACTCGCGTCCCTCGGTCGCCTGCTTCAGGGGCGCCCGCGCCGAGTTGAAGGTCGCCGTCGGATCCTTCAGCAGCAACAGCACGATCGCGGCCCCGAAGCATCCGACCACGTCCACCCAGAACACCGCAGAGGTCGAACCGGTGAGCTGGATGACGCCCGCAGCCAGCAGCGGACCCACGAAGTACCCGAGGCGGAACGTTCCACCAAGCGTCGACAGCGCCCGCGCGCGATGGCTCTGCGGCACATAGCTCGTCATGAAGGCGTGTCGCGCGAGAGCGAAGACCGCGGTTGCGAGTCCGACCAGGAAGATGCCGATTCCGAGGAGCAGCGGGCTGGGAGCGAAGACGGCGACCAGGAGGCCGAGCACGGCGACGAGGGCCGCGCCGATCATCGCGGTTCGTTCCCCGATGCGCGCGACGAGCCACCCGCTCGGAATGTCGCCGACCAGTTCGCCGATCATGATCATCCCGGCGATAAGGCCGGCAATGGCCAGGTTCGAGCCGAGGTGCGTGGCCGCGTGCGGAATGATCGGGATGATCGCGCCCTCGCCGGTCGAGAAAAGCAATGTCGGCAGGAAGGCGGGGAGTGCGATTGAACGCCAGCGGAACGGCCGCTCTTCGGTACTCATCGCTACCAAGGTTATCGGCGAAAACCGGCACCGCATGCCAGCCCAACTAGACTGGCCTCGACATGATCGACCTTGATATTTCTGAGCAGATTGCTGCGCTTCGGTCGACGTTCGGTGACATTCGAGCCGTCGTCGGCGTGGAAAAACTCACCGCGGAGATCGCTCGGCTGAGCGAGCAGGCCGGCGTTCCCGACCTGTGGGACGACACCGAGAAGGCCCAGAAGATCACCAGCGACCTCAGCCACCGGCAGGCCGAGCTGGCCAAGATCGAAAGCATCGAGAGTCGTCTGGACGACCTCGAGGTGCTGGTCGAGCTCGCGAACGAAGCCGGGGACGAGGACTCCGTCAAGGAGGCTCGCGAGGAGCTGGTCAGCATCCAGAAGGTGCTCGGCGACCTCGAGGTGCAGACGCTGCTCAATGGCGAATTCGACGCGAGGGCCGCTGTGGTCACCATTCGCGCGGGCGCCGGGGGAGTGGATGCGGCGGACTTCGCCGAGATGTTGATGCGCATGTACCTCCGCTGGGCCGAGCAGCACAAGTTCTCGGCGACCGTGCTGGACACCAGCTACGCGGAAGAAGCCGGCATCAAGTCGGCGACCATCGAGATCGACGCGCCGTACGCGTTCGGAACGCTGAGCGTTGAGGCCGGCACCCACCGGCTCGTGCGCATGAGCCCCTTCAACTCCGCGGGCAAGCGCCAGACCAGCTTCGCCGCGGTCGAAGTCGTGCCGCTGATCGAGCAGACCGACTCGATCGACGTTCCGGACAGCGATATTCGCGTGGATGTCTTCCGCTCCAGCGGCCCCGGGGGCCAGTCGGTCAACACCACCGACTCCGCGGTTCGCATCACGCACATCCCCACGGGCACGGTCGTGTCGATGCAGAACGAGAAGAGCCAGATCCAGAACAGGGCGGCCGCGATGCGCGTGCTGCAGTCGCGGCTCATGCTGATCGAGCGCGAGCGCGAGGCGGCCCAGAAGAAGGAGCTCGCCGGCGTAATCACGGCGAGCTGGGGCGACCAGATCCGCAGCTATGTCCTGGCGCCGTACCAAATGGTCAAAGACCTGCGCACCGAGTACGAGGTGAATAACCCGTCGAACGTTTTCGACGGCGACCTCGACGGCTTCATCAACGCCGGCATCCGCTGGCGCAAGCGCGCGATCGAGTAATCGCAAGCGCGATCGAGTAATACCGCCGCGCGGAGCCAACCTGTGAGAAACGGCTCCGGGAGTGTCGCTGCGGGTATCCGCAACCAGCGTCTTTAGGCTCCTAATGTCATGATCAGGTTTGATGCAGTCACCAAGTCATATGCGAACAATTCGCGACCCGCGCTGAACAGCGTCAGTCTCGAGATCCTCAAGGGGGAGTTCGTCTTCCTCGTCGGTGCGTCCGGCTCCGGCAAGTCGAGTTTTCTCCGGCTCGTGCTGAAAGAGGAGAAGCCCACCAAGGGCGACATCCACGTACTCGGTCAACAGCTGAACACGATGCCGAGTCGCAAGGTGCCGTACTTTCGCCGCAACCTCGGTGTGGTGTTCCAGGATTTCCGGCTGCTGCCGCAGAAGACGGTCTACGACAACGTGGCCTTCACGCTGCAGGTCATCGGCAGGAGCAAGGGCTTCATCCAGGAGGCCGTGCCCGACACGCTCAAGATGGTGGGGCTGGCCGGCAAATCGGGGCGGTTCCCGCATGAACTCTCCGGCGGCGAGCAGCAGCGGGTCGCCATTGCCCGCGCCATCGTGAACAAGCCGGCCATCCTGCTCGCGGATGAGCCGACCGGAAACCTCGACCCCCAGACCAGCGCGGGCATCATGACACTGCTCGAGCGCATCAACATGGGCGGCACGACCGTGATCATGGCCACTCACGACGCCGGCATCGTCGACCAGATGCAGCGTCGAGTGATCGAGCTGATCAGCGGGCAGATCGTGCGCGACGAGCGCGGAGGGGGATACCAGACGCAGGCCATCCCGATTCAGGGCTTCGGGCTTGCCCCAGCGGCGGGAGTTGCCCAGTGAGACTCGGACTTGTCCTCGGCGAAGCGGGCCAGGGCCTTCGCCGCAACATCTCGATGGTCATCTCCGTGGTTCTGGTCACGTTCATTTCGCTGACCTTCGTCGGAGCCGCGATCCTGCTGCAGTTCCAGATCGGGCAGATGAAGGGGTACTGGTACGACAAGGCCCAGGTCGCCGTCTACCTGTGCACCGCCACCGAGACCGGCGGCAACTGTGCCCAGGCCGAGGCGACACAGGACCAGAAGGATGCCGTCGCGGCCCAGCTGAACTCGCCGACCCTGAAGCCGTACGTGAAGAAGTACTACTTCCAGAGCCACCAGCAGGCGTACGACATCTTCAAGAAGCAGTTCTCCAACAGCACGCTCGCCGGTTTTGCCACCCCCGCGATGCTGAACGAGGCCTACATGGTGAACCTCAACGATCCCGGCCAGGCCGAGATTCTCGTTGACAGTCTGAAGGCGCTTCCGGGAGTCAATGAAGTCGTCGACCAGCGTTCCTATCTCGACCAGATCTTCGCGGTGTTGAACGCCGCCAGCATCACCGCGATCGGTCTCGCGAGTCTCATGCTGGTAGCGGCCGCCCTGCTGATCGCTACGACCATCCGTCTGAGCGCGTTCAGTCGACGGCGAGAGCTCGGCATCATGCGGCTGGTTGGCGCATCCAATCGATTCATACAAACGCCGTTCATTCTCGAGGGCGTGATCTCATCGCTCATCGGGTCGGTGTTGGCTGGAGGGGCGATCCTTGCGATCGTGCAGTTCTTTGTGAAGGGCTACCTCGGCGCATCCATCGGCACCACAACGCAGCTCGTGGACATGAATGACGCCTACGTGGTGGTGCCGATCCTGATCATCCTCGGCGCGGTTCTCGCTGCGGCATCCGCCGGTGCCGCGATTAACCGCTACCTGAAGGTCTGACTTTTTCCCGCTGGGGAAGAATCTGGCTAGACTAAACGGCTGCCCGAAGTTCGTCGGGCACCGAAATCAGGAGTGACCGTGCCCAGGGAACGTGGCCAGAAAGTCGTGGCCACCAATCGCAAAGCCCGCCACGACTACACCATCGAAGACACCTACGAGGCCGGCCTGGTTCTCACGGGGACCGAGGTGAAGTCGCTGCGGGCTGGACGTGCATCCCTCGTCGACGGGTATGCGTTCGTCGAATACGGCGAGGCCTGGCTGGATGCCGTGCACATTCCCGAGTACAACCAGGGCACCTGGAACAACCACCCTCCGCGCCGCAAGCGCAAACTCCTGCTGCACAAGCAGCAGATTCTGAAGATCCATAACAAGGTCAAGGAGGGCGGCTACACGCTGGTGCCGCTCTCGATCTACTTTCTCGACGGCAACGCGAAGGTGGAACTCGCGGTCGCCAAGGGCAAGAAGGAATACGACAAGCGCCAGACACTTCGTGAGCGCCAGGACAAGCGCGATGCCGATCGTGCGATGGCGTCGCATAACCATCTCGGGGAGTAGCCGATGAGCTTCGGAAGCATTGCCGCACGGGCGGAGCTGGATGCCGTCGGCGTTGAGCGCTTCACCGAGCGCGATTACCGGCCGGGCCTGGTGACGCACGTCGTGCTGTTCCGCTTCGCGGCGGACGCGACATCCGATGACATCGCCGAGGTCGGTCGGCGTTTCCACGCGCTCGCGGCCACCACGCGCGCGGACGGCGAGCCGTACATCCTCTCGGTCGTCAGCGGAGAGCAGCAGAGCTCAGAAGATGCAGGCCACGGCTTCCAATGGGCCTTTGCGGTTGGCTTTGCCTCGTTCGGCGACCGCAACTACTACATCGGCCGACCGGTGGTCGAGGCGCCCGGGTTCTACGACGAGGAACACGACGGATTCAAATCCTGGGTGGGACCGTTCCTCGCGCCGGGCGACGACGGCGTGCTGGTTTTCGACTTCCAGAGCTAACGCCCATAGGTCCATAACCGGGGTAGCTAAAACCGGCTGGATGCCACAATTAAGCCATGACATACATCGCCGCCGCAGACCGATACGACTCCATGCCCTACCGCCGTGTCGGTGCGAGCGGACTGAAGCTGCCCGCCATTTCGCTCGGACTCTGGCAGAACTTCGGCGACGACAAGCCGTTCGAGACGCAGCGCGCCATTCTTCGCCGCGCCTTCGACCGTGGAATCACGCACTTCGACCTGGCGAACAACTACGGGCCCCCCGCCGGTTCCGCCGAGACCAACTTCGGCCGTCACCTGCGCGAGGACTTCCTGCCCTACCGGGACGAGCTCGTCATTTCGTCGAAGGCCGGCTGGGACATGTGGCCGGGCCCCTACGGTGACCTTGGCTCGCGCAAGTACCTGCTCGCGAGTCTCGACCAGAGCCTGGGCCGACTCGGCCTCGACTACGTCGACATCTTCTACAGCCACCGCCCCGACCCGGAGACTCCGCTGGAGGAGACCATGGGAGCGCTGGCGACCGCGGTGAAATCGGGCCGCGCGCTGTATGCGGGCATTTCGTCATACTCGCCGGCCAAGACCATCGAGGCTGCGGGCATCCTGAAGGACCTCGGCGTTCCGCTGCTCATTCACCAGCCGTCGTATTCGATGATCAACCGCTGGACCGAGCGCGGCGAGCCCAACCTTTACGAAGCTCTCGACACGGTCGGCGCAGGTTCCATCGCGTTCACTCCGCTCGCACAGGGCGTGCTGACGAGCCGCTACCTCGGCGGCATTCCCGCGGGCTCCCGGGCCGCGCTGGACGGTTCACTCTCGCGGTCGCACCTGTCGGACGAGAATCTCGAGCGCGTGCGCCAGCTCAACGAGATCGCCGGCTCACGCGGCCAGTCACTCGCTCAGATGGCCATCGCGTGGGTGCTGCGCGACCAGAAGAACACGTCGTCCGTCACGTCTGCGCTGCTCGGGGCATCCAGCGTTGCCCAGCTGGATGAGAACCTCGGTGCGCTCGAGAACCTGGCATTCACGGACGCTGAGCTCGCCAGCATCGACGAGTTCGCGGTCGACTCCGGCGTCAACCTGTGGCAGGAGCAGTCGGAGCTGTAGGGGACGAGCGAGCGGGCGTCAGGATGCGAGGAACCGCGCATCCACGCTCGCGCTTACCTCAATGTGTTCCGGCTTGAACGAGAGCTCACCGCCGCCTCTGCTGGCCATCAGCCTGCCGTCGTAATCGGAGCCGGTCGTGCTGGACTGGTCGCCGAGCATCCCCGGGTCGGCCAGCGCAATCGCCCGAACGGTGCCGAGCCCGATGCTCTGCGCGAACACCGTCGCTTTTGAGACGGCATCCTTCACGGCACGGGAACGCACCTCGGCGATGACCGCGGTACGACGCGGATCGGTGAGTTCCCATTCGATGCCGTCGATGGTGACGCCGTCGAGGGCCGCGACCTCCTCGATCCAGGTCGCGAGTTCAGCGAAATTGCTGATCCGCACGCGAAAGCCGACGGATGCGTGAAACACCGGCGCCAACTGCTTTCCCTCGCTGTTCCACGGCTTCGAGCTCCAGACATTGATGGCATCGGACGCCCACCACACGACGGGACCCGCCTTCGCCTCGTGTCGGGTTTCAATTCCCCCGCGCACCATCTGCGAAGCGTTCGTGGCACGGTCGAACACCGGCCCGCGCTTCGCGCCCTCGAAGGTCACGGTGAGCGTGACGAGCGCCCGCTCGGCCGCGTACCGCTCCGTGAACTCGCCCCGCACGGTGATGACTGTTTCCGGTGAAGTCATGATGGTCTCCTTCGCAACCCGCTCATCCTGACATGCCGCCCGCCGATGCGTGCTGCTCTATGGCAGCGGATGTGCATCCGGCGTACAATGGAGGGCTGCGCAGCCGAAAGGTGCGCAGGTTTGACAACTCAACAGCGTGCGATAGTGACCTTCTTCCATCGGAAGAATTGCATGGGGATGATCGGTTTCGACATTGCCTGCAAAACTACGAGAAGCGGGTCGAGGATGCAGGGTTATCTCGTTAACGCAGCCTGCAAACTATAAGTGCCAATTCAAAGCGCACTGCCTTCGCCCTCGCTGCCTAAGCGAGCGCACTAAAGAAGGCCGTCGGTTCGGGAATGCTCTCTACCTGAGCACCGGCGTTATCTAGAGAGATTGCTGCGCAGTTACGCCTTAGGGCTGTGCGGGACTTGCACTATGGCTGGGCTCGTCGACCTGGATGCTTGTGGCAAAGGTCGGAGCCAAGTAGAACGCTTGCACAAGCTACACCCGTAGAAGGCGTGGAATTACAGCAGTGGACGGGGGTTCAATTCCCCCCATCTCCACCATCGGTCACTATCGCACGCTGTTGACTCACCCTCCCCCCATCCCCGAGTTGTCGCATATCGACCCAAAACCCCGAGTTTCGAGCGGTTTGTGACAACTCGGGGGATGAGGAAAGGCCCCGCACTCCTGGGAGTGCGGGGCCTTCTCTCGTGCTGAGTACTACAGGCGGGCGAGTACTACAGGCGGGAGAGCTGGGTTCCACCGCGCTTGCGCGACACCGCGTCAACCGTTGCGGCCAGGATCAGCACGCCACCGGTAACGAGGAAGTTCACGCCAGCCGGAAGGCCGAGCAGTCCGAGGCCGTTGTCGATGACAGCGATCACGAACGCGCCAATTGCGGCGTGGACGAGGCGACCACGACCACCGAAGAGGCTGACGCCACCGACGACCGCTGCGGCAACACCGCTCAGGACGATCGCCTTACCGGCACCGGAGTCGACCGACCCGATGCGGCTCGCGTCGAACACACCCGACACCACCGAGAGGGTGGAGCAGAGGATGAACGCCACGATACGAACGGACGCAACCTTGATTCCGGCACGACGTGCGGCCTCGGGGTTGCCGCCGACTGCGTAGAGGTGACGGCCGAAGCGCGTGCGGTCGAGCAGGAAGGTTCCAGCCCAGAGCAGCACGAGCGCGATCGGAACCACAATCGGAACACCACTGATCGGAAGGATCGATACCGAACGGTCGAGGTTCAGGATGAATACGACGACTCCGCCGCCGATAGCGATCGCCGCGATGCGAATCCACATCAAGGTGACGTGACGGTTTGCAACTCCGGCGATGGTACGACGACGACGGTCAAGCAGGGATGTCACGAGCGAGACGATGACCGCGACAACGATCATCAACCAGCCGCCCCAAATCGGGAGGTTGTCGTTCATGATGGACAGGATCTGCGGAGTTTCAATGCGGTAAAGACCGCCGTCACCGAGCAGTACGAGCTGCAGGCCCTGGAATCCGAGGAACAGGCCAAGCGTTACGACAAAGGATGGAACGCCGACCCTCGCGACGAAGTACCCGATGAAGCTACCAATGGCGAGACCGGTCGCGAGGGCTGCGAGCAGTCCGAGGATCCAGTTCACGTGCATTGTGTTGACCAGCAGCACGAAGACCGCCATGGCGACACCCGAGGTGACACCGGCAGACAGGTCGATCTCGGCGATGAGGATGACGAACACCAAAGCCATCGCGAGCATCATCAGTGTCGCCGCCTGCGTGAACAGGTTCGCGAAGTTCAGCTTGGTGAGGAAGTACGGATTCAGGAACGAGAACAGGATGCTCAGAACGAGAAATCCGCCGATGGCAGGCAGCGAGCCCATGTTGCCATTGCGAACGTTCGCGATGTAGGCCTTGACCTGGTCCTTGACCGAGCCTTCCTGGCCGGTCCCGATGGGGGTCGACGAAAGGGCGCTCACTTCTGGCCTCCGTTGTAGCTCTTCGTGCCGGTGATGTACCCGATCACGTCTTCATTGTTTGTCTCGGCGATCGGCACCGAAGCAGCGACCATCTGGCCGAGGTAAAGCACGCTCACGTAGTCCGCAACCTCAAACACGTCGACGAGGTTGTGGCTGATGAGAATGACAGCGACGCCGGACTCCGCCAGGCGGCGAACGAGGGCGAGTACCTGCTCGGTCTGGGCGACACCGAGGGCTGCGGTCGGCTCATCGAGGATGACGACCTTGGCCTTCTTGAGAACCGATCGCGCGATCGCGACGGTCTGGCGCTGGCCACCCGAGAGAGAGGACACCTTCTGGCGTACGGAGGAGACGGTACGAACCGAGAGGCTCCTCAGCGTCTCCGCTGCTTCGCGCTCCATGGTGCCCTCGTTGAGGGTCCCGTTGCTGATCTCTTCGCGCCCCAGAAACATGTTCTGCACGATGTCGAGGTTCTCGCACAGTGCGAGGTCCTGGTACACGACCTCGATACCGAGTGCGGCTGCCTCACGCGGGGTGTGCAGGGTGACTGGCTTGCCCTCGAAGGTCACGACGCCTTCGTCATAGGGCTGAACGCCCGCGAGCCCCTTGATCAGGGTGGACTTGCCGGCTCCGTTGTCTCCGACGAGAGCGGTGACCTTTCCGGCGTAGGCGGCGAGATTCACGCCCTTGAGAACATCGACCGGGCCGAAGCTCTTTCTCACCCCAGTCAGTTCAATTACTGGCACATCCATGCCGGGTTCCTTCCGTTGGCGCCGGACATCCATGTCGCGGACGCTCTATTGTGCGTTATTCGCTGCCTAACTAGTGCCCGCCACAGGGCAGGCGTTTGGACACTGAAAGAGGGCTTTGCGCCGACCGGCGAACCCGCCGGCGCAAAGCCCTTCAGTTCGTAACTACTACTTGACGCCGTACTTGGCGCAAGCGGCTGCTACATCGGCGGTGCAGATGTCGGACGCCTTGGCGTTACCGTCGGTGACGACGGTCTCGACCTTGTCGGGTCCAACGAGCTGCGGGGTGACCGCGATGTAAGGCGTGCCGTCGGCGAGCTTCTTGTCGACGGTGGGCTTCTCGCCCTTCAGGAGCGAGATAGCAAGGTCAGATGCAGCCTTGGCCTCGAGTGCGAACGGCTTGTAGACCGTTGCGGTCTGCTTGCCGAGGAGCACGTTGGCAAGACCGGCGGGCGAAGCGTCCTGGCCGGAGACCGGGATCGTCTTGCCGTTCTTGTCGAGGACCGAGATGACCGCAGCAGCGTTGGTGTCGTTGGCGACCCAGACTGCGTCGATCTTGCCCTGCTGTGCGGTGTATGCCTGCTCGAAGGCGGTGCCAGCCTTGGCGCCATCCCACGTGCCGGGGGTGGAGAAGACAGGCTTGATGCCAGCGGCGGCCATGACCTTGTCAGCGCCGTCGTGGAACATCTTCGCGTTGCCGTCTGCCGGGTCTCCGCCGACGTAGACAACCTTGGCCGTGGCCGGGTTCTTGCCAGCAGCCTTCAGGCCGTCAACGATCGACTGGCCCTCGAGTCCACCAACAGCCTCGTTGTCGAAGGAGACGTAGTAGTCAGCTCCGGCGATGGGGCGGTCATACGCGATAACCGGGATGCCCTGCTTCTTGGCCTTGGCAGCAACCTGGATGCCAGCGCCGTTGTAGTCGACGAGGATCTCGACACCGCAGCCCTTGGAGAGCTGCTGGTCCGCGATCGTCGCGTACTTCGAGGTGTCGCCCTGAGCGTTCTGGATGTCCGAAGAGAATCCAGCGGCCTTGAACGCCGCGGCCAGAGCCGGACGGTCGCCGTTTTCCCAACGCGTCGAGGAGACGGCGTCCGGGAGGATGATGCAGGCGCGCTTTGAGGCGGCCGGTGCGGCGGTGGTGCCGGTGCTGCTACATCCTGCAAGCAGCATTGCCGTGGCGGAAACCGCGACGGCGATCGAGATCAATGAAGATTTCTTCACGTCACTCCCTTTCTGTGATGTGAGGCAGAACTCCTCAAGTACCCCCGTCGGCATTGATCAGGGGCAGGAGAATCATGGCTGAGTTAAAGACTTGAAGGTAGCGAATACAGCAAATTCGCGATAACGCTTTGGTAACGAGTGCGAAATTGCCTGAAAATCAGCGCTTTCCGGCAGTCGGCGGAGAACCGTCCCTCCACTGCCTGAACGCGGGGCATGAATTTAGGGGCTAGAACCTGCGAGTAAATGGCAGCGGTTTGCGCATCCGAATCAGCAGAATCAGCGGGAACAGGACGTAAGGACCGTTGTAGAGCAGGAACCCTACGGGATTTGGCGTGCGCTCCCCGGGACCGCCGAAGAATTCGACGCCGAAGATCGGGATCGCGGTGAGGCTGATGATCATCGTGGCGTAGATGACCGCGAACAGCTGGATGCGGTTCCACCCGCGGACCAACGACACGATCAGGATGACGTAGAACGGCAGGTAGACGAACGCGGAGGTGCCGCTGATCATCCGAAGCCAGAGCGGCTCGGACATATACAACGGGTCGTACTGCGAGGAGTAAGTGTAGTTCCACTGAGCGAGGATGTTGGTGGTCGTCGCCGTCTGCGGAATCCCGAGTCCCTCAATCGAGTCGCTGATGATGCAGGTCACAATGAAGACCGAAAAGATCACGATGAACGCGATGTCGATCGGGCGCTGGCGAAGCGGAAGATTTTTCATGCGCTCAGGTTATCGATCCGCGCCCCGAAGGGAAGCCGTCGAGGTCGTCGGGTTTCCTGCCGCATCCAGTTCGAGAATTGTGCACATCACCTCGCGGTCGTCCCGTTGGGTCCAGCTCGCCTCCGTGGGGAAGTACCACGAGACGTCGAGCAACTTCGAGTCGTTGTAGTCGATGCCTGCGAACTCGGCGAACCGGGCGACGCAGAACTTCTGCGCAGCGTCGTGAACGGTCGCGTCTCCCGGGAAGGCGTCGCCTTTCAGCCGCGTTGTCGCGAACGCTTCCGCGTTGTGCACTCGGGAGCAGTCGACCCGGGTGATGTGCGCGACGGTGCCAGCGAAATTGCCATCGCGAACGCAGTCGCCGACCATCAGTGCGTAGGGGTCGATCGTGGCGACGGGTGCTGGCGGGAGAGTGGGCGCACAGCCGCCGAGACCGACGGATGCCAGCGCCAGCACCAGCAGGGCGCGCTTCACGCGCGCGGGCTCACGATCTGCCGAACCGCGTCGTGCAGCAGCGCGTTGGTTGCCAGGGCGCTCCCGTGCCAGGGGCCGGTCTCACCCGTGATGGCGGTGAACCGGCCGCCGGCCTCCTCGATGATCGGGATGAGCGCGGCCATGTCGTACGGCTTGAGGTCGTACTCGCTGACGATGTCGATCGCACCCTCCGCGAGCAACATGTAGGCCCACATGTCGCCGATGGCGCGGGATCGGCCGACCGCGCGGTTGAGGGCGACGACCTCGTCCAGGTGGCCAGCCTCATCCCAGCCCTGAAGGCTGTTGTAGCTCAGTGTCGCGTCGGCCAGCTCGCTGACCCCGCTCACCCTCAGGGGCCGCGGCTCGCCGTTGTGCGCCTGCATTTCGTGAGTCTCCGTCCATGCACCGTGCCCGCGCGCTGCCCACCAGCGCTGACCGAGCGCGGGGGAGGAGACGACGCCGACGACGGGCTCACCGTGGATGGCGAGGGAGATCAGCGTGCCCCAGATCGGCACGCCGCGCATGAAGTTCGCAGTGCCATCGATCGGGTCGATGATCCACTGCCGGTCCGAGCTGCCCTGCGTCCCGTACTCCTCGCCGAGGATGGAGTCGTGGGGGCGGGCCGCCTCGATCCCGCTGCGGATGCTGCGTTCGACCGCCTGGTCGGCATCCGTCACGGGCGTGCGGTCCGGTTTGGTGGTGACGACGAGATCGAGGGAGCGAAAGCGATCCAACGAAATCAGGTCGGCGTCGTGGGCGAGGGCGAGGGCGAGGCTCAGGTCGTCAGTGAAGGTGTAATCGGGCACGGATCAAGGCTACTCAGCCGATGCACGCGCACGGGTCAAGCGAGGGTCGCGAGCAACCTCTGCAGCGAGTCGAGGCGTTGTCGCCCGATCTCGCCGAGCTCGCCCGACTGGGCGGCGAGCACGAGCGCGCACTCGTCTTCGATCGGCAGGTGAGTGCACCCGCGCGGGCAGTTCTCGGCAATGAGCGCGAGTTCGCCGAAAGACTTCAGGATGTTGTCCGGGTTCACGTGACCGAGGCCGAAGGATCGCACGCCGGGGGTGTCGACGATCCACCCGGTCCCGATCCGCAGTGAGACAGTGGACGACGAGGTGTGCCGCCCGCGCCCGGTCACGTCGTTCACGCGACCGATCGCTCGACCAGCGTCGGGCAGGAGGGCATTCACCAGGGTGGACTTGCCCACGCCCGAGTGTCCGACGAACACGGTCGTGTGGCCCTGCAACGCCGCGCGCAGCTCGTCGAGCGGGAAGTCGTCGCTGCGGCTGCGGAACACCCGCAGTTCGAGACCGGCGAAATTCGCGAGGAACGGCGCCGGGTCTTCGAGGTCGGTCTTGGTGATGACCAGAAGGGGAGTGATCCCCGCATCGAAAGCGGCCACGAGGTAGCGGTCGACGAGGCGGGGCCGGGGCTCCGGGTTGGCCGCCGCGACGACGATGAGCATCTGGTCGGCGTTGGCGACGATGACGCGTTCCACGGCATCCGTGTCATCTGCGCTCCTGCGCAGGAGCGTGCTGCGGTCCTGCACGCGCACGATCCGGGAGAGGCTGCCCTCGTCGCCGGACGTGTCGCCCACAATGTCGACCCAGTCGCCGGTGACAACAGAATTGCGCTTCAGCTCCCGAGCCTTCGTGGCGATGATCTGGCGTTCCTCAGCAGTGTTCTCCGCAATCCATACGCCGTAGCGACCACGGTCGACGCTGGACACGCGACCGGATACGGCGTCGCTGTGGTCTGGCCTCGTTTTCGTCCGCGGCTTGTTCCCTTTCGGGTTCGGCCGAACCTTTACAGCCGACTCGTCGTATTCGTCATACTCGTCGTCTTCGTCGACATCGGTCAGCCAGCTCATCTACGAGTATTCAGCCGGAGTGGATGGCGCGGCCAGAACGCCCAGCCGGTCGGTCCAGAGCTCTGCGAACTGCGGCATGGTCTTTGCGGTGGTTGCAACGTCATCGAGCTCCACACCGGGAACGGCCAGCCCGACGATTGCGCCGGCGGTCGCCATCCGGTGGTCGGCGTAGCAGTGCCAGAGCCCGCCGTGCAGCGGGGCCGGCCGGATGACGAGGCCGTCATCCGTCTCCGTCACGTCGCCGCCGAGGCCGTTGATCTCGGACGCGAGTGCCGCGAGCCGGTCGGTCTCATGGCCGCGCAGGTGTGCGATGCCGGTCAGCACGGTGTCGCTGTCGGCGAGCGCAGCGATCGCAGCCACGGTCGGGGCGAGCTCGCTTGCCTCATCCAGTTCGATGCCGTGGATCGCGCCGGTGCCCGTCACGGTCAGGCTGCCATCGGCGCGGGTGACCTGGCCGCCCATGCGCTCCAGAATGTCGGCCATCTGGGCGCCGACCTGCGTGGTTTCGGCCGGCCAGCCGGTGATCGTCACGGAGCCGCCGGCAACCAGTGCGGCGGCGAGAAACGGTCCCGCGTTGGACAGGTCGGGTTCGATGTCCACGTCGAGGGCCTGGATCTCGGCCGGCGGCACGATCCACACCCCGGGTTCGGGCGTCTCGACGGTGACGCCGCGGGCGGCGAGGGTATCGATGGTCATTTCGATGTGGGGCAGGCTCGGAAGGGTCGCGCCGGTGTGGCGCAGGGTAAGGCCGTTCACGAAGCGGGGCGCGACGAGCAGCAGCCCGGAGACGAACTGGCTCGATGCCGACGCGTCTATCTCCAGGTCGCCGCCAGCGACGGCGCCGGTGCCGTACAGGCTGAACGGTAGGGCCCCGCGTCCGTCGTCGCTCACGTCGACGCCGAGGGCGCGGAGTGCGTCGATGGTTGTTCGCATCGGGCGCCTGCGCGCGGCCTCGTCCCCGTCGAACGCGACGGGCCCGAGGGCAAGGGCGGCAAGGGGCGGCAGAAAACGCATGACGGTGCCGGCCAGGCCGCAATCGATCGATACTCCACCTTCGAGTTCGGCGGGAGTAACGAGCAGGTCTGGTCCGTACTCGCCAGCACCAGCGACCTCCTCGATCGAGACATTCAGCGCCCGCAGCGCCTCGATCATGAGCGCGGTGTCCCGGGAGTGCAGCGGCGCTCGCAGCAGTGAGGGCCCATTCGCGAGCGCGGCGAGCACGAGCTCGCGATTGGTCAGACTCTTCGATCCGGGCAGCTGCAGCGTCGCGGAGAGCGGCCCGCGCGCGACCGGGGCAGCCCACGGTCCGCTGACGGTATCCCTCACCGGGGCGTCGTCACCGTATGGATTGAATTGGGGCTGCTGGATCTTCGAAATCGCCATCGGTAATTAGAGTAACGGGCCTGATTGTGCGGCGCTTCGGAATAGGCATCCCCCGTGTTCGGTTGCACCCTGTGTCGGCCCGCGACAGGAAGGGAGGCCGCGGAGTGATCACGCTCGAAAGCCCCTCAGCCGCGTCCGTGTCCAGCGACCTACAATTGGCGCTGATGACTGACACAACTGAGGACGACGTCCAGCCCGCGGATCCGCGTGCCCTTTTCGAAGAGCAGGCCATTCCGTTCATGGACCAGCTGTATGCCGCGGCGATGCGCCTCACGCGCAATCCGGCGGATGCCGCAGACCTCGTGCAGGAAACGTTCGTGAAGGCGTTCCAGGCGTTCGGGCAGTTCCAGCAGGGAACGAACCTCAAGGCCTGGCTGTATCGCATTCAGACGAACACGTTCATCAACAACTATCGCAAGAACCAGCGGAACCCCTACCAGGGCACCATCGACGACCTCGAGGACTGGCAGCTGGGCAATGCAGAGTCGGTGACACAGTCGTCATCGACACGTTCGGCCGAGGCCGAAGCGATCGACCATCTCCCGGATTCCGCGGTTAAGGATGCGCTACAGGCCATCCCCGAGGACTTTCGCATGGCCGTCTACTTCGCCGACGTCGAAGGCTTCTCCTACCAGGAGATCGCCGACATCATGAAAACCCCTGTTGGCACCGTCATGAGCCGCCTGCACCGCGGCCGACGGATGCTGCGGGAGAGTCTTGCTGATTACGCGCGTGAGCGGGGCATTGTCGCCGCGCCCGCCACAAGGAGTACACAATGACCGACTGCGGATGCGACAAGGCGAAGGCCGAACTCGAGGAGTACCTGCACCGTGAGGTGAGCGATGAGGACTTCGCTGACATTACGGACCACCTGGCGACCTGCGAGGACTGCACCTCCGAGCACCTCGTCGGGCTCGTTCTCACCGAGAAGGTGCGAAAGGCGTGCCAGGAGAAGGCTCCCGACGAGCTTCGGGTCGCCGTACTCGGCCGCCTGAGCCAACTGCAGCCGTAGCGGCTGTCCCCGCGACAGCTAGAGCAGGCTCTTGAACGTGACGGTGATCGAGGCTCCCTTGGCGGGGCTGCGGGAATTTAGTTTCAGGGTGAATCCCCCCGAATAGGCCGTGAAAACCTGCCCGACGGCCATCGACGGATGACGATACTTCTTGTTGGTTGAGCCGGAGATGGTGCCGACGGCGAGCGTTGTCGTCGCCACGGTGCCGTTGTCGTACGGGATCGTCCGCAGGATCCGCACGGTTCCGTACGTCGGGCTGCTGTCGAGATTGCAGCGCTTGTACCCGTCGAGAATCGAGTGGCACGCTTGAACGGATGAGAACTCCGCGCTGGTCGCATCCTCGCCCGCGTCGGTTCGATATTCGACGTAGTACGCGTCGCCACTGCGGGGATCGATGATCTTGGCGGCGCGCACGCCGGACGTGCCCGCGAGGGGCGAGAGGGTGAGCGTCACCGGGCCGAGAGCACCGGACAGTGAGGTGAGCGTGCGGTATGCCTGCAGGTAGCCGAGTTCGATGAGCTGTGGACTGGACACATGGGGCAGGGCGCTCTTTACCGAGTAGCCCATGACGTCGAGGTAGTCGTCATACGCGGTCGTTGGGCAGGTCGTGCTATCGAAGGTAATTGACGATTGCGGTGCATCGTAGGTCGAGGTGTTCCTGCACAGCGTGGCGTTGGCGTGGCGAAATCCCAGGTTGTGGCCGAACTCGTGAGCGAGGAACGGAAGGCCGTTGGCGGCGGAAGTTCCAAAGTTGGAAATGATCGTGCCGCCGTCGCCGCCGACCGTGCCAAACGACTGCTGGGCGCATTTCTCCTGGGTGATCACGATCAGGTGATCGCCGGTGCCTCCCCAGTTGTCGTTCGCGAACTTGCCGGAGAACGCGACCTTCTTCTCCGCGTCGAGCACAGCGGTCGCGCTGCATGATGACATCCCCAGTGAACGCTGTTCGACGCCACCGAGTACGACGGAAACAGCACCATCCGTCTGCCTCGACCAGTAGGAGTTCAGTTCGCCGGCCAAGGTCGTTGCCTGGGTCTGCGACACCGTGGCGTAGGTGTTGTCCGACGTCGACTTCGTCACATTGGCGACGCTGATGTAGATGCGCTGGGTGCCACCGCCGATTCCTATTCCGATCCCGACCCCCGTGGCGTCGATTCCGAGCGAGGAACGTCCGGCCGGACGCGGGGAGGTCCCGGATGGCCCGGGAAGCTCATCACCAGTCGTGGCCGTGCCGTGCGCGGGGGCCGCCGATGCGGATGCCATCGGCGGTGCCACCGCCGCGAATGCAGTCGCCGAGTGCGCCTTCGCCGTGGAGTCGGCCGCGACGTTTCCGGGGGGAGTCGCTACGGCTCCGGCTGTGCAGAGCACGAGTGCGAAGAAGGCCGCAGAAAGGCCGCGGACTGGTCCGGCTTGCATAGGTCCCCCGAGGTAGCGTGGCGGGTTCACCTCGGGTGCATCGATTGCCGACGCGGCTTGCCCACTTCCATTCTCGCGGGGGCGATGAGGATCACCAAGCCGGGCACCGTCCCCAATCTGGGGGACCCACGCTCCGGGAGGCTGTTACGGGAAGGCGACCGTGATCGACGCGCCTCTGGAGGGGCTGAGCGAATTCACCGTCAGCGTGAAGCCACTGTCCTGGGCGGTGAAGCGGTTGCCGCTCGCCAGGTGAGTGTGCCGCTTCTTCTTGTCGGATGACTTCGCGGTGAGACCGGTCGCGAGAACGGTCGTTCCCGCTCCTCCCGCCGAGTACGGGATCGTCCGAAGCACGCGGATGCTCCCGTAGGTCGTGTTGCTGTCGAATTCGCAACTGCTGTAGTTGCCGCCGGCCGAGTTGCACCGCAGCGCCCCGGTGAACTCTGCTGCCGACTTGTCGGCACCGACCGGTGCACGGTATTCGATGTAGTACGTGTCACCACTGCGCGGGTCGGTGATCTGCAGGGCGCGCGTGCCCGAGGTTGCCCCGAGCGGCTTGAGCCTGATCGTCGTCGTTCCGCCGCGTGAGGTGAGTTCTGCGTAGTCGCGGAGGAAGCCGAGTTGGATGAGCTGGGGGCTGGAAACATGCGGCGTCGCGTTGGTGACGGAGAATCCCATGATGTCGAGGTAGTCGTCGTACTCCGCGGTGGGGCAGGCTGTGCTCGCCAGGGTGAAGGCCGCCTGGGGTGCGTCGAACGTGGTCGTGTTCTTGCAGATCGACGAGTCGGCGTGGCGCAGGCCCAGGTTATGGCCGAATTCGTGGAGCAGGAACGGGAGACCGGCGGACCGCGAGATGCCGAAGCTGGAGAAGATCGTGCCCCCGCCTCCGCCACCGACTGTCGCGAATGCCTGGCCGCCGCACTTTTCGCGGGTCACCACAATGAGGTGGTTGTTCGAGCCTGACCAGCCGTAATTTGCGAATCGGCCACCGAACGCTACCTGGCTATCGGCGCTGAGCACGGCGTTGGCATCGCAGGTCGGAGCCGCCAGCGAGCGGGTTTCGAAACCGCCGAACACAAGTGTCACGGCACCCTCGGACTCGGCGTGCCAGTAGCTGTTCATCTCGGAGACCAGTGCGCGCGCCGTCGAGGCGGTAAAGCCGGTGAAGTAGTTGTCCCTGCTCGACGTCGTCGCGTCTGCGACGCTGAGGTAGATCATGTGAACTGTGCCGTTGGCATCCGAGTCGCCCGGGGAAGTCGCCATCGTCCCGGCCGTGGACCTGGACGTGCCGGGGTGCAACCGGCCGTCAGGCATCCCGCCCGGAACGGCTATCTCGTCACCGAGCCCGGAGCCGCCGGGCGCGGGCGAGCCCAGGCGAGACGCCGGCTGTGCCACCGTCGAGGCCCGCGCCGCTGGCGCCGTCAGCACCGGTGCGACGAGCAGGCCGCTGACCACTGCCAGGGCGCTGAGCATCGCGAGTCGGGTCGTTCGGGCACGCACGGGACTCCTCGGGTGAGGTCACTAGCGTCCGAGCGGGGTAGGTGCGACGGGGTACGCGTCGCCGAGGCTCGATTGCTATCGGGGAAGCCCCGCGCGTGTGTGCGGTGAGCACACAACGCTGCGGGACTTGTTCGGGTAGTGCATCATCGCAAAATTCCGACCCATAAGCTATGTCCCCGTTAGGGGGGACAATCGGGGTACACCCCGCACCGTGCCCTAGTTCGGCAGCGTCAGCGCCCGGTTGATCAGGTCCGCCTGCTCGAGCGCACTCCGCTTGCTCGACCCCGTTGCCGGTGACGCCGAGGCCTGCCGTGAGGCGACGGCGATCGTGCGGCCACGCAGGTGCCGGGCAATCTCGAAACTGATGAACGGCCAGGCGCCCTGGTTCTCAGGCTCGTCCTGCGTCCACACCAGATCCGCGTTCGGGTAGGTATCGAGCACCGCGTTCAGCTCGTTGACCGGCTTCGGGTAGAACTGCTCCAGCCGCACGAGGGCGATGGATGCGTCCTGCCGCTTCTCGACCTCGGCCAGCAGGTCGTAGTAGATCTTGCCCGAGGACAGCACCACGCGGCGCACGGCCGACTTGTCGGTGATCCGGGCGTCATCCAGTACCGGTTCGAACTTGCCCGAGGTGAAGTCGGCGATCTCGCTGGTCGCGCCCCGCAACCGCAGCATTGCCTTCGGCGTGAAAACGATGAGCGGCCGACGCGGGCGCGCGTACGCCTGGCGGCGCAGCAGGTGGAAATACGACGCGGGTGTCGATGGGCGCGCAACCGTCATGTTGTTCTCCGCACAGAGCTGCAGGTACCGCTCCATGCGGGCGGAGGAGTGGTCGGGACCCTGGCCCTCGTAGCCGTGCGGCAGCAGCAGGACGACGCCGGAGCGCTGTCCCCATTTCTGCTCCGCGGATGACACGAACTCGTCGATCACGGACTGGGCACCGTTCGCGAAGTCGCCGAACTGCGCTTCCCACAGCACCAGCGCATCCGCTCGTTCCACGGAGTAGCCATACTCGAAGCCCATGGCCGCATACTCACTCAGGAGCGAGTCGTAGATCCAGAAGCGAGCCTGGCCCTGGCTGAGGTTCGCGAGTGGCAGCCATTCCTGGCCGTTGACGCGGTCGTGCAGCACGGCGTGCCGCTGCACGAAGGTGCCGCGGCGGGTGTCCTGGCCGGCCATGCGCACGGGCGTGCCTTCGAGCAGCACCGAGCCGAGGGCGAGCAGCTCGCCGAATCCCCAGTCGATCTGGCCGTTGCGGCTCATGTCGAGGCGCTTCTTCAGCAGCTGCTGGAGCTTCGGGTGCACGGTGAACCCGGCGGGCGGGTTGTCGTGCGCATCGCCGATGAGCTGGATCATTGCCGGGTCCACGCCGGTGGTCGCCGGCTCGCCGACCGCGTCATCCTGCTGCGACTCCGGGCGCTCCAGGTCAGAGACGGCGTTGGTGTCGCCCGTCACGACGGGGATCGAACCGGTCTGCGCCGCGTGGGTCTCCGCGAAGGCCCGCTCGAGGCGGTCCTGGAAGTCCTGGTGGGCTCCCTCGTACTCCTCGGCGGTGATGTCTCCGCGACCAACGAGAGCCTCGGTGTACAGCGTGCGCACGGAGCGCTTCGCCTCGATGAGGTTGTACATGAGCGGTTGCGTCATCGAGGGATCGTCGCCCTCATTGTGGCCGCGACGGCGGTAGCAGACGAGGTCGATGACGACGTCGCGGTGGAATTCCTGGCGGTACGCGAAAGCCAGCTGCGCGACGCGGACGACCGCTTCGGGGTCATCACCGTTGACGTGGAAGATCGGCGCCTGGATGGTCTTGGCGACATCCGTGGAGTAGATCGACGTGCGTCCCTCGCCGGGAGGCGTCGTGAACCCGACCTGGTTGTTGATGTTGACATGCACGGTTCCGCCGGTGCGGTATGCGCGCAGCTGCGACATCTGCAGGATTTCGACGACGATGCCCTGGCCGGCCATGGCCGCGTCGCCGTGCACCATGATCGGCAGCACCGGGAACGAGCCGATCGGATGCCGGTCCTGTTTGGCGCGGACGATGCCCTCCAGGACGCCGTCGACGGCCTCCAGGTGGGAGGGGTTCGCCGCGAGATAGACGGGAATCTCCCGGCCGTCCGCGCTGGTGAAGGTGCCCTCGGTGCCGAGGTGGTACTTGACGTCGCCGGATCCCTGGACGGTTCGCGGGTCCTGCGTTCCCTCGAACTCCCGGAAGATCTGTCCGTAGGTCTTGCCGGCGATGTTGGTCAGAACGCTCAGGCGACCGCGGTGCGCCATTCCGATGGCGACCTCTTCCTGTCCCGCGTGGGCGGCATCCTGGATCAGGCTGTCGAGCAGCGCGATAGTCGACTCGCCGCCCTCAAGGGAGAATCGCTTCTGGCCGACGTACTTGGTCTGCAGGAACGTCTCGAAAGCCTCAGCCTCGTTGAGCTTGGCAAGGATGCGCATCTGCTCGTCGTGGCCGGGCTTGGAGTACGGCTTCTCGACGTGGTCCTGGATCCACCTGCGCTGGTCGGGATCCTGGATGTGCATGTACTCGATGCCGACGGTGCGGCAGTAGGCGTCGCGCAGCATGCCGAGGATGTCGCGGAGCAGCGCGGCCTTCTTGCCACCAAATCCGCCCGTGACGAACTCGCGGTCGAGGTCCCAGAACGTGAGCCCGTGGCTCGAGATGTCGAGGTCCGGATGCGACCGCTGCCGGTACTCCAGCGGGTCGACGTCGGCCATGAGGTGGCCGCGAACGCGGAACGAGTTGATGAGCTCCTGCACGCGTGCGGTCTTGCCGACGGCATCCGCGAGGTCGACGCTGATGTCTGAGGCCCAGTGGATCGGGTCGTACGGAATGCGAAGTGCGGCGAAGATTCCCTCGTAGAAACCGTGTTCGCCGATGAGGCGCTCGTGGATCTTCTTGAGAAACTCCCCGGAGCCCGCACCCTGGATGACTCGGTGGTCGTAGGTGCTGGTGAGCGTGATCGTCTTGCCGATGCCGAGCTCGGACAGCGTCTTGGGGCTGGCCCCCTGGAACTCCGCCGGGTATTCGAGGGCTCCGGCGCCCACGATGGTGCCGCCGCCCCTCATGAGGCGGGGAACCGAGTGCTCGGTGCCGATGCCGCCGGGGTTCGTCAGGGAGATCGTGTTGCCGGCGTAGTCCGCCGCGGTGAGCTTGTTGGTGCGGCCGCGCGCGACGACATCCTCGTAGGCAAGCAGGAACTCGGCAAAGCTCATGGTGTCGGCGCGCTTGATTCCGGGCACGACGAGCGAGCGGGTGCCATCAGACTTCGGCACGTCGATCGCGATGCCGAGGTTGACGTGGGCGGGGCTCACGACCGACGGCTTGCCGTCGATCTCGTCGTAGAAGACGTTCTGGCTCGGGAACTCGCGCAGGGTGTCCACGATCGCCCAGGCGATGAGGTGCGTGAAGGAGACCTTGCCACCGCGGGCACGCTTCAGGTGGTTGTTGATGACGATGCGGTTGTCGATCATCAGCTTGGCCGGGATGGTGCGCACGGTCGTCGCGGTCGGAACCGTGAGGCTGGCATCCATGTTCGCGGCGAGGGACTTCGCGGCTCCCTTGAGGGTCGCCACAGTGTCGGCGTCGACGCTCGGCTCGGCTGCTGCTGCCGGAGCGGTCGCGATCGGCGAGGTCCGCGGAGCTTCCGCCGGGATCGGCTGCGGCTTCGCCTGCACGGAGGTCGTTCGGGCGACGGGCTGGGACGCGCTGGGGTGCTCGGCGGGGGATGCGGCGGGCGTCACCGCGGGGGCGACCTCCGCCGGAATCTGCGCCTCGCCGCCGACCTGCGATTCGGCGGGGGGAGGGGCGAACTGTGACGTGTCTACCGTGGTGATCGCGCCTGTCGGCGTGGGATCCACCGTGGGCTTATAGCCCTCGAGAATCGGCCACCACGACTGGTCCACCGAGTTCTTGTCGAGTATGTAGCGCTCGTACATTTCATCCACGAGCCACTCGTTTGCACCGTATTCGCCGGAGGTTCCATCGCCCGGCGTGACTCCGGTCACTTGGCTTGACACAGCCGACCGCCCACTCTCAGTTCACTTGATTGTGCGTATTTGTCTCGAACGGCCGTCAGCGGCCACACGACCCTTAAGCGTAACTGCTCGAACCACCACCCGCTTGCGCGCAGAGCAGGGACTAGCGTTAATTTCATGCGCTTCTATGAGACTTCTCCGGAACACGACCTCACGTATTCCGACGTTTTCCTGGTGCCCGATCGCTCCGCCGTTTCGAGTCGGCTCGACGTCTCGCTTGCCCCCGGCGACGGCACCGCGGCGAGCATCCCGATCGTGGCCGCCAACATGAATTCGGTCACCGGGAAGCGTCTTGCGGCCACCCTTGCCCGCCGTGGCGGACTCGGCGTCCTGCCGCAGGACATGCACATGGATGACCTGGATGCGGCCATCCGGTGGGTCAAGGACCAGCCGGTGCTGTTCGATACGCCGGTCGTGTTCTCTCCGGACGACTCCGTCGCATCGGCGCTCACTCGGATTCCCGCCGTCGAGGGTCACGGGGTGGTGCTCGAGGATTCCGACGGCAGGTTCCTCGGGTCGGTTCCCGCCCTTCGCCTGGGAACGGCGCTTCCGGATGCGCGGCTCGGCGATCTCATCCACGGATCGATCGCGTTCCTCGACGCCGCCACCCTCGACACGCCACGTGCCGCGTTCGACCAGCTCATTGCCGAGGACCTCGATTTCGCGCCCGTGCTGAAGGACGGCGCGATCGTCGGGACACTCAGCCGCCGCAGCGCCCTGCGCTCGACGCTGTACCAGCCGGCCCTGGATGCCGATGGCCGCCTGCACGTCGCCGCGGCCCTCGGCATCAACGGCGATGTCGCGGACAAGGCACGTGCGCTCGCGGCTGCGGGCGTTGATGTGCTCGTGCTCGACACCGCGCACGGTCACCAGGACGCCATGCTGCGGGCGATCCGAGCCGTCGCCGACCAAAATCTCGGGCTGCCGATCGTGGCTGGCAACGTGGTCACGGCCGTGGCGGTGCGCGACTTGGTTGAGGCCGGCGCGAACATCATCAAGGTAGGCGTCGGCCCTGGCGCCATGTGCACGACGCGCATGATGACGGCCGTCGGTCGCCCGCAGTTCTCGGCCGTGCTCGAGTCCGCAGCCATCGCGCGGGAACTCGGAGCGCACGTGTGGGCCGATGGCGGAGTGCGCTACCCCCGGGATGTGGCGCTCGCGCTGGCCGCCGGTGCGGCATCCGTCATGGTCGGATCCTGGTTCGCCGGCACGATCGAAGCGCCGGGGACCCTCAGCGCGGATGACTCGGGTCGCCTGTTCAAGGAAAGCTGGGGCATGGCATCGACCAGGGCGGTACAGCAGCGGTTCGACAACCTCGACCCGTACGAGCTCGCGCGCAAGACGCTGTTCGCGGAGGGCATCTCGAGTTCCAGGATCTACCTCGACCCGCTGCGTCCGTCGCTGGAGGACCTGCTCGACATGATCACGTCCGGCGTGCGGTCGTCGTTCACCTATGCGGGGGCGGCCGATCTCGACGAATTCCACGAGCGGGCGCTGGTCGGCATCCAGAGTGCGGCCGGGTACGAGGAAGGCAAGGCGTTGCCGGTCAGTTGGTAGCGCCCGCAGGTCGACCCAGCGCCGATATACTCGTTGAGATAATGGACGACCCTCCTAGTCGCCGCAGCTCTGGCCGCCATGCATGACCCTTACGTGTTTCTCATGCTGGGAATCGGAGTCGTGCTCACCGTCGGCACTGGTTTCTTCGTCGCTTCCGAGTTCGCGCTCGTCAATCTCGATCGCTCCGATCTCGAGGTTCGCCAGTCGCGCGGCGAGAAGCGCCTCGGCATCACCATCAATGCCCTGAAGAAGACCTCCACCCACCTTTCGAGCGCCCAGCTCGGCATCACCCTGACGACCCTGCTCACCGGCTACACGCTCGAACCGGCGTTCGGCGCGCTGCTCGAGGCACCGCTTTCGGTGTTCGGGATGTCTGGGGCGGCTGTCACGGTCGTCGCCTCGATCGTCGCGGTCGCGATCGCGACCCTCGTCTCGATGATCATCGGCGAGCTCGTTCCGAAGAACATCGCGCTGGCGCTTCCGCGGGCGACGGCCAAGATCGTCATCCCGTTCCAGGTCGGATTCACGATCGTGTTTCGTCCGGCGGTCGCCCTCCTGAACAACACCGCGAACGCGATCCTCACCTGGGTCGGGATCGAGCCGAAGGAAGAGCTCTCCTCGGCGCGCACCGCCGAGGAGCTCACGTCCCTGCTGCGCAGGTCGGCGCGCGAGGGCAGTCTCGACCGGGATACCGCGACACTGCTCGCACGCACGCTGGCGTTCTCTGATCACACCGCGCAGGACGTCATGACGCCGCGGCCGAGGCTCGCCGCCGTTGACCGCAGCGATACCGCCCTTGCCGTGATCGAGCTTGCGCGCCGCACCGGGTTCTCACGCTTTCCCGTGATCGACGACTCGCTCGACGACGTCGTGGGCCTCGTGCACGTCAAGCAGGCCGTCGCTGTGCCGCGCGAGAAACGGGGCGATGTTCCGGTCGCTGCGCTGCAGACCGAGGCCCTGCGGGTGCCCGAGACGATGAAACTCGACTCCTTGCTCGCCGAACTGCGCGGGCGCGGCTACCAGATGGCTGTCGTGGTCGACGAGTACGGCGGCACGGCTGGCGTTGCGACGCTGGAAGACCTGGTCGAGGAGCTCGTGGGCGAAGTTTCCGACGAACACGATCGAACCAAGGCCGACGTGGTGCGCAGCAGGGACTGGTTCACGTTCCCCGGCATCCTGCGCCCGGATGAGCTGTTGGAGCGGACGGATGTCGCGGTGCCCGAGGAGGGGCCGTACGAGACCGTCGCGGGCTGGCTGATGAGCGAGCTCGGCCGACTCCCCGTCGTCGGCGACACGATCGAGATCGAGGGCGGCACATTTCGCATCGAGCGACTGGATGGTCGCCGCATCGACCGCGTGCGCTACACGCCGACCCCGGCGCCGGAGATCGCGGGTGAGGCCTCGTGAGTGACTGGTGGGGGATCATCTGGCTGGCCATTCTTTTGCTCGTCAACGCGTTCTTTGTCGCCGCCGAGTTCTCGATCATCAGCGCCCGGCGCTCGCAGATCGAACCGCGCGCCGAGAAGGGCTCGCGCGCGGCGCGAACGGCACTCTGGGCGATGGAGCATGCCACCCTCATGCTTGCGACCAGCCAGCTCGGCATCACGGTCGCGTCGCTGCTGATCCTGAATGTCTCGGAACCGGCCATCCACCACCTGCTGGAAGGGCCGCTGCAGCTCACCGGCTGGGCGGCCAGCGTGATCAGCACGGTCTCCTTCATCATTGCCCTGGTTGTCGTCTCATTCCTGCACGTGATCCTCGGTGAACTTGTTCCCAAGAACGTCTCGTTCTCGCTGCCGGAGCGTGCGGTGCTGGTCCTCGCGCCGCCGCTGGTTGCGTTCGCGACCGTGTTCCGGCCGGTGATCGTCGCGTTGAACGCGACGGCCAACGGCATCCTGCGGCTGTTTCGGATCGAGCCGAAGAGTGAAGCGACCAGCGCGTTCACCGTCGACGAGGTGGCGACGATCGTTGCCGCCTCCACGCGCGAGGGCGTTCTCACCGATACGACCGGCACGCTGAGCGCCGCGTTCGAATTCAGCGAGAAGAAGGTTCAGGATGTCGCCCTCGGCATGGTGAAACTGGTCACTCTTCCCGAGGACGCGACTCCCGCCGACGTGGAGAGAGCCGTCGCGCGCAACGGGTTCTCGCGGTACGTGCTGGTGAACGAGGCGGGGGAGCCGACCGGGTACCTCCACCTCAAAGACGTGATCGACCTCGAGGAGGACGAGTTCTGCGAGCCCGTTCCGCCGAAGCGCATCCGCCAGCTCATCTCCATCTACCGCACCACCGACCTCGAGGACGCGCTCGCGACGATGCGGCGCTCGCGAGTGCACGTCGCGCGCGTGTTCGACGAGTCGGGCGCGACGAAGGGCGTGCTGTTCCTCGAGGACATCATCGAGGAACTTGTCGGCGAGGTACAGGATGCCACCCGGCGGTAATGCTGCGAGTTGAGCCTGCGACCGCTCGGTAGTCTGAACCCATGACCGACGCACAGCAGCGCCCGCCCCGCACCACCCTGTTCTGGCGCACGGCCATCACGATCACCATCGGTGTCGACCTCGTCCTGATCGGCATCCTCTCGTTCGTTCCGGGCAACCACGGCATCGGCAGCTACAACCCGTGCGCCAACGGCGCGGTGGCGGGCGCCAAATGCGGCGAGGTGACGACGATCGGAACCGGCGCATGGATCCTCATCGTGCTGGGCCTGATCGTGGGCGGCTACTTCCTGTACCGGGCGATCCGCTCGTGGCGGGCCGAGACCGCGGCCGACCGGGCATAGGGATGTCGCCCGACACAACTGGCCAGCTCGGCCCGACCGACCCTGGCTACTGGGGTCGACTGGTGGGCTTCGCGGTCTTCGCGGACATCGCCCTCCTATTCATCCTGAGCTTCATCCCAGCCACCGGGCAGGGAATCTACACGGCGGTAAGTTGCCCGACCACGGGCGCGGTCAAACCCGATCCGAGCACGTGCACAACGAGCATCTACATCGGCATCGGCTCGTGGGTGGTAATCGCGCTCGGCGTGATCGCCGTGGGGTACCTGCTGTTCCGGATGATCCGCGCGATCCGCTCGCGAGGCTGACCGGGCGAGCGGCGCACGTCCCGGTTAGCGCCGAGCGCGCAGGTACTGGCTGGGCCAGTAATCGACGTCAACACCGAGCTCGCGCGCGGCCCGCAGCGGAAAGTGCGGATCGCGCAGCACCTGCCGCGCGAGCAGTACGACGTCCGCTTGCCCGGATGCCACGATGTCCGCGGCCTGCTGCGCCTCGGTGATGAGTCCGACGGCGCTGGTCGGGACGCCGGCAACGCGCTTGACGTATTCGGCGATCGGCACCTGGTAGCCCGGTCCGATGGGAACAGTCACTCCGGCGATATTGCCGCCGGAGGAGATGTCGAAGAAATCCGCACCGGCGGCTCGCGCCCAGCCGGCCACGGTCGCTGTCTGCTTTTCGTCCCATCCGCCGGCGGCGTAGTCGGTGCCGGAGAATCGCACGATCAGCGGCACGGTCTCGCCGACGGCAGCCCGGATCGCGGCCACCGCCCGCAGCAGCAGTCGGGCCCGGTTCTCGAGGGAGCCGCCGTACTCGTCCTCGCGCTGGTTGCTCAGCGGTGAGAGGAACTGGTGCAGGAGGTACCCGTGTGCCGCGTGCACCTCGAGCACGTCGAACCCGGCTTCGATTGCGCGAACGGCACCGGCCGTAAACGCCGCGACGATCGCGTCGATGCCATCCGAGTCCAGGGCGGTCGGTTCGTCGTATCCGGTGAACGCCACCGCGGACGGCGCGACGGTGCGCCAGCCACCCTCCGATTCGGGCACCGTGCCCTGCTCATCGAAGCCCCACGCCGGGTAGGTGGATGCCTTGCGGCCGGCATGGCCGAGCTGGATGCCGGCCGCGGCACCCTGCGAGTGGATGAAGTCGACGACCGGTCGCCAGCGATCCCGCTGCTCGTCGTTCCAGATGCCGGTGTCGCGTGGGGTGATTCGGCCCTCCGGCGTGACGCCCGTTGCTTCGGCGATAACCAGGCCCGCGCCGCCGGACGCGAGCGCGCCCAGGTGAACGAGATGCCAGTTCGTCGGCACGCCATCCTCATCGAAGACCGAGTACTGGCACATCGGCGCGACCCAGAGGCGGTTGCGGAAGGTGGTGTCGCGAAGTGTGATGGGGTCGAAGAGGGCGGGCATGGGGATCCAATCGAGAGTGACGTCACCCCGGCTAACACAACGCGGCGTCCGGCGATTCCCGCGGCCCGAGTTCTAGCTACACCGCAGTCGGGCGCGGACGTGATCAGCCGGCGAGGTCAGTGAGGAATGCCCGCAGCCCGTCGACGCCGGTGAAGTGGTGCGCCGTGACGCCAAGCGCGGCAGCGGCATCCGTGTTCACGCTCTTGTTGTCGACGAAGACCAGCTCGGCCGGCGCTACGCCCAGCTCGGCCGCAACCTCGAGGTAGATGGCCGGGTCGGGCTTCAGGGCATCCATTTCGGCGCTCACGAAGATGCGCTCAAAGAAGGCGCCGATGGGGGAGTACCGGAATGGGCTGCCGAAGTCGAAGCCGGCGTTGGAGAGCAGGGCCAGTCGGGTGCCGCCAGCGTGCAGCTCGGCGAGCAGGTCCACGGTGCCGGGCTCGATCGTGAACCAGCTTCTGAAGTCCGCTGCCCACAGTCGCTGAACGTCCGATGCCGACCAGTCGGCCCCCGTCTCTGCGGCGATGCGGGCCCAGTAGCCGATGACATCCACGGTGCCCCGGTCGAGGTCATCGCGATGCGCCCAGTACGGCGGCCAGAATTTCTCCTCATCGATACCGGCGATCGCGACGAGTTCTGCCCGCTCGCGCTCCGACGGTGAGACCGAGATGACCTCGCCATAATCGAAGACGACGACACGATCAAGGATGCGCAGGGCCATGCCGACCAAACTATCGTGAGCAGAATGAGCAACTTCACCGCGTTGGGGTACACCGACTGGACCGAGGCCCGCAGCGCCGACCACATCGCCGTGCCGACCGAAGCGGACGACAAGTACACCCGTGGCGTACTGGGCGTCGTCACCGGCAGCGACCAGTATCCGGGTGCCGCGGTAATCGGCGTCGAGGCCGCCCTGCACACCGGGCTCGGGATGGTGCGGTACCTGGGTCCCGAGCGGGCGAGCACTCTCGTGTTGCAGCGGCGGCCCGAGACGGTGACCGGGGATGGTCGGGTGCAGGCGTGGCTGCTGGGCTCCGGTATGGACCACGCCAACCGCGAGGACGACGCGGCGCGTCTGCTCGGCGAGGCGATCGGCCAGGGCCTCCCCACCATCCTGGATGGCGGAGTCTTCGACCTGCACGATTCCGTTACCGGCCCGACGATCATCACGCCGCACTTTCGGGAGCTCGCACGCGTGACCGGGGCTTCAGCGGACGAGATCGCCGCCGACCCCGGCCGTGCCGCGATCGATGCCGCGGAGAAGCTCGGAGTGACGGTGCTGCTCAAGGGCCACACCACCTGGGTCGCATCGCCGGGCGGCACCCGGCTGGCGACCGCGATCGCACCGAGCTGGCTGGCGACAGCGGGAGCGGGGGATGCCCTGGGCGGCATCCTCGGAGCCCTGTTGGCAACTCACTCGGCCGCGATCGCCGCCGACGCCGAGCTGCTCGCGGAACTGGGCGCAACCGCTGCGGTACTGCACGCGCTGGCCGCGGAGAGGGCGTCAGCGGGTGGGCCGCTGACCGTGCTCGGCCTGGTCGCCGCCCTGCCCGCGACAATCGCGAAAGCGCTCAGCCAGCGCTCGGTCACCGGTCGCTGAATCGCGCCAGGAACTCGCGTGTGCGCTCCTCGCGGGGCGAGCCGAACATCTCGGACGGCGGGCCCGACTCGGCGATCACACCCCCATCGAGAAACACGACGCGGTGGGCGACATCCCGTGCGAAGGCCATCTCGTGCGTCGCCATGACAATGGTGGTGCCGTCCGCGGCGAGTTCACGAACCAGCGCGAGCACCTCGCCGACCAGCTCGGGGTCGAGCGCGCTGGTGATCTCGTCGAGCAGCAGCAGCTCGGGATTGGTCGCAATTGCGCGCACGATGGCCGCGCGCTGCTGCTGGCCGCCGCTCAGCCGATCCGGGAACGACCGCGCGTGCGGCGCGAGTCCCACCCGGTCGAGAAGCTCCAGTGCTGACTTTTCTGCCGTCGCGCGATCGACGCCGTGCACCCGGCGCGAGGCGAGCGTCACGTTGTCGAGGACGGTCAGGTGGGGAAACAGGTTGTAGTGCTGGAAGACCACTCCGATTCGCGAGCGCACCGCATCCACTTTGACCCGCGGGTCGCTGATGTCCTGGTCGTTCAGCCAGATCTGTCCGTCGTCGATGGGTTCGAGCAGGTTGATCGCCCGCAGCAGGGTCGACTTGCCCGAACCGCTCGCGCCGATCAGCGCGACGACCTCGTGCGCGTGGACCTCCAGGGAGATCCCGCGCAGCACCTCGGAGGTGCCGAACGACTTGTAGACGGCATCCAGCCTGAGCAGGCTCATACGATGGAGCCGATCTGCTCGCGGCCGCGCAGCCGTGCGGAATACCAGTCGGTGAGCCGGATCATCGGCAGCGCGAGCAGAACGAACAGCAGGCCGGACAGCACGTACGGCGTGAAGTTGAAGTCGCTCGCCGTTTCAATCTGGGCCGCGCGCACGGCGTCGACCACGCCGAGGACCGAGACCAGTCCGACGTCTTTCTGCATCGAAACGAAATCGTTCATGAGCGCGGGCGTCACCTTGCGGACGGCCTGCGGCAGGATGACGATCCGCAGCGTCTGCGCATGTGTCAGCCCCAGCGAGCGTGCCGCCAGCCGATGGGAGGGATGCACCGCCTCGATGCCGGCGCGCAGCACCTCGGAGACGTACGCCGAGTAGGTGAGGACGAGAGCGACAGTACCGAGCACCTCCGGGGGAATCCGGTTCTCGGTCAGGCGTAGGCCGGGGATCCCGAAGCCGATCAGGTACAGCACGATGATCAGCGGCAATCCGCGGAAAAGGTCGGTGTACGCGGTCGCGATCACCCGCAGCGGAAAGAAGATCGCCCCGCGGAGGGTGCGCACTATCGCGAGCAGGCTCGCGAAGATCGCAACGCCGATCACCGCGAAGAACAGGATCTGAAGATTGAGCACGAAGCCGGCGAAGACCCGCGGCCATGCCGAGACCAGGTGCGCCGGGTCGAAAAAGGTTTGCTGCACCGCGGCCCAGCCCGGTGTGTTGACGAGCGTCAGCCACACGACGACGGCAAACACGAGCGTGCTGGCCAGACTGAGAATGACCGACCGGATGCCCTGCCTGCGACGAAAGACCCGGCGACCCAGCTCGATCGAGCTCGGCGGCCGGGTCTCGTCGAAGGGTCGGAATCTCACTCGCTCAAACTATCCGACGGCGCAGCCGCTGCGGCGGTCGGCACTACTGCAGAACCGGAACGCTGGTGTAGTCCGCCAGCCAGGTCTGCTGCAGCTTCTTCAGGGTGCCGTCCGCGGTCAGGTCATCCACGGCCGTCGTCACCGCTGCGGTGAGCGAGCTGCCCTTTTCGAGCAGGATGCCGAACTGGTCGCTCGTGCCGACCGGCGTCTGCAGGCGGCCGAGCGTGATCCCCTTCTCGACGAAGTACGCGGCGGTGGGCACATCCAGGACGATCGCATCCACCTGCCCGTTCTTCAGGGCGAGTTTGGCGTCGTCATTGGAGTTGAAGGCCTGCGCGCCCGCCGTCGGCTTGATGGTCGATTCGATCGCGGCGAAGCTCGTCGTACCCGACGCGGCTCCGATCAGCAGCCCCTTCAGGTCGGCGATGGATGTTGCGTGCTCGGCCTTTGAGCCTTTGAGCGTGACGACGGCCTGGGCGGTCTCGTAGTAGGGCGAGCTAAAGTCCACGGCTTTCTTGCGGTCGGCGGTGATGGAGAACTGCTGCAGGTTCACGTCGAAGTTCTTCGCTCCCGGCGCGATGGCCTCATCGAAACCGGTGCGAACCCAGACGACGTCAGACTGTGCGAAACCGAGCTTGCCGGCCACTGCGTATGCGACGGCAGCCTCGAAGCCCTTGCCACTCTCCGGCTTGTCGCCGACGACCCACGGCTCGTAGGCGGGCTGGCCGGTCGCGACCGTGAACTTGCCCGGCGTCACATACTTCAGTGCCGCCGCGGTCGCGGTGGGTTCGCCGGAGGAAAGGTTTGCGCTGGGCGCGCAGGCTGCAAGGCTGAGGGCGATCGCGAGGGCACCGAGAACGGCGCCGGCGCGGATACTGCGGCGAAGGCTGGACACGGGTGTCTCCTATGTGCTGAAGCGTGCGGATCAGGATGCTGGATGCAATATGGGGCGCGTAGCTGTGCAGCCCATCCTCGTGCACGGGTGTTGCGGCAGGGTAACAGCTACGAATTGTTACCCTTGGTTCATGACGACCGCCGCGCAGCCGATCGCCCGGCTGCGCTCCGTCGGAGAACGGCTGGCATCCTCCTACGCCCTGCTCTGGGCAGTTTTCGTGCTCGTGCACCTGTGGCTCGGCTACCTGAATCTCTCCGGGCCGGGCCAGCCGTTTGGTGACGTTACTGTCGTCTACCGGTACTGGGCAGAGCAGGCCGTGTACGCGCACTACGTCGTAGGAGTGAACGGCCCGTTTGTATACCCGGTGCTGGCACTGCTGCCCATGCTGGGTGCATCCGTCTTCGGGTTTAACCATTACGGCAGCAGCTGGCTCAGTGGCGTCATGCTGCTCGACCTCGTCGCATTCGCCTTCCTGGTCGGCTGGGGTCGAAACCGCCGCTCACTCACCCTCGGCTGGTGGTGGGTTGGCTTTTTGATCCTGCTCGGCCCCATCGCAATCGGTCGGATCGACTCGGTGACCACTCCGATTGCACTCGTCGGCGTGCTGTTTATCGCCTCCCGCCCGCGCCTGGCGGCCGTGCTGCTGACGATCGGCGCGTGGGTGAAGATCTGGCCGGCTGCCGTGGTCGCCGCGCTGGTCATCGCGAGCAAGGCGCGAGCGCGCATCCTCTGGACGGCCGTCGTGACCAGCGTGACCGTCGTTGCGATCGCGCTTGTGTTCGGCGCGGGAAGCAATGTGTTCAGCTTCATCACCCAGCAGACCGGCCGCGGGTTGCAGATCGAGGCTCCGATCAGCACGTTCTGGATGTGGCAGGCCTTCGCCCACCAGGGCGGTGCCGCCGTGTACTACGACACCAACATCCTGACCTTCCAGATTGCGGGGCGAGGGGTGGATGTCGCGGGCGCGCTGATGACACCGCTGATGGTTATTGCTGTGGCCGCAATCGCGGCGCTCGGCATTCTGGCGATGCGCCGCGGGGCGGCCGTGACCGAGCTGCTGCCGGTGCTCGTGCTCGCACTCGTCAGTGCGCTGATCGTGTTCAACAAGGTCGGGTCGCCCCAGTTCATGACCTGGCTGGCCGTTCCCGTGCTGCTCGGCCTCGCGACGCACGCGACCGGCCACGGTCGCTCGTTCCGATTGCCGGCGGCGATGGCCCTTGTGCTTGCCGCCCTCACGCAGGTGTTCTATCCCACCCTGTACGACTTCCTGTTGCGGCTGAACCCGGTGATGCTGATCGTGCTCACCCTGAGGAATGCGCTCATGGTGGGTCTGCTCGGCTGGGCGGTGTCCGCCCTGGTGCAACTCAGTCGACGCTGGGTAGACCACGAACTCAACGCGGAGAATGAGGGATGGCTGCCCGTGATCTGGCCGCTCGGGCCGCTCGCGGGAGGCACGCCGACGCCCACGATCCCGCATCCGGTCGCCTCGGCGCCCGCCATTTCGAAGGAGTAATCATGCTGGTCGCATTCTCTGTCGCCCCGAGCGGCGGCGATTCTGACGGGTCGGTCCACGAGGCTGTTGCCGCGGCGGTGCGAATCGTCCGGGAGTCGGGCCTTCCCAACCACACCGATTCGATGTTCACCACGCTGGAGGGTGAGTGGACCGAAGTGTTCGATGTCATCCGCCGAGCAACGGAGGAGGTCGGCAAGTACGGCTCGCGGGTCTCACTCGTCCTGAAGGCGGATATCCGGCCCGGGTACACCGGCCAACTGACGGCGAAAGTCGATCGTGTCGAGGCCGCGCTCGCGGGCGCCAGCCCTGTGCCCGGCGACGCCAGCGACCGTGGAAGCGCACCCACGGACTGAAATCGGGCCGTAGGCTTGTTGCGCGGAATATCTGACTGCGCCCCGCTGCTCGATGACGAGTGACCTCCTCCTCCGACCTCGTTAGGCACCGATGACCCAGCTTTCACCCGCGCGCGTACGCCTCGCACTGCTCGCCCTCGCTCTTGGCGGCTTCGGTATTGGAACCACCGAGTTCGTCGCTATCGGTCTCCTGCCGAACATCGCCCACGACCTGCTGCCGGCCCTTTACGCAGTCTCGCCGGAGCGAGCGAACGCCCAGGTCGGCATGCTCGTCTCCGCGTACGCGCTCGGGGTTGTCGTCGGAGCGCCAACCATTGCGGCGCTCTCGGCTCGGTTCCCGCGCAAGCAGCTGCTTCTCGCCCTGCTGATCGCGTTCACGCTCGCGACGGTGGCGTCGGCCGTGTTGCCGAGCTTCGGGCTCGTGCTGCTCGCTCGCTTCGTGGCGGGCCTTCCGCACGGTGCGTACTTCGGCATCGCGAGCCTGGTCGCCGCTTCGCTGATGGGCCCGGGCAAGCGCGGGGCGGGCATCTCCTACGTTCTCGGCGGGCTGACGATAGCCAATGTGGTTGGGGTGCCAACCATCACCCTGCTGGGCCAGGTCGCCGGATGGCGCGTCGCCTACCTGGTGGTCGCATCCATCTTCGCCCTCACCTTCGTCGCGGTCTGGCTGGTCGTGCCGCTGCAGCCTGGCGACCCGCGCGCCACCCTGCGCCGCGAGCTTGCCGGATTTACGCGCGGGCAGGTGTGGTTCGCCCTCGCCATCGGCGCGATCGGATTCGGTGGCTTCTTCGCGGTCTACAGTTACGTCGCTCCGATTGTGACGTCGATCACGCACCTGGAACCCTCGGTCGTGTCCATCGCCCTCGTCGTCACCGGCCTCGGGATGACCGTCGGAAACTACGTGGGCGGTCGTGCCGCCGACATCCACGTGATGCGCAGCCTCTTCATCTGCTTCGGCGCCCTGCTGGTTTCGCTCGTCGCTTTCGCCCTGACCGCGCACACGGTGCCCGGCCTCTTCATCAGCCTGTTCTTCGTGGGCGCGTCGGCAGCGGCATCCTCGCCGGCCATCCAGACCAGGCTCATGGATGTCGCCGGAGACAGCCAGACGCTGGCCGCGGCCGTGAATCACTCGGCGCTCAATATCGGCAACAGCCTGGGCGCGTACCTCGGCGGCATCGCGATCGCCGCGGGGCTCGGCTACCTGTCGCCGACCTGGATCGGCGTCGGGCTGACGATTCTCGGAATCTTCATCGCCCTCGCGAGCCTGCTCACCGGACGTCGCGCGCTGAAGCGCGAGCTAGAGCTGGCCGGGAACCTCGGTCTGCAGCAGGATGCCGTCCTGGATCGCCCGCTTTCGTAGCGCCACCTTGGTTCCCACGTCGATCCCGGCGACCCGGTACTTCTCGCGGATGCGCTTGAGGTAGCTCTTTGCGGTCTCCTCGGAGATGCCGAGGTGGAACGCGACGGCCTTGACCGGCTCGCCACCGCCGTAGAGCGCCATGACGCGGCGCTCCTGGGCGCTGAGCTTGGGGGCACCGCCCACCTCGCCGGCGTTCAGCGCGAGGTCGAGTTCTGCGGAGACGAACGACTCGCCGATCGAGGCGGCACGGATGGCCTCGACGATCATCCCGGCGTCCTCGCTCTTCACGAGGTAGCCGAGGGCGCCGGCGCCGAGCGCCTCGCGAACGACATTGGGCTCCGAGTACGTGCTCATCAGCACCGTGCGAACGCCGGTGGTCTTGAGGGTGTTGATCTTCAGCGAGATCGGGATGTTGTCTTTGAGGTCGAGGTCGAGCAGAACCACGTCAACGGGAAATTCCGGGTGTGTCAGCAACTCGGGCCACGATGCAACCGCGGCGACCATGTTGATGTCGCTGGCCGCGTTGCGGATCCACTCGGTGAGAGCGCCGAGCAGCATCCGGTGGTCGTCAACCAGTGCCAGGCGGATTCGTTTAGGTTCTTCGGCCATGGGGAGCCTCAACTTTCGATTGCGGTGATGCGGGCAGTTATGGGGACAAATCCGGTCATTGGGAGAGCCCGTTATTGGTCAGCAGGATTGTCGACAAAGCATTCGATATCGACGCGCAGGCTGGAGTTCTGGGTGGAGTCACTGTATCGCCCGACTCGGCGGATGGACTCCCACGTGGCCGGATCAACGCGATTTCGCGGCACTTCGGTCGTGGTGATCACGATCGGCACGAGGAGCTTGTTGTCGGGGCGCTGCTCGGTGGACGGCGCCATCGGGCCGAGAGTCAGCTGCACCGTGCGCCCCGGTGTTTGCTTCACGTCACTGACCAGCAGCCAGGCCGCCGACAGCAGGCCATCGCGCTGCGTGGGGTCGAGCAGGCCGGCGAGGCTGCCGCCATCGGTGAGTGTCACGGCCTTGCCAAGCATCTCGGACTCGGTGACCGCGTGGTACAGCCAGGTCTCGCGACGGCCCTCGATCAGGTGCAGGCGAAGTTCGGTGGCAAGGGATGCGGCGACCGACGCCGTCTTCGGATCCAGCGGCAGGCGCGTGCGCCCGGTCGCGACCGACTCGAGAAGTTCCTCGGCAGCGAGGTCGAGACGCGCGAGTTCCTCGGACGCGAGCATGCCAACGGCAAAGCGTGGCGCCGAGACGGTGCTCTGCACGAGCACCCTGTCCAGTTCCAGCTGGACCATCCGTCTGAACCCGCGCACGACCGCGACGCCAAGGACGGCGGGAAGCACGGCCAGCGCGAGCGCCGCGAGCTGGGTCGGGATGGTCGCGCTGGTGAGTGGCGTGTTGAGGATGATCGCGACGATAAACGCGACGGCAAGGGCTCCGGCCGCCGCGACGACCTCGCGTCCTCCCCGCAGTGTCACGACCACGAGCAGCCCGAACCCGGCGGACACGGACGCGGAGGCGTACTGCCCAATGTTGTGCAGGGGCCAGATGGCGAGAAAGTCCAGCGCGACGACGCAGGCGAGCAGCACCAGGAACAGTCCGAACAGCCAGTGCGGCAGGCGGTCGCCGAGCACCGACATCGTCGCGATCGCCGCGGCGAAGGCGAGGATAAACAGCGCCCAGGCGAGCACGGCGAGCACGAGGCTCGGGTACAGCGAGAAATGCGAACCGAAGATGCTCAGACCGTAGAGCGCCTGGATGCCCGTGATGACGCCGGCGCCGACGCCGAGGTAGCCGGTGCCGAGTGTCGCACCGCGCGCACTCGCCTGGCGGGTCGCCTTGGCGAGGCCGGGCGCCTGGCCCTTGCCGCGCCGGCCGAGGATGGTGCCGAGGGTGTTCTCCTCCGGCCGCAGGAAGCTCACTTCGGCACCTCCAGGACAACCGTCGTGCCTGAGCCGGGAGCGGAGAACAGGCGTGCGTTGCCGCCCACCTCGCGCAACCGACCGATGACGGACTCTTTGAAGCCGAACTTGTCTTCGTCGACGCCGTCGAGTTCGAAGCCCACCCCGGAGTCGGTGACCATGGCGCGCACCGTTGTGGCGTCATCCGTGATGGTCACGTGCGCCTGCGTCACGCCGGAGTGGCGGCGCACATTCTCGAGGCATTCGGCGAGCGAGAGGAGGAACGCGTCCAGCACCTGGCTGGGCAAAAGCACCTGTCCCGTGCCGTGCCAGCTGACCTCGAGACCCATGCGACCGAAGCGCTGTTTGACCGACTCAAGGGTTGTGCCGAGTACGGATTCTTCGACCGGTTCCAGGTTGTAGACGCCCGAGGACTGTGGGGTGGGGGTCGCTCCGAGCCTCAACTGGCGCAGCAGGCGTGCGTCATCGGCGGCCTGCTGCTGCAGTGCTTCGGGCTCGACCCCGATGCCAGAGTGGGCGAGGAGGGTGAGAGTGGCCAGCACGGTGTCGTGCAGCAGGCGGGCGCCCTGGCGACGCTGCGCCTCTGTTTCGGAGGCCTGGCGCTCCGCGCGATGGGCCTTGCCGATGTTGTAGATGCGCCGGGCAGCGCGGGGAACGCTCGCGCTCAGCCAGTACCCCAGGACGGCGGTCAGCACCCAGCCGAGAATCACCGACAGCGCGGGCGCGGAGAGCGCTGCTGTACCCAGGCTGGCGAATTGCACGAGGAGGGTGCTCGCCGCTGCGCCGAACACGAGGATGACGACCCGGCCGATCGAGGACGTCAGCACCAGCGCAAACGCGGCGATCCCCGCTGCCGCGAGGACCGACAGCGACGGAGCGAGACCCGGCGTGGGCACGCCAACATACGGCGCCTGTGCGGCGATCAGCGCCGCCAGGCCGGACAGGATGCCGAGGGCGACCCAGCCGAGGGACTGGCTGCGGCCGACCATGATCTGGGCCGCGACCAGAAGGGCGAAAAAGGGAAGGGTCCACAGGTAGGTGGTGAATGGAACAACGCCGGGAATACTCAGGCAGACCAGCGCAACGGCGGCCCCCGCGACTCCCAGGAAACGGGCGGTGCGTTGCAGCAGCCGGTCGCGTTCTTTGGCGATGAGTTCCATGACGTGTCACATGTTCGCAGATTGGCACCAGAACTGGGGGTGCCACGCGGATTGGATATTCCTCGACGCTGGAGGGAGAGGGCTGGCCATGATCAATCCGGCGCGATCCAGCCCTCGCGGATGCCGTGGCGGCGCAGGAGGATACGCGTTCCGACATCCACACCGATCTGGCGATATTTGCGGCGGGCACGCTTGATGTACGACTTGACCGTCTCTTCGGTGGTCACCATGTCGGCCGCGACCTCCTTGATGGAGCGGCCCCCGGCGTAGAGGACCAGCGCGCGAAGCTCCTGGCGCCCGAGTCCGGGGTCCGGCGTGGCAGCGAATTCGGCGAGAGCTGCGGCCAGGGGAGCGGAGAGGTGCTGTTCACGCAGGGACGCCGCGCGGATTGCGGTCACCAGTTCGCTGATCGACTCGGATTTCGGAACGAATCCCATCGCACCGGCCTGCATGGCCGACGTGACAGATGCCGAGTCCGCGTGCCTGCTCATGACAACCGCCGCAGCGCCGATGGCGGTGAGTGCCCGAATCTTGGTACCGACGGGGATCCCGTCTTCGAGGTGGAGGTCGAGCACGACGACGTCGACGGGGAAATTCGGATGAGCGACCAGTCCGCCCCAGGTCGGCTCGCTCACCGAGACAACGAGCCCGTTCTCGGGGTCATGCAGTCGCGCGGCCAACGCGTCGAGCACCAGCCGATGATCGTCGACGATGCCAACGCGAATTGGATCGGGCGATTCGCCCGGTCCCCTCCTTGACGCCATGCCGCCCCCTCGGGACCTATCCTAGCGAAGCTGATCCAGACTCGGCTTTACCTCACTCGGGGGTGGCAAGCAGGCGGCTCACGTGCTGGCCGACTGCGGCATCCTCAATCAGGAAGCCGTCGTGCCCGAACGGGGACGAGATGACCACCGGCCGGTCGCCACAGATCGTACTCGGAAGGTATTCGGCGATGAGCGCCTGGTGGTTCACCGGAAACAGGCGATCACTGTCAATTCCCAGCACCAGGGCCGTGGCGGTGACGCGGGAGAGCGCCGATCGCACCCCGCTGCGATCACGGCCAATGTCGTGCGAGTTCATCGCCTCGACCAGGCGGATGTAGCTGTTCGCGTCGAAGCGGCGGGTGAACTTGTTTCCGTGGAAGTCGAGGTAGCTCTCGACGGCGTAGCGCCCGCTCTCGCCGAGGGGGCTCACCTCGCTCTGCCAGCTGCGTTCGAACCGGTCGTTCAGCTCGGTGGGGGACCGGTAATTGAGCAGGGCCATGCGCCGTGCCAGGGCGAGCCCCCGGTAGGGTCCCTCGGGCTGGTCGTAGTAATCGCCCCCCGCGAAATGTGGATCGAGGTGGATCGCATCAACCTGAACGGAATTGAGCGCAATCTGGTCGGCGCTGCTCACCTCGGGCGCGGCGAGCACGGCGACCCGAGCGACGCGGTCGGGCACGGTGATCGCCCATTCGAGGGCTTGCATTCCCCCCATGGATCCGCCGATGACAGCCGCCCAGCGCTCGATGCCGAGCACGTCGGCAAACGCGATCTGTGCGGCCACCTGGTCGCGGATGGTGATGAAGGGAAAATCGGCGCCCCATTCGCGGCCAGCCGGTGAGTGGGACGCGGGGCCCGTCGTGCCCTGGCATCCGCCCAGCGTGTTGGGGGCGACCACGAACCAGTCCCTGGTGTCGACGGCGAGCCCGTCACCGACCAGGCCGCCCCACCAGCCGGCAGTCGGATGTCCGACGCCGGGCGGCCCGACGACGTGGCTGTCTCCGGTCAGGGCGTGCAGCACCAGCACGGCGTTGCTCGCGTCCGCGTTGAGGGTGCCCCAGGTCTCGTACGCGACTCGCACGGACGGCAGCGACCCGCCACGCTCGAGCTCCAGCGCGCTGATCGACAGGAACTGGCGGTGTCCTGTCGGGTCTCCCTCGCGCCACGCACCCGTCGCGGGAGGTTTGCCGATGATCGACCGGGCGTCTGCCGCCGTGATGAAGGCCGAAGGAACGGTGTCTTCGGGTGTCTGCCAGTCCATGTCAGCTCAAGTATTGCCAATTCGGCGCGGGCCCGGCGCATTGTTACAGGAATGCCAACGGCCGAGCTGGCCGGCGATGGAGCCTGTCGAGATCAACAGTGCTGATCTCGATGCGCTCGATCACCGGGCCGCTCGGCCGTCGGGAGAGAAAAGCTGGTATTACGCGGAGGCGTTGGCCGCCGTGACTGCGCGAGCAGCCGCGAAGCCGGCCTCGAGGTCGGCGAGGATGTCATCGATGTTCTCGATGCCGACGGAGAGGCGCACGAGTCCAGGCGTGACGCCCGTGGTGAGCTGCTGCTCCGGGGTCAGCTGCGAGTGCGTCGTGGATGCCGGGTGGATGATCAGGCTGCGCACGTCACCGATGTTGGCCAGGTGGCTGAACAGCGTGACGTTCTCCACGAGCGCCTTGCCCGCATCCACGCCGCCCTTGAGTTCGAAGCTGAGAACCGCTCCGACGCCCTTCGGTGAGTACTTGTTGGCTGCCGAGTACCACGGGCTCGACGGGAGCCCCGAGTAGTTGACGGATGCGACATCGTCGTGGTTGTCGAGCCACTCGGCGACTGCCTGGGCGTTCGAGACGTGGCGCTCGATGCGGAGGCTGAGCGTCTCGAGGCCCTGGATGAGCGCGAACGCGCTGTCGGGGGAGAGGGCGGCACCCGTGTCGCGGAGGATCTGCACGCGCGCCTTGATGATGAACGCGATCGCGTCGCCGAGCACGGTCGTGTAGCTCGCGCCGTGGTAGCTCGGGTCGGGTTCGGTGAGCCCGGGGAACTTGTCGACGTTCTTCGACCACGCGAACTTGCCGCCGTCGACGATCACGCCGGCGATGACCGTGCCGTGTCCGCCGAGGAACTTCGTCGCCGAGTGAACGACGATGTCGGCACCGAACTCGAAGGGACGGATCAGGTACGGGGTTGCAATCGTGTTGTCGACGATGAGCGGCAGGTTGTTGCTGTGGGCGACTTCCGCGACCGTCTCGATGTCGAGGATGTTGATCTTCGGGTTACCGATGGTCTCCGCGAAGAACAGCTTCGTGTTGGGGCGAACGGCGGCCGCCCACTCCTCGGGGTCGTCCTGGTTCTCGACGAAGGTGGTCTCGATGCCGAGCTTCGCGAGGGTGTACTTGAAGAGGTTGTAGGTGCCGCCATAGATCGACGACGACGAGACGATGTGGTCGCCCGCGCCCGCGATGTTGAGCACCGCGTAGGTGATGGCAGCGGAGCCGGATGCGACGGCCAGCGCAGCCGTGCCGCCTTCGAGAGCCGCGACCCGCTGCTCGACAACGTCGGTGGTCGGGTTCATGAGGCGCGTGTAGATGTTGCCGAATTCAGCCAGCGCGAACAGCTTCTGTGCGTGCTCGGTGCTGTTGAAGACGTAGGACGTGGTCTTGTAGATCGGCGTCGCGCGAGCATTCGTGGTGGGGTCGGGTGCGGCACCCGAGTGGACCTGCTTGGTCTCGAACTTCCAGTCGCTCATGGTCTCTCCTTGAGAAGTTGGGGTAGGCGGACGGCTGCCCACAGTGAAGAGAATAGGAACCGCTCCTGTGAGTCGGCAATCAGCCCCGACACAAGTCGTAATGAACTCTCGATATTGACGAGCACGACTACTCGTGCGAGAGTAGTCCCGTGTCATCCATACGCTTGTTCGTCCTCGCGGCGCTCGAGGAACTAGGCCCCGCGCACGGGCACCAGATCCGGCTGCTCGCCGAGGAAGAGCACATCCATCTCTGGACAGACATCAGCGTCGGCTCGCTCTACGGGGTGCTCAAGCGACTCGCGGCCGAGGGCCTCATCAACGAAGTCCGCAGCGAGCGCGAAGGCGCCTACCCCGAGCGCGTCGTCTACGAGATAACGGATGCCGGGCGATCCGCACTTGGCGTCATCCGTCTGAATGCGCTGCGCGAGATCGTCATCAAGCCCGATCCGTTCGACCTCGCCATGGCCCGGCTCGATCGCGACCGGCTCGACTACGTTCCGACCACCGTCGAGGCACGCATCGCGACCCTCACCGCGATGCTTGCCGACGAACAGGCCCGCCAGCTCACCATCGAGCAGTACCTCACTGTTGCGGAGAAGTTCGTCATGTCGCACCGTTCCGCGCGCATCCGGGCCGAAATCGCCTGGCAGCAGGAGCTGCTCGCCCACCTCCCCGAAATCATCGCCGACGAGTCGGCGCGAAAGGACTCCCGCTAATGTCTTCACCCGCATCTGCGCCCTCCGGCGCACCAACCGGCGCGCCCGCGGTGCCCCGAGTCGCATGGAACACCCTCATCGTGCTGCTCGTCGGCATGTTCATGGCCCTGCTCGACACCACCATCGTGAATGTGGCGCTTCCGAGCATCCGCGATCACGTCAACTCGGACGGCCGCGCGGCCAACGAAGACGTGCTGGCCTGGGTGATCTCCGGTTACGCGCTCGCGTTCGGCCTCGCCCTCATCCCGGCCGGGCGACTGGGCGACCGCTTCGGGCACAAGTGGGTGTTCTTCACCGGCCTGGCGCTCTTCACCGCTGCCAGCCTCGCCTGTGGGCTGGCCGCGAGCGACACGCAGCTCATCATCTTCCGCGTCGTGCAGGGTCTTGCCGGCGGCATCTTCGTTCCCGCGGTCACCGCGTTCGTGCAGATTCTCTTTCCGGCGCGATCGCGCGGCAAGGCGTTCGCCATCATGGGAGCGGTCATCGGTGTCTCGAGCGCGCTCGGGCCGGTGATCGGCGGCCTGATCATCCAGTGGTTCGGTACAACGCACGGGTGGCGCCTCGTGTTCGGCGTCAACCTGCCGATCGGTGTGCTCGCTCTCATCGCGGCCGCGATCTTCATCCCCAACCGTGCCCAGACCGGTGTGGCTGCGGCAGCGAAATCGGGCGGGGTCGACGGCGTCGGCCTGTTCCTGCTCTCGGCCGGGCTCGTCGGCATCCTCGTTCCGTTGATCGAGGGGCAGTCGACCGGATGGCCGGCCTGGACGTACATCGTGCTCGCCGCGGGCATCATCCTGATCGTCCTCTTTGCCCTCTGGGAGGTGCAGTACACCAAGCGCGGAAACAGCCCGCTCGTGCCGCCGCACCTGTTCAGCCATCCCGCTTTCACCGGCGGTGTGGTGCTCGCGCTCGTGTACTTCGCGGCATTCACCAGCATCTTCTTCACGATTTCGCTGCTCTGGCAGGTCGGCCTCGCCCACACGGCGCTCGAGTCCGGGCTGGTCTCTATCCCGTTCGCGATCGGCTCGATCATCGGCGCCTCACAGAGCGACCGCCTGGCGTCGCGCCTGGGCAGGAACGTGCTGGTCATCGGAACGGCCCTCGTCGCGCTGGGGCTCGGGGCCCTCTGGATCATCATGCTCACGGTGGACGCGAAGGACCTCACCAGCTGGATCCTGCTCGCGCCCCTGTTCTTCGCGGGGCTCGGCAACGGGATGTTCATTGCGCCGAACGCGCAGTTCATCGTGGCTACCGTCGATCGCACCGAGGCCGGCGCCGCCAGCGGCGTGATCGGCACGGTGCAGCGGGTCGGAAGCGCGATCGGAATCGCGGTCGTCTCGAGCGTGCTGTTCGCGATTGTGTCCGGATCCGTCATCCGCAGCAAGGACGACCTGGCGACGGCATTCATCCACGCTTCCGCAGGCTCGCTCGCGGTCAGCGCGGCGTTTGCGCTCGCCGCGTTCCTGCTTGTCTTCGCCCTGCCTCGGCGCGTGAACCAGTTCGGTGGAGCCCCCGCGCACGAGTAGCCGTCACGGCCGCGCTACGTTAGGAGTTCCGCTAGCAGAGGAGAATTCGTGAGTTCCAGGCGTGTCGTTGTGACGGGTGCAAGTTCGGGCATTGGGGCGGCCACAGCCCGCCTGTTCCGGTCGCACGGTTGGGACGTCGTCGGGGTGGCCCGACGCACGGACCGGCTCGAGGAACTCGCAGCGGAGACCGGCATCGATGTGTTCACGGCCGACCTCACCAACCAGGCGCAGGTGGACGGCCTCCGTGACTACCTGGCCGGGCTCGGCCCGATCCACGCCCTCGTCAACAATGCGGGCGGCGCATTCGGACTCGCCTCCGTCGAAGACAGTGACGCGGATGACTGGCAGCGCATGTACGACGTGAACGTCATCGCAGTCAAGCGCGTGACGACGGCGCTGCTGCCGCTTCTGCGGGCCGGAATTGTGGATGGTGGCTCTGCCGACATCCTGACCGTCACCTCGATCGCTGGCCACGTCGCCTACGAGGGCGGTGGCGGGTACAACGCCGCCAAGTTCGCGGCGCACGCGCTGGTCGCCGTGTTGCGGCTGGAACTCGCGGGCGAACCGATCCGTGTGCTCGAGGTTGCGCCAGGAATGGTGCGCACCGACGAGTTCTCGCTGGTGCGCTTCGGTGGCGATAAGGCCCGGGCAGACGCGGTGTACGAGAACGTGCCGAACCCGCTGTATGCCGAGGACATCGCCGAGGCGATCGTGCACGCCATCGAGCTGCCGCCGTACGTGAACCTCGACCTGGTGACGATCAAGCCCGTGGCGCAGGCGGCGCCGTGGAAGGTCATCCGCGGAGAACTCACGCCGAAGGCGTAGGGGTCGCGCGCGGGCTGGTTGCGGCGGGGGTTGTTGGCTCGGCTGTGGCTGTCGCTCGTGCCCGTGGCCGCGGGGGTTGATGCCCGTGGGTGTGGCCCATGCCCGTGGCGGCGGGGGTTGTTGCCCCTGATGGCGGGAGTTACGTGCGGGTGGCGGGGGTTCGGGCCCAATTGGCGGGAGTTCTTGCGAGGTGGCGGGAGCCCAGGCTCCCGCCACCTCGCTGTAAGCCCCGCCGCGTCGATCCTGAGTGCGAATTACTCCCGCCGGCTGCCAGTTTCTCCCGCCACCGGCGGCACGCGCCCACCCGCCGCGCGATCGGACGGTACCGGGTCGGCCTGGTCGTGCGGCATGAGTGCGAATTACTCCCGCCGGCTGCCAGTTTCTCCCGCCACGGGCGGTACGGGGTCACCCGCCGCGCGATCGGCCCGCACGCGCCCACCCGCGGCCACCCGCAGCGCGCGGCCTGAGTGCGAATTACTCCCGCCGGCTGCGAGTTTCTCCCGCCGCGGGCGGCACGGGGTCGCCCGCCGCGCGATCCACGGGCGGCACGCGCCCACCCGCCGCGCGATCCGGCGGCACGAACGAGCCCCCCGCGACCAGCCCGTCCCCGACCTCAATGTCAGCGAACGCGAGCTTCGGAACCAGGAACAGCAGCACCGCAGCGACGAGGGCACCGACACCGCAAATCGTGAACACCGCCAGGTAGCCGCCGAGGCTGGATGCCGTTGCTCCCGCCGAGTTCAGCACCGCCGCACCCAGCACGATGGCGAAAACGGCGGAGGCGAACGAGCCGCCGATCGTCTTCGTCGTGTTGGTGAGGGCGGTCGCGATTCCGGTCTGGCCGCGCGGGGCGGCCGCAGCTGCCGCAGCTGGAAGTGCCCCAACGAGCGCACCGGACCCCAGCCCTGCGATCCCCATGTTGATGAACACCTCGATGACGGCGGTGTGGAACGGCAGGAACAGCAGGTAGCCGCCCGCAACGAAGAAGGCCGCCACGATCAGGGCGAACCGGGGCGAGCGCCACCGCGATAGCCGGGGGAACAGCAGGGCGCCGATGATCATCGACACGAGGTACAGGCCGATGATATTGGAGATGTCGCTTGCCTCCATCCCGAGCCCTGCGCCGGTCTTCGTGTCGGCTCCAGCGAATGTTGCGAGCGGCGTCTGCGCGCCCAGGAGGCTGATGCCGACCAGCGCGGCGGTGAGCTGCACCGGCCACATGTTCGGCTGCCTCAGCACCCGCAGGTCGATCGCCGGGTCTTTCCTGCGGAGCTGGATGCGCGACCACGGGATGAACACCGCGATTCCCGCAAGCATCAGCAGGTACACCCACCACGCGGTCGGTCCGTTGATGCGCAGGAAGGTCAGGCCGCCGGTGATGAGCAGCAGGCCGAACGCCAGCCCGACGAAACCGCCAACGTCGAGCGAGCGCCCCGGCACGGGCTTGGACTCGGGAACCCCGAACAGGATCGCGAAGAATACGAGACTAACGGCGATCGCCGGAACGATGAGCGTGAGCGAAACATCGTGTCCGGTGGCGGCGAAGATGCGGCTGCCGCCGAGCGCGCCGATTATCGCTCCGGCCTCGAGGGCGACCACGAGGTATCCGGCCGCCCGACGGGTCTGTGACGCGCCGGTGCGGGTCTGGCGTCCCCGGTCGAAGATCAGCGCGACCTCGAGCGGCAACCAGACGACGTAGAACCCCTGCAGCGCGAACGCGGCCAGGTAGGAGGCGAAGTTGCCGGAGAACGCAACGCCCCAGGTCGCGGCAGCAGTGAGCACGGTCGACACGAGCAGGATCCGCTTGTGGCCGTACAGGTCGCCGAGCTTGGCGAGAATCGGAACAACGATGGATGACAGCAGCAGTTGCGCGGCCTCGAACCAGTTGTAGTCGGCATCTTTGATCCCGAGGTGGTCGACGAGGTCGGGAATCAGCGGCACGTAGTAGCCCTGCAGGATGCCGCTGGTCAGCTCCACGAGAAACAGGAACCCCACCAGGCCGAACGTGATGGCGCCAGCGTTGCCGCGCGCGAGCTTCTCCATGAACGGATGCTATCTGCCCGTGCGCAGACACACGGGCGTAACGCGGGCGCGATAGCGTGAGGAGATGACCACAGCAGCCGACACCGACGTGATCCAGGATGCCGACGAGCGGGAGGTGCTGGGCTGGCTCGAGTTCGGGGATGCTTCGCGCCACCTCGCCAGCGACGTCGTGCACAGCGACTTTTTTCCCGACATCGTGGTGGCCATCGCACGCGGCGGGCTGCTGCTCGCGGGTGCGCTCGCCTACTCCCTTGGCGTCAAAAGCTGCGGAAGTCTGAACGCGGAGTTCTACTCCGGAGTCGGTGACCGGCTGCCCGAGCCGACCATCCTTCCCCCGCATCTCGACGAGCCAGCACTCGCAGGCAAGCGGGTGCTGCTGGTCGATGACGTGTCGGATTCCGGCCGCACGCTCGCGATGGTCGTCGCGCTGATCACCGCCGCCGGTGCGGATGTTCGTACCGTCTGCCTGTACTCGAAGCCCGGTACCGTCCTTGAGCCCGATTTCGTCTGGCGCCGCACTCCGCGCTGGATCACCTTCCCGTGGTCGGCGCTGCCGCCCGTCACGGTCGAGCCCGGGGCGACCGCAGGCACATGAGCATCCATCTCGCCGGTGGGGGATGGTCGGAGGACCTGTTTCGCGGCTTCCTCGCGGAAGCCAGCGCACGCGCGGCCGGCGCCGGACGGGTGATTCCGCGGATCGGCGTGCTCCTCGTGGCTGAGGATGCCGCGGCCGGCGCCGAAGCGCAGGCCAGGTACGTGACAATGCTCACGTCGATCTCGTCCTGCGAGCCCGTCGTGAACCTGCTGGCGGAGGGTGATCTCGCGACCTCCGTTCTGCTCAGTGACATCGATGCGCTGTTGATCGGCGGCGGGCTCACCCCTGCCTACCTCGATGCGGTCACCCCGCTGGTCGACGAGATTCGGCTGCTGGTCGCCGACGGGCTGCCGTACCTCGGCTACTCCGCGGGCGCTGCGATCTCGGCTGACCATGCGATCATCGGCGGCTGGAAGATCGGCGATGTGCCGGTCTGCGCTGAGGAGACCGGTGAAGACCTCGACGACGTGACCATAGCCGCGGGGCTCGGCCTGGTCGATCTCTCCATTGATGCTCATGCCGCGCAGTGGGGCACGCTCGCCCGGCTCATTGCCGCGACTGAAGCGGGGCTCGTTGATGGCGGACTGGCGATCGACGAGAACACGGTGCTCGTCGTCGGCGACGGCGAGTTGCGAGTCGAGGGCGTCGGCAGCGTCTGGCGGGTCTCGCCCGGTGCCGACGGCGTTGTCGTCGTGACAATCGGGTCCTGACCCGTGCAGCCTCGGCCACTCGCAGAACTCGTCGATCCCGGATGGTCTGCCGCTCTGGAACCGGCCGCCGACCAGATCGCCGCAATGGGCGAGTTCCTCCGCGCCGAGGTCGCGGCCGAACGCGGGTACCTCCCGGCGGGCCAGCACGTGCTGCGATCATTCACCTATCCGTTCGACAGCGTGCGCGTGCTCATCGTCGGGCAAGATCCGTATCCCACGCCCGGGCACGCGATCGGGCTCTCGTTCGCGGTCGACCGTGCAGTTCGACCGCTGCCGCGGAGCCTGCAGAACATCTACGCGGAGCTGCGCGACGACCTCGGCATCCAGACCCCCGAGCACGGCGATCTCACGCCGTGGGCCGAGAACGGCGTGCTGCTGCTGAACAGGGTGCTCACGGTTCGACCGGGCGCATCCGCGTCGCATCGCGGCAAGGGCTGGGAGGCGGTCACGGAGGTCGCGATTCGCGCGCTGGTGGCCCGCGGGACGCCGCTCGTGGCGATCCTCTGGGGGAGGGATGCTGCATCCCTTGCCCCCATGCTCGGCGGCACGCCGACCATCACAAGCGCACACCCGAGCCCCCTCTCGGCCCGCAACGGTTTCTTCGGATCACGTCCATTCAGCCGGGCAAACGAGATGCTCGTCGGCCTCGGTGCGCGGCCGGTCGACTGGTCGCTTTCGTCCTAGGCTGGAATGCAGGCTGAAGCAACAACGAAGAGGTCGACGTGCTCGAAGAGGAATACCAGGCGACGCACCGCCCCGTTGAGGCGGAGCGCAATCTTCCGCCGCTGACGGTGCCGTTCGAGTACTTGATCCGGGATGCCACCGCTGCCGACCTGCCCTACGTTCGCGAGATCTACAACCACTACGTCATGAACTCCACCGTGACCTTCGACGAGAAGGCCATGAGCCTCACCGAACTCCGTCGCAAGTTCGCGCACATCACCAAGCTCGGGATGCCGTTCCTGGTGGCCGAGAGCCCGAGCGGTCAGCTGCTGGGTTACGCCTACGTGTCTCCGTGGCGGGAGAAAGCTGCGTACCGGTACACCGTGGAGGACTCGATCTACCTGGGGCCGGCATCCACCGGCAAGGGGCTCGGACGCCCGCTGCTGCAGGCGCTGCTCGACGCGTCAGCGGCCGCGGGCATCAAGGAGGTCATCTCGGTGATCGCCGACAAGGGCGCCGACGCCTCGATTCACCTGCACGAGACATTTGGCTTCAAGGAGATCGGCCACATGGGCAAGGTCGGGTTCAAGTTCGACCGCTGGCTCGGTACGGTGCTGATGCAGAAGTCGCTGAAGCCGAAGAAGTAGCGCGGCGACACTCGCAACAATGTCAATCCGCATTGCGAATTAGGCTCAGAGCGTGTTCGAACTCCACCACCTCACCGCCCGCGAACAGTGGGACTGGCTGCAGCGCGGTGAGGTCAGCCCCGCCGAACTCGTCGACCACTACCTTCGGCGTATCGAGCGGATCAATCCGGAACTCGGTGCCTTCACCACGGTGACCGCGGATGCTGCCCGCCAGCGAGCATCGACGCTCGCCGACACTCACCCCCACACTGCCGCCCTGTGGGGGCTGCCGTTCGCCGACAAGGACCTGACCCGTCGGGCGGGTGTTCGAACCACGTTCGGCTCGCGCGTCTTTGCCAATTTCGTGCCCGACGAGTCAGACGAGCTGCCGCGGGTACTCGACGCGGCCGGAGGCATAAGCCTCGGTAAGACGAATGCTCCCGAGTTCGGGATGCCGAGCTACACCGAATCGCTCGTCGCGCCTCCCGCCCGCAACCCGTGGGATTCGCAGCTGGGCGCTGGCGGGAGCAGCGGGGGAGCCGCCGTCGCCGTGTCCGCGGGACTTCTCCCGTTCGCTCCGGCCTCGGATGGCGGCGGGTCGATCCGCATTCCCGCGGCAGCGACCGGACTCGTCGGACTCAAGCCGAGTCGAGGGCTGGTGCCGAGCGGAAGTGGGCTCGAATCCCTCGCGGGCCTCGTCACCACCGGTCCGCTGGCTCGTACGGTGGCGGATGCCGCCCTCCTCCTCGACGCGATGGTCGACGGATCCGCCTACCCGTTCACCCTCCGCGCTCCACGCTGGGATGGCGGCGCGCTCTCGAATGCTGCCATCCGCGGCGAGGGTCGCTTCCAGCTGGGCGTAATGACGACCTCCCCCTGGGATGACGCGTACGAGATCACGCTCGCGCCCGAGGCCAGGTCGGCGCTCGACGTCGCGCTGGGCGAGCTTGCCGCCATCGGTCACGGCATCGAGCAAATCGCACTCGAGCCCGATCCGACCTACGCGCCGAATTTCACCACCATCTGGCAGGCGGGCGCCGCCGGCCTCGCGGTCGAGGGCGAGCAGCTTGACCTGCTCGAGCCGCTGACCTTGTGGCTGGTCCAGCGTGGCCGGCAACTCTCGGCGAGAGATCTCGCCAGCGCTCTGGCCGCACTGACGACGTTTGAGCGGAGCATCATCCGCCAGTTCGCGCCCTATGACGCGGTGCTCACGCCCGCGCTCGCCATGACGCCGCGCCCGGTCGGCTGGTACGACTTCGAGGATGCGCCGCGCAACTTCGAGCAGCAGGTGCAGTACACGCCGTTCACCTCGTTCGCGAACGTCACAGGACTGCCCGCGATCACGCTGCCGGTCTACCAGACCGACTCCGGCATCCCGATGGGCGTGCAACTGGTGGGGCGGCCGGGTGGTGAGGATGTGCTCCTGGCGATTGGCGCGCAGCTCGAGCGACGAATCGGCTGGCAGCGCCGGCATCCGCCGCAGTGGTAGCCGCTTAGCCGTTCTCGAACAGGTTCTGCGTAATCACGGTCAGGACATCCGCGTCCGAAGCATAGAACCAGTAGCCGTTGGCAAAAAGGTAGGTGTCGGGAAAGTTCGCGGTGTCGGGGTTCGTTACGAGGATGCCGCCATCCGGGCCGGTGGATTCCGTGTAGCCCTCGGCGGCGAGGCTTGCCCGCTGGGTTTTTGCGTCCGCGTCGGGAATCGCCGAGAAGCCGTAGTTGACCGTGTTCGTCGCGCCCGAATAGGCCCACTGGCACAAGATTCCGCCGAGATCCTCGAACGCGACCAGCGGACTCGCGATCGCTTTCATGCGCGCCGCAAAGTCTTTCTGCAGCGCGAACCCGGCGCTCGCCTTGCTCTTGAACACCGAGAGGGTGGCGGGCGGCAGGATGCTCGTGCAGGTGTACGTGCCGCTCGGCGTGAACGAATCGGCGAGCGGCGCGGATGCCGTCGGGGTGGGAGTCGCGGTCGCTGCCGCGGCCGGTGGCGCCGTGGTTGTGGGCTTGGCTGAACCAGACGATGCGCAACCGGCGAGGGTCGCGACGAGGGCAGCACCGAGCGCAGCAGAAAGTGCGGCTGCGAGAAGTCGACGGGACATGGGGAGAACGATACCGTGCGCTCTCCCTGTGAAGCCGGGAGTGAGCGAACCGCGCGCTTCGATCAGGATGCCAGCCCGACCAGCTGCTCGCTGGCCGCCCATAGCCGGCGGGCGAGGTCGTCGTCGGTTGCGAGACGGTGGGCGCGCCCGTCGGGCTTCTGGTGATCGAAGTAGGTGCCACTCGGGGCTTCGATCTTGGCGCTGTCCGCGAGCCAGACGAGGGGCGCTGCGCCGGTTTCCACAGTGCCGCCAAGATGGCCGCGTCCGACGAATGCCGCAAAGCGCATGAGTTGCGTGGACGCTCCGAACCGGCTGGCGATGTAGCCGGGATGAAAGGCGTAGGCAGAAACCGAATTGTGGCGTGCGAGCTCGCGCGTGAAGAGGATCGTCGCCAGCTTGCTGGTGCCGTAGGCGCGCCACCCGCCGAACCAGGCGCGCTCGTCGAAGTTCAGGTCGTCGAGACGCAGCGCGCCCCAGGTGTTGGAGTTGCTGCCGGTAGAGATGACTCTGCCGTTGCTCTCGGCCAGGCGGGGCAGCAACAGGTTCGTGAGCAGGAACGGCGCAAGGTGGTTTTGCTGGATGGTGTGCTCGAACCCATCCGCGCTTCTCCCGCGTTCGTGGGAGAGGCCGCCCGCATTGTTCGCGAGGACGTCGATGGATGCATACCGGGCCAGCAGGGTGCCGGCCAGCGTGCGCACGTCATCCAGCCGATCGAAGTCGGCCAGAAACGGCGAGCCACCGACGGATGCGGCTACGGCGCGGGTGCGATCCGGGTTACGGCCGACGACCGCGACATCCCATCCGCGGCGCGAGAGTTCAGCCGCTGCAGCAGCGCCGATCCCCGAGCTGGCGCCGGTCAGCACGATCGTCTTCCCGCGCACCATACTCCGCACAATACAGTGGCACCATGGGCGCCGGAGTGAAGCGGATCGCGATGGTGTCGATGCACACCACGCCAGCCGACCAACCCGGCATGGGCGACTCGGGCGGCATGAACGTGGCGCTGCTGTCCCTTGCGCGTGCGCTCGCGGACCGCGACGTCGAAGTCGACCTGCTCACCCGGGCGGCGGCAGAGCCACAGGTGCTCGAACTCTCCCCGGGAGTCACGCAGCGATCGCTCGCCACCGGACCGGCGGAGCCGATCACCAAGGGACGCCTCGTGGATGTCGCCGACGATTTTGGCGAGGCCGTCGCGACCCTCACCGGTCGGGCCTCGCCGCGCTACGACCTCATCCACGCGCATTACTGGTTGAGCGGGCTGGCGACGCTGCCGGTCGCGATCGAGCTGGGGTTGCCGTTCGTGCAGAGCTTCCACACGCTGGGCGCGATGAAGAACCGCTCTCTCGCCGAGGGCGACGAGCCGGAGCCCGAGGGCCGGCTGCGCGGTGAGGCGTTTCTCGCGAACCAGGCCGATGCCATTGTGGCCGGGTCGTCGGCAGAGGTGAACGTGCTCATTGACGAGCTACGCGCATCCGCCGACCGCCTGTGGGTGATCCCGCCGGGCGTCGACACCGAACTGTTCACGCCAGCGCGGGCGCAGGAGTCGACCCGCCTGCGGCTGCAACTCGGGCTGGAACCGGAGCGGCCCATCCTGGTCGTCGCCGGCCGCATCCAGCCGCTCAAGGGGCAGGAGCTCGCCATACGGGCGCTCGCGGAGGTGCATGCCCTGCGCGGCTGGGCTCCGCTGCTGGTGCTTGCGGGCGAGCCGACCGACGGCGCGGAGGATTATGCAACGATGCTGGCCCACCTCGCCACCGAACTCGGGGCGGGTGCCGACGTGCGGTTTGTGGGAGCCCTGCCTCGGGAGCTGCTCGCCGACCTGTTCGCCGCCGCCGCGCTCACGCTCGTGCCGTCCTACTCGGAGACTTTCGGGCTGGTAGCGCTGGAGTCGGCCGCCAGCGGCACGCCGGTGATCGCGTTCCGAAGCACCGGCCTCATCGAGTCGGTGTCCGAGGGAGTGTCGGGGCTGCTGCTCGACGCGCGGGTGCCCGTGCAGTGGGCACACGTGATCTCGACGCTGCTGGCAGACGGCGATCGCCTTGCGCGCCTGGGCGTCTCTGCGCGCCGGCACGCCGAGGGCTTCACCTGGGCCACAGCGGGCGCCTCACTTCTCGCCGTCTACGACGCGCTGGAACGGCGGTGAGGAGGCGAGGTTGAGTTCGAATCTCCCTCGCTTCGCTCGATCACCTGTCGCGTCAGGGTCGCCCGTAAGTTTCGAGCAGCCGCAACCAGATCTCATTCATCGTCGGGTGCGCCGGCACCGCGTGCCAAAGGCGGTCGATGGGGACCTGACCGACGACCGCGATCGTCGCCGCGTGGATCATCTCGCTGACGTCCTGTCCGACGAACGTCAGGCCGAGTATGACCTTGCGCTTCTCGTCCACGACCATGCGGGCGGTGCCCTGGTAGTCATCCGCCTGCACGCCGGTTCCCGACACCGATGCCATGTCGTAGTCGACCACCCGGATGTCGTAGCCGGCTTTCGTCGCCGCCGCGCTGGTCAGCCCGACCGACGCGACCTCGGGGTCGGTAAACGCGACCTGTGGCACAGCCTCGCGGTCGGCCGTGGCCGCGTGGGTGCCCCAGGCGTTGTCGTGCACCGGCGCGCCCAGTGCGCGTGCCACGATCACGTCGCCGGCGATGCGGGCCTGGTACTTGCCCTGGTGGGTGAGAAGTGCGCGGTGGTTCACGTCGCCGACCGCGTAGAGCCAGTTCGTCCCTGCAACGCGCAGGGAGTCGTCGACGGCCAGCCACTCGCCGACCGGCTGGCCGACTGTTTCGAGTCCGAGATCGGTGGTTCGAGGCTGCCGACCGGTTGCGACAAGTACCTCTTCGGCCACGACGGTCTCGCCCCCGGGGAGCCCGATCGTCGTGCTGCCGTTGGCACGGGTCACCGAGGCGGGCGTGATTCCCAGCCGAAGGTCGACGCCGAGCTTCGTGAGGGCGGCGCCGACGATCTCGCCGACGAAGTCCTCCTGGCCCGCCAGCAGGGCGCTGCGCGCGATGATGGTGACCGCGCATCCGAGGCTCGCGTACGCCGTGGCCATTTCGACGGCAACGACCCCGCCGCCGAGAATTGCCAGGCTCTTCGGGATCTGCTGGGCGCTGGTGGCGTCGCTCGGGGTCCACGGTGACGCATCCTTGAGGCCCGGAATGTCGGGGAGCAGCGGATCCGAGCCGGTGCCCACGACAACAGCGTGTCGCGCGGTGAGCTGGGTGACGTGCCCGTCTGATGCGGTCACCGACACCGTCTTCACGCCGGTGAGCCTCCCATGGCCGCGCAGCAGGTCGATTCCCGCTCCCGCGACCCATTCGACCTGGCTCCGGTCATCCCAGTTGTGGGTGAATGTGTCGCGCCGACGGAGAACGGCCGCGACATCCAACTCGCCGGTGACGGCCTGCCTGGTCCCGTCGACGTTCTGCGCTGCGCGGAGCGCGATGCCGCTTCGCAGCAGCACTTTGGAGGGTATGCAAGCCCAGTAGGAGCACGCCCCACCGACCAGCTCGCTTTCGATCAGCACAGCGGTCAGACCGCCCTGCACGGCCCGATCCGCAGCGTTTTCCGCGACGGCTCCGGCACCGATGATGATGACGTCGTACTCCGTAGTAGCCATCTTCCGAGGTTAGACCGCAACCCGAACGCACGCGCTAGTTGCCGACGAACTTCGCTTCCGTGCGGTTCGCGAACGCCTCGAGACCGATGCGTGCGTCCGCTGTCTGCAGCAGTCGCACGAGCTCCGGCTGCAGTTGCGCCTCCGCAGCCGCATCCCCCTCACGCACCGCGAGTTTCGCGTTCGCGAGTGCCGCCTGCACCGCGAGCGGCGCCTGGGCTGCGATGCGCTGTGCGATCGCCAGGCCGCGGTCCCACTGCTCGCCGTGCGGAACCACCTCCTGTACGAGGCCGATGCGCAGGGCCTCCGAAGCGTCGAAGGTGTCACCGGTGAGTATCCAGCGCATGGCGTTGCCCCAGCCGACCGCCCGTGGGAAGCGGATGGTCGCACCGCCGAACGGCAGGATGGCGCGGCTCACCTCCAGCTGGCCGAAGACAGTGGAGTCGGCGGCGATCGCGATGTCACTGGCAAGAATCAACTCGATGCCGAGCGTGTAACAAATGCCCTGCGCCGCGATCACAACCGGCTTGGTCAGCTGTCGGCCGGCGACCTGCCACGGGTGGATGCCATCCTCCGGAACAATGTCGATGCCGTCCGGCCCCAGCCTCGGTGCGATATCGGCCAGGTCCAGCCCGGCGGTGAAGTGGTCGCCGTTGGCGTACAAGAATCCACAACGCAGGTCGGGATCGTTTTCGAGAGTCGCGTAGGCACGAGCGAGTTGTTGCAGCAGCGAGAAGTCGGCAGCGTTGCGTTTCTCCGGCCGGTTCAGCCCGATCCGCAGCACGTGGCCGTCACGGTCAACACTGATTCGCCCGGTATCGCTGCTGCTGCCTGCATCGGTCATGAGGCCAAGCCTAGGTCGCCGAGAAGCGCGAACAGGCGTCGCAGGGTGCCAACGTCGAGCAGGTTCCAGCCCTGTCTCGAGGAGAGGATCAGCCACGTGTTGGCGCGCTCGAACTCGAGGTCCGCCGCTCGCCGTTGCGCAACCTCCATGCGTTCCGGCGTGGTCGTGTCGAGCCGCACGGCGACGTATCCACGCGCTCGCCCGCGCAACAGTCGCACGGGCCCGGCGGCCGCGGGGGAGAGGTTGCCGATTTCCCAGTTTCGGCCGACGGCAGGATGCAGCTGATCGACCGCGAGCAATTCGCCGTCGCCCGAGAACAGCTCGCCGGGGTAACCCGGATGTTCGGTTCGCCGGGTAAACCCGAGCCGGTTTGTCGTGGCGAACGCACTCAATCGCTGCCAGCGCAGCCAGTCGCGCGACGACCCCAGGCGCCGCCGGACGACCGCGACGGTGACGCCAATAATGACGGCGATGAGTGCGACGGGCACTCCGGCCACAAGCGGCCACGCGTCGCCTCCGTCGAGCAGGATGCCCGGAATCGCGATCCAGCCGACAGCGCCGAGCACGGCGAGCGTCACACCCAGCGTGATGGCAGCCGTGGCAACCGCGCTGCCGGCAGACAGCTGGGCGCCCAGTTGCGGGTCGGACCGCTCGTGCAGGCGAAACGCCTTCGCCTCGGCTCGACTGATCGGCCGGGTGAGATCGTCGTAGTCAATCGTCTCGAACCCCACGAAGGCATTGTGGCAGCAGTTGCAGACTCGGGACATGGTTCGCGACACAAATTGCGAAACCCGGGGCGGGACTCAGGCTGTCAGCGCCCCGATGATCCGCAGGATCGTGGGCAGGTCATCCGCCGCCTGTGCGGCATCGGCAGGAGCGAATTCGGTGATGCCGGCGCCCGCCAGCGCGAATCGTTCCCTGACGCCGCGAATGAGGCCGGTGAGCGCCGTCGTCTCGACGCCGAACGGTTCCGGGTAGCCAATGCCGCCGAACTCCGCCGGATCGAGCACATCGAGGTCGACGTGCACGTATACGGATGTCGCCCCACTCGCCTCGATCGCCGCAACCAGCGCATCCACGGTGGCTTCGTCGGGTGTGAACGAGCGGATTCCGGCACTGGCGGCGTAGTCGCTCTCCGCGTCGTCGAACGAGCGAGCGCCGACGAGCAGGATGCGACCGGGCGCGATGGGATGCGCGGGCACCAGGCCCGGCTCCCCGTCGCCGATGAGCGTGCGCAGCACCATCCCGGTGAACGCCGCCGATGGCGACGACTCCGGAGTGTTGAGGTCGGGGTGCGCGTCGAACCACAGCACGGCGACTTCCTGGCTGTCGGCCACATGCGAGATCGATGCGAGTTCGACGCCGCAGTCACCGCCAATCGTGAGCGCCCAGTCATCCAATCGGCTCAGCGCGAGGGCCTGGCGGTCGCGTACCAGTTGCAGCGAACTGAAACGCGCCACCTTCGTGCCCTGTGATTCGCCCGCTTCCAGCGGAACGTCGACGAGAACGGTGGATGCCGTCGGCAGGTCATCACGGATCGCCAGCGCGCCATCCACGAGCCTCATTGCGCGGCTCGACCCCGAGCCCTGCCATTGCGGTACGACCAGAAAGGTGACTGACACGCCTGTTAGTTTGACACGTGGTTGCCCGGGGCGGTTCCTTCCGCACGCGTGGCTTTCTCAACGTTCGCCCGCAGCTCGTTGGCATCCTGGCGGCTGAGATACGCCGGCCGGTCACGCTCAACGCGCCAGCTCTCCGAAAGCGGGCTCACGTCGACGGTGTCGAATCCGAGTTCGTCGTACAGCCGGGTGACCAGGGCCGCTGCCTCGGGGTAGTCGCTCGACGTCGCCAGAGCGCGGCGGTCAGGCGCTCCGGCGGGCGCCGCGTGAGCGAGGATGTCGCGTGCGCCGATGTGGTTGAACCCCTTCGCGACCTTTGAGGTGGGCAGGTGCTCCTGCAGCAGGCCACTGACCGTCGTCTCGCCATTGTCGAGCGCGGCGACGTGGCCATCGCGCTCGAAGTAGTAGTTGTTGGTGTCGATCACGATCTTGCCGGCGAGCGGCTCGACCGGCAGGTCATTGATGTTCTTGAACGGCACGGTGACAACGGCGAAGTCTCCGGCAGCCGCCGCGTCCGCTGCGGTTGCTGCGCGCGCCTTCGGGCCAAGCTCTGCGACGAGGTCGGTCAGCGTCTCCGGTCCGCGCGAGTTGCTGATCACTACGTCATAGCCGTGGGCGATGGCCGCTCGCGCGACGTGGCTGCCGATGTTGCCTGCTCCGAGAATTCCAATTGTTGTCATGTCACCAGTAACGTCGTGCGGTCCGGATTTTGTTCCCCGATTGTCGCCGGCACGCATCTGGGTCTAGTGTCATCCGACAGAGAGAGATCGCCGCCACAACGATGTGGCGACGATCTCTTCCTGCTTACTGGGCGTTACTTGAGCAGGATGTTCGCAGTGGGCCCGGTGATCAGGTCAGCGGCGAAGTCGCCGGTGAAGTCAGCGGCCGCCGACAGCTGGTAGCTGCCCGGGGACGCCGCGGGCAGGTTGTCGCGGAAACCGTTGAGGTCGTCTTCGACGCCACACACCACCGGCGTGAATGACGACTTCAGCCTGAGGCTCTCGCCGGGAGCGAGATCGATGATGACAGCCATATCGATCACCGGTCCGTTGCTGTGCCACATGACCACGCCGTTCCTGGACAGTGTCACGGTCGGTGACGGGCTGGTGAACCCGTGCAGCGTCCTTGTCCCCATGTTGGTGAAGGTGACCGTGCCGGCGATCGACTGCGTTCCGGCGGGCGCCGTTGCCGGGAAGTGCGTGGTGACCACGAGCCCGCTTTCACTCGGCGCCGGACGCGACAGTTCGCCGCCGCAGAGATTGATTTTCTCGGCGGGAGCTCGCTTTATGCCGCCCGTGGCGCCGCCGGTCTCCGGCTCCTTTCCGGACAAGGGGGTAACCGGGGCGGACTCTGTGGTGCTGGTGCCGCCGGAGTCCTGGGCGCTGAACGCGCTGCCGCCGGTAGGAGCGCCGCGCAGCCCGGAGAAGCCGGCAGCGCCGACGCCCACGACGGCGAGGGTCAGCGCCGAGCCGAATCCGACCTGGCGGGGGAGCCGCCGACGACGGCTGCGGCGGATGATCTCCTGCGCATCGAGAGTTCGTCCGGGCGGGTCACCTGCCTCGCGAAACAGGCTGCGCAGGTTCGGCTCGTTCGGCACGCGGTCATTTGGCATTCGGAACTCCCATCGGTTGTCCAGCGTCGTCAAAATCATCGGCAGTCAGGGCGATCGCCATCTTCGCGAGCCCGTCGCTCAGGTATCGCTTGACGGTGCCGGGACTCAGTTCCAGGCAGTCTGCGATGTCGTTGACCTTGAGATCTTCGTAGTACCGGAGCACGAGGCAGGCGCGCTCGCGGGGACTCAGTTTCTGGAGCTCCTGGTGAAGGTCGACCGCCGCATCCGTATGGTCCGCCGCCGACTCTTCGATGTCGGGCGCCAATTCCAGGTGTGCGATCCGGCGCCAGCGCGTCACGCGTCGCCCGTTGTCGAGATACGAATTCAGGATGGCGCGCCGCACGTATGCCTCGGCGCTGGCGACGGAGAAACCGTTGCGAAGTCGTCCGAACGTCTTGACGAGCGCATCCTGCACGAGGTCGGCGGCCTCGTCGGCGCTGCCGGAGACAAAATAGGCATAGCGCGTGAGGGCATCGCCTCGCTCGGTGACGAGTCGCTCGACCACCTGCTCCCAGCGGGGTGTGGCTGCTTCAGCGGGACTCGTCACGGTTGCCTTTCGGGCATTTCGGGCTTCTAACTACCAAGACGAGCACCGGGACCAAAAGGTTGGGGCGGCTCAGTCGCCGGTGGTTCCCAGGGCACGCGCCGCTTCCGCGCCGGCAGCCCGCAGCCATCGCGCGGTCTCGGCCATCGCCTGTTCGGCGCTGCCCGCGAGGTCGGTCAGCGAACACGCCCACACGGGAGGGTCGGCGGACAGCTGGCCCGCGATAACCCCGCTCGGGATGCCATGGGCAGCGGCAGCGGACAGCAGCTGGCCCACCACCTTTCCGCCCAAGGATTGCGCGTCGAAGCGGCCCTCGCCGGTCAACAGCACGTCCGCGGAGGCAATCGCGGTCGAGACGCCGCTGAGTTTCGCGAGGTAGTCGGCCCCGGGTTCGATCACGGCGCCCCACGCGTTGACAAAGCCGAACGCGGTTCCGCCTGCGGCACCGGTTCCGCTCTGGTTCGGGTCGCCTCCCAGCACCCGGGCGAATGTCGCGAGGGCCGCGTCGAGCTCGGCAACCTGTTCGGTAGAAGCGCCCTTCTGCGGCCCGAACACTGCTGCGGCGCCGCGCGGTCCGAGCAGCGGGGCGTCGACGTCGGTGAGCAGCGTGGTCGGGGGAGCGGGGCGCAGCCCTGCGCGATCGGCGTCGACGAGTCGCACGAGCGGGCCTCCGCCCTCGTCGAGTCCGTCGCCGTTGGCATCGGTGAGGCGCAGCCCGAGGGCGCGGAGCGCACCGGCCCCGCCATCGGTGGATGCCGAGCCGCCGAGTCCGATCGCGAGTGCTGTTGCGCCGGCATCGAGTGCCGCGGCGATGACCTCGCCGAGGCCGCGCGTGGTGGCTCCGGTGGCATCCGGAGCGCTCATGAGCGGCAGTCCACTTGGCTGGGCGAGTTCGACCACCGCGGTGCCATCCGCAAGTTGCAGCCATTCGCCGGGCGTCGGCCGGCCGTCAGGACCCGTGACCACGCCGGCCGATCGCCGAACCGCGCCGGGTACCGCCCGCTCGATCGCATCGAGGGTTCCTTCGCCGCCGTCTGCCTGCGGAAAAATGCGAATGTCGTCGGCTGGCCGAACGTCGCGCCAACCGGTTGCGATCGCTTCGGCCACGTCGCCGGCGGCCAGGGTTCCTTTGAACGAATCGGGGGCGATCACGACGGTGAGAGGCATCCGCCCAGAGTACCGATTGGTGAATGCCTAGCGCGCTTGCCGCCCATCACAAGGGGTTGTTCGTCTTGCCAGCGCGTGCACAGACTGAGTTATGAAGCGAATCTTCTATGCAAGCGGATCTGTCGTCACCGGTGACCGAATGGCGGATGCGGTCGTGCACTACGCGGAGGCACTGGCCATGCGGGAGACCTCGGCCATGATCGACATCCCCGTTTCGCTCGAGTCCGGCGAGCGGGGGCGCGCGCAGCTGCTCATCGGTCCCGCCAGCCAGCTGGTCGTTGTTCCCGAGTCGGGCCCGAACGAGGAGCCGGAGGAAGAAGAGACGATTCGTGCTCTCATCGAGAGCACCGCCCAGCTGTCCAATCCGCATCCCCGGGCGACCGACGTGGACGTCGATCCACTCGACGAATACCAGGGCGACGAGCTGACGTAGCGGCGTGAGCGTCGGCGCGTTTCAACTGCTGATCACCGCCCCCAATTGCGAGTTCTCCACAGGACTGTGTATGAACTAGACGCATAGTCTCTAATTCTGCATATCCTTACTTCGATCGCCACTCCCTCGACTGGCGACATTCGATGGAAGGAAGAGAATCGTGAAAGCAATGGCATTGACCGCCGTCGGCGCGGCGGTCGCACTCGTGGCGGGCGTCGTCACCGCCGCTCCCGCCCAGGCGGTGCGCGAGTCGTCCGCGCATCCGGAAGCCGCGTGCTCTGCAGGGTGGTACTGGCGCGCGACCGGGCGGGGCGCGGACACCTTCGGGAGAGTCGGCTCGACGCATTCGGACTACAACGGAACCAACTCGAACGCGTCGGTCGAGTTCACCTCCAGCACCTCCGGAACCGTGGGCAGCACGGTGTCGGGCAGCACCGAGATCGCCCTGTCGGTGGAGCTCGCGTCGATCAGGTCCCAGTACGGAATCTCCGTTTCGGTCAGCAAGGCGGTGACGATTGGCAACTCGATCCGCATCACGGTGCCCCCGCACAAGACCGGCAACGGCGACTACGGCGCGTGGAAGGCGTACGTGAAGGGCTACGAAGACTTCACGAACTCGCGCTGCACCGTCACCCGGAGCCAGGCGAAGAAGATCTACAGCCCCTACAAGGTGGGTTGGAAGACGTGGATCGACTGAGGCCCCTGGCACTCGTCGCGGCGACGATCGTGATCGCTGCGGCGTTGGCCGGATGCTCGGCGCCGGTCCCCAGCCCGGCGTCGTCATCCGGCACCCCAGCTTCGACCACCTCGGCGACGGCTGTGCCGACAGCTGTGCCGACAGCTCTGCCAACGGCGGCCCCAAGCACGGTGAGCGTGTCGAAGCCCAGCAATGAGACGCTGCTCGGCTCGCTGTCGTCCCAGCGCGGAACGAATGCGCTCGGTCCGTTTCGGTCCAGCTCGAAGTCGATCGCGGTGTACGTGAAGTGCGTCGGATCGGGTTCGGTGCAGGTGACGGTGACGGGGGTGGCGCAGTTTCCGAATGACTGCGACGCGGCCGGCACCGACGCGGGAATACGCAATGTTCTCGACGTGCGCTTCGTGGACAAATTCTCGGTGCGCGTCTCTGGTGAGAACACCCTGGTTTGGGCGGTCACCGTCACGACCGGACATTGAGCCGGGCGCTCACGGGCGCGAAGGCGGTGGAAGGCGGTGGTTGGGTCAGAGCGGTCCAGCCATCGCTGTTCCCCTGCTGGGAGAACTAGCGAACAACTGCAGCGAGGATTGCCGCGGCCAGCTCCTTCGGCTTCGTCAGCTGCGGCCAGTGCCCGGTTCGGACTTCGACAATCTCGAGGTTGGTGAGTTTGCCGAGTTCGGCGATCTCACCGCTCTCGATCCACCTGCGCAGGTCGTCCGCGCTGAACTCGGCGGCGATGACCGTCGAGGGGATCTCCAGTCGCCGTGCGTCGTCGCTGAGTACCTGCTTGTCGCTCGTAACGCGCACGGGCTCCGGGATGGCGATGCTTCGGAATCGCTGCCGAAGCTCGTCTGTCATGTCCACGAGGTCGTCGTCGTCGAACACCGTCCAGTCCGGCAGCGGCACCTCACCGTTCACGACGGGCAGCTCGTCGTTGATGATGCCGCCGTCACCGAGCGGCCAGCTGTCGACGTAGATGACACGAGCGACCCGGTCGGGACGTGCATCCGACGCGCCGTAGGCAATCGCGCCGCCTCCGCTGTGGCCGACGAGTACCACCGGTGACGAGACCGAATCGATGGTTGCCACGACCGCGTCGATGTGGTCGCGCAGTCCGATGTCGCTGCGGTCCGCATCGGTCGACTCGAGGCCGGGCAGGGTGAGGGCGTGAACGGTGTGGCCGGCGGCGGTCAGGGGAGCGGCCACTTCGTCCCACGAAGCGCCGTCGAGCCAGAAGCCGGGGATGAGAATGATGTCCATACTTCGAGACTACGAGTGTGCGCGGACACGTGGCAGGTTCGATTGTTACGACTCGCGCTCGCCGGACCGCGCTAGGCCGCTTCTGGTGCGCGCAGCCGCTCAGCCAGACCCTTACCGTGTTCAGCGGCATCCGCGTGCGCCCGTTCGAGGTTCTGCGCCGCCAGTCCGCGGAGGTCGGCCAGTGCTGGATTGACGTGGGCCGCAGTCAGTTCCGCCTCGATGACCTTCACATCCAAACCCCAGACCGTTCCGAGGATCAGCTTCAGCCACCCGGTCGCATGGTCCCAGCCCTCGCGAGGTGTACCCGGGCCGTATGCACCACCGCGTGCGATCACGAGGTACGCCGGCTTTCCCGCGATGGGATTGCCCGCCCTGGGAGAAAAGCGCGGGTCGGCGATGACCACATCTATCCATGCTTTCGCGTGGGGCGGTACTCCAAAGTTGTACATAGGGATGGCGAAAATGAAGGCGTCGGCACGGGCTAGTTCGTCTCCCAGCTCCATCGCCACCACCAGTGCCTCGCGTTGTCCGTCGGTTCTCGCGCTGTCCGGGATATGAGACCCGGCCAGGGCGTCAGCCCAGATCCTCGACGGAAGCGGGTCGCGCCCGACATCCCTCCGAATGACTTTCGCATCGGGGGCGGCCGCGAGAAGGGTGGATTCCAGACTCGTTGCCACGGCCCGGGTTACCGAGCCTTCGTGACGGATGCTTGCGTCTAGTCGAAAAATCGTGGCCATTGAAGTACGTACCCTTTCGATGGAAAAGTAGATGATCTAAACAATAGATCATTCTACTCCAAGATAATATTTTGTCCTGATTGTTTCCTTCCGCGCGCATCGAGCGATAGGATGCGAGCATGGCCGAGGGTTTCGTGACAGCAGCGGCAAGCGCTCCACGCCCCGGATGTGACTTCGGGTGGGCCCTCGACACACTTCTGCGTGCGTACTCGACTGGAGTTCGTCAGGCAATCGGGGAACTTGCTGGCGGGCCGCGCGCGTATCGGGTCATGGCTCTCGCGGCCAGCGGATCCTGCCCCAACCAGGCCGCGATGGCCGAAGAGCTAAAGCTCGATCGGACGATCATGACGTACCTGGTAGATGGGCTGGAAGCCGACGGCCTCGTGACGCGCACTCCCGACCCCAGTGATCGCCGCGCCCGACATGTGACCCTGACCGACCGGGGCGCCGCGCTCTTGGCCGATTTCACCCAGCGCGTCCGCGAGGTCGAACGAAGGGTCCTCGCTGCGCTCCCCGACGCGGAAGCGGAGAGCCTCAGTGGGTTGATCCTGAAGGCGGCTCAGCTCGCCAGCACGGATCTCGAAGGCACCGAGCTCCGCGTCGGAACGGAATCCCTCGCCGCCAATCACTGACCGTTGCGCTACGCAGATCCCGACTGCGGCCCCTTGCCCGAGGCGCGAAGGCCCGACCCGGACACTGGCTCTAGGTTCCGGTGTCGATCAGGCATTCTTTCCGGCTTCGCAGTCGAGGTCTGGACGAAAATACCAATCGGGCCGTTGCCCCGCCCGAGGCCGGCGAGCGATTCGATGGACCACAGGCTCCGCGGGCGATACTCGGTTGCGCAGATTGGGTGGCTTGGTCGCTGGCGGTTCGGCTGGACACCTACTCGAAATAGCGATCCTCCGCGTCAGCCCGGCGTCAGGACGCAGAACTCGTTGCCTTCTATGTCGGTGAGGACCGTCCACGGCACATCGCCCTGGCCGATGTCGGCATCGGTGGCGCCCAGGCTCCGCAGCCGGGCAACCTCTGCCGCTTTGTCGTCACCGGGGTACGGCCTCAGGTCGAGATGGACGCGGGTCGGCACGCCGTTCACGTCGGGAGTGCGCAGGAACTCGAGATACGGCCCCACACCCTTGGCCGAGCGCAGCCTCGCGTGGTCGTCGGTCACCTCGTACAGGTTCCAGTCCATCGCCTCGTTCCAGAACCGCGCCATGGCGCGCGGATCCATGCAGTTGACCACGACCGCGGCGATCGGCCCGGTGTCCTGGTACATCGGTCGAGGCTCGAGCACGCAAAACACGTTGCCCTCCGGATCGGCCAGGACCGTCCATGGCACGTCACCCTGGCCCACATCGGCGGATGTCGCGCCGAGCTTCTTCAGGCGCACGACCAATTCCGCCTGATGAGCCGCAGACGTGGTGGCCAGATCGAGGTGCGCACGGTACTTCACTGTTTCGGGGTCTGGGACGGAGACGACGTCGACGCAGACGGCGGCCGGGTCAGGCAAGACGAATCCCGGTGGTTCGACGTTGGTCACACCGGGTCCCTCGCTGGATACACCCCAGCCGAGCGCCTCTGCCCAAAAGCGGCCGAGCGCCGAGTCATCCCGAGCCTTGAAATTCACCTGAACAAGACGAAGCGCCATGGCTCCCCAGCCTATTCGCGCAGCACTTCGACGTGGTGTTGTTAGTCCTGGGAGGTCGAGATCTTCCCGCCAGCGAGCATTGAGGGTGTTCGCGATGACGAAATCTACGCGACGAATCCACGCCTGCACACCGGGTGGGCGCCGAATGAAAAGACCGCATCGCGCGCTGTTCCCGAGGAGGAACCTCGACTACCAGGGCGCGCGGCTACCATCCCAGGACCAGAGGGCTCCAGTTGGACCGTCGTCGGGGAGGAGCGCGAGGCGGACCGCTCCCGTGGCGGCTTCGGCAGGGTCGCCGCCGACGGACATACCGGCAATGAGGTTCGTGCGGCGCAGTCCTGGCGCGAGGGCGTTGACCTTGAAGCCCTCTCCTAGGGACTGGGCCGTTAGCAGGGTGACGGCGTTGACCGCAGTCTTGGAGCTTCGGTAGGCGAGGCCGCCGCCCTGGACCTGTTCCCAGTCGAACTGCGGGTTGGGGCTGCTGTTCCACGTCAGTGATCCGGTGCCGCTGGAAACGTTGACGATGCGAGGGTGCGCCGATCGTCTCAGCGCGGGGAGGAAGCCCTGCGTGACAGCGATGAGACCGAAGACGTTGGTCTCGTAGGCCGTCCTCAGTTGCTCGATCGTGGTACCAGTGAGATCTTCGCCGCCCGGGTTGACCCCTGCGTTGTTGACAAGGATGTCCAGTTCGCCAATCAGCTCCACTGCGGTGGCGACCGACGATGGATCGGTGACGTCCAGCCGCACGACGCGCGCAGTTGAGCCGAGTTCCTTAGCGGCCCGCTGTCCTTTTCCGATGTCGCGTGCGCCGATCCACACGGTCACGCCGCGGTCGAGCAGTTGCTGCGCGACGGCGAATCCTATGCCGCTGTTTCCGCCCGTCACCAGTGCGACCGAGCCCGGCTCGGGCGATCGGATCTCGGCGGGAAGACGTTCAATCTGATTCATGGTTTCCTTCATTTCCAACGGTACGGTTGGAATATTAGTGCGCTTGAAACCAATCTCCAACTTTGGCGTTGGTATTCTGGCAACATGGCATGGGACACCGAGGGGACGCGTCGCCGACTCCGCGATGCTGCGTTAGTGGAGTTTGCCGCTCGAGGGTTCGACGGCACCACCGTCGGCGCCGTCGCATCCCGTGCAGGAGTGAATAAGGAGCGGCTCTACAGCTACTTTGGTGACAAGAAGGCGCTCTGGGAACTCGTGCTCGCGACGGAGCTGGAGCGTCTCGCCTCCGCCGTCAGCCTCTCCGGGGTGGGGTTGGATGACATCGGAGAATTCGCGGGCGCGACGTTCGACTACCACGCGGCCCACCCTGAGCTGGGCCGCCTGCTGCAGTGGGAGGGGCTGCAAGACGGCCCACCCGCTGACGCCATTGGGCGCACGAGGCACTACCGGGAGAAAGTGGCACATTTCGCTGCTGGCCAACGAGACGGCGTGCTCGATCGAGGCCTTGATCCCGCTCACCTTGTGTTCGCGTTGATAGCTCTAGCCGCATGGTGGCAGACCGTGCCGCAGCTAGCCGAGATGATCACCGGCGCCGGACCGAACGACCAGCAGGAGTGCGCACGACGTCGCCGGTTCGTCGTCGAAGCAGCAAGGCGACTCGCGTCGCCATCGCGCATCTGATGGAGGAGTGTCGCCCGGTGCCGCATCCGGTAGCAGTCGACTGACTAGGTGATTTCGAGCGGCGGCGGGCGGTTTCGTCATTTTCGCGGCGGTTGACGTCGGGTCAGCTGGCCGGGCGAGGATGAGGCGGAGTTGCCGCGCTACTCGGCGGGCTACACCTCGGTCCGCGGGTAGTCGCCCGCCTCGAGGTCGGCGAGAAGGCTCGGGTGGGTCGGCTGCCAGCCGTAGGCGTCACGTGTCCACGCGCTGGAGGCTGGCTGATCAATAGCGAAGATCTGGCCGAGCGGGCCGAACGTCTCGGCAGGCACCTGCTGCACCGGCAGCCCGAGCTGCTCACCGATCACAGTGGCTATCGCGAGCATCGAGTCGCCCTCGTCACCCACGGCGTTCACGACGGTGCCCGCCTCGCCCTTCTCGAGCATGAGCCGGAACAGCGATGCCGCATCGCGACGGTGCACCGCTGGCCAACGCTGGCTGCCGTCGCCGATGTAGGCCGAAACGCCCGAACGCTGAGCGGCCTGGATGAGGATGCCGGCGAAGCCGTAGGCGACGTACCGCTCGTGCACCGAGCGCGGAAGACGGACCGTCGAGACGCGCACGCCCTGTGGGGCCAGGTCCAGGATCCTGCGGGCGTTGATGCCGCGTCCACCGACAGGCCCAGCGATCGATATCGGGTCATTCTCGGTCGCTGCCCGACCCTTCGCGAACGTCGTGCCCGAGACGATCGAGAACGGCTTCCCCGTGCCCACGAGGGCAGCGCCGATGGTGTCCATCGCAAGCCCCTCCTCGGCAATGCTCCTCTCGAGGTCGGAGAAGTCGTTGCTGAACGCCAGGTGAATCACGCCGTCGGCCTCGCGGGCTGCCACCTTCAGCACTTCGAGTTCGCCAAGGCCACCCCGCAGCGGCGTTCCCCCGGCAGCGACTACTTTCTGAGCGGAGGCTTCGGATCGCGCGAGGCCGACCACCTCGTGGCCATGGGCGACGAGCTCTTCGGTGACGACCTGGCCGATTCCGCCTGATGCTCCAGTGACGAATACGCGCATGGTATGACTCCTGGTGTGATGGGCCGACGGCGGTCACGTGGACCGACACCAGTGATGCGACTGATGTCCCATCACCATAGCAGCACGATGCGACAGGTATCGCATCACTTAGGATTGCCTCATGCCACGCTGGGAGCCCGATGCGCGCGAGCGGTTCGTCTCTGCGGCTCTGCAATTGTTTTCTGAGCAGGGTTACGACGAGACCACTGTCGCGCAGATCGCCGACCGCGCCGGGCTTACCCGGAGTACCTTCTTTCGGCACTTCAGCGACAAGCGGGAGGTGCTCGCCGCCGGCCAGGAAACCTTGTCGGTCCTCTTCGCCGAGGGCATCGCCGCGGCACCGCCGAGCGCGACGCCTCTCGAGGCGGTCTCCGCCGGCCTCGCCAACGCCTCGGCCGCGATGACCCCATTCAACCGCGAGCTCGGGGCGCGGCTCGAGGCGGTCATCGCGACCAGCTCGGAGTTGCAGGAGCGCGCCATGCTGAAGAAGGTTGGCATGGCCGCAGCGATGGCGGATGCGTTGCGGGCCCGCGGCGTCGCCGATCCTGTGGCCGACACCGCGGCCGAGCTGGGCGTGCTCGCATTCAAGGAGGCATTCGTCGCTTGGTCGACAGGCGAGGGCGACGACCTCGCGCCGATGACTGCGGCGGCACTTAATCGCCTCCGCGCCGCCCTGGCGGAGCTCGGCTAGCTATCCAATGCACATCGTCCTCATTCCGCCGCTCCTGTGCTCGCCCCGGGTGTATGCACCAGCGCTCGACGACCTCTGGGAGTATGGCCAGGTCAGCATCGCCGACACCCGACGCGACGACACGATCGCGGAGATGGCCAAGCGGATCCTGCGCGAAGCGCCAGACGAAATCGCCATCATAGGAACGAGCATGGGCGGCTACGTCGCCCTGGAAGTCGTCCGACAAGCTCCGGAACGGGTCACGGCGCTCGCGCTGGTCAGTACGCAGGCGCGATCCGACACTCAGGAAGAGACTCAGGCACGGGAGAAGCAATTCGAGCTCATCGCGCAGGGTCAGTTCGACGCTCTCGTCGATGTCGCGTTCCCCGGAATTGTGGCTCCGTATAACGCGACGAACCTGGACATGCTCGCCACCTGGCGAGCCATGGCAGCAACGGTCGGGGCGGAAGCGTACCTCCGGCAACTACGCGCCGTCATGGATCGATCCGACTTCACAGCGCTGCTACCGACCATCACCTGCCCCACGGCAATAATCCATGGCGCTGACGACCGCTACATCCCCGTCGCAGAGGCCCGAGAATCAGCCGCTGCGATGCCGACGGCCCGTTTCACCATCATTCCTGGCGCCGGCCACTTCGTCTTCCACGAACAGCCAACTGCCGCATCAACGGCCCTCAGCGAACTTCTCGGAGAGGTCGCGCGCAAGCGCCGCTAGTCGAAGCCGCTCGAACTGCATCGCATCCACCTCGGCACCGTCGCGGGTGCTCCGTGGCGGCAGCAGGTCGTCGTCGCCCCTACTCCCTGCCGTCCTCGAGCGGGATGAGCATCGTGCGGAACGGACCCGCTTCGGAGTGGAGGTCCCAAATGCGATCGGCGACGTCGTCGATGCCGTTGGCAAGCTGAAGCTTGGGAATGCCTCCCGGGATCACGAGTTGCGCAACACGGACGCCCTCACCCTCGAGTGCGTCGTGGAGCATCTCACCGTAGGCACTCTCGGCCGGAAACGCGACCGATGTGCCCGCAAAGTCGGCGCGTGCCTTCACCGAAGTTCCGCCGTTAACCAGGATGACGCTGCCACCTCCGGCCTGACGCATCCCCGGTAGCACCGCACGCACGGCGTGAACGAGCCCGAGAGCCGAGAACCGCACTGCTTCCAACGCCAGCTCCGGAGTCATGTCGAGCACTGGCTTCAGGTACTCCCGCGACGGAAGCGGACTGTACTGCAACGTGGTGATGGGTCCCAGCTCTGCCGCTGCACGTGCAAGGGCGTCCTCAAGCGCGGACGGTACCAGCACGTCTGCGGCGTAACCACGCGCGGTCAAGCCACCGGCCTTAAGTTCCGCAGCCATGGCGTCAAGCTTCGACTGGTTCCTCGAGATCAGGGCTATCGAGAAGCCCTCGCGCCCGAACCTTCGCGCGACTGCCGCTCCGAGTCCCGGTCCGGCTCCGATGATGGCGATGACAGGCACGATGTGATCCTTCGATTGATGAGCGTTCTCTTGACCCTAGCGCGGCCAGGTCGGCGACCGTTTCTCAGGATCACCGTCGACGCATCCGAACCTTAATTCGGCGGCGGGCTCCCCTTTGACGAGCAACAATTGCAGAGGCCTAGCGGCGGACGGCTCGGTCATCGCGGTCCTGCACTGCGCGTTGGTCACTGGCTGTGCCCAGAACTCCGGACCTACAGTCGAAAGATGTTTCATCGTTGGCACAGTCGTCTTACGTACGCGGGTCCCTAAAGCCGGACCTTCAGCGGACTTATTTGGGATGCCGAGGCTTAGACCTCGGCTTCGGTGGTGTGTGCTCTCTCTTCCAAATGCCGCCTTCGATTTGAGCGAGTGTCTTCGCACTTATCCCGCGCCTACGCATCCTCGTGAGGATTTCGGTGTCGCCGGAATTCCAATGCTCTTCGATAGGGCCAGCCGCGAGATAGCCGAGCCCACCGTCCTCGGCCTCCGGATATTGATCGTGAAGCACGGAGATCATCTCGACGATTAACTCGTCAAAGTGGTCGTCGGCCTCAAGCGCCTGCTCGAGTAGTCGGTACGCGTTCTGTAGATCTCCCCCCTCCGTGCGGAGCCGCTCCGCACGGAGAGGGCTAACGGAAGCGAAGTGATACTGCCAATAAAGTTCCGCGATCTCTCGAACGCTCATCTCGACCGCATCGCCGCCAGTCGGTTCCAATTTCACGACTGGAGTAAACCACGAAGAGTGACTGGAATTAGCGATCGACTGCTCGCTCGTTCCATTTCGATAGCCGAACCGCATAAGGTCACTCGCCTGCCGAGCGCGGGTTGCGACGAACGTGTTGGCTGTTCGCGCGCGCAAGACCTGCCCGGGAGGAAATCGCAGTTGCGCATCTCTTATGCAACGCCGGTTTGGCGCGAGGGTGTGTAGTTGACTCCCACGTGGACCAGCACGAGTGTTGCCAAAGCATTGCAACGGACGTCGAATGCGGCTGTGGCCCCGAAGTCGATACTGCCTTCTGGCTAGCTATTTGGTGTGGTCCCCCCACGCAGATTCCAACTGCGGCCCCTGCCTCCGGAGGGCGAAAGAGACCCGCGCAGTGGGCGAAAATTGCCCCAGGTTCCGCCTATTTACTGGGTTCCATAGTCACCTCGGATGCGCTCGATGACCGCGCGTATGCCTCAGTTATTGCCATTCCGTTGCCACGGGCGCCAATCTGACCATTTTTGAACCCCAATTCGCTGCTGCGGTGGCGAGCCTTGCCGTCAGGGTTTCGGCAGATTGAGCGGAGCAGCGGTGACGATCGCGGCGAGGTTTCTTCGTGCTTTCGCGCGCTGCGTCTCGTTCAAATTGAGCCACGCGGGGTGAGCTACGCCGCCGATGGTGCTGGCGATCACTACCAGTCGCTTCCGGTCGTTGGCGCTGAGATGTGAGAAGTCAAGTTCTCCGACCGAGTCGATGCTTGCGAGGAGCACCGCGGCATCATCCAGGTGGCGTCCCGGATCTCGCGAGTCGACGACGCTCGCGGCACCCTTGCCGATCAAGGCGCCGAGCACATCTGGTGCGCCTAGCGTGACTGTTCGACTCGTGGACTTCACAACAAACGTGTCTCTTCGCCGCAGGGATTGCTCGCCTGCCGTGACTGCAAAAGCTGGCCGCATCATGAAGCGTGGCTTCAGCTGGGACGGCAAGTGATCGGCGACCATCATGTCGACTTGTTCCCGACCTCGCTCGAAGCGATAGATCGGTTCCTTCCTGCTGTCAGGCACGATGGGTTCGAACCCGATCCGCCTCAGCGCAGCGGCGATGCTTGCCACACTTGCGCTATTGGCCGCGACATCCACGACCAGGTCGACGTCTTTCGTCGCGCGCGGCGGTGGGATGCTGGCGCGGCGCGCGTGGAGCTGGACCATGAGCCCGCCGACCAGAACCCAATCATTGATGTCGGTTGCCTCGATGACATCGAAGACGGTGCTCCATGGAGGCAGCAGATCATCGTCGCCGATATTTACCGCGTGTGTTTCGCCAGCCATCGCTGCCTCATCTCCTCGAGTGCGGTAATGCCAGCCGAACGTTCTCGTGTCGATATGCTCCTCGCGAGGTCGGCCGCGATAACGGCATCCGGCGCAAAGCGTCCGTCGAACCTCAGTGAGTCGTGGCGCTCATAGATCGTCACGTCACCGTTGTCGTCGGCCGACAGAAGGTGCCGTCGCACGAACGACTCGAGAGTCTCGTCGCGAACGTAACCCTCGACGACGTGGGTCTGGCTGGTGAGTTCGGTGTCGATCACGTCTGCAGCGCTCCGGCCGGTGAGCACGAGCTCGCTGGCGGTCTTCGTGATTGAGTCCGCGGCAAATCGATGCGCAATTGCGCGAGAGGCGACTCTGCGTGCAATCTCTTCCGAAGTGCTCGTGCGGATACGGCGACGGATGCGCGCGACTGTGCTCTGCGAGATCCCGGTCGACGATTCTCCAGAGAGCTCACCGAGGAGCGCCCAAGAAGATGCGGCCGACCAGGTGCGCCCCGCCCCTGCGTTGAGCGACCGGCGCTCGCTGATTGAGCGGGGCGTGACGAGCCAGGTGCCGTCGGAGAGTTGCTCACCGGAGAGCTTGCCAGCCCGCAGGAGGTCTGTGACTTGGCGTTGAGACACGCCGAGTGCCCGGGCGGCATCCTTCGTCATCAAGCTATCCATGTCATTTCACCTCCGTTATCAGAGCAATTATGACATATCCGAATTGCGGCCGAAAGGCCGGTCCCGGAACCTCCTTTGCCTATTCCAAGGGCTGGAATACCCAAAGGAACAGCTGGCGCTGTGTTCTTGCTCATCAGCCGCCACCCCCGCGCTGCGCCCGCTTCCCAACCTCCGACAGTCATCGCAAGCTCGTGGAGTGGGAGGTTGGGAAGTAAAGGGGTGGCGGCAGATAATCAAAAAGAAGCCTGGGTGCTGGGAGAGAAGCTGTGGACTCTGAATGGAGGCCGTAAGCACCGCTGAGGGGCGGGGTCGCTAAGCAGTCACCGTTAGGCGCCCGGGCTTAACCCAGGGCCTCGGCTAGGTGCTCAAACTCAAGCTCATGATTGAACGGTTCTCGTTCGGAGGTAGGACTGAACCGCCGGATTGCATCGAGGTTGATGAGTGCGTGCGGCGTCGTCTCCATGTCGCTGATCGCGTTTGCAACTGTCGTCTTGCCCGATCCGACTGTCCATTCAGGAAGAGTAGCTGGCCCGCATCGCCGCCCTTCAGGTCCGAGCGGCCAAAGCGATGCAGCGATGTTGCAGCGACAGAACACCGCCATTTCTTGATAAAAAGCACACGACTTTCTGGCGAATCGAGTCAGTTTGTTATGGCGAGAGGAGGTCTCGACGCGCTTGATCCAGTCCCTCGACTCGGAGTTTCCATGACGGCCTACGAAAATCGTCCCGCGGAAGTCTCAACCGTTGTTCCTCTATGGCCTGACCCGGCCTTGGGGCTGCTCGTGAGATCCCGTTGTCCGTATATCCGAGGCGACGTGAGACTCCGAGCGACGCCGCGTTCCAAGTTGCAGCACCAGATTCCGCCACGTCTGCGCCGAGGTGGTCAAACGCGAAGATGAGCATGGCTGCTCGCATCTCCGTGCCGAGACCTGCGCCTTGGTGGCTCCGCGTCAGCCACGACCCGCTCGACACGGTTTGCCGAACGGAAAAATCGACCGCGCTCATGTCCTGGACACCAATTGGTACCCCGTTGAGTATCACGGCGAAGTTGAGTGTCCAATTGTTCGGCTTCACGTTCAACCGTTGACGCCACTGGTGTTGGGCGAAGTTCCGACGCAGTTCATCCGGCGCTGCGTCAGTCCACGGCACGGCGAAGGGCATCACGGCCGCATCATGCACGCCGGCGTACACGGCCTCGAGCAATGCGGGGATGTCTTCATCACGAACAATCCGCATCTGTAGTCGTGGGCTCGAAAGACTGAGACCGAACAGCGGCCAAACATCAAGAACATTCATTTTCCGAGCGTAAGCGCAACCCAACCAGCCGCAAAGGTTGTTGCAGCGACTAGCTGAACGTCTTACGCGACAACCGTTTGGGTATGTCGTTCACCCCCACGCGGACCAGTATGACCGTTGCCAAATTATTGCCGCGGACGGCGAATGCGGCTTTCGTCCCGAAGCGGACATAGCCTCTGATCAGCTATTTCCTGTGGTGCCCCCACGCAGATTCGAACTGCGGCCCCTGCCTCCGGAGGGCAGTGCTCTATCCCCTGAGCTATGGGGGCCCAGTGCGTAGCTAGATTAGCAGCCCGGGTTGACCGCCTCGACGGCCGAGTGCCCGCAGTCGCGCGCCTTCGCCGTGACATCATCGAAGGATGCTGCGCACCGTATCCGCCCACGTCGAGCTCGACATCCGGGGCGAGACGAATATGGTGTTCAGCCTGGCGGCCGCCCGGAGCGCGAACCTCGTCGAGGAGAGCGTCGGATTCGTCGTCGACGGCGTCGAGATCGGGTCGCGCGAAATCGGGGACGTCCACGGCACCCGCCTGCACCATTTCGTCGCGAACGAGGGCCGGATGGTCGTCGACTACTTCGCGCAGGTCGAGGGCCGCGCCGCTCCCGCGCCGGTCGACGAGCGCGACCTCATCACCTACCTGCGCCCGAGCCGCTACTGCCAGTCGGACAGCCTGACGCCGACGGCGCGCTCCGAGTTCGGTGGTCTCTCGGGTCACGTACTGCTGCAGGCAGTCAGCGACTGGGTGTTCAACCGCCTGCGTTACACGTCCGGGTCGAGCCTTCCAACGGATGGCGCCACGCGCACCCTGCTGAACCGTGAGGGCGTCTGCCGTGACTTCGCACACGTGACGATCGCCCTCCTTCGCGCCATGGAGGTGCCAGCACGCATGGTCGCGGTCTACGCCCCGGGCCTCTCGCCGATGGACTTCCACGCCGTCACGGAGGCCTACGTGGATGGCGCCTGGTGGGTTGTCGACTCCACCCGCCTCGCTCCGCGCCAGGGCATGCTGCGCATCTCGACCGGTCGCGACGCGGCTGACACCGCCTGGCTCACGAGCAACTGGACCGACCTCGCCGTGATCAACCTGCTGGTCACCGTCACCGCCGACGAGCTGCCCTACGACGACGGCTACGTGCACATCCAGTTGGGCTGACCGTCGGGGGCCGCCCAGCCGCACCCCGGTAGAATCGTTCCTCGTGAATCCTGCCGACCTTTCCGCTTCCGTCCTCGCCATCGTGACGAGCGTGCTGGAGCGCCGAGGCTCGACCGGCACACTCACCGTCGACGACATCCCCCTCGAGCGTCCGCGAAATCGCGATCACGGCGACTGGGCCTCGAACATCGCGATGCGCCTCGCCAAGGGCCTCGGCGTGAACCCGCGCGAACTCGCCGAAGAGTTCGCCGCCGGGCTGCGCGAGGCCGACGGCGTCTCCGACGTGGAGGTCGCCGGGCCCGGCTTCATCAACATCCGCCTGGATGCCGCCGCCGCCGGTGCGCTCGCGAAGATCATCGTGGACAAGGGCGCCGAGTACGGCCGCGGGTCCCTCTACGAGGGCGTGACCATCAATCTCGAGTTCGTCTCGGCGAACCCGACGGGTCCGATCCACATCGGCGGCGTGCGGTGGGCCGCGGTCGGCGACAGCCTCGCCCGCATCTTCCAGGCCGAGGGCGGCATCGTCACTCGCGAGTACTACTTCAACGACCACGGTGCGCAGATCGATCGCTTCGCCCGCAGCCTGCTGGCGAGCTACCTCGGGGAGCCCACGCCGGAGGACGGATACGGCGGCGAGTACATCAGCGACATCGCCGCGCGCGTCGTCGCCGACTACCCGGGCGACCTGGCCGACATCCCCACCCGTGAGGAAGCGCAGGAGGTGTTCCGTTCGGTCGGCGTCGAGCTGATGTTCGGCGACATCAAGAAGAGCCTGCACGACTTCGGCGTCGACTTCGATGTCTACTTTCACGAGAACGAGCTGCACGAGACGAAGGCCGTCGACCGCGCTCTCGCCCGCCTCAGCGAGCTCGGCGCCATCTATGAGAAGGATGGCGCTACCTGGTTCGAGTCGACGAAGTACGGGGATGACCGCGACCGCGTCGTCATCCGCAGCGACGGTGAAGCGGCCTACATCTCAGGCGACCTCGCCTACTACCTCAACAAGCGGGAGCGCGGATTCGAGCGCAACCTGATCATGCTCGGCGCCGACCACCACGGTTACGTGCGTCGCCTGATGGCGATGACGAGCGCTTTCGGCGATACGCCGGAGTACAACCTCGAGATCCTCATCGGCCAGTTGGTGAACCTCGTGCGCGACGGCGAGCCGATGCGGATGAGCAAGCGCGCCGGAACGGTTGTCGTTCTCGAAGACCTGGTCGAGGCCGTGGGAGTGGATGCGGCCCGCTACGCGCTGGTGCGCAGCTCGAGCGACTCGCAGGTCGATATCGATCTCGACCTGCTCCAGAAGAAGACCAACGACAATCCCGTCTTCTACGTGCAGTACGCCCACGCCCGCACTCGCTCGGTGGCACGCAACGCCGCGGCGGCGGGGGTGGATCGCTCCGCCTTCGACGCGTCACTGCTCACCCATGAGACGGAGAGCATCCTGCTGGGTATCCTCGCGGAGTTCCCTCGGGTCGTGCTGCAGGCGGCAGAATTGCGGGAACCGCACCGGGTCGCGCGTTACGCGGAAGAGCTCGCCGGCGCGTACCACCGCTGGTACGACAACTGCCGCGTGACGCCACTGGGTGAGGAGCCGGTCACTGATGTGCACCGCACGCGGCTCTGGCTCAACGACGCAGCCGGCCAGGTGCTGCGCAATGCCCTCGGCCTGCTCGGCGTGAGCGCCCCCGAACGGATGTAGGAGACCGGATGCCCGACCAGACTGAGCCCATCGACCCGGCCACGCGGCCAATCGCGCCGATCACGACGCCTGTCAATTCCGGGTCCGGCAACGCGCAAACGCGTCCCCTGCCGGTGGTGCATCCCGTCGAGGTCGCGCCGAGACGCAAGCGCAGAGGCTGGGTGGGCGTGGTCGTAGCGCTGGTCATCCTGGTCGCGCTCGTCGTCGCGGCATTCTTCATCGCGGAACCGTTTGTGCGCACCTACGCGGAAAAGCAGGTGCGCACGCAGGTCATCCAGGCCTTGAAACTGCCACCCACGACCGTGGTAAACGTCGACCTGGGCAGCGGATCGCTGATCCTGCAGGCGCTGACCGGGCGTATCAACGACGTTCGTGTTTCACTGCCCAAGCTCACGATGGGCGGCCTGACCGGATCGGCCGTGCTGACGGCGAAAGGCGTTCCTCTCGACTCGTCACAGGAAGTGAACGCGCTCACGATCAGGGTCGCCGTGCCACAGAAAGCACTCCAGTCGATCGCATCGAACGTCCAGGGATCGACGAAGCCGACGGTTACCCTTGGCGCCGGAGTCGCGAAGATTGCCACGACCTATTCACTGTTTGGCGTGTCCGTGCCGCTCGCCATCGACATCAAGCCGAGTGCGGATGCCGGGCGCCTGAAGTTCACTCCCGAGAACTTCTACGTCAACGGCGGCAAGGTGAGCCTCAGTGACGTGGAGAAGTCACCCATCGGCGGGCTCGTGGGCTCCGCGCTCGGCGGAACCTCGCTGTGCGTTGCACAGGACCTGCCGAAGTCGTTCGTGCTCAGCAAGGCGACCGTCATCTCGAAAGAGGTGGTGCTGATGGTCACGGGCAACCATGCCAAACTCAACGGCAAGGATCTCGCGGTTCGCGGCACCTGCAAATAGCCGCCTGCAGCGAAACGCTACGATGGTGACGGCTTCAGGGACCAAGCCGGGTTCGCTCGCCTCACTCAACCAATATTCCGTGAGGTAGTTCCGTGTCCGCCAATCCGCTCGCTCCGTCGTGGCTTCAGCCGCCCGATGACGCGAATTCGCTTCCCCCGGCCGTCTGGTCGCAGAACGTCTCGCGCGCCGCATCCGGCGAACTGACCGTCGCCGGGCTCGGCGCATCCGCTATCGCTGCTCGCTTCGGCACGCCGGTCTACGTCGTCGACGAGGCGGATGCCCGCAGCCGCGCCCGAGGCATCCGTGAGTCGTTCGACCGCGAGTTCGCCCGCGTCGGATCGAGCGCGAAGGTGTACTACGCAGGCAAGGCGTTCCTGTCGATCGAGGTTGCGCGCTGGATGGCCGATGCCGGCCTCAACATCGACGTGTGCAGCGGGGGAGAACTGGCCGTCGCACTCGCCGCCGGGGTCGACCCGTCGCGGCTCGGCCTGCATGGCAATAACAAGAGCGTGGCCGAAATCGACCGTGCGGTACGGGTCGGTCTCGGAGCGATCGTGCTCGACAGTCTCGTCGAGATCGAACGGGTGGCGGATGCCGCGGCCCGCCACGGCCGAATCCAGCCGGTTCGCCTGCGGATCAACAGCGGCGTGCACGCGTCGACCCACGAGTACCTGGCCACGGCCCGCGAAGACCAGAAGTTCGGCATTCCACTGGCCGACGCCGAGGATGTCGTCGCGCGCATCCGCGGCCACGAATCGCTTGCCTTCCTCGGCCTGCACTCGCACATCGGCTCACAGATCTTCGACACCGACGGTTTCGCCGAGGCCGCCTCCCGACTGTTCGCCCTGCACGCCCGGCTGCTCGCGCGGGGTCCTGTTCCCGAGCTCAACCTCGGCGGAGGATTCGGTATCGCCTACACGAGCGTGGATACGCCGACCCCGCTCGATGAGATCGCCCGCCGCTTCGCCGACATCGTTTCGACCGCGGCCGCCGAGTTCGGCGTGCCTGTGCCGGTCGTCGCGATCGAGCCCGGACGCGCGATCATCGGGCCCTCGACGTTCACGCTGTACGAGGTCGGAACAATCAAGGACGTGGAAGTGACTTTGCCCGCCTCGACCGGCGGCGTCGCGATTCGCAAGTACGTGAGCATCGATGGCGGCATGAGCGACAACATCCGCCCCGCCCTGTATGGAGCCGACTACTCGGCGCGCATTGCGGGCCGACGCAGCGGCGCGGGCACGGCCCTCGTGCGTGTCGCGGGCAAGCACTGCGAATCCGGCGACATCGTGGTGCACGCGGAGTACCTGCCGGGGGATGTCGCACCGGGAGACCTGCTTGCCGTGCCCGCGACCGGCGCCTATTGCTGGGCGCTCGCGAACAACTACAACTACCTTGGCCGCCCGCCGGTCATCGCGGTGAAGGACGGCGTCGCTCGAGTGCTGATTCGCCGCGAAACCGAAGACGACCTGCTGCGCCGCGACACGGGCCTGGCCGCCGAATGAACCGGGAGACACCGTGATCGAGTACCGCAACCTGCGCATCGCCCTGCTGGGAGGTGGCAGCGTCGGCGCCCAGGTGGCCTCGCTGCTGCTGGCCCACGGCGAGGAGCTCGCTAACCGGGTCGGTGCCGGGCTCGAACTGGTCGGGGTCGCGGTGCGCGACATCGACGCCGAACGCACGCCGGCCATCCCCAGGCACCTGCTGACCACGGATGCCGAGTCGCTCATCCTCGGCGCCGACATCGTCATCGAACTCATGGGTGGCCTCGAGCCGGCGCGCACGTACATCCTCCAGGCCATCAACTCCGGCGCGGATGTCATCACGGCCAACAAGGCGCTGCTGGCGACCCACGGCCCCGAGCTGTTCGAAGCGGCGGAGCAGGTGGGCGCCCAGCTGTACTACGAGGCCGCTGTCGGTGGGGCGATCCCGATCATCCGCCCGCTGCGCGACAGCCTCGCCGGTGACCGGGTCAAGCGCATCCTGGGGATCGTCAACGGCACGACCAACTTCATTCTCGACCGCATGGACCTGCACGGCGATTCCCTCGAAGAGGCGCTCGCCACCGCCACCCAGCTCGGGTACGCAGAGGCGGACCCGACCGCGGATATCGAGGGCTACGACGCTGCGCAGAAGGTGGCGATCCTGGCGAGCCTCGCCTTCCACACCACCGTGCCACTGGACGCGGTGCACCGCGAGGGAATCACCACGATCACGCAGGAGCAGGTTCTCTCCGCTCGCAAGGCCGGATACGTCGTGAAGCTTCTCGCCATCTGCGAACGACTGACGGATGCCGAAACCGGCACCGAGGGCGTCTCCGCCCGGGTCTATCCCGCCCTGATCCCGGACACCCACCCGCTCGCCGCCGTCCACGGCGCCAACAACGCGGTGTTCCTCGAGGCGGAAGCGGCCGGCAGCCTGATGTTCTACGGCGCGGGCGCCGGCGGCATCGAGACGGCATCGGCAGTGCTCGGCGACCTGGTGTCCGCCGCCCGCAGGCACGTCATCGGTGGGCCGGGAGTCGCGGAGTCCACCCATGCCGAAATTCCCGTCCTGCCCATCTCGAGTGTCACGACGCGCTACCAGATCACCCTCGAGGTAGCCGACGAGCCCGGCGTTCTTGCGCGCATCGCGAGCCTGTTCAGTGAGCACTCGGTGTCGGTCGAGGCCGTGGCCCAGTCGGTTGCCGCCATCGCCTCCGGTACGGACGCAACCCGAGCCACCGCTACCCTTGTGATTGGCACCCACGAGGCGACGGAAGCAGCGCTCGCGGCTACGGTCGCGGCCCTTGACCGGAGTGACGTGGTGACCGCCGTCGTGTCTGTCTTGAGAGTTGAGGGACTGTAAGTGGCCAACCAGTGGCGCGGAGTACTCCGTGAATACGCCGATCGTCTGAACATCTCCGATGCGACGCCCATCATTACGCTCGGCGAGGGCGGGACGCCTCTCATCCCTGCGGACGCACTCTCTGCCCGCACCGGTGCGAAGGTCTGGGTCAAGTTCGAGGGAATGAACCCAACGGGATCCTTCAAGGACCGCGGCATGACAATGGCGGTCTCGAAGGCGGTCGAGCACGGGGCGAAGGCGATCATCTGCGCCTCCACCGGCAACACCTCCGCGTCAGCCGCGGCATACGCCACGCACGCCGGTATCACCGCCGCGGTTCTCGTGCCCGAGGGCAAGATCGCGATGGGCAAGCTCGCCCAGGCCATCGCCCACGGGGCCGAGCTGCTCCAGGTGCAGGGCAACTTCGACGACTGCCTCGACATCGCGCGCGACCTCGCCGCGAACTACCCGGTTCACCTCGTCAACTCGGTCAACCCGGACCGCATCGAGGGCCAGAAGACCGCCGCGTTCGAGGTCGTCGAGGTACTCGGGGATGCGCCCGACTTCCACATTGTGCCGGTCGGCAACGCGGGCAACTACACCGCATACTTCCGCGGCTACAGCGAGGAACTCGCGCGCGGCGAATCCACCCGGCTGCCCCGCATGTTCGGCTTCCAGGCCGAGGGCAGTGCGCCGATCGTCCTCGGACACGTGGTGAAGCATCCGGAGACCATCGCCAGCGCGATCCGTATCGGCAACCCCGCGTCGTGGGAGCTCGCGACCGCGGCCAGGGAGACGAGCAACGGTTACTTCGGCGCCATCAGTGACACCCACATCCTGGAGGCGCACCGCATCCTGTCATCCGAGGTCGGCATTTTCGTCGAGCCGGCGTCAGCGATCAGCGTCGCGGGACTCCTTGAGCGCAGCGAAGCGGGCGAGATCCCCAAGGGCGCGACGGTTGTGCTCACGGTTACCGGTCACGGCCTGAAGGACCCGCAGTGGGCGCTTCGCGCGGCCGATGGTTCGGACGTTCAGCCGACCGTTGTCGCGAACGACACCGGTGAGGTCGCCAGCGTGCTCGGACTGAGCAAGGCATGAGCTTCGCCGGCCCGTGGGAGCAGGCCAAGTCCGTCCAGGTCAAAGTTCCGGCCACAACCGCGAACCTCGGACCCGGCTTCGACACGCTCGGGCTCGCCCTTGCGCTCTACGACGACCTGACCGTCACGACTCGGGATGAGCCGGGCGCCTTTGTCGAGGTCGTCGGCGTCGGCGCGGGCGAGGTTCCCACCGACGAGACGAACCTGGTCGTCACCGCGATAGCGCACACGTTCGCGGAGTACGGCCAGAAGCTGCCAGGACTGAACCTGGTGGCACGCAACTCGATCCCGCACGGTCGCGGGATGGGGTCATCCGGTGCCGCGATTGTGTCCGGCATCATGGCGGCCAAGGGCCTGCTCGAGGGAATCGTCGAGATCGACTCCCAGGCGCTGCTTGCTCTCGCGACCGACATGGAGGGGCACCCCGATAACGTCGCGCCCGCGCTCTTCGGCGGCCTGACGATCGCGTGGATGACGCCTGCTGGCCCCCAGCACAAGAAGCTGATCGTGCACCGCGGCGTTTCCCCGCTCGTGTTCGTGCCCGAGTCGACCATGTCGACGGCACTGGCGCGCAGCCTGCAGCCGACCTCGGTTCCGCACGAGGATGCCATCTTCAACGTCTCGCGCTCCGCGCTGCTGATCGCCGCGCTCATCCAGAGTCCCGAACTGCTGCTGGCCGCAACGGAAGACAAACTGCACCAGAGCTACCGGGCGAGCGCCATGCCCGAGACGGATGCCCTCATCCAGCTCCTGCGCGCCAACGGCCACGCGGCCGTCGTCTCGGGAGCGGGCCCGTCGATCCTTGTCCTGGGAAGCGACCCGTCGCAGCGGCAGGTGGCCGCTGATCTCGTCGCGGCCAACTCGACAACGCCGTGGCTGCCGCTCATGCTCGCCGTCGACTTCAAAGGTGCTACAGTCGTACCGCACCCGGTAGAAGCGCTGGCCTAGCCAGCATTCCCGGTTCGCAATCAAACTAGCAATCGCTAACCCGCAGATCTGTCTGCTGTAGCCACACGGTCCAAGACCGTCGTGCGACACACACCCGCCAGGCATGCGAACCGGCGGTCCGCTTACCTCTGGGACGTTTTCTCCCCAGAGTCGAAAGGAACCCTTTTCTAGTGACTGATGTCAATGTCCGTGCGTCCGGCACGGGCGAACGCGCCAACCTGAGCGCCCTCCGCCTCTCCGAGCTTCAGGCTCTGGCGAGCGACCTTGGCCTTGCCGGCGCATCCAAACTTCGCAAAGGAGCACTCGTGGACGCAATCAACGAGATCCAGGACAACACCCCCACCGACACCGTGGATTCGCGGGTAGAACCCGAATCGCAGGTCGAGACCTCGTCGAACGATGCCGCGCCCGAGGCAGCCGCCGCGCCCGCTGCGGCTCCGGCTCGCAAGCGTGCACCGCGCCGTGCGACCACGGCGGACGCACTCGCCGCCGCCGCCGCTGCAGCCAGGGAGACCGCCGACGTTCCCGTCGACGCCGCTCCGGTTGCCGCAAGCGAGCACGTCGCCGAGCAGGCTGACCAGGCGGATGCCGCAGCCAGCTTCGACCTGCCCAGTGACAGCCGAACGGATGTTGCCGAGAACGCTGATGTCGCCGGAAACGCTGATGTCGCCCAGAGCGCGGATGTCGCTGACAACGGCGATGGCGCCGAGCAGGCGGACAGCGCTGACGGCGAGCAGTCCGGTGGCTCGCGCAACTCCCGCAGCCGCAATCGCAACCGCGGTGAGCGTGCGCAGGGCGATGGCGCAGCACGCCAGAACAACCAGCAGAATGGCAACCGCGACGGCAACCGCGACGGCAACCGCGACGGTGCCAGCCAGGGCGGCCGTGCCGCGAACGGCAACCAGAACCGTGACGGTGCACGAGAACAGAACCGCGAGGGCCGCGAACAGAATCGTGACTCCGCACGCGACCAGAACCGCGACGGCAACCGCGACTCGAACCGCGAGCAGCAGCAGCTGCAGGGCGACGATGCCGACCGTAACGGGCGCAACCGCTACCGTGACCGCAAGCGCGGCCGCGGACCGGTCGGCGACGACTTCGAGCCGGAGATCAGCGAGGATGACGTGCTCATCCCTGTCGCCGGCATCCTCGATGTCCTCGACAACTACGCCTTCGTTCGCACGAGCGGCTACCTCCCCGGAGCGAACGACGTCTACGTGTCGCTCGGCCAGGTCAAGAAGTACAACCTCCGCAAGGGTGACGCCGTCGTCGGCGCCATCCGCCAGCCGCGCGAGGGCGACAACAGCCAGGGCCGCCAGAAGTACAACGCGATCGTGCGCATCGACTCGATCAACGGTCTGCCGGTCGAGGAGGCCGCGAACCGCGTCGAGTTCGGCAAGCTGACCCCGCTGTACCCGACCGAGCGCCTGCGCCTCGAGAGCGAGTCGCAGAAGCTGTCGACCCGCATCATCGACCTCGTGTCCCCGATCGGCAAGGGCCAGCGTGGCCTCATCGTCTCGCCGCCCAAGGCGGGCAAGACGCTCGTGCTGCAGGCCATTGCGAACGCCATCGCCAAGAACAACCCAGAGGTTCACCTCATGGTCGTTCTCGTCGACGAGCGTCCGGAAGAAGTTACCGACATGCAGCGCACGGTGAAGGGCGAGGTCATCGCCTCCACCTTCGACCGTCCCGCCGAAGACCACACCACGGTCGCCGAACTCGCCATCGAGCGCGCGAAGCGCCTCGTCGAGCTCGGTCACGACGTGGTCGTTCTGCTCGATTCGATCACCCGCCTCGGCCGTGCCTACAACCTGGCTGCCCCGGCATCCGGTCGCATCCTCTCCGGTGGTGTCGACTCGTCGGCCCTGTACCCGCCGAAGCGCTTCTTCGGCGCCGCGCGCAACATCGAGGAGGGTGGCTCGCTCACCATTCTCGCGACGGCGCTCGTTGAGACCGGTTCCAAGATGGACGAGGTCATCTTCGAGGAGTTCAAGGGCACCGGCAACATGGAGCTCCGTCTGTCGCGCGCCCTCGCCGACAAGCGCATCTTCCCGGCCGTGGATGTCAACGCATCCGGAACCCGTCGTGAAGAAATGCTGCTCGGCCCGGATGAGGTCAAAGTCACCTGGAAGCTGCGTCGGGCCCTCGCGGGTCTTGATCAGCAGCAGGCGCTCGAGATCGTTCTCGGCAAGCTGAAGGAGACCTCCTCGAACGTCGAGTTCCTCATGCAGATCCAGAAGTCACTGCCTGCGCCGACCAACGGCAACGGCCACAAAGAGGACTGATGTTTGAGTCAGTGCAGTCGCTGCTCACCGAGCACGACGAGCTGCAGAACCAGCTTGCCGACCCGGAACTGCACTCGGACCCCGCCCGATCGAAGAAGGTCAACCGGCGCTACGCCGAACTGAGCCGAATCGTCGCCGCGTACCACGAGTGGCGCCAGCTGACGGATGATCTCGCCGCCGCGACCGAGATGGCCGCGGAGGACGAGTCGTTCGCCGAGGAGGTGCCGGCGCTGACCGAGAGCCTCGCCACCGCCGAGGAGACGCTGCGGCGCCTGCTCATTCCGCGCGACCCGCTGGATGCCCGTGACGTGATCATGGAAATCAAGATGGGCGAGGGAGGGGCCGAGTCGGCCCTGTTCGCGGGTGACCTGTTGCGCATGTACCTGCACTACGCGGAATCCAAGAAGTGGAAAACCGAGATCATCGAGCAGACCTCGAGCGACCTCGGCGGAATCAAGGATGTCCAACTGGCGATCAAGGGGAACTCCAGCGACCCCGCCGAGGGTGTCTGGGCTCACCTGAAGTACGAGGGCGGCGTCCATCGCGTTCAGCGCGTGCCGGCCACCGAGTCGCAGGGCCGCATCCACACGTCCGCTGCCGGCGTGCTCGTCTTTCCCGAGGTGGACGAGCCCGAAGAGGTCGAGATCAGCCAGAACGATCTCAAGATCGACGTCTACCGCTCGAGCGGTCCCGGGGGCCAGTCGGTCAACACGACCGACTCCGCGGTTCGCATCACCCACATTCCCACCGGAATCGTCGTGGCGATGCAGAACGAGAAGAGCCAGCTGCAGAACCGCGAGGCCGGTATGCGCGTTCTGCGCGCACGCATCCTCGCGCGTTACCAGGAGGAGGCGGACGCTGAGGCGTCGGCCTATCGCAAGAGCCAGATTCGCACCATGGACCGGTCGGAGCGCATCCGCACCTACAACTTCCCGGAGAACCGCATCGCGGATCACCGCACCGGGTACAAGGCCTACAACCTCGATGCCGTCATGAATGGCGCGCTCGAGCCGGTCATCCGGTCCGACATCGAGGCCGACGAGGAGTCGCGCCTTGCCGAGATCGGTTCCGACGACTAGGACTCGCTGCTCCACCCCGACGATATGCACACGATGACCCATCCCGACCAGGCGCTCCCGACCGTCTACGCGCGCGCCCGCGAACGGCTCGCCGGCGCGGGCATCCCTACGCCCGGTGTCGACGCCGAGCTGTTGATCGGCTACGTGCTGGGACTCAGCCGCGGGGGAGTGCAGGCGAGGATCATCACCGAAGCCGTGCTGCCGCTCGAGGACGTCCTCATGATCGCGGAGGTTGTCGAGCGTCGAGCCGCCCGCGAGCCGCTGCAGCACATCACCGGTCGTGCTCCGTTCCGCTCCCTCGAGCTCGCCGTTGGCCCCGGCGTTTTCGTCCCGCGGCCGGAGACCGAACAGGTCGCGCAGTACGCCATCGACTCCCTCCGCGCGGTCGCATCGCCCGAACCGATCGGCGTCGACCTCGGAACCGGCAGTGGCGCGATTGCGCTGGCGATGGCGACCGAGGTTCCGCACGCGCGGGTGATTGGTGTCGAAAACTCGCCGGTCGCCTTCGTCTGGGCGAAGCAGAACCTGCGAGAAACGGGGGCCGACAACCTGCGCCTCGTCTTCATCGACCTCGCCGAGGCGCTGCCCGAGCTCGACGGCATCGTCGACGTCGTGATCTCGAACCCGCCGTACATTCCACAGGATGCAGTGCCCCGCGACCCGGAGGTGCGTCTCTACGATCCTGCGCACGCGCTCTATGGGGGCGAAGACGGACTGGATGTGGTGCGTCACGTCTCCACAACGGCCAGGCGCCTGCTCCGTCCCGGTGGCACGCTCATCCTCGAGCACGGCGAGCTGCAGGCCGCGGCCATCGGTGCGCTGCTGGCTGCCGATGGCTGGACGGCCGTTGGCCACCACCGCGACCTGTTGGGCCGCGACCGAGCGACGACGGCGATTCGCTAGCGGGTCGGTAGGGCGGGTCGCGTCGGGCTCGGTAGCGTAGTCGGTCGGGTCGGGTCGGGTCGGTAGTGGGTCGGGTCGGGTCGGTAGCGGGTCGGGCCGGGCGGCTGGTCGGGCGCAGGTCGTGTCGGACCCGGTAGTTAGTCGGCTCGGGTCGGGCGCAGGTCGTGTCGGACCCGGTAGTGGCTCGGGCTCGGGCTCGGGCTCGCGCTCGGATGGGTTTGGCACGCATGGCGCGGCACGCGAGTCCGCTGAGCCATCGCCCGCGCCCGCGGTGGCGGGAGATGAGTGCTGCTGGCGGGAGTTGCGTGCTCGCGGCGGGAGTTACTTCCTCGTGGCGGGAGTTGCGTGCTCGTGGTGGGTCCTGGTGGCGGGAGTTTTGCCTTAACGGCGGGGGCTAGTGACAGCACTCTGAGCTGCCGGCGGGGGATAACTGCTCGTGGCGGGAGCCTAGGCCCCCGCCACCTCGCAATAACTCCCGCCGATCGGCCGATAACTCCCGCCACCAGCACGTTTCTCCCGCCACCGCGGTCGGAGTGCGTCGGAACTGAGGACAAGCGGCGCAACCACCGCGCCCGCACGCGACGCCCGCGCGCCGCGCCGCGCCCGTGCGCGACCC
>JAODMF010000016.1 GCA_025464095.1 Glaciihabitans sp.
GGCACGGCGCCGGCTGGCACGGCGCCCGCTGCGCCTCCCGGCGGCCAGGCCGGAAACCCCGGCGGGCGGGGAGGGCGCGGGGGCGCCGGTGGGCTCCTCGGCAGCGGTAACGGGGATGCCCAGGTCACGGCGCTGATCTCCGCCAACGCGAGCACGTACTCGTGGGCGGCGGCCACCGTCGGGTCGAACAACGCGGCCCTGTACCAGCTGTCCAGTGGCCAGGCGGTCATGCCGGTCGGCGGCTTCAACGGGAGCGACCCCGCCCCGACGCTGGCGCAGTTCAAGGCCTACGTGGCTGCGGGCAGCATCCACTATTTCATCGCCGGTTCACTGGGGCAGTCGAACGGCGGGTCGCAGGCGGCCAGCTCGATCGCGAGCTGGGTGGCCGCCAACTTCACCGCAACGACGGTGAACTCGGTGACGCTCTACGACCTCACGCAGTGAGCCGCCCCACCCCCATTGCGGAGGACGACACGCCGCAGCGCGCTCGCGTTGCGTGACCGGCGCGGCGTGTCGTCCTCCGCAATGGGGGTCGGAGGGCGGGGCGGGGGCGGGCCGAGCGGATGGCGCTAACGACTGGCGGGGTGTCCGATATTGCGTGGCGGGCGCGCACGGTCGTTGCCACGCTGGAGTCATGACCACGACCCTGGATCCGGCGATCACGGAGCGCGGACGCGTCGGGGTGCTGCAGGCCTCGGCGCTGTACGTGGCCGCGGTGCTGGGCACCGGCATCCTGGTGCTGCCGGGGCTCGCGGCCAGCGCGGCCGGGCCGGCGTCGATTCTTTCCGTTGCAGCCGTGCTCGTGCTGTCGATCCCGCTCGCCGGAACCTTCGCGGCTCTCGCGGCCCGCTACCCGGATGCCGGGGGAGTAGCGACATTCGTCCGCCTCGCCCTCGGTGCGACCGCGGCACGGATGGCCGGCTACTGGTTCTTCTTCGGTGTCGCGGTCGGCGGTCCCGTGGTCGCGACCCTCGGTGGCGAATACCTCGTCGCCGTCGCCGGTGGACCGCGCTGGATGGTCACTCTCGTCGCGGTACTCATCTACCTGCCGCCGTTCGCAGCGACGGCCATCGGCATCCGCATCGCCGGGTGGGTTCAGCTGGTTCTCACCGGCGCGCTCATCCTCGTCGTCATCCTGGTGGTTGCGATTGCCGTCCCGTCGGCGAAGTCCAGCAATTTCCAGCCGTTCCTGCCGCACGGCTGGGGCGGCGTCGGAGCGGCGATCAGCCTGTTCGTCTGGGCTTTCGCGGGTTGGGAAGCGGTGACGCACATCGCCGCGGAGTTCAAGAATCCGCGGCGCACCATCCCGGTCGCAACAGCCATCGCCATTGTGACCGTCGGAGTCGCGTACCTCACGCTGCAACTCATCACCGTCGCCGTCCTCGGCACGAGCGCCGGATCCAGCGCCGTCCCGCTGCTGGCGCTGGTCACCCAGGGTTCCGGCGGCATCGGCCCGGGCGTCGTCGCGGCCATTTCGTTCATCGTCGCCGTTGGGGTACTCAACGCCTACCTGCCGGCCTTCGCCAACCTCGGCGCATCGCTCGGCCGCGACGGCCACCTGCCGAAATGGATCGCCAGGGGCGCGGATGCCGGAGAAGTCCCGCGCCGCGCACTCGTGGTTGTCGGGGCGATCAATGTCATCTATTTCGCAGTCCTGGTGCTTCGCGATTTCGACCTGAAGCCGTTCATCCTGGTACACACCAGCTCGATGGTGGCCGTCTATCTCCTCGGGATGATCGCGGCGGTCAGGCTCCTGCATCGGTGGAGCGCCGGCTGGTGGATGGCCGTGGTATCTGTCATCCTCGTGGCCGGACTCCTCGTGCTGGCCGGTCCCAACCTGTTCGTTCCGGCACTGCTCGTCGTTGCCGCCGTTGTCGTGACGCTCGTCTCCCGCGTCCGGCGAAACCAATCAAAGGAACCTGTGAACTCGTGAGCATCGTCGACCTCAGCCACACCATCTACGACGGCCTCGTCACCTACCCGGGGCTGCCGGCGCCGGTCATCACTCCGCACCTCACGCGGGAGGATTCGCGCGCACGCTACGCGCCGGGCACCGAGTTCGCGATGGACCTGATCACGATCATCGGCAATACCGGCACCTACATCGACAGCCCCTACCACCGCTACGAGGGCGGCACCGACCTCGCGGGCCTGGACCTGGCAACGCTGGTCGACCTGCCGACCGAGGTCTTCCACCTGCAGGATGCTCCGGACCGTGGCATTGCCGCGTCGACCTTCTTCGACCGGCCGCTCGCCGGCCGCGCGGTACTCCTGCACACCGGCTGGGACCGTCACTTCGGCACCCCCGACTACGCGACCGGCGCTCCCTTCCTCACCGAGGAGGGCACCGACTACCTCATCGCCCAGGGCGTCACCCTCGTCGGCATCGATTCGCTGAACATCGACGACACGGAGTCGGACGGCAGCCGGCCCGCACACAGCGGCCTCCTCGCGGCCGGCATTCACGTTGTCGAGCACCTCACCAATCTCGGTGCTCTGCCCGCAAGCGGCGCGCTGTTCACCGCCGTGCCGCCGAAGGTCGAGAGCTTCGGCACGTTCCCGGTGCGAGCGTTCGCGAAGCTTCCAGCCGAACGTTGACGAACCCTCGCCGGCGGCGGCCGGTCGGCGAGTGGATGCGGCGGCGGCATGCATAATTGGGGAGACGCTCAGAATGTGACCGTACACATCCTCGACGAAGCCGGTTGATCCAGATGGAACAAGACAGGGTCCGCGCACCCAACATCCGGGATGTCGCGCGGCTGGCCGGCGTTTCGTACCAGACGGTGTCCCGGGTGCTCAACGACAGTCCGAGCATCCGGCCGGCGACGAAGCAGCGCGTTCTCGACGTCATCAACGAGGTCGGCTACCGCCCCAACCAGGCCGCCCGCGCCCTCGTGACCAGCCGGTCCCGCACGATCGGCGTGCTGTCCGCGCAGTCCTCGCACTACGGGCCGTCGACCAGCATCAGCGCGATCGAGATCGCCGCGAGGGAGGCCGGCTACCGGCTCAGCATTACGAACATCTCGTCCGGGGACTACGCATCCATCAAGTCCGGACTGGACTACCTGCTCAGCCAGTCGGTCGAGGCAATCATCGTCATGGCACCGCAGGTGCGCGTGTTCGATGCGATCGACGACCTGATGATCACCGTGCCGTTCCTGACGCTCGAGTCGACCGGCCGCGACCCCCGCCACAGCCTCTCCGTCGACCAGGTGGCGGGAGCCCGTCTCGCGACACGGCACCTCATCGACCTCGGCCACACCGAGATTCTGCACATCTCCGGCCCGCAGGACTGGATCGAGGCGGATGCCCGGATGCGCGGCTACCTCCAGGAGCTGGACGAAGCCGACCTCCGCACGCGCGCGCCCGTTCTCGGCGACTGGACCGCGCACTTCGGCTACTACGCCGGCCTCGAGCTCTTGCGCTTCCGCGACTTCACCGCCGTGTTCTGCGGCAACGATCAGATGGCGCTTGGACTTCTCCACGCCTGCCGGGAGATGGGCGTCGACGTGCCGGGTGACATGAGCATCGTCGGGTTCGACGACATCCCGGAGGCTGCGCACTTTTTTCCACCCCTCACGACCGTACGGCAGAACTTCGCGGAGGTTGGTCGCCGTGCGATCTCGCACATCCTCAGCGAGCTGCGCGGCGATGAGCCGACGGTGCATGAGCAGCTCACGCCCGAACTGGTCGTTCGCGAGTCGTCGGGGCGCCTGGCCTGAGGCTTGCCGGCGGGCCCGCTTCCATTCGTGCCCGTTCGTGCCCGTTCGGCAGTCGTGACCTAAGCGTGATTCTTGTGGCTTGACAGATGTGACCGTTTCGCCTGTAGCATGGCGAGTGCATTGTGAACGGTCACATTTTGACCGTTGCGCAGGAATGGTTTCCACGACAAAGAGGTCCGAGCGAGTGAGCACGAGCGAAACGCCCAGAAACAGCGAGAGCTACGTGATCGGCGTCGACTACGGAACCCTCTCGGGTCGTGCGGTTGTGGTCCGTGTCTCCGACGGTGTCGAGCTGGGCTCCGGCGTTCACGACTACAGCCACGCCGTGATGGATACGACCCTCGCCACCAGCGGTGCCAGCCTGCCGCCCGAGTGGGCGCTGCAGGTTCCCTCCGACTACGTCGACGTTCTCAAGATCGCTGTTCCGGCCGCGATTCGGGACGCCGGAATCGACCCCGCTCACGTCATCGGCATCGGAACCGACTTCACCGCCTGCACCGTGCTGCCGGTGCTCGCCGATGGAACGCCGCTCAACGAGCTGCCCGAATTCGCCGACCGGCCGCACGCCTACGTGAAACTCTGGAAGCATCACGCCGGTCAGGGGCAGGCCGACCGCATCAACGAGCTGGCGGCCGCCCGCGGCGAGAAATGGCTGCCGCGTTACGGCGGACTCATCTCCAGCGAGTGGGAGTTCGCCAAGGGCCTGCAGCTGCTCGAAGAGGATCCCGACATCTATGAGCGGATGGACCACTGGATCGAGGCCGCCGACTGGATCATCTGGCAGCTGTCCGGCACCTACCTGCGGAACGCATGCACGGCCGGTTACAAGGGCATCCTGCAGGATGGCGAGTACCCGAGTGAGGACTTCCTCGGTGCACTGAACCCCGGCTTCGCTCGGTTCGCGATCGACAAGGTCGCACACGAGATCGGCCAGCTGGGGGATGCCGCGGGGACCCTCACCGCGGAAGCCGCAGCCTGGACCGGCCTCCCCGAAGGCATCGCGGTTGCCGTCGGCAACGTCGACGCGCACGTCACCTCGCCCGCCGCCCGCGCGACCCTGCCGGGCCAGATGGTCGCGATCATGGGCACGAGCACCTGCCACGTCATGAACCACGATCACCTCGCCGAGGTTCCCGGAATGTGTGGTGTGGTCGACGGCGGCATCATCTCCGGCCTGTACGGGTACGAGGCCGGCCAGTCCGGGGTCGGCGACATCTTCGCCTGGTACGTGACGAACCAGGTTCCCGCGCGCTACTACGACGCTGCGAGGGATGCCGGCCAGAGCATCCACGAATACCTCACCGACCTGGTGAAAGACCAGCCGGTCGGCGGCCACGGCCTGGTCGCGCTCGACTGGTACGGCGGCAACCGCTCGGTGCTGGTTGATGCCGAACTCAGCGGAACGGTCATCGGCGCCACGCTGACGACGCGGCCCGAGGAGATCTACCGCGCGCTCTACGAGGCGACCGCGTTCGGCACCCGCACGATCGTGGAGACCTTCAACGCGAGCGGCGTCCCGGTTACCGAATTCATCGCGGCGGGCGGGCTGATCCGCAACCCGTTCCTCATGCAGGTGTACAGCGACATCCTGCGTATGCCGATCTCGACCATCGCCAGCGATCAGGGCCCGGCTCTCGGCTCGGCGATTCACGCCGCTGTTGCGGCGGGCGCGTACACGACGGTCAACGACGCGGGCACCGCGATGGGAAAGCTGAATGTGAATGTCTACACCCCGAACCCCGAAGCAGCGGATGCCTACGACGCGCTCTACGCGGAGTACACCCTGCTGCACGACTACTTCGGTCGCGGCGAGAACGACGTGATGCACCGACTCAAGTCCATCAAGCGGGAGGCACTGAAGTGACCGCCTTCGCCCCCGAAATCCAGGTCGCCATCGCACGCATGCGCGATGAGATCGCCGGACTGCACGCCGAGCTGACTCGCTATGAACTCGTCGTCTGGACCGGCGGTAACATCTCCGGCCGCGTACCCGGCGCCGATCTCTTCGTCATCAAGCCCAGCGGCGTCTCCTACGACGACCTGTCGCCCTCCAACCAGATCCTGTGCGACCTCGACGGCAACGTCATCCCCTCGACCCCGGGCTCGGAGCGCAACCCGTCGAGCGACACCGCGGCGCACGCGTACATCTACCGCACCATGCCAGAGGTCAACGGCGTCGTGCACACCCACTCCACCTATGCCACTGCCTGGGCGGCGCGCGGGGAGGAGATTCCCTGCGTGATCACGGCGATGGCCGACGAGTTCGGCGGCCCGATCCCGGTCGGACCGTTCGCGATCATCGGCGACGACTCCATCGGCCGCGGCGTGGTCGAGACGCTGAGCGGGCACCGCTCGCGTGCCGTGCTCATGCAGAACCACGGTGTGTTCACCATTGGCAAGAGCCCCTCCGACGCGGTCAAGGCCGCGGTGATGACTGAGGATGTCGCGCGCACCGTGCACATCGCACGCCAGCTCGGCGACGTCATCCCCATCCCACAGGACTCGATCGACGCGCTGTTCGATCGCTACCAGAACGTCTACGGACAGCCCCAGGCTGCCCGTTCGATAACCACAGCCGGGCAGTCCGCCAAAGGAGCACACGCGTGAGCCGTTCGATCATCCCCGACCTGAAGACCCGCGAGGTCTGGTTTCTCACCGGCAGCCAGGGCCTGTACGGCGAAGAGACCCTGCGCCAGGTGGCGGAGCAGTCACAGGCGATCGTCGAGACCCTCGCCGGCGCATCCGACATCCCCGTCACGCTCGTGTGGAAGCCGGTGCTCACCGACAGTGACGCGATTCGCCGCACCGCTCTCGACGCGAACGCCGACGACAGTGTGGTCGGCGTGGTCGCGTGGATGCACACCTTCAGCCCGGCAAAAATGTGGATCGCCGGCCTCGACACGCTGCGCAAGCCGCTGCTGCACCTGCACACTCAGGCGAATGTCGCACTGCCGTGGGGCGAGATCGACTTCGACTTCATGAACCTCAACCAGGCCGCTCACGGCGACCGGGAGTTCGGGTACATCCAGGCCCGGCTGGGCATCCCGCACAAGACCGTGGTCGGCCACGCCACCAATCCGCGGGTGACCGCATCCATCGGAAACTGGAGCCGTGCCGCCGCCGGCTGGGCTGCGACCCGCTCGCTGAAGCTCGCGCGCTTTGGCGACAACATGCGATTCGTCGCCGTCACCGAGGGCGACAAGACCGAGGCCGAGATCCGTTTCGGCGTTCAGGTGAACACCTGGGGAGTGAACGAGCTCGCGGAGGCCGTGCACGCGGCATCCGAGTCCGACATCGACGCACTGGTGGCCGAATACGAGGAGCTCTACTCCGTCGTGCCCGCCCTGCGTAAGGGTGCCGATCGCCACGATTCGCTGCGGTATGGCGCTGCCATCGAGCTGGGCCTTCGCTCCTTCCTCGAGGAGGGCGGCTTCGGCGCCTTCACCACCAGCTTCGAAGACCTCGGTGCACTCCGGCAGCTGCCGGGCCTCGCCGTGCAGCGTCTCATGGCTGACGGATACGGTTTCGGCGCCGAGGGCGACTGGAAGACGTCGATTCTCGTGCGCGCGGCCAACGTGATGGGCGCCGGGCTGCCCGGCGGTGCATCCCTCATGGAGGACTACACGTACCACCTCGTGCCCGGCGAGGAGAAGATCCTCGGGGCACACATGCTCGAGGTGAGCCCGTCGCTCACCACGGGTACCGTGTCGCTCGAGATCCACCCGCTGGGAATCGGCGGCAAGGAAGACCCGGTCCGCCTCGTCTTCGACGCAGACCCGGGCCCCGCCGTGGTCGTCGCGCTCAGCGACATGCGCGATCGCTTTCGCCTGGTTGCGAATGTGGTCGAGAACGTACCGCTGGATGCTCCGATGCCGAACCTGCCCGTCGGTCGCGCCGTGTGGAAGCCGGCACCCGATTTCGAGACCTCGGCAGCGGCATGGCTGACCGCGGGCGGAGCGCACCACACGGTGATGTCGACTGCGGTCGGTGTCGACGTCTTCCGTGATTTCGCCGAGATGGCGAAGACCGAACTTCTCGTGATCGACGAGAACACCACGCTTCGAGAGTTCCAGAAGGAGGTGCGCTGGAACCAGGCCTACTACCGCCTGGCCCAGAGCATCTAGCCGGAGCAGGCGCCATCGAAGCGCCCACAACACAAAACAGGCTTGCCGGGACACATCCCGGGCAGGGATCCGACTTTCATGGACGAAGCCGGATCGACACCATCACCCACCCCACCGGGAGCAATCTCGCCGTACGGCGAGGGGCTGTTCGGAACGAAAGGAAACACAGTGAAGGCTAGAAAGGTACTCATCGGCATTGCCGCACTGGGACTTGTAGCAGTTCTCGCGGGCTGCTCGGCCGCTCGCGACACCGGCACCGCCGGATCGACCAGCAACAAGGGTGCCCTCGTCGGCGTTGCTATGCCGACGAAGACATCCGAGCGGTGGATCAAGGACGGCGACGCGGTCAAGGCTGACCTCGAGAGGCTCGGCTACAAGGTCGACCTCGAATACGGCGACGACAAGATCCCCCAGCAGGTCCAGCAGATCAGCAACATGCTGACCAAGGGAGCGAAAGTTCTCATCATCGCGTCGATCGACGGAACGGCCCTCAGCGACCAGCTGGACCAGGCCGCCAAGTCGGGCGTCAAGGTGATCGCGTACGACCGCCTGATCAACGGCAACAAGAACGTCGACTACTACACAACGTTCGACAACTACAAGGTCGGCGTCGACCAGGCCACCAGCCTGCTCACCGGCCTCGGCATCCTGGATGCATCGGGTGCAGAAACAGGAAAGAAGGGCCCGTTCAACGTCGAGCTCTTCGCCGGCAGCCCTGACGACAACAACGCGACGTTCTTCTTCAACGGAGCAATGGACACACTGAAGAAGTACATCGACAACGGCACCATCGTCGTCAAGAGTGGCCAGACAGGTTTCACCCAGGTCGCTACCCTGCGTTGGGACCCGGCAACCGCCCAGAAGCGCATGCAGAACCTCATCGCGAGCACCTACTCGGGTGGCGCGAAGTTGGACGGCGTGCTCTCGCCCTACGACGGCCTGTCAATCGGAATCATCTCGGCTCTGACCTCGTCCGGTTACGCCGCCGACAAGCTGCCGATCATCACCGGCCAGGACGCCGAGGCCGCTTCGGTCAAGTCGATCATCGCCGGCCAGCAGTACTCGACCATCTACAAGGACACTCGCCTTCTGGGCAAGGAAGCTGTGAAGATGACTGATGACCTGTTGAACGGCCGCACGCCGCAGGTGAACGACACAAAGAGCTACAACAACAAGGTCAAGGTTGTACCGACCTTCCTGTTCCAGCCCACGGTCGTCACCAAGGAGAACTACCAGAAGGTTCTCATCGACAGTGGCTACTACACGCCGGCGGACCTCAAGTAGGTTCCTCGACACCCGGGCGGTGGCGGCGGGCAATCCCCGCCGCCACTGTCCCTCCTGTTCGGCCGACACGGCTACGACACCAAGGAAGAAGTACCTCCGGTGACAAACAACATTCTCGAGATGCGCAACATCACGAAGACGTTCCCCGGCGTGAAAGCGCTGCAGGACGTCTCCATCGAAGTTCAGCGCGGCCACATCCACGCCATCTGCGGGGAGAATGGCGCGGGCAAGTCCACGCTGATGAAGGTGCTCAGTGGCGTCTACCCTCACGGCACCTACGACGGCGACATCGTCTTCGAAAACGAGACGGTCGCCTTTCGCAACATCAACGACTCCGAGGCGGCCGGCGTCGTCATCATCCACCAGGAGCTCGCGCTCAGCCCCTACCTGTCGATCGCGGAGAACATCTTTCTCGGCAACGAGCAGCAGAAGGGCGGCTGGATCGACTGGAACCAGACCAACCTCGAGGCGGGCAAACTACTGGCCCGCGTCGGCCTCAAAGACAACCCGATCACCAAGATCATGGATATCGGTGTCGGCAAGCAGCAGCTCGTGGAGATAGCGAAGGCGCTCTCCAAAGAGGTCAAACTGCTGATTCTCGACGAGCCGACCGCCGCCCTCAACGATGAGGACTCCGCCCACCTGCTCGACCTCATGAAGCACCTGAAGGGCCAGGGCATCACCTCGATCATCATCAGCCACAAGCTGAACGAGATCAAGGCGATCGCCGACGAGGTCACGATCATCCGTGACGGCAAGATGATCGAGACGCTCGATCTGGATGCCGGAGCGGTCTCCGAGGAACGCATCATCAAGGGCATGGTCGGCCGCGATCTCGAGAGCCGGTTTCCCGACCACACTCCGCACATCGGTGAGGAGCTTCTCCGGATCGAGAACTGGACCGTGCACCACCCGCTCGACCACGAGCGAGTAGTCGTCGACCACGCCAACCTGTCAGTCCGCGCGGGCGAGATCGTCGGCATCGCCGGGCTGATGGGCGCCGGGCGCACGGAGCTCGCCATGAGCGTTTTCGGCCGCAGCTACGGCCACAACATCTCGGGAAAGGTCTTCAAGCGCGGGGTCGAAATCGACACGAGGACCGTCTCCGCGGCGATCGAGCACGGCATCGCCTACGCAACCGAAGACCGCAAGCGGTACGGACTGAACCTGATCGATGACATCCGCCGCAACATCTCGGCGGCCGCCCTCGACTCGCTGGCGAAGGCGGGCTGGGTAGACGCCAACCAGGAAGTCGTGGTGGCCGAGAAGTACCGCAAGAGCATGAACATCAAGGCGCCCAATGTCGAGGTGCTCACCGGCAAGCTGTCGGGCGGGAACCAGCAGAAGGTCGTCCTGTCGAAGTGGATGTACTCGAACCCCGACGTGCTGATCCTCGACGAGCCCACCCGAGGCATCGACGTCGGCGCCAAGTATGAGATTTACGGAATCATCAACCGCCTCGCCGAGGAGGGGAAGGGCGTCATCGTCATCTCCTCGGAGCTGCCGGAACTGCTCGGTATTTGCGACCGCATCTACACGCTGTCTGAGGGGCGCATCACCGCCGACGTTCCCCGCAGTGAGGCGACCGCCGAGCGCGTAATGCAATTCATGACCCAGGAAAGGGAGAAGGATCACGTATGAGTGTCCTCACGAAGTCGGATGCGCCGCCCACGTCACGGACGCGGTCGGCACTTAACTATCTCGCTGGCCAGCTGCGCCAGATCGGCCTGTTCATCGCGCTGATCGTCATTGTCGCGTTCTTCCAGATCGCCGAGGTACTCACGGGTCTCGGCGGGATCACGCTGCGCCCGATCAACGTCTCGAACCTGATCGTTCAGAACAGCTACATCCTGATCCTCGCCATCGGAATGGTGATGGTGATCATCGCCGGCCATATCGACCTCTCGGTCGGTTCCGTTGTCGCGTTCGTTGGCGCCGTCGCCGGGGTCATGATCACCCAGTGGCACGTGCCATGGTGGGCCGCCATCATCCTGTGCCTCGTGCTCGGAGCTCTGGTGGGCATGTGGCAGGGGTTCTGGATCGCCTACTTCAAGATACCCGCGTTCATCGTGACGCTGGCAGGAATGCTCACCTTCCGCGGCCTCACGCAGATCACCTTGCAGAACGAGCAGATCTCGCCGTTCCCGACGGAGTTCCGAGCGCTGGGCTCCGGGTTCCTGCCGTCGCTCGGGTTCATCGGCGGCCAGTTCGAGACGCTGACCATCACCATCGGAGTCGTCGCGACGCTGCTGCTGGTCGTGCAGGGCATTCGCCAGCGCGCGGCCCGCCGCAAGTACAACGTCGAGGATGAGCCGTTTCCCTGGTTCCTCGCGAAGCTGGTTTTCACCGCCGCGCTCATCCTGTTCGTCTCGTTCCTTCTCGCCAGCTACAACGGAACCCCGATCGTGCTGATCGTGCTCGGTGTGCTCGTTGTCGTCTACTCGGCGGTCATGGCCCGCAGCGTCTTCGGTCGACACATCTACGCGATCGGTGGCAACCTGAACGCCGCCGCGCTCTCCGGTGTGAAGACGCAGCGCGTGACGTTCCTGCTGTTCGTGAACATGGGGGTCATCGCGGCACTCGCGGGCCTCGTCTTCACGGCCCAGCTGAACCTCGCCAACCCGAAAGCCGGTGATGGTTTCGAGCTCGACGCCATCGCTGCCGTCTTCATCGGTGGTGCCGCGGTCACCGGCGGCATCGGAACCGTCACGGGAGCCATCATCGGTGGCCTCATCATCGGAATCCTGAACAACGGCATGTCGATCCTCGGTGTCGGAACGGAGTACCAGTCCCTCATCAAGGGCCTCGTGCTTCTCGCCGCCGTCGCGTTCGACGTCTACAACAAGAGGCGCTCGGGCGGCCGCTAGGCACCCGCTGCACCCGGGGCCGGATCGCGCTGCAACGCGATCCGGCCCTTCGTCGTTCCGCTAGCGTTATTGCGACCGACCTGAAGGAGAATCGTGGCCCTGTTCGACCTGCCGCTCGAGGAACTGCGCGACTACCTGCCCGAGATTGCGCGGCCGGCCGACCTCGACGACTTCTGGGCATCGACGCTCCAGACCGCCCGGACCTTTCCGCTCGACGTCACAGTCGAGCCCGTCGATAACGGGCTCGCGGTCGTTGACACGTTCGACGTTTCGTTCGCCGGGTACGGCGGTGACCGCATCCGCGCCTGGTTGCACCTGCCGGTCGGTGCGGACGGCCCCCTGCCGACGGTCGTTCAGTACCACGGCTACTCCGGCGGACGCGGTGCGGTTCACCAGTTCGTCGAGTACGCGATCGCCGGGTACGCACACCTCAGCGTCGACACCCGGGGCCAGGGCTGGACCGGCGAGAACGCCACCGACGATCCGTCGCAGAGCTCGGGAACCGTGGCGGTGCCCGGCGTGATGACCCGTGGCATCCTGGATCCGGCGAACTACTACTACCGTCGGGCCTACACGGATGCCGTTCGCGCCATCGACGCTGCTCGGACGCTCGCACAAGTCGACTCCGATCGCGTCGTGGTCGCGGGCGCGAGCCAGGGCGGCGGAATCGCGCTCGCCGCTGGCGCGCTCGCCGAAGGACTCGCGGGCGTGATGCCCGATGTGCCGTTCCTCTGCCACTTCAACCGCTCGATCGAGATCGTTGACAGCTTTCCCTACGGTGAGATCGCCGGATACCTTCGGCAGTACCGCTCGCGTGAAGCGACCGTTCGAGCGACCCTGGCGTATTTCGACAACGCCGTACTGTCGGAACGGGCCACCGCGCCGACGCTGTTCTCGGTCGCGCTGATGGACCAGGTGTGCCCGCCGTCAAGCGTCTTCGCCGCCTTCAACGCGTACGCCACCGCAGGCGGGGCGTCGCCCGACAAGCAGATCGAGGTGTACCCGTTCAATGGACACGAGGGCGGCGCCGAAGAACACCAGGCGCGCAAGTACGCGTGGCTCCGTTCCCTGTTCGCCGGTTAGGTCGCTGCCAGCGGCGCGCGGATTCGCTGCCGCCGACGCTCGTGCCCCTCGCGAGTGACACCGGTTCGGAATAGCCTGTCAAAGATGACCGTTGAGCCTGTTCCTCTCGATTGGTTGCTCGACTCGGATCCGGCGTTGCGCTGGCAGGTCGAGCGTGACCTGGCGGGCGCGCCGCACGAGGTGTGGAGCGCAACGCGGGCGCGCATCGCGACGGAGGGGTTCGGCGCCCGGCTGCTTGCGCTGCAGGATGCTGACGGCCAGTGGGCAGGCGGCGCGTATTTTCCCGGCGACTTTCGTGGCCCGGAGGCGGCCGATGGCGGCGGCCAGCCCTGGACGGCGACGACATGGGCGCTGAACGCGCTGCGTGACTGGGGCCTGGATGCGGGCGCACTCGCGGGCACCGTCGACCTGCTCGCTGCGAACAGTCGCTGGGAGTACAACGACCTGCCGTACTGGGGAGGTGAGGTGGACTGCTGCATCAACGGCTACACCCTCGCCACCGGCGCGTGGCTTGGGGCGGATGTCGCGGGGCTCGCCCAGTGGTTCCTCGACCACCGCCTGGCCGACGGCGGCTGGAATTGCGACTGGGTCGAGGGATCCACCCGCTCCTCGTTCCATTCCACGCTCAACTCGCTCAGGGGCCTGTTGCGCTACGAGGCCGCGACCGGGGGCAGCGACGCGCTCCGGGCGGCCCGACGATCGGGGGAGGCGTACCTCCTTGAGCGCCGGCTGCTGTGGACGATGTCGACGGGCGAACTGGTCGGTCCGTGGGCGACGCGGTTCGCCTACCCGTTCCGGTGGCAATACAGCGTGCTCAGGGCGCTGGACTATTTCAGGGAGGCGTCTCTGCACGACGGTGCGCCGCCCGACCCGCGGCTCGCCGAAGCGATCGGCGTGGTTCGCGCCGCCCGGCAACCGGACGGCACCTGGCTGCAGGGACAGCCGCAGCCGGGCCGCACCTGGTTCGAGGTCGATGTCCCGCCCGGCGAGCCGTCCCGGTGGCTCACGCTGTACGCGACACGCGTGCTCGCGTGGTGGGACGCGGCCGCGCCTAGTCCCGGCTCGCCACCGCGCGGTACTGCTGCCGAATGACCGGACGGTAGTCGGGCGCGGGCTGCACCGTGAGCGTGACCGGCCAGGCCGGGCGCTCACCGCCCAGGGCCCACGCCGCCTGCACCGCCGCGCCGAGCGCGACATACTCAGCGGGTTCCGGCACGACGACCGGAACGTCGAACACCTGCGCGGCGATCGCGGCGACGGCCGGGTTCTGGGCCGCGCCCCCGACGAGCAGCAGGCGCTGCGCGACGACGCATTGGCCCCGTACCGCGTCGAGGCCGTCGGCGAGCCCGCACAGCATTCCCTCGATGGATGCTCGAGCAAGGCTCGGCCGCGTGGTGCTCGTGAGCGTCAGTCCGAACAGCGTCGCCGTCGCGTTCGGGAGGTTCGGGGTGCGCTCGCCCTCGAAGTACGGCTGGAGTACGGCGCCGGCGGAGCCGGGTTCCGCCGCGAGAGCGAGAGCGCCGAGCTCGTCGTGCGACACCGCGAGGAGCCCGGCAACGGCGTCGAGAATGCGGGCCGCGTTCAGGGTGGCGATGAGCGGAAGAAAGCCGCCAGCGGCATCCGCGAACCCGGCGACGGTGCCGGACTCGTCGTGGGCGGGTACGTCGGTTACGGCGAACACCGTTCCGCTGGTGCCGATCGATACGACGACGTCACCGGTGGTGGCGCCGAGGCCGAGCGCGGCGCCGGCGTTGTCGCCCATGCCCGCGCCCACCAGCAGTCCCGCCGAAAATGAAGGAGATCCGAGCGCAACCGTGCGCGATTCGCTGGGTTCCAGCACCGTGGGCAGCACAATTCCTTCGTTTTCGGCGGACCCGTCACGACGCAGGGCCCGGTCGAGCAGGTCGCGGTCGTACTCGTTCGTCGTGGAGTTGAAGTACGACGTACCGCTCGCGTCGGATCGGTCGGTAACGAGTTCCTCCAGCTGCGGGTTCTCGGGGCCGAAGCCGCGCATCCGCCAGGTCAGCCAGTCGTGGGGGAGCGCGACCGCGGCGATGCGAGCGGCATTCTCCGGCTCATTGTCGGCGAGCCAGCGCAGCTTCGTGAGGGTGAAGGATGCGACCGGAACCGAGCCCGTACGCTCCGCGAACTGGGCAGCGCCGACCTCGGCGATCAGGTCGGCCGCGGCCGCGGCGGACCGCGTGTCGTTCCAGAGCAGGGCGGGCCGGATGACGCTGCCGCTCGCATCCAGGACGACCATGCCGTGCTGCTGGCCGCCGATCGAGATCGCGGCGACGTCAGCAAGGCCCCCGGCGTCGGCGACGGCGGATCGCAGCGCGACCCACCACGTCTCCGGGTCGACTTCGGTGCCCTCGGGATGCGTGGCGCGACCGGTCCGCACGATCGCGCCGCTTTCGAGGTCGCGGATGACGACCTTGCAGCTCTGTGTGGACGAATCGACTCCGGCGACCAGCGTCATGCGCGGATCCTCTCTCTACTACGCGAATTGCCCACTTTTGTCGCTAAACGGGGACCGAAAGCGACGAAAGTGGGCAACTCGTGTGAAAAACAAATGGGCGAGCGGGCGGCCGACGAACTCTAGCGAGCGCCGAGCAGGTGCTCGGTGGCCAGCTGCTGCAGGCGCACGAAGCCGAAGCCCTTGCCGTTGAAGTACTGCTCGTGGTCGAAGTCCTCGTACGAGGAACGGTCGGCCAGCAGGTCGTCGTAGGTCTCACCCTCGCCGAGCGTCGGAACCGACAGCTCGGCAACGCGGGCAGCCTCGAGCGCCTCCTTCACCTCGGGGTCGGCGCGGAAGGCCGCGGCACGCTCCTTCAGCAGCAGGTACGTGCGCATGTTGGCGGCCGCGGAATCCCAGACGCCGTTCTCGTCCTCGGTGCGCGACGGCTTGTAGTCGAAGTGCCGCGGGCCGTCGTAGGCCTGGCCTCCGCTCGGGCCGCCGTTCTCCAGGAGGTCGACGAGCGCGAACGCGTTGTGCAGGTCGCCGTGACCGAACGCGAGGTCCTGGTCGTACTTGATGCCCCGCTGGCCGTTGAGGTCGATGTGGAAGAGCTTGCCCTGGTAGAGCGCCTGGGCGATTCCCGACGCGAAGTTCAGTCCCGCCATCTGCTCGTGGCCGACCTCCGGGTTGACGCCGAACAGTTCAGGCTTCTCGAGCGTGGAGATGAACGCCATGGCGTGGCCGACCGTGGGCAGCAGGATGTCGCCGCGAGGCTCGTTCGGCTTCGGCTCAATCGCGAAGCGGATGTCGTAGCCCTTATCCGTCACGTACTGGGCGAAGACGTTGACGGCCTCGCGGTAGCGCTCGAGTGCCTGGCGGATGTCCTTGGCGGAGTCGTACTCGGCGCCCTCGCGGCCACCCCACATGACGAACGTCTTCGCACCGAGCTCGACGCCGAGCTCGAGCTGGCGCATCGCCTTGCGCATGGCGAACCGGCGAACGACGCGGTCGTTGGATGTGAACCCGCCGTCTTTGAAGACCGGAGCGCTGAACAGGTTGGTGGTCACCATCGGCACGATGAGGCCGGTGTCGGCGAGCGCCTGCTTCAGGCGGTCGATCTGCTTCTGGCGTTCGGCATCCGTCGTCATGAAGGCGAACAGGTCGTCGTCGTGGAAGGTGAGGCCGTATGCGCCGAGTTCGGCGAGCTTTTCGACGCCGTGGACGACATCCAGGGGTGCGCGGGTGGGGCCGCCGAACGGGTCGGCGCCGTTGTAACCGATGGTCCAGAGACCGAACGAGAACTTGTCTTCGCGGGTGGGGGTGGGCGCCATGAGCTGCTCCTGCTTTCAACTTCGTTGGTGATTTGTTGTACCGTAGAACATATTAGCCTCGCGTACGGGAAACGCAATGCGGTTCGCGGGATAGTTAGGCATCAACGACGACGCCCGAAAGGCACAACATGAAGTTCACCGACGGATTCTGGCTGCCGCGCCCCGGCGTCTCCGCCCTCTACGCCCAGCAGGCGTACGACATTGAAGCGGTGGATGCCGCACTCGTGGTGACCGCGCCGACCTCCGTCATCCGGGAGCGCGGCGACACCCTCAACCGCCCGAGCATCACGGTCACCGTCAACTCTCCGCTCGAAAACGTCATCCGCGTTCGCGCCGAGCACTTCGCCGGCGGTGCAGCGCCCCGAGGGTTTGCGCTCGTCGGCGCGGAAGAGGGGTCGGGCGTCGCATCCGTCGAGAACGGCACCGGCATCCTGACCAGCGGCGCACTGAGCGCACGCGTCACTCCCGGTGCGCCGTGGAACCTCAGCTTCGAAGCCGAGGGGAAGCGGCTGACTGGCAGCGGCCACAAGTCGATCGGCACCGTCAAAGTCGCGCCCGGCGCCCAGGTCGAGGATGGCCCGGTCGGCGCCGCGCGCACGCCCGGCGCTACGACCAGCTACTTTCACCACCAGCTCGACCTGGGCGTGGGCGAGCAGGTCTACGGCCTGGGCGAGCGCTTCGGGCCGCTGATCAAGAACGGACAGACCGTCGAAATCTGGCAGGCGGATGGCGGCACCTCCAGCGAGCAGGCCTACAAGAACATCCCGTTCTACCTGACCAATCATGGCTACGGCGTTTTCGTGAACGACACCGGCCACGTCTCGATGGAGGTCGGCTCCGAGGCGGTCGAGCGGGTGCAGTTCTCGGTGCCGGGCGAGAGCCTCGAGTACCTGGTCATCTATGGCCCGACTCCGAAGCAGATACTGGAGCGCTACACGCAGCTGACCGGGCGACCCGCATCCGTCCCGGCCTGGACCTTCGGCCTCTGGCTCTCCACCAGCTTCACGACGAACTACGACGAAGAGACCGTGACCGGCTTCATCGATGCGATGGCCGAACGGGACCTGCCGCTGAGCGTCTTCCACTTCGACTGCTTCTGGATGCGCGAGTTCAACTGGTGCGACTTCGAATGGGACAGCCGCGTCTTCCCGGATCCCGAGGGGATGCTGGAGCGCCTGCACGCAAAGAACCTGCACGTCAGCGTCTGGATCAACCCGTACATCGCGCAGCGGTCGCCGCTGTTCGCCGAGGCGAAAGCGGGCGGCTTCCTGCTGAAGCGTCCGAACGGCGACGTCTGGCAGTGGGACCTGTGGCAGGCAGGCATGGCTCTCGTCGACTTCACCAACCCGGATGCGCGTGCCTGGTACCAGTCCAAGCTGCGTCGACTGCTCGACCAGGGGGTCGACGCGTTCAAGACCGACTTCGGCGAGCGCATCCCCCTCGACGTCGACTATTTCGACGGCTCCGCGCCCGACCGGATGCACAACTGGTACACCCAGGTGTACAACCAGGCGGTCTTCGAGGTGCTTCAGGAGAAGCGTGGGAAGGGAGACGCCGTCGTCTTCGCGCGATCGGCGACCGCCGGCGGCCAGACCATGCCGGTGCACTGGGGCGGGGACTCGACATCCAGCTTCGAGTCGATGGCTGAGTCGCTGCGCGGCGGCCTTTCGCTCGCATTCAGCGGCTTCGGGTTCTGGAGTCACGACATCGGCGGCTTCGAGGGCACGCCGAATGCTGCCGTCTACAAGCGGTGGACCGCCTTCGGCCTGCTCTCCACCCACAGCCGCTTCCACGGCAGCGACTCCTATCGAGTGCCGTGGATCTTCGACGGACCCAACGGCGAGTCGCTCGACGGTGGCACCAGCGCGACGGATGTTGCGCGCATCTTCACGAGGCTGAAGCTGCGATTGATGCCCTACATCTACGCCGCCGGGCTCGAGGCCACGAACCGGGGGATTCCGGTGCTGCGGCCGATGCAACTCGAGTTCCCGTCGGACCCGGGCGTTGCGCACCTCGATCGCCAGTACATGCTGGGCACAGACCTGCTGGTCGCGCCGGTGTTCAGTGCGGCGGGAGACGTTGACTTCTACCTGCCGGACGGCACGTGGACGAACTACTTCACGGGGGAGGTCGTCACCGGTCCGGGCTGGCGCCATGAGGTGCACGGCTTCGACACCGTGCCGCTGTACGTGCGCGACGGCGCGGTACTGCCGATCGGCGCCCGCGAGGACCGGCCCGACTACGACTACCTGGACAGGCTGACGCTGGAGTTGTACGCGGCATCCGACTCGTCCCCATCGCAGGAGGTGACCGTCACGAATCCGGAGGGCGTGTCGGCCACCTTCACGGTGACGCGCGCGAACGGCACGGCGAGTGTCACCTCGAGCGGTGCCGGCGCGTGGAGCGCTCGGGTGGCGGGCGGGGCATCCGTCACCGCCGCTGGCGGAAAGGCCGAGGTGGCGCTGTGACGCGCCACCCGGGGCGATGACAACCGGCGACGCGCCGAACGCCGGCCGCGGTAACAGCAGCGACCACGTTCGGCGGCACAACCTGTCGGTCATCCTTGGGCTCGTGCACCGCACCCGCGGTGTGTCGCGCTCGCAGTTGACCCGGCAGACCGGGCTCAATCGGTCGACGATCGCAACGCTCGTCGCCGAGCTGGTCGAGCGTGAGCTCGTGCTCGAAATCGAGCCGGATGCGAGCAACCAGGTTGGTCGGCCGAGCCCGGTCGTGGTGCCGTCGCGGCTGGTCGCGGGCATCGCCATCAACCCGGAACTGGACGCCATCGTGGTCGGCCTTGTCGGTCTCGGCGGCAACGTGATCCGCCGCATCCGCACGGCGACCGATCACTCGCCGAGCGTGCAGGAGGCCGTCGTCATCGCCGCGGCGGCGATCGAGCAGCTGCGGCCCGACCTCGCCGAACACCGCCTCGTCGGAGTGGGCATCGCGGTGCCCGGGCTCGTGCGCGCGGAGGACGGCGTCATCCGGCTCGCCCCGCACCTGGGCTGGGTGGATGAGCCCATTGCCGCGATGGTGGAGACGGCGACGAGTGTGCCGACGAGAGCGGCAAACGACGCCCAGCTGGGCACGATGGCCGAGAGCATCTTCGGCGCCGGCCGCGGGGTCACCGACCTCATCTACGTCAACGGCGGCGCGAGCGGAATCGGCGGCGGCATCATCGCCGGGGGCGAGCCGATCGGCGGGGGTGCCGGCTACGCGGGCGAACTCGGCCACACGCTGGTGAACAGCGACGGACTGCCCTGCCACTGCGGAGCGACCGGATGCCTGGACACCGAGGTTCGGCGGGAGCGCCTGCTCGCACTGGTCGGGTTGTCGGATGCCGACGACGACGCTCTCGAGGCAGCCCTCCTGGCGGCGCCGTCCCCCGTCGTGATCGCGGAGGTGCATCGCCAGCTCGACTATCTTGCGGTGGCCCTGCGCACGGCCATCAACATCCTGAATCCCGAGTTGATCGTGCTCGGCGGGTTCCTCGCCAGCCTGTATGCGGTCGCTCCCGACTATCTCGACCGCCTGCTCGCGACCCAGCCCCTCGCGGCATCCCGGGAGAGCGTGCGGGTCGTTCGTGCCCAGCTCGGCTCGAACCTGCTTATGATCGGCGCCGCGGAGCTCGCCTTCGAGGGCCTGCTCGCCGACCCCGCGAGCTGGTAGCCGCCCGCGCCCCACCCGCCTCGCCCCGCACGCCTCACCCCCGCCGCCCCGCCTCGCCCTCACCCCCGCCGCACGCAACCCCCGCCGCACGCCGCCCCGC